>NZ_FNJJ01000002.1:49369-448343 GCF_900104265.1 Ectopseudomonas guguanensis
ATGCGCACCGGGCGATAGTGAGGGTGTCGCGATTCATTCGGCGCGGCGCTGCGCAAAGCTGGTGCGCGCGGCGCACCCTACGGGTCGCGTGGTTGAACGCCGCATCGTAGGGTGCGCCATGCGCACCAAGCGATATTGAGGGTGTCGCGATTCGTTCGGGCGCGGCGTTGTGCAAAGCCGGTGCGCGCGGCGCACCCTACGGTCGCGTGGTTGCATGCACATCGTAGGGCGCGCCATGCGCACCGGGCGATATTGAGGGTGTCGCGATTCATTCGGCGCGGCGCTGCGCAAAGCTGGTGCGCGCGGCGCATCCTACGGTCGCGTGGTTGCATGCACATCGTAGGGTGCGCCATGCGCACCGGGGCGTCGTGGTTCGCGGAAGGTCGACGACGCCCTACCGTTTCCAGCGCTCGGCGGCGCTCTGGTCGCTGCAGCGGCCTTCGACCCAGCGCGGGCCTTCGGCGGTGTCTTCCTTCTTCCAGAACGGCGCGCGGGTCTTCAGGTAATCCATGATGAAGTTGCAGGCGTCGAACGCCGCCTGGCGGTGGGCGCTGCTGGTGCCGACGAAGACGATGGGCTCGCCCGGCTCCAGGCGGCCGATGCGGTGGATGATCTCGATGCCCAGTAGCGGCCAGCGCTCGCGCGCCTCATCGGCGATCTTGGCCAGGGCCTTCTCGGTCATGCCGGGGAAGTGTTCGAGAAACATGCCGCCGACTTCGCGGCCGTCGTTGAAGTCACGCACGTAGCCGACGAAGGTGACCACCGCACCGATACCGAGGTTGGCGGCATGCAGGGCGTTGAGCTCGGTGCCGGGGTCGAAGGGCTGGGGCTGGACGCGGATGGTCATGCGGTGGTGTCTCGTTTGATGGGGCGTTTTCAGAGTCGGTTGGTGGGTTGATGGTGGGCTGAAGCCCACCCTACGCCCATCCTACGGCTGGATATCAGCCGCCGGTGACGGTGGGGAAGAAGGCCACTTCGTCGCCTTCGGCCAGCGGCTCGTCGAGGCTGCACAGTTCCTGATTGCGCGCGCACATCAGGTTCTGCTCGCCCAGCACTTCCCATTCGCCGCCACGGGCGACCAGATGCAAACGCAGGTCGTCGAGGGTGGCGAAGTCGCCGCTGAGTTGTTCGTCGTCACGGCCCAGGGCTTCGCGGTAGCGGGCGAAATACTGCACGCGGATCATGCTTGCTCCTCCAGCTTGTAGTGACCGCTCTTGCCGCCGAGCTTCTCCAGCAGGCGCACCTGCTCGATGACCATGCCGCGATCCACGGCCTTGCACATGTCATAGAGGGTCAGCGCGGCGACACTGGCGGCAGTCAGTGCCTCCATCTCGACACCGGTTTGCCCGGACAGTTTGCAACGCGCGGTGATATGCACGCAGTCATCGCCGTCGGCGCTCAGCTCGACCTTGACGCCAGTGAGCATCAGCGGGTGGCACAGGGGGATCAGATCGCTGGTTTTCTTCGCCGCCTGGATGCCGGCGATGCGCGCCACGGCGAACACGTCGCCCTTGGGGTGCTCGCCGGCGACGATCATCTGCAGGGTGGCGGGGAGCATGCGCACGCGCGCTTCGGCGGTGGCCTCGCGGAAGGTGGTCGCCTTGTCGGTGACGTCGACCATATGCGCGCGGCCTTGGGAATCGAGGTGGGTCAGCACGGGACAGCTCCTGGCGGGAATCGGTCGATTGTAAACCTGCAGGTCAGGATTTCGTAGCCCGGATGAAATCCGGGGCCAGGGCGGCAAACATCCCCGGATTTCATCCGGGCTACTGACTGCATCCGGCGACATAACTATAGGAGCGGATTTATCCGCGATCATCGCGGCTGAAGCCGCTCCCACAGAACGCGGCGCATACCGACAAAAACGCCCCGGCTCTTGCGAGCAGGGGCGCGGGTGTTTTCACAGCCCGAGGGTTACATGTGGCTTTCGGCGTATTCCGCCAGGATCGAGCGCGGTACGCCTTGCAGGGTGATATGAACGCCGTGGGGGAAGTCCTTGAAGCGTTCGGTGAGGTAGGTCAGGCCCGAGCTGGGCGCTGACAGGTAGGGGGTGTCGATCTGCGCCAGGTTGCCCAGACAGACCACCTTCGAGCCGCTGCCGGCACGGGTGATGATGGTTTTCATCTGGTGCGGGGTGAGGTTCTGACACTCGTCGATGAGGATCAGGCTCTGCTGGAAGCTGCGCCCGCGGATGTAGTTGAGGGATTTGAACTGCAGCGGCACCTTCTGCAGGATGTAGTCGACGCTGCCGTGGGTGCTCTCGTCCTCCATGTGCAGCGCCTCGAGGTTGTCGGTGATTGCGCCGAGCCAGGGCTCCATCTTCTCCGCCTCGGTGCCGGGCAGGAAGCCGATCTCCTGATCCAGCCCCTGCACGCTGCGGGTGGCGATGATGCGCCGGTAGCGCTTGCTGACCATGGTCTGCTCGATGGCCGCGGCCAGCGCCAGGATGGTCTTGCCGGAGCCAGCAGCGCCGGACAGGTTGACCAGGTGGATGTCCGGGTCGAGCAACGCGAACAGCGCCAGCGCCTGGTGGATGTCACGCGGTTTCAGGCCCCAGGCTTCCTGATGCAGCAGCGGCTCCTGGTGCATGTCGAGGATCACCAGCTCGTCGCCCTTGATGGCCTTGATCCAGCCGACGAAGCCCTGCTCATCGAGGATGAACTCGTTGATGTGCACCGCCGGCAGGTTGTCGGTGAGCTGCACGCGATGCCAGGTACGACCGTGGTCCTGACGGGTATCGACCTTGCTCACGCGATCCCAGAACGAGCCGGGCAGGTCGTGGTAGCCCTTCGACAGCAGCGAGACGTCGTCGACCAGTTGGTCGGTGTGGTAGTCCTCGGCGTCGATACCGCAGGCGCGCGCCTTCAGGCGCATGTTGATGTCCTTGGTCACCAGCACCACGGACAGACCGGGATTGCGGGTTTTCAGCTCCACCAGCTGGTTGATGATCTTGTTGTCGTTGAGGTCCTCGGGCAGCCAGGTGACAGGGGCGGCGCGCTTGCTCATGAGGATGGACAGACGCCCGCAGGGGCCGCTCTTGCCACGCTGGATGGGGACGCCGAGTTCCACGTCTTCGGGTTCGGCACCGGCGAGAATCTGATCGATCAGGCGGATGGCCTGGCGACATTCGGCGGCGACGCCATGCTTGCCGGATTTCAGTTTGTCGAGTTCCTCCAACACCGTCATCGGGATGGCGACGTGGTGTTCTTCGAAGTTGAGCAAGGCGTTGGGATCGTGAATCAGGACGTTGGTGTCGAGGGCGTAGAGGGTTGGAGCGGTGGGCTTGGAGCGTCCGTGGTCATCCATACTCGGTCACCTTCTTGTAGTAGCCAGGCGACGCAATACCAGGGGCGGTGCTGCGCCGGACAGAGACCGCCGATTTTTCAGATCGGGGCCGAAAGGTGGCAAGCAAGGTGAGGGCCAATGGCCGCCACCTGTCTGCAGGTTTCGGCGGTCTTGCTTTTTTATTACTCCAATTCACATGACAGAAAAACGTTTTTTTCTCGGCATGCAGGTTTATTTGCACGGGCGACAGATAACGCTTGGCGTGTCGCCGGCTGCCCGTTACAGTCCGAAGTCCTACCCGCGCCAATCCGCTTCGCTTGCCCGCCCCCACTTGCAGCACGTCGCGCCAATCAGGTGCAGGTAACGCTTCGCCCCTGCTCATTGCTGGCAACCGCTTCGCGAGCAGAGCTCGCTCCTATAACAGCAGCGCCTCGGTTCCTCTCAATCACCCCGATAGGTGGTCTTGCCGATCCCCGGCCTCTAGAATCGCCGTCACGCTTTCTGGAGACCTTGCACATGCTGATGGTGATTTCACCGGCCAAGACGCTCGACTACGAGACCCCGCCCGCCACCCCGCGCTTCACCCAACCCGAACACCTCGACCACGCCCAGGAGCTGATCGCGCAGCTGCGCGATTTCACGCCGGCGCAGATCGCCGAGCTGATGGGCCTGTCGGACAAGCTCGCCGGCCTCAACGCCGCACGCTTCGGCAGCTGGCAGCGGCCGTTCAACCCGTCCAACGCCAAGCAGGCGCTGCTGGCGTTCAAGGGGGACGTCTATACCGGACTGAATGCCGAGGACTTCTCCGAAGACGACTTCGATTTCGCCCAGACACACCTGCGCATGCTCTCAGGCCTTTATGGCGTACTGCGCCCGCTGGATCTGATGCAGGCCTATCGCCTGGAGATGGGCACCAAGCTGGCCAACGGCCGCGGCAAGGATCTGTACGCCTTCTGGGGCGAGCGCATCAGCGGCTGGCTCAACGAAGCGCTGGCCGCCCAGGGCGATGACGTGCTACTCAACCTGGCTTCCAACGAGTACTTCGGCGCGGTCAAGCGCAAGGCCCTGAACGCCCGCATCATCGACACCGAGTTCAAGGACCTGAAGAACGGCCAGTACAAGATCATCAGCTTCTATGCCAAGAAGGCTCGCGGCCTGATGGCGCGCTACGTGATCAAGGAGCGCCTGACCAACCCCGAGGGCCTGAAGGACTTCAACTACCAGGGCTACCGTTATTCGGCCGAACATTCCAAGGCAGACAGCCTGGTTTTCCTGCGCGACCAGCCGCAGGACTGATCGCCCAACCCGCCAAACCCATGCACCGTTCATCGGATGCCGCATGGGTTTGCTCGCTGCGCCGCCGCGAGCCCCCGCCTACACCTCCCGCCTGCCCGCGCCAGAGCGCTTCGCCTGGCAAAAATTCCTTCGCCGTTGCGTTTGATTCTCAAAAACCTGTTTGGCATCACAGTTTAAGCGTAACGGCAGTTTCTACAGAACTTATTGTGCTACTTAGTTATCCGATAGTTTCGCAATCGCTAACTTGCAATGTGCCATCGTGCATTTTGCAAGTTGCCATCATCTTGCGATCAACTTGACCATTCAGCTTCAGTTCAGCTTCAGGACGAACGGTAGGAACTATCCGAAAGAGCCACTACTCATACAGCCCGTAGCCGATTTCAATACACAACTTTTCAACGACTGAAACTGCTCGGTAGCGAATTAACTTTCGCCGGACAACTTCACCTCGAGAAAAGTTCATGTAGTTCAGAGGGAGACCAGCGACACCCGGCAAAGCACCGAAACAGAGGCCTCAAGCTAGGCACAGCGACAACATCGAAGGGCCACTTCCCTATAAAGGCCCACACTTGGCGCCATATTCCGGCGTCACCTTCTACTTATGCCTGAATGAACTTGCCTACCCGCATAAAGCAAGTTCACGGACTAGTTTTGGCCAAAAGGCCAGTATTTGAAACTGCATCGAACGGACGAGGTGAATACCATGCGAATCAGTATCTTCGGTTTGGGTTATGTAGGTGCCGTTTGTGCCGGCTGTTTGTCGGCACGGGGGCACGACGTGATTGGCGTGGACATCTCCGCGAACAAGATCGACCTGATCAACAACGGCAAATCGCCCATCGTCGAGCCGGGCCTGGAAGAACTGCTGCAACAGGGCCTGCGTCAGGGTCGCCTGCGTGGCACCACCGACGTCGCTGCTGCCGTTCTGGAGAGCGATGTGTCGTTCATCTGCGTCGGTACGCCGAGCAAGAAGAACGGCGACCTAGAACTGAACTACATCGAAGGCGTGTGCCGCGAAATCGGCATGGCCATGCGCGACAAGAACGAGCGCCACACCGTGGTGGTACGCAGCACCGTGCTGCCGGGCACGGCCAAGAACGTGGTGCTGCCGATCCTCGAGGACTGCTCGGGCAAGAAGGCCGGCGTCGATTTCGGCCTGGCGGTAAACCCCGAATTCCTCCGCGAGAGCACCGCGATCAAGGACTACGACTTCCCGCCGATGACCGTCATCGGTGAGCTGGACAAGGCCTCCGGCGACCTGCTGGAAAGCATCTACAGCGAACTGGACGCGCCGATCATCCGCAAGGACATCGAAGTCGCCGAGATGATCAAGTACACCTGCAACGTCTGGCACGCGGCCAAGGTCACCTTCGCCAACGAGATCGGCAACATCGCCAAGGCGGTCGGCGTCGACGGTCGCGAGGTGATGGACGTGGTCTGCCAGGATCACAAGCTGAACCTGTCCAAGTACTACATGAAGCCCGGCTTCGCCTTCGGCGGCTCCTGCCTGCCCAAGGACGTGCGCGCGCTGAACTACCGCGCCAACAGCCTGGACGTGGAAGCGCCGCTGATCGGTTCGCTGATGCGCAGCAACGCCGCCCAGGTGCAGAAGGCCTTCGACATCATCGCCAGTCACGAGTCGCGCAAGGTCGCCCTGCTCGGCCTGAGCTTCAAGGCCGGCACCGATGACCTGCGTGAAAGCCCGCAGGTGGAACTGGCCGAGATGCTGATCGGCAAGGGTTTCGACCTGAGCATCTACGACCGCAACGTCGAGTACGCCCGCGTGCACGGCGCCAACAAGGACTACATCGAGTCGAAGATCCCGCACGTCTCCTCGCTGCTCAACAGCGACCTGGATGATGTGGTAGCCAAGGCCGACATCATCGTCCTGGGCAACAGCGACGAGCGCTTCGCCAAGCTGGCCGAGCAGGCGCCGAGCGGCAAGCGGGTGATCGACCTGGTCGGTTTCATGCCCCACGCCAGCAACGGCGTGGCCGAAGGCATCTGCTGGTAAGGACCCGACGTACCTGCACGCCCCGCGCGTGCAGGTACCCGGAGACGCGTATGGACAAGCTCAAGAACGGCCTCAACCAAGCCAGCGGCTGGATGCTCTATCTGAGCCTGCTGATGCTCCTGGCACTGGCGCTGCCGCGCTCGGTATTCGACCCGGAATCGCGGCACTTCCTGCTGCTGATCGGCATCGTCGGCATCTGGCGTTATTCCATGGGCGCCATGCATTTCGTGCGTGGCTGCCTGTTCCTCTATCTGGTCTACCCCTGGTATCGCCGCAAGGTGACCAAACTCGGCAAGGACGCCGACCCCTCTCATGTGTTCCTGCTGGTCACCAGCTTTCGCATCGAGGCGCTGACCACCGCCATGGTCTATCGCTCGGTGATTCGCGAAGCCATCGACTGCGGCTATCCCTGCACCGTGGTGTGCTCGATCGTCGAGCTCTCCGACGAGCTGCTGATCAAGAACCTCTGGGCCCAGGCCCAGCCGCCGGCGCATGTCACCCTGGACATCGTGCGCATCCCCGGCACCGGCAAGCGTGATGGCCTGGCCCACGGTTTCCGCGCCATCTCCCGGCAGATGCCGGACCGCGATGCGGTGGTGGCGGTCATCGACGGCGACACCGTGCTCGAGCCGGGTGTGGTACGCAAGAGCGTGCCCTGGTTCAAGCTCTTCCCCAACGTCGGCGGGCTGACCACCAACGAGTTCTGCGAGGTACGCGGCAGCTACCTGATGAGCGAGTGGCACAAGCTGCGCTTCGCCCAGCGCCACCTCAACATGTGCTCGATGGCACTCTCCAAGCGCGTGCTGACCATGACCGGGCGCATGTCGGTGTTCCGCGCCAGCGTGGTGACCGACCCCGAGTTCATCCGTGACGTGGAAAGCGACCACCTGGAGCACTGGCGCCTGGGCCGCTTCCAGTTCCTCACCGGTGACGACAAGTCCAGCTGGTACAGCCTGATGCGCCTGGGCTACGACACCTTCTACGTGCCCGATGCGGCGATCAACACGGTCGAGCATCCGCCGGAGAAGAGCTTCATCAAGGCCAGCCGCAAGCTGATGTTCCGCTGGTACGGCAACAACCTGCGGCAGAACTCACGGGCCCTGCGCCTGGGCTTCGGTCGCCTCGGCGGCTTCACCACCCTGGTGCTGTTCGACCAGCGCGTGTCGATGTGGACCTGCCTGCTGGGCCTGTGCGTGGCGATCATCGCCAGCCTCAAGTACAGCGTGATGTACCTGCTGATCTACCTCCTGTGGATCGGCTGCACGCGCCTGATCCTGACGCTGCTGCTGATGCTCTCCGGGCACCGCATCGGCCCGGCCTACCCGGCGCTGCTCTATTACAACCAGATCGTCGGCGCCCTGGTGAAGATCTACGTGTTCTTCCGCCTCGACCAGCAATCCTGGACGCGCCAGAACACCAAGCTCAACCGCGGCCTGTCCAGCTTCGCCAACTGGTTCAACAGCTGGTCGTCGCGCGCCATGACCTTCTCTGCCTCCTGTGTCTTCATCGCCGCGCTGCTGGCGCTGGTGTGACCGTACTCGAATAGGAATTAGCCACCATGAACTCCGTCGCCAATCACAACGTCGTCCATGAGTCCGAGGCCCAGCGCCAGCACGCCCGCGTCAAGCTGCCGGGGCGTCTGCGTTTCACCAATGCCAAGGGCGAGCGCATCGACGCGCGCCTGCAGGATATCTCTGCCGGCGGCTTCAGCTTCAGCAACGACAAGACCACGCACAAGGTCGGGGACTTCCATCGCGGCCAACTGCAGTTCCAGCTCGACAGCCTGGTGCTGGGCCTGGACGTCGAGTTCCAGGTCAACTCGGTACAGCCGGAGCACCACCGCGTCGGCTGCCAGTTCCACGGCCTCGGCGCACGCGAAGCCGCCGCCCTGCGCCACCTGATCAGCGCCCACCTGGCCGGCGAGCTGGTCAACGTCGGCGAAGTGCTGCACATCCTCCAGCGCGACAACTTCACCAAGGCGCGCAAGAACGGTTCGGCCGGCGGCATGGGCATGTTCGACCGCCTGCGCGCGGTGACCTTCAGCGCCGCCATCTTCGTCGTCGGCCTGGCCGCCTTCGGCTACATCGGCAAGTCGATCTACGGCCTGTACTTCGTCACCCACGCGCAGTCGGCACAGATCAGCCTGCCCGCCCTGCAGGTCACCATGCCGCGCGAGGGCAGCGTGCAGGCCCTGGTGCAGCCTGACGGCATCGTGGAAAAGGGTGCGCCGATCGCCACCTTCACCACCAGCATGCTGGAGATGCTCAAGGGTCACCTGGGCGACGAGCAGCTCGAGCCGAGCCAGATCGAAGCGCTGTTCGCCCGCGAGATGCAGGGCACCCTGACCAGCCCGTGCAACTGCAAGATCGCCCGCCAGCTGGTGGCCGACGGCCAGTTCGCCAGCAAGGGCGACGTGATCTTCGAACTGGTGCCGCAGGACGGCGTGGCCACCGTCAGCGCCAGCTTCCCCTACCGTCACCTGGAGCAGGCACGCCCCGGCACCTCGGTGACCTTCAAGGTGGCCGGCGAAGACCAGGCGCGCCATGGCGAGATCGTCAGCAGCGCCCTGCATGACGGCGGCCTGAGCTCGGACATCCGCGTGGTGATCAAGCCCGAGGAGACCCTGCCGGCCAGCCTCGCCGGGCAGCCGGTGGACGTGGTCATCGACCGCGGCCCGTCGCTGAGCTGGCTGGTCGATCGCTCCGTCGCGGCAGGTCGCTGAGGAGATCACGCCGTGAGCATGCCCCTTCTTCGCCCCGCCCTGCTCGGCCTCGCCGTCAGCGCCGCGCTGGCCGGTTGTGCCGGCCTGCCGGACCAGCGCCTGGCCCGCGAGGCCCTGCAGAGCGGCGACCAGCAGACCGCCGAATGGCATTTCCGCCAGCTCGCCGAGATGGGCTACAGCGACGCGCAGATCGGCCTCGCCGACATCTACGCGGCAGGCGGCCAGAGCCAGGATCTGGCCGAGGCCGAGCGCATCTATCGCCAGGCCCTAGACGGCTCACCGCGGGCCAAGGCACGCCTGGGCAAGCTGCTGGTGCGCAAGCCCGGCAGCACCCTGGCCGAGCGCCGCGAGGCCGCCGAGCTGCTGGAAAGCGCCGTCCAGGCCCGCGAGCCGAGCGCGCTGCTGCCGCTGACCGAACTCTACCTGTTCTACCCACAGGACTTTCCCGCCATGAACCTCGCGCAACGTATCCAAGACTGGCGCCAGCAGGGCCTGCCGCAGGCAGAACTGGCGCAGATTCTCCTGTACCGCACCGACGGCACCTACGACCAGCACCTGCCCGAGATCGAGCGCATCTGCCAGGCACGCCTGGCCAGCAACGACGCCTGCTACGCCGAGCTGGCCACGGTGTACCAGAAGCAGAATCGCGAAGACGACCGCCAGGCGCTGATCGAGCAGCTGCTGGCGGGCTACCGCGCCGGCAAGGTTTCGCCCAACCAGGTCGAGTCCGTGGCCCAAGTGCTCAGCAACCCCGAGCTGGGCCAGCCGCAACCGCAGCTCGCCCAGGACCTGCTGGAAGCCATCGCGCCGAACTACCCGGCCGCCTGGGTCAGCCTCGCGCGCCTGCTCTACGACTATCCGGGACAGGGCGACATCGAGACCCTGCTCGGCTACCTGGAAAAGGGCCGCGAGGCGGCCCTGCCGCGCGCCGAACTGCTGCTCGGGCGCCTGTACTACGAAGGCAAGCTGCTGCCCCAGCAGCCGAAGAAGGCCGAGGAGCACCTGCGCAAGGCGGCGCCCAGCGAGCCCAGCGCCAACTACTACCTGGGGCAGATCTACCTGCGCGGCTACCTCGGCGAGGTCTACGCCCAGCAGGCGCTCGACCACCTGCTCAGCGCCGCGCGCGCCGGCCAGCTCAGCGCCGACTTCGCCCTGGCGCAGATGTTCAGCCAGGGCCGCGGGGTCAAGCCCAACCCGGTCAACGCCTATGTCTTCAGCCAGCTGGCCCTGCCGCGCAACACGCCGCCGACCTTCGAGCTGGCACACGAGGTGGAAGCCAGCCTGACCCCGGCACAACTGGCCGAGGGCCAGCGCCTGCTGCGCGAGGAGCGCGATGCCCGCGGCATCGTCCTGCAGCAACAGGCCGCCCTACAGGTCAGCCAGCAATGAACAAGGATGCACGCATGCAGCTAAATCGTATCGTTAGTCAGCTGGGGCTCAGTGCCAGCCTGCTGGCAGCGAGCGCCGCCTGGGCGGCGGATGCACCGAAGAACTTCGGTCTGGATGTGAAGATCACCGCGCAATCGGAAGACGACCGTGACCTCGGCACCCGCAGCGGCGGGGACGTCAGCGGCATCGGTCTCGACCTGCGTCCCTGGGCCTACGGCGAGCGTGGCGCCTGGAGCGCCTTCGCCATGGGCCAGGCGGTCACCGCCACCGACACCATCGAAACCGACCCGCTGCAAAGCGATGACGAAAGCAGCGCCCAGCGCAGCGACGCCCGTCAGCCGGACAAGAGCTACCTGGCCATGCGCGAGTTCTGGGTCGATTACAGCGGCCTCACCGCCTACCCCGGCGAGCACCTGCGTTTCGGCCGCCAGCGCCTGCGCAGCGACGAGGGCACCTGGTGGGACACCAATATCGAAGCGGTCAACTGGCGCTTCGACACCACCCTGCTACAAGCCACCGTAGGCGTCGCCGAGCGCTTCTCCGAGTACCGCACCGACCTCGACGACCTGGCGCCGGAAGACGAGGACCGCCGCCACTTCTTCGCCGGTCTCGACTACCAGTGGACGCCCGGCCACCGCGTCGGCGCCAAACTGCACCACAGCCGCGATGACGGTAGCCTGCCGAACGCCGGCGAGCGTGTCGACGAGCTGAGCAAGCGCTACACCGGCGACCTCACCTGGCTCGGCCTGCACGCTGACGGCGGCTTCTTCGAGCGCAACTCGCGCAACCGCCTCAACTACTGGGCGCAGCTGACCTGGCTCAAGGGCGACACCGACCAGCTGCAACAGCAAGTGGTTGGCAGCGAGCGCATCGCCACCGACTCGCGCAGCCAGGACGTCGACGCCTGGGCCATGGACCTGGGCCTGCGCTACAGCCTCGACGACAACTGGAAGATCGGCGCCGCCTATGCCCGTGGCAGCGGCGGTGGCGACGACGACAAGTCGCGCCAGTTCATGCAGACCGGCCTGCAGAGCAACCGCGCCAACTTCACCGGCGTCGAATCGCGCCTGCACCGCTATGGCGAGGCCTTCCGCGGCGAACTCTCCAACCTGCAGGTGGCCAGCGCGTTCAGCTCCTGGCAACTGGGCCAGGACTACGACGCCAGCGTCGTCTATCACCGCTTCTGGCGCGTCGATGGCGATCAGGACGTCGGCGACAGCGGCATCACCGCACCGCTGGTGGCCGGCGAGAAAGACATCGGCCAGGAAGTCGATCTGGTGCTGACCCGCTACTTCAAGCAGGGCCTGCTGCCGGCCAGCGTCGCCGAAAGGCTGGAGGACCGCTCGGCCCTGGTGCGCCTGCGTGCCGGCGTGTTCCGACCGGGCGACGCCTACGGCAGCGGCACCGACTCGGTGATGCACCGCGCCTTCGTCGACTTCATCTGGCGCTTCTGAGGGACCGGACCATGCAACCCAACGGCTTAGCCCTACCCCTGCTGCTCGGTGCGCTTTGGCTCACCGCGCCCCTGGCCCAGGCCAACCCGACGCAGCACCAGTTCGACTACCGCGTGCGCAGCGCACCGGCCGACGAGCTGCACATGGAAGCACCCCAGCTGCCGGACCTGTCCGGCTACACCAAGGAGGCCGTGCTGGCCAAGATTCCGCGTGAAAAACGCGGCCAGGTGGTGGTGCGGCGCATGCTGCGCGAAGACGCGCTGAAGGACTTCACCGGCGGCAACGAGCGCCTGCGCGAATGGATCGAGCGCCAGCAGGGCATGCCCCAGGCGATCTTCATCGAAGGTGGCCTGGTCACCGCCCAGGACCTGGCCAAGGCGCTGCCCGACAGCCAGTTCCAGGAGCAGGAGCCGGGCGTGTACATCGCCCGCCTGCCCATCGTCGTCGCCCAGGGCGCGGCGCTGCACGTCGGCAAGGAAACCCGCGAGCTGCGCCTGTCGCAGGAGCGCGGCTCGTTCCTGGTCAACGACGGCCTGATGTTCCTCACCGACACCCGCGTCACCGCATGGCGCGAGGCCGACAACGGCCCGGCGACCATGCGCGACGACGGCAAGGAGTTCCGCCCGTTCCTGGTGTCCTGGGGCGGCAGCGAGCTGTACATCGCCAGCAGCGTGATCACCAGTCTGGGCTACGACAATTCCAAGTCCTACGGGGTGTCGATCACCCAGTACACGCCGAACATGCACGCGCGCCTCAAGCGCGAGGAGCCGACCGGCTGGCTGATCGATTCGGAGTTCGTCGACCACTGGTACGGCTTCTACTGCTACGAAGCGCAGAACGTGGTGATCAAGGGCAACACCTACCGCGACAACATCGTCTACGGCATCGACCCGCACGACCGCTCGCACGGCCTGATCATCGCCGAGAACAAGGTCTTCGGCACCAAGAAGAAGCACGGCATCATCATCTCGCGCGAGGTCAACGACAGCTGGATCATCAACAACGAGAGCTACGACAACAAGCTCTCCGGGGTGGTCATCGACCGTAACAGCGAGCGCAACCTGATCGCCTACAACCGCGTGCACGGCAACCATTCCGACGGCATCACCCTGTACGAGAGCGGCGACAACCTGCTGTGGGGCAATCAGGTGCTGGGCAACCGCCGCCACGGCATCCGCATCCGCAACAGCGAGAACATCCGCCTCTACGAAAACCTCTCGGCGATGAACCAGCTCACCGGCGTGTACGGCCACATCAGGGATCTGTCCGACACCGACCGCGACCTCAAGCTGGACCCGTTCGACACCAAGGTGTCGATGATCATCGTCGGCGGCACCCTGGCCGGCAACGGCTCCAGCCCGATCAGCATCGACTCGCCACTGTCGGTCGAGCTGTACCGCGTGAAGATGCTCGCTCCGAGCAAGAGCACCGGTATCCAGCTCGCCGGCATCCTCGGCGAGAAACAGGACGAAATCCTCGACCTCATGCTGCGCCAGCGCCTGCCCGTGCTGATCGATCCGATCGAGCCCGAGCCGATGACCAACTGACGAGGCCTCCCATGACTGCATTCAAACTCAAGACCCTGGCCCTGGCAGTGACTTGCGCCGCATTCGGCAGCGCGTTGCAGGCCGAAGAGCGCCAGGCGCCGCAATACCAGGTGGAAGAGTGCTGCTCGCTGTGCCCGGCTGCGCACGATGCCAGCCTGTACACCACCAACTACATGAAGAACTTCATCACCCTGATGGATGCCGACGAGGGCTGGCTGTTCCGCAGCGTCGAAGACCTGCGCACCGAGTTCGGCACCACCGAGGTCGGCTACCAGCGCCTCAAGGAACTGCGCGATGGCCTCAAGCAGCGCGGCGTGGAACTGGTGGTGGTCTACCAACCGACCCGCGGCCTGGTCAACCGCAGCAAGCTGCGCCCGGCCGACTACCAGCGCTTCGACTACGACAAGGCGCTGCGCAACTATCGCCAGGCGCTGACCCGTTTCGAACAGCTGGGCATCTGGGTGCCGGACCTGACCCCGCTGACCGATGAGAGCACCGACAAGGAGTTCTACTTCCGCCGCGACCAGCACTGGACGCCCTACGGCGCCGAGCGCACCGCGCGCCTGGTGGCCGAAACGGTCAAGCGCATCCCCGGCTTCGAGGACATCCCGCGCAAGGAATTCGTCACCGAGCGCGTCGGCCTGATGGGCAAGACCGGCACCATGCAAAACGTCGCCAGCCAGCTGTGCGGCACCGGCTATGCGGTGCAGTACGTCGACCAGTTCGTCACCGAGCCCAAGGATGCCAGCGATGGCGATGCCCTGTTCGGCGACGACAGCAGCCCGCAGATCACCCTGATCGGCACCAGCCACAGCGGCAAGAACTACAACTTCGGCGGTTTCCTCGAAGAGTACCTGGGCACCGACATCCTCAACGCCGCCTTCCCCGGTGGCGGCCTGGAGGGCGCGATGCTCGAGTACCTGGCCAGCGATGCCTTCCAGAACGACCCGCCGAAGATCCTCATCTGGGAATTCTCGCCGCTCTACGACCTGGCCTCGGACAAGATCCACCGTCAGCTGATGGCCACCCTGAACAACGGCTGCAGCGGCCAGACCGAGCTGCTCAGCAAGGAAACGCGGCTGCACCCGGGCAGCAACGAGGTGCTGGTCAATGGCGAGAACAATCTGCTGACCCTGGCCGGTAACCGTCACCAGCTCGACCTGCGCTTCAGCGATCCGTCGGTCAAGCGCGTCGACGCCACCATCTGGTACCTCAACGGTCGCCGCGAACAGCTCAAGCTGGAAAAACCGCACACGGTCGACACAGACGGGCGCTTCGCCGTGGAGCTGCGCGACGAGCCGGGCTGGGGCGAGCAGAATTTCTTCGCCCTGGAAATCGAGAAGCCCGAAGACAGCGACGACGACCTGAAGGTCCAGGCCAGCCTGTGCCAACGCCCCAGCGGGCCGGGTCAGCAGGTCGCGCAGCACCGCGCGCACGACTGAGGAGGCCAGCATGCTCACACGACTCGCTCCCCTTACCCTCATGGCCCTGCTGCTCAGCGCCCCGGCCTTCGCCGAGCTCAAACCACCGGCCGGCTACTATGCCGCCGTTGGCCAGCGCGACGGCAAGGCGCCCGTCTGCCCCGCGGTGCCGCAGCCCTATACCGGCGAGCTGCAGTTCACCAGCAAGTACGAGGGCTCCGACAGCGCACGCGCCACGCTCAACCGCAGGGCGGAGAAGAACTTCCGCAAGCAGACCGCCCACATCACCCGCCTGGAGAAGGAAGCCGGGCGGATGATCACCGGCTACATGCGCACCGGCCAGCCCGAGCGCCTGGAATGCGCCATCCAGTGGCTGGACCGCTGGGCCAGCGCCAATGCGCTGGAGTCCGAGCAGTACAACCACACCGGCAAGTCGATGCGCAAATGGGCCCTCGGCAGCCTGGCCGGCGCCTGGCTGCGCCTGAAGTTCTCCGAATCGCAGCCGCTGGCCGACTACCCGCAGCAGAGCGCACGCATCGAAGCCTGGTTCGTGCGCCTGGCCGAGCACACGGTGCGCGAGTGGAGCGATCTGCCGCTGAAGAAGATCAACAACCACAGCTACTGGGCCGCCTGGTCGGTCATGGCGGTGGCGGTGATCAGTGATCGTCGCGACCTGTTCGACTGGTCCGTGGGCCAGTTCCGCATCGCTGCCAACCAGGTCGACGACGAAGGCTACCTGGCCAACGAAATGCGCCGCAGCCAGCGCGCCCTGGCCTACCACAACTACGCCCTGCCGCCGCTGGCGATGATCGCCGCGTTCGCCAAGGCCAACGAAGTCGACCTGCGCGGCGAGAACCACGGCGCACTGCAACGCCTGGCCGAACGGGTGCTGCAAGGCGCACGCGACCCGGCCGCATTCGCCCAGCGCACCGGTGCCAAGCAGGACATGGGCGAGCTGCGCAAGAACTTCAAGTACGCCTGGCTGGCGCCCTACTGCAGCCTTTACGCCTGCAGTGAGGAAACCCGCGAACTGAACCAGGAGAAGGGGCCGTTCAACAGCTTCCGCCTCGGTGGCGAGGTGACCCAGGTATTCGGCGGCGGCTGAGGCACCCTCTCCCCAACCCTCTCCCGTAAACGGGAGAGGGAGCTTGATCGAGGTCCTCGGCCAGAACCTGCACGCCGGACTGTTTCTCCCCTCTCCCACTTGTGGGAGAGGGGTCGGGGGAGAGGGCAAAACCTACTCCACCGCCCTCTCAGCAGGGCACAAAACAAACCTCCGTTCGCGGAGGGAAAAGGGGGCGCTGCCCCGGCTGCTCACGGAGAAGCACGGATGGTCTTTTCATCCAACGTCTTTTTGTTTCTGTTCCTGCCGATCTTCCTCGGCCTGTACTACCTGTGCCCGAATCGCGGGCGCAACCTGCTGATCCTGATCGGCAGCTACACCTTCTATGCCTGGTGGCGGGTGGACTTCCTCCTGCTGTTCGCCGCCGTGACGCTGTGGAACTACGTCTTCGGCCTGCGCATCCATGCCCACGCCGGTACCCAGGCGGCGCGCCGCTGGGTGGTGGCCGGGGTCATCGGCAACCTGGCCACGCTGGGCTATTTCAAGTACGCCAACTTCGGCGTGGCCAATATCAATGCCGTGCTCGAATCGATGGGGATGGAGCCCTTCGTCCTTACGGCGGTGATCCTGCCGATCGGTATCTCCTTCTACATCTTCCAGTCCATCAGCTACCTGATCGACGTGTACCGCCGCGATACCGAGCCGACGCACAACCTGATCAACTTCGCCGCCTTCATCGCCCTGTTCCCGCAGCTGATCGCCGGCCCCGTGCTGCGCTACAAGGACCTGGCCGACCAGTTCACCGACCGCACCCACAGCCTGGACAAGTTCAGCGAAGGCGCCACGCGCTTCATGCAGGGCTTCGTCAAGAAGGTGTTCATCGCCGACAGCCTGGCGCCGCTGGTGGACCACTGCTTCGCCCTGGAAAACCCCAGCACCGGCGACGCCTGGCTGGGCATGATCGCCTACACCGCGCAGCTGTACTTCGACTTCTCCGGCTACAGCGACATGGCCATCGGCCTGGGCCTGATGATGGGCTTTCGCTTCATGGAGAACTTCAACCAGCCCTATATCAGCCAGTCGATCACCGAGTTCTGGCGGCGCTGGCACATCAGTCTGTCCACCTGGCTGCGCGACTACCTGTACGTGCCGCTGGGCGGCAACCGTCACGGCACCTTCAACACCTACCGCAACCTGTTCCTGACCATGCTGCTGGGCGGTTTCTGGCACGGCGCCAACTGGACCTTCCTGATCTGGGGCGCCTGGCACGGCACCTGGCTGGCCATCGAACGCGCCCTCGGCGTGAAGGCCGCGCCGACCTCGTTCAACCTCTTGAAGTGGGCCTTCACCCTGCTGCTGGTGATGCTCGGCTGGGTGATCTTCCGCGCCGAGAACCTGGAAGTTGCCGGACGCATGTACGCCGCCCTGCTGCCCTTCGGCGACTGGCGCCTGAGCGAGCTGACCCAGGCGCACATCACCGGGCTGCAGATGGCGACCCTGGCGCTGGCCTGGGTAGTGATCGCCGTCAACGGCGCCCGCCAGTTCCTCGCCAGCCGCCACCACGAGCCGGGGCTGACCCTGGCCAGCGCCGGCGTCGCCCTGCAGGCCATCGACCTGCGCATGGTGGCCCTGCGTGGCGCCCTGCTGCTGTTGTTCTGCGTGTCGCTGCTCAAGCTCTCGGCGCAGAGCTACTCCCCCTTCCTCTACTTCCAGTTCTGAGCGGAGGCCGACCATGACCCGCCCCATCAAGACCCTGTACGTCGTGCTGTTCGCCCTGCTGCTGTTGCCGATCAGCCTGCTCGCCCTGACCAGGCTCGCCGACTACCGCGTGCCGGAACAGCCGAGCGTGCTCGACGGCGGCCTGGCCAAGAGCATCGAGCGTCACTACGACGAGAACTTCCCGCTCAAGCAGGCCGGCATCAACCTCTGGGCGGCGGTGGAATACCTGCTGTTCGGCGAAGGCCGCAGCGGCCTGGTGATCGGCCAGGACGGCTGGCTGTACTCGGACGAGGAATTCGCCCCGCTGGCCGACGGCCAGCGCCAGATGCGCGACAACCTGGCGTTGATCCGCGGCGTGCAGCGCCAGTTGCAGGAACGCGACATCCAGCTGCTGCTGGCCATCGTCCCGGCCAAGACCCGCCTGTACCCGGAGCACACCGGCAGCCATCGCCCCAGCGCCCTGCAGCGCAGCCTGTACCCGCGCTTTCACCGCGCGGTGCGCAACGCCGGGATCGCCGCACCGGACCTGCTCGAGCCGCTGCAGGCGGCCAAGAACCAGGCGCCGATGTTCCTGCGTACCGACACCCACTGGACCCCGGACGGCGCCGACGTCACTGCCCGCGCCCTGAGCGAGGTGGTGCGCAGCGCCATGCAGCTGCGCGGCGAGCCGCAGCAGTTCGTCACCGAAACCGTGGAAACCCGCGCGCACGAAGGCGACCTGACCCGCTTCCTGCCGCTGGCGCCGTTGTTCGCCAGCCTGATGCCGCAGGCCGACCGCCTGCAACAGCGCGAAACCCGCGCCGCCGACGCGGACAGCGACGACCTGTTCGGCGACCGCGACCTGCCGGTGACGCTGGTCGGCACCAGCTACAGCGCCAACCCGGCCTGGAACTTCGCCGGCGCCCTGCGTGAGCACCTGCAGCGCGACCTGGCCAACCACGCCGAGGAAGGCGGCGGCCCGCTGGTGCCCATGCTCAAGTACCTGCAGAGCGAGGACTTCGAGAACAACCCGCCACAGCTGGTGATCTGGGAGTTCCCCGAGCGCTACCTGCCGATGACCAGCGATTTCACCGATTTCGACCCGCAATGGCTCGCCGCCCTCAAAGACAGCGGCGAGCGCCAGGGGCTGGCGGCTGCCAGCCACTGATTCATCCCCCAAGGAGGACCAACCGATGAGCACTCAAACCACCCTTCGCCGCTTCACGCTTGGCGCCTGCGCCCTGGCCCTGGGCCTCGGCATGCTCCAGGCGCATGCCAACGACGCGGCCCTCTACGGGCCCAAGGCGCCCAAGGGCTCGGCCTTCGTTCGCGCCTACAACGCCAGCAGCACCGAACTCGATGTCAGCGTCGGCCAGACCCACCTCAAGCAGATCTCGCCGCTGGCTTCGAGCGACTTCAAGTTCCTGCCGGCCGGCAGTTATCAGGCCCAGGTCGGCAACACGCAGATGCCGGTGCAGCTGGAGGCCGAGCACTACTACACCCTGGTCAGCCAGACCGGCGCCGAGCCGCGCCTGGTCGAGGAGCCGCCCTTCACCAGCCGGCAGAAGGCCCTGCTGCGCGTGCAGAACCTGACCGACAGCACCCTCAGCCTGAAGACCGCCGACGGCAAGACCGCGGTGGTCGCCGACGTGAAGCCGGACGGCCGCGGCGATCGCGAGATCAACCCGGTCAAGGTGGGCCTGGCGCTGTTCGACGGTGAACGCAAGGTCGCCGATCTGAAACCGGTGACGCTGGAACGCGGCGAAGTGGTCAGCCTGTTCGTCACTGGCGGTCAGGGCAAGTTTTCGCCGGTGTGGGTCAAGCGCCCCATCGACGGTTGATGCAGTTGAGCTTCTAGAACAAGGAAACGGCGGGCACACGCCGCACCGACACGACACGGGCATCCATCTCGCAAATGAACGTTAAGGAGAGACACATCATGACCCCCATCATCCTTTCCGGTGGCAGCGGCTCCCGACTCTGGCCTCTTTCGCGCAAGCTGTATCCCAAGCAGTTCCTCGCCCTGACCGGCGAGCGAACCCTGTTCCAGCAGACCCTGCAGCGCCTCTCCATCGAGGGCATGCAGCCGCCGGTGCTGGTGGCCAACCAGGAGCACCGCTTCATCGTCCTCGAGCAGCTGGAGCAGATCGGCCAGCAGGCGCAGATGCTGCTGCTCGAACCCTTCGGTCGCAACACCGCCCCGGCTGTGGCCATGGCCGCCCTGCAACTGCTCGCCGAAGGTCGTGACGAGCTGATGCTGGTGCTGCCGGCCGATCACGTGCTGGACGATCAGCAGGCGTTCCGCCAGGCCCTCGCGCTGGCCACCGTGGCCGCCGAAAAGGGCGAGATGGTGCTGTTCGGCGTACCGGCCGACCGCCCGGAAACCGGCTACGGCTATATCCGCGGCCAGGTCGACGGCAACCTGCCCGATGGCGTGGCCCGCGTCGCCAACTTCGTCGAGAAGCCCGATGCCCAGCGCGCCACCGAGTACGTGAAGAGCGGCGACTACTACTGGAACAGCGGCATGTTCCTGTTCCGCGCCAGTCGCTTCCTCGAGGAGCTCAAGCACCACGACGTGGACATCTACGACACCTGCCTGCTGGCCCTCGAGCGCAGCCAGCGCGACGGCATGCAGATCGCCATCGACCCGGCCACCTTCGCCTGCTGCCCGGACAACTCCATCGACTATGCCGTGATGGAGAAGACCAGTCGTGCCTGCGTGGTCCCGCTGGCCGCCGGCTGGAACGACGTGGGCAGCTGGTCGTCGATCTGGGAAGTGCACGACAAGGACGAGGCCGGCAACGTCACCAAGGGCGACGTGGTGGTCGAGGACAGCCGCAACTGCCTGATCCACGGCAACGGCAAGCTGGTCTCGGTGCTCGGCCTGGACGACATAGTCGTGGTGGAAACCAAGGACGCCATGATGGTGGCGCACAAGGACCGTGTGCAGGACGTCAAGAAGCTGGTCAGCAAGCTCGACGAGCAGGGCCGCTGCGAAACCCAGAACCACTGCGAGGTGTACCGCCCGTGGGGCTCGTACGACTCGGTGGACATGGGCGGCCGTTTCCAGGTCAAGCACATCACCGTCAAGCCGGGCGCGCAGCTCTCCCTGCAGATGCACCACCACCGCGCCGAGCACTGGATCGTGGTGTCCGGCACGGCCAAGGTGACCTGCGACGATAAAGAGTTCCTGCTCACCGAGAACCAGTCCTGCTACATCCCGATGACCTCGGTGCACCGCCTGGCCAACCCGGGCAAGATCCCGCTGGAAATTATCGAGGTGCAGTCCGGCACCTACCTCGGCGAGGACGATATCGAGCGCCTGGAAGACGTGTACGGCCGCAGCGATGCAGTAGCCGCCGGCGCCGCCCACTGAGCGATGCAATCAGGGCCGAGCCCAGCCCCGGATTGCATCCGGGCTACGCCCTTGTTCATCCGGGGCGCACGCCGTGAGCTCCCCTCTCCCATTCATGGGAGAGGGGTTGCGGGAGAGGGCAGAATACGCCCACGCCATTGAAGGCTCTGCCTTCCCCTCCCCTTTCCCGCCAGGGAAGCTGTCACACCCTGCGACAGCCCACGCGGTTACCCTCAACTGACACCTTGTGTAGGATGAATGCAGACTTCCACAAGGGCTGCCCGCATGCTGTTCGGTATCGTACTCGTCATCACCTGGCTGATTCTGCTGATCCGCTACCCGACCAAGGCGCTACCGGTGTCCATGGCCGCGCTAGTCGGCCTCGGCCTGGTCGCCAGCTGGGTGCTCTGGCAGGAAAGCCAGGACGAGCGCTACCTCGCCCATCTCGAACTGCGCCTGAGCTACGACCCGCAGCGCTGCCCCGCCGACCGCCCGCTGGCCATCGACCTGAAGAACGGCAGCGACGCCGCCCTGCTGGAGCTGCGCTGGGAAGTCGCCGCCTACCGCCCCGGCAATGCCACCAACCTGGCCCAGCGCCTGTACGAATCGCCACGCTACAGCGGCCCGGGTGAACTGCTGCCGGGCGCCAACTGGAACGACTGCATGCCCCTGCCCGACCTGCGTAGCGGCTATCGCCCGGCCACGCTGGAGTTTCGCGCCGAGCGTCTGCAGGGCAAGTTCATCCGCTGATGGTAGGGTGCGCCGTGCGCACCGCTGAATCGACACGGCGGTGCGCTCGGCCTGGTCAGCTTCGTAGCCCGGATGCAATCCGGGGCATCTGCCTGTGACTGTTCCCGGATTGCATCCGGGCTACGGGATCAAGCGCGTAGGGCGGACTCAGGAGCCCAGGCGAACAGTCCGCCATCACTTCAAGCCAAGCCTGCTAAGCTGCAATCCCATTCGCGTCTCAGGGAGTCCCGCGCATGCCACAACCCAGCGTTCTGATCACCGGTTGCTCCAGCGGCATCGGCCGCGCCCTGGCCGATGCCTTCAAGGCTGGCGGCTTCGCGGTGTGGGCCACCGCGCGCAAGGACAGCGACCTGGCCGCGCTCGAACAGGCCGGGTTCCATGCCGTGCAACTGGACGTCAACGACAATGCAGCTCTGGAGCGACTGGCCACGCGCCTGAACGAAGAGCTCGGCGGCCTCGACGTGCTGATCAACAACGCCGGTTACGGCGCCATGGGCCCGCTGCTCGATGGCGGCGTGGAGGCCATGCGCAGGCAGTTCGAAACCAACGTGTTCTCCATCGTCGGTGTGACCAGTGCCTTCTTCCCGCTGCTGCGCCGCAGCCGCGGCCTGGTGGTGAATATCGGCAGCGTATCCGCCTTGCTGGTGACGCCCTTCGCCGGTGCCTACTGCGCCTCCAAGGCCGCGGTGCATGCCCTGAGCGATGCCCTGCGCATGGAGCTGGCGCCCTTCTCCATCGAGGTGATGGAAGTGCAGCCCGGTGCCATCGCCTCCAGCTTCGGCGCCAACGCCAGCCAGCAGGCCGAGGCGCTGATCCGCCAGGACTCGCCCTGGTGGCCGCTGCGCGACGGCATCCGCGCCCGCGCCAATGCCTCGCAGGACAACCCGACGCCGGCCAGCGACTTCGCCACGCAACTGCTGGCCGCCGTGCAGCGCGACAAACGCCCGCGCCTGCTACGCCTGGGCAACGGCAGTCGCGCCCTGCCATTGCTCGCCACGCTGCTGCCCAAGGCGCTACTCGAGCGCGTGCTGCGCAAACGCTTCGGCCTGGTGCAAAGCCTGTGAGCCAGGACGTGCAACTGCGCTACTACGCGGCTGCCGGGGTAATCGCGGCCATCGTACTGAACCTGCTGCTGCGCACCTTCGTGCGCCTGGGCGGCGTGTTCACCACCCTGCTGATCGCTGCCGCCATCGCCGCCTGCCTGGCGCTGGCGTTTTACTGGCGCACCGGGCGCGCGCCGAGCAACGCCGAACGCTGGCGCCTCACCCTGCTCTATGGCGGCATGCTCGGCCTGCTCTATCTGGGCTTGCTGGGCATGATGGTCCTGCAGGACACGCCCAGCCCCATGGGCCTGTTTCTCTTCAGCCTGCATTACCTGTGCTACCCCGTGCTGGCCTGGCTGGCATTGTCGCCACGCCATGGCCGCTGATCGTTTCGTCAGGATGACTTCGCCGTGCTGCATACCCTCGCCGTCGCCAACTACCGCTCGATCAACAACCTGATCCTGCCGCTGGGCCGGCTCAATCTGATCACTGGCGCCAACGGCAGCGGCAAGTCCAATCTCTACCGCGCCCTGCGCCTGCTGGCGGAAACCGCCCAGGGCGGCGTGGTCAACGCCCTGGCCCGCGAAGGTGGGCTGGAATCGAGCTTCTGGGCCGGGCCGGAAAAGATTTCCCGGCGCATGCTCAAGGGTGAGGTGCCGGTGCAGGGCGGCCCACGGCAGAACGTCATGCGCCTGCGCCTGGGCTTTGCCGGTGAGGATTTCGGCTATGCGATTTCCCTTGGTCTGCCCGAGCCGAGCAACTCGGCCTTTTCCCTCGACCCGGAGATCAAGCGCGAGTGCATCTGGGCCGGCGCCAGCTATCGCCCCGCCTCGCTGCTGGTGGATCGTGCCGGGCCGCTGGTGCGCCTGCGCGAAGGCCGCAGCTGGCAGGTGCTGGCCCAGCACGTGCCGAGCTACGACAGCCTGTTCGACCAGATCGGCAACGATCCGAACTGCCCGGAGGTGTTCCAGCTGCGCGAAACCATCCGCCGCTGGCGCTTCTACGATCACTTTCGCAGCGATGCCGAAGCGCCGGCACGCCAGCCGCAACTGGGCACACGCACGCCAGTGCTGCACCACGATGGCCGCGACCTGGCCGCGGCGCTGCAGACCATCCGCGAGATCGGCGACCGCGCCGCGCTGGACGTCGCCATCGACGACGCCTTTCCCGGCAGCCGCCTGCATATCGATTTCCAGGCCGGCGGACGCTTTGCCGTCGAGCTGCGCCAGGAAGGCTTGCTGCGCCCCCTGAGCGCCGCCGAACTGTCCGACGGCACCCTGCGCTACCTGCTGCTGGTGGCTGCATTGCTCACGCCGCGGCCGCCGTCACTGATGGTGCTCAACGAACCGGAAACCAGCCTGCACCCGGACCTGCTGCCGGCACTCGGCCGCCTGATCATGGCCGCCTCGAAGCAGACCCAGGTATGGGTGGTGTCGCACGCCAGCCGGCTGATCGCCACGCTCAGGGAAAGCCCGCAGTGCAACACACTGGAACTGGACAAGCAGCTCGGCCAGACCAGCATCCGCGGCCAGGGCATGCTGGACGAGCCGCCCTGGCATTGGCCGGATTGAAACCTGTGGATTGATACGGACGCACGTAGGGTGCGCCGCGCGCACCGGCTTCTGCTCGCTATCCGCTACGGTCCGGAAGAGCGCGGTGCGCACAGCGCCCCCTACCCCTGCTGCAGCGTAGCCCGGATCAAATCCGGGGGAGGTTTATCAGCGCTTTCGCGGCTGAAGCGGAATGCCGCCCAGCCGCTCCCACAGCCCAGATCGAACTCAAAGCCCGTCGAGATAGCGCTCCACATCCAGCGCCGCCATGCAGCCGGCACCGGCCGAGGTGATGGCCTGGCGATACACCGAGTCGGCCACATCGCCGGCAGCGAACACGCCGGGGATGCTGGTGGCGGTGGCATTGCCCTCGCGTCCGCCGTTGACCACCAGGTAACCGTCCTTCAACGCCAGCTGGCCGTCGAACAGAGCGGTATTGGGCGTATGGCCGATGGCGACGAACAGGCCGTCCACCTTCAGCTCTCGATAAGCGCCGCCGTATTGCTTCAGGCGCACACCGGTGACGCCGCTGGCATCGCCCAGCACCTCATCGACCTCGGCATTGAGCTGCAGCTCGATCCTGCCTTCGGCGATACGCTCCTGCAGCTTGTTCTGCAGGATCTTCTCGGCGCGAAAGGCGTTGCGACGATGGATCAAAGTCACCTTGCTGGCGATGTTGGCCAGGTACAGCGCCTCTTCGACAGCAGTATTGCCGCCACCGACCACCGCCACCTCGCGACCGCGATAGAAGAAGCCGTCGCAAGTGGCGCACGCCGACACGCCGCGGCCCATGAACGCCTCTTCGCTGGGCAGACCGAGATAGCGCGCGCTGGCACCGGTGGCGATGATCAGCGCGTCGCAACTGTAGGTGGCGCTGTCACCGACCAGGGTGAAGGGCTTGCCGGCCAGGTCCACGGCGTTGATGTGGTCGAAGACGATCTCGGTATCGAAACGCTCGGCGTGCTCCTGCATGCGCTGCATCAGCACCGGGCCAGTCAGCCCATGCGGGTCGCCCGGCCAGTTGTCCACCTCGGTGGTGGTGGTCAGCTGACCGCCGGCCTGGATACCGGTGATCAGCAGCGGCTTGAGGTTGGCACGCGCGGCATACACAGCGGCGCTGTAACCGGCGGGTCCGGACCCCAGGATGATGACGCGGGCATGACGAACGACAGACATGGCTAACTCCTCACTGGCCCAGAGGGCCGGCAGGCGGGATAAAAAGGGACTCTCTAAGCACTAGGGGAAGGCTTGGGAAGGATGAGAGCCCCGCAAACGGGACTGCGCGCAAGGCTATCCAGGCCACCGGCGAAGCGGAAATATCCATTGCCAATTCCGCGCATAGAATCCGCCTATCGCCACCAGGGCAAAGCATGCTCACGTCGCTGAACTTTCGTCGCGCCCGCGAAGTCGGTATGGTCGCGCGCAACCACCCTCCAGGAGATCACCAATGCCCGCCGCTCCCGTCCTGTCCGGTCCGCAATACCTGCGCGAAGGTCTGCGACTGGTCCTCAGCCCCGGCCTGCGCCTGTTCGTACTGCTGCCGCTGGCGGTCAACCTGATACTCTTCGCCAGCATGATCGGCTTCGCCGTGCAGCAGTTCAGCGGCTGGGTCGATACCTTCATGCCCAGCCTGCCAAGCTGGCTGAGCTTTTTGCAGTACATCCTCTGGCCGCTGTTCGTGGTGCTGGTACTGCTGATGGTGTTCTTCACCTTCACCCTGCTGGCCAACATCATCGCCGCGCCGTTCAACGGCTTTCTCGCCGAGAAGGTGGAGGTGGTGGTGCGCGGCGAAGACAACTTTCCCGCCTTCAGCTGGGCCGAGCTGGTGGCCCTGGTGCCGCGCACGCTCGGCCGCGAGCTGCGCAAGCTGGGCTACTTTCTGCCGCGTGCGCTGGCCCTGCTGATCCTCAGCTTCATCCCGGTGGTGAACCTGATCGCCGCGCCGCTGTGGCTGCTGTTCGGCGTGTGGATGATGGCGGTGCAGTACATCGACTACCCGGCGGATAACCACAAGATGAGCTGGCAGGACATGCTCGCCTGGCTGCGCGAGAAGCGCTGGCAGAGCCTGAGTTTCGGCGGCATCACCTACGCTGCCCTGCTGGTGCCGGGGCTGAACATCCTGATGATGCCGGCCGCAGTGGCCGGCGCCACGCTGTTCTGGGTGCGCGAGCGCGGCGAGCAGAACTCGTAGGCTGGGTTAGCCGCCTTTCACATGGACTGATCGTTCACCACCCACTGCGGCGGCGTAATTCACCATTGGCGCAACGCGATCCATCGCTTGGCGGGCCAAGTGGGGTGGCCATCCGAGCGCACGACCTGCATCTGCGTCTGGAAGGCCATCATTCAGCGCCGCTGACCAACCACACCGGTGCCCGCCATCAGCTACGCACAAGCACATCGTGTAACGCCTGCATCGACGCCTGCGACTCGCGTTCGATACGCCTGCGCATCAGCAGCAGGTTGGCCAGACGCATCGGCCAGCTGGCGAAACCGTATTCGAGGGTACGCACGAACTCGCAGCCACCCTCGACCGCCACGCACTCGTAGGTCAGCAGCAACTGCAGGCCATGCTCGCCCCTTGCACTGGCCTGCCAGCGGCGCGCCGGCTGATGATCGAGCACGTCCCAGCGCAGATGCCCGGCGCGACCGCCGGCATGAATGTCTTCCTCGAAGCGCTCGCTGGCGATCAAGGCGCCTTCGCGCCCGTAGATGCGCAGCGAAGAAGGATGCCATTCGGGCCAGTGGGACGGCGCCGCGGCGTAGGCCAGCACCTGCTCGGCAGGGCGCGCGATGCGCACGCGGTGCTGCTGGCGGTTCTGCAGGTGAATCGCCTCAGGCTCCCAGTGCAGGGTACCGTGGAGCCAGTCCATCAGCGGATGGACAATGCCGAAGTTGCGTGAATGCATCAGCTCGCGGCGGTGGTGCAGCGCATGCAGGCGGCGCATCTGGCGAATCCACGGCAAGCGCGAAAGCGGGTGCTCGGCCGGCAGATGCTCACAGGCATGCACCAGCTCATAGCTCATGTAGCCCAGCAGCATGCTGCCGGCGAACAGCGCGGCAAGGTTGCCATCGACATGAGACAGCAGCCACCAGGCGGCGAAGGTAGGCAGACTGAACAGCACGATCAGCCAGGCCGGAAACAGGATCACCCGCCAGTCACGCGCCGTTTCGTAGGGCATCAGCGCTTCGACGAAGAAGCTGTGGTGATCGCCGGTGTGGCGCTTGTAGAACAGCCTGCCCAGGCGCGTCCGGTTATGGCCAAGGCGCCTGTGCACCTGATACTCGCCCCAACTGAAGAACACCAGCGTGGCCGGTACCAGCAACCATTGCCAGGGCGCTACGGCTTCCAGGGTGTGCCACAGCCAGCCAATCCAGAGCAGGCCGTAAGCCAGCACGAACCCGGCGTGCAGCCAGGGGTTGTACAGTGGATGGACGGCAGCGCGGTAATCGCGGCGAAAAGCCTGGGCATTGTCATTGTCGTAGGCCATGGCGCTCTCCTCTGATCGACAGCAGTCTAGGCGCGGACCGGGCAATCGCCCAACTGGCAGCAGGCCCCGAGCGCCGTTGGCCGCGTGAACCGGGGCACGGCCCGCACGCCTGAAATATAAGCGCAACAAAATCGTCACTTTCACTACATAACCGGGGCGGAGACTGCGTACATGAACGCTCCCACTCTGCATATCGCCCTGATCAGCGAAACCTTCCCGCCGGAAATCAATGGCGTGGCCAATACCCTCGGTCGCCTGGTCGATGGTCTGCGCAGCAGAGGCCATCGCGTACAACTGGTGCGCCCGCGGCAGGCGCACGACGACGCGCCGCAGCCCGATCCCGAGTTGCTGCTGACCCGCGGCTGGCCGCTGCCCGGCTACCCGGGTCTGCAGTGGGGTCAGTCGTCGCTGCACAAGCTGCTGCGCCGCTGGAAACGCCAGCGCCCGGACGTGCTCTACATCGCCACCGAGGGTCCTTTGGGGCTCTCTGCCCTGCGCGCGGCAAGGCGCCTGGCGATCCCGGTGGTCAGCGGCTTCCACACCAATTTCCAGCAGTACACCGGGCACTATGGCTTCGGCCTGCTGACCCGTGTGCTGACCAACTACCTGCGCTGGTTCCACAACCGCACGCAGCTGACCCTGGTGCCGAGCATCGGCCAGCAGGTGGAGCTGCAACGCCGCGACTTCGAGCGCCTGGCCCTGCTCGCCCGTGGCGTCGACAGCCAGCTGTTTCACCCGCGCAGGCGCAGCGACGAATTGCGCGAAAGCTGGGGCCTGGGTCCTGAGGATCTGGCGGTGGTGCATGTCGGCCGCCTGGCAGCGGAAAAGAACCTCGGCCTGCTGGTCAAGGCCTTCCGCGCCCTGCAGCAGGCGCACCCGCAACGACACATGCGCCTGATCCTGGTCGGCGACGGGCCGCTGCGCGCCAGCCTCCAGGCGCAACTACCGGATGCTCTGTTCTGCGGCCTGCAGCGTGGCGAAGCGCTGGCCAGGCACTATGCCTCGGGCGATCTGTTCCTCTTTCCCAGCCTTTCGGAAACCTTCGGCAACGTGGTGCTAGAGGCCCTGGCGTCGAGCCTGGGCGTGGTGGCCTTCGACCAGGCTGCGGCGGCCCAGCATATCCACCATGGCCACAACGGCATGCTCGCGCGCCCGGGTGACGAGGCGGGCTTCTGCGAAGCAGCCTGCGAACTGCTGGAGGATGCAGAGGTGTTGCGACGCATCCGCCTCAATGCCCGCCGCCATGCCAGCCACCTCAGCTGGGACGGCATCGTCGCGCTGTTCGAGCAGCACCTGCGCAGCGCCATGCTGCCTCAGGTGAGCGTCGAAGCAGAGCTTGCCGGTAGGGCGAGTGAAACCCGCCATTGAAGGTCGGCGGGTTTCACCCGCCCTACGCCAGCCCCCCGCTCAAAACAGGCAGGCATAAAAAAGCCCCGATGTGCCGGGGCTGAAAACCGGGCGCCGGATCGCGACGCCCGCCAGAAAAGACTCAGACCAGCGAGGTCAGCGCCTCGCGGCTGAACGGCAGAATGTCCTGCTCGCGGCCTTCACGCACCTTCACTGCCCAATCCGGGTCGACCAGTAGCGCACGACCTACGGCGACCAGATCGAACTCCTCCTTGTTCAGGCGCTCGAGCAGGTTCTCGATGCTGGCCGGCGCCGCCACCTTGTCGGTCTTGACCATGAACTGCAGGAACTCGCCATCCAGGCCGACGCTGCCGACGGTGATGGTCGGCTTGCCGGTGAGCTTGCGCGTCCAGCCGGCCAGGTTGAGGTCGCTGCCTTCGAACTCCGGCTCCCAGAAGCGGCGGGTCGAGCAATGGAAGATGTCCACGCCGGCCTCGGACAGCGGCTTGAGGAAGGCCTCCAACTGCTCCGGGGTCTGCACCAGGCGCGCGCTGTAGTCCTGCTGTTTCCACTGCGAGAAGCGCAGGATGATCGGGAAGTCCGGACCGACCGCAGCGCGCACCGCCTGGATCAGCTCGATGGCGAAACGCGAACGCGCCGCCAGGTCGCCACCGTACTGGTCGGAGCGCTGGTTGCTGCCTTCCCAGAAGAACTGGTCGATCAGGTAGCCGTGGGCGCCATGGATCTCCACGCCATCCATGCCGATGGCCTTGGCATCGCGCGCAGCCTGGGCGAAGGCGGCGATCACTTCATCGATATCGGCCTGGGTCATGCCGTGCACCACCACCTCGCCGTCCTTGACCTTCTCCATCGGACCATAGCCGGGCACGCTGGCGTCCGGCTCGGTGCCCAGACGACGCACGTTACCGACGTGCCAGAGCTGCGGGACGATCTTGCCGCCTTCGGCGTGCACCGCCTCGACCACCTGCTTCCAGCCAGCCAGGGCGTCTTCGCCGTAGAAACGCGGCACGTTCGGGTAGCCGTTGGCGGCCTTGTGGCCGACCGTGGTGCCCTCGGTGACGATCAGGCCAACGCCCGCAGCCGCACGGCGACGGTAATACTCGATGACCTTGGCGTTGGGCACGCCGCCGGGCGAGAAGGATCGGGTCATCGGCGCCATGACCACACGTGTCGGCAGCTCCAGGTTACCGAGGCGGAACGGGGCGAACAGGGCTTGAACGGGAGCGCTCATCATCTTTCCTCTGGGGTTGAAGGGTAATCAGGCCTGCAGCAAGCGCTCCAGGCGGGTGACGAAAGCTTCCAGCGGCTGCAGAGTGCGGCCCACCTTGAGGCGGGCGAGCACGCCCTGCCAGGCGTCGCTGATGAAGGTAGCGAGGTTGCCGCAGTCCTCGTCGGCCGGCAGTTCACCGGCAGCCTGCGCCTGCTCCAGGCAGTCGCGCAGGATATCCACCGAGGCCTGCTGGATAGCCGCGACCTCGGCGCCGATGGCCGGGAGCATCTCGCTCATCTCGAAACTCAGGCTGCCGATGAAGCAGTGGTACTGCGGCGTCTCCTGCCGGGCGAAGTGCGCCAGCAGGTCGCGGTAATAAGCGAGGATGCGTGCCCGCGGACTCAACGCCGGATCGTTCAGCGCCTGGGCATAGCGCGCCAGGCGCGGCCGATAGATGAAGGCCAGCGCCTGCAGGGCGAAGTCTTCCTTGCTGGCGAAGTAGTGATAGAAGCTGCCCTTGGGAATCCCGGCCGCCTGAACGATTTCCAGCACGCCGGTGCCGTGATAACCGCGCCGGGTCATCACCGCCGAGCCCTTGCTGAGGATCAGGTCGCGCTTGTCGAGTCGAATGCTGTTCATGGCGCCGAGCATATGACCGGTCGTCTCGCTCGGCACAGCACTATTGATGATGGTGATTGAGGATTAGAAAACGTAGGGCGGGTGCAACCGCCGCTAGCCGGTCTGGCGGGCTGCACCCGCCCTACTCAAGCTCAGGACTGCAGCCAGATCAGCGAAGCGAAGCGCCCGGTGCGGGGGTTGCGGCGATAGGAATAGAAACGCGGATCGGAGTAGGTGCAAAGCCCGCCACCGCTGACCGCAGTCACGCCGATGGCGGCCAGGCGAATGCGCGCCAGCTGGTAGATATCGGCCATGAACTTGCCGGCATTGACGCTGGGCAGGAATGCACTGGCCGCCTCCGCGTGCTGCCCTATGAAGGCCTCGCGCACCTCGCCGCCCACCTCGAAAGCGGCCGGGCCGATGGCCGGGCCGAGCCACACCAGCAGTTCCTCCGGCGCCACGTCCAGCGCCTGTACGGTCGCTTCCAGCACACCACCGGCCAACCCGCGCCAGCCGGCATGGGCCGCCGCCACGCGGGTACCGGCGCGGTCGCAGAACAGTGCCGGCAGGCAGTCGGCCGTCATCGCCGTGCAGGCGATACCGGGCGTGGCCGTCCAGTTGCCATCGGCCTCGATGACCACGGCCGGGTCGGCCTCTGCCACGACGATGCCGTGCACCTGGCGCAGCCAGGCCGGCTGACATCCAAGCGCATCGACCAGATGGGCACGATTGCTCGCCACCGCAGCCGGATCATCATCGACATGATCACCGAGATTGAAGGTATCGAACGGCGCCGCGCTGACGCCGCCGCTGCGGGTGGTGACGCAGGCGCGTACATTGGCCGGCGCTGGCCAGTCGGGCGTCAGCCAGTCGTGAAGACTCACCCGACGAAAGCCTCACGATCCTGGCGCAGCAGGGTCAGTAGCCAGACCAGATCATCCGGCAGCTCCGACTCCCACTTCATGCGCTTGCCCGTAGCCGGATGATCCAGCTCGAGAAAGCGTGCATGCAACGCCTGACGCGGGAATTCCTTGAGGCTCTGCACCAGTGTCGGGCTGGCGGCTGGCGGAATGCGGAAACGGCCGGCGTAGACCGGATCGCCCACCAGCGGGTAGCCAACGTGGGTCATGTGCACACGAATCTGGTGGGTACGCCCGGTTTCCAGCTTGACCCGTACATGGGTGTGCGAGCGGTAGCGTTCGAGCACGCGGTAGTGACTGATCGCCGGCTTGCCGCCATCGGTCACTGCCATACGCTGACGCTGGCTGGAGCTGCGGCCAATCGGCGCATCGATGGTGCCGCCGGCGGTGATCACGCCGATGCAGATGCATTCATAGATGCGGCTGACGCTGCGCTTCTGCAGTTGTTCGACCAGATTGGTCTGCGCCTGCAGGGTCTTGGCCACCACCATCAGGCCGGTGGTGTCCTTGTCCAGGCGATGGACGATGCCGGCGCGCGGCACATTGACGATATCCGGCACGTGGTGCAGCAGGGCGTTGAGCAGCGTGCCGTCGGCATGCCCGGCAGCCGGGTGCACGACCAGGCCTGCGGGTTTGTCGATCACCAGCAGGTGTTCGTCCTCATAGACGATATTGAGTTCGATGTCCTGCGCCACCCACTCGCCCTGCGCTTCCTGCTCGGCATCCAGTACCAGGGTCGAGCCGGCATGCACGGTGTCGCGCGGACGGGCCACGGCGCCATCGACGGTCAGGCGACCTTCCTTGATCCAGGTGGAAAGGCGCGAACGGGAGTACTCGCCAAACAGCTGCGCAGCCACCTGGTCGAGGCGTTGACCGCCCTGTTCGAAGGGGACAATGGCCTGAAGTTGGATCAGCTGCTTATTTATAGAGGTCATGTTCGGCAACGGCGGGAGCCTGGCCTTTGGTTTCGGCGACAGGCTTGTGGTTAAATACGTCGTCTTTGCCCCAGGGGTTTCCGGGGGCACTCATCATAACAGGACGGCCGCGCGGCCGTCACAGGGACGCAAGCCGCCATGCAAGTGAAACACCTGCTGCTGATCGCCATCCTCGCCCTTACCGCCGCCTGCTCCTCCAAGCAGCCGGAGGTCGATGAAAACCTCAGCGAGGTGGAGCTGTACCAGCAGGCCCAGGCCGACCTGGACAACCGCAGCTACACCCAGGCCATCGCCAAACTGAAAGCACTGGAATCGCGCTATCCGTTCGGTCGCTACGCCGAGCAGGCACAGCTTGAGCTGATCTACGCCTACTACAAGAATGCCGAGCCGGAAGCTGCCAAGTCCTCGGCCGAGCGTTTCATCCGCCTGCACCCGCAGCATGCCAACGTCGACTACGCCTACTACCTCAAGGGCCTGGCCTCGTTCGACCAGGATCGCGGCCTGCTGGCGCGCTTCCTGCCGCTGGACATGACCAAGCGTGACCCGGGCGCCGCGCGCGACTCCTACAACGAGTTCGCCCAGCTCACCAGCCGTTACCCGAACAGCCGCTACGCCCCGGACGCCAAGCAGCGCATGATCTACCTGCGCAACCTGCTGGCCGCCTATGAAGTGCACGTCGGCCACTACTACCTGACCCGTCAGGCCTACGTCGCCGCCGCCAACCGTGGCCGTTACGTGGTGGAAAACTTCCAGGAGACGCCCGCGGTCGGCGACGGCCTGGCGATCATGACCGAGGCCTATCAGCGTCTGTCGCTGAACGACCTGGCCGCCAGCAGCCTGGAAACCCTCAAGCTCAACTATCCCGATCACCCGAGCCTGGAGAACGGTGAGTTCGTCCCGCGCGAAGAAGAAGCCGACAACCGCTCCTGGCTGGCCAAGGCCACCCTGGGCCTGATCGAAACCGACACGCCGCTGCCGCCGGGCGAAACCCGCGCCAGCCAGGATGTGATCCGCCAGTACGAAGACGCCGAGCAACAGATCCCGGCCGAACTGCAGCAGGACGCCAGAACTGGCGAAACCGCGAAGAAGCGTTCGATCTGGAGCTACCTGACCTTCGGTCTGTTCGACTGATCGATGCGTCACCGAAACGGGAGGCCACGGCCTCCCTTTTTATTGCCTGGCGTTTTCTGCCGCCCCTGTCCGGCCAGCGGCGCGAGCCGGGCCGCCCGGAAGCAGCGCACAGGCTGTCACGCCGCTACTGTGCCGATGCCCCCGGCTTGGCTAAACTGCCGACTTTGAACGAACAAAAGAGCACGATATGGGTCTTTTTCGCCTGCTGTTCTGGGTCGCCGTCATCTTCGCCGCGATCTGGATCTGGCGCCGCTTCATCAGCACACCCAAGAGCACTCGCCCCCCCGAAGACGCGGCCGCGCCCATGGTGCGCTGCGCGCACTGCGGCGTGCACGTTCCCAAGGCCCAGGCCCTGAACCAGGACCAGCACTGGTACTGCAGCCAGCCCCACCTCGAACGAGGCCCGCATACCGGTGACCGCTGATCTCAGCGTGCAGGGCAGCACCCAGGGGCGACGCATCCTCAGGCTCTATCATTTCTATCGCCTGAGCATCGGCCTGGCGCTGATCCTGATGATCTCCAGCAACCTCGACGAGCAACTGCTGGATGTCGTGCATATCGACCTGTTTCGAACGGGCAGCTGGGTCTACCTGATCCTCAACATCTTCATCGCCGTGCTGGTGCAAAAGCCCAAGCACCTGATGCAGCTGTTCAGCCTGGCGCTGGTGGACGTGATCTTCCTCTCCGCGCTGTTCTACGCCGCCGGCGGCACACCCAGCGGCATCGGCAACCTGCTGGTGATCGCCGTAGCCATCGCCAATATCCTGCTGCGCGGACGCATAGGCCTGCTGATCGCCGCCATCGCCGCCATGGCGCTGATCTACCTGACCTTCTACCTCAGCCTCAGCCGCCCGGCCGCTGCCGCCCAGTACGTGCAGGCCGGCGCCCTTGGCGCACTGTGCTTCGCCGGTGCGCTGTTCATCCAGGGCATCACGCGCCGCCTGCAGGTGAGCGAGAGCCTGGCCGAACAGCGCGCAGCCGATGTGGCCAATCTGGAAGAGCTCAACGAGCAGATCCTGCAGCGCATGCGCACCGGCATCCTGGTACTCGATACCCAGCACCGCGTGCTGCTGGCCAACCAGGGCGCCACCCAGTTGCTGGGCCGCGGCGAACTGACCGGCAAGATCATCGACCCGCACTGCCCCGAGCTGGTCAAACGCCTGCAGCAGTGGCTGCACAACCCGACTCTGCGCCCGGACAGCCTGCAGGCGCAGGCCGACGGTCCGATGCTGCAGCCCAGCTTCATCTCCCTGCAACGCGGCGAGCAGCAGCATACCCTGGTATTTCTCGACGACATTTCGCAAATCGCCCAGCAGGCGCAGCAACTCAAGCTAGCCTCCCTCGGCCGCCTGACCGCCGGCATCGCCCACGAGATCCGCAACCCGCTCGGCGCCATCAGCCACGCCGCCCAGCTGCTGCAGGAATCGGAAGACCTGCAAGGCCCGGATCAGCGCCTGGCGCAGATCATCCAGGACCACTCCAAGCGCATGAACCTGGTGATCGAGAACGTCCTGCAGCTGTCCCGCCGGCGCCAGGCCGAGCCGCAACTGCTGGATCTGAAATACTGGCTGCACCGTTTCGCCAGCGAGTTCCGCAGCTCGGCCCCGGCTGACCGGCAGATCCATCTGGAAACCCAGGGCGGCAGCCTGCAAACACGCATGGACCCGCACCAGCTGACCCAGGTGCTGACCAACCTGGTGCAGAACGGCCTGCGCTACAGCGCGCAGAAGCACCGGCTCGGCCAGGTCTGGCTGCGCCTGTTCCGCGACGAGGTCAGCGACCTGCCGGTACTGGAAGTGCTCGACGACGGCCCCGGCGTGCCGCCCGAGCAGGAACAGCACATCTTCGAGCCCTTCTACACCACCGAAAACAAGGGCACCGGCCTCGGCCTGTATATCTCCCGCGAGCTGTGCCAGGGCAACCAGGCCCGCCTCGACTATAAACCTCGTGAAGGGGGCGGCAGCTGCTTCCGCATCACCTTCGCCCACCCGCGCAAACTGAGCTGAACATGAACCGTCAGAGAGCCCTGATCGTCGACGACGAACCCGATATCCGCGAACTGCTGGAAATCACCCTCGGACGCATGAAGCTGGACACCCGCAGCGCCCGCAACGTCAAGGAAGCGCGCGAGTGGCTGGCGCGCGAGCCCTTCGACCTGTGCCTGACCGACATGCGCCTGCCCGACGGCACCGGCCTGGATCTGGTGCAGTACATCCAGCAGCGTCATCCACAGGTTCCGGTGGCGATGATCACCGCCTACGGCAGCCTGGATACCGCGATCAACTCGCTCAAGGCCGGGGCCTTCGACTTCCTCACCAAACCGGTGGACCTCGGCCGGCTGCGCGAACTGGTCGCCACCGCCCTGCGCATTCGCTCGCCCGAAGGCGAGGAAACCCCGGTCGACAGCCGCCTGCTCGGTGACTCCCCGCCGATGAAGTCGCTGCGCAAGCAGATCCAGAAACTCTCGCGCAGCCAGGCGCCGGTCTACATCAGCGGCGAATCGGGCAGCGGCAAGGAACTGGTGGCCCGCCTGATCCACGAACAGGGCCCGCGCGTCGAGCAGCCCTTCGTTCCGGTCAACTGTGGCGCGATTCCCTCGGAGCTGATGGAAAGCGAGTTCTTCGGTCACAAGAAAGGCAGCTTCACCGGCGCCATCGAAGACAAGCAGGGCCTGTTCCAGGCCGCCAATGGCGGCACCCTGTTCCTCGACGAGGTTGCCGACCTGCCGCTGCCGATGCAGGTCAAACTGCTGCGCGCCATCCAGGAAAAAGCCGTGCGCGCGGTCGGCGGCCAGCAGGAAGTGGTGGTCGATGTACGCATCCTCTGCGCCACCCACAAGGACCTGGCCGCCGAAGTCGCTGCCGGCCGTTTCCGCCAGGATCTCTACTATCGCCTCAACGTCATCGAACTGCGCGTGCCGCCACTGCGCGAGCGCCGCGAGGACATCGCCCAGCTGGCCGAGGTGATGCTCGCGCGCCTGGCCGAAGGCACTGGCCTGGCCGCTGCCAAGCTGCACCCCGACGCGCTGGAAAAACTGAAGAACTACCGTTTCCCGGGCAATGTGCGCGAGCTGGAAAACATGCTCGAACGCGCCTACACCCTCTGCGAAGACGATCAGATCACGCCCAGCGACCTGCGCCTGGCCGATGCCAGCGGGCCAAGCAACGAGGGCGGCGAAGCCAGCCTGGCGCAGATCGACAACCTCGAGGATTACCTCGAGGACATCGAACGCAAGCTGATCATGCAGGCACTGGAGGAAACGCGCTGGAACCGCACTGCCGCCGCCCAGCGCCTCGGGCTGACCTTCCGCTCGATGCGCTACAGGCTGAAGAAGCTGGGCATCGACTGAGGCACCCGACCCTGGTGGACGTGGCAGGGTGCGCTGTGCGCACCCGCCCCAAGCTCAGTTCAGCCCAGCCGCCCTGCCGGGGCATAAGGCGCCGGATCGATGATCGGCTCGCGCCCGAGCATCAGGTCGACCAACAGCTGGCAGGAGGCCGGCGCCAACACCAAGCCATTGCGGAAATGTCCGCAATTGAGCCAAAGCCCGGGATGCGCAGGCAGTTCGCCGATAAAGGGAATGCCCTCCGGCGAGCCGGGCCGCAAACCGGCCCAATGTCCGACCACTTCGGCATCCTTGAGCGCCGGCAGCAGTTCTTCCGCGGAAGCCTTGAGGCTTTCCAGGGCAACATCGGTCGGCGTCTTGTCGAAACCGGCGTATTCCAGCGTACTGCCGATCAGGACATGCCCGTCGCGCCGCGGGATCGCATAACGCCCTTTGGCAAGCACCATGCTCGGTAGAAAATCCTCGGCGCACTTGTAGAGGATCATCTGCCCCTTCACCGGCTCCACCGGCAACTCCAGACCCAGCGTCCTGAGCAGCTCGCCGCTCCAGGCACCAGCAGCAAGCACCACGCGATCAGCGCGAATCTCACCGCCAGCGGTAACCACGCCACGAATCTGCCCATTCTCCTGAATGAAACCAGTGACCGGGCAATGCTCACGCAACTCCACATTGGGCATGGCCGCCAAGGACGCGCGCAACGCCTTGACCAACCTGGGGTTACGCACATTGGCGACACCCGGCATATGCACTGCGCGTCCGAACCCGCCGCCCAGCACCGGCACATCCCGATAAGCCGCGGCAATATCCACCGAAAACAGCGGACGCCGCTCACGCGCTGCCCAAGCCAGCGCCTCGGCCTCGTCATCCAGATCCAGCCAATACAACCCGGTGACATGCACCTCGGGATCGACGCCGGTGTCTTCCAGCAACTGCCGCGCAAACCCCGGATAGAAATCCTGCGACCAATGCGCCAACGCCGTCACCGCCGCGCTGTAGCGCCAGGGGTAGAGCGGCGAAACGATGCCGCCACCAGCCCAGGAGGATTCGCGGCCGACACGTTCGGCCGACTCGAGCAGAACTACGCTGACTCCTTTAGCTGCCAGAAGGTGGCAACTAAGAAGCCCCGCCACGCCCCCACCCACTATCACCACTCGATTCACAACCAATCCTTTTCAAAGATTTTATGCAGGCTGTTTGACATAGCCTCAGTCTGGGCTAAACAAATCTAGGGCCAGGAAGGCTTCTATCCCATGCAAAAGGAAAATTGCCATGCTCCGAAATCAAAACCAGCACGCCCAAACTCTGCCCGAGCTACTTGTTACGCTGAGCATACTCGCAATCCTCATCGGTTTCGTTACGCCTGCCGTTGGCTCCCTACTGCAGAAAAACAGACACATCAGTGAAATCAATCAGCTACATGCAAGCCTGAATTTTGCCCGTAGCATGGCAATACAAACGCGCACGATGGTCAGCCTCTGCGCTGGAGAGCAGTCCTGCGAAGGCTCACGCAACTGGCAAGGCAGAATTCTGATCTTCGTCGATAAAAACCGAAATGGCGTCTTGGATGACAACGAGCAATTGCTCAAGGCCGTTGATATCAATCCCCGTCATAGATGGCACTGGAGCAATTTCCGTCAACAGCCCTACATGAGCTTTCGCCCCGACGGCATGACCCATAGCCTAAACGGCACCTTCACGTTGTGCGACCAGCAATTGGCGATCAGAGGCCTCGTGATCAACATCACAGGCAGAGCGATAACCAGCCAGCAAGCCGATCCCGACAAATGTCAGGGATAGCCGTTCACCCTGACGAAGCGACCAGATATCACGGTTTGCTTCTTACCGGGCAAAAGCCTTGAGATGCTTTACTGGTCGATATTTCCGGGACCGGTCATGCATTATTCGAGAGCCTTCACCCTGATAGAGCTCATGGTCACGCTTGCCGTGCTGGCAGTGGTCATAAGTCTCGCCGCACCATCATTCAGCAACATGTTGCAGGAAAATCGGCTAGCCGCCATGAGCAGCGAACTGCAGGGGGCATTGCAGCTCGCCAGATCGGAAGCAGTCAGGCGCCGCGCAAACGTCACCCTGTGTCGTAGCAACACGACCCAGACCGCCTGCTCCAATGGAACCGACTGGGCGACCGGAGGTTGGATGATGATCGCCGGAACCGAGGTTCTCAAAGTCTGGGATCCCATCCAAGGAGCCGTAGTTACCGGCCCGAACAGCGGGATTGTCTTTCGCAGCAACGGTATGGCATCCGCGCAAAGCTGGACGGTTACCCACTCCTCCTGCACCGGTCAGCAGAAACGCACCATTTCCGTTAATGCGACCGGCAGCACCACCCTTGCAAAAGGCGACTGCTAAATGACCAAGCCCATTGCCCGGCGCCAAGAGGGCGCCACTCTGATCGAAGTCCTGATAGCCATCGTAGTGCTGTCCATAGGCTTACTAGGGCTTGCCGGATTACAAGTCACCAGCGTGCAGAGCAATCACAGTGCCTACCAACGTTCGCAAGCAACCTTGCTGGCTTACGACATGGCTGACCGCATGCGTGCCAATCGCACAGAAGCCCTGACCAACGCTTACGTGAGCTCAACCTTCCCTACGTCCTCCAGCAGTAACGCTGTAACCGGAACACAAGCAGCGAAAGACAAAGCCGAATGGCTCAACAACCTCGCTCGCAGCCTTCCCAATGGCACCGGAAGGGTCCAGAAAACCGGCAATCTGGTCACCATCGAAGTGCGCTGGAATGACAATCGCGGTCGCATCGCGAAGAGCGATGCAGCTGCGGATGGCGATATGATTTTCACCTACCGGACAGAAATATGATCAGCACTTTTCCCAAACGCCAGGCGGGACTCTCGCTGGTCGAACTGATGATCGCAATCACCCTGAGCCTGCTGCTGATCGCTGGCGTCCTGCAGATATTTCTATCCAGCAAGCAGACCTACAGTACCAACAATGCCCTATCGCGGGTTCAGGAAAGCGGTCGCTTTGCCATGGACTTCTTGACACAGGATATCCGTAATACCGGCTATAAAGGTCAGTGTCTTGGACAACCGCTGACCCACGGTACAATCGATATACTTTGGCGCCTGGATAATCCGATCGAGGGCTGGAATAACGTCTCCGGCAAGCAACCTACGCACCTCACAGACACCCCCGTGACTGATACCGATACCATTAGGATCAAGCTCGCGGCCGGCCCTGTTGAAGTTCAGGCCGCAAGCGGAAACACTGCAACCAACAATACTATCAGCCTAGGCACCAATCCTTCGGGCATCGCACGGCACGCGATCACTCTGATATCCGATGCCATCAATTGCGACCTATTCCAAAATACCGCCACTAGCAACGCTACATCAGTTGCAAAAGCAGCCGGCGTTAACTGGACACACAACTACACAGGTATCACCGAGGTGCTGCCCCTGCAGAACGCTACTTATTACATAAGAGCCAATGCCGGACGCCCCAACTCGCTCGTCAGGCAAAGACTTTCCGCCAGCACAACCGCCCCGGAGTGGGTCACGGAAGAGCTGGTTGATGGCGTTCAGGACATGCAGATTCTTTACGGTATCGCCGGAGCCAATCGCCAAGTTACCGACTATGTAACAGCCAACAACGTCACTAACTGGGACAACGTCGTAGCTGTTCGCATCAACCTGCTGGTGGTAAGCGCAGATACCAACGTAGTACCCGAAAATCAGGTCATCGCCTTCAACGGGGCCGACGTCACGATTGCCAATCGCCGTCTGGCTCAGGTTTTCTCCACCACCATCGGCATCCGGAACCGTCTGCCATGAATAGTTTCCATTACTCTCCTCGACAGCAACGAGGCGCAATATTGATCGTCGCCCTGATCATGTTGCTGCTGCTTACCATCATCGGCCTGAGCAGCATGCGTGGCACATCACTTCAGGAAAACATGGCCGGCAACATGCGCGATAGCAACTTGGCCTTGCAGGCTTCCGAGGCCGCGCTTCGAAAAGGTGAAGAAGTGGTAGTCAACAAGTTTCTCGCAGGCTCGCTGAATACCCTGGAAACAGCCGCACAAACGGGAACCTATGCGGACTTTACGGATACGGCCCAGACTCCCGGATACCGAATAACGCTACTAGCCAAGATTCGCACCAGTACCGAGGCGGGCGCCCCCATCGACGATGAAGGTGCATTGGTCAGGGTTGAGTCGGACGGCTACGGACGCAGCACCAAGAGTGACAACACCCCAAGCGCACAAACCCGACTCCGCTCCACCTTTCTGGTCGAGCAGTAATCCACTCTGCTCGAACAATATTTAACGGAGTTTCTATAATGAATTCTCGCCAAATAACACTGAACACGTTGAAAACCAACGCCAGTTTCTTACTGACACTTTGCATCGCTATAGCTGCAACACCTGCCCAAGCCACCGTAGCTCAGGCCCCCTTGCTACTCGGAGGCGGTAACGTGCCTGGCAACCTGGCTCTGGTGCCATCGGTTGAATTCCCAACAGTCATCAGCGTGGCTAACATCAGCAACACTTATAGCCATAGCGCTACGTATACAGGCTACTTCGACAGTGAAAAATGCTACGAATATAATCGCCAGCAGATATCACATGTTTTCTTTGGAACCATCAGTGGCAATGACGGCGGGGGTTACTTTACCCCAACGCGCTGGAGTCGAACTTGCAACGGCGCTCAGGAATGGAGTGGAAACTACCTGAACTGGGCCACCACCCAGACCATTGATCCATTCCGCATGGCCCTGACCGGTGGCTATAGGGTAGTGGACACAACATCCCAGACCATATTGGAAAAAGCGACCCGCGCAGGCCGGACCAACTATTTCCCTAACAGACAGGTAACTGGGGACGCCACGATCACTAATATCTCACCCTATACCAGTGGCACCTTGGCAAGCTCTGTTACTAGCGCCAACAGTAATGCCAGCAGCGCCGTTCAAAATTATCAGAGGAATAAGACCCTAAGAATCACCAACGGCACTAATACTGCTTACTTCTCTGTCCGGGTGGAAGTCTGCAAGAATGAAGCATTGCTTGAAGCCAACTGCGTTCGTTATGGCAACATCTGGAAGCCTGAAGGGCTTATCCAACGCTATGCCAATGACATTCGCTACAGCGCGTTCAGCTATTTGAACATTGACGGCAATACCCGCAATGGTGGCGTATTGCGCGCCCAGCAAAAATATGTCGGGCAAAACATGCGCGTTCCCGGCGTATCCGGAGTGTCAACCAATCCTGACGCAGAATGGAGCCCCACAACCGGGATCATCTATGCAAATCCCCATAACGATGCCACCGGCAATAGCGGCGTAATAAACTATATCAATAAATTTGGCGAGCTAACCAACGTTCACAAGTCAAACGATCCGGTTAGCGAGCTCTATTATGCAGCACTCCGCTACTTCAAGAACCAGGGAAACATTGCTGCCTATTCAAATACGACCGATGAAGCACAGAAGGATAAATTCCCCGTCATAACCGACTGGTCGGACCCTATCCAGTATGCTTGCCAGAAAAACGTCATCCTGGGCATTGGCGACGTAAACACCCACGAGGACCGGGACCTTCCCCATTCGGATGACACTCTAAACGTCAATGCTTACACGCAGAAAGTATTCGACCTAGAAGGTGTTAGCAAAACAGCCAACAGTGTATTCACTGGGCGTGGAAACTCTGCTTATATAGCCGGCCTAGCCTACTATGCCAATACCACAGATATTCGCAGTAACATCGCTGGCAAACAGACCGTGTCTACCTATTGGGTTGACGTACGTGAAGATCGAACTTTGGAGGGCAAAGCTAACAACCAATACTGGTTGGCCGCCAAGTATGGTGGCTTCAAGGTCCCTACCGATTTTGGCGCAGCTTTGTCTCGTTCCTCTGCACTGAATCAAGCCTGGTGGTACACCACCAGCGATATGCTGGCACTGGGTCTCGATGGCAACGGCGGTACCGAAAGGCGCCCTGATAATTTCTTCGTTGCCAGTGACGCAACCAACATGGTTGAAGGTCTGAGAAAGGCCTTCGCCCAGATCTCCAACGAGGTGCAAAGCACTACAGCCTCTTTGGCGACCAACTCCACCCGACTGGAAACCGATACGGCAGTCTTCCAGTCTCGCCTGGATAGCCGCTTCTGGAGTGGTGATCTGCTGGCCCGGCGAGTCGGCAGTAATGGCGTAGTGGAGAGCAATGCAGCCTGGAGTGCAGCTCAAAAGCTCGACAGTCTCAGCTCCGTCGACTCACGCAAGATTTTCACGTCCACTCCTGCCACTACCGCAGGGGCTTCGAATGAGCTGATCACGACTACGGGAGTCAACTTCACCTGGAGCGCTTTAAGCAACGCTCAGCGAGCTCTGCTTCAGCGCACAGGTGAATCCACAACGACAATCGCAGAAAATCGCCTGGCCTATCTGCGGGGCGACCGCAGAAATGAAATCACCACAGAAGACCGCACCAAGCCCTTCCGTCAGCGCGGTAGCCGCCTCGGCGATATCGTGAACTCGGACCCGCAGTACATTCATAATCAGGACTTTGGTTATTCACGGCTTAGTTGGAGCAATGGCGCAGTAGGCTCCGCCTACACGACCTTCCGTGCCAGCGCCGCCTATAGAGCGCGCACGCCTATGGTTCTAGTCGGCGCCAACGATGGCATGCTGCACGGCTTCGATGCCCGGGTGGGCACCACCGATACTACCAATGGCGGCAACGAGCTTTTCGCCTACGTTCCTAACAGCGTGTTCAGTAACCTCATCAATTTGACCGATCCGGCCTATTCGCACCTTTATTATGTAGACGGCACGCCCCGTGCCTCCGACGTCTACATAAATAACGCGTGGAAAACGATGGCCGTCGGCACCACAGGCGCAGGTGGCAAGAGCGTCTTCGCTCTCGATATCACCAACCCCAGCAACATGAGCAGCAGTAGTTTCATGTGGGAGTTCAGCCACCCTGATATGGGTTACACCATGGGCCAACCAGCCCTGGTTGCCCTGCCCAACCAGAAGTTTGGCGTAATCGTCAGCAGCGGCTATCACAATAGCGCACCAGCAAACGGTAAGGTATGGATCCTCGATGCCGCTGACGGCAGCATCATCCGTCAATTTCAGTTGCCCACCACCGGCAACCTGGGCTCACCACTGGCCGCCGACACCGATTACGATCAGGTCGCGGACCGCATCTATATTGGCGATACCCTGGGCAACGTCTGGCGCATCGACCTGAACGGAAGCACACCGTCAGCCTGGGGAACCCCCAGCACCTTGGGTAGCAGTCCGCTCTTCATCGCCAAAGACGGCAGCGGCAACCGCCAGGCCATCACTGCGCCTCTTTCGTCGGCATTCAACGACAAGAACGAGCACATGGTGTTCTTTGGTACCGGTAGTTTCTACCGCAACGGCGATAATGAAATACCCACCAACCCACCAGTTGACAGTTTCTATGGTGTTATCGATCGAGGCACAGCTATTGATGGACGCAGCACGCTGCTCAAACAGGCCGTGCTCAAGGAGGATACTGTCAACGGTAATCGAGTACGTGCCATCACCAATAATGCTCTGACTACCCAGAACGGCTGGTACATTGATCTCGGCTGGCTCGAGGGCACAAACGCAACTGGCGCCAAGGGAGAGCGTGTTATCAGCAAGGCAACCCTGCGCACCGACCGGGTGATCTTCACCACCATGACACCCTCTGCAGATCCTTGTGCATTTGGCGGTTCCAGCTTCATCATGGCCATGAACCTGTCCAGCGGCTCACGCTTGAACTACGTCTATTTTGATAGCAACCGTGACGGGGCTCTGAACGCAGGCGACACCACCACGATCGGCGACGACCAGAATATCCCCTGGTCCGGTATCTCCGACACCAACGACGGGGTGGTCAAGGGCGTAACACCTCTCTACAAATGGCTGTGCTTCGCTGGCTCCAGCGGCGCCACTCCGCAATGTGTACCTGTTGCCGGATCGCAACGTTTTGGCCGCCACTCCTGGCGCGAAGTGAGGGAATGAATAATGTTTGCCAAGAATAACCATGGCACAGGCTGGGGCGCTAAAAGCGCTGGCTTTACTCTGATCGAGGTCATGATCGTTGTAGCGATCATTGGCATCATCGCCGCTATCGGCTACCCCTCCTATCAGGAACACGTGCGGAAAGCCAGGCGTGCCGACGCTCAAACCGCGTTGATGGAGTTGGCGCAATTCATGGAACGCCACTACACCGCCAATGGTAGATACCTGACGAGTGCCAACGCTGCGCCTACTCTACCTTTCACCGAAGCGCCCAAGGACGGGGCGAGCAAGTCTTACGACCTGGCCTTCGCCGCGAGCTCGCCCACGGCAAATAGCTACACCCTGCAAGCAACTCCGAAAAATAGTATGGCGGGCGACAAATGCGGCACGCTGACGCTGACTAACACTGGGGCAAAAGGCCAAGCGACGGGAGCCACCATGGCGGACTGTTGGAGGCGTTAATCCCTAGAATAAAAAGGTCGGCAATCGCCGACCTTTTTATTTGTCATCCGCGTCAAGCCGCTATAGCGCCTTGACCCTCAACTCCTTCGGCATCGAGAACGTAATGTTTTCCGGCCGACCATCCAGCTCCGTCTCCCCTGCCGCCCCCCAGGCGCGCAATTGCTCTACCACCCCACGCACCAGCACCTCAGGCGCAGAGGCACCCGCGGTGATGCCGATACCGCTCACCCCTTCGAACCACTCGTGCTTGAGGTCTTCGGCGCCGTCGATCAGGTAGGCCGGAGTGCCCATGCGCTCGGCAAGCTCGCGCAGGCGGTTGGAGTTGGAGCTGTTGGGGCTGCCGACGACCAGCAGCACGTCGCACTCGCTGGCCAGTTGCTTGACCGCATCCTGGCGATTCTGCGTGGCGTAGCAGATGTCGTCCTTGCGCGGGCCGCCGATGGCCGGGAACTTGCTGCGCAGGGCGTCGATCACCTTGCTGGTGTCGTCCATGGACAGGGTGGTCTGGGTGACGAACGCCAGGTTCTCGGGGTTGCGCACCTGCAGCTCGGCGACGTCCGCCTCGTCTTCCACCAGGTAGATGGCGCCGCCGTTGCTGGCGTCGTACTGGCCCATGGTGCCTTCGACTTCCGGGTGGCCTTCGTGGCCGATGAGGATGCACTCACGGCCCTCACGGCTGTAGCGCACCACTTCCATATGCACCTTGGTCACCAGCGGGCAGGTGGCGTCGAATACCTTGAGGCCACGCCGGGCCGCCTCGTCGCGCACGGCCTTGGACACGCCGTGGGCACTGAAGATGACGATGACGTCGTCCGGCACCTGATCCAGCTCTTCGACGAATACCGCGCCGCGGGCACGCAGGTCCTCGACCACGAACTTGTTGTGCACCACTTCATGGCGCACGTAGATCGGCGGGCCGAAGACCTCCAGCGCACGGTTGACGATTTCGATGGCGCGATCGACGCCGGCGCAGAAGCCACGGGGATTGGCGAGTTTGATATGCATGCTGGCTGTCTCGGTATTGATCGGGGATCGAACCATCACTATGGGTCGTTCCCGGAAGATACAGCCTGCTCGGGATAAGCGCAGGCTGCAACAAGAGCTTCGCGGCTGAAGCCGCTCCTACAAGAGCGGCAGCACGGGCTAGAGCGCCTTGACCTCGATGATTTCAACGTCGAACTGCAGCGTCTTGCCGGCCAGCGGATGGTTGAAGTCGATGGTCACCTGCTTGTCGTCGAACGCCTTGACCACGCCCGGCAGCTCGGCGTTGGCGGCGTCGTTGAAGATCACCAGCAGGCCTTCGGAAAGCTCCATGCCCTCGAACTGGCTGCGCGGCATGATCTGTACGTTCTGTGGATTGGGCTGGCCGAAACCCTGCTCCGGCTGCACCTGCACGCTGCGCTTGTCGCCAGCCTTGAAGCCGTACAGCGCCTGCTCGAAACCGGGCAGCAGGTTGCCGTCGCCGACCTTGAAGGTCGCCGGTTGCTTGTCGAAGGTGCTGTCGACCACATCGCCGTTTTCCAGCTTGAGGGCGAAATGCAGGGTCACTTCCCTGTCCGGACCGATGCGTACGTCTGTCATTGCGCAGCCTCCTTCGCGGACTTGTCGCTCTTGAACATATCCAGCGCCAGCAGGATGGCGCCGATGGTGATGAAGGTGTCGGCCAGGTTGAACGCCGGAAAGAACCAGCGGCTCTGCCAGTGCACCAGAATGAAGTCGACCACGTGGCCGAGCACTACGCGGTCATACAGATTGCCCAGCGCGCCGCCCAGGACCATGGCCAGCGCCACGGCCAGCAGGGTCTCGTGACGCTTGAGGCGCTTGAGCCAGACCACCAGCACGACGCTGACGACGATGGCGATGGCGGCGAAGAACCAGCGCTGCCAGCCGGCGGCATCGGCCAGGAAGCTGAATGCCGCGCCGGTGTTGTAGGCCAGGGTCCAGTCGAAGTAGCCCGGGATCACTTCGATGCGCTGGTACATGCTCAGCGTGCCCTCGAAGATGTCCTTGGTCACCCGGTCGACGACCAGGATCAGCACGCTCAGCAGCAACCAGGGCAGATGCCCGAAACGCGAGGACTCAGGCATGCTTGCGCACCTCACCTTCGCCTTCGATGTTGCTCACGCAACGGCCGCACAGCTCAGGATGCGCGGCATGACTGCCGACATCGGCGCGGAAGTGCCAGCAACGGCCGCACTTGGCGTGGGCAGACTTGAGGATCTTCAGCTTCAGGCCTTCGACCTCTGTCACCACCGCATCGGCCGGCGCATCGGCCAGCGGCGCGGTCTGCGCCGCCGAGGTGATCAGGGCGAAACGCAGCTCGTCGCCGAGCTTGGCCAGGTCGGCCTGCTTGGCGTCGTCGCAGAACAGGGTGACCTCGGCCTGCAGGCTGGCGCCGATGGCCTTGGCCGTGCGCAGGTTCTCCAGCTCCTTGTTGACCGCAGCCTTGACCTCCATCACGCGGTCCCAATAGGCGCGGTCCAGCTCGAAGCCCTCCGGCAGGCGCTGCAGACCGGTGTACCAGGTATTGAGCATCACCGACTCGTTGCGCTCGCCCGGCAGGAACTGCCAGATTTCCTCGGCGGTGAACGCCAGGATCGGCGCGATCCAGCGCACCAGCGCCTCGCTGATGTGGAACAGTGCGCTCTGGCAGGAACGACGCGCCACGCTGTCGGCGGCGGTGGTGTACTGGCGGTCCTTGATGATGTCCAGGTAGAAGCCGCCCAGCTCCTGCACGCAGAAGTTGTGCACCTTGGAGTAGACGTTCCAGAAGCGGTAGTCGGCGTACGCCTCGATGATCTCTTCCTGCAGACGCAGGGCTGCGTCGACGGCCCAGCGGTCGAGGTCAAGCATCTGCTCGGGCTGCAGCAGGTCCTTGGCCGGATCGAAGCCGTTGAGGTTGGCCAGCATGAAGCGCGCGGTGTTGCGAATGCGGCGGTAGGCATCGGCGCTGCGCTGCAGGATCACCTTGGACACGGCCATCTCGCCGGAATAGTCGGTGGAGGCGACCCACAGGCGCATGATGTCGGCGCCCAGGCTGTCGTTGACCTCCTGCGGCGCAACCACGTTACCCAGCGACTTGGACATCTTGCGGCCGTTCTCATCGACCACGAAGCCGTGGGTCAACAGCGCCTTGTACGGCGCGTGACCATCGATGGCGCTGCCGGTCAGCAGGGACGAATGGAACCAGCCGCGGTGCTGGTCCGAACCTTCCAGATAAAGGTCGGCGCGCGGGCCGGTGGTGTGGCCGAGGCCGTGCGAGCCACGCAGCACATGCCAGTGGGTGGTACCGGAGTCGAACCAGACGTCGAGGGTGTCGTTGATCTTGTCGTAGTCAGCCGCTTCAGCACCCAGCAGCTCGGCAGCGTCGAGCTTGAACCAGGCTTCGATGCCCTCTTGCTCGACACGCTTGGCGACCTCTTCCATCAGCTCGACGGTGCGCGGGTGCAGCTCGCCGGTGGCCTTGTGCAGGAAGAACGGGATCGGCACGCCCCAGTTGCGCTGACGCGAGATGCACCAGTCGGGACGGCCGGCGATCATGCTGTGCAGGCGCGCCTGGCCCCAGGCCGGCACGAACTGGGTCTGCTCGATGGCGGCCAGCGCGCGCTCACGCAGGGGGCCGCCCTGCTTGGGCTGAGTGTCCATGCCGACGAACCACTGTGCGGTGGCGCGGTAGATCAGCGGGGTCTTGTGGCGCCAGCAATGCATGTAGCTGTGCTGGATCGGCTGGTGCTTGAGCAGCGCACCGACTTCGGCCAGCTTCTCGACGATGGCCGGGTTGGCCTTCCAGATGAACTGGCCACCAAAGAACGGCAGGTCCGGGGTGTAGACGCCATTGCTCTGCACCGGGCTGAGGATGTCGTCGTTGCTCATGCCGTAGGCCTTGCAGGTACGGAAGTCGTCCTCACCGTAGGCCGGCGACGAGTGGACGATGCCGGTACCGGCGCCCAGCTCGACGTATTCGGCCAGGTACACCGGCGAGAAACGCTCGTAGAACGGATGACGGAAGCGGATCAGCTCCAGCGCCGCGCCCGGCGCGGTGGCGATCACCTGGCCCTGCAGGCCGTAGCGCTGCAGGCAGGACTCGACCAGTTCCTCGGCCAGCAGCAGGATGCGCTCGCCAGTGTCGACCAGGGCGTAGGTGAATTCCGGATGGACGTTGAGCGCCTGGTTGGCCGGGATGGTCCAGGGCGTGGTGGTCCAGATGACGATGGCGGTCGGTTTGCTCAGCTCGCTAAGGCCGAAGGCGGCGGCCAGCTTGTCTGCGTCTTCGATGGGGAAGGCAACGTCGATGGCATCGGATTTCTTGTCCTGATACTCCACCTCGGCCTCGGCCAGCGCCGAGCCACAGTCGAAGCACCAGTTCACCGGCTTCAGGCCCTTGAACACGAAGCCCTGCTTGACCATCTCGGCCAGGGCACGGATCTCGCCGGCCTCGTTGGCGAAATCCATGGTCTTGTACGGATTGTCCCAGTCGCCCAGCACACCGAGGCGGATGAAGTCGGCCTTCTGCCCTTCGATCTGCTCGCTGGCGTAGGTGCGGCAGCGCTCGCGGGTCAGGTCCGCCGGCTGGTTCTTGCCGAAGGTGGTTTCGACCTTGTGCTCGATCGGCAGGCCGTGGCAGTCCCAGCCCGGCACGTAGGGCGCGTCGAAGCCGGCCAGAGTCTTGGAGCGGGTGATGATGTCCTTGAGGATCTTGTTCACCGCATGACCGATGTGGATGCTGCCGTTGGCATAGGGCGGGCCGTCGTGCAGGACGAACTTCGGCCGACCTTCGCCAATCTTGCGCAGCTTGCTATACAGGCCAATCTCGTTCCAGCGCTGCAGGGTCTGCGGCTCGCGTTGCGGCAGGCCGGCCTTCATCGGGAACTGGGTATCGGGCAGGTTCAGCGTAGCTTTGTAGTCGGTCATTTCGGGCTCTTCATCAGCGGGTGGCTCTGCCAATATTCACGGGCAGCGGCGATATCAGCGGCAATCGCCGCCTTCAAGGCCTCCAGCGAGGCGAAACGCTGCTCATCACGCAGCTTGTGGTGGAAAGCCACCGAGAGGCGCCGGCCATACAGATCGCCGGCAAAATCCAGAAGGTGCACTTCCAGATGGGCGCGGCCGTCACCGGCAACGCTGGGGCGCACGCCGATATTGGCGACGCCCGGTTGAATCACGCCATCGATTTCGCAGCTCACCAGATAGACCCCGGTCAGCGGCACCTTGCGCCGCTTGAGCTGGATGTTGGCAGTGGGTGCATCGAGCTGGCGGCCGAGCTTCTGCCCATGCAATACGCGCCCGGCGATGCGAAACGGCCGGCCGAGCAAGGCTTCGGCCAGTTCGAAATCGCCATCGGCCAGCGCCTGGCGCACGCGCGTGCTGCTGACCCGGCCGCCGAGCACTTCGACTGTGGTCGAGGCATCGACGCTGAAGCCGTGACGCAAGCCTGCGGCCTTGAGGAATTCGAAATCCCCGGCACGGTCGCAGCCGAAGCGAAAATCGTCGCCAATCTCCAGATCCTTCACGCCCAGGCCGTCGACCAGCACACGCTGGACGAACTCGGCGGCCGACAACTCGCGCAGGCGGCGGTTGAAGGCCAGGCACAGCACCAGGTCGACGCCTTCGGCGGCCAGCAGGGCGAGCTTGTCACGCAGACGGGTCAGACGCGCCGGCGCAGTGTCCGGGCCGAAGAACTCACGCGGCTGCGGCTCGAAGATCACCACGCAGCTGGGCACGGCCAATTCCGCGGCACGCTCGCGCAGGCGCGCCAGGATGGCCTGGTGCCCACGGTGAACGCCGTCGAAATTACCGATGGTGACCACACAGCCCCGCGCCTGGGGCTGCAGGTTATGAAGACCTCGAACCAGCTGCATAGCACGCTTCTTGTTCACAAAGTGGCCGATTATACGCACAGCAGGCCATGCACAACAGGCATCGCGAAGCCGGGAGTCGTAGGGTACGCCGTGCGCACCGGTCCCGCCGCGAGCTGCTGGTGCGCACGGCGCACCCTACAACAGCTATAGCGCCCTGCGCGCGAAGTCGCGCAGACGAAACCCCAACAGCAGCAGCGTGCCGAAGTAGACCAGCACGCCGGCAAGTACCAGCGCGCCCAGGCGCAGCAGACGCAGCGGCATTTCGCCCTCGGCCCAGGCCGGCATTATCTGCAGCAGCCCCAGCAGCACCGCCACCATCACTGCCACCGCCACCGCCAGCTTGAACAGGAACAGCCCCCAGCCCGGCAGCGGCTGGAAGATATCGGCGCGGCGCAGTTGCCAGTACAGCAGGCCGGCGTTCAGGCAGGCCGCCAGGCTGATCGCCAGCGCCAGGCCGACGTGCGCCATCTCCAGACCGAAGACGAACAGCGCGTTCATCGCCTGGGTCGCCAGCAGGCTGATCACCGCGATGCGTACCGGCGTCTTGATGTTCTGCTGCGCGTAGAAACCCGGCGCGAGAATCTTCACCAGGATCAGCGCCAGCAGGCCGACCGCGTAGGCCATCAGCGCCTGCTGGGTCATCAGCGAGTCGTTAGCGGTGAACTTGCCGTACTGGAACAGCGACACCACCAGCGGCTCGGCGAGAATCGCCAGCGCCAGGGTGCAGGGCAGCACCAGCAGGAAGCACAGACGCAGCCCCCAGTCGAGCAGGCGGCGGTACTCGTCGCGGTTCTTGCTCGCGTAGGTCTTGGAAAGCGCCGGCAGCAGGATGGTACCCAACGCCACACCCAACACGCCGGAGGGCAGCTCCATCAGGCGGTCGGCGTAGTACATCCAGGACACCGAGCCGGCCACCAGGAACGAGGCGAATACGGTGTTGATGATCAAGGAAATCTGGCTGACCGACACGCCGAAGATCGCCGGCCCCATCTGCTTGAGCACGCGCCAGACGCCCAGGTCGCCGAAACTCAGGCGCGGCAGCACCAGCATGCCGATCTTCTTCAGGTGCGGCAGTTGCCAGAGCAACTGCGCCAGCCCACCAACCAGCACGGCCCAGCCCAGCGCCATGATCGGCGGGTCGAAATAGGGCGTCAGAAACAGCGCGAAGACGATCATGCTGACGTTGAGCAGGGTCGGCACGAAGGCCGGCACCGAGAAGCGGTTCCAGGTATTGAGAATGGCCCCAGCCAGCGACGACAGGGAAATCAGCAATATATAAGGGAAGGTCACCCGCAGCAGATCGACGGTCAGATCGAAACGCTCGGCCTCATCGGCGAACCCCGGCGCGGTGGCCCAGACGATCCAGGGCGCGGCGAGCACGCCGATGGCCGTGACCAGCGCCAGCACCAGGGTCAGCAAACCGGACACGTAGGCGATGAAGGTGCGCGTGGCCTCCTCGCCCTGCTGCATCTTGTACTCGGCCAGAATCGGCACGAAGGCCTGGGAGAAGGCGCCCTCGGCGAAGATCCGGCGCAGCAGGTTGGGCAGCTTGAACGCCACCACGAAGGCATCCGATGCCACCCCCGCACCGAAGGTACGGGCGATGATGGTGTCGCGCACGAACCCCAACACGCGCGACACCATGGTCAGAGAGCTGACGGCAGCCAGGGATTTGAGCAGATTCATGGGGTGTTTCGGCTTCCATAAAGAGGTGCAGTAGCGGACAATCCGCCGCCCAACGAAGGCGACGAGTGTAGCGAGCCACCACTGGTCAGGCCAGCACAGGAAAGCGTCATCAGACTTGACAGCAGGCAGATGGATCGGCATGATTCGCGGCCTTATTTGTCGTAACCCCCCAGTTTTCGAGGAGCTTGACGGTGGCCAACTCACCTTCTGCCAAAAAACGCGCCAAACAGGCTGAGAAGCGCCGTAGCCATAACGCCAGCCTGCGCTCGATGGTTCGTACCTACATCAAGAACGTGGTCAAGGCTATTGCTGCCAAGGATCTCGAGCTTGCCAAGACCGCTTACACTGCAGCCGTTCCGGTCATCGACCGCATGGCTGACAAAGGCATCATCCACAAGAACAAAGCCGCTCGTCACAAGAGCCGCCTGAACGCGCACATCAAGGCGCTGGGCGAAGCTGCTGCCGCCTAATCGCGACAGGTTCTTGAAAAAACCGGCCCTGGAGGCCGGTTTTTTATTGTCCCGAGCCCAGGTCCGCAGATCATAAAAATGGTCGGGCGCCATTTTTTACGGCCCGCAGGTAACCACCACGGACGGCAGGCCATAAAAAATGCCCGCCTCCTCAACGGAGTGCGGGCATTTCTGCCGCCTGCGAGAGTCAGCCGCGAGCGGCCTTGATCACCTCAATGTACGGCTCTGCATTGCGCTGATCCTGAATCAGCGCGACGAAATCGTTGCCCTGGGCATCGGTGGCGGAGAGGTCGTAGCCCTCGGCGACGAAGAAGCCCACGAAACGCTCGAAATCATCGATACGCAGACCGCGGTAAGCCTTGATCAGCTTGTGCAGCGAAGGCGGCGTGGCGTCCGCCGGCTCCACCGCAAGGAACAGCTTGATCGAGTCATCGCTGATTTCTTCGCCAATCACCTGCTTCTTGTCTTTACGCATCGCCCGCTCCCGCCAGCATTACAGAGGGCCGACAGTGTACCGCCGCGCCGCGCGCGGCTCAACGCGCAGCCGCGCAGGCTAACACGCGAACAATCGACACGACAGCCGACCTAGGTCATGCCGCAGCCCATGGTGGTGCTCCTATAATGCGCCAAGCCATTAGGGAGCCAGCATGTCACGTCCATCGTTACCGCTGTTCGCCGCCTGGCGCCAGACGCTGCGCGCCGGTTATTCGTGGAAGGCCCTGCGCGGAGACCTGAGCGCCGGCCTGACGGTGGGCATCATCGCCATTCCGCTGGCCATGGCACTGGCCATCGCCGTGGGCGTTGCGCCGCAGCACGGGCTCTACACCGTGCTGATCGCCGCACCGCTGATCGCCCTGTGCGGCGGCTCGCGCTTCAACATCTCCGGCCCCACCGCAGCCTTCGTGGTGATTCTGCTGCCGATCACCCAGCAGTACGGACTCGGCGGCCTGCTGCTGTGCACGCTGATGGCCGGGTTGATCCTGATCAGCCTGGGCCTGCTGCGCGCCGGCCGTCTGATCGAATTCGTGCCCTATCCGGTGACCCTGGGCTTTACCGCCGGCATCGGCATCGTCATCGCCATTCTGCAGATTAAGGATCTGTTCGGCCTGCACCTGGCTGGCGCGCCGCAACATCTGCTGGAGCAGGTGAATCTTCTGGTGCGCGCCCTGCCCGGCCTGCAACCCGGCGACACACTGGTTGGCCTCGCCTGCCTGACAACATTGCTGATCTGGCCGCGCCTGATGCCAAAGATCCCTGCGCATCTGGTAGCCCTGGCGGTTGGCGCGCTGCTCGCGCTCGCTCTGGAACGCCTGGGGCTGCCGGTGGCGACACTGGGCGAGCGCTTCAGCTATCAGCTCGACGGTATCGATCAACCCGGCATTCCGCCTTTCCTGCCGGACCTCGCGCTACCCTGGAGCCTGCCAGGTCCTGACGGCCAGCCGCTGGTATTGTCCTTCGAGCTGATTCGCCAACTGCTCGCCCCTGCATTCGCCATCGCCATGCTCGGCGCCATCGAGTCACTACTGTGCGCCGTGGTGGCCGATGGCATGACCGGCAGCAAGCACGATCCCAACGCCGAACTGATCGGCCAAGGACTGGGCAATCTGGCCGCGCCCTTCTTCGGCGGCATCACCGCCACCGCCGCCATCGCCCGTACGGCCGCCAACGTGCGCGCCGGTGCGTTTTCGCCAGTGGCGGCTCTGGTTCATGCCGGGGTGGTACTGGCGGCCATCCTGTTGCTCGCGCCGCTGTTCAGCTACCTGCCGATGGCGGCTCTGGCCGCGCTGCTGTTGATGGTGGCGTGGAACATGAGCGAACCCCACCATGTTGCCCACACCCTGCGCATCGCCCCACGCAGCGATGTGCTGGTGTTGCTGACCTGTCTGGTGCTGACGGTGCTGTTCGACATGGTGCTGGCCGTTGGCGTCGGCCTGCTGCTGGCTGCCGGCCTGTTCATCAAGCGCATGAGCGAGCTGACCGATACGGCCGCCCTGAACCGCCAGCAGCGAGAAGCACTGCAAGACCTGCCCGAGCACGTACTGGCCTACGCCATTCGCGGCCCGCTGTTCTTCGGCGCGGCAGAGAAGGCGCTGAGCGTGCTGCGCCGCTTCACGCCCGGCGTGAAAGTGGTGGTGGTCGATATCAGCGCCGTGCCGCTGCTGGACATGACCGCCCTGGCGGCGCTGGACAACGTGCTGCGCGACTATCGCCAGCAGGGTGTGGCACTGATTCTCAGCGGCCCCACCGCCCAGGTCCGCCTGCAACTGCGGCGTGCCGGCGTACAGCGCCGCGAGGGCGAGCTGGCGTACGTGCGGGACCTGCCGCAAGCGCGGGAAAAGGCACTGCGCTGGTTGGGAGAGGCCTGAGACCGTCGTTTCATCCGGCTACACGTCAGGCGTCGATTGCTGGACAGGCGCGGGCATGCAGGAGCGGCGCCCCGCCGCGAACCCGGTGGCAGCAGCTCGCAAAGTTCGCCCCGAGGCGGGGCTCCTACGAAAAGCAGCCACGTAGGGTGCGCCGTGCGCACCGGGGAAAGCACCAGAAAAGCCGATGCGCGCAGCGCACCCTACGCGTCAAGACCGCTTAAAGTCCCTTGACCGCGTAGATGCCGGCGGCGTTGCGCCAGTAGCCCTTGTAGTCCATGCCGTAGCCGAAGATGTAGCGGTCGATGCACTGCAGGCCCACGTAGTTGGCCTTCAGGTCGGGGCGCGCCTTGCGCTCGTGTTCCTTGTCGATCAGCACCGCCGTGTGCACGGCGCGCGCGCCGGCATGGCGGCAGAAATCGATGATCGCGCCCAGCGTATGCCCTTCGTCGAGGATGTCGTCGATGATCAGCACGTCGCGGTCGATGAAGGAAACTTCCGGCTTGGCCTTCCAGAACAGTTCGCCACCGCTGGTTTCGTTACGGTAACGGGTAGCGTGCAGGTAGGACGCTTCCAGCGGGAAGTTCAGCTTGGTCAGCAGCTTGCCGGAGAAGATCAGGCCGCCGTTCATCACGCAGAACACCACCGGGTTGCGCTCGGCCAGTTCGGCGTTGATCTGGCTGGCGACCTTGTCGATGGCCGCTTCCACCTCGGCTTCGGTGAACAGGCAATCGGCTTCCGCCATGACTTGACGGATATGCGCGAGATCGGCGGACATGGGCGTTCTCTCTCAAAGGGCTGATGAATGGCGAGCCGGAAACTGATCGACCCGTCAAATAAAAGCGGGCAAAGGTACAGACCCGCGCAGCGCTTGCCAAGTCTCGACTGACCAGCGTAGCCGATACATGGCGCAGCACACCGTGACCAATCAGTCACCAACCACTTGGCATGAGCAATGCTTTAATCTAACCCGATTTTTTCCCAGAGCCCCGTTGGAGATCCCAGCCCATGCCCATTCGCGAGATCCGCCATCCGCTGATCCGTCACAAGATCGGCCTGATGCGCCGCGCCGATATCAGCACCAAGAATTTCCGTGAGCTGGCCCAGGAAGTGGGCGCGCTGCTGACCTATGAGGCCACCAACGACCTGCCGCTGGAAAGCTACGAGATCGAGGGCTGGGCAGGCACCGTGCAGGTGGAGAAGATCGCCGGCAAGAAGATCACCGTGGTGCCCATCCTGCGTGCCGGCATCGGCATGCTCGACGGTGTGCTCAGCCTGATTCCGGGCGCCAAGGTCAGCGCCGTGGGTGTGGCGCGCAACGAGGAAACCCTCGAAGCGCACACCTATCTGGAGAAGCTCGCGCCGGAAATCGACTCGCGCCTGGCCCTGATCATCGACCCGATGCTGGCCACCGGCGGCTCGATGGTCGCCACCATCGACCTGCTGAAGAAAGCCGGTTGCAAGGACATTCGCGCCATGGTGCTGGTCGCCGCCCCCGAGGGCATCAAGGCGGTCGAGCAGGCGCACCCGGACGTGACCATCTTCACCGCCTCCATCGATCAGCGGCTGAACGAACACGGCTACATCATTCCGGGCCTGGGTGATGCTGGCGACAAGATCTTCGGCACCAAGCAGAAGGACGCCTGACATGTCGCAAACGGAATTCAACGACCCGCTGTGGCGCCAGGGCATTTCCGGCGCTCAGATGCTGTTCGTGGCCTTCGGCGCCCTGGTGCTGATGCCGCTGATCACCGGCATGGACCCCAACGTCGCGCTGTTCACCGCCGGTATCGGCACCCTGCTGTTCCAGCTGGTGACCAAGCGCCAGGTGCCGGTGTTCCTGGCCTCCAGCTTCGCCTTCATCGCGCCGATCCTGGCGGCCAAGGGCGAGTTCGGCCTGCCCGCGGTGATGGGCGGCGTGATCGCTGCCGGTCTGGTCTACATCCTGCTTTCGGTACTGGTCAAACTGCGCGGCCCCAACTTCATCGACCGCCTGCTGCCACCGGTAGTGATTGCGCCGGTGATCATCTCCATCGGCCTGGCGCTGTCGCCGGTGGCGGTGAACATGGCCATGGGCAAGGCCGGAGATGGCAGCGTCGAGCTGGTGCCCTACGGCACCGCGATGATGATCTCGATGCCGGCACTGGTCACCACCCTGCTGGTGGCCGTGCTGGGCCGCGGCATCTTCCGCCTGGTGCCGATCCTCGCCGGCATCGCGGTCGGTTGCGCCATCGCTGCTATGCTCGGCGTGATCGACACCAGCGCCGTGAGCCAGGCCTCCTGGCTCGCCGTACCGAACTTCATCGCACCGGAGCTGCACTGGGGCGCGATTCTGTACATGGTGCCCGTAGCCCTGGCGCCGGCCATCGAGCATATCGGCGGCGTGGTCGCCATCGGCAACGTCACCGGCAAGAACTTCGTCAAACAGCCCGGCCTGCACCGCACCCTGCTCGGCGACGGCCTGGCCACCTCGGCAGCCGGCCTGTTCGGCGGCCCGCCCAACACCACCTACGCCGAAGTGACCGGCGCGGTGATGCTGACCAAGAGCTACAACCCGAAGATCATGACCTGGGCCGCGGTATTCGCCATTGCCCTGGCCTTCATCGGCAAGTTCGGCGTGGCCCTGCAGAGCATTCCGGTACCGGTGATGGGCGGCATTCTCTGCCTGCTGTTCGGCTCCATCGCCGTGGTCGGCCTCAACACCCTGATTCGCCACCAGGTCGACCTGTCCGAAGCGCGCAACCTGATCATCGTCTCGGTGACCCTGGTGTTCGGCATCGGCGGCATGGTGATCGGCGGCAAGGAATTCGCCCTGTCGGGGATTTCCCTCTGCGCGATCAGCGCCCTGCTGCTCAATCTGGTGCTGCCCGGTGGCTCCGGTTGGCGCAAGCGGGACCTGGAAGAAGTCTGAGTCCCTGCGCCAACAAAAAGCCCGCGAGTGAATCGCGGGCTTTTTGCATGGGCAGCGGCGCGGGAACTTACCAGCCGACCCCGAAGCCCAGGGTATAGCGGGTTTCGTCCAGATCACCCTCGGCGCCGCTTACGACGTCCTTCTCGGCCTTCATGTTCAGCGAAGCCCAGTCGGTCACTTTGTAGCGCAGACCCACTTCGGCATCCAGCGTGTAATCCGCCACGCCCTCCAGCGGCTTGCCAAGCTCACCGACGCTGAACAGCTCGACGGTCTTGCCGATCAGGTAGCGGTTGTAATCCCACTTCACGCTCATGGCATAGAAGCGGTCCTGCTCGCCGTTGCTGTAACGGTAGTCGCTGCGGTTGGCCAGGGTGGCAATGGAGAAAGCGCCCAGCTCGTTATCCCAGAACTGATAACCCGGGCCGGTACCCAGGGTACGCTGGCGCTCGACCTCTTCGATGCGATCGCGCTTGTACTCGAAACGCCCCTGCCAGAACCACTGCTCGGTGAGAAAGCGGTCGAGCGCGTACTCGGCGCTCCAGTTGTCGGTGCTGACCACGTCGTCCTTCAACTCGCGGTTGTAATCGGCCTGCGCGTTGTGCCGCCACAGGCCATGACGCGCCTGGGTCTTGACGTCCACATCGTAGTCATCGGAATCACGCTCGCCGCGCTTGTAGTCCAGCCCGACGTCGATATTGCCCTTCCAGGTAAAGTCCTCCACCAGTGGCTTGGGCTTCATGATCTGCTCGATCTGCGTCAGCTCGACGGTGGTCGGGACATCGCCGTTTGCCAGGGTCACCTTGCCCGGTTCGGCGGCGAGCAGCGCCTTGGCCCGCTCACCGTTGACCGGACCGAGCTTGACCAGCAGCTCGTGGTCACTTTCCAGAGTGGCGACCTTACTCCAGCTGAGCGGGATGGAGCCGCCGTAGTCGGTTTCCAGCAGCAGCTTGCTGCCATCGAAGAAGCGAATGGTGCCGGTCAGGCGATCACCATTGGTCAGCCAGACGGTGTCGGCAACGGCGGTGGAGCTGAGCGCGGCAAGGCTCAGACCGAGCAGCGAGAGGGATGTGGAACGCAACATGGCAAGTCAGTAAGGCTCTGATGGGGCGAAAAGCCGGGCATTATGCGCAAGCCCGGCACTAGAGCAAGAGCTGACAGACGACGCAGCGCGGAGTTCAGCGTTTTCCGCCGAGCGGCACCGCGTGGCGCGGCTGGCGAAGGGGTTTACCGGCCTACCAACCGATCCCGACGCCGAGCAGGTAATGGCGGTCGGAAACCGTCTGGCCCTGGCCGCGCAGCTGATCCAGCTCGTAAAGCAAAGACAGGCGCGCCCACTGATTGAGGCGATAGCGCAGCCCCATCTCGCTATCGAGCACGTAGTCGATCTGGTCAATATGGGGAATCTGCAATTCGGCATTGGCATAGAACTCCAGCCGTGTACCCCATAGCAGGCGTTTGTAGTCCAACTCGATTGAGGTGGTATTGAACGCCAGATCGGCGACGTCCGACTCCAGACGCACACGGTTGAACTGGCCGATCAGGTCGAAGCGTCCCAGCTCGTTGTCCCAGAAGCGATAGCCCGGCCCCGTGCCAAGGATGCGCTGGCGCTCGATGGTTTCGAACGCATCCTCGCTCTGCTCCAGCCCGACCCGCCAGAACCAGTGCTCGGTAAAGAAGCGGTCGAGGTCGTACTCCAGCTCCCAGTTGTCCTCGACCTTCTTGTCGTTCTTGGTTTCACGTTCCAGCTCGCCACTGAGCACGTGGCGCCAACGACCATGCTCGACTCGCGTATTGCCCTTGAGCTTCCACTCGTCGATGTCGTTCTGGTTGCGCTTCATGTCCAGCTTGGCGTCGAGATTGCCCTCCCAGACGCGGTCCTCCAGCAGCAGGCGCGGCGGCACCAGGCGGGTGATCTGCGCCAGCGGCAGCAGGTACTCACGGTCGCCCTGCACCCGTACCATGCCGCTGCCGGCGGCGGCCAACCTTTCGCCGCGCTCGCTGTCGAAACCGCTGCGGCGCACCAGTAGGGGCTTGTCCGAACTGAGGGTATCGATATCCTTCCAGTCGATCAGTACCTGGCCGGCATACTTGGTCTTGAGCGCCAGCTTGCCGCCGTCGAGCAGGACGATCTCGCCACTGAGGCGATCACCGTTGTCCAGCCAGACGGTGTCGGCCCAGAGCGGGGCGGCCAGGGTAAAAAGGAACAGGGCGATCACTGCGCGCATGATAAGGACGCACTCTATGGGCAAGACGAAACCGTCAGAGTCTGCATGGCCGGCGGCCCCAGCGGCAAGCGCCGACGCCCGTCGCGAAGCGCTGTATCTGGTATTGGCGCAGATACCCGAGGGCAAGGTCGTCAGCTATGGCGAGCTGGCGCAACTGGCTGGCCTGGGCCGCGCCGCGCGCTGGGTCGGTCGCACCCTGAGCCAGTTGCCCGACGGCACCAGCCTGCCCTGGCATCGGGTGATCGCCGCCGGGGGCCGCCTCAGCCTGGCCGCCGGGAGCCCTTCAGGGGCCGAACAACGGGCGCGCCTGCGCGCGGAAGGCATCGGCATCCTGAACGAACGGGTGGATATGCGTCGTCACGGCTGGCGCCCGATGGAGCACAGCAGTTAGAGTGCGCGCTATTCATTCGTCCTCCCCAGATTCGAGCCTGATGCCACGCAAATCCTGGCGAGAAGCCCTCGCCACCTATGCCAACCCCGCCACACTGGCTCTTCTGCTTCTGGGTTTCGCCGCCGGCCTGCCCTACATGCTGGTGTTCTCCACCCTCTCGGTATGGCTGCGCGAAGCCGGTGTGGCGCGCGAGACCATCGGCTTCGCCAGCCTGATCGGCCTGGCCTACGCCTTCAAGTGGGTGTGGGCGCCGATGCTCGACCAGTGGCGCCTGCCGTTGCTCGGCAAGCTCGGTCGTCGCCGTTCCTGGCTGGTACTGTCGCAGGGGCTGGTCGCCATCGGCCTGGTCGGCATGGCCAACTTCGATCCACAAACGCACCTGTCCTCGCTGATCGCCCTGGCCGTGCTGGTGGCCTTCGCCTCGGCCACCCAGGACATCGCCGTCGACGCCTACCGCCTGGAAATTCTCGGCGACGAACACCAGGCCGCGCTGGCCGCAGCCTACATGACCGGCTACCGCGTCGCTGCGCTGCTGGCCACCGCCGGTGCGCTGTACTTCGCCGAAGGTTTCGGCTCGACCGCCAAGAACTACCAGTTCAGTGCCTGGACCGGTACCTATCTGGTGTTCGCGCTGCTGATGCTGCCGGGCCTGCTTACCTCCATCTGGATGCGCGAGCCGCCCGCCCCGCCACATATCCATGTCGCGCCGCCCAAGCACGGCTTCTTCCACCAGCTGCTGGCGATCAGCGCGGTGATCGTGCTGATCATCGCCGTGCCGACCATGTTCATCCAGTTCTACCAAAGCGACCTGGTGCCCATGCTGCTGGGCGACGTCAGCATGCAGGAACTGCTCTACAACGACCGCGCCTTCCTGCGCGCCATGCTCTACAGCACCCTGGCCTGCGTGTGCGCATCCGGCCTGTTCTGGGGCGGCCTGGCACCGGTGCTGAAAACCGCCGCGGCGAAGTACGGCTTCTTCCACCAGCTGCTTTCCGTGCTGCTGCTGATCATCCTGCTGATCTCCATCCCGGCCATGGTCACCCAGTTCTATGAAAGTGACCTGGTGCTGCTGTTCCAGGGCCAGTCGAGTCTGCGGGAACTGCTGTACTACGACCGCGCCTTCCTGCGCGCGCTGCTCTATACCCTGCTCACCGGCCTGTCGATCTCCAGCCTGTTCTGGGGCGGCATGGCGCCAGTGCTGACGCCGATCAACGACTTCATCGTGCGTTATCGCTGGCAGGCGCTGCTGCTGCTGAGCCTGATCGCCACCTATCGCCTGTCCGATACGGTGATGGGCGTGATGGCCAACGTGTTCTACATCGACCAGGGTTTCACCAAGGAGCAGATCGCCAGCGTCAGCAAGGTCTTCGGCCTGGTGATGACCCTGCTCGGCGCAGGTGTCGGCGGCCTGCTCATCGTGCGCTTCGGCATCATGCCGATCCTGCTGATCGGCGCGACCGCATCGGCGGCGACCAACCTGCTGTTCATGTTGCTGGTGGGCATGGGCCCGCACCTGAACATGCTGGTCGTCACCATCAGCTGCGACAACTTCAGCGCCGGCCTCGCCACATCGGCGTTCGTCGCCTACCTGTCGAGCCTGACCAACCTGAAGTTCTCGGCCACCCAGTACGCCCTGCTCAGCTCCATCATGCTGCTGCTGCCGCGTCTGATTGGCGGCTATTCGGGGGTGATGGTGGAAAGCCTGGGCTACGCCCACTTCTTCCTCGCCACGGCGCTGATGGGCATCCCGACACTGCTGCTGATCGTCATCCAGTGGCGCCGCGACAAGCTCCAGCCGGCGCTCGAAACGGCGCCACCGACAGTCGAGAAGGCCTGATTGTCAGGCAACAAAAAGCACCGGTTCGACCGGGGCTTTTCATTGCATCGCGCCTTTACTCGGCCTTGGCCAGATGCACCACCCGCTGCGGGAAGGGAATACCGATGCCGGCTTCGGTCAGGCGCTCCTTGGCCAGCTCGGTGAAGGCGAAGGTCACCGGCCAGAAGTCACCGTTGGCCACCCATACGCGCAGCGACAGGTTCACCGCGCTGTCGCCAAGGCCGGTGACGAACACCACCGGCGCAGGCTCGAGGTGCACGCGCGGGTCCTGGGCGATTTCCAGCAGCACCTCACGGGCACGTTTGATATCGCTGGAATAGTCGATACCGATATTGATGTCGGCACGCCGGCGCGGCTCACGCGAGAAGTTGGTGATATGCCCATTGGAGAGCGCGCCGTTGGGTACGATCACCACCTTGTTGTCGCCCGTCTTGAGCGTGGTGTGGAAGATCTGGATGCTGTCGACGCTGCCGGATACGCCCTGCGCCTCGATCCAGTCGCCGGCACGGAACGGACGAAACAGCATGATCAGCACACCGCCGGCGAAATTCGCCAGGCTGCCCTGCAACGCCAGGCCGATGGCCAGGCCCGCCGCACCGATCATCGCGATGAAGGAGGTGGTTTCCACTCCGATCATCGACGCCACGCTGATCAGCAGCAGGATGCGCAGCACGATGCTGACCAGGCTGCCGATGAAGCTGCTCAGGGCGCGATCGACCTTGCGCGCCTCCAGCAGCCTGCCGATGCTGGCAGTGAGCTTGCTGATCAGCCACCAGCCCAGGGCCAGGGTGATCAAGGCCAGGGTGAGCTTGCCGCTGTACTCCAGCACCACAGGCAGCCAGGCCTCGGACAGCTTGACCAGTTCGTCGACGTTCATCTCCATGGGGACTCCGGTTTTCCTGTACATGAAACGAAACCGCCATGGCAGGCCATGGCGGTCAGAGTGCTATCAACCTAGCCTGCGACGCCCTGGCGCCGCAAAGGTTCAATCGCGGAAGTTGTTGTACTGCAGCGGCATGCCGAACTCGTGGCCGCGCAGCAGGGCGATGGCTTCCTGGAGGTCATCGCGTTTCTTGCCGGTGATACGCACCTGCTCGCCCTGAATGGCGGCCTGCACCTTGAGCTTGGCGTCCTTGATGTGGGCGACGATCTTCTTCGCCAGCTCCTTGTCGATGCCCTCGCGGAAGGTGACTTCCTGCTTCATCACCTTGCCGGAGGCGTAGGGTTCCTTGGTTTCCATGCACTGGCAGTCGATCTTGCGCTTGACCAGGCTGCTGCGCACGATGTCGAGCATCTGCTCGAGCATGAATTCGGCTTCGGCGGTCAAGGTCAGCGCCTTGTCCTTGCTCTCGATGCTGCACTTGCCGCGCAGGTCGAAACGGCGATCGAGTTCCTTGATGGCATTGTCGACCGCATTGGTCAGTTCGTGTTTGTCCAGTTCAGACACGACGTCGAACGAAGGCATGAGTGGGCTCCTGATGGACGGCGCGATACTCTTCACGGAGTGAACGCGCCTGACTTGACGATAACTATGGCGAGCCCATTATAACCAGACTGATATACGCCGTTTGGCGTCCTTCCTCCCTGCCTGCGAGCCTGCACCATGCCCAACCCCCATCTCAGTATCCTGGTGGTGGACGACGCCAAGTTCTCCAGCGCCATGATCGGCCGTGCACTGAGCCAGGCTGGCTATCAGGATGTGCGCTTCGCCAGCAGTGCCAGCGAAGCGCTGCAGCTGCTCGAGCAGCGCCCGGCCAGCGTGCTGCTGGCCGACTGGCTGATGCCCGAGATCGACGGCCTGGAGCTGACCGCGCGGGTGCGCCAGCTGGACGAGACGGCCGATCACTACACCTACATCATCCTGCTCACCGGCAAGGAAGGCGAAAACGTGCTGGGCGAAGCCTTCGACCGCGGCGTCGATGACTTCATCAGCAAGGCGGCGATGAACGAGCAACTGGTGCCGCGCGTCTACGCCGCCGATCGCCTGTGCAATACCCTGCAGCGCCTGCTGCACGAAAACCGCATGCTGACGCAGAACATCGCCAGCCTGGAGCGGCGCAACCTGGTCGATCCGCTCACCGGCCTGGGCAACCCGCGCTACCTGCGGCAGAAGCTCGGCGACAGCCTGCGCCAGATCGAATCGCGCGGCGGCGCCGTCTGCTACCTGCTGATCGGCCTGCAGGACGCCAGCCAGCTGCGCAGCCAGTACGGCGACCGCTTCTTCAACGAGCTGCTGCACGGCGTCGCGCGCCGCCTGCAGCAACTGGTACGGCCGCTGGACGTGCTGACCCGCCTGGACGACAACCATTTCGGTCTGATCACCCTGCTCGAAGACCTGCACGAATGCTCGCCGAGCAGCTTCAAGCGCCTGCACGAGGGGCTCAATCTCAAGGCGTTCAAGACCAGCGAGGGCTTCATCACCCTCAAGGCCGGCATCAGCCTGGTCGGCCTGGACGCCAAGGCACTGCCCACCGATCCCGAGCAACTGATCCAGCATGCGGAAAAACTCCTGGCAGAGTCCCACAGCAGCGGTCGGGTCGCCGCCATGCGCCTGCCCCTGCCGTGACCTGGCACATCCTCGGTGCCGGCAGCCTCGGCAGTCTGTGGGCCACTCGCCTGGCCCGTGCCGGCCTGCCGGTCAGATTGATCCTGCGCGACCGGCAACGCCTCGAAGCCTATCGCCAGGCCGGGGGGCTGACGCTGATCGAAGCGGGCCAACCCATGCTCTACGCCATCCCCGCGGAGCTGCCGCAGGAGCCTGCGCCGATCCGGCGCCTGCTGCTTGCCTGCAAGGCCTATGACGCGCAGGACGCGGTGGCGAGCATCGCCGAGCGCTTGGCCCCTGGTGCCGAACTGCTGCTGTTGCAAAACGGCCTGGGCAGTCAGGACGAAGTCGCCCGGTCCCTGCCCGGACAACGCTGCCTGTTCGTCTCCAGTACCGAAGGTGCGTTTCGCCCTGCCGACTTTCAGGTGGTGTTCGCCGGCAACGGCCACAACTGGCTGGGCGACCCGAGCGACCCGCGGCCACCAACCTGGCTGGACGAGCTGCAGCGCGCCGGCATCGCCCACCAGTGGAGCCCGGACATCCTCACGCGCCTGTGGCGCAAGCTGGCACTCAATTGCGCGATCAACCCGCTCACCGTGCTGCACGACTGCCGCAACGGCGGCCTGAGCCAACACCCGGCCGAAGTCGCCACCCTGTGCGTCGAACTCACCGAACTGCTGCAGCGCTGTGGTCAACCGGCTGCGGCGGGCAATCTGCACGAGGACGTGCAGCGCGTGATTGAGGCCACGGCGGCGAACTATTCCTCCATGCATCAGGACGTGGCCCAGGGCCGCCGCACCGAGATCAGCTACCTGCTTGGCTACGCCTGCGCCGCGGCGCAACGCCACGGCCTGCACCTGGCGCACCTGCAACACCTGCAGCAGCGCCTGCTGGCGCACCTCGCCGCGCGCGGCTTGCCGCTGGATTAGCCGAGGGTCTCGAACCGTTGCACCGCTGGCGGTGCGCACGGCGCACCCTACGGCCGGCGCAGCCCGGATAATTGCGCGCGCCCCCGGCATGGCAATGGCCGGCGGGCCGCGCTAACCTGCCGCTTCCATATGCCATAGCGATCCATCCATGAGACTGCGTCAGCGCCTCGAAAACCTGCCGGTTGGCCGCAAGCTGCTCGCTGCACTGCTGGTGTTGCTCGCCGCGGTGATGCTGGTGGCCAATCTGGCGTTCATCAGCGCGGCCTACTGGATCACCCAGGAAAGCATGGCGCCTCAGGCCCTGCACACCCTTGGCCGGCTTATCGCCAGCCCCACGCTCAGCAAGGAGGCGCTGCACTCGCCGAGCTCGGCCGAAGCCCTGCTCAGGCGTCTGGATGACTATGCGCCGCTGCGTGCAGCGGTCATCTACGACAGCAACGGCAACAGCCTGGCGCAGCTGCAGCGCGGCGAAAGACTGCAGTTGCCGCAGCAGCTCAGCCAATTGTCACACTGGCGCGAAACCGCCTTTCGCACCAACCTGCTGGTCGATCTGCCCCATCCCAGCGGCCGTCCCGGCGCTCTGCTGCTGGTGGCCTCCAGCGAACTGCCCAGTGTCTTCTATACCGGCACCCTGACCGCCAGCCTGGTGATTCTGGCGTTCAGCGTGCTGCTCTGGCTGCTGGTGGCCAGACAGATCAAACGCCTGGTGACCAAACCCATTCGCCGCCTGGAAGAGCTGTCACGCCAGGTCACCCGCGAAGAGAACTATGCGCTGCGCGCCAACCGCGGCAACCAGGATGAAATCGGCAGCCTGGCCGACGCCTTCAACACCATGCTGATGCGCATGGAGGCGCGCGAACAGCAGCTCAAGCGCGCCCGCGACGACGCCCAGCAGGCCTTCGATCAGGCGCAGAGCCTGGCCGAGGAAACCCGCCACTCCAACCGCAAGCTGGAGCTGGAAGTGCAGGTGCGCAGCAAGATCGAGAAGAAGCTCACCGGCTTCCAGAACTACCTCAACAGCATCATCGACTCCATGCCCTCGGCGCTGATCGCCCTCGACGAACAGCTCTACGTGACGCAGTGGAATCAGGAGGCCAGCGCCCTGTCCGGCACGCGCCTGGAAGAGGCGCTGAACCAGCCGATCTTTCTCGCCTTCCCGCCGCTCAAGCCGTTTCTCTCACAGCTCAAGCGCACCGCCGAACAGCACAAGGTGGAAAAGATCGAGCGCGTGACCTGGCACAAGGACGAGGAGCCCCATCATTACGCCCTGACCTTCTACCCGCTGATGGGCAGCGCCGGACGCGGTGTGGTGATCCGTATCGACGACATCACCCAGCGCCTGGCACTCGAGGAAATGATGGTGCAGTCGGAGAAGATGCTCTCCGTTGGCGGCCTGGCTGCCGGCATGGCGCACGAGATCAACAACCCGCTCGGCGCCATCCTGCACAACGTACAGAACATTCGCCGGCGCCTGTCGCCGGATCTGGAAAAGAACCTCGAACAGGCCGAGCAGGCCGGCGTCAGCCTGGCCGCCATCCAGAATTACATGGCCGCGCGCGATATACCGCGCCTGCTCGATGGCATCCAGCAGGCCGGCCAGCGCGCCGCCAAGATCGTCAGCCACATGCTCAGCTTCAGCCGGCGCAGCGACCGCCAGCTGTCGCCCTGCGACCTGCCGGCACTGATCGATCAGGCACTGGAGATCGCCGGCAACGACTTCGACCTGGCCGACAGCTTCGATTTCCGCAAGCTGGAAATCGTGCGCCAGTTCGACCCGCTGCTCGGGCCGGTGGCCGGCACCGCCAACGAGCTGGAGCAGGTGCTGCTCAACCTGTTGAAGAATGCCGCGCAGGCCATCCATCAGCGTGACGCGCAGGCCGAGCCCGGCCGCATCACCCTGCGCACGCGGCAGGCCGGCAACTGGGCGGAAGTGCAGGTGGAGGACAATGGCACCGGCATGAGCGAAGCGGTGCGCAAGCGCATCTTCGAGCCCTTCTTCACCACCAAGGAGGTCGGTCAGGGCACCGGCCTGGGCCTGGCGGTCTCCTATTTCATCATCACCAACAACCACAAGGGGCAGATGGAAGTGCACTCCACGCCGGGCCAGGGCACCTGTTTCACCCTGCGCCTGCCGCTGGCCTCCCTGCCGGAAAACACAGGACTCTGAGTCATGGGCATGCGCCTCTCGAAGATCTACACCCGCACTGGCGACAAGGGCGAAACCGGCCTGGCCGACGGCCGCCGCGTCGGCAAGGACCACCCGCGCATCGAAGCCATCGGCGAGCTGGATACGCTCAACAGCCAGCTCGGCCTGCTGCTTGCCGATCTGGAAGAAGCCGCCACGACCTGGCCAGCCCTCGAGGAAATCAGCGAGGTGCTGAGCCCCTGTCAGCATCGCCTGTTCGACCTGGGCGGCGAACTGGCGATGCCCGAGTACCAGGCCCTGCAGCCGGTGGAAATCGAACGCCTGGAAGCCGCCATCGACCGCTGGAACGAGGAAGTCGGCCCGCTGGAGAACTTCATCCTGCCGGGCGGCTCGCGCCTGATCGCACAGGCCCACGTCTGCCGCAGCCTGGCGCGCAGCGCCGAGCGCCGCTGCCAGCACCTCAACGCGGTCGAGCCGCTACGCGCCGAGGGCCTGGCCTACGTCAACCGCCTCTCCGACCTGCTGTTCGTCGCCGCCCGCCTGATCGCCAGGCGCCAGGGCGTGGCCGAAGTGTTGTGGCAGGCTGCTGACAAGCCGTAGGCATGGCCCGATACGCCTGAAACCTCAAATGTGGAGCGGGTAGGAGCGAGCTCTGCTCGCGAAGCTTCATAGACTCGCCGACGTTCGCGAGCAGAGCTCGCTCCTACAGGAATACGGCGTCCCACAAAGGATAATTGGTGAGCTGCTTGACCAGGCCGGCGCGCAAAGGGTTGGCGACGATATACCGAGCGATGTCACGTACATCGTCCTCCCGGCGTAAAGCCCGGTCATGGTAGCCGGACTGCCAGACCTTACCGCTGCGTTGCAAGCGTTGGTTGATTGCCTTGGCACTGCGTGACTTGACCTGCTGCAACAGCTTCTCCAAGTCGCACTGCCCCAATTGAAGCAACCAGTGAAAGTGATCCGGCATCACAACCCAGCACAACGAGGTGGCGAGGCCTTGTTTTTCAGCGAGACGTAATTCGTCGATCAGAAGCCGTCCCACAAAAAAATCGTGAAACCAAGGATGTCGACAGTGGGTAACGGTTGTAATCGAGTAGATACGGCCAGGTTCAGAAAAGCGCCCGCTCCGCAGATGAGACGTATGGTAATGGGGCATTCCTTGCCTCCAGCGTGTCCGATACCTCAGATATAGACGGTAGGAGCGAGCTCTGCTCGCGAAGTTTCTTGGACATTGCCGATGTTCGCGAGCAGAACTCGCTCCTACAGGGCGCTAGAAGGCCAGAATGCGCGGATGCCGGCCACACCTTGCGCGCCGATCTGCCAGGCGCGCTCGATATCGCCTGGGCCGACGCCGCCCAGCAGATAGGCCGGCAGATTGAAATGGCTCAGCATCTCGCCTGCAGCCTCCCAGCCCAACGGCTGCGCCTCGGGATGCGTCGCGGTCGTCTGTACCGGCGACAGGGTGGCGAAGTCCACGCCCATCTGCGCGGCCAGCGCCAGCTCCTCTGCGCTGTGGCAGGACGCCGCCAGCCAGCGTTGCTCCGGGAACGGCCGGCCGCCAGCGGCGTACTTGCGCAGCTGCGCGGCGGTCAGGTGCCAGCCGGCCGCGGGAAAGTCCCCCAGCCACTCCAGCGGGCCCTTGAGCATCAGCTGGGCCTTGCCGGCACACAGGCCCTGCACGTCGACGGCCAGGTCGCGGTACTGCGGGTCGAACATGTTCGGCGCGCGCAGCTGGATCAGCCTCACGCCCTGCGCCAGGGCGCTGCGGATGCCGGCCAGCAATTCACTCGGCTCCAAGCCATCGGGGGTGATCAGGTAGCGATCCGGCAGCCGCGCGGCGGCGACTATGGGTTTGTTGGCGGCGGGGAATTGGTATTCCAGCAACTGCCGCTCGCTGGCCCAGGCCAGGGGCTGGCCTTCTGCGCCATGCGGCTCGCCACTGAAGACCGAGACCTCCCAGACGTCCAGCAGTACCTGCTTGTCCGGGTAGTCGTGGCGAATCCGGATCAGCGGGCGCGCCGCCTGCGCACGAATGCCCAGCTCCTCCTCCAGCTCGCGATCGAGGGCGACGCGCACTGCCTCGCCCTCCTCCACCTTGCCGCCGGGAAACTCCCACAGGCCGCCCTGGTGTTTGTCCTCGGGTCGCCTGGCGATGAGGATGCGTCCATCGACACCCCGGATCACCGCTGCTGCGACATGAACACGCTTCACCCCTTCACCTCCTGCAATGCCACCTGATACCAGCGCTGAAACGCCGGCCAGCGGTAGATGGTTTCCACATAGGCCGCTGCCGTTGTCGGCAGGGCCACATGATAGCTGCGCAGGCGCGCCGCCACCGGCGCGTAGAAGGCATCGGCGATGCTGGCCTGGCCGAACAGATAGTTGCCCGAGCTGGCATAGCGCTCGCGGCAATCGGCCCAGATCGCGCAGATGCGATTGATATCGGCCTGCGCCTCGTCGGGCAGCTCGGCCAGCGCCTTGTCCCGTGCCAGGTCCATGGGCAGATGACTGCGCAGCGCCGTGAAGCCGCTGTGCATTTCCGCACAGATACTGCGCGCCAGCGCGCGAGCCTGACGCTCCTGCGGCCACAGCTGGGCCTCGGGATAGCACTCGGCCAGATACTCGGCAATCGCCAGGGAATCCCACACCGCGCCCTGCTCGGTCAGCAGAACCGGCACCTTGCCGGTGGGCGAATGACGCAGCAACTGAGCGCGGCTGCCCGGCTGATACAGGCGTACCAGCAGCTCTTCACACTGGGCGCCGGCCAGATCGACCACCAGCGCCGCACGCAGCGACCAGGAAGAATAGTTCTTGTCGCCAATCACCAGTTGCAGGGTCATCTTGCGTCTCCTCGCCTAGTTTCCCGAAATGCCCAGAAGTCGTCCGACGTTAAAAGCGCGCACCCCGAATAGCAAATTCCCGCGCGTCATGGGGGCATGAGGCACGGGAATGAGAAAAGCAGCTGCAGGCTAAAGGCTAAAGGCTAAAGGCTCTTAGCCTGAGGCCTGCAGCTTGCCGCCTGCCGCCGCTTAAGTGCGATATTCGGCGTTGATCTTGACGTACTCGTGGGACAGGTCGGTGGTCCAGATGGTCTCGCTGCAGGCACCGCGACCCAGTTCGATGCGGATGGTGATCTCCTCGCGGGCCATCACCGCGGCGCCCTGCTCTTCGGTATAGGTGGCGGCACGGCAGCCCTTGCTGGCGATGCAGACTTCACCGAGGAACACGTCGATCTTGCTCACATCCAGCTGCGGCACGCCGGCATAGCCCACAGCGGCCAGGATGCGCCCCCAGTTGGGGTCGGAGGCGAACAGCGCGGTCTTGATCAGCGGCGAGTGGGCCACGGCATAGGCCACGTCCAGGCACTCCTGATGGGTGCCGCCGCCATTGACCTGGACGGTAACGAACTTGGTCGCACCTTCGCCGTCACGCACGATGGCCTGCGCCACTTCCATGAACACCTCGAACACCGCCTGCTTGAGCTTGGTGAACAGCTCGCCGGAAGCCTCGATGATTTCCGGCAGTGCAGCCTGGCCGGTGGCGATCAGCATGCAGCAGTCGTTGGTGGAGGTATCGCCGTCGATGGTGATGCGGTTGAACGACTTGTTCGCCGCGTCGCGCACCAGATCCTGCAGCACGCCCTGGGCGACCTTGGCGTCGGTGGCGATATAGCCGAGCATGGTGGCCATGTTCGGGCGGATCATGCCGGCGCCCTTGCTGATGCCGGTAACGGTGACGGTCACGCCATCGTGCTGGAACTGGCGGCTGGCACCCTTGGGCAGGGTGTCGGTGGTCATGATGCCGGTAGCCGCATTGATCCAGTTGTCTTCCTTCAGATCATCCAGCGCGGCCTGCAACGCGGATTCGATCTTCTCCACTGGCAGCGGCTCGCCGATCACCCCGGTGGAGAACGGCAGCACGGCGCTTTCCGCCACGCCGGTCAGTTCGGCCAGGCGGCCGCAGGCGCGGCGCGCACGAGCCAGGCCGTCAGCGCCGGTGCCGGCGTTGGCATTGCCGGTGTTGGTCAGCAGGTAACGCACCTCGCCGCCCAGGCGTTCACGAGTGATCAGCACTGGCGCTGCGCAGAAAGCGTTGGTGGTGGTCACCCCGGCGATACGCGAACCCTCGGCACAGCGCATCACCACCACATCCTTGCGCCCGGGTCGCTTGATGCCGGCCGAGGCGATGCCCAGCTCGAAACCAGGTACCGGATGCAGGGTAGACAGCGGACCAAGACCAACAGCCATAGAGAGCGCTCCTTCATGTGTGCAGTGACCGCAGCGGCGGCCGGTGAAATGGTAAAACGCCGCGAGCGGCAGAGCCGTCGCGGCGTTGTCAGGGCGCAGGCAGCATAGCTGATGCGCCCTCTACTGCAAGCGGTCCATGCGGACCGGTGATCAGTTGATCTGACCGTGGCAGTGCTTGTACTTCTTGCCCGAACCACAAGGGCACGGCTCGTTGCGGCCGACCTTCGGCTCGGCACGCACCGGCGCGGCGGCCACGGCAACGTCGCCCTCTTCGCCATTGTTCTGTTCAGCCGCCAGCGCCGAGGCGTCGGCGTGCTGGAATTGCATACGCTCGGCCAGAGCTTCGGCTTCGCGACGCAGACGGGCTTCCTCTTCGGCCGGGTCTTCGCGGCGCACCTGAACGTGGCTGAGCACGCGGATGGTGTCGCGCTTGATCGACTCCAGCAGTTCCTGGAACAGGGCGAAGGACTCGCGCTTGTATTCCTGCTTGGGGTTCTTCTGCGCATAGCCACGCAGGTGAATGCCGTGACGCAGGTGATCCATGGTCGACAGATGGTCTTTCCACAGGTCATCCAGCACGCGCAGCAGAATCTGCTTCTCGAAGGTACGCAGGGCCTCGGCGCTGGCCTGGGTTTCCTTCTCGTTGTAGGCCGCCAGCAACTCGGCGAGGATGCGCTCGCGCAGGGTTTCCTCGTACAGCTTGTCGTCTTCGTCCAGCCACTGCTGGATCGGCAATTTCAGGCCGAAATCGCTCTGCAGGGTGGACTCCAGACCGGCGACGTCCCACTGCTCCGGCATCGACTGCGGCGGAATATGGTTATTGATGGCGGCGGTCAGCACTTCCTCGCGGAACTCGGCGATGGTGTCGCCGACGTTCTCGGCAGCCAGCAGGCTGTTGCGCATGTGGTAGATCACCTTGCGCTGCTCGTTGGCCACGTCGTCGAATTCGAGCAGTTGCTTGCGCATGTCGAAGTTGCGACCTTCGACCTTGCGCTGGGCCTTCTCGATGGCATTGGTGACCATGCGGTGTTCGATGGCCTCGCCGGACTGCATACCCAGAGCCTTCATGAAGTTCTTCACCCGATCCGAAGCGAAGATACGCATCAGGTTGTCTTCCAGCGACAGGTAGAAGCGGCTGGAACCCGGGTCACCCTGGCGGCCGGCACGGCCACGCAGCTGGTTGTCGATACGCCGCGATTCGTGACGCTCGGAGGCGATCACGTGCAGGCCGCCGGCTTCGATCACCTGCTGGTGACGCTTCTGCCACTCGGCCTTGATCTGCGCGATCTGCTCGTCGGTGGGGTTTTCCAGCGCGGCGACTTCCACTTCCCAGTTGCCACCGAGGAGGATGTCGGTACCACGACCGGCCATGTTGGTGGCGATGGTCAGCGCCCCCGGACGGCCGGCCTGGGCAATGATCTCGGCTTCCTTGTCGTGGAACTTGGCGTTGAGCACCTTGTGCTCGATGCCTTCCTTGTTCAGCAGCTGGCTGACGTACTCGGAGGTTTCGATGGTGGCGGTACCGACCAGGATCGGCCGGCCCTGGGCCTGGCATTCCTTGATGTCGGCGATGATCGCCTGGTACTTCTCTTCCTGGGTCAGGTAGACCAGGTCGTTGAAGTCCTTGCGCGCGATCGGCTTGTTGGTCGGGATCACCATCACGTCCAGACCGTAGATCTGGCGGAACTCGAAGGCCTCGGTGTCGGCGGTACCGGTCATGCCGGACAGCTTGTTGTACAGGCGGAAGTAGTTCTGGAAAGTGGTCGAGGCCAGGGTCTGGCTCTCGGCCTGGATGTTCACCCCTTCCTTGGCCTCGATGGCCTGGTGCAGGCCTTCGGACAGGCGACGACCCGGCATGGTACGGCCGGTGTGTTCATCGATCAGGATCACCTGGCCGTTCTGCACGATGTACTCGACATTGCGGTGGAACAGCTTGTGCGCGCGCAGGCCGGCATACACGTGGGTCAGCAGGCCAAGGTTGTGCGCGGAGTAGAGGCTCTCGCCCTCGGCCAGCAGACCGGCAGCGGTGAGCATCTCCTCGACGTACTGGTGGCCGGCCTCGTTCAGCTCGACCTGGCGGGTCTTCTCGTCGACCTTGAAGTGGCCTTCCTGGGTGACCACGCCCTCCTCTTCCTCGATGTGCTGCTTGAGGCGCGGGATCAGCTTGTTGATCTCGATGTACAGCTTGGAGCTGTCTTCGGCCTGGCCGGAAATGATCAGCGGGGTACGGGCTTCGTCGATGAGGATGGAGTCGACTTCGTCGATCACGGCGAAGTTCAGCTCGCGCTGGAACTTGTCTTCCAGACTGAACGCCATGTTGTCGCGCAGGTAGTCGAAACCGAATTCGTTGTTGGTGCCATAGGTGATGTCGGCAGCGTAGGCGGCGCGCTTCTCTTCCGGCGGCTGGAAGGGGGTGACGATGCCGACGGACAGGCCGAGGAATTCGTACAGCGGACGCATCCAGTTGGCGTCGCGGCGGGCCAGGTATTCGTTGACGGTGACCACGTGCACGCCCTTGCCGGACAGTGCGTTGAGGTAGACCGCCAGGGTACCCACGAGGGTCTTGCCCTCACCGGTACGCATCTCGGCGATCTTGCCTTCGTGCAGGGTCATGCCACCGATCAGCTGCACATCGAAGTGGCGCATGCCCATCACTCGCTTGCCGGCCTCACGGGCCACGGCAAAGGCTTCGGGAAGCAGCTTGTCGAGGGTTTCGCCCTTGGCCAGACGGGCCTTGAACTCTTCGGTCTTGCCACGCAGCTGCTCGTCCGAGAGGGCGATCATCTGCTCTTCGAGGACGTTGACGGACTGCACCGCCTTGAGCATGCGTTTGACTTCACGCTCATTCTTGCTTCCGAAAAGTTTTTTAAACAGAGGCGCAAACATATCGACAGGATCTTCCGGCGAATGGATGGAGGTCGGCGCAAATCGCGACCTGGCAGCCTGCATGGCTGCGGGCGAAGGGGGCATTCTACCCGGAAAACCCAGGGAGGAAAGTGACGTTGTCAGCCCATTGCTGCCGCGTGATGGCGCAGGCCACGCCCCTGACAAGCCAGAGGCGCGGCGTGAAAGCTTATATGAGGGTCAATGCCGGCAATTCAAGGGCGTCGCGGAAACGGACCACTCACTCGACGCCGTTGGCATGCGCGATGTACAGCGCCGGATTGACCTGACGGCCATCCTTGCTGACTTCGAAATGCACGTGATAACCGGTGGAGCGGCCACTGCGGCCGACCTTGGCGATGGTCTGGCCGCGCTGCACCAGATCACCGATCTGCACGGTATTGCTCTGGTTGTGGGCGTAGAGCGTGACGTAGCCGTCGGCGTGGCTGATCTCCACGGTGTTGCCGTAGCCACTCTTCTTGCCGGAGAAGGTCACCACGCCGGCTGCGACTGCGACCACATCGCTGCCGGGCTTGGCGGCGAAATCCATGCCCTTGTGCACGCTGGCGCGACCGGTCAGCGGATGCACGCGACGGCCGAACGGCGACGACACATAACCTTGCAAGACCGGACGCCCGGAGAGCGTTTCGGCCTCGCTCAGGCGGCGTTCGCCAAGCAGCTGTTCCAGCACTTCCAGCTGTTGTTCTCGGCTTTCCACGCGCAGCGCCAGTTCATCCAGCGCACTCATGAAAGGCGGTGGCGCATAAGCCGAGGCGCCCAGCGCATCCTCGGCACCACCCTGGCCAACGCTGAGCGAGAAGTCGAACTCGCCGGCGTCCAGCTCTGCCAGTTCCGTGAGGCGTTCGCCCAGGGCATCGAGCCGGGTCAGGCGCGCCTGCAACTCGGCGACATGCACGGCGAAGGCATCGAGCTGGCGCTGGGCGTCCTCGCGCACGGCGCCAACCTGCTCGCGCTGCTGATCGAGCGCTTCGACCAGCGAGGCATCTACCACGGGCTCGGCAGTCAACCACTTGGCCCCCAGAGCAGCGCCGGCGCCCAGGCTCAGGACCAGCGCCAGAACCGCCGACAGCAGCAGCCAGCGCAGGTCTAGATGGATGGTTCGAGCCGAACCGTGACGGCTGTTGAGCAAGATGATATGCATGGCTTCCCCATTTCGCAGAACACAGGCCGGCAGCACGCTCTGCTACCATGACGGCTCTGCAACCAAAGGCCTCCTGCCATGACGTTTCGTCCCTTGCCGGCCCAGGCACCCGCTACGCTGCTACGCGAAGCCAAGCCCCTGAAAGCGCTGTTCGGTCAGGCGCAACGCCTGTCCAACCTGCAGCGTCTTGTCGAAAGCCAGCTGCAACCGGCCGCCCGCGAACACTGTCATGTAGCGTCCTGGCGCGACGGCTGTCTGCTATTGATCGTGACCGATGGCCACTGGGCAACACGCCTGCGTTATCAGCAAAGAAGGCTGCAACGACAACTGCAGGCGCTCGAAGAGTTCGCGACCTTAACGAAAATCCTGTTCAAGGTGCAACCTCAAGGTGGCCAGAATCGTGGAACGGATCGCGCCGTGCACTTGTCCAATAGCGCCGCACAAAGCATCCAGGCGGCCGCCGAGGGCATCAGCGATCCCAGGCTGCGCGCCGCCTTGGAACGCCTGGCCAGTCATACGCAGAAAAGCGAATAACGTCCTCCTTCCCGTTCGTCGGCCTGCTTCACTTCGCCGCACTCGCCAGGTAGATGGCGCCATAAATTCTCCTGCGCCGCGCCCTCCCCAAACCGTCACAGCATAAAAAAGGTTCTTCGCGTTATCGCGGGGAAGATACGCTTGACATCGGACTGGCAAGTTTGTGTGCGTACCGCTTACTGACTTAGCAATATCCATTACCGCGTGTACTGAGCGTTTGGGTTGCGCCCCTTACGGGCGCCACACCTTGATTCGCTGCGCTCACCCTTCGGGCCAGCCTGTGGCTGTTACTCCGCTTCGCTGCGTTTCCTCGCTCCGGTGCTGCTCCGGGGGCCGGCTTACATGGGCCATCCCTGGCCCATTAAGCGGGGCCGCCATCGGTATTTCGCCGCATCCATGCGGCTCGTCCCCCTACGCAACACCTCCACTCGGCCTCCTGAAGGGGACCGGGTCGCGAGCTTGCATAATCTTTGCGAAGTTGAAATTGGCGGCGTCTGACCTTTGCCTTTGCCTTTGCCTTTGCCCTTGCTCCTCAACTGCGATGGAACAGACGACGCCCAAGTCCCCTTCAGGAGGCCGAGTGGAATCGCCGTGGAAGGGGTTGAGCGACATGGATGTCGCGAGAGCTGCGATGGGCCAGGGATGGCCCTTCGCAGCGTGCCCCTGGAGCGGTGATGGAGCGAGGGAACCCCGGCGTAGCCGGGGCCGGATGCAGGGGTGTGTTTCTTTGCTTACTTTCTTTGCACAAGCAAAGAAAGTGAGTCGCCCGTAAGGGGCGAAACCCAGCAGATCAGACGACACGCTAAGGGATAGTGCCAAGTCATCGACAGCTAACACGTTATTGCCAGTCCGGCGTCAACCCGCACTTTCCCCAAAACATGCGAAGAACCATAAAAAAGGCCACCCGAAGGTGGCCTCAAATAACGCTGGAAAGAGAGTAGGTTTACACCGCCGCAACAGGGCGCATGTAAGAGATCGGCGCGAGCTTGGCGTCCTCGAAGGTCACCATTTCCCAGGCATCGGTCTGCTCGATCAGGGTGCGCAGCAAACGATTGTTCAGTGCGTGGCCCGACTTGAAGCCCTTGAACTCGCCGATCAGGCTGTTACCCAGCAGATACAGGTCGCCGATGGCATCGAGAATCTTGTGTTTGACGAATTCGTCCTCGTAACGCAGGCCGTCTTCGTTGAGCACGCGATATTCGTCGACCACGATGGCGTTTTCCACGCTGCCACCGAGCGCCAGGTTCTGCGAACGCAGGAACTCGATGTCACGCATGAAGCCGAAGGTGCGGGCCCGGCTGACTTCCTTGACGAAAGACGTGCTGGAGAAATCCACACTGGCGCTCTGTGTGCGATTGCGGAACACGGGGTGATCGAAGTCGATCTCGAAGCTCACCTTGAAACCGTCGAAAGGCACGAAGGTGGCGCGCTTGTCGCCCTCCTCCACGGTCACCTCACGCAGGATGCGGATGAACTTCTTCGGCGCTTCCTGCTCCTGCAGGCCGGCGGATTGAATCAGGAATACGAAGGGACCGGCGCTGCCATCCATGATCGGCACTTCGGACGCGGAGAGCTCGACGTAGGCGTTATCGATGCCCAGGCCTGCCATGGCCGAAAGCAGATGCTCTACCGTGTCCACCTTGACATCACCATTGATCAACGTGGTCGACATGGTGGTTTCACCGACATTCCCGGCCAATGCGCGGATTTCCACGATCGGGTCGAGATCGGTACGACGAAACACGATACCGGTGTCCACCGGAGCCGGCTTCAGGGTGAGGTAAACCTTCTCCCCCGAATGCAGGCCAACGCCGGTGGCACGGATGATGTTCTTCAGGGTGCGTTGTCTGATCATGGCTTGGCCGCTATATCGCTAGTTGCGAACTGTTTTCAACAATGGTCGGGAATGATAGCAGAACCGACCTTTGCTGAACACCAATCACCCATATACTCCTGATACATTCCATCAATCAGCCTGGCGACGCAGGAAAGCCGGAATATCCAAGTAGTCGAGATCGTCCTGGGTATTGAGCTTGGCTGCAGTGGCCGCACCGCTGTGGCTCTGGCGCTGTACGGTCGGGCGCTCGTAGTCCTTGTAGTTGACCGACTGCTCGCTGCGCGGCTGCGCGGCGCTCTGCTGGACAACCGGCTGGCTGACGGCGACCTGAACGGTGTTGTCGACCACCTTGACCGGCTTCTCCATGCGCGCGCCGAGGCCGGTGGCCACCACGGTGACGTGCAGTTCGTCGCGCATGTCGGGATCGATCACGGTGCCCACCTTGACGGTGGCCTGCTCGGAGGCGAACTGCTCGATGATGTTACCCACGTCGGAGTACTCGCCCAGCGACAGGTCGGGACCTGCGGTGATGTTGACCAGGATGCCGCGCGCGCCCTGCAGGTTGACGTCTTCCAGCAGCGGGTTGCGGATGGCCGCCTCGGTGGCTTCACGTGCACGGTTCGGACCGCTGGCGCAGCCGGTGCCCATCATGGCCATGCCCATCTCGCTCATCACGGTCTTAACGTCGGCGAAGTCGACGTTGATCATGCCCGGACGCTTGATGATGTCGGAGATACCGCGCACGGCGCCGGCCAGCACGTCGTCAGCCTTGGCGAAGGCGGACAGCAGGCTGGCGTCCTTGCCGAGGATGGTCAGCAGTTTTTCGTTGGGGATGGTGATCAGCGAGTCGACGCTCTCGGCCAGCGCGCGGATGCCTTCATCGGCGATGACCATGCGCTTCTTGCCTTCGAACGGGAACGGGCGGGTGACCACGGCCACGGTGAGAATGCCCAGCTCCTTGGCCACCTCGGCGATCACCGGCGCAGCGCCGGTACCGGTACCACCGCCCATGCCGGTGGTGATGAAAACCATGTCGGTGCCGGCCAGCACTTCGGCGATACGCTCGCGATCTTCCAGCGCGGCCTGACGACCGACTTCCGGATTGGCACCGGCACCCAGGCCCTTGGTCACGCCCGGGCCGAGTTGCAGCACGGTGCGCGCACCGATGTTCTTCAGCGCCTGCGCATCGGTGTTGGCGCAGATGAACTCGACGCCCTCGATGTTGCTGGCCGCCATGTGGTTGACCGCGTTACCGCCGCCACCGCCGACACCGATGACCTTGATCACCGCACTTTGTGGAATGTTGTCTACTAGTTCGAACATGATCCCTCTCCTTCCTTTCTAGTTGTAACGCCTACTGCAAATTCAGAAATTGCCTTGCACCCAACGCTTGATGCGTTCGAGTACCGGGGTTTTGCTCTCGTCCTGGTAAGGACTGCCCACCGACATGGAGGTGCCGTCGTTCTGCTTCTGCAGCCCGTACAGCAACAAACCCACACCGGTGGAATAAATCGGGTTGCGCACGACATCGGCCATGCCCTTGACGCTGTGCGGCACGCCGAGGCGCACCGGCATGTGGAAGATTTCCTCGGCCAGCTCGACCGCGCCTTCCATCTTCGCCGTGCCGCCGGTCATGACGATGCCGGCGGGAATCAGGTCTTCGTAGCCGCTGCGACGCAGCTCGGCCTGCACCAGAGTGAACAGCTCGTCGTAGCGCGGCTCGACCACCTCGGCCAGGGACTGGCGCGACAGGTCGCGCGGCGGACGATCACCGACGCTGGGCACCTTGATGGTCTCGCCGGCACCGGCCAGCTTGGCCAGGGCGCAGGCATAGCGGATCTTGATCTCTTCGGCGTACTGGGTCGGCGTACGCAGGGCCATGGCGATGTCGTTGGTGACCTGGTCGCCAGCGATCGGGATCACCGCGGTGTGGCGAATCGCGCCTTCGGTGAAGATGGCGATATCGGTGGTGCCACCACCGATGTCCACCAGGCACACGCCCAGCTCCTTCTCGTCTTCGGTCAGCACCGAATAAGCAGATGCGAGCTGTTCGAGGATGATGTCGTCGACTTCCAGGCCGCAGCGGCGCACGCACTTCTCGATGTTCTGCGCGGCATTCACCGCGCAGGTGACCACATGCACCTTGGCCTCCAGACGTACGCCGGACATGCCCAGCGGCTCGCGCACGCCCTCCTGGTTGTCGATCACGTAGTCCTGCGCCAGGGTGTGCAGCACGCGCTGGTCGGCCGGAATGGCCACCGCCTGCGCAGCGTCGAGCACGCGCTCGATGTCGGCGGGGCTCACTTCGCGATCACGAATGGCGACGATGCCATGGCTGTTGAGGCTGCGGATGTGATTGCCGGCCACGCCGACGAAGGCCGAGTGGATGCGGCAACCGGCCATCAGCTGGGCCTCTTCCACGGCGCGCTGGATCGAGGCCACGGTGGACTCGATATTGACTACCACGCCCTTCTTCAGCCCGCGCGAAGGATGAGTGCCGATACCGACGATTTCCAGCTGGCCGTCGGCCGTCACCTCGCCCACCAGCGCCACCACCTTGGAGGTGCCGATGTCCAGGCCAACGATCATCTTGCCGCTCTGCGCGCTACTCATTAGTCCTGCCTCTCCTCAATTCACTTTCTGCTCGGCCGCGGCCGGCTCCACCGGCTCGCGCCAGGCCACGGCCAGGCCGTTGGCGTAACGCAGGTCGATGCGCGCGATGTTCGCGCTCTGTTCTTTCAGTTCCCGCTCGTAGATGGCGGCGAACCGACGCATTTTTTCCACCACGTGATCGCGCCCAAGCAGGATGTCGATGCGCTGACCGCTGGCGTTCTCGGTGGCCGAGAGGAACCAGCTGCCGCGCTCGCGCAGCTGCAGCCCGACCACGGTGAAGCCCATCGGCCGCAGCAGCTGGCTGAGCATCTGGTACTGCTGCATCACCTTGGGCTGCGCCCGTTTCGGGCCGGACAGCTGCGGCAGATGCTGATAGTTGTCCAGCTCCTGCGGCGCGAATGCCTGCCCCTGGTTGTTGAGTAGCGCCTCGTCGCCCCAGCGGGCGATGGGCAGTTGTTCTTCCAGACTCACGTCGATCTGGTCCGGCCAGACGCGGCGCACCTCGGCATGGGCGATCCAGGGCATGCGCTCGAGCTCCTCGCGCATGCCGCGCAGATCGGCGCTGAAGAAGCTCGCCTCGATGAACGGCGCGATCCGCCGCTGCACCGCCTGCTGGCTGACGTAAGCCAGATCACCCTGCACGCTGATACGCGCAATCGGCCGGTCGGCGTAGGGCAGCAGACGCTGCGCGCCTTCGTAGGCGCCAAAACCCAGTCCGACCAGCAGCAGCGGCCAGAGCAGACGCCCGACCCAGGAGAAATCCGGCTTGGGCAGACGCAGGCGCATCGGCTCCTTGGCCACCAGACGGCTGGCGCCACGCGGCGCGGGCTTGCCGCGCAGCGGAGCCCTCAGCGTGTCCTGGTGACGCAAAGCCACTGTCATGACTTAACCCCTCGCCTCGACGCTGTCAGCCAGGATCGCCAGCACCAGCTGCTGGAAATCCAGGCCGGCGGCGCGCGCGGCCATCGGCACCAGGCTGTGATCGGTCATGCCCGGTACGGTGTTCACTTCCAGCAGCCAGAACTGGCCACTGGCGTCCTGCATCACGTCTGCGCGCGCCCAGCCCTGGGTGCCCACGGCCTCGCAGGCGCGCGCGGTCAGCTCTTTCAGTTCCGCCTCCTTCTCGGGAGAGAGGCCGCAGGGAATGCGGTACTGGGTGTCATTAGCCAGGTACTTGGCGTCGTAGTCGTAGAAGGTATGAGGTGTACCGAGACCAATGGGCGGCAGCACTTCACTGCGCAACACGGCCACGGTGTACTCGGGACCGGCGATCCACTGCTCGACCAGTACCTGGCTGTCATAGCGCGCGGCGTCCTGCCAGGCCGCGATCAGCGCCTCGACGCTCTCGACCTTGGCCATGCCGATGCTCGAACCTTCATGGGCCGGTTTGACGATCAGCGGGAAGCCCAGTTCGGTAGCCGCCGCTTCGCAGTCGGCCTGCGAAGTCAGCACGGCGTGACGCGGCGTCGGCAGGCCGAGGCTGTGCCAGACCTGCTTGGTGCGCAACTTGTCCATGGCCAGCGCCGAGGCGAGGATGCCGCTGCCGGTGTAGGGAATGCCGGCGCACTCGAGCAGGCCCTGCATGGAGCCATCCTCGCCACCGCGGCCGTGCAGCACGATGAAGGCGCGATCGATCTTCTCGCTGGCAAGGCGCTGCAGGAAATCATCGCCCACGTCGATGCCGAAGGCGTCCACGCCGGCCGCCTGCAGGGCGCTGAGTACGGCATTGCCGGATTTCAGCGATACCTCGCGCTCGGCGCTCTTGCCGCCGAACAGCACCGCGACGCGGCCGAAAGCCCTGGGATCGAGGCTACTGTGCAAACTCATTTCGACTCCCCCACGAACAGTGGGTGCTTGATCAGTTGCGGCGCCACCGCGCCGATATCGCCCGCGCCCTGGCACAGCAGGATGTCGCCGGCACGCAGCAGCGGCTTGAGCAGCGGCGCCAGGTCGGCACCGCGCTCGACATAGATCGGATCGAGCTGGCCGCGCTGGCGAATGCTGTGGCACATCTGCCGGCTGTCGGCGCCCGGAATCGGCTCCTCGCCAGCCGGGTAGACCTCCACCAGCAGCAGCACATTGGCTTCGCCGAGCACCTGCACGAAGTCGTCGTACAGATCGCGGGTGCGGCTGTAGCGGTGCGGCTGGTAGACCATCACCAGACGACGCTCCGGCCAACCGCCACGTACGGCCTTGATCACCGCGGCCACTTCACGCGGGTGATGACCGTAGTCGTCCACCAGCATCACGCTGCCGCCGTCCACCGGCAGTTCGCCGTAGACCTGGAAGCGCCGGCCGACACCCTGAAAACCCGACAACCCGGCGACGATAGCGGCATCGTCGATGCCTTCGTCAGTGGCGATGGCGATGGTCGCCAGGGCATTGAGCACGTTGTGATTACCCGGCATGTTCACCGACACGTCGAGCGGCTCGCAGTCCGGGCGCAGCACGGTGAAATAGGTGCGCATGCCTTCCTGACGCACGTTGATCGCACGCACGTCGGCGTCTTCGGCAAAGCCGTAGGTCACGGTCGGACGACCGACCTGCGGCAGCAACTCGCGCACCACCGGATCATCCACACAGAGCACGGCCAGGCCGTAGAACGGCAGGTTGTGCAGGAACTCGATGAAGGTCTTCTTCAGCCTGTTGAAGTCGCCGCCATAGGTACTCATGTGGTCGGCGTCGATATTGGTGACCACCGAGACCATCGGCTGCAGGTGCAGGAAGCTGGCGTCGCTCTCGTCGGCTTCGGCGATCAGGAAGCGGCTGGAGCCGAGCTGGGCATTGGTGCCGGCGGCGTTCAGACGGCCACCGATGACGAAGGTCGGATCCAGACCGCCAGCGGCGAACACCGAGGCCAGCAGGCTGGTGGTGGTGGTCTTGCCATGGGTGCCGGCCACGGCGATGCCGTGGCGGTAGCGCATCAGCTCGGCGAGCATCTCGGCACGCGGCACCACCGGAATGCGGCGCTCCAGGGCGGTGGCGACTTCCGGGTTGCTGGTGTTGACCGCGCTGGACACCACCAGCACGTCGGCCTGCTCGGCATTCTCGGCAGCGTGGCCGATGAAGATCTTCGCGCCGAAGCTTTCCAGGCGCTCGGTCACCGCCGAAGCCTTGAGGTCGGAGCCGGACACTTCGTAACCCAGGTTCAGCAGCACCTCGGCGATACCGCACATGCCCACGCCGCCGATACCGACGAAATGGATGCGGCGGATGCGGCGCATGCGCCGGACTTCGGCCTTGACAGCGGCAGGCGACTTAGCCACGCATCACCTCCTGACAGATGTCCACCACCGTGCGGGTGGCATCGGGCTTGGCCAGACGACGCGCGGTGGCGCCCATGACGTTGAGTTTTTCCAGGTGCATCAGAACCTCGGTGAGCTGCGCGGCGAGCTTGGCCGCGTCAGTGGCATGTTGCGGGAGAAGGACGGCGGCGCCCTCCTTCGCCAGGTATTCGGCGTTGCGGCTCTGGTGGTCGTCGATGGCGTGCGGCAGCGGCACGAGAAACGACGGCAGGCCGGCGGCGGCCAGTTCGCTGACGGTGAGCGCGCCGGCGCGGCAGACCACCAGATCGGCCCAGCCATAGGCGCGCGCCATGTCCTTGATGAAGGGCGCGACCTCGGCTTCGACCGCGGCATCGCGATAACGCTCCGCGGTGACCTCTGCATGCTGCTTGCCGGCCTGATGGAACACCTGCGGACGCACGTCGGCAGGAATCTGCCCCAGCGCCGCTGGCAGCAGCTTGTTCAAAGGCTCGGCGCCCAGGCTACCGCCGAGGACCAGCAATTTCGGCTTGCGCCCGACCAGCGGCTCGCGCGGCGTTTCCAGGAACAGCTCCTCACGCACCGGGTTGCCGGTGGTACGCCGTTTGTCGGAAGCGCCGAAGGTATTCGGGAAGGCCTCGCAGATGCGCGTGGCGATACGCGACAGCAGGCGGTTGGCGGTACCGGCCACGGCGTTCTGCTCATGGATCACCAGCGGCACGCCGGCCAGGCGCGCGGCCAGACCACCGGGCCCGGTGACGTAGCCGCCCATGCCCAGCACGCAGACCGGCTGCAGCTCACGCACGATGCGGCGCGCCTGCAACAGCGAGCGCAGCAGCTGGAACGGCGCCTTGAGCAGCGACAGCTTGCCCTTGCCGCGCAGACCGCTGACGTTGATCAGGTGCAGCGGCAAGCCGGCTTGCGGCACCAGCTCGTTCTCGATGCCACGCGGCGTACCCAGCCAGTGCACGCTGTAGCCGCGGGTCTGGAACTCGCGTGCGCAGGCCAGCGCCGGGAACACGTGGCCGCCGGTGCCGCCGGCCATGATCAGCACATTACCGCGCATGGGCGACCTCCTTGTTCGGCTCGGCGAAATCCTCTTCGCTGAACTCGATATCCTCGTTGCCCAGAACGTTGCGCCGCTCCCATTCGATACGCAGCAGGACCGCCAGGCTGACGCAGCAGATCACCAGCGACGAACCGCCGTAGCTGAGGAACGGCAGGGTCAGGCCCTTGGTCGGTAGCAGACCGGTGTTCACCCCGATGTTGATCAGGAACTGGCCGATCCACAGGAAGGACAGGCCATAGGCCACATAGGCCGAGAAGAACTGCTTGGCCTTCTCTGCCCACAGGCCGATGTACAGGCCGCGCACGCAGACGAAGACGAACAGCGCCAGGGTCGCCAGCGCGCCGACGAAGCCCAGCTCCTCGGCCAGTACCGAGAAGACGAAGTCGGTATGCGCTTCCGGCAGGTAGAACTGCTTCTGGATGCTGTTGCCCAGGCCGACGCCGAACCACTCGCCGCGACCGAAGGCGATCAGCGCCTGGGTCAGCTGATAGCCGGAGCCATACTGGTCGGCCCAGGGATCGGTGAAGGTGATCAGGCGCTGCAGGCGGTATTCCTGAGTCTGTACCAGGACGAACACGGCGCCGACCGCCAGGGCCACCATCAGGCCGAAGCGCAGCAGGCCGACGCCACCGAGGAACAGCATGGCCATGGCCGAACCCATCATCACCACGGTGGCGCCAAAGTCCGGCTCCAGCAGCAGCAGGCCGGCCATCGGCAGCAGCACCACGAAGGGTTTGAAGAAGCCCATCCAGCTCTCGCGCACCTCTTCCTGGCGACGCACCAGATAGCCGGCCAGGTAGACCACGACGAAGACCTTGGCGATTTCCGAGGGCTGCACGTTGAAGGCGCCGAAGCCGATCCAGCGCCGCGCACCGTTGACCTCGCGGCCGATACCCGGGATCAGCACCAGCACCAGCAGACCGAAGGCGGCCAGCAACAGCATCCAGCCGTAACGCTGCCAGAAGCTCATCGGGATCATCAGCACGATACCGGCGGAGCCGAGGCCGATGACCAGATACACCAGATGGCGAATCATGTGATACATCGGGTTGCCGGACAGCGCCGCAGCGACTTCCGAAGAGGCCGAGGTGATCATCACCAACCCCAGACCGAGCAGGCCGAGACAGCCGGCCAGCATCGGGAAATCGACGTCGAAGCCGCGACCGAGCAGCGGCGAGGGGCGAACGCGCAGGAAGGCCAGCATCAGACGAGCCCTCCCACGGCCTGGGCGAACAGGCGCCCGCGCTCCTCGAAGTTCTTGAACATGTCCAGGCTGGCGCAGGCCGGCGACAGCAGCACGGCGTCGCCGGCCTCGGCCAGTTCGCTGCTGCGCTGTACCGCTTCGTCAAGAGTGGCCACCCGCACCAGCGGCGCGGCATCGCCCAAGGCGGCGGCGAGCAGTTCGGCATCACGCCCCAGCAGCACCACCGCGCGGCAGAAGCGCGCCACCGGCGCCTTCAGCGCGGAGAAGTCGGCGCCCTTGCCATCACCACCGGCGATCAGCACCAGCTTGCCGGCGATATCCGCGCCGAGGCCTTCGATGGCCGCCAGCGCGGCACCGACATTGGTCGCCTTGGAATCGTCGTAGTAGTTCACGCCAGCGCGCTCACCGACCCACTGGCAGCGGTGCGGCAAACCGGCGAACTGGCGCAGGGTGGCGAGCATGGCCTCCATCGGCAGGCCGACGGCATGGCCGAGCGCCAGCGCCGCCAGGGCGTTGGACTGATTGTGCGCACCGCGGATCTTCAGTTCGCTCACCGGCAGCAGCGCCTCGAAGCGAAACGCCAGGCACTTCTCGCCGTTCTCTTCGAGCAGACCGAAGCGCTTGAAGTCCGGCTTGCCCAGGCCGAACTCCCAGCAGGGCACCTGATCGGCGATCAGCGGACGCGACAACGCGTCGTCGCGGTTGACCACCACCTGTCGGGCACCGCGGAAGATGCGGTGCTTGGCCAGGTGATAGGCCGGCAGACCACTGTAACGATCCATGTGGTCTTCGCTGATGTTCAGGCAGGTAGCCACTTCGGCGTTGAGCTGATCGGTGGTTTCCAGCTGGAAGCTGGACAGTTCCATTACGTACAGCTCGACATCGTCAGCCAGCAGATCCAGTGCCGGCGTGCCCAGGTTGCCGCCAACGGCAACGCGCTTGCCGGCTGCCGCCGCCATCTCGCCGACCAGGGTGGTGACGGTGCTCTTGGCGTTGGAGCCGGTGATGGCGACGATAGGCGCCTTGGCATGACGGGCGAACAGATCGATGTCGCCGGACAGCTTGACCCCGCGCGCGGCGGCTGCGGCCAGCGCCGGTTTGGAAATGGCCAGGCCCGGGCTCACATACAGCTCCGAGGCGCGGCAGAGGAACTCCACGTCCAGCTCGCCACAGCGCACTTCCACCTGCGGGTAGTCACGCTTGAGCGTTTCCAGCTCCGGCGGGTTCGCGCGCGTGTCGGCCACGGCAAAGCGCACGCCCTGCTGCGCCAGGAAGCGCACCAGGGACATGCCGCTCTTGCCGAGACCGACAACGATGCGGAACTGGTCGGAAGCGATCAGGGTCACGCTCAATTACCTCAGTTTCAGGGTGGCCAGGCCGATCAGCACGAGAATCACGGTGATGATCCAGAAGCGGACGATCACGCGTGGTTCGGGCCAGCCCTTGAGTTCGAAATGGTGGTGGATCGGCGCCATGCGGAACACACGCTTGCCGGTCAGCTTGAAGCTGGCGACCTGGATGATCACCGACAGGGTTTCCATCACGAACACGCCGCCCATGATGAACAGCACGATTTCCTGGCGAACGATCACGGCGATGGTGCCCAGCGCGGCGCCGAGCGCCAGCGCGCCGACGTCGCCCATGAACACCTGCGCCGGGTAGGTGTTGAACCACAGAAAGCCCAGGCCGGCGCCGACCAGCGCGGCGCAGAACACGATCAGCTCGCCCGAGCCCGGCACGTAGGGGATCAGCAGGTACTCGGCGAAATTCACGTTGCCCGACAGATAGCAGAAGATGCCCAGGGCGCCGCCGACCATCACGGTGGGCAGAATGGCCAGGCCGTCGAGACCGTCGGTCAGGTTCACCGCATTGCTGGTGCCGACGATGACGAAGTAGGTCAGCACCACGAAGCCGACGCCCAGGGGAATGGCGACATCCTTGAGCAGCGGCAGGATCAGGGTGGTTTCCACCGGGCTCTGCGCGGTCATATAAAGGAAGGCCGCTGCAGCCAGGCCGAACACCGACTGCCAGAAATACTTCCAGCGGCTCGGCAGGCCACGCGAGTTCTTCTCGATCACCTTGCGGTAGTCATCGACCCAGCCGATGGCGCCGAACGCCAGGGTCACGGCCAGCACCACCCACACGTAACGGTTGGACAGGTCGGCCCAGAGCAGGGTGCTGACGGCGATGGCGGTGAGGATCAGCGCGCCGCCCATGGTCGGCGTGCCCTTCTTCGACAAATGCGACTGCGGGCCATCGTTGCGCACCGCCTGGCCGATCTGACGCACCTGCAGGGTGCGGATCATCCAGGGGCCCAGCCACAGCGACAGCCCCAGAGCGGTGAGCACGCCGAGGATGCCGCGCAGAGTCAGGTACTGAAAGACCGCGAAGCCCTTGTGAAACTGTTGCAGGTACTCCGCCAGCAGCAGCAGCATTTAGTGATTCTCCCCAGATACGTCACACAGCGCCGCCACGACCTTGTCCATGGCTGCGCTGCGTGATCCCTTGATTAGTAGTGTGCTGCCGGCCTGTTCGGCGCGAAGCGCTTCGATCAGCTCGGCCTGATCGACGAAGTGACGGCCTTTTGAGCCGAACTCCTCGACCGCAAAATGCATCAGCGGGCCGACCGCATACAGCGCGTCGACCTTGCCGGCGGCATGGCGACCGACATCGCGATGACCCTGTTCGGCCCACTCGCCCAGCTCGCCCATGTCTCCCAGCACCAGAACGGTGCGACCGGAGAAGCCGGCGAGTATATCCACCGCCGCACACATAGACACGGGGTTGGCGTTGTAACTGTCATCGATCACCCGCACGCCGTTCGGCGCCAGCTGCGCTACGGCGCGGCCCTTGACCGGCTGCAGGCTTTCCAGCCCCTGGGCCATGGCGACCAACGGCATGCCCAGGGCATGGGCTGCGGCGCAGGCAGCCAGGGCATTGGCCACGTTGTGCTCGCCCAGCAGGTTGAGCTGAATGCGTACGCTGCCCGCAGGGCTGCGCAGGGTGAAGCCCTGGCAGCCGCGCTCGTCACGGGCCAGGTCGCTGCCGTGGAAGTCGGCGCGGGTATCGCGCAGGGCGAAGCTCACCAGCTGACGGCCTGCGGCACGGCGCTGCCAGGTCATGAAGGCCTTGTCATCCAGATTGAGCACGGCCACACCATCGGTCGGCAGGCCTTCGAGAATTTCACCCTTGGCCTGGACGATCTTTTCCGGGCCGCCGAACTCGCCGACGTGGGCATTGCCGGCATTGGTGATGATCGCCACCTGCGGCCGGGTCAGATTGACTGTGTAGGCGATCTCGCCGACATGGTTGGCGCCCAGCTCGATCACTCCGGCGCGGTGTTCCGGCGCCAGCTCCAGCAGCGTCAGCGGCGCGCCCAGATCGTTGTTGAGGTTGCCCCGGGTGGCCAGCACCGCACCGCTGAGGCCGGCGCGGAGAATGGCGGCGAGCATTTCCTTGACGCTGGTCTTGCCACTGGAGCCGGTCACCGCAGCCAGCGGGCCGGTGAAGGCCTGACGATTCAAAGCGCCCAGCTGACCCAGGGCCAGGCGGGTATCGGCCACCAGCAGCTGCGGCAGCGTCGCATTCGACACTTCACGCTCGACCAGCGCGGCAACCGCGCCCTTGGCAGCGACCTCGGCGAGGTAGTCATGACCGTCGAAACGCGGCCCGGCCAGCGCCACGAACAGTTGGCCGGACGTGATGGTGCGACTGTCGGTGCCCACGGCGGAAAAGGCGACATCGTCGCCGATCACACGCGCATTGAGCTGGGCAGCGACTTCACTGAGCAGCCAGGGCTTAAGCATGAGCAGCCTCCCAGGCCGACAGGGCCTTGCTCGCTTCGATCAGGTCGGAGAACGGCTGCCGCTCACCCATGATTTCCTGGTAATCCTCATGCCCCTTGCCGGCCAGCACCAGCACATCGGCGGCCTCGGCCTGGGCGATCAGCCGGGCGATGGCGTCGCCTCGACCGTGAATGAACTGCACCTGCTCAGGCGAAACGAAGCCGGCGCGAATATCGGCAACGATTTGCGCCGGATCCTCAGTGCGCGGGTTGTCGTCGGTCACCCACACCACATCGGCCAGGCGTTCGGCCACCGCCGCCATCAGCGGGCGCTTGCCGCGATCACGATCACCGCCGCAGCCGAACAGGCAGAGCAGGCGCCCCTCGACATGCGGGCGCATTGCTTCCAGCACCTTCTCCAGCGCATCGGGGGTGTGCGCGTAGTCCACTACCACCAGCGGCTTGTCGCCGCCACCGAGGCGCTGCATGCGGCCGGCCGGCCCCTGCAGCTGCGGCAGCACCTTGAGGATTTCGTCCAGGCCATAGTCCATGCCCAGCAGCGCACCGACGACCGCCAGCAGGTTGCTCAGGTTGAAGCGGCCGAGCAGATTGCTGCGCAGCATGCCTTCGCCACGCGGCGTGACCAGGCGCGCGCGCACGCCATGATCGTCGAACTGCGCCTGGCTGCAATAAAGGAAGGCACCGGCATCGCTCAGGCTGTAGCCGATCAGGCGTGAGTCGTGCGCCTGCGCAGCCAGTTCGCGGCCGAAGGCATCGTCGAGGTTGATCACCCGGCAACGCAGATTCGGCCAGGCGAACAGCTTGGCCTTGGCGGCACCGTAGGCCTCCATGCTGCCGTGGTAGTCGAGGTGATCGCGCGACAGGTTGGTGAACACCGCGATGTCGAATTCCAGTGCCGCGACGCGCCCCTGATCCAGGCCATGGGACGAGACCTCCATGGCCACGGCGCGTGCACCGGTCTGCTTGAGCAACGCGAGGGTGGCCTGCACGCCGACCGGATCGGGCGTGGTGTGCTTGCCCTGCTCCAGCGCGCCATGGAAACCGGTGCCCAGGGTGCCGACGATGCCGCAGCGCTCGCCGAGCAGGTCCAGCGCCTGCGCGAGCAACTGGCTGACACTGGTCTTGCCATTGGTGCCGGTGACGCCGATCAGGTGCAGCGCACGGCTCGGCTCGCCGTAGAAACGCCCGGCGATCGCCGAAAGCTGGCCTGCCAGCTCCTTGACCGGCACCAGAACGGCGCTGTCGGCGTGCATGGCCGGAGCGCCCTCGGCCTCGAAAGCGACGGCTGCGGCGCCACGGGCGATGGCATCGGCAATGTGAATGCGGCCGTCCTGCTGGGTACCCGGCACGGCCAGGAACAGATCCCCCGGACGCACCTTGCGGCTATCCAGGGTCAGTTCGCGAATCAGCACGCTGCTTTCGGCAACAGGCAGCAATTGGTTGAGCGGCATGGGCATCAGTTACGCCCTCCCTGGCCAGCGGCAGCCAGCTTCTGCTCGGGCAGCGGCAGATTGTCTGGCGCAATGTTCATCAAACGCAGCGAGCCTGCCATCACTCGGCTGAACACCGGGGCGGAGATCAGGCCGCCGTAGTAGGCGCCCTTGCCGGGCTCGTCGATCACCACCACCAAGGCGATGCGTGGGTCCTGGGCCGGCGCGAAACCGGCGAACAGCGAACGGTAGGAGTTGGCCTGATAGCCCTTGGTACCAACGCTGGTCTTGCGCGCCGTACCGCTCTTGCCAGCCACGTGGTAACCAGGCACCCGAGCACGCACCGCACCACGCGGAGACTCGGTCACTTCCTGCAACATGCCCTGCAGGGTCTTGGCCACGTTCGCCGACACCACCTGCATGGTGCCGGGCTTGCTGTCCACGCGAATCATCGACAGGGGCGTCATGGCCCCGCCGTTGCCCAGCGCGGCGTAGGCATGCGCCAGCTGTACGGCGGTTACCGACAGGCCATAGCCATAGGACAGGGTGGCGGTTTCGGCCTGACGCCACTGCCGATGATTGGGCAGGTTGCCGACCCGCTCACCGGGGAAACCTAGACCGGTGTCACGACCGAAGCCCAGCTTGGTAAATACTTCGAACAGCTGCGCGCCGCCAACATCGAAAGCGACCTTGCTCATGCCGACGTTGCTGGAGTTGATCAGAATACCGGTCAGATCCAGCGCCTGCCCCTGCGTGCGGGACACGTCGCGGATGCTGTAGCGGCCGATCTGCAGGGTACCGTTGCCAACCTGGACAATATCGCTGGGTTTCCAGCGGCCGGTTTCCAGCGCCGCGGCCATCGACAGCGGCTTGATGGTCGAGCCGGGCTCGAACACATCGATCATGGCGCGGTTGCGCATGGCCGCCGGGGTGAGGTTGCGCCGGTTGTTCGGGTTGTAGGTGGGATGGTTGACCATCGCCAGCACTTCACCGGTCTTGACGTCGACCATCACCAGGCTGCCGGCCTTGGCATCGTGCTCCAGCAGGGCGTTGCGCAGTTCGCGATGGGCCAGATACTGCAGACGCAGATCAATGGACAACGCCAAGGCCTTGCCAGCCTTGGCGTTCTGTGCGACCTGCACATCCTTGATCAGCTTGCCGCGCCGATCCTTGAGCACCTGGCGCTTGCCGGGCACCCCCGCCAGCCAGTCCTCGTAGGCCAGCTCCATGCCCTCGCGACCGCGGTCGTCGATATCGGTGAAGCCGACAACATGAGCGGCGACCTCGCCCGCCGGGTAGAACCGGCGAAATTCCTCGATGGCGTATACGCCGGGCACCTTCAGGTCCAGCACGCTCTGACCTTTTTCAGGAGTCAGGCCACGAACCAGGTACATGAACTCGCGCTCCTTGTTCTGCTCCAGACGCGCAGCGAAGTTGGCCGGATCCTGCCCCAGAGCGGCTGCCAGGGTCGGCCACTGCTCACGAGCGGCCTGCAGCTCCTTGCCGTTGGCCCACAGGGTGGTGACCGGGGTACTGACGGCCAGCGGCTCGCCGTTGCGGTCGGTGATCAGGCCGCGGTGTGCAGGGATGGGGATATGCCGCACGCTGCGGGCATCGCCATGCGCCTTGAGGAAATCATGGTCGAGCACCTGCAGATCGAGCATGCGCCAGGCGATGGCGCCGACCATCAGCGCCAGCAATGCCAGCACCAGGCGGAAGCGCCAGGGATAGAGTGCGCCTTCAAGACCTATCATGGTCGCACCATGCGCACGGCGGCAGGGTCGGGGATATGCATCTTCAGCTGCTCGGTGGCCAGCGCTTCGATGCGGTTGTGCGCAGTCCAGGTGCTCTGCTCGAGGATCAGCCGGCCCCACTCGGCCTGCGCCTTGTCGCGCACGCTCAGCTCGCCGTACAGCTCATTGAGCAGCAGGCGATTCCAGTGCGCGCTATAGGACACCGCCACCGCGGAAACCAGGATGGCAATGAACAACAGCAGCATCAGGAAGCTGCCGTTGGGCATGGACTTGATCAGCCGGCGGTTCACCGCAATTTCTCCGCGATGCGCATCACCGCGCTACGCGAGCGCGGATTGGCCTTGAGCTCGGCCTCACCGGCGTAGACCGGCTTGCCGATCAGTTTCAGACGCGGCTCGAAGGCTTTCGGGATGATCGGCAGGTCGCGTGGCAGCTTGTCCGCCTCGCCCTTGGCCTGACGCTTCATGAATTGCTTGACGATGCGGTCTTCCAGCGAGTGGAAGCTGATCACCACCAGACGGCCGCCCACCTCCAGCGTTTCCAGCGCCGCCTCGAGGCCGCGCTCGAGATCACCAAGCTCGTTGTTGATGTAAATGCGGATGCCCTGGAAGGCACGGGTCGCCGGGTTCTTGCCCTTTTCCCAGGCCGGGTTGGCCTCGGTCAGCACCTTCGCCAGATCGGCGGTGCGGGTGAACGGCTGCTCGGCGCGGCGTTGCACCACGGCACGCGCCATGCGCTTGGCGAAACGCTCCTCGCCGTAATCCTTCATCACGCGGGCAATTTCATCTTCGTCCGCAGTGGCGATCCAGTCGGCGGCACTGACGCCGGCGCCGGGATTCATGCGCATGTCCAGCGGGCCGTCATTGAGGAAACTGAAGCCACGCTCGGGATCGTCCAGCTGCGGCGAGGACACGCCGAGATCGAGCAGGATGCCGGAGACCCGGCCGGAAATGCCGCGGACAACCGCCTCGTCGCCGAGTTCCGCAAAACTGCGCTGCACAACGACAAAGCGGCCGTCTTCGGCCGCCAATGCTTCCCCGGTGGCTATCGCCAGGGGATCCTTGTCGAACCCCAGTAGCCGCCCACCCGGCCCGAGCTTTTGCAGGATCAGCCGGCTGTGCCCACCGCGCCCGAAGGTGCCATCCATATAGCAGCCATCAGCGCGCACGGCGAGCCCCTCGACGGCCTCGTCGAGCAGCACGGTGATATGGCGCAGGGTGCTATCGGTCATGGTCACAGGATCAGGCTACGCAGTTCATCGGAAAGGGCTCCCGGCTGCTTGATCGCGGCCAGGTCGTTTGCAGCTTGGGCGTTCCAGGTTTCTTCGTCCCACAACTGGAACTTGTTCAGGTGGCCGACCAGCATCGCGTGCTTGTCGAGCTTGACGTGCTCACGCAGGCGCGGCGGGATCAGGATGCGCGCACTGCCATCCATCTCGAGATCCACCGCATTGCCTACCAGCAGGCGCTGCAGGATCCGGTTCTTCTCATCCAGGGAAGCCAGCACGCTGAGCTTTTCCTCGATCCGCTCCCACTCGACCAGGGGATAGATGTTCAGACAGGGGTCATTGATGTCGATGGTCACGATGAGCTGGCCTGCGCAACGCGAAACGAGCTCGTCACGATACCGACTCGGCATCGCGAGGCGCCCCTTGGCGTCGAGACTGATGGCGTTAGCTCCGCGAAACACGGCTGCGCTTCCCCTGTAATTAGCTATCCATGCCCATAAAAACCCACTTCATGCCACTTTTCACCACTTGCGCACACTATAGGAATGCGTACGCCCCACCGTCAAGGCGCGCCGAAAGGGAAAAATCCTTACAGGACGGAGATTTAGCGAACAAAGACGAGGGAAAAGGGGATGCCGGAGCCGGCTTTTGAGGGGTAAATTTCAGCCATTCCAGCGAGCTGAAATTCGAACTTAAAGTAATTTGTTAAGAGTAAGAATTTTTCGGTATCAGACGAGCGGGGAATAGAAGCGCAGGAAGAAAGGAGGAGAGTCGATCTGTAAGCCGGGTTCTGTCGAGGACAGCCATTCCTCTACGACGTACATCACTGCACGCCTTTAGCAACCTACCCGGTTCCAGCGCGGGCCACGCCGATGGAACCCTATTTGGTCTTGCTCCGAGTGGGGTTTACCTAGCCACGGACTGTTGCCAGCCGTGCGGTGCGCTCTTACCGCACCTTTTCACCCTTACCGGCGCCGAAACGCTTAGGCGGTTATTTTCTGTGGCACTTTCCGTAGGCTCACGCCTCCCAGGCGTTACCTGGCACTCTGCCCTATGGAGCCCGGACTTTCCTCCCCCCTCTTGCGAAGGCAGCGACTGTCCGATCGACTCTCCGCCGCCAAGGGTAACAAAGCGGCAAGCCGCAAGCCACACGCATCGAGAAAAAGCAGCCTGGTACGCCGCCCTGCAGGAGCGAGCTCTGCTCGCGAAGCTGTTGCGCTGCAGGGGTTCGCGAGCAGAGCTCGCTCCTACGACAGCCTCACCCCTGGCGTGTCAGCGCCACCTGGTAGAGCAGGTTCTTGCGCACCCCGGTGATTTCCGCCGCCAGCGCCGCCGCGCGCTTGAGCGGCATTTCCGCCAGCAGCAGATCGAGTACGCGCAAGGCTTCGGCGCTGACCGCCTCCTCCCCCTCGGGTGCCTGCCAACCCGCCACCAGCACCACGCATTCGCCCCGCTGCTGATTGCTGTCAGCCGCCACCCATTCGCACAGTTCGGCCAGCGGCAGGCCCTTGAGGGTCTCGAAGGTCTTGGTCAGCTCACGCGCCAGCAATGCAGGGCGCTCACCGCCGAACACCTCGCGCATGTCCTGCAGGCACTCGAGAATACGGTGCGGCGCCTCGTAGAAGATCAGCGTGCGCGGCTCCTCGCGCACCTGCTCCAGACGCGACCGCCGCCCCGCCGCCTTGGCCGGCAGGAAGCCTTCGAAGATGAAGCGATCCGAGGGCAGGCCGGCGGCCGAAAGCGCGGCGATCAGCGCGCAGGCCCCCGGTACCGGCACCACCGCGAAGCCGGCCGCACGCGCCTGGCGCACCAGGTGATATCCCGGATCGGAAATCAGCGGCGTACCGGCATCGGAAATCAGCGCCACATCCTCCCCGGCCTGCAAGCGCGCCAGAAAACGGCCACCCTGATCGCGCTCGTTGTGCTCATGGCAGGCCGCCAGGGGCGTTTCGATGCCGAAATGCTGCAGCAGGCGCGCCGAATGCCGGGTGTCCTCCGCGGCGATCAGCGCCACCTCGCGCAGAATCCGCAAGGCCCGCGTACTGATGTCGTCCAGATTGCCGATCGGCGTGGCGACCACGTAAAGGCTGCCTGGCTGGACGCTTGCGACTGCGGGCTGACTCACTGGAAACACCTCGTTAATTGAATGGCTGCTCATTCTAGCCGGTTCCGCCCCTGCGGCATCGCACCGATCTCGGGGCTTGGGTACAATCGCCGCTTGATTTGCTCAAGTATCAGGATGACCCGATGATCGCTAGCCTGCGCCCTCTTTCCGCTCTTTTCCTGGCCGGCCTGCTTGCTGCCTGCGCCAGCTCGCCCTCCAACAACCTGGGCCAGCTGCCGCGCACGCCACAAGCCAGCATCGAGCAGATACTCCAGCAAGCCACCGAGAGCAAACCGGAACAGGCCGCCCTGCTACGCCTGTCGGCGGCCGACCAGAGCTATCGGCAGAATGATGTGGCACGCGCCACGCGCATCCTCGAGCAGGTCGACATCGCCAGCCTGCAGCCCGCGCAACAGATCTTCGCCAGCACGCTGAAAGCCGAGCTGGCCATGGCCCGCAAGCAACCCAAGAGCGCGCTCAAGGCCCTGCAGCACCCAAGCCTCGAACGTCTGGCCGAGTTGCCGGTGGAGCAACAGATCCGCACCCAGCTGGTGCGTGCGCGCGCCCTGGAAGCCGATGGCCAGGCCCTGGCAGCCGCCCGCGAGCGCGTGTTCATCGCACCGCTGCTGAGCGGCCAGGCCGCTCGCGACAACCACGAGAACATCTGGGCACTGGTTTCCAACCTGCCTGCGCAAACCTCCGCCGGCGCCGATAGCGACCTGGCCGGCTGGCTGGAGCTGGCCCAACTGACCAAGAGCAGCGCCACCCTGGAACAGCAGCAGGCCGCCATCGACCAGTGGGTTGCCCGCAACCCTGAGCATCCGGCCGCCGAGCAACTGCCCGAGGCCCTGGGCAAACTGCGCGAACTGGCCAGCCAGCCACTGAACCGCGTCGCCCTGCTGCTGCCGCAGGAAGGCCAGCTGGCCAGCGTCGCCCGCGCCCTGCGCGACGGCTTCCTCGCCGCCCACTACGAAGCCCAGCAGGCCGGCCAGAATCCGCCGGACATCAAACTCTATGACAGCTCGCGCATCGGCTCACTCGATGCCTTCTACCAGCAGGCCCAGGCCGACGGCGTGCAGCTGGTGGTCGGCCCGCTGGAAAAACCCCTGGTCAAGCAGCTCAGCGAGCGCCAGCAACTGCCCATCACCACCCTCGCCCTGAACTACAGCGACGCAGGCCAGGAAGGCCCGGCGCAGCTGTTCCAGTTCGGCCTGGCCGCCGAGGACGAAGCCCGCGAAGTGGCTCGCCGCGCCTGGAACGACGGCATGCGCCGCGCCGTGGCGCTGGTACCGCGTGGCGACTGGGGTGACCGCGTACTCGATGCCTTCCGCCAGAGCTGGCAGGCCCAGGGCGGCATCCTGATCGGCGCCGAGCACGTCGACCAGCCGGTGGAGCTGGCCAGGCAGATCGCCGACCTGTTCCAGCTGCGCGAGAGCGAAGCCCGCGCCCGCCGCCTGCAGAACACCCTCGGCACCAGCCTGGATGCACAGCCGGCGCGACGCCAGGACGTCGACTTCATCTTCCTCGCCGCCACCCCGCAGCAGGCGCAGCAGATCAAGCCGACCCTGGCCTTCCAGTACGCCGGCGACGTACCGGTGTATGCCACCTCGCACCTGTTCACAGGCGCCCACAGTCAGGCTCAGTATCAGGACCTGGAAGGCATCCGCTTCTGCGAGACCCCCTGGCTGCTGGATGCCCACGCCCCTCTACGCCAGCAGGTCAGCAACCAGTGGCCGCAGGCCGGCGGCAGCCTGGGCCGCCTGTACGCCATGGGCGTCGACGCCTATCGCCTGGCGCCACGCCTGGGCCAGCTCAAGGCGCTGCCTGATTCGCGCATCGATGGCCTGTCCGGCAGCCTCAGCCTCAATGCCACGCAGCGCATCGAGCGCCAGCTGCCCTGGGCCGAATTCCGCGGCGGCCAGGTCCAGCGGCTTCCCGACAGCCTCAATTGAGCGCACACAACGAGCTGGGTCGGGCCGCCGAACAGGCGGCCCGGCAGCATCTGGAACGTAACGGCCTGCGCCTGATCGAACAGAACTGGAGCTGTCGGCGTGGCGAGCTCGATCTGGTCATGCTCGACGGCGATACAGTAGTATTCGTCGAAGTCCGCGCCCGCCGCCACAGCGCCTGGGGCGGCGCCCTGGAGAGCATCGATGCGCGCAAGCGTGGCAAGCTGGTGATCGCCGCAGAACTCTTCCTCCAGCAACACTCACGCTGGGCCCGCTACCCCTGCCGCTTCGACGTGGTCGCCATCAGCACTGACGGCGCCACTCGCCTCGACTGGATCAAGAACGCCTTCGATGCCTGACGGCCGTACATTCAAGGTTTAACCGATGGACATGCAATCCCGAATCCGCCAGCTCTTCCAAGCCAGCATCGACACCAAGCAGCAGGCCATGGAAGTCCTGACACCCTATATCGAGCACGCCAGCCTGGTGATGGTCCAGTCCCTGCTCAACGAGGGCAAGATTCTCTCCTGCGGCAACGGCGGCTCGGCTGGCGATGCCCAGCATTTTTCCTCCGAGCTGCTCAACCGCTTCGAGCGCGAGCGCCCCAGCCTGCCGGCCATCGCCCTGACCACCGACAGCTCGACCATCACCTCGATCGCCAACGATTACAGCTATAACGAGATCTTCTCCAAGCAGATCCGCGCCCTTGGTCAACCGGGCGATGTACTGTTGGCGATCTCCACCAGCGGCAACTCGGCGAATGTCATCCAGGCCATTCAAGCTGCACATGATCGCGAGATGACCGTAGTCGCCCTCACCGGCCGCGACGGCGGCGGCATGGCCTCGCTGCTGCTGCCGGAAGACGTCGAAATCCGCGTTCCAGCCAAAGTCACCGCACGCATCCAGGAAGTCCACCTGCTGACTATCCACTGCCTCTGCGACCTGATCGACAGTCAATTGTTTGGGAGTGAAGAATGAAGCGTTCCGCCCTGATTCTGGCCGCCCTGGCCGTTACCCTGACCCTGGCAGGCTGCGGCAGCCGCAGCATCGGCAACAAGATCGATGACCAGTTCCTCGGCCCGGAGGTCGCCTCACGCATCAGCAACGCGCATGCCGACCTGTCCAGCCCGACCTCGCGCATCGTGGTCACCAGCTACAACGGCGTGATCCTGCTCGCCGGACAGACCCCGCGCAGCGAGCTCAAGGACCGTGCCGCACAGACCGCACGCGGCGTACAGGGCGTGAAGAAGGTCTACAACGAACTGCAGGTTCAGCAACCGGCGTCCCTGCTGGCGCGCAGCAACGATTCGCTGCTGACCACCAAGATCAAGACCCAGATGCTGGCCGACAGCAGCGTACCGAGCGCACGAGTCAAGGTGGTCACCGAGAACGGCATCGTCTACCTGCTCGGCCTGGTGACGCGCGAAGAAGCCAACGCCGCCACGCGCGTGGTGCAGAGCGTCTCCGGGGTACAGCGGGTAGTGCGCCTGTTCGAGTACACCAACTAACAGAACCGCCAGCCTCAAGCTCCAAGCCGCAAGCAGGAGCCAAGGCTGCGGGCCATCATGAAAAACGGGCGCCAATGGCGCCCGTTTTTTGTGCTCTCGCTCTCGCTATCGCTCTTGCCTGAAGCCTGCAGCCTGTAGCCTCTTACTTGACCACCTTCAGACTCGGCCGACCGCTGGGTCGCGGCGGCTCGCCGCCGGACGGACCGTCGTCATCCGGCCCCGGCTCCTCCGGGCCGCCGGCCATTGGCGGCTCCATGTCGAACACCATGCCCTGGCCATTTTCCCGTGCGTAGATCGCCAGGATCGCCGCGGCCGGGATATACAGGCTGTGCGCCACACCACCGAAACGCCCTTCGAAGCTGACCGCCTGGTTGTCCATGTGCAGATGACGCACCGCACTGGGTGAGGCATTGAGCACGATCTGGCCATCGCTGGCGAAACCGGATGGCACCTGCACCCCCGGGTACTCGGCATTGACCAGCAGGTGCGGCGTGCAGTCGTTATCGACGATCCATTCGTACAGGGCGCGAACCAGATAGGGACGACTGGAATTCATGGTTTCCTCCTTCTCAGCGCATCGCGCGCTCGGCAGCGGAAAGACTGGCCTGAAAGGCCTCACGGGCGAACTGGCGCTCCATGTAGTCGAGCAGCGGTTTGGCCGGACGCGGCAACTCGATACCCAGAACCGGCAGGCGCCAGAGAATGGGCAGTAGACAACAATCCACCAGGCTCAGCTCCTCACTGAGGAAGAATGCCTTGTCCGCGAACAGCGGCGATACCCCCGTCAGGCTCTCGCGCAATTCCTTGCGCGCCAGCTGACGCTCGGCCTCCTTGCTGCGCCTGTCGAGAATCCGGTCGACCAGCACGCACCAGTCACGCTGAATGCGGTGCATCAGCAGACGACTGTTGGCGCGCGCCACCGGATAGACCGGCAACAGCGGCGGATGCGGATAGCGCTCGTCGAGATACTCCATCACCACGGACGATTCGTACAACGCCAGGTCACGATCGACCAGGGTCGGCACGCTGCCGTAGGGATTGATCTCCGCGAGCTTGGGCGGGCAACGGCCCTGCTCGACATCGACGATCTCGACGCTGACACCCTTCTCGGCGAGCACCAGACGCACGCGATGGCAATAGTGGTCGGCGGGGTCGGAGTAGCAGGTCAACCTGTTGGTCACCGCCATGGCGATCCTCCTCGCTTTTTTTGGTTTTCCAGAAACAGGAAAAAATTGCCGGAGCAATTTCTTCGTCGCAGACGACGGCACCCGGAGGTGACCGCAGAAATGGCGGGGTAGAAAAACCTGCGCGCCCATCAGGGCGCGCAGATCTGCTACAGCTCGAACGCCTTAGTGAACGTCCTTCCAGTACTCACGCTTGAGCAGGTAGGCGAACACGAAGAAGAACGCCAGGTACAGCAGCACGTAGGTGCCGATGCGCTGTGACTTCAGCTTGACCGGGTTGGCCGAGTAGGCCAGGAAGGTCACCAGGTTCTTGATCTTCTCGTCGAACTCGGCCTCGCTCAGCTTGCCGGTGTTCGGCTCGACAGTGAGCTGGTCGCAGGCCTCGTGCGTGATCGGCGCACCGGTCAGCGGGTCGAACTGCTTCTTGCCGTCGGTGACGACCTGAACCTGCTTGCAACCGATGACCTGATTGCCCTGCAGGCTGACCAGCACGTTAGGCATACCGACGTTCGGGAAGACCTTGTTGTTGGAGCCCAGCGGACGCGAAGGGTCGGCGTAGAAGGTGCGCAGGTAGGTGTACAGCCAGTCGTTGCCACGCACACGAGCGACCAGGGTCAGATCGGGCGGCGCCGCACCGAACCAGGCCTTGGCATCGTCCGGCTTCATGCCGATCTTCATGTGGTCGCCGATCTTGGCGTCGTTGAACACCAGGTTGTCCAGCATGATCTCGTGCGGAATGCCGAGGTCATCGGCAACGCGCTCGTAACGCTGATACTGGGCCGAATGGCAGCCCATGCAGTAGTTGGCGAAGGTACGCGCGCCGTCCTGCATGGCAGCCTTGTCGGTCAGGTCGATGTTGACCTTGTCCAGCGGGTAGTTGCTGGAAGCGCCCATGGCCAGAGCCGGCAGCGCAGCGAAAACAAATGCAGCGAAGAGCTTTTTCATCAGCCAGTCACCCTTTCCGGAACCGGTTTGGTCTTCTCCATCCTGGTGTAGAACGGCATCAGGATGAAGTACGCGAAGTACAGGAAGGTGCACACCTGCGACAGCAGAGTACGACCCGGGGTCGGTGCCAGCACACCCAGCACGCCCAGGATGACGAAGGAGATGCAGAAGATCACCAGCCAGATCTTGCTCAGCCAACCCTTGTAGCGCATGGACTTGACCGGGCTGCGGTCGAGCCAGGGCAGCACGAACAGCACGGCAATGGCAGCGCCCATGGCGATTACGCCCAGCAGCTTGTCCGGTACCGCGCGCAGAATCGCGTAGAACGGGGTGAAGTACCAGACCGGTGCGATGTGCTCAGGGGTCTTGAACGGGTTGGCCGCTTCGAAGTTCGGCTTCTCGAGGAAGTAACCACCCATCTCCGGGAAGAAGAACACCACGAAGCAGAACACGAAGAGGAAGACCACCACACCGACGATGTCCTTGACGGTGTAGTACGGGTGGAACGCGATACCGTCCAGCGGCACACCGTTCTCGTCCTTCAGCTTCTTGATGTCGACGCCGTCCGGGTTGTTCGAACCGACTTCGTGCAGCGCCAGGATGTGCAGCACGACCAGGCCGAGCAGGACGATCGGCAGTGCGATCACGTGCAGGGCGAAGAAGCGGTTCAGGGTGATGCCGGAGATCAGGTAGTCACCACGGATCCACTGGGTCAGGTCGTCGCCGATGACCGGGATGGCACCGAACAGCGAGATGATCACCTGGGCGCCCCAGTAGGACATCTGGCCCCAGGGCAGCAGGTAGCCCATGAAGGCTTCGGCCATCAGCACCAGGTAGATCAGCATGCCGAAGATCCACACCAGCTCGCGCGGCTTCTGGTAGGAACCGTAGAGCAGACCGCGGAACATGTGCAGGTAGACCACCACGAAGAACGCCGAAGCGCCGGTGGAGTGCAGGTAGCGCAGGATCCAGCCGTACTCGACGTCACGCATGATGTATTCGACGGAGGCGAAGGCGCCTTCGGCCGAAGGCTCGAAGCTCATGGTCAGCCAGATACCGGTCACGATCTGGTTGACCAGCACCAGCAGCGCCAGCGAGCCGAAGAAGTAGAAGAAGTTGAAATTCTTCGGGGCGTAGTACTTGGAGAGATGGTCTTCCCACATCTTGGTAGCGGGGAAGCGCGCATCCACCCATTCCATGAATTTGCTCATCAGGCGTTCTCCTGGTCCACACCGATGATGATCACATCATCCGTCTCGTAGGTGTGCGGCGGTACCGGCAGGTTCAGCGGCGCAGGCTGGGCCTTGTAAACGCGGCCGGCGAGGTCGTAACGCGAACCGTGGCAGGGGCAGAAGTAACCGCCTACCCAATCAGGCCCCATGTCGGCCGGTGCCACTTCCGGACGGAAGGACGGCGAGCAGCCCAGGTGAGTGCACAGACCGACCAGAACCAGCAGCTCGGGCTTGATGGAACGGGTTTTCTTGTCCACGTACTCCGGCTGCACGGATGCAGCGGACTCGGGATCGGCTACGCTGCCTTCGATCTTGCTCAGGTTGGCCAGGATCTCCTCGGTACGGCGCACGATGAACACCGGCTGACCGCGCCACTCAGCAACCATCTGCTGACCTGCTTCGATCTTGCTGACGTTCACCTTCACCGGTGCACCGGCCGCCTTGGCCTTGGCACTGGGGAACCATGACCCCACGAACGGAGTCGCAGCACCTACCGCCCCTGCAGCACCCACCACGGAGGTGGCTGCAACCAGGAAGCGACGCCGGCCTGCATTCACGCCGTCATTGCTCATTCAGTCGTCTCCCATCAGCTTTGTGGCCTGTTGTTCAGGCCTCTACTAAGTAAAAATCGGGCCGCGCAAAAAATTCGCCAAATGGTAAAGAAAAGCCCCTTTTCTGACAAGGTAATTACCCCCGAAGAGACGGGCGAAAGCCTTGGCGCGTGCGGCCTGCGCGTCTGCGGCACGTTGTCGCAGCACTTTGCCACGCCCATAAAAAACGCCCAGCTCCGTAAGGAAACTGGGCGCTTTTGGAAGCGTAGACGCGATTAACGCTTCGAGTACTGCGGACGCTTGCGCGCTTTACGCAGACCGACTTTCTTACGCTCGACCTCACGGGCGTCACGAGTGACGTAACCGGCTTTACGCAGCGGGCTGCGCAGGGTCTCGTCGTACTCGATCAGAGCGCGGGTGATGCCATGACGGATGGCACCGGCCTGACCACTGACACCACCACCGGCTACGGTGACAAAGATGTCGAACTTCTCGACGGTCTCGGTCAGCTCCAGCGGCTGACGCACGACCATGCGAGCGGTTTCACGGCCGAAGAAGGTATCCAGGCTGCGGTTGTTGATCGAGATGTTGCCAGTGCCCGGACGCAGGAATACGCGCGCGGTTGCGGTCTTGCGACGGCCAGTGCCGTAGTTTTGAGTCGCCGACATAATGAACTATTCCGTTAAATCTTCAGTTCTTGGGGCTGCTGAGCGGTGTGCGGGTGAGCGGCACCCTTGTACACCTTCAGCTTACGGTACATGTCGCGACCCAGCGGGTTCTTCGGCAGCATGCCTTTGACCGCGGTCTCGATCACGCGCTCAGGAGCACGAGCGATCAGCTTCTCGAAGTTGATCTCTTTGATGCCGCCCGGGAAACCGGAGTGGGAGTAGTACTTCTTGTCGCTGGCCTTGGCACCAGTTACACGCACCTGCTCGGCGTTGATGACGACGATGTAGTCACCGGTGTCAACGTGCGGGGTGTACTCAGGCTTGTGCTTGCCACGCAGACGGCTCGCGATTTCGGTGGCCAGACGACCCAGGGTCTGACCAGCAGCATCAACGACGAACCAATCGCGTTTTACTGTTTCCGGTTTAGCAGTAAAAGTTTTCATTCTTTATAGCCTCAGGGGCCGCCCAGCAAAAAATAGACGGCGGATCTTACTGGATAGTGCGTACTTTGACAAGTCAAAGGCAGCCGCATACGGACGCTATCGGGGGCTCGGGTCAGCGCGTCCAGAGTACGGCAAGATTCTTCGGCAGGCGGCGCATCACTTCCACCGCAGAAAGAGGTGCCGGATTATCCTGATTGCGAAAAAAATATCAACCTGCTTGTATGACTCTTTTAGCCAAGGAGCACTCCATGGAATACCGCAAACTGGGCCGAACCGATCTCGACGTCAGCGCCCTGTGCCTGGGCAGCATGACCTGGGGCGAGCAGAACAGCGAGAGCGAAGGCCATGCCCAGATCGAGCGAGCCAAGGCCAGCGGCATCAATTTCATCGATACCGCCGAGATGTACCCGGTGCCGCCGCGCGCCGAAACCTATAGCAGGACCGAGCAGATCATCGGCAGCTACTTCAAGCGCCAAGGCGACCGCGCCGACTGGATTCTGGCCAGCAAGATCGCCGGCCCCGGCAACGGCATCAGCCACATTCGCGACGGCCAGCTGAAATTCAACCGCGAGCACATAGTCGCGGCGCTGGATGCCAGCCTCAAGCGGCTGCAGACCGACTGGATCGACCTGTACCAGCTGCACTGGCCGGAGCGACCGACCAATTTCTTCGGCCAGCTTGGCTACCAGCATCGCGACGCGGACTTCACGCCGCTGGAAGAAACCCTGGAAGTGCTCGACGAGCAGGTCAAGGCCGGCAAGATTCGTCATATCGGCCTGTCCAACGAAACCCCGTGGGGCACCATGAAGTTCCTGCAGCTGGCCGAGAGCCGCGGCTGGCCACGCGCAGTATCGATCCAGAACCCCTACAACCTGCTCAACCGCAGCTTCGAGGTGGGCCTGGCTGAGGTGGCGATTCGCGAACAGTGCGGCCTGCTGGCCTATTCGCCCCTGGCATTCGGCATGCTCAGCGGCAAGTACGAGGGCGGCGCCCGCCCGACCGGTGCACGTATCAGCCTGTTCAGCCGCTTCGCCCGCTACACCAACCCGCAGGCCGAAGCGGCTTGCTCACGCTACGTGGCGCTGGCCCGTGAGCACGGTCTGGACCCTGCGCAGATGGCCCTGGCCTTCGTCACCGCGCAGCCCTTCGTGACCAGCAACATCATCGGCGCCACCAGCCTGGAGCAACTGGACAGCAACCTGGCCAGCGCCGAGCTGAAGCTGTCCGAGGAAGTGCTCGCCGGCATCGAGGCGATTCACAAGGCGCAGCCCAACCCCGCGCCCTAAAAAAGAGAGTGCTGATCGCTCCTGGCATCGCGTCGCGAGGCCAGGCGATCGGCCAGCCGGGTTGGCTCGGGCAGGCGGTGACGCCTGACGCAGGCCATCACCAGCTCCGGCGCACGCTCGAGGCTGACCCGATTGCCCGGCGAAACGATCAGTGGCCGTACGTGATCCTTGCTGCGCAGCACCCAGCCGATCCGCTCGCCCCTCCTGCTCAGCAGCTCCACACGTGCACCCCGCACCTCATCCAGCTCGGCGTGATGCCCGGTCAGAATCTTCTTGGCCACGCCAATGGTCGGCAAACCGCTGACCACGCCCAGGTGCGCGGCAATACCCAGGCCGCGCGGGTGGGCGATGCCGTGTCCGTCGACGAAGACCAGATCCGGCTCCTGCGGCAGATCAGCCAAGGCTCGAAGCAAGGCGGGCAATTCACGAAAGGAGAGCAACCCCGGCACGTAGGGCATGCTGGTGGGGATACGCGCCACGCATTCGGCCAGCGGCTGCAGCGTATCGGCATCCAGTAGCACTGCCGCCGCGCGGGTGATGGCGCCGCCCTCCTCGAAGCCGACATCCACGCCCGCCAGACGCCGCAGCGGCGGATAATCGTCCTCCAGCCGTACTTGCCGGGCCAGGTGCGTCTGCAGTTCGCGGGCGGCCGCCGGGCTGCCGTCCCAATCGGCGAACGGGGTGGCAGCCAGATCGCTCAATCGAGTCATGAGGCTCTCCAGGCATTTCTGCCTTGGAGCCGCGGGGCGACGTCTGAGTTCGCCCCGTGCACCACTCCCCCCACTACACCAGCGAGCGGGAAATGATCTCCTTCATGATCTCGTTGGTACCGGCGTAGATGCGCTGCACCCGCGCGTCGGCCCAGGCGCGTGCGATCGGATACTCCCACATGAAGCCGTAGCCGCCGTGCAGCTGCACGCATTCGTCGAGCACCTTGCACTGCAGATCGGTGGTCCAGTACTTGAGCATCGCCGCAGTCGGCACGTCGAGTTTGCCCTGCAGGTGCAGCTCCAGGCAGCGGTCGATGAATACCCGCCCAACCTGGATTTCCGTGGCCATCTCGGCGAGCTTGAAGCGGGTGTTCTGGAAGTCCGCCACGGCCTTGCCGAATGCCTTGCGCTCGCGGGTGTAGTCCAGCGTCCACTGCAGCGCCGCTTCGGCCGAGGCCAGCGCACCAACGCCGACGGTCAGACGCTCCTGCGGCAGCTCCTGCATCAGGTAGGCGAAGCCCATGCCGGCCTGGCCCAGCAGGTTTTCCTTGGGTACGCGCACGTCCTGGAAGAACAGCTCGGAGGTGTCCTGCGCCTTCATGCCGACCTTCTCCAGGCGCTTGCCCTTGGAGAAGCCCGGCGTGTTGGCCTCCACCAGGAACAGGCTGGTGCCCTTGGCACCCGCCTTGGGGTCGGTCTTGGCCACGACTATCACCAGATCGGCCAGCCAGCCGTTGGTGATGAAGGTCTTCGAGCCATTGATCACGTACTCATCGCCATCGAGCACCGCAGTGGTCTTCACCCCCTGCAGGTCGGAGCCGGCACCCGGCTCGGTCATGGCAATGGCGGTGACCATCTCGCCGCTCACCAGCTTGGGCAGGTAGTACTGTTTCTGCGCCTCGCTGCCGTAATGCAGGATGTAGGGCGCGACGATGTCCGAATGCAGCGAGAAACCGATGCCGGTCAGCCCCAGGCGACCGATCTCCTCGATCACCACGGTGCTGTAGAGGAAGTCGGCCGCCATGCCGCCGTACTCCTCGGGAATGTGCGAACAGAGCAGGCCAGCCTCGCCGGCCTTGGTCCACAGCGCGCGATCTACATGGCCGTCCTTCTCCCACTGCGCATGGAAGGGCACGGCTTCCTGTTCGAGAAACTTGCGCACGCTGTCGCGGAACAGTTCATGGTCGGAGCTGAATATCGTTCTGGGGATCATGGCCTCACCTGCATCTGTCACTGCGTGAAAAGTGGCCTCGACTTTAGCCAAGCAAACGCTTGGTTACACTGGACACAAGCGCCAAAAAATAAGACGATCCAGCCGCCTAGTGACCACTTAGCCTTTATAAAAACAACATATGGTTAATCATCAGTCAGGCGCCTTACGGCGCGTCAGCATTCTCGCCACCGACGGCGTGTTCGCTTCCACCCTCATGCAGGCCAAGGATTTCTTCCACATGGCCGGCATCCGTTACGCCAGGCAGCAGGGCCTTGGCGATCAACCTCCGTTCGAGATTCGGCTGGTCAGCCCCGACGGCCAACCGGTGAACAGCTTCAGCAACGTCCGCGTCCCGGTCGATGGCGGCCTGGAAGCCTGCGACGTGATCATCCTGCCGGCCTTCTGGGACAACTTCGATGCGCTCAGCCGTCGTTACCCGCAGGTGCTGGACTGGCTCAGGCTCCAGCATGCCAGCGGTACGGCGATCTGCGGCGAAGCCAGCGGGGTGTTCTGGATGGCCGAAGCCGGCCTGCTCGACGGCAAGGAGGCGACCACCTACTGGCGCTTCTTCCGCGAGTTCGCCGAGCGCTTCCCCAAGGTGCTGCTGAACCAGGACAAGCACCTGTCCGATGCCGACAACCTGTATTGCGCCGGCGGCGTCACCTCGGCCTGCGATCTCTACATCTACCTGATCGAGCGTTACTGCGGCGCTGGCGTGGCCCAGGGTGTGGCCCGCGACATCCTCTACGAGGTGCAGCGCAGCTATACGCCAGGGCGTATCGGCTTTGGCGGGCAGAAGCTGCATCAGGACGTCACCGTGCTGCAGATTCAGCACTGGCTGGAGGAACACTACGCCGACAAGTTCCGCTTCGAGGACGTGGCCCGCGAGCACGGCATGAGTATCCGCAACTTCATGCGCCGCTTCCAGGGCGCCACCGGCGACAAACCGCTGCACTACCTGCAGCGCCTGCGCATCGAAACCGCCAAGAGCCTGCTCTCCTCCACGCGCAAGAGCATCAAGACCATCAGCTACGAGGTCGGCTACGACGACGCCAGCTTCTTCGCCCGCCTGTTCCGCCAGCACACCGAGCTGTCGCCGAACCAGTACCGCCGACAATTCCAGCAGAAGGACCAGCAGGGCTGAACGCACCAGCCACGGCAGCAAAACGCCAGCCCACCCTTGGTTAGGTTGGCGCATCACCTGCGCGCCCTATGATCGAGGGTGAACATAACAACAACAGGTTCACCGCCATGCGCCGCTTATTGATTGCCCTGCTTGCCACCTGCAGCCTCAGCGCTGCAGCCGCCGATAACTGGAAACCCTTCCCACTCGACCAGAGCGCCTACGACTACAGCGGCGACAGGCTGCGCCAGGCCTGGCCGCAGCTGACCCGCGGTTTCGGCGACTACCCCTTCCCCGACGCCGACTGGGTGGTGCGCATGGCCAGCCAGCATCCGCAGGCTTTGGAAAAGACCGTAACAGCGGGCACCGGCTTTACCGGCCAGCCCGAAGAGGCCGAGCTCTACGCCCAGAAGCTGCAGGACGTCTGGCGCCTGATGTTCCGCGGCGATTTCGCCCAGGCCAAGGAACAGGGCCTGGCGCTGGGCATCGGCGGACAGATACCGGCGATGTTCGCCCAGGTCATCTACGCCATGTTCCTGGTGCCGGACCAGGCCGAGAAGCACCGGCTGCTGGAGGAAGTGATCGCCTACACCGACGAAGCCGGCGAACTGGTGCAGGCCGATACCGTCGCGCAGTTCGGCCGCGTCTACGCCAAGGCGCGCCTGGGCGAGGAGCTGTCGGTGCCGGTGGTGCTCAAGCGCGGCTACACCACGCAGATTCCCAACGAGCTCAAGGCCCTGCTGGCCAAGCAGCCGCAGCAGCCGTTCGCCCTGGCGCTGTATGGCGGTTATGAAGCGGGCGTGATCCGCAAGGTGGGCAAGCTGGTGGGCAAGATGACCTACGGGGTCAGCGCCGACAACATGGAGAAGTACTTCCAGCGCAGCTTCCAGGCCCGCGACGACCTGCCCATCGGCCATTACGAATACGCCAACGCGCTGACCTACGTGTATGGCGACGATGAAGAACAGAAGGTCATCGAGCACCTCGAGCGTGCCGTGGCGATCAAGCCGATCAATGCCATGGAGGCCCTGGAAGTGGCTCATGCGCAGAAGATGCTGGCGCAGTATCGGCAGAAGCTGGCGAAGAACTAGATAGCGCAGCGTGCGCCGTGCGCACCAACAAACAGGCGCCGACGCAGGGCCTTGATAAGGGGGGCTTTGGTGCGCGCGGCGCACCTTACGTGAAGCACGCACCACCCAGGACAGGAAAAAGGCGACCTCGCGGGTCGCCTTTTTCCGGTTCGGCAATGGTCAGGGCCGGTGCGGACGCGAGAGAAACTCGTGCGACTGCATCTCCAGCAGGCGGCTCAGGGTGCGCTGGAATTCGAAGCTCAGGCGGCCACCGGTATACAGGTCCTTGAGCTCCACCTCGGCAGAGATGATCAGCTTGACGTTGCGGTCGTAGAACTCGTCCACCAGGTTGATGAAGCGACGCGCCATGTCGTCCTTGGCCACGCCCATCTGTTCGACATTGGCCAGGATCACCGCGTGGAAGATCTTGCCCAGCTCGATGTAGTCATTCTGGCTACGCGGGCCGTCGCAGAGTTCGCGGAACTCGAACCAGGCCACGTCTTCGCACACGCGCACGGCATTGATCGCGCGGTTCTCGATCATCAGCGCCTCGTTCTCCACCATATGGGTGCAGTCCGGCAGCAGGCTCTGGAAGCTCTTGCGCAGGCTGTCCTCGGCCGCCGGGCCGAGCGGGAAATGGAACAGCTCGGCCTGCTCCAGCGCACGCAGGCGGTAGTCGACGCCGCTGTCGACGTTGACGATGTCGGTGTGCTGCTTGAGCAGGGCGATAGCCGGCAGGAAGCGGGCGCGTTGCAGGCCGTCCTTGTACAGGCCGTCCGGCACGATGTTGGAGGTGGCGACCAGCGACACGCCGTTCTTGAACAGCTCCTCGAGCAGCGTGGCGAGGATCATCGCGTCGGTAATGTCGCTGACGAAGAACTCGTCGAAGCAGATCACCCGTGCCTCGTCGGCGAAGCGCTTGCCGATGATGGTCAGCGGGTTCTTCTCGCCCTTGAGGGTCTTCATCTCCTCGTGCACGCGCTTCATGAAGCGGTGGAAATGGGTGCGCATCTTCTGCTCGAACGGCAGCGCATCGAAGAAGGTGTCGACCAGATAGGTCTTGCCGCGCCCGACGCCGCCCCAGAAGTACAGGCCCTTGACCGGCCCTTGCGGCTTCTTGCCGAACAGCTTGCCCATCAGCCCGGACTTGCCCTGGTCGCGCGCGATCAGATCGTCGTACAGACGCTGCAGGTGGCGGACGGCATTTTCCTGGGCCGCATCATGGAAGAAGTCGGGCCGTTTGAGGTCGGCCTGATAACGCTCTAAGGGGGTCATGATTCGTTAGCCGGGCAAGTAAAAACGGGGGCGTCACTTTAGCGACGCCCCCGTTGGTTGGCAATCGGTGCAAGCTAGGCACACTCCCTCTCCCATTTATGGGAGAGGGTCGGGGAGAGGGCAGGCCGACGACGCGGTGCACCGGACAACCCTCTCCCCCAGCCCCTCTCCCGCAAGCGGGAGAGGGGAGCAAAAGCCTCTTCACCCCTGTGGCGCCAGCGCCTCACGCAGACGGGCGATGGCATCTTCCAGCGCCTGACCATCAGCGAATTCCGGGCTGCTGGCCACGTTCTCGCCATCGATCCATACCGAGAACGCCAGACCTTCGGCGCGCACATCCAGCGGCTCGCCGGATTGCAGGCGTTTGTTGATCATCCCGGCCGACTTGCCATCGGCGAAGGATTTCGACAGCAGCAGTTGCTCGCCATCGGCGTCCAGCAGGCGGAAGCGAAAGCTACCGTCGTCGTCGCGGAAGCTGACGAAGCGTGCGCTCTTGCTGGCCTTCTTCTTCTCGCCGGCAGCCACCTGCACCTGCTCACGGAACGAGCGCAGGCCCACGGCCTCACGCAGCTCGCCGAGGAATGGCGTGGCGATCTTGCGCGCCTTGGCCGCACCGGCGAGGAGGATGTCTTCCAGATCGGCCGGCCGGGCGATCAGCGCATTGTAGCGCTCGCGTGCCTCGCCCAGGGTGTCCTCAAGCAGTTGGTACAGGCGGTTCTTCGCCTCACCCCAGGCCAGGCCGCCCTCCAAGTCAGCGCGGAACTCGGCCTGCTGCGACTGGCTGGCGAAGGCCTGGTACAGGGTGTACAGGTGAGAGCCCTCGGCGTCCTTGGGCTCGTCGGGCAGCCTGGAGTCGGTGACGATGCGCGCCACGGCGTCCTTGAGCTGCTTGGCGCTGCCGAACAGCGGGATGGTGTTGTCGTAGCTCTTGCTCATCTTGCGTCCATCGAGCCCCGGCAGCGTCGCCACCTCCTCCTCGATCACCACCTCGGGCAGCACGAACAGTTCCTTGCCCTTGCCAAACAGGTGGTTGAAACGCTGGCCGATGTCGCGGGCCATTTCCACATGCTGGATCTGATCACGACCGACCGGCACCTTCTGCGCGTTGAACATCAGGATGTCCGCCGCCATCAGTACCGGGTAGCTGAACAGGCCCATGGTCACGCCGGCATCCGGGTCTTCACCGGCTTCGACGTTCTTGTCCACCGAAGCCTTGTAGGCGTGGGCGCGGTTGAGCAGGCCCTTGCCGGCGACACAGGTCAGCAGCCAGCACAGTTCGGGAATCTCGGGAATGTCGGACTGGCGGTAGAAGGTCGCCTTGTCGGTGTCCAGGCCCAGGGCCAGCCAGGTCGCGGCGATTTCCAGACGCGAGCGCTGGATGCGCGCCGGGTCGTCGCACTTTATCAGCGCATGATAGTCGGCAAGGAAATAGAACGAGTCCATCTGCGGGTCACGGCTGGCCGCGATGGCCGGTCGAATGGCACCGGCGTAGTTGCCCAGGTGCGGCGTGCCGGTGGTGGTGATGCCAGTGAGGATACGGGTGGTCATGTTCGGATTCGCTTTGCTTGAACCATCTCGAAGATCACGCGGGCTACAGCCGCGCAATGCCTCGAATGCCGGATTGATCGTAGGGTGCGCCGCGCGCACCAGTATTTGGGTACGCAGGGCGCCCCTGCGCCAGGCTCACAGACGCGGCAGAAGGAGGTCCTTCAGATCGGTCAGTTTGCCGTGAAAGAAGTGGCCGCATTCTGCCACTTTCAGCAGCTCATGGGCACGTCCGAGGTGAGCCGACCAGTCGTAGACCGCCTGCGGTTCGACCACCTCGTCGCTGTCGGGCTGGATCACCACCATCGGGCACTGGCTGGCGGACGGTGTTTCAGCCGTCAGACGATGCACTGCCGGCGCCACCATGAACAGCTTGCTCGGCACCTGGCCACGCGCCTCCAGGCGTGCCCCCAGCGCAGCGGCGACGAAGCCGCCGAAGGAAAAGCCCAGCAGGGTAATCGGCAGATGCGGGTACTTGTCCTGCAACCAGGCGGCCACGGCTTCGGCGTCATCCACCTCGCCCGTGCCCATGTCGTGAGCCCCGGCACTGGCGCCAACACCGCGGTAATTGAAACGCAATGTGTGATAACCACAGTCACGCGCGCTGCGCTGCAGGGTGGACACCACCTTGTTGAGCATGGTGCCGCCCTGTACCGGATTGGGATGACAGACCAGCGCCACACCCTGGGCGTCCGGTACCTCCAGCAGAAGGGCTTCGAGTTGGCCCACCGGGCCTTGAATGAAAAGAGGGGTTTCGCGACTGAGCAACACTGAACTCCGTGACCCCGCAACGGGTCGACTCGTCTAGCAAACTGCCTGTGCGGCAAATGAACCTGTTCAGCGCCTCGAGCGCTCGCGCAATGCAAGGCGAAAACAGGAGAGGAAGCGGAGTGTACTGTTGTACATGAGCATTCCGAACCTGTTTTTAATGCAGCAGGGCCGACGCGCAGTAGACTCTGAGCAGGTTCTGGTCGTATACAGCACAGGCTCAAGCCGCTAACGTAAAGCAAAGCCGTTTTGAGAGGAAGGACTCGTGGAACAGACCGTTACAGCCTGGTTGATACCCGCTCTGACCCTGGTGGTCGGCATCGCCGTGGGCTTTGTGCTCGCCCGCCTGGCCCCCAATGCTGCACCGGGCCGTACACAGCGGCAGATGGATGAAATGCAGGCGCGCTTCGAGGCCTACCAGAACGAAGTGGTGACCCACTTCAACACCACCGCCAGCCTGGTGAAGAAACTCACCCAGAGCTACCAGGATGTGCAGGAACATCTGTCCGACGGTGCCAACCGCCTGGCGCTGGACGAGCTGACCCGTCAGCGCCTGCTGGCTACCCTGAACAGCACCGAAGCCGGCGAGAAGCGCGAGCGCCTGACGCCGCCGAAGAACTACGAAATGCCCAAGGACTATGCGCCGAAGAGCGACGGTCCCGGCATGCTGGACGAGAGCTACGGGCTGAAGAAGTAACCCATCAGGCAGAAACACCGAGCCCCGACATGTCGGGGCTTTTTATTGGGTATCAATTGTAGGAGCGGCCGAGCTCGATCAGTCCCCTCGCCCCTCCGGGGAGAGGGTTAAGGAGAGGGGAGCCAAACGTGTGCAACCTTAAGTGACCAGCATTACCGTATTGCGGGGCTTTTGATTGAGCGTGGTTGCGGGCTACGCGGGACGATAGGAGCGAATTCATTCGCGATCATCGTAAGCCCACATCGCGAATGAATTCGCTCCTACAAAAGACACCCCACAAACGACGAGCCCCGCTACTAGGCGGGGCTCGTTGCAATGCATGTGCTTAGATCGCGCCGCGGCTGCGCAGCAGGTCCAGCACCGCCTTGACGCCCTCCTCGACCGACTGCGTCTGGGTGTCGATCACCAGATCGGCATCCAGCGGCACGTCATAGGGGAAGCCCTCGCCCGGAATATTGTCGCCACCGGCGGCATACAGCCCCTGCGGGTCGCGTTCACGGCAGACCTGCGGCGAGGCCTGCACGTAGACGGTAACCAGGCGTTCACCGCCGATCAGCGCCTTGGCCTGCTCACGACCTTCAGCATCCGGGGCGACGAAGGCGGCCAGGGCGATCATCCCGGCCTCGTTGAACTGACGCGCCACATGGGCGGCGCGGCGCCAGTTCTCGGCGCGGCCGGCGCGATCCTGCGGCAGCCCCTTGTTCAGGTCGTGACGCAGGTTCTGCCCGTCGAGCACGTATACCGCACGGCCCATATCGAACAGCTTGCGTTCCACGGCATAGGCCAGGGTGCTCTTGCCGGCACCGGACAGGCCGCTGAACAGCACGGTGGCCGGCTGCTGGCCGAAGCGTGCGGCGCGCTCCTCGGTCGATACATGCGCCAGACGCCCGTGCTGGCCGCCGCCATGGGCGATCGGGTCGGCGATGATCATGCCGGCGCCGACAGTGCCATTGGTCAGGCGGTCGATGACGATGAAGGCACCGGTGGTGCGGTTGTACTCGTAGCCATCCAGGGCAATCGGCGCGTCCAGGGCGACCTTGACCCGGCCGATTTCGTTGAGCTTCAGCTCGCTGGCCGCGCCCTGCTCCAGGGTGTTGACGTCGACGCGATGAACGATGCTCGGGATCGAGCCCGGCACATAGCTGGTGGCGCGCTTGATGTCGTACTTCTTGCCCGGCAGCATCGGCTCTTCGCCCATCCACACCAGCATGGCCTCGAAACTGTCGGTGACCTGCGGACGATTGTCGGCATGCACCAGCATGTCGCCGCGCGACACGTCGATCTCGTCTTCCAGGGTCAGGGTGATGGCCTGGCCCGGACCGGCGTGCTCCAGCTCGCCCTCGAAGGTGACGATGGACTTGACCCGGCTGGTCTTGCCCGACGGCAGTGCCATCACTTCGTCGCCCTTGCGCACGATGCCGCTGGCCAGGGTGCCGGCGAAGCCGCGGAAGTTCAGATTGGGACGGTTGACGTACTGCACCGGGAAGCGCAGATCGTCGAAGTTGCGATCACCCGCCACCTCCACGGTTTCGAGAATTTCCATCAGCGACTGGCCGTCGTACCAGGGCGAGCGCTCGGACTTGTTGACCACGTTGTCGCCCTTGAGCGCCGACATGGGCACGAAGTGCAGGGTGGTCGGCTTCAGGCCGATCTTGTCGGCGAAGGCCAGGTAGTCGGCCTTGATCTGCTCGAACACGTCCTGATCGAAGTCCTTGAGGTCCATCTTGTTGACCGCGACGACGATATGCTTGATGCCCAGCAGAGAGGCGATGAAGCTGTGGCGCTTGGTCTGGGTCTGCACACCGTAACGGGCGTCGATCAGGATGATCGCCAGGTCACACGTAGATGCCCCAGTGGCCATATTGCGGGTGTACTGCTCATGGCCGGGGGTGTCGGCGATGATGAACTTGCGCTTGGCGGTGCTGAAATAGCGGTAGGCCACGTCGATGGTGATGCCCTGCTCGCGCTCGGCCTGCAGACCGTCGACCAGCAGCGCCAGATCGATGTCATCGCCGGTGGTGCCGACCTTCTTCGAGTCGCGGCTGATGGCCTCCAGATGGTCCTCGTAGATCATCTTGGAGTCGTGCAGCAGGCGCCCGATCAGGGTGCTCTTGCCGTCGTCGACGTTGCCGCAGGTGAGGAAGCGCAGCAGCTCCTTGCGTTCGTGCTGGGCCAGGTAGGCGAGGATGTCCTCGCTGATCAGATCAGACTGGTGACTCATGATGAGGAATCCTTAGAAGTAGCCCTGGCGTTTCTTTTCTTCCATCGAACCGGCGGCGTCGTGGTCGATGACCCGGCCCTGACGTTCGCTGGTCTTGGTCAGGAGCATTTCCTGGATGATGTCCGGCAGGGTCGCCGCGGTGGACTCCACCGCACCGGTCAGCGGGTAACAGCCCAGGGTACGGAAGCGCACCATCTTCTTGTGGATGCTGGCCTTCTGCTCGGGCGTCAGGTAGTTGAGGATGCGCTCGTCATCGATCATCACCAGCGTGCCGTTGAGCTCCACGACTTCACGCTCGGCGGCGAAGTACAGCGGCACGATCGGGATCTGCTCCAGGTAGATGTATTGCCAGATGTCCAGCTCGGTCCAGTTCGACAGCGGGAAGACGCGGATCGACTCGCCCTTCTTGACCTTGCCGTTGTACACGTTCCACAGCTCGGGGCGCTGGTTCTTCGGGTCCCAGCGGTGCTTGCTGTCGCGGAAGGAGTAAACGCGCTCCTTGGCACGCGACTTTTCCTCGTCGCGGCGCGCGCCACCGAAGGCGGCGTCGAAGCCGTACTTGTCCAGCGCCTGCTTGAGGCCCTCGGTCTTCATCACGTCGGTGTGCTTGGCACTGCCGTAGGTGAAGGGGTTCATGTCCTGCGCCACACCATCGGGGTTGATGTGGGTGATCAGCTCCAGGCCCATCTCGCTGACCATCTTCTCGCGGAAGCGGTACATCTCCTGGAATTTCCAGCGGGTGTCGACGTGCAGCACCGGGAAAGGCAGCTTGCCAGGGAAGAACGCCTTGCGGGCCAGATGCAGCATCACGGCTGAATCCTTGCCGATGGAATAGAGCATCACCGGGTTGTCGAATTCGGCGGCCACTTCACGAATGATGTGGATGCTTTCCGCCTCCAACTGCTTCAGATGGGTCAATTTGTCGAGCATGGCTACTCACGGTTTGCTGTTATGGGGCCGGCGGGCCGTGGACGAGCGCGCACTCTATCACAGCACCTGCTTATACTCAGGGCACCGGTTAGATCGAAAAGATCTAGCGTTATAGCTGCAGGAAAGCCCGAATCAGACCGGATTCGGGCAGTCGATGAACAGGTGTTCGAGGGCGAAACGCCGTGCCAGATAATCGCCCAGCGCCTGCACGCCATAACGCTCGGTGGCATGGTGACCGGCGGCGATGAAGCTCACGCCATTCTCACGAGCGCTGTGGAAGGTCTGCTCCGAGGCTTCGCCGGTCAGGTACAGATCGACCCCGGCGGCAATCGCCTGATCGATATAGCCCTGCCCGCCGCCAGTGCACCAGCCGACCCGGCGAATCAGGCCCTCGCCCTCCACCAGCAGCGGCTCGCGCCCCAGCACCTGCTGCACATGGCGGGCAAAATCGATGGCGCTCATCGGTTCTTCCAGCGAGCCGACCAGGCCGACGGTGCGCGGGTTGTCCGGCTCCAGCGGGCCTTCGACGACGATGCCGAGCTGACGCGCCAGCTGCACGTTGTTGCCCACCTCGGGATGCACGTCCAGCGGCAGGTGATAGGCCAGCAGGCTGATATCGTTGGCCAGCAGCGCCTTCAGACGACGCTGCTTCATGCCGGTGACGCAGGGGTTCTCGCCTTTCCAGAAATAGCCGTGATGCACCAGCAGCACATCGGCCTCGGCTTCGATGGCGGCGTCGATCAGCGCCTGGCTGGCGGTAACGCCGCTGACGATGCGACTGACCTGCGGGCGGCCTTCGACCTGCAGGCCATTGGGGCAGTAATCGCTGATGCGCGACGCGGTCAGGAAAGCGTCAGCTTCTTGCACTAGCGTGGACAGGGCAATGGCCATGAAGATTCCTCTCAAGCTTTTGCGGGCCGCTGCCTAATTGGCGAGCACCTCACTATAATGCGCCACCTTAAGGGCCACATTTGGCCCCCGCAACCCTCAGGATTGTCCCGATGCCCCAGGCACTGCGTTTTCTCGGTTGGCCCCTGCTGGTCGGTGTGTTGCTCGCACTGCTGCTGATCCAGCGCTACCCGCAATGGGTAGGCCTGCCAAGCCAGGACGTGCAGCTGGTGCAGGCGCCCATCTACAGTCGCCTGCAGGAAGGCCCGGTGTCCTACGCCGAGGCTGTCGACACCGCATCGCCGGCAGTGGCCAACCTGTACACCACCAAGCTGGTGAGCAAACCGGCGCACCCGCTGTTCGAAGACCCGACGTTCCGCCGCTTCTTCGGCGACAACCTGCCGCGCCAGCAACGCATGGAGTCGAGCCTGGGCTCGGCGGTGCTGATGAGTAAGGACGGCTATCTGCTGACCAACAACCATGTGGTCAGCGGCGCCGACCAGATCGTCGTGGCGCTCAAGGATGGTCGCGAAACCCTGGCGCGGGTGATCGGCAACGATCCGGAAACCGATCTGGCGGTATTGAAGATCGACCTGCCCAATCTGCAGGCGATCACCCTGGGCCGCTCCGACAGCATTCGCATCGGCGATGTCACCCTGGCCATCGGCAACCCCTTCGGCGTCGGCCAGACGGTGACCATGGGCATCATCAGCGCCACCGGGCGCAACCAGCTGGGCCTGAACACCTACGAAGACTTCATTCAGACCGACGCGGCCATCAACCCGGGCAACTCCGGCGGCGCGCTGGTGGACGCCCACGGCAATCTGGTGGGCATCAACACGGCGATCTTCTCCAAATCAGGCGGCTCTCAGGGCATCGGCTTCGCCATTCCGGTGAAGCTGGCGCTGGAGGTGATGCGCGCGATCATCGAGCACGGCCAGGTAATCCGCGGTTACCTGGGCGTCGAGGTGCAACCGCTGACCCCCGAGCTGGCGGAGTCCTTCGGCCTGGAAGGACGCCCCGGCATCGTCGTCGCCGGCGTGTACCGCGACGGCCCGGCGCAGAAGGCCGGTCTGCAGCCCGGCGATCTGATCCTCAGCATCGATGGCGAACCGGCCAGCGACGGCCGCCGTTCGATGAATCAGGTGGCGCGCACCAAGCCGGGCGACAAGATCCGCATCGAGGTGATGCGCAACGGCAAGCCGCTGCAGCTGACCGCCGAGATCGGCATTCGCCCTCCCGTCAACGGTAATTGATCGAAGAGCATTTTCATGTGGGAACTTTTCTCGACTGAGGTTATTGTAATGTTATTACATAAATTACAAGCCTCTGGAGACTTCCCTTGCGCGCCACCATCACCCTGCTTGCCGGCAGCCTGCTAACCCCCTGTATCTTCGCCGCCGAACCTCCGGCACAACTGGCCGACAGCGTCATCAGCGCCCCTGGCGAACAGGCCGACGGCCCGGTGCAGGGCTACCGCGCCAAACGCTCGGCCAGCGCCACCCGCACCGACACGCCGATCAGCGAGATCCCCCAGGCCATCAGCGTGGTGCCGGCTCAGGTGCTGGAAGACCTCGGCAGCAGCCGCATCGACCGCGCCCTGGACTTCGCCGGCGGCGTGTCGCGGCAGAACAACTTCGGCGGCCTGACCTTCCTCAACTACAGCGTGCGCGGCTTCACCACCGGTGAGCTGTACCGCAACGGCTTCGCCATCAACCGCGGCAGCTACAGCTCGCCTGACGCCTCGGCCATCGAACGTCTGGAAGTGCTCAAGGGTCCGGCTGCCGCGCTGTACGGCCGCGGCGATCCGGGCGGGCTGGTCAACATCGTCACCAAGCGCCCGCAGCAGGAGGCCTTCACCCAGTTCAAGGCCAGCGCCGGACGCTGGGATCGCTACCGCAGCAGCCTCAACGTCAATACCCCGCTGAACGATGAAGGCACGCTGCTCTCGCGGGTCAACCTGGCGCTGGAGGACAACGGCAGCTTCCGTGATCACGTCGGCAATCAGCGGCAGATCGTCAACCCGACCCTGACCTGGCAGCTGTCGCCGGACACCCTGCTGATGATCGACAGCGAGTTCTCGCGTACCGATTCGGTGTTCGACCGCGGCATTCCCGCCGTCGACGGCAAGATGGGGGCGGTCAAGCGCTCGACCTTCCTCGGCGAACCCAACGACGGCAAGATCCGCAACGAAAACCAGCTACTGCAGGTCAGTCTCGAACACTACCTGAACGAAGCCTGGAAACTGCGCCTGGCCAGCCATTACAGCCAGGGCACGCTGGACGGCAACAGCTCCGAGCCGTCGCGACTGATCGGCGATCAGGTCACGCGCTTTTACCGCGAGCGCAGCTTCGAATGGAACGACAGCATCACCCAGGCCGAGCTGCACGGCCAGTTCGACCTGGCCGGCTGGCAGCACCAGACGCTGCTGGGCCTGGAGTACGAGAACTACCGCAACAGCCAGAAGTACCCGCAGAGCGTGACCGGCCTGGGCTACGGCCAGAACATCTACAACCCCGTCTATGGCCAGCCCAAACCGCCCATCGTCAATCCCAACGACTTTCACGAGCACACGGAAAGCTACGCCCTCAACCTGCAGGACCAGATCACCTTCAGCGAGCGCTGGAGCGGCCTGCTCGGCGTGCGCCTGGAGCGTTTCGAGCAGACCGCGCGCAACCGCAGCACGCGGGTCAGCAACGAGCAGACCAAGGAGGTCGCCACCCCGCGTGCCGGCGTGCTCTACCAGCTGACGCCGGAAGTTGGCGTGTTCGCCAACGCCTCGATGTCGTTCAAGCCCAACACCATCGGTGCCCAGGGGCAGGTGTTCAAGCCGGAGAAGGGCCTCGGCTACGAGACCGGCCTCAAGCTCGACCTGTTTGATAGTCGCCTCGGCGCCACGGTAGCGCTGTTCCATATCGACAAGGAAAACGTGCTGACCGCTGACCCGAACAATCCCGGCGACAGCATTGCCGCCGGCAAGGCCCGCAGCCAGGGTCTGGACCTGCAGGTCAGCGGTCAGCTCACCGATGCCCTACGGGTGATAGGCGCCTACGCCTACATCGACGCAGAGGTGACCAAGGACAACAGCATCCCCGAGGGCAGCGACCTGCTCGGCATCGCCCGCAACAGCGCCAGCCTGATGGGCGTCTACCAGTTCCAGGGCGGCTCGCTGCAGGGCTCGGAATTCGGCGCCGCAGTCAACTATGTCGGCGACCGCTCCGGGCAGACCGGCAGCAACTTCGAGCTGCCGGCCTACACCACGGTGGATCTGCTGGCCCGCTGGCAGGCCACCAAGGACCTGAGCCTGGGCCTGAACCTCAACAACCTGTTCGATCGCAAGTACTACGAGCGCTCGTTCAACAGCGTCTGGGTAATGCCCGGCGATCCGCGCAACCTCAGCGTCAACCTGACCCTCAACCTGTGAATTGGAGATATTCATGCGCATTCCCGCCTGCCTGCTGCTCGCCGGCCTGTTCGCCAGCAGCGGCGCCCTCGCCCACGGTCTGTGGACCGAAGAGCGTCGCGGCAACATCGAAGTGGTCTACGGCCATGGCGCCGAGGACGACGCCTTCAAGCCGGAGAAGATCAGCGGCGCCTGGGCCTATGACGCCGCCGGCAAGATGATCCCGGTGACCGTCGAGCGCCTGGCCGACCATGCCCGCCTGCAACCCTTGAAGAACCCCGCCGTACTCGGCGTGGCACTGGACAACGGCGCCTGGTCGAAGACCCCGGACGGCCAGTGGGTCAACCAGGGCCGCAGCCAGGTGCCGAACTCGACCCAGTCGCTGCACACCTACAAGTACAGCCTGGCGATCTACGCCGAAGGCGCAAAGCTGCCTGCCTTGGATCAGTTGAAGATGGTCATAGTGCCGGAAGTCGACCCGCTCAAGGTCGGCCCGGGCAAGCCGCTGCCGGTGCGCGTGCTGGTGGACGGCAAGCCGATGGCAGGCGTCGAACTGGTCGGTGACTATCGCGGCGCGCCGCACCAGGTCAGCGCGGTAACCGATGCCGAGGGCCGTGCCCAGGTCACGGTGCGCAACGAGGCGCTGAACATCATCAGCGCCTCGGTCTACGTACCGGTGGAAAACGACCCGAATATCGAGAGCCGCGGCCTGTTCACCTCGCTGACCTTCCTTGGCCAGCCGCACCACGAGTAAGCCCTCGCCGCGTGCCATGGAAAAAGCCGGTGACGCTGACGCGCCACCGGCTTTTTTCGGCCCGCCTGATCAAAGACTTTGCAGAGCGTCCAGCAAGGCCTGGTTCTGCTCCGGCGTACCGATGGTGATACGCAGGAACTGGGCGATGCGCGGCTGCTTGAAGTGGCGCACGATCACGCCCTGCTCGCGCAGGCCGGCTGCCAGCGTTGCAGCATCCTTGCTCGGATGACGGGCGAAGACGAAATTGGCGGCCGACGGCAGCACCTCGAAGCCCAGCCCCTGCAACCCGGCGACCACCCTCTCGCGGCTGGCAATCACCTGCCGGCAGGTCTGCTCGAAATACTCGCGATCCTCGAACGCCGCCGCCGCGCCGGCAATGGCCATGCGATCGAGCGGATAGGAGTTGAAGCTGTTCTTGATCCGCTCCAGCGCTTCGATCAGATCCGGGTGACCGACCGCGATGCCGACGCGCAGACCGGCCAGCGAACGCGACTTGGACAGGGTCTGGGTGACCAGCAGATTCGGGTACTTGTCGACCAGGGCGATGGCACTCTGGCCGCCGAAGTCGATATAGGCCTCATCCACCAGCACCACCGAATCCGGGCTGCCCTGCAAAAGACGCTCGACGGCCTCGAGCGGCAGCAGGCAGCCGGTCGGCGCGTTGGGGTTGGGGAAGATGATGCCGCCATTGGGGCGGGCATAGTCTTCGACGCGAATCTGGAACTGCTCGTCCAGCGGCACCTGCTGGTAATCGATGCCGTACAGACCGCAGTACACCGGATAGAAGCTGTAGCTGATATCCGGGAACAGCAGTGGTGCCTGGTGCTGGAACAGCCCATGGAAGGCGTGCGCCAGCACCTCGTCGGAGCCATTGCCGACGAACACCTGGGCGGTGCTCACGCCGTAGTAGTCGGCCACCGCCTGTTTCAGCCGGTCACCGTTGGGGTCCGGGTACAGGCGCAGGTCGTCGTTGACCTCGGCCTGCATGGCGGCGATGGCCTTGGGCGACGGCCCATAGGGGTTCTCGTTGGTGTTGAGCTTGACCAGCTTGCTCAGCTTGGGCTGCTCGCCTGGCACATAGGGCACCAGGTCCTTGACGAAGGGGCTCCAGAATTTGCTCATCTGCCCTTCTCTCCTCGAATGCGTTGCGTGGGGTGATGGGTATCGCCTCGCTCAGCCTGCGAAGCTCGATCCGTAGGGTGCGCCGTGCGCACCACAACCTTCACAAGGTGCGCTCAGCGCACCCTATCTCACTTGATCCGATACTCGGCGCTACGCGCATGCGCGGTCAGCGATTCGCCGCGCGCCAGCACCGAGGCGCTCTTGCCAAGCTCCGACGCGCCGTCCGGCGAGCAGAAGATGATCGACGAACGCTTCTGGAAGTCGTACACCCCCAGCGGCGAGGAAAAGCGCGCGGTGCCGGAAGTGGGCAGCACGTGGTTGGGGCCGGCCACGTAATCGCCCAGCGCTTCGGCAGTGTAACGGCCCATGAAGATCGCACCGGCATGACGAATCTCGGGCAACCAGGCCTCCGGGTCGGCCACCGACAGCTCCAGATGCTCCGGCGCGATGCGGTTGGCCACCTCGATGGCCTGGGCCATGTCCGCCACCTGAATCAGAGCGCCACGGCCTTCCAGCGAGGTGCGGATGATCTCGGCCCGCTCCATGGTCGGCAGCAGCTTGGCGATGCTTTCGGCAACCTTGTCGAGAAAGGCGGCATCGGGGCTGACCAGAATCGACTGGGCATCCTCGTCGTGCTCGGCCTGGGAGAACAGGTCCATGGCGATCCAGTCCGGATCGGTCTGGCCGTCGCACACCACGAGAATTTCAGAAGGCCCGGCGATCATGTCGATACCGACCTTGCCAAACACGTGGCGCTTGGCGGTGGCCACGTAGATGTTGCCCGGGCCGACGATCTTGTCCACCGGCGGCACGCTCTCGGTGCCATAGGCCAGCGCCGCCACGGCCTGCGCGCCACCGATGGTGAACACGCGATCGACGCCGGCGATGGCGGCGGCAGCCAGGACGATCTCGTTGATCTCGCCGCGCGGGGTCGGCACCACCATGACCACCTCGGGCACGCCGGCGACCTTGGCCGGGATGGCGTTCATCAGCACCGAGGACGGATAGGAGGCCTTGCCGCCCGGCACATACAGGCCGGCGCGGTCCAGCGGCGTGACCTTCTGCCCCAGCACGGTGCCGTCGGCCTCGCTGTAGCGCCAGGAATCCTGCTTCTGCTTCTCGTGGTAACTGCGCACGCGTTCGGCGGCCACTTCAAGGGCCTGGCGCTGCTCAGCGCTGATGCGGGTCAGCGCCAGCTCCAGACGCTCGCGTGGCAGGATCAGGTCGGCCATGCTGGCGACCTCCAGGCCATCGAAGCGCTGGGTGTACTCGACCAGGGCGGCATCGCCACGCTGACGCACGGCCTGGATGATTTCCAGCACGCGCTGGTTGACGCCATCGTCGGACACACTCTCCCAGCTCAGCAGATGATCCAGGTGTCGGGCGAAGTCCTGGTCAGCGGCGTTGAGTCGGCGAACAGCAATGGGAGCGGTCATGGCAAAGCCTCGTGTAATAGCAAATCTCAGGCGCCGCTAGAGTAGCAAGCCCACCGTGCGGGCACCCAAGAAAAATGGCTATGACACGGATAGGCTGCCGCGACCAGAAGTCGCGGAAAGGAGTCAGCCTTGGTGTCGTGCTTCGATGGCGCCACGCAGGGTATCGATCAAGGACTGGATGCGCGCATGCTGCATCTTCATCGAAGCCTTGTTGACGATCAGTCGCGAGCTGATGGTGGCGATCAGTTCCTGCGGCTCCAGGCCGTTGGCACGCAGGGTGTTGCCGGTGTCGACCACGTCGATGATCTTGTCGGCCAGGCCCACCAGCGGCGCCAGTTCCATCGAGCCGTAGAGCTTGATGATGTCGACCTGACGGCCCTGCTCGGCGTAGTAACGCTTGGCGACATTGACGAACTTGGTGGCCACGCGCAGCCGGCCCTTGGGCTCCGGCGCGCCGACCCGGCCTGCGGTCATCAGCTTGCACTTGGCGATCTGCAGATCCAGCGGCTCGTAGATGCCCTGGCCGCCGTATTCCATCAATACGTCCTTGCCGGCCACGCCGAGGTCGGCCGCGCCATGCTCGACATAGGTCGGCACGTCGGTGGCACGCACGATCAAAAGGCGCACGTCATCCTGAGTGGTGGGAATGATCAGCTTGCGGCTCTTGTCCGGGTTATCGGTCGGCTCGATGCCCGCAGCCGCCAGCAACGGCAGGGTGTCATCGAGAATGCGGCCTTTGGACAGGGCGATGGTCAGCATGGAACGGTTTCCTTGAGCGGAAGCGGCCGCCCGAGAGGGGTGGCCACACTATCTGCGATCTCGCGAGCTAGAGTCATGCAAGGCAAAAACAGGCGAGGAAGCGGAGTTTACAAGTTGTAAATGAGCATTCCGAGCCTGTTTTTAACGCAGCAGGACCGACGCGCAGCAGATCGCCATCAACCCGGAACGCGGCGAATCTTGGCGCCGAGCAGCTGCAGCTTCTCCTCGATGCACTCGTAACCACGGTCGATGTGGTAGATGCGGTCGATCAGCGTATCGCCATCGGCCACCAGCGCAGCCAGCACCAGGCTCGCCGAAGCACGCAGGTCGGTGGCCATCACCGGCGCGCCCTTGAGCCTCTCGACGCCGGTGACCACCGCCGTATTGCCTTCGACCAGGATGTTGGCGCCCATGCGCAGCATCTCGTAGACGTGCATGAAACGGTTTTCGAACACGGTCTCGATGATGGTGCCGGTGCCTTCGGCCACGGCATTGAGGGCGATGAACTGCGCCTGCATGTCGGTAGGGAATGCCGGGTACGGCGCGGTACGCAGATTGACGGCCTTCGGACGCTTGCCCTTCATGTCCAGCTCGATCCAGTCCGGACCGGTGGTGATCTCGGCGCCGGCTTCCTGCAGTTTGGCCAGTACGGCCTCCAGGGTCGATGGATCGGCATCCTTGACCTTGACCCGACCACCGGTGACGGCAGCGGCCACCAGGTAGGTGCCGGTTTCGATACGGTCGGGCATCACGTTGAAACGCGCGCCGTGCAGGCGCTCGACGCCATCGATGATGATGGTGTCGGTACCGGCGCCCTGGATCTTCGCGCCCATGGCGATCAGGCAGTTGGCCAGGTCGACCACTTCGGGCTCACGCGCGGCGTTTTCCAGCACGCTGCGGCCCTTGGCCAGGGTCGCGGCCATCATGATGTTCTCGGTACCGGTCACGCTGACCACGTCGAAGAAGAAGTGCGCACCGCGCAGACCGCCTTCCGGCGCCTTGGCCTTGATGTAGCCGCCTTCCACGTCGATCTGCGCGCCCATGGCCTCGAGACCGCGAATATGCAGGTCGACCGGACGCGAGCCGATGGCGCAACCGCCGGGCAGGGCCACTTCGGCCTCGCCGAAACGGGCGACCATCGGGCCGAGCACCAGGATCGAGGCGCGCATGGTCTTCACCAGCTCGTAAGGGGCGACCAGAGTCTTGATCGCGCGGGCGTCGACTTCCACCGCCAGCTTCTCGTCGATCACCGGTTCGATGCCCATGCGACCGAACAGCTCGATCATGGTGGTGATGTCGTGCAGGTGCGGCAGGTTGCAGATGGTGACCGGCGCATCGCCCAGCAGGGTCGCGGCCAGAATCGGCAGCGCAGAGTTCTTCGCACCGGAAATGCGGATTTCGCCATCGAGGCGAGCGCCGCCGGTAATGATCAGTTTGTCCATAGGAGTCTCGTCGCCCGCAGGCTCAGGAACGCGCGGCCCAATCGGCCTGGCTGAAGAATTTCATGGTCACCGCGTGGATGCTGCCATCGGCGATCCAGGCATTGAGGTGGGCATAGATCTGCTGCTGACGCTTGACCGGGCTGAGGGCGGCCAGCTCGTCGCTGATCAGGTTGAGCTGGAAGTTGCAGCCTTCGCCTTCGACTTCCACCTGGGTGTTCGGGAGTTTTTCCTCTAGGAGGCTTTTTACTTCTGCAGCCTGCATGCTCGACCTCGACTGACGCATTCGGGCTACCTACGCCCGCGGGTCGGCCATCATACAAAAAAGCCTCCCGCCTGCGAACCCCGCCAGCAGCGGTGCTGACGGAACGCCGGGAGGCGCCTCAGGACTGCAGCGGCAGCAACTCCAGCAGGCCGCTGACCTGGGCGATCTCGCGCATGTCGGCGGGCAGCGCGCTGATCGACAGCTCGCGCCCGGCCTTGCGCGCATCGCGAACGAACGCCAGCAGCAGCGCCAGACCGACGCTGCTGGATTTTTCCACGGCGCTGCAGTCGAGCGACAGGCGCCCCACGCTGCTGGCGGCGATCAGGCGCGCGCCCTGCTCGCGCAACTGCGGGCCGGTGCTGTAGTCCAGCACGCCAGCCAGATGCAGTTGCCCGGCACTCCGCTCGGTAAGGCTGGCCTGACTCACGACTCGCCCCGCGCCTGACGCGCACGGGCCACGGTATCAGCCCAGGTGTCGATGACCTTGTCCAGGTCGTTGCGATTGTTCTGCATCGACTGGGCGAACTGGTCACGGAACAGCTTGCCGACGTTGATGCCGTTGATCACCACGTTGCGCAGCTTCCAGGTGCCATCGATCGACACCATGGTGTAGGACAGCGGATAGACCGCACCCTTGCCATCGCGAATCTCCATGCCCACCGAGGTGCGCTCGCCTTCGGCGCGGCCGCTGGCCGGCAGTACGCGGATGTCCTGGTTGTTGTACTCGAGCAGGGCGTTGCCATAGAACTGCATCAGGCTGCGCTTGAAGTTCTCCTGGAAACGGCTCATCTGCTCGGGCGAGGCCTGGCGCGAATAGCGCACGGTCATCACGCCACGGGCGATGCCATCGACATCCACCACCGGGCCGAGAATCTCGTTGAGCGAGTCGTAGAAAGCATTGGGATTGCTGCGGTATTGCTCCTTGTTGGCCTTCAGATCGGCCAGCAGGGTATCGGTGGTCTGCTGCACCACCTCATGGGCGCTGGGCGCGGCAAAGGCCAGCAGCGGCACGGCAGCCAGAAGCGCCAGCAGGGAATTACGCACGGTCTTGAACATCTCGGGAGCCCTCATCAATTGGCTTCATCTTTATTGACCGAATTGAGCAGGAATTTGCCAATCAGGTCTTCCAGCACCAGCGAGGACTGCGTGTCGTGGATGGTGCTGCCGTCCTTGAGCACCTCCTCGTCACCACCGACGCTGATGCCGATGTATTTCTCGCCGAGCAGACCCGCGGTCAGGATCGAGGCGGTGGAATCCTCGGGCAGGTTATTGACGTTGCCATCGAGCTCCAGGGTCACCCGGCCCATGTAGCTGTCGCGATCCAGGTCGATGGCGGTGACCTTGCCGATGGTCACGCCGGCCATGGTCACCTTGGCACGTACGGTCAACCCGGCGATGTTGTCGAAGTAGGCGTAGACCTTGTAGGTATCGCCGGCACTGCCGACGCTCAGGCCGCTGACGCGCAGGGCCAACAGCAGCAGGGCCAGCACACCGGCCATGAGGAACAGGCCGACACCAATCTCCAGCGTGCGGTTTTGCATCAGAAGTCTCCAAACATCAAAGCGGTCAGAATGAAATCAAGGCCAAGTACGGCCAGCGAGGCATACACCACGGTGCGCGTGGTCGCGCGGCTGATGCCCTCGGAAGTGGGTTCGCAGTCATAGCCCTGGAACACGGCGATCCAGGTCACCACGAAGGCGAAGACGATGCTCTTGATCACGCCGTTGAGCACATCGTCATAAAAGGAAACACTGTTCTGCATGTTCGACCAGAACGAGCCCTCGTAGACGCCCAGCCAGTCCACCGCGACCATGGCCCCGCCCCAGATGCCGACAACGCTGAAGATCATCGCCAGCAGCGGCATGGAGATGAACCCGGCCCACAGCCGCGGGGCGATGATGTACTTGAGCGGATCGACGCCAATCATCTCCAGGCTGGACAGCTGCTCGGTGGACTTCATGTTGCCGATCTCGGCCGTCAGCGCCGAACCGGCGCGACCGGCGAACAGCAGCGCGGTGACTACCGGGCCGAGTTCGCGCAGCAGGGTCAGCGCGACCATCTGCCCGACCGCCTGCTCGGAGCCGTAGCTGACCAGGATGTTGTAACCCTGCAGGGCCAGCACCATGCCGATGAAGATGCCGGACACGACGATGATCGCCAGCGACATCACGCCGACCGCGAACAACTGCTTGATCAGCAGTTGCAGGGGTTTGCCGGCGCGGCTGCGGCCGAACAGCGCGCCTACCAGGAACAGCACCGAACGCCCCAGCGTCGCCACCACATCGATACCCGCACGACCGAACAGCCGCAGCCGTTCGAGCGGTGAAATTCTACGCATCAACCTCTCCCCAACAGATCTTCGCGATAGTCCGGCGCCGGAAAATGGAACGGCACCGGGCCGTCCGGAATGCCCTTCATGAACTGGCGAATACGCGGATTGTCCGACTCCATCAGCTCGGCCGGCGTGCCATGCCCCAGCACCTGGGCATCACCGACCACGTAGATGTAATCGGCGATGCTGGCGGTTTCCGCCAGATCGTGGGAAACCACCACGCTGGTGATCCCCAACGCATCGTTGAGCAGGCGAATCAGGCGCACCAGCACGCCCATGGCGATGGGGTCCTGACCGACGAACGGCTCGTCATACAGCAGAATCTGCGGATCGAGGGCAATCGCCCGCGCCAGCGCCACACGGCGCTTCATGCCGCCGGACAGCTCGTCCGGCATCAGCTCCACGGCCCCGCGCAAGCCAACGGCCTGCAGCTTCATCAGGACGATGTCGCGGATCATCTCCTCAGGGAGCTTGGTGTGCACACGCAACGGAAAGGCGACGTTCTCGAACACGTCGAGGTCGGTGAACAGCGCACCACTCTGGAACAGCACGCCCATCTGCTTGCGCATGTCGAACAGCTCATCACGCGACAGCTTCGGCAGGCTGACCCCGCCGATACGAACATCGCCGGCAGAAGGGCGCAGTTCGGCGGCGATCAGCCGCAACAAGGTGGTCTTGCCACAGCCGGAAGGCCCCATGATGCCGGTGACCTTGCCGCGCGGAATGCGGATGTCGACCTTGTCGAAGATCGACCGCGCGCCACGCTGAAAGCTGACGCCCTGCAACTCGATCGCGTACTGGTGCTCGGCGCTCATCTGAACTCCTTGAAAATCAGGCCTTCCTGGCAGACGCCACCTCCACGAGCGAGGACACGCGCCAGCCAGAGGGGGCCAAAATGGCGGCGAACTATAGCATTTGCCGAACATACCGCCCAATAGCGCCACCATGCAGCGTTCAGACTTGCGACAGCTTCGACAACGCGCAACACGCAGCAAAGGTGAGCGCGGAAAGCTTTTCCCGTTATAATCCCCGTCTTTTTCGCCCGACAGCTCAGCCAATGAACCAGACCCGCGACCTGATCGACTCCGCGCAGCGCACCATCCGCCTAGAACTTGAAGCGGTGCAGGAGCTTCTGCCCCGTATCAACGCCGATTTCATCAAGGCCTGCGAGCTGATCCTGAGTTGCAAGGGCCGTGTGGTGGTGGTCGGCATGGGCAAGTCCGGGCATATCGGCAACAAGATCGCCGCTACCCTGGCCAGTACCGGCACCACGGCGTTCTTCGTCCACCCGGCCGAAGCCAGCCATGGCGACATGGGCATGATCACCCGGGATGACATCGTCCTGGCCCTGTCCAACTCCGGCTCGACCGCCGAGATCGTCACCCTGCTGCCGCTGATCAAGCGCCTCGGCATCCGCCTGATCAGCATGACTGGCAACCCCGACTCGCCGCTGGCCAAGGCCGCCGAGGTCAACCTCGATGCGCGCGTGTCGCAGGAAGCCTGCCCGCTGAACCTGGCGCCGACCTCCTCGACCACCGCCAGCCTGGTGCTGGGCGATGCCCTGGCCATCGCCCTGCTGGAAGCGCGCGGCTTCACCGCCGAAGACTTCGCCTTCTCCCACCCCGGTGGCGCCCTCGGCCGCCGCCTGCTGCTCAAGGTGGAGAACGTGATGCACGCCGGCGACGCCCTGCCGCGGGTGAATCGCGGCACCAGCCTGCGCGATGCGCTGCTGGAAATGACCCAGAAGGGCCTGGGCATGACCGTGGTGCTGGAAGCCGACGGCCGCCTCGCCGGCATCTTCACCGACGGCGATCTGCGCCGCACCCTGGACAAGGGCATCGACGTGCGCCAGGCCTCGATCGACGAAGTCATGACCCCGCACGGCAAGACCGCCCGCGCCGAGATGCTCGCCGCCGAAGCCCTGAAGATCATGGAAGACCACAAGATCAACGCCCTGGTAGTCGTGGACGAGCAGGACCGGCCGGTCGGCGCGCTCAACATGCACGACCTGCTGCGCGCGGGGGTGATGTGATGAACGATCTGCTGCGACGCGCCCGAGCGGTGAAACTGGCGATCTTCGATGTCGACGGCGTGCTCACCGACGGTCGCCTGTACTTCCTCGAAGACGGCAGCGAGTTCAAGACCTTCAACACGCTCGACGGCCACGGCATCAAGATGCTGATCAACTCCGGCGTGCAAACCGCCATCATCAGCGGACGCAAGACCCCGGTGGTGGAGCGCCGCGCAAACAACCTCGGTATCCAGCACCTGTTCCAGGGCCGCGAGGACAAGCTGGTCGTGCTCGACGGTCTGCTCGCCGAACTCGGCCTAAGCTATGAGCAGGTCGCCTATCTGGGCGACGACCTGCCGGACCTTCCGGTGATTCGCCGGGTCGGACTGGGCATGGCCGTGGCCAGCGCCGACAGCTTCGTGCGCCAGCACGCCCATGGGGTGACCCAGGCGCGCGGCGGTGACGGCGCGGCGCGGGAATTCTGCGAACTGATCATGCGTGCCCAGGGCACACTGGATGCGGCCCAGGCCGCCTACCTGTAGAGAACAGCATGCCGCGTAAAATCCTCAACACCCTGATCTTCGGTCTGATCGCAGTCGTGGTGGCTGCTCTCGGCTACTGGAACCTCGCCCCGGACAGCGTCCGCGTAACCCAGCAGGGCGGCGACGACAATGTCATCGATTTCTACGTCGTCGGCGCGCGCACCGTGCAGTACCAGGACGACGGCAAGCTGCATTACCGCATGACCGCGGACAAGCTCGAACACGTCAAGAGCACCGATATCACCCTGATCGACATGCCCAGGCTGGACCTCTACCGCGGCACCGAACTGCCTTGGAAAGTGACCAGCCAGCGTGCCGAAGTCTCCCCTGGCGGCGTCGAGGTAGAACTGATCGACGATGTGCGCATCGCCCGCACCGATGCCAAGAACCGTCCAACCATCATCACCAGTAGCCGCATGACCGTTATTCCGGACAAGGAATATGCGCAGACCGAGCAAGCCGTTAGAATCGTCGCGGCCAACGGGGTGACCACGGCACAAGGAATGAAAGCGTACTTGAATGACGGCAGGATGATCCTGCAGTCCAACGTAAGAGGCCAGCATGAGGTTCGTTAATACCCTCCCCCTGATTCTCAGCCTCGGCGCCGCATTGGGAAGCGCGGCTGCCTGGGCACTGCCATCGGATCGCGACCAGCCGATCCGTATCCAGGCCGACAGTGCCGAGCTCGATGACAAGCAAGGCGTAGCCGTCTACCGTGGCGACGTGATCATCACCCAGGGCACCCTGAAGATCACCGGCGACACCGTGACCATCACGCAGACCGCCAGCGGCGACATCGACGTGTTCACCTCGGTGGGCAACCTGGCCTACTACGAGCAGAAGCCGGCCGTGGACAAGGAAGTGGTCAAGGCCTACGGCAGGACCATCCAGTACTTCGCCAGCAACGAGCGCATCGTACTGATCGACCAGGCCAAGGTGGTGCAGGAAGGCAATACCTTCGAAGGCGAGAAGATCGTCTACGACACCCGCCGCCAGATCGTCAACGCCGGGCGCGCCACGGGCGGCAACGTCAGCACGCCGCGCCCGCGCATCGACATGGTTATCCAACCGAAGAACAAACCCGCGGATCAGCAGCAGTAATGGCCATTCTCAAAGCCCAACACCTGGCGAAAAGCTACAAGAGCCGCCAGGTCGTGCGTGACGTCAGCCTGAGCATCGAAAGCGGCCAGATCGTCGGCCTGCTCGGCCCCAACGGTGCCGGCAAGACCACCTGCTTCTACATGATCGTCGGCCTGGTACGCGCCGATCAGGGTCGCGTGCTGATCGACGACCTCGACGTCAGCCATCAGCCCATGCATGGGCGTGCGCGCGCCGGTATCGGCTACCTGCCGCAGGAGGCCTCGATCTTCCGCAAGCTGTCGGTGGCCGACAACATCATGGCCATTCTCGAAACGCGCAAGGACCTGGACCGCGCCGGGCGCCAGGCGGAGCTGGAGAGCCTGCTGCAGGAATTCCACATCCACCACATTGCCGACAGCCTCGGCATGAGCCTGTCCGGCGGCGAACGCCGCCGCGTGGAAATTGCCCGCGCCCTGGCGACCAACCCCAAGTTCATCCTGCTCGACGAACCCTTCGCCGGTGTCGACCCGATTTCGGTGGGCGACATCAAGCAGATCATCCACCACCTCAAGACCAAGGGCATCGGCATCCTGATCACCGATCACAACGTGCGCGAAACCCTGGATATCTGCGAGACCGCCTACATCGTCAACGATGGCCAGCTGATCGCCGAGGGTGACGCCGAGGCCATCCTCGCCAACCAGACGGTGAAAGAGGTGTATCTGGGTCACGAATTCCGCCTGTAGGTCGCCGCGGTTTCGCTACAGAAATATTGCAACCCCTAGGCAAGAATGAGAAATTCAGGCATATAATTTGCTTCCTGGCGGCGCTTCGGCGCCCTGATGTGGAAGGCGTAACTCGCCAGTAAATTAAGGTCTGCAATGAAACCATCGCTAGTCCTCAAGATGGGCCAGCAGCTGACGATGACCCCGCAGCTGCAACAGGCTATCCGCCTCCTCCAACTCTCCACCCTGGACCTGCAACAGGAAATCCAGGAGGCGCTGGAATCCAACCCCATGCTCGAGCGCCAGGAAGATGGCGACGACTTCGACAACAGCGACCCGATGGCCGATGGCGCGGAAAGCGCCAGCCCTGCGCCGAGCAAGGAAGAGAGCTACCAGGAAACCACGCCGACGGTGGACAACCTGGAAGACGGTGAATGGGGCGAACGCATCCCCAACGAACTGCCGGTCGATACCGCCTGGGAAGACATCTACCAGACCAGCGCCAGCAGCCTGCCCAGCAACGATGACGACGAGTGGGACTTCACCACCCGCACCTCCAGCGGCGAGAGCCTGCAGAGCCACCTGCTCTGGCAACTGAACCTGGCGCCCATGTCGGACAAGGACCGGCTGATCGCCGCCACCCTGATCGACTGCATCAACAACGACGGCTACCTCGAGGAAACCCTCGAGGAAGTGACCGAGTCCTTCGATCCCGAACTGGACATCGAGCTGGACGAAGTGGAAGTGGTACTGCACCGCATCCAGCAGTTCGAACCAGCCGGAATCGGTGCCCGCGACCTGCGCGAATGCCTGCTGCTGCAACTGCGCCAGTTGCCGGCCAGCACGCCCTGGCTCGCTGAAACCCAGCGCGTGGTCAGCGACTACCTGGAGCTGCTCGGCAGCCGCGACTACGCCCAGCTGATGCGCCGCACCAAGCTCAAGGAAGACGAACTGCGCCAGGTCATCGACTTGATCCAGCGCCTGAATCCGCGCCCGGGCTCGCAGATCGAATCCAGCGAGCCGGAATACGTGGTACCGGACGTGATCGTGCGCAAGCACAACGACCGCTGGCTGGTGGAACTGAACCAGGAAGCCATGCCGCGCCTGCGGGTCAACCCGCAGTACGCCGGCTTCGTCAAACGTGCCGACTCCAGTGCCGACAACACCTTCATGCGCAACCAGCTGCAGGAGGCACGCTGGTTCATCAAGAGCCTGCAAAGCCGCAACGAGACGCTGATGAAGGTGGCCACGCAGATCGTCGAGCACCAGCGCGGCTTCCTCGATTACGGCGACGAGGCGATGAAACCCCTGGTGTTGCACGACATCGCCGAAGCGGTAGGCATGCACGAGTCGACCATTTCGCGGGTCACCACGCAGAAATTCATGCACACGCCACGCGGCATTTACGAGCTGAAGTACTTCTTCTCCAGCCACGTCAGCACCTCCGAGGGTGGCGAATGCTCGTCCACCGCGATCCGCGCAATCATCAAGAAACTGGTTGCCGCAGAAAACGCGAAAAAGCCGTTGAGTGACAGCAAGATCGCTGGTTTACTGGAGGCACAAGGCATCCAAGTCGCCCGTCGGACGGTCGCCAAGTATCGCGAGTCCCTCGGTATAGCGCCCTCCAGTGAGCGCAAGCGACTGATGTAGGCCAGATCGACTGAAGACCTCAGGTCTTCAGGCCAACGTGTTCCGGCGGCGGGTCGAACCAGACCCGTCTCTTACACAAGGCAACAAGGAGAAAGCGGTATGCAAGTCAACATCAGTGGACATCAGCTGGATGTGACCGACGCCCTGCGTGACTATATCGGCGAGAAACTGGGCCGACTGGAACGCCACTTCGACAAGATCACCAACGTTCAGGTGATCATGGAGGTCGAAAAACTCAAGCAGAAGATCGAAGCCACCCTGCATGTCGCCGGCGGCGAAGTCGTCGCCAATGCCGAACATCAGGACATGTACGCTGCCATCGACCTGTTGGCCGATAAACTCGACCGTCAACTCATCAAGCACAAGGAAAAGCAGCTCGAGCGCCTGCAAGGCGCCACGGCCCGCTGACATTCCCCATCCATGATCCGACTTGAAAACATCCTGACCCCCGGCCGTTCCCTGGTGAACGTGCCGGGCGGCAGCAAGAAACGCGTGCTCGAACAGATCGCCAACCTGGTGGCACGCGACCTGCCCGACCTGGACGCCCAGGATATCTTCGAAAGCCTCATCGCCCGCGAGAAGCTCGGTTCCACCGGCTTCGGCAACGGCATCGCCATTCCCCACTGCCGCCTGGCCGGCTGCAGTGCACCAATCAGCGCCGTATTGCACCTGGACACCGCGGTCGACTTCGACGCCATCGACGGTGCGCCGGTCGACCTGCTGTTCGTTCTGCTGGTGCCGGAAGCGGCAACCGACGCGCACCTCGAACTGCTGCGCCAGATCGCCAGCATGCTCGACCGCCAGGATGTACGTGAACGTCTACGCCAGGCCAACAGTGGCGAAGATCTCTATCAGGTCGTGGTGGACATTCAGAACGGTCAATGACATGCGCCTGATCATCGTCAGCGGTCGCTCGGGCTCGGGCAAGAGCACCGCCCTCGATGTACTTGAGGACAACGGCTTTTATTGCATCGACAACCTGCCGGCCGGCTTGCTGCCGGATCTGGCCGAGCGCTTCCTGCCGCACAGCGACATGCTGCTGCCGCAGGTGGCCGTATCCATCGATGCACGCAACCTGCTGAGCCAGCTCAAGCGCTTCCCCGAGCTGCTCGAGGAAGTGCGCAAGCGCAACATCCGCTGTGACGTGCTCTACCTCGACGCCGAAGACGAAACCCTGCTCAAGCGCTTTTCGGAAACCCGCAGACGCCATCCGCTGACCAACGAAAATCGATCGCTGGCCGAAGCCATTGCCTACGAAAGCCAGCTGCTGGCACCGATCACCGATCGCGCCGACCTGAGAATCGACACCACCCGCCTGAACCTCTACCAGCTGCGCGATACGCTCAAGCTGCGCCTGCTCGGTCAGACGCAGGCCGGCACCGCCTTTCTCGTCGAATCCTTCGGTTTCAAGCGCGGCATGCCGGTGGATGCCGATCTGGTATTCGATGCGCGCTGCCTGCCCAACCCCTACTGGAAGCCTGAACTGCGCGACCATTCCGGGCTTGAGCAACCGGTGATCGACTACCTGGCGGCGCAACCGGAAGTCGAGGAGATGTATCAGGATATCCTCGCCTATCTGGAAAAATGGCTGCCGCGCTTTGCCGCCAGCAACCGTGCCTACGTCACCATCGCCATCGGTTGCACCGGTGGTCACCACCGCTCGGTGTATCTGGCCAATCGCCTGAGCCAGGCACTCAAAGACTCGCTGAAGAACGTCCAGGTGCGTCACCGCGACCTCAGCTAAGGAGCCATGCCGCGATGCCAGCACGTGAAATCACCATCATCAACAAACTCGGCCTGCATGCCCGCGCCGCGGCGAAGTTCGTCGGTGTGGCGAGCAACTACCCCTGCCAGGTGCGCATCGGCCGCAGCGCCGAAAGCCTGGTGGACGGCAAGAGCATCATGGCGGTCATGATGCTGGCCGCCGGCAAGGGCACCAACGTTCATCTGCTGACCGAAGGCGAGCAGGACGAGGAAGCCATGGCCGCGCTGGTCGGCCTGATCGAAAACTACTTCGACGAAGGCGAATGAACCGCTCGACAAACCACAAGGCCGCCCGCGGGTGGCCTTGTGGTTTCTGCTGCCTTCAGCTGCCGGCGACGGTCATTTTCTCGATCAGCACCGAGCCGGTGCAGATATTGCCGCGCCGCTCAAGGTCGCGACCGACCGCAACGATCTGACGGAACATGTCGCGCAGATTGCCGGCGATGGTTACCTCCTGCACCGGGAACTGGATCTCGCCGTTCTCCACCCAGAAGCCCGCCGCACCACGGGAATAGTCGCCGGTGACCAGGTTCAGGCCCTGGCCCATCAGTTCGGTGACCAGCAGCCCGCGGCCCATGCGACGGATCAACGCCTGCTGATCCTCATCGCCATGGGTGACGAACAGGTTGTGCACGCCCCCGGAGTTGGCGGTACTCGGTAGCCTCAGCTTGCGCCCGGAATAGGTGCCGAGCACATAGGACACCAGCTCGCCCTTTTCCACGAACGGCTTGGCGTAGGTGGCCAGGCCATCGCCATCGAAGGCCGCACTGCCCAAGGCTCGCGGCAGATGCGGACGCTCGTCGAGGCTCAGCCACTCGGGAAACAGACGCTGCCCGAGCGCGCCTTCGAGAAAGGAGGAGTGGCGATACAGATTGCCGCCCGAAATGGCCGCCAGCAGGTGGCTGAACAGCCCGCCGGCGAGCTCGGCGGCGAACAGCACCGGCACCTCGCAGGTCGGCACCGGCCGCGCGCCAAGGCGGCTCACGGCGCGTTCGGCAGCGCGCCGGCCGATACCCGCGGCATCAGCCAACAGCTCGCCCTGGCGATTGACGTCATACCAGTAGTCGCGCTGCATCTGCCCCTCGCCTTCGGCGATCATCACGCAGCTCAGGCTGTGACGGGTGCTGGCATAACCACCCACGAAACCATGGCTGTTGCCATAAACGCGGCAACCCTGATGGGTGTTGAGACTGGTGCCGTCGGCATTCTTGATCCGCGCATCGGCGGCGAATGCTGCCGCCTCGCAGGCCAGCGCCTGCTCGACTGCCTGCTCCGGCGTGATCGCCCAGGGATGATAGAGATCCAGCTCGGGCAGCTCGCGCGCCATCAGCGCCGCATCGGCCAGGCCGGCACACGCGTCTTCGGATGCGTGCTTGGCAATCGCCAGGGCCGCCGCCACCGTCTCGCGAATGGCCCCGAGGCCGGTAGCCGAAGTGCTGGCAGAGCCCTTGCGCTGGCCCATATACAAGGTGATGCCGAAACCCTGATCGCGGTTGAACTCGACCGTCTCCACCTCGCCCTGGCGCACCGTGGTGGACAACCCCTGGCCGGCCGACACGGCCACCTCGCAGGCACTGGCGCCCTGGCGCCTGGCCTCGGCGAGGATCGCCTCGACCTGCTCCTGCAGCTCTGGCAAGGCCTGCGGCCCGATGCGTTCTACGTCACTCATAACCTCTCCTAAAAAAGCAGCTTCAAGCGACAAACCTCAACTACAAGTAAAGCCGAAGCCGCTCTTGGCTTACGGCCTGCAGCTTGAAGCCTGCCGCTGCTGTTATCATGCTGGCGTTTCCCTCTGGACCCACCCCATGTCTGATTCCTACGACGACTTCTCCCTGGAGAAGAGCAAATCCCAGGTCAAACGCGAACTGCATGCCCTGCAAGAGCTTGGCGAGCGGCTGACCTCACTCAAAGCGGATCTGCTGGCCAAGATGCCGCTGACCGATGCCTTGCGCCGTGCCCTCGCCGAAGCGCCGAAACATACCGCCAACGCCGCGCGCAAACGCCATATCCAGTTCATCGGCAAGCTGATGCGTGAACAGGATGTCGAGGCGATCGTCGCCATGCTCGATCAGGTGGACAGCTCCACCCGCGAATACAACGAGCGCTTCCATGCTCTGGAGCGCTGGCGCGACCGCCTGATCGGCGAAGGCGACAGCGCGCTGGAGAGCTTCGTCGAACTCTACCCCGATGCCGATGTCCAGCATCTGCGCGGGCTGGTTCGTCATGCCCAGCACGAAGCCGCGCGCAACAAGCCGCCGGCCGCCGCGCGCAAGGTGTTCAAGTACATCCGCGAGCTCGACGAAATCCAGCGCGGCTTGCGCTAGAGGCGGCTGCAGGCCGCAAGCCACAGGCCGCCGGTAAAAGCGGCTTGTCGCTTGCAGCGTGCCGCTGCTTCACGCGCCGGTGCCGCCGACGGTGATCGCGTCGATCTTCAGCGTCGGCTGGCCGACGCCAACCGGCACCGACTGACCGTCCTTGCCACAGGTGCCGACGCCGCTGTCCAGGGCCAGATCATTGCCGACCATGGACACCCGGCTCATGGCCTCCGGGCCGTTACCGATCAGGGTGGCGCCCTTGACCGGCGCCGTGATCCTGCCGTCCTCGATCAGGTAGGCCTCGCTGGTGGAGAAGACGAACTTGCCACTGGTGATGTCCACCTGGCCGCCACCGAGATTGGCGCAGTAGATGCCCTTCTTCACCGAACGGATGATTTCCTCGGGATCGCTCTCGCCCGCGAGCATATAGGTGTTGGTCATGCGCGGCATCGGCAGGTGCGCGTAGGACTCACGGCGACCGTTGCCGGTGGCGGCCACACCCATCAGGCGCGCGTTGAGCTTGTCCTGCATGTAGCCCTTGAGCACGCCGTTCTCGATCAGCGTGGTGCACTGGGTCGGCGTGCCTTCGTCGTCGACGCTGAGCGAGCCGCGACGCCCGGCCAGGGTGCCGTCATCGACGATGGTGCACAGGCTCGATGCAACCTTCTCGCCCACCTTGCCACTGTAGGCCGAGCTGCCCTTGCGGTTGAAATCCCCTTCCAGGCCGTGACCGACCGCCTCGTGCAGCAGCACGCCGGACCAGCCAGCGCCCATCACCACCGGCATGCTGCCGGCAGGCGCGGCGATGGCCTCGAGGTTGACCAGTGCCTGGCGCAGCGCCTCGCGGGCGTGGCCCATGGCGCGGTCCTCATCGAGAAAGTAGCGGTAGTCGGTACGTCCGCCGCCACCATGACCACCGCGCTCGCGGCGGCCGTTCTGCTCGACGATGACGCTGACGTTGAAACGTACCAGCGGGCGGATATCGGCGCTGAGGCTGCCGTCATGGGCGGCGACCAGGATGCGGTCCCAGACCCCGGCCAGGCTGACCGTGACCTGCTTGATGCGCGGATCGAGCGCACGCGTGGCGCGGTCGATACGCTGCAGCAGCTCGACCTTCTCGGCGCGGCTGATCACGTCCAGCGGGTTGTCTTCGGCATACAGCTGAGTCACCTGCGGGCTGACGAAAGCCTGCACGCGGCCCTGCTGGCCGGCACGCGAGATGGAACGCGCCGCCTGTGCAGCCTGGGTCAGCGCGTCGAGGCTGATCGCGTTGCTGTAGGCGAAGCCGGTCTTTTCACCGGACTGGGCGCGCACGCCGACGCCCTGATCGAGGTTGAAACTGCCCTCCTTGACGATGCCATCCTCCAGCACCCAGGTTTCCGACACCTGGCTCTGGAAATAGAGGTCGGCGGCATCGATACCGGGTCCCGCGACCTGGCCAAGCACGGCACCGAGGCTGTCGAATGTCAGATTGCCGGGGGCAAGCAGATGCTCGCTGACGGATTGCAACATCGTATTCATGGTCACTCCACAACGATCGGACGCGGCACGTCCGACAAGATAAAACGGCGGTGCTGCTGCACCGGCATGCGTTGGCGGATGGCCGCCTGCTCGGCGGCATCGCGCGACGCCAGCAATGCGGCCTCCCCTTGATCCTGCTCGGCCAGCACGCTGCCCCAGGGGTCGATGATGGCCGAATGGCCGAAAGTCATGCGCTGCCCGGGGTGCTCGCCGCCCTGCCCGGCTGCCAGCACGTAGCACTGGGTTTCGATGGCACGCGCCCGCGTCAGCACCTGCCAGTGCGCCGCACCGGTCACCGCGGTGAACGCTGCCGGCACGCTGATCAGCTCGGCGCCGGCTTGACGCAGCGCACCGAACAGTTCGGGAAAGCGCAGGTCGTAGCACACCGTCAGGCCCAGACGCCCCACCGGCGTATCGGCCACCACCACACGCTGGCCATGGACGAAATCGTCGGACTCGCGGTAACGGCCACGGTTGTCGGCCACGTCGACGTCGAACAGGTGCAGCTTGTCATAGCGAGCAGCGCGCTCGCCCTGATCGTCGATCAGCAGCGAGCAGGCATGCGGCTTGACCTCGGCATCGTCGTCCGGCGGCAGCGGCAGGGTGCCGGCCACTATCCATAAACTGAGGTCGCGCGCAGCGCGTTTCAACCAGGGCAGGATGGGCCCTTCGCCCACGGCCTCGGCGCGGCCGATGGCCGCCAGGTCGCGGCGCCCCATGGCGGCGAAGTTTTCCGGCAGCACGGCCAGGCGTGCACCGCCCTGCGCGGCACGCTCCAGCATGCGGCGCGCCAGGCGCAGGTTGGTTTGCACGTCGTCCTGACTGACCATCTGGATGACAGCGAGATTCATGGCGGCACTCATGGTTCGTCGAGATGACAGCCTACGCCAAGACGCGCCGTCATTGCGGTTTTTCGAACGGCTTGTCGAAACTGATTTCAGGGTCCTGCAGCGGCCCCTTGACGTCGTACTGCACGCTGGCGAAACGGGCGACCTTGTCGCCGAGCAGCTTGTCCGCCACGAACAGGGCACCACCGATCGCCGGCGCACCGACGATCAGCGCCGCCAGCGGCAGGTTGTTGGTCACCGGCAAGGTCACCAGCAGCTTGGCCTCGATCTGCTCGTTCTTCATGTCGAGGTTGCCATCGAGCTCCAGGTTGCTCGACGGTCCGGTCAGGGTGATCGGTTCGCGGGTAACGAACAGGCCATCAGTGGCCTGCAGGTTGCCCTTGACCCGGTCATAGCCCAACCCCTTGCCCAGCAGGTCGGAGAAGTCCAGACGCAGACGGCGGCCGATGGAGTTGAAATTGAGCAGGCCGAACACGCGCAGCGCCTGGGCCGAGCCCTGCACCTCGACGAACTGGCCCTTGCGCAGCGAAGGCTCGAGCGTGCCCGAGAAGCGCTTGAGCGAAAGCCAGGCCGGCGAACCGGGCCAGTTGCCATCAACGTCGACACGGAAGCTCTCGCTGGTGACGCTGGGGGCGAAATCCCAGGCCTTCAGGACCGCGCTCAGATCCTTGCCCTGCAGACGCCCCTTGTACCAGCTCCGGGTGTTGCCCGGGGCACCTCGCCAGCCGGCGCTGCCATCGATCTTCAGCCCCTGCAGGTCGAGATCGAGTTCCTCGAAACGCACGCCCTGCTCTTGCGGGCGCACCTTGAGCGACCAGGCGCCCAGCACCTTGTCGCCGCGCTGCACACGCTGGATGCTGATGTCCAGCGGCGGAATCTGGCTGGGATCGAAATCGGCCAGGGGATCGGGCGCATCGCTGTCCTTCGCGGCCTCGGGGTCCGGCGCCGGCAGTCTGACATGCTGCAGGTCGACGCGAATCGGCACGCCCTCGACATCGGCCAGTACCACCCGTCCGGCCGCCAGCTCGCTGTCGAGCTGCACGGCCCAGCCGCGGCCCTCACGCTCCAGGGCGACGCTCAGTTGCTCGACCTCCTGACCGAAACCGCGGACCCGACCGATATCCAGGCGCGCGCCGCGGAACAGACGCTGGCTGTCGGCGTCCACCTGGACCGGATGGTTGCTGCCGAGCTGCTTCCAGGCATCCACATCCAGCTCGTCCAGACGCCCCCGTACCCGCAGCCCCTGGCCAGGCGGCAAACCTGCCGCACCGCCGCCGACCACCAGCTCACCGCGGCCCTCGGCCAGCGCACCGGCAGGCGCAGCCAGGTTCAGACTGGCCAGCTCGCCATAGTCGGCCCAGTAACGCCGCTCGCGCCCGGACAGGGTCATGCGCCAGCTGGCCTCGCGCTCCTGCTCGGCCGGCTTGCCGAACGGCGCGGGTAGATCGACCGCGACGCCGCGCAGGTTGGAATCGACGCGCAGCTTGCTGTCATCGCCATCGAGGGTCAGGCGCAGGCGATAGGGCAGCAGCCCGCTGACCGGTAACTTCTGCGGCCCACCCAACCACTGACTGAGGGTATCGACCTGTACCTGGCCGCGCAGGTCGAACAGCGTACGCGCCTGTCCGCGTGCGCCCTCGGCGCTGATCCGGCCGCTGACCTGGCGGCCGAACACCTCGGCACGCACTTCCGGCGCGCTCAGGCCGGCGTTGCTGTCGAAACGGAATGCGCCCTTCACCTTGTCCAATTGCAGAGCCGGACTGGCCAGCTTGAGGCTGGCGCCCTCGGTGGCAAAATCCACCACCACGCCAGGCTTGGTGCCCTTCTGCAAGGGGATATCCAGTTGCAGGCGCCCCGCCAGCGGGCCTTCACCCTGCCAGCCGGCGAATATTTCCGAGGTTCCCAGCGGCGCTTCCTGCAACAGCTTGATGGCATCGCTCAGGCTGCTCTGCACCTCGCCATCGAGCTGCAGGCGCGGTGGCTTGCCGTCGTGCAGCAAGGGGATATTGGCCGTAACGTCGCTGACCTGGCTCTCCAGCAGGCGCCCGCTCTGCAGGCGCACGCGCACCGCATCGTCCTCGATCAGCACCTCGCCCACGCCCTCTTGCAGCGAAGGCCAGCCGGGCTGGAAGGCCAGCTCGGCCTCCCGAACCTTGAAGAACAGGCTGAGGCTGCGTGCACCCAGTGCAGCACCCTTGTTCAGCGAGCCCTGGTACTGGAAGTAGCCTTGTTCGACCTGACCGGCGCGGATCGCCGTCTTCAGCCACTTGCCCAGCTCGGCGCTCATGCCCGGCGAGCGGGTTGGCAGGTATTTCTCGGTGTAGGCCGCGTCGCCGTCGTGCAGGCCGACGCGCAGGTCCATGTAATCCTCGGCCTCGGGATCGCGCAGCAGGCGGATCAGCATGTCGCCGGCGATCTGCCCCTCTTCGCCGTCGAGACGCATGTAGGGGCTGCGCAGGGTCAGGCCGCTTTCGCTCCAGTCCCAGCTCAGCCGTGCCTGGGCATGACGATAGCGCCAGGGCTGGGGAAACAGCTGATCCAGGTGCAGGGCGAAGTCCTCGGTATTCAGGCGCAGCTCACCCTGAAACAGGTTACCCGACGCGCTGCCGCTGACATTCTCGGCTGCCGGCGCGCCGTGATAGGCCCGAATCCCCACCTTCTGCAGATTGGCGGCGAACTGCAGACGCTCGGCGCCCTCGCGCTGCGGGTAGTAATCGAGCAGCAGGTTGTTCACCGCGCCGACCGGGGCCAGCGCCACCAGCGCCTCGCGAGCAGCCTCAGGCATCGGCGCCAGCGCCTGGACCAGCGGCGCCCAGGCGGCAAGATCGAGACGATCGGCCGTCAGCGCCCAGCGCTCGCCTGCCTCAGCCACATCCTTGCGCTGCAGGTTCAGGTGCAGCTCGCCAATGCGCTGCTCGCCATGGGTCAGGGCCAGCGAGTCGATCTGCGCCCGCATGCCCTGCTCGTCCTGGGCGAAGAAGGCATTGAAGGCCAGATCCTTCAGTGTCACCGTCTCATGCCCGGCCTGAGCGCCCACCAGTTCGGGGGCATGCAGCCGCAAGGCGCCCTTGTGCAGGGCCAGGCCACGGCCCTGCAGCCAGAGCTCGCCTCCGGCCTGCAGCTGCCGCAACTGCCAGTCGCCGAGCAGCGAGTGCGGCAGCCAGGCTGCCCAGTCGCTCTGCGGCAGGCTCAGGTAGAGCTGCGACTCGGTCTCGCGCCAGCGCTCAGGCCGCATGCGCGTGCGCAGACTCAGCGCCACCGGCTGACCATCGGGCAGCAGCAGACGACCATCGAGGCGCTGGCTGTTGCTGCCGTAACGCAGGCTCAGATTGACGTAGCTGAGCAGCAGTGGCTCCTGATCCAGCGGCTGCAGCACCACACGGCTGTCCAGCAGGCTGACGCGATGCACGACCTGCAGCTGTTTCAGTAGTTGTTCGACATCCAGCTCGGGACCCTGGCGCCGCGGTATCCCTTGCAGCTGCCAGCCGCCTTCGGCGCTCTGCTGCACGTTCAGTTGCAGACCATCGAATTGCAGATGAGCGATGCGCAGCTGGCGCGCCAGCAGACTGGCACCGACGTCCGGCACCAGTTGTACGCTTTCCAGGCTCAAGCCCTCATCTTCGCCCCCCAGATACAGGTCACGCGCCACCAGCACCGGGGCAAAACCCTGCCAACGACCTTCGAGGCTGCCGATACGTACCGTCACGCCCAACTGCGCGGAAGCGCGCTGTTCCAGTTCCACACGGTATTCCGCCACCAGCGGCACCAGCTCGCGGCCCAGGCTGACGTACAGCGCGGCCAGCACCAGCACGGCGGCGCACAGGCCCAGGCCCCAGCGCAGCAGTGCCGAAAACAGGCGCGCCACGGTGCTCATCTCAGCGCCACCGGAGCTCAGAGCAGCACCACATCGTACTGTTCCTGGGAATACATGGTTTCCACCTGGAACTTGATGGTACGACCGATAAAGGCTTCCAGATCGGCGACGTTGCCCGACTCTTCATCGAGCAGGCGATCGACCACCTTCTGGTTGGCCAGCACGCGGTAGCTTTCCGCCTGGTAGGCGCGCGCCTCGCGCAGAATCTCGCGGAAGATTTCGTAGCAGATGGTTTCCGGCGTCTTCAGCTTACCGCGCCCCTGGCAGGCACTGCAGGGCTCGCAGAGAATCTGCTCGAGGCTTTCGCGGGTGCGTTTGCGGGTCATCTGCACCAGGCCGAGTTCGGTGATGCCGATGATGTTGGTCTTGGCATGGTCACGCTCGAGCTGCTTCTCCAGGGTACGCAGCACCTGGCGCTGATGCTCTTCGTCTTCCATGTCGATGAAGTCGATGATGATGATGCCGCCCAGGTTGCGCAGGCGCAGCTGGCGGGCAATGGCGGTGGCCGCTTCCAGATTGGTCTTGAAGATGGTTTCTTCCAGTGTGCGATGGCCGACGAAAGCGCCGGTATTGACGTCGATGGTGCTCATCGCCTCGGCGGGATCGACCACCAGATAACCGCCGGACTTCAGCGGCACCTTGCGCTCCAGCGCGCGCTGGATTTCGTCCTCGACGCCGTACAGGTCGAAGATCGGTCGTTCGCCCGGATAGTGCTCCAGACGGTCGGCGATCTCCGGCATCAGCTCGGCGACGAACTGGGTGATCTTCTGGAAGGTTTCCCGCGAGTCCACGCGAATCTTCTCGGTCCGCGGGCTGACCAGGTCGCGCAGGGTGCGCAGCGCCAGGGACAGGTCTTCGTAGATCACCACCGGCGCCTTGGCATTCTGGATCTGCGCGCCGATCTGATCCCACAGGCGACGCAGGTAGCGGATGTCGATGAGGATCTCGTCGGCGCCAGCGCCCTCGGCGGCAGTGCGCAGGATGAAGCCACCGGCCTCCTCGATGCCTTCGGCGGCGACGCAATCGGCGACCACCTGCTTGAGCCGCTCGCGCTCGGCTTCGTCCTCGATCTTCAGCGAGATGCCGACGTGGCTGGTACGTGGCATGTACACCAGATAACGCGAGGGGATCGACAACTGCGTGGTCAGGCGCGCGCCCTTGCTGCCGATGGGGTCCTTGGTGACCTGCACCACCAGGCTCTGGCCTTCGTGCACAAGGGCGCTGATAGATTCGACCGCCGCCCCTTCACGGGTGGAGATTTCAGAAGCATGGATGAACGCCGCGCGTTCCAGACCGATATCGACGAAGGCCGCCTGCATGCCGGGCAGCACCCGCACCACCTTGCCCTTGTAGATGTTGCCGACGATGCCGCGCTTCTGCGTGCGCTCGACGTGCACTTCCTGCAGCACGCCGTTCTCCACCACCGCCACGCGCGATTCCATCGGCGTGATATTGATCAGAATCTCTTCGCTCATGCATCCATCCTGGTGATCATGCCGGCCGGGCCGCAACGCCGCCCCGCGGACTCAAGCTTTCGGACAGCTCATCCAGCAACGGCGTTGCCATCGTCTGGTTTCAGCAGATGTCCTGGTGCCGGCAACTGCCAGCAGGCAATACCGAATTCGCCCAGCAGCTCGGCAGTTTCGCACAGCGGCAGGCCCACCACCGCCGAATAGCTGCCCTGCAACTGGCTGACGAACACCGCCGCCAGCCCCTGGATACCATAACTGCCGGCCTTGTCACATGGCTCGCCACTGGCCCAGTAAGCCTCGATTTCCGCCTCGCTGATCGGGCGAAAGCTCACCTCGCTGCTGACCACGCGCGCCGACTCGCGCCCGGCACTGGCCAGGGCAACGGCAGTCAGCACCTGGTGGCTGCGCCCCGACAGGGCCTGCAGCATGGCACGCGACTCATGGAGATCCGCCGGCTTGCCCAGAATGCGCCCATCGAGCACCACCGCGGTATCGGCGCCCAGCACCACGGCATCGGCACGTTCGCCCAGCGCCTGCAGACCGGCACGCGCCTTCTCCCGCGCCAGGCGCTCTACATAGGCCGGCGCCGGCTCGTCTGGCAACGGATTTTCATCTATCGAGGCGATTAGCGTGACGCAGGGCACAGCGATCTGGGCCAGCAATTCACGGCGACGGGGCGAGGCGGAGGCCAGAAACAGCTCGGCCATGCGGGTATCTCCCTTGGCGAACCGCGGCCAGCCGGGCAAGGCCGCGTTCAGTTGACGTTGAGGCGCAGGTGCAGACCACGCAGGATGGCGCAGATCCAGGGCCACAGCAGGGCGCTGACCAGCGCCGGCAGGACGAAGGCCAGGGTCGGCGGACGGCTACCGGTCAGGGCATTGAGCCACAGCTGCACCAGCTGGGCGAGGCCGAATACCACCATCAGCACCATGCTCTGCTGCCACATGGGGAACATGCGCAGGCGCTGGTGCAGGCTCAGCACCAGAAAGGTGATCAGCGTCAGGATCAGCGCGTTCTGCCCGAGCAGCGTGCCGAACAGCACGTCCTGCGCCAGGCCGAGTATCCAGGCGGTGGTCAGGCCGATGCGATGCGGCAGGGCCAGCACCCAGTAGGTGAGAATCAGGGCGGCCCACAGGGGGCGGCCAATCTGCATGAACTCGGGCAGCGGCGAAACGCTGAGCAGCAGGGCGAGCGCCAGGCTGAGCCAGATCACCCAGCCGTTACGGGGCTGTACGCCAACCATCAGTTGCTCTCCTGTGCGGGGGCGTCCGGCGCCGGAGCGGGCGCCTGCTCGCCTTGCGCACGCGCCTGTTCGGCTTCGCGATCGGCGGCTTCCTGGGCCTCGGCCGAATCGTTGGCACGCTGCTCGGGGGTGCGCCGGTCGGAGAACACCAGCAGCAGGTAGCGGCTGCGATTGAGCGCGGCGGTGGGCACGGCACGCACGATGGCGAAGGGCTGACCGGAGTCGTGGATCACTTCCTTGACCGTGGCCACCGGGTAGCCGGCCGGGAAACGCTGGCCCATGCCGGAGCTGACCAGCAGATCGCCTTCCTTGATGTCGGCGGTATCGGCCACATGGCGCAGCTCCAGGCGCTCGGGGTTGCCGGTGCCCACGGCGATGGCGCGCAGGCCGTTGCGGTTGACCTGCACCGGAATGCTGTGGGTATTGTCGGTGAGCAGCAGCACGCGCGAGGTGTAGGGCATGATCTCCACCACCTGGCCCATCAGACCGCGGGCGTCGAGCACCGGCTGGCCGAGGAACACGCCGTCCTTCTCGCCCTTGTCGATCAGGATGCGGTGGGTGTAGGGGTTGGGATCGACGCCGATCAGCTCGCTGACCAGTACCTCCTCGTCCACCAGTGCGGCCGAGTTGAGCAGCTCGCGCAGGCGCACGTTCTGCTCGGTGAGCGCGGCCAGCTTCTGCAGACGGCGCTGCAGCAGCAGGGCCTCGGCCTTGAGCTTCTCGTTCTCGGCCATCAGCTCGCTGCGCGAGGAAATCTGCTGGGTGGCACCATCCCAGGCGCGTACCGGCAGGTCGGCCAACCAGTAGAAGGGTGTCAGCACCAGGCCCATCTGGCTGCGCAGCGGCTTGAGCGCCTCGAAACGCGCATCGACCACCATCAGCACCGCCGAGAGCACGGCGAATACCAGCAGGCGGATGCCCAGCGAGGGACCTTTGGCGAAGAGCGGCTTAATGACCTGCTCCTTGTGCGCCACATGGGCGAAAAGCGCGCGATTTCATGCGAAGGGCAAAACCGGTCAGGCGAAGGTTGGGCCGAGTGTACTGCAATGCTCGAATGTGCGCGTGCCGCCCGGAGGCGGCACGACAGCGAGCCACTAGCGGAACCCTTACTCGGTGGAGAGCAGGTCCATGGCGTGGCGATCCATCATTTCCAGGGCCTTGCCGCCGCCACGGGCAACGCAGGTCAGCGGGTCTTCGGCGACGATCACCGGCAGGCCGGTTTCCTGGGAGAGCAGCTTGTCCAGGTCACGCAGCAACGCGCCACCACCGGTCAGCACCAGGCCGCGCTCGGCGATGTCCGAGGCCAGCTCGGGCGGCGATTGCTCCAGAGCGCTCTTGACCGCCTGGACGATGGTCGCCAGGGATTCCTGCAGCGCTTCGAGCACTTCGTTGGAGTTCAGGGTGAAGCTGCGCGGTACGCCTTCGGCCAGGTTGCGGCCGCGCACGTCGACTTCGCGGATCTCGCCGCCCGGGTAGGCGGTGCCGATTTCCTGCTTGATGCGCTCGGCGGTGCCTTCACCGATCAGCGAGCCGTAGTTGCGGCGCACGTAGGTGATGATGGCTTCGTCGAAACGGTCGCCGCCGACGCGGACGGATTCGGCGTAAACCACACCGTTCAGGGAAATCAGCGCGATCTCGGTGGTACCGCCGCCGATGTCGACGACCATCGAACCGCGCGCCTCTTCAACCGGCAGGCCGGCACCGATGGCAGCGGCCATCGGCTCTTCGATCAGGAACACTTCACGGGCACCGGCGCCGAGGGCCGATTCGCGAATGGCGCGGCGCTCGACCTGGGTCGATTTGCACGGCACGCAGATCAGCACGCGCGGCGACGGCTGCAGGAAGCTGTTCTCGTGAACCTTGTTGATGAAGTACTGCAGCATCTTTTCGCAGACGCTGAAGTCGGCGATCACGCCGTCCTTCATCGGGCGAATCGCGGAAATGTTGCCGGGGGTACGGCCGAGCATGCGCTTGGCCTCGGTGCCGACGGCCACGACACTCTTCTGGTTGCCGTGGGTTCGGATGGCGACCACGGACGGCTCGTTCAGGACGATGCCGCGTTCGCGCACATAAATAAGGGTATTGGCAGTGCCCAGGTCGATCGACAGATCGCTGGAAAACATGCCACGCAGTTTCTTGAACATTAGGAAGGGACCCTAGGCAACGCGTGGGTGAAGGCCAGGCGCGGAAAACGCGCAGGTAAAAAGTGCGGCAAACTCTAACAACGGCAGGGATTTTGAGCAAGGCGGCAGTATGGTAGATTGCCTGTTTTTCCGGGCCTTGTAGCTGCACATCGCGGCCTTCGACCGCCGGCTCGCGACATCCGTTCCCTGCATGCCCTCTCTGTCACACTTCCACTGGAGAACCCCCGATGGCGCTTGAACGCTCCGAGGTGGAAAAAATCGCCCACCTGGCCCGCCTGGGTCTGAATGACGGCGATATTCCGCAAACCACCGAGACCCTGAACAACATCCTCGGCCTGATCGATCAGATGCAGGCCGTCGATACCCAGGGCATCGAACCCCTGGCCCACCCGCTGGAAGCGACCCAGCGCCTGCGTGCCGACGTGGTCAGCGAGAGCAACCAGCGCGACGCCTACCAGGCCATCGCTCCGGCCGTGGAAAGCGGCCTGTACCTCGTGCCGAAAGTCATCGAATAAAGGAAAGGGCTCGACATGCATCAACTGACCCTGGCCGAGATCGCCCGCGGCCTCGCCGACAAGCAATTCTCCGCTGAAGAACTGAGCCGTAGCCTGCTGGCGCGTATCAACCAGCTCGACCCGCAGCTCAACAGCTTCATCACCGTCACCGAAGACCTCGCTCTGGAGCAGGCCAAGGCCGCTGACGCCCGCCGCGCCGCTGGCGAAACCGGCGCCCTGCTCGGCGCGCCGATCGCGCACAAGGACCTGTTCTGCACCAACGGCGTGCTGACCTCCTGCGGCTCGAAGATCCTCACCGGCTTCAAGGCGCCCTATGACGCCACCGTGGTGGAGAAACTCAAGGCCGCCGGCACCGTGACTCTCGGCAAACTGAACATGGACGAGTTCGCCATGGGTTCGGCCAACGAATCCAGCCACTACGGCGCGGTCAAGAACCCCTGGGACACCAGCCGCGTACCTGGCGGCTCCTCCGGTGGTTCCGCTGCTGCAGTCGCGGCGCGCCTGATTCCGGCCGCCACCGGCACCGACACCGGCGGTTCGATCCGTCAGCCGGCGGCGCTGACCAACCTTACCGGCATCAAGCCCACCTACGGCCGCGTCTCGCGCTGGGGCATGATCGCCTACGCCTCCAGCCTCGACCAGGGCGGCCCGCTGGCCCGCACCGCAGAGGACTGCGCCCTGCTGCTCGGTGCCATGGCCGGCTTCGATGCCAAGGATTCGACCAGCGTCGATCAGCCGGTGGATGATTACCTGGCGGCGCTGGCCCAGCCGCTGGCCGGCCTGCGCATCGGCCTGCCCAAGGAATACTTCGGCGCCGGCCTCGACGCGCGCATCGGCGAGAAAGTCATGGCCGTGGTCGAGGAGCTGAAAAAGCTCGGCGCCACCGTCAAGGACATCAGCCTGCCGAACATGCAGCACGCGATTCCTGCCTACTACGTGATCGCCCCGGCAGAAGCCAGCTCCAACCTGTCGCGCTTCGATGGCGTGCGCTTCGGCTATCGCTGCGAGAACCCGGTCAATCTCGAAGACCTGTACAAGCGTTCGCGCGGCGAAGGCTTCGGCGCGGAAGTCAAACGGCGTATCATGGTCGGCACCTACGCGCTGTCGGCCGGCTACTACGATGCCTACTACATCAAGGCGCAGCAGATCCGCCGACTGATCAAGAACGACTTCGTCGCTGCGTTCAACGATGTCGACGTGATCCTCGGCCCGACCACGCCGAACCTGGCCTGGAAGATCGGCGAGAAAGGCGGCGACCCGGTGTCCGCCTACCTGGAGGACATCTACACCATCACCGCCAACCTGGCCGGCATCCCCGGCCTGTCGATGCCGGCCGGCTTCGTCGATGGGCTGCCGGTGGGCGTGCAGTTGCTCGGCAACTACTTCCAGGAGGGTCGTCTGCTGAATGTCGCGCACCAGTACCAACAGGTCAGCGACTGGCACAAACAAGCACCGACTGGTTTCTGAGGAATAGACAGATGCAATGGGAAACCGTAATCGGGCTCGAGATCCACGCTCAGCTCAGCACCCAATCGAAGATCTTCTCGGCCAGCGCCACCAGCTTCGGCGCCGAGCCCAACACCCAGGCCAGCCTGATCGACCTCGGCATGCCCGGCACCCTGCCGGTGCTCAACGCCGAGGCGGTGCGCATGGCGGTGAAATTCGGCCTGGCGATCGACGCGCACATCGCGCCGCAGAACGTCTTCGCCCGCAAGAACTACTTCTATCCGGACCTGCCCAAGGGCTACCAGACCAGCCAGATGGATCACCCCATCGTCGGCAAGGGCCATCTGGACATCACCCTGGAAGACGGCACCGTCAAGCGCATCGGCATCACCCGCGCGCACCTGGAAGAGGATGCCGGCAAGAGCCTGCACGAAGACTTCCACGGCATGAGCGGCATCGACCTGAACCGCGCCGGCACGCCGCTGCTGGAGATCGTCTCCGAGCCGGACATCCGTTCGGCCAAGGAAGCCGTGGCCTACGTGAAGGCCATCCACGCCCTGGTGCGCTACCTGGGCATCTGCGACGGCAACATGGCCGAAGGCTCGCTGCGCTGCGACTGCAACGTGTCCGTGCGCCCGAAAGGCCAGGAAGCCTTCGGCACCCGCGCCGAGATCAAGAACGTCAACTCGTTCCGCTTTATCGAGAAGGCGATCAACCACGAGATCCAGCGCCAGATCGAGCTAATCGAGGACGGCGGCAAGGTGGTGCAGGAAACCCGCCTGTACGACCCGAACAAGGACGAAACCCGCTCCATGCGCGGCAAGGAAGAAGCCAACGACTACCGTTACTTCCCCTGCCCCGACCTGCTGCCGGTGGTGATCGAGCAGAGCTTCCTCGACGAGGTGCGCAGCCAGCTGCCGGAGCTGCCGACACAGAAGCGCGAGCGCTTCCAGAGCCAGTACGGCCTGTCCACCTACGACGCCAGCGTACTCTCGGCCAGCCGCGAGATGGCCGAATACTTCGAAGAGGTGACCAAGGTCTGCGGCGATGCCAAGCTGGCGGCCAACTGGGTGATGGGCGAGCTGTCCAGCCTGCTCAACAAGGAAGGCCTGGAGATCGAGCAGTCGCCGGTTTCCGCCGAGCACCTGGGCGGCATGATCCTGCGCATCAAGGACAACACCATCAGCGGCAAGATCGCCAAGATGGTGTTCGAGGCCATGGCCGCCGGTGAAGGCAGCGCCGATGCGATCATCGAGAGCAAGGGGCTCAAGCAGGTCACCGACAGCGGCGCCATCGAGGCGATGCTCGACGAGGTGCTGGCCGCCAATGCCGAGCAGGTCGAGCAGTACCGCGCCAGTGACGAAGCCAAGCGCGGCAAGATGTTCGGCTTCTTCGTCGGCCAGGCCATGAAGGCCTCCAAGGGCAAGGCCAACCCGGGGCAAGTGAACGAACTGCTGAAGAAGAAGCTCGAAGGCTGAGCCAGGCCGTTTCGCTTGCTACTGAAAAACGCCGGGTTCCCCGGCGTTTTTTCATGGAGAAAGAACAGATGACGATCCGTAGCCCGGATGCGATCCGGGAACCTTCATTGCCTCGCATTGCATCCGCGCTGCGCAGCTGCGCATTACTCGGCGCACTCGCCCTGCTCAGCGGCTGCTCCACGTTCGGCGGCGGTGCAGGTGGCAGCGAAACCGGCAAGGCTTCCTACTACGCTCAGGCGCACCACGGCAAACGCACCGCCAGCGGCGAGCGCTTCGATCAGAATGCCCTGACCGCGGCACATCGTACCCTGCCCTTCGGTACGCGAGTGCGGGTGACCAACCTGAACAATGAACGTAGCGTCGTAGTACGAATCAATGATCGTGGGCCTTTCGTACGCGGCCGCGTGATCGACGTTTCACGTGCAGCTGCCGTGCGCCTGGACATGTTGCGCGCAGGCGTGGTGCCGGTGCGGGTCGAGGCGCTGGACTGACCAACAATTGGCAACAAAATCTTTCTGGCGCATCTAGCGGCGGATAACGCCATCGCTACACTAGCCGCACTTTTCCCGGAGCTACCCTGCAATGACCCTGATGACCTATGTCTACCTGATCGCCGGCCTGGTACTGCTGGTCGCCGGTGCCGAAGTACTGGTGCGCGGCGCCGCCAAGCTGGCCGCGCAGTTCGGCATTCCGCCCCTGGTAATCGGCCTGACCGTGGTGGCCTTCGGCACCAGCGCGCCGGAAACCGCGGTCAGCGTGCAATCAGCCTTCAACGGCAGTGGCGACCTGGCCATCGGCAACGTGATCGGCAGCAATATCGCCAACGTATTGCTGATTCTCGGCATGACCGCCCTGGTCGCGCCGCTGATCGTCTCGCGTCAGCTGATCCGCCTCGACGTGCCGATCATGATCGGCGCCAGCCTGGTGGTCTATGCCCTTGCCTGGGATGGCGCGCTGAGCCGCCTCGATGGCGCCCTCCTGTTCGCCGGCGTGCTGGCCTACACCGGGTTCCTGATCTACAGCGCACGCAAGGAAAACAAGAGCGACGATGACGAGTTCGCCAAGGAATTCGGCCTCGACGAACAACCCAAGCCCTACGCCTGGGCGATCAACCTGGGCCTGGTCATCGTCGGTCTCGCGCTGCTGGTCGGCGGCTCCAATCTGCTGGTCGAGGGTGCCGTGCAACTGGCCCGCGCCCTGGGCCTGTCGGAACTGGTGATCGGCTTGACCGTAATCGCCATCGGCACTTCGCTGCCGGAGCTGGCCACCTCGATCATCGCTGCCTTCAAGGGCGAGCGCGACATCGCCGTGGGCAATATCGTCGGCAGCAACATCTTCAACCTGCTGTGCGTACTGGGCCTGGCCTCGCTGGTTTCGCCTGCCGCCATTCCGGTAGCGGCCAATGCCCTGGCCTTCGACTTCCCGGTGATGATCGCCGTGGCCGTGGCCTGCCTGCCGATCTTCTTCAGCGGTTATCGCATCAATCGCTGGGAAGGCCTGCTGTTTCTCGCCTACTACGTGGCCTATACCCTGTACCTGGTGTTGTTCAGCACTGGCCGCCCGCAGGCCGAAAGCTTCGGTGATGCCATGATCGGCTACGCGCTGCCGCTCACCGCCATCACCCTGGTGATCATTACCGTGCGTTCCTGGCGCAGCCATCGCAAGGCGGGGATCTGAACATGAGCGACAACCATGAACGCGGCCTGCAGGTGCGCCGTGAAGTGATGGGCGACGCGTTCGTCGACCGCGCCCTGGGCAACGCCACCGAGTTCAGCCAGCCGCTGCAGGATTTCGTCAACGAGCATGCCTGGGGCGGTGTGTGGACGCGCAGCGGCCTGCCGCGGGCGACGCGCAGCCTGATCACCCTGGCGGCGCTGACCGCGCTGAAGTGCCCGCAGGAACTCAAGGGCCACGTGCGCGGCGCGCTGAACAACGGCTGCACCGTCGAGGAAATCCGCGAAACCCTGCTGCATTGCGCCGTATATGCCGGCGTCCCGGCCAGCATCGATGCCTTTCGCGCGGCGCAGGAAGTGATCGAGGAGCATCAGAACAGCGCATCTCAAAGCTAGCGGGCCGCCTGCGTACGAATGCTGCGGGAAGTGACGCACATCCTGTGCCCACTTTCTGGCCCGGCCTCTGACGCAGAACTTCACATATGCTGGCGAACCTGACGCGTATCGGGCCCCAGTTCAGCCAGTAGTGACTGGATCATCACCTCATCCGGCCACCAGTTGCAGAAGCCCACCCCCAGGTTGCCGAAGGCCCAGGGCATGGGCAGGAACTGCCAGTCGTGCAAGCGTCCGGCCTGCAGACAGACCGGACAGTTCAGCGTCGCATCGTCCTGGCCGGCGAACCATTTATCGACAGCCTCGTCCCAGACGATTTCATCAGCCGCGCTGACTTGCCTGCAGCTAGGGCAGGCCAGTCCTTCCAGGCCACAGTCACCGGCATGGAATACGGTACGCTCCTGTACGAGCTGGACGCCGCAGTAGTCGATACCGTGGTCGAATCCCTGCGCATCGTCCCCTGGTAGATAAAGGCCACTGCGTGGACAAAGCTGCGCCGCGACGATCTTTCGCTCGATCATCCAGTCCAGCAACGACCGCCCCAGCACATGCGCTTGCTCGTCACTGGGGCAGGTCACAACAAACCAGTGGATGGAATCACTCATTTTTCTTCTCCTTGAAAAACCGAGTTCAGACGAGTACCGAAAAGCTATATCCAGCCCCCCCACTGCAGCAACAGCAGGCCGATATTGGTAGTGACCACCGCCGCCAGGGTGGTGATGACGATGATGGCTGCGGCCAGCTCATGGTTGGCGCCCACCGCGCGGGCCATGACGAAGCTGGCCGCCGCCGTCGGGCTGGCGAAGTAGAGAAACAGGATCGCCAGGTCCGCCCCACGAAAGCCCAGCAGCCAGGCGCCTGAGGTGCTGAGCAGCGGCAGCCAGACCATTTTCATCATGCCCGAGCCAATGGCCGTGCCGCTGCTGCGACGCAGCGAAGCCAGGCTCAGGGTGCCGCCGATGCAGATCAGCGCCAGCGGCAGGGTCATCTGCGCGAAGTACTCGGCCGAAGTGAGAAACCACTGCGGCAGCGGGATTTTCCAGTAGGCGATCGGTACCGCCAGCAGCACGCCGATGATCATCGGGTTGCTCACGATGCTGCGCACGATGGCCCTGGCACCGGGCTTGGCGCCCGGGCTGTAGATGGCCAGCACGACCGCCGAGAGCGCGTTGTAGCAGAGGATCACCAGCGCCGCGAGCAGCGAGCCCACCGACAGGCCGTAGTCGCCGTACATGCTGGTAGCCAGCGCCAGGCCGACGATGCCGTTGTTGCCGCGAAAGGCGCCCTGGGTGTAGATGCCGCGGTCTTCGAACGGCACGCGCCAGATCGCCCAGGCCCAGGCGACGAAGAACGACGCGGTGGTGGCGAGAAAGAAGTAGGTCAGCAGCTGCGGCTGCATGGCCGCGTCCAGGTCGGCCTTGACCACGCCGAGAAACAGCAGGGTCGGCATGGTGCCGCGAAACACCAGACTCGAGGCGGTATCGATGAAGGGCGTATCGATCCAGCGCAGGCGCTTGAGCGCCACACCGAGAAACAGCATGGCGAACACGGGCGCGGTGATGGCGAGGGTTTGTGCAGCGACGGCGAGCATGGCGACACCAGCAGGTTGTCTGACGACCTATGTTAGCTGGCTAAGCATTTATCGGCTATGGGCAAAACCGGGCAGTTGTAGGATTGGTTTTAGCCCATGCGAATGCATCGGTGAGTTCAGACTCCTTCTGTGGCCTTCCCTGGTGGGCTGAAGCTCCTGTAGGGTGGGCTTTAGCCCACGCGAACCGCGTCGGTATGTTCAGGCACATCCTGCGGCCTATCTCTGGTGGGCTGAAGCCCACCCTATGCAATGGTGGGCTGAAGCTCCCTGTAGGGTGGGCTTTAGCCCACGCGAACCGCGTCGGTGTCTTCAGGCATATCCTGCAGCCTACCTCTGGTGGGCTGAAGCCCACCCTACGCACTGAAGCCCACGGGTAGAAGAAGATCGCCGCACGGGGTAGGCGGCGGGTCTGGGTATGCGAAGGCTCAGCGGCGCACCGGGCGTTTCTGCAATTTGCGCTGCAGGGTGCGGCGGTGCATGCCCAGGGCGCGGGCGGTGGCGGAGATGTTGCCCTCGTGTTCGGCCAGCACGCGCTGGATGTGCTCCCACTGCAGGCGATCCACCGACATGGGGTTTTCCGGCACCAGGCTGTCGAGGTCGGCATGCTCGGAAAGCAGCGCGGTGAGCACGTCGTCGGCATCGGCCGGCTTGCACAGGTAGTTGGCCGCGCCGCGCTTGATCGCCTCCACTGCGGTGGCGATGCTGGAATAGCCGGTGAGGATCACCACGCGCATCTCGGCGTCCAGTTCCAGCAGCTTGGGCAGCAGCACCAGGCCAGAGTCGCCTTCCATCTTCAGATCGACCACGGCGTAGTCCGGCAGGTCTTCCTTGGCCAGCGCCAGGCCCTCGTCGGCGCTGGAGGCGGTGGACACGCGCAGGCCGCGGCGGCTCATGGCGCGTGCCATCACGCGGGTGAAGGTGGGGTCGTCATCCACCAGCAGCAGGTGCGGATGCTCTTCGCCTTCGAACAGGGATTCTTCGCTCATGCTTGGTTTTCCTAGTCAGGCCACGCCGTAGGCTCGCGGCAACTTCAATTCGGTGAGGGTGCCGCCTTCCTCATGGTTATACAACTTAACCGTGCCGCCGGCACGGGTCACGCTGGCCTGGCTGAGGAAGAGGCCAAGGCCGAAGCCCTTGCCCTTGGTGGTGAAGAAAGGCCGCCCCAGCTGTTCGGCGATGGCCAGCGGCACGCCGGCGCCGTGGTCACGGATGCTCAGGCGCAGCCACTGGTGATCCCAGTCCAGGCGGATGTCCAGCTTGTCCGGGCAGGCGTCGGCAGCGTTGTTGAGCAGGTTGAGCAGCGCCTGGGTCAGATCCGCCGGCGGCATGATGCGCGGCGGCGTGCCACGGCCCAGGCATTGGTAACGATAGCTGGCCTCGGGGCGCATCAGGTGCCAGCGGTTGAGGGTGGTTTCCAGCCACTCCACGCAGGACTGCTCGATGACCGCCTGGCGCCGGTCGTTCTCGGCGGCGCGCACCAGTTGCTGCAGGGTGAACTTGCACAGCTTGACCTGCTCCTGCAGCAGCGCCAGGTCGTCCTGCAGCGCCGGGGTATCGCGATATTCCTGGCGCAGCTCCTTGAGCAGCACGCTCATGGTGCCCAGTGGCGTGCCCAGTTCGTGGGCGGCGCCGGCGGCCTGGGTGGCCACGGCCAGCAACTGTTGATCGCGCAGGCTTTCCTCGCGGCGCTCGGCGCGCAGCTCGTCCTGACGGCGCAGCTCCTCGGCCATCTTGGCAACGAAGAAGGTGATCAAGGACGCCGCCAGGGCAAAGCTCAGCCACATGCCGTAGACCAGCAGGCTCTCGCGGGCGGCGGGCAGCTCCATCGGGTGGGTCCACACCAGCAGCAGCGTATAACCCGCCAGCGCCAGGCCGGCCAGGACGATGGTGAACAGCCAGGGCAGCGTGGCCGCAGCGATGGTCAGCGGCACCAGATAATAGGAAACGAAGGGGTTGGTCGAACCGCCCGAGTAGTACAGCAGCACGCTGTGGATGATCAGATCGAAGCCCAGTTGCACCGCGTACTCGACCTCGGTCACCGGCCAGGGGCCGCGCAGGCGCAACGCCGTGCCCAGGCACAACAGCAGCGAAACGCCAAGGGTGACCGACAACTGCAACCAGGGCAGCGGTATCATCCCCGACTTGTAGGCGAGCCCGACCGAGCCGGCCTGAGCGGCCAGCACCAGAATTCGGATAAGGGTCAGACGCCAGAGGTTCTGGCGACTGGCGGAGAGTAACTGCACGGGTTCGAGCATGGCGACTCCAGTTGATGGCGGCGAGTATAACCAAGCCTGCTGCGGCCTTGCGCCGCTGCGGCAACCGGACGCACGAATCACGCCAGGGCCCGCGCCAAAAAAATTCGCACCGCTTTAACCCGAATCCCCACCCGCGCTCGTCTACCCTCGGGAAACGGCCATCGAGGCCACTGAAAAAGGAACTGCACATGCGCAACATGCCCCGTATCGCCTCCGTCCTCGCCCTGACCATCGCCAGCCTGGCCAGCACCGTCCTGCTGGCTGACGAGGCGCGCTACAACCAGATCGCCCTGCGCGCCGAGGTGAACCAGGAGGTCGCCCACGACCTGATGCACGTCACCCTCTACACCGAAGCGCAGCACGCCGATCCGGCCAAGCTGGCCGCGGAAGTCACCAGCACGCTGAACAAGACGCTGGAGCAGGTGCGCCAGGTGCGCGGCGTATCGGTCAAGCTGGGCAGCCGCCACAGCTACCCGGTGTACGACGACAAGGGCCAGAAGATCACCGCCTGGCGCGAGCGCGCCGAAGTGCGCCTGGAAAGTGCCGACTTCGCCCGCCTGTCGGCGCTGACCGGCGAGCTGCTGCAATCGATGAAGATGGGCGGCATGGACTTCAGCATCGCCAGCGACACGCGCAAGACCCGCGAGGACGCCATGCTCAAGGACGCCGTCGAGGCCTTCAGGGCGCGCGCCCAGCTGGCCACCGAAGCACTCGGCGGCAAGGGCTACAAACTGGTCAGCCTGAACCTCAGCACCGGCGGTTTCCAGCCGCCGATGCCGATGCGCGCCTATGCCGCCAAGGGCATGGCGATGATGGAGGCTGCCCCGGCCCCGGAAATCGAAGCCGGCACCAGCCAGGTCACCGTCAGCGCCGATGGCGTCATCGAAGTGCAGATGCCCTGAACCACGCCCCGCAACAACGCAAACGCCGTTATCGTCAGATAACGGCGTTTCGCCATCTTTTCCCCGCAAAATTTCATAAATGCGACAGCAAGTTACAACGCTGTAGCGCTAACCATTTTCCGCGTGACGTAGCGCTTGCCTCGGGCACAGGGCCTGCATAGTTTCGGCGGTGGTCTCCATAAGAGGCTCCTCAGGGATCACAACCACAACAACGATGAGGTCATGATGCGCAAGAACGCCATTATCCAGGCTTTGCTTACCGCTGGGCTTATCGCCAGCGCCCCCCTCGCCAGCGCCGCCAACCTGGTGTTCTGTTCCGAGGGCAGTCCCGCCGGCTTCGACCCCGGCCTGTACACCACCGGTACCGACTTCGACGCCGCGGCGGAAACCGTCTTCAACCGCCTGACCCAGTTCGAGCGCGGCGGCACCCAGGTCGAGCCTGGCCTGGCCGAGAGCTGGGAGGTGTCCGACGACGGCCTGACCTACACCTTCAAGCTGCGCCCCGGGGTGAAGTTCCACACCACCGAGTACTTCAAGCCCAGCCGCGAATTCAATGCCGACGACGTGCTGTTCACCTTCGGCCGCATGCTCGACAAGGACCATCCCTTCCGCAAGGCTTACCCCACCGAGTTCCCCTACTTCACCGACATGGGCATGGACAGCAACATCGCCAAGCTGGACAAGCTCGATGACATGACCGTGCGCTTCACCCTCAATGAAGTGGACGCCGCCTTCGTGCAGAACCTGGCGATGAGCTTCGCCTCGATCCAGTCCGCCGAGTACGCCGACCAGTTGCTCAAGGCCGGCAAGGCCGCCGACATCAACCAGAAGCCCGTCGGCACCGGCCCCTTTGTGTTCAGCCGCTACCAGAAGGACGCGGTGATTCGCTACAAGGGCAACCCGGATTACTGGAAGCCCGAGGACGTGAAGATCGACAACCTGATCTTCGCCATCAACACCGACGCCTCGGTGCGCATGCAGAAGCTCAAGGCCGGCGAATGCCACGTCACCCTGTTCCCGCGCCCGGCCGACATCGCCTCGCTGCAGCAGGACGCCAAGCTGCAGATGCCCGAGCAGGCCGGCTTCAACGTCGGCTACATCGCCTACAACGTCACCCACCCGCCGTTCGACAAGCTGGAAGTACGCCAGGCGCTGGACATGGCGGTGAACAAGCAGGCGATCCTCGACGCCGTTTACCAGAATGCCGGCCAACTGGCAGTCAACGGCATGCCGCCGACCCAGTGGTCGTATAACGAGGACATCAAGGACCCGGCCTTCGACCCGGAAAAGGCCAAGGAGCTGCTCAAGGCCGCCGGCATCAAGGAAGGCACCGAAATCACCCTGTGGGCCATGCCGGTGCAGCGCCCGTACAACCCCAACGCCAAGCAGATCGCCGAGATGCTGCAGGCCGACTGGGCCAAGATCGGCATCAAGGCGCGCATCGTCAGCTACGAGTGGGGCGAATACCTCAAGCGCGCCAAGGCCGGCGAGCATGACGCCATGCTGATCGGCTGGAGCGGCGACAACGGTGACCCGGACAACTGGCTCGGCACCCTCTATGGCTGCGACGCGGTCGACGGCAACAACTTCTCCAAGTGGTGCTTCGAGGACTACGACAAGCTGGTCAAGGCCGCCAAGCGCACCACCGACGTCGACAAACGCACCGAGCTGTACAAGCAGGCCCAGGTGATCCTCAAGCGCGAGGTGCCGATCACCCCGCTGGCCCACTCCACCGTGTACCAGCCGATGCGCAAGGAGGTGCAGGACTTCCGCATCAGCCCGTTCGCGCTCAACTCCTTCTACGGTGTAAGTATCGGCAAGTGAGGCTACGCGGCGCTCGCTAGGGCGCTGTCAGGGATCGTAGGGTGCGCCGTGCGCACCGCGTTCAGAGCATCTGAAACCTGGTGCGCACGGCGTACCCTACGGCTCCCGCACAACGCTGCGATACCCATTAACGCGCCTTCCTCACCAAGGAGTTGCCATGTCAGCCCTGCTTTTTCCGCGCGGCGGCCTGCTGCTGGCCGCGTTGCTTGCCGCTCAGGCGCAGGCCGCCAATCTGGTGGTGTGCAGCGAAGCCAGCCCGGAAGGTTTCGATATCGTCCAGTACACCGCTGCGACCACCGCCGACGCCACGGCGGAAACCCTGTTCGAACGCCTGGTGGCCTTCGCCCCAGGCAGCACCGACATCGTCCCGGCGCTGGCGCAAAGCTGGGAAATCAGCAATGACGGCCTGAGCTACACCTTCACCCTGCGCCAGGGGGTGAAATTCCATGCCAACCAGGATTTCACGCCAAGCCGCGCATTCAACGCCGACGACGTGCTGTGGAGCTTCCAGCGCCAGCTCGACCCGGCGCATCCCTGGCACAAGCTGTCGCTGCGCGGCTTCCCCTATGCCGAGGCCATGGGCCTGGCGCAACTGATCGAGCGCATCGAAAAGCTCGACGAGCATCGCGTGCGCTTCGTCCTGAAGCATCCCGAGGCGCCTTTCCTGGCCAACCTGGCCATGGGCTTCGCCTCGATCTATTCGGCCGAATACGCCGAGCATCTGCTCGCCAGCGGCAAGCCCGAACGGCTGAACAACGCCCCCATCGGCACCGGCCCCTTCGTCTTCGAGCGCTACGCCAAGGACGCCCAGGTGCGCTTTCGCGGCAACCCGGACTACTGGGACGGCGCACCGGCCATCGAACGCCTGGTGCTGGCCATCACCCCCGAACCCAACGTGCGCCAGCAACGGCTCAAGGCCGGCGACTGCCAGATCGCCCTCTACCCGCGGCCGGTGGACATCCCGGCGCTCAAGGCCGATCCGCAACTCAAGGTGCTGGAGCTGGATTCGCTGCTGACCGCCTATATCGGCATCAACACCCGCCATCGGCCGCTGGATGACGTGCGCGTGCGCCAGGCGATCAACCTGGCGTTCGACAAGGCTGCCTACATTCACGCGCAGTTTGGCGAGGGCAACGCCACGCCGGCCGTGGCGCCCTACCCCGCCACGCTCTGGGGCCATGACGAAACGCTGCAGGACTGGCCGCACGATCGCGAACGCGCCCGCCAGCTGCTCGCCGAGGCCGGCCACGCCAATGGCTTTTCCCTGTCGATCTGGACCCGCCCCGGCGGCGGGCCGACCAACCCCAACCCCGGCATCGGCGCGCAGATGCTGCAGGCCGATCTCGCCGCCATCGGCATCCGCAGCGACATCCGCGTGTTCGAGTGGGGCGAGCTGATCAAGCGCGCCAAGAACGGCGAGCATGACCTGGTGTTCATGGGCTGGGCCGGCGACAACGGCGACCCGGACAACTTCCTCACCCCCAACCTGTCCTGCGCTGCGGCCGAGAGCGGCGAGAACCAGGCGGGCTGGTGCGACAAGGCCTTCGATAGGCTGATCGCCCAGGCCCGCCGCGAACCCGAGCAGGAAAAACGCGCCGCGCTGTATCGCCAGGCCCTGGCCATCTTTCACGAGCAGGCGCCGTGGGTTGCCCTGGCCCATCCCAAGCAGTTCGCCGCGCTGCGCAAGGGCGTCGAGGGCTTCGTGCTCAGCCCCATGGGCTCGAACAATTTCGCCAGGGTGAAAGTGCCGTGAGCCCTTGCCGCCCGGCTTTTATGGAAGGAGCGGCTGTGGGAGGGGCTTTAGCCGCGAGCCTGTCGCCGCTAAAGCGCCTCCCACGGGATGTGTCCGACCACCAGACTGTCCCGGATTGCATCCGGGCTACGCAACTCTCACAACAACGCCGGGCCACGCAGTCCGGTACCCGCTTCCAGCCACGGAGTAGAACCGCCTGATGCTGTCATTCATTGCCAGACGCCTGGGGCTGTTGATCCCCACCTTCTTCGGCGTCACCCTGCTGACCTTCGCGCTGATCCGCCTGATCCCTGGTGATCCGGTGGAGGTGATGATGGGCGAACGCCGCGTCGACCCCGAGATGCACGCCCAGGCCATGGAGCGCCTGGGCCTGAACAAGCCGCTGTACCAACAGTACCTCGACTACATCGGCCAGCTCGCCAGCGGCAACCTGGGCGAGTCGCTGCGCTCGCGCGAAAGCGTGTGGAGCGAGTTCCTCACCCTGTTTCCCGCCACCGTCGAGCTGGCCCTGGCGGCCTTGCTGTTCGCCGGCACCCTGGGCCTGATCGCCGGGGTGGTCGCCGCACTCAAGCGCGGCTCGCCGCTGGATCACGGGGTGATGGGCATCGCCCTGACCGGCTATTCCATGCCGATCTTCTGGTGGGGCCTGCTGCTGATCATGTTCTTCTCGGTGTGGCTGGGCTGGACGCCGGTTTCCGGACGCATCGACCTGCTCTACGACATCCCGCCCGTCACCGGTTTCATGCTCATCGACACGCTGCTGGCCGACGAACCCGGCGCCTTCGGCGACGCCCTGCGCCATCTGATCCTGCCGGCCATCGTGCTCGGCACCATCCCGCTGGCGGTGATCGCGCGGATGACCCGTTCGGCCATGCTCGAGGTGCTGCGCGAGGACTACATCCGCACCGCCCGGGCCAAGGGTCTGTCGCCGGCGCGGGTGGTGTTCGTGCACGGCCTGCGCAACGCGCTGATCCCGGTGCTGACCGTGTTCGGCCTGCAGGTCGGCACCCTGCTGGCCGGTGCGGTGCTCACCGAAACCATCTTCTCCTGGCCCGGCATCGGCAAATGGCTGATCGAAGCCATCGGCGCACGCGACTACCCGGTGGTGCAGAACGGCATCCTGCTGATCGCCTGCCTGGTGATCCTGGTCAACTTCACCGTGGATGTCCTGTATGGCCTGGCCAATCCACGCATTCGCCATCAGAAGTAAGGAAAGCGCGATGAATCGTCTTGTCGGGTGTCGCGGGGCCGCCCAGGCCGTGCGCACCAATAGCGGCGACCAACCATCGGTGCGCACGGCGCACCCTATCCAGGGGGCATGCTCATGACCATGACCTCCACCAACCTCGATCAGAGCCTGCTCTACCCCTCGCCAATGAAGGAATTCTGGCAGGCCTTCGCCCACAACAAGGGCGCCCTCGCAGGCCTGGCGTTCATGCTGCTGATGGTGTTCTGCGCCCTGTTCGCACCCTGGGTCGCACCGCACGATCCCAGCGAACAGTACCGCGACTTCCTGCTCACCCCGCCTGTGTGGCTGGACGGCGGCCAATGGCGCTTTCTGCTGGGCACCGACGAACTGGGCCGTGACCTGCTCTCGCGGCTGATCCACGGTGCGCGCCTGTCGCTGGTGATCGGCCTGGCCTCGGTGCTGCTGTCACTGATTCCCGGCATCCTCCTGGGCCTGGCCGCGGGATTCTTCCCGCGCCTGCTCGGCCCGTCGATCATGCGCCTGATGGACATCATGCTGGCGCTGCCCTCGCTGCTGCTGGCGGTGGCCATCGTCGCCATTCTCGGCCCGGGGTTGATCAACACCATCTTCGCCATCGCCATCGTCTCGCTGCCGTCCTACGTACGCCTGACCCGCGCCGCCGTGATGGGCGAGCTGGGGCGCGACTACGTCACCGCCGCGCAACTGGCCGGTGCCGGCCTGCCGCGGCTGATGTTCGTCACCGTGCTGCCCAACTGCATGGCGCCGCTGATCGTGCAGGCCACGCTGAGCTTTTCCTCGGCAATTCTCGATGCCGCCGCGCTGGGCTTTCTCGGCCTTGGCGTACAACCGCCGACGCCCGAGTGGGGCACCATGCTGGCCTCGGCGCGCGACTACATCGAACGCGCCTGGTGGGTGGTGACCCTGCCCGGTCTGGCCATCCTGCTCAGCGTGCTGGCCATCAACCTGATTGGCGACGGCTTGCGCGATGCGCTCGATCCGAAATTGAAGAACGCCGCCTGAGGAGGCCCATATGCACAAGATGATCCCGGTGCGCATGGCGCACCCTGCTGCACAGCCCCACAGGGTCTGTCGTGCACACCACAGCGCACTGGAGAGCACACCATGAGCCTGCTGGACATCCGCAACCTCTCGGTACGCTTCGGCGCGGCCGACGCCACGCCGGTGGTCGACGGCCTCGACCTCAGCGTGGACAAGGGCGAGGTGCTGGCCATCGTCGGTGAGTCCGGCTCCGGCAAGTCGGTGACCATGATGGCGCTGATGGGCCTGATCGATGCGCCCGGCATCGTCCAGGCCGACTGCATGCAGTTCGACGGCACCGACATGCTGCGCCTTAAGGGCCGCCAGCGTCGGCATATCGTCGGCAAGGACCTGGCCATGGTCTTCCAGGACCCGATGACCGCACTCAACCCCAGCTACACCGTGGGCTTCCAGATCGAGGAAGTGCTGCGCCAGCACCTTGGCCTGAAGGGCAAGGCGGCGCGCGCACGAGCGCTGGAACTGCTCGAGCGGGTGGAGATTCCCGGCGCCGCGAGCCGGCTCGATGCCTACCCGCATCAGCTTTCCGGCGGCATGAGTCAGCGTGTGGCGATCGCCATGGCGATCGCTGCCGAACCCAAGCTGCTGATCGCCGACGAACCCACCACCGCGCTGGACGTGACCATCCAGGCGCAGATCATGGAGCTGCTGCTGAACCTGCAGCGCGATGAAGGCATGGCCCTGGTACTGATCACCCACGACCTGGCGGTGGTCGCGGAAACCGCTCAGCGCGTCTGCGTGATGTACGCCGGACAGGCGGTAGAACTCGGCCAGGTACCGACCCTGTTCGATGCGCCCAGCCACCCCTATACCGAAGCGCTGCTCAAGGCGCTGCCCGAGAGGAGCGTGGGCGAACACAGCGCAGGCGCCAGCCGCCTGGCCACCCTGCCCGGCATCGTCCCCGGTCGCTACGACCGCCCGATAGGTTGCCTGCTGTCACCCCGCTGCCCCTACGTGCAGGAGCGCTGCCAGCAGCAACGCCCCGCCCTGGAGCCGCACGAGCGTGGCGCCGCGCGCTGCTTCTTCCCTCTTCAACCCACGACGGAGGTGGCCCGATGAGCACCGTACTGCAAGCCCATGAGCTGACCCGTCACTACAGCGTCTCGCGCGGCCTGTTCAAACCGGCGGCGACCGTGCAGGCGCTCAATGGCGTGTCCTTCAGCCTGCAGGCCGGCAGGACCCTGGCGGTGGTCGGCGAATCCGGCTGCGGCAAATCCACCCTGGCCCGCGCCCTGACCCTGATCGAGGAACCCAGCGCCGGCAGCCTGCAGATCGCCGGCCGGGAAGTGGCCGGCGCCAGCAAGGCCGAGCGCAAGCAGCTGCGCCGCGATGTGCAGATGGTGTTCCAGAACCCCTATGCCTCGCTCAACCCGCGGCAGAAGGTCGGCGACCAGTTGGCCGAGCCGCTGCTGATCAACACCGACCTCTCCCGCGCCGAACGTCGCGAGCGGGTGCAGGCGATGATGCAGCAGGTAGGCCTGCGTCCCGAGCACTACCAGCGCTACCCGCACATGTTCTCCGGTGGTCAGCGCCAGCGCATCGCCCTGGCCCGCGCCATGATGCTGCAGCCCAAGGTGCTGGTGGCGGACGAGCCGACCTCGGCGCTGGACGTGTCGATCCAGGCGCAGGTGCTCAACCTGTTCATGGACCTGCAGGAAGAGTTCGACACCGGCTACGTGTTCATCTCGCACAACCTGGCGGTGGTGCGCCACGTCGCCGACGACGTGCTGGTGATGTACCTCGGCCGTCCGGTGGAGATGGGCGCATCGGAATCGCTCTACAGCCGCCCGCTGCATCCCTACACCCGCGCGCTGCTGTCGGCGACGCCGGCCATCCATCCCGATGCGGACAAGCCGCGGATGAAAATCAGCGGCGAGCTGCCCAATCCGCTGAATCCACCCTCCGGCTGCGCCTTCCACAAGCGCTGCCCGCATGCCGACGAGCGCTGCCGCGCCGAGCGCCCGGAGCTGCGCCTGATCGATGCGCGGCAGGTAGCCTGCCATCATGTGGAGCGGATCGTCGATTGATCCCTGCAATGGCCACGCAGGTCGCTAAGTCTCGTCACCCATGGCATATCGGTTCAGCGCCCGGCCTCGTGGGAGGGGCTTTAGCCGCGACGCTTTCAGCGCATTCAAGGTCGCTCGCGGCTGAAGCCCCTCCCACGGTTCAAGGCAGCGAAGGATCATCCGTGTCGCGACACCAGGGTGCCGTGGGCCGAATAGGCCGCGCACGGCAGACGCGATGCCAGCGCCGCGCATAGCGCACCCTGCACGAGTCGGCACTGCGTCAGGATGTCGGCGGCAAGGTCAGTTCGATGCTTTCGGCCAGAGAATCTTCCAGGCGCTGCAGCTCGACGCCAACCGCTGCGGCATCGTCGGCCAGGGTTTCGGCGATATGCAGGAACTCCGGCGTCGCCTCGACGAAGGCCAGCACCACCATGGGGTCGAAACGCGTGCCGCTGGCCGCACAGATCTGCGACACCGCCTGCTCCGCGCTGATGGTTGGCAGGTAGGCATGCGGGCAGGTCAGTTCTTCGAAGTGGCCCACCAGCGCCATCAGCCGAGCCGACAGCGGAATCTGCTCGCCGAACAGGCCCTGCGGATAGCCCTTGCCATCCCAGCGCTCGTGCTGGCCGTAGACGATGTCCTTGGCGTCGGAGAGGAAGTCGGTGATGCTGCCCAGCTTGCGCTCGGCCCGCTCCAGCGCATCGCGCCCGGCGATCACGCCTTCGCTCAAGAGCCGCAGGTCACTCTCGTCCGGCTCGCCATGGGCGAGCAGAATGCGATCTGGCAGCGTCATGCGGTCGATCACGTGCAGCATGGCCGACTTGCCCAACTGGGCGATGCGCTCCTCGCTCAACGTTTCGGACAGGGCCGGCTGCTGCCGTGCCAGGGCCGTGGCCAGGCAGGTCATGTAGCGTTCGATCCGCGCCAGGCGACGACTGCGCGGGTTGTCGCGCATCACCGCGACGCTGGCCATGGCCTCGATGGTGACGTCCTGCAGGCGCTGGATGTCGCGAGTGCGGCGTTTGACCTCGAGTTCCAGGTACTCGCTCTTGTCGCGCAGGTAGTCGGTGGCTGCCTTGAGCTGCAGCTGCGCTCGCACGCGGGCGAGCACGATGGGTGGGCTGACCGGTTTGGTGATGTAGTCGGCGGCGCCGAGGTCGAAGCCCAGTTGCTCGTCGGCGGCATCGCTTCTGGCCGTCACCAGAATCAGCGGGATATAGCGGGTCTGCGGATCGTGCTTCAGCTCGCGGCACAGCGCGTAGTCATCCTGCCAACTGAGCAGGATCAGGTCTGGCTGCGGTCGCGACCTGGCCGCCGCCAGCGCCTCCTCATTGCCCACCAGTTTCACCTGATAACGATCGACCAGCAGCGCACCGAGCCGCTGGCGCGCGTCCACGGCATCGTCCACCACCAGAATCAGTTCCTGCTCCGGCCTATCGAGCATCCCGCGCATGGCGACCTCCGTTGGCACCCGCCTATCCTCATTAAAGGCGCTGGGCGGTATTTGCGCTCAGGCCGTTACACAAATGACCTCGCCACAGGTTTGAAAGTGCAATACGGATTGGCAGAGCAGCGACGCCAGCCGACAATCGCCCGCAGAAACTTCTTCAGAAGGGCAACCCATGCTCGACCCGGAACGCTGCTGGCAGGCAGTCTGCGAACGCGACGAGGCGTTCGACGGCCGCTTCGTCTTCGCCGTACGCAGCACCGGCATCTATTGCCGGCCGAACTGCCCGGCGCGGCGACCGCGGCGCGACAACGTCAGCTTCCATGCCGATGCCGCGAGTGCCGAAGCGGCCGGCTTTCGCCCCTGCAAGCGCTGCTCGCCACAAGGCCAGAGCCCGGCACAACAGCTCGACGCGCTGATCGCTGCCGCCTGCGAGCTGTTGCGCGGCGAGCAACGGCTGACGTTGCCGAGTCTGGCCGCTCGCATCGGTCTGTCGCCTTCGCATCTGGCCCGGGCGTTCAAGGCGCGTACCGGGATGACACCCAATGCCTGGGCCGCGGCGCAGCGGCGCCAGCGCCTGGAGGCCCATCTGCCGGAAGCCGGCAGCGTGCTCGACGCGGCCCTGGCCGCCGGCTACTCCGGCACCCGTGCCCTGTATGAAAAACCCCAGGCGCTGACGCCGGCGCAGCGCCGCCAGCGTGGTGCGGGTGAGCACCTGCGTTACAGCATCGCCCCCTGCCCGCTCGGCCAGGTGCTGCTGGCGACTAGTGACCGGGGCGTCTGCGCGCTGCTGTTTGGCGATGATCCACAGGGGCTGCGCGAGGAGTTGCAACAGCGCTTCGCCGCCGCCCGCCTCGAAGAGGATGCAGAGAGTTTGCGCAGCTGGCTGCAGCAGGTACTGGCGCAGCTCGAAGAACCCCGGCGCGCCGCCCACCTGCCGCTGGACATTCGCGGCAGCGCGTTCCAGCAACGCGTGTGGCAGGCGCTGCAGGACATTCCCCGCGGCGAAACCCGCAGCTACGCCGAGCTGGCCGGACAACTGCATAGCCACCCGCGCGCCGTGGCCCGCGCCTGTGCCAGCAACACCATCGGCCTGCTGCTACCGTGCCACCGCGTGGTGGCCAGCGATGGCAGCCTCAGCGGCTACCGCTGGGGATTGCAGCGCAAGCGCCAACTGCTGGAGCAGGAGCAGTCGTAGGGCATCGCGGATTCTCGGTGCGCGCGGCGCACCCTACCCTTCGATGCGCACAAACGGCCGTAGGGTGCGCCGTGCGCACCGGTGCTCCCGGGTTTCTATACCAGCTCGTAGGGTGGGCTTCAGCCCACCACTCCTGGACGGCGCCTTGCGTAGCCCGGATGCAATCCGGCGAACAAATTCAGCGCCGCGTCCCTTACACCAGCATTGCCTTGGCCACCTCGCTACGCGCGCTGCGGCCAACCAGTTGCTCGACCAGGGCCAGCGCAAAGGCCAGCGCCGTTCCCGGCCCCTGGCTGGTGATGCAGTTGCCGTCGACCACCACCGCCTCGTCGACGAAGGTGCAACCGCTGAGGCGATCGCTGAACGCCGGGTAGCAGGTCATGCGCCGCTGCCGCAGCACGCCGTACTGCTGCAGCGCCAGGGCGGGCGCAGCGCAGATGGCGGCGAACAGTTCGCCGGCCTTGGCCTGCCTGCGCACCCGCTCGGCCAGCGGTTCGAACTCGGCCAGGCGCTGCGCGCCAGGCATGCCGCCGGGCAGCACGATCAGGTCGAAATCCTGGGCCAGTACGTCCACCAGCATGGTGTCGGCGGTCAGGCGCGTGCCACGGGCGCAGGTGATCATCCGCCGCTCTTCGATGCTCGCCACCAGCACCTCCACGTCGGCGCGGCGCAGCACGTCGATCAGGGTCACGCATTCCAGATCCTCGACGCCATCGGCGACGGCAATCAGTGCTCGCTTGCTCATTTCTCGACTCCTTCAGGCACAAAACGAAACTGTCCAGCCGGTCATGAAAAGGCCGAAAAGACCATAAATTCACCCGGCAAAACCTTGCTGGTATGATGCGCGGCTTTTGCAAGATCGAGCAATTTTCCGGCCCGTACGGACGAATGTGCTTTGCTGTCTGCAGACCAATTTCGGCGCGTTCGCGCCTTGGGGGAGCCACCATGCTGGAAAGACTGTTCCAACTCAAAGCCCACAACACCACGGTGCGCACCGAGGTTCTGGCCGGGATCACCACCTTCCTGACCATGGCCTACATCCTCTTCGTCAACCCCAACATGCTGGCCGAGACCGGCATGGACCATGGTGCGGTATTCGTCGCCACCTGCCTGGCCGCCGCCATCGGCTCGCTGGTGATGGGCCTGTTGGCCAACTACCCGATCGCCCTGGCGCCGGGCATGGGCCTCAACGCCTTCTTCACCTACACCGTGGTCATGACCATGGGCTACAGCTGGCAGACCGCCCTGGGCGCGGTGTTCCTCTCCGGCGCGATCTTCTTCCTGCTGTCGATCTTCAAGATCCGCGAGTGGATCATCAACAGCATCCCCCTGGCCCTGCGCGCCGGCATCGCCGCGGGTATCGGCCTGTTCCTGGCGATCATCGCGCTGAAGAACGCCGGCATCGTGGTCGACCACCCGGCCACCCTGGTCGGCCTGGGCGACATGAGCAAGGGCGGCGCGCTGCTGGCCTGCCTGGGCTTCTTCGTCATCGCCGCGCTGGCCTACCGCAAGGTCACCGGCGCGGTGATGATCGGCATCCTGCTGGTCACCGGCCTGTCCATCGCGCTCGGCCTGTCCGAGCTGCCGGGCGTAATCTCCATGCCGCCGTCGCTGATGCCGACCCTGCTGCAACTGGATATCGCCGGCGCGCTGGATATCGGGCTGGTCAGCGTGATCTTCGCCTTCCTCTTCGTCGACCTGTTCGACACTTCCGGCACCCTGGTGGGCGTCGCGCAGAAGGCCGACCTGCTGGACAAGGACGGCAAGATGCCACGCCTGGGCCGCGCGCTGATGGCCGACAGCACCGCCACCATGGCTGGAGCCGCGCTGGGCACCAGCACCACCACCAGCTACATCGAATCGGCGGCCGGCATCAGCGCCGGCGGGCGCACCGGCCTGACCGCCTGCGTGGTCGCCGCGCTGTTCCTGCTCAGCCTGTTCTTCGCCCCGCTGGCCGGCTCGGTGCCGGCCTACGCCACCGCCCCGGCGCTGCTGTTCGTCGCTGTGCTGATGATGAGCGCCCTGGCGCAGATCGACTGGGACGACCTGACCGTCGCCGCCCCGGTGGTGGTCGCCGCCCTGGCCATGCCGCTGACCTTCTCCATCGCCAACGGCATCGCCTTCGGCTTCATCGCATGGACCGCGGTCAAGGTGCTGTCCGGCCGCTGGCGTGAACTGAACCTGGCGATGTGGGTGCTCTCTGCCCTGTTCATCGTCAAGCTGGCCTACTTCGCCTGATCAGCACACAAGGTAGGCGGCAACGGGTGTAGGGTGGACATCGCTTTTCATGTCCACCGATACCTTCTCTCCGGCCACACAAACGGTGGATGAAAAAAGCGTCATCCACCCTACGACACCCCACCGGCCAACACGGAGGGTGGACATCGCCTTTCATGTCCACCAATAGCGTTCCTGCGACATCACTAAAGGGTGGATGAAAAGCACAATCCACCCACGGCGCAGCGCCGACGAGTAACCCAAGGCACGCGGCCACCGCCTCCGCTACAATGGCGCCCCGTTTTCCTGCCCCATGAGTGACCGATGAGCCGCCCCGCATTCGACCCCGCCACCTACGACGCCCAACTCGCCGAGAAGAAGGCCCGCCTGGTCGAACTGCTGGCGCCCTTCGCCGCTCCCGAGCCCGAGGTATTCGAATCGCCGCGCGAGCACTACCGCATGCGCGCCGAGTTCCGCCTGTGGCGTGAAGACGGTCAACGCCACTACGCCATGTTCGCCCCGGGCGACAAGCACACGCCGATCCTGCTCGACGACTTCCCCATCGCCAGCCGGCGCATCAACGAACTGATGCCGCGTCTGCGCGCCGCCTGGCAAGCCAGCGAAACGCTGTCGTTCAAGCTGTTCCAGGTGGAATTTCTCACCACCCTGGCTGGCGATGCGCTGATCACCCTGGCATACCATCGCCCGCTGGACGAGGCATGGCAGGCCGCGGCGGAAAAACTGGCCGCCGAGCTGAACGTCAGCCTGGTCGGCCGCTCCCGTGGCCAGCGCCTGGTGATCGGTCGCGACTACGTGGAAGAAGAATTGAGCGTAGCCGGACGCACGTTCCGCTATCGCCAGCCGGAAGGCGCCTTTACCCAGCCCAACGGCCGAGTGTGCGAAAAGATGCTCGGCTGGGCCCATGACGTGCTCGGCGAGCGTGATGACGATCTGCTGGAGCTGTACTGCGGCAATGGCAACTTCACCCTGCCGCTGGCTACCCGCGTACGCCGCGTGCTGGCCACCGAGATCAGCAAGACCTCGGTGAACGCCGCCCTGGCCAACCTGGCTGATAACAGCGTGAGCAACGTCGAGCTGGTGCGCCTGTCCGCCGAGGAGCTGACCCAGGCGCTGAACGAGGTGCGCGCCTTCCGCCGCCTGGCCGGCATCGACCTGAAAAGCTATGCGTTCGGCAGCGTCTTCGTCGATCCGCCGCGCGCCGGGATGGACCCGGACACCTGCGAGCTGACTCGCCGTTTCCAGCGCATCCTGTACATCTCCTGCAACCCGGAAACCCTGGCCGCCAACATCGCCCAGCTCAATGACACTCACAAGATCACGCGCTGCGCGCTGTTCGACCAGTTCCCCTACACCCACCATATGGAAGCGGGTGTGTTGCTGGAACGGCGCTGAGCCCCCTCGCCGCCTGGATGCAATCCGAGATTTGCCTGCAGGATCGCATCCGGGCTACGGCTCAGCGTGACAAGCCGCGCAGCGCCCACCAGGCCAGTGCAGCCGAAACCGCTTCGAGCAGCAGGGCATAGAGGTTGAAGGTCTGCTGCGCGCCACCGTCCAGCCACAGCCCGGCGAGGCGCGCCAGGGCCAGCACGCCGTACAGCAGCACCAGCAGGATCAGCGCCGGACGCAGCAGGTCCAGACGCAGCAGCGCCATCACCAGATAGGCCGCCAGCCCCAGCTGCAGCCCGCCATAGTAGGCCCGTACTTCGGTGACCGCGGCGTTGCCCATCAGCAGTGCGCCGCTGAAGCTGGCCATTTCCTCAGGACGGATGAAATAGGCCAGCCCCAGTACGCCGAGCGCGGCGATCTGGATCAGCAGGACGATTCGAGCGAACAGCATTGGCGAGCTCCATTCATTGGCCACTCACGCAGCATAGGCGCCACCTGTCGCGACGCATAGTCGCAAGCACTTGGGCCGTGTCTGTCGCGGCGCTATGCTGAGCTCTAGTTCATCAGGAGTCCTGCCATGCGTCGTTCCCTGCTCGCCCTCTGCCTCTTCACCAGCCTGGCCCAGGCCGGCGAAGCCCTGACCATCGATGTGCATCGCGATGCCAACTGCGGCTGCTGCAAGGCCTGGATCGATCACCTGCAGGACAACGGCTTCACCGTCAACGACCATGTCGAAGCCGACATGAGCGCGGTCAAACAGAAGCTTGGCGTGCCGCCGCGGCTGGCCTCCTGTCACACCGGGGTGATCGACGGCAAGTTCGTCGAAGGCCATGTGCCGGCCGCCGACATTCTCAAGCTGCGCCAGCGCCCGGACCTGATCGGCGCCGCCGTGCCCGGCATGCCCATGGGCTCGCCCGGCATGGAGTACGGCAACCGGATCGATGCCTACCAGGTGATCGGCCTGGACAAGCAGCGCCAGGACGTCGTGCTGAGCGACTATCCGGGCAACTGAACACACAACGGCACTGATCAGGGGAGCGAGCGATGCGCTGGCAACGCGGCAGACGCAGCGACAACGTGGTGGACGCGCGCGGCCGCACCGGCAGGCGCGTGGGCGGCGGCCTGAGCCTGGGCGGTGTGGCGCTGGTGGTCATCGTCAGCCTGATGATGGGCCAGGGACCCGCTGCAGATTCTCGGCCAGATCGCCGGCCAGGCCACCCAGTCCCAGGTCGGCCCGTCAGGCGGCGTACCGGCCGCCAATGACCAGCAGCGCGAGTTCGTCCGCGCCATTCTCGGTGACACCGAAGACACCTGGCGCGAGCTGTTCCAGCAGGCTGGCCAGCAGTATCGCGACCCGCAACTGGTGCTGTTCTCCGGCGGCGTCAATTCGGCCTGCGGCTTCGCCAGCTCGGCGGTCGGCCCCTTCTACTGTCCAGGCGATCAGCGGGTGTACCTCGACATGACCTTCTTTCGCGAGATGGAGCAGCGCTTCGCCGCCGCCGGCGACTTCGCCCAGGCCTACGTGATCGCGCATGAGGTCGGCCACCATGTGCAGACGCTGCTGGGCGTGTCGGACAAGGTCAATGCGGCGCGCCAGCGCGGCGAGCGGGTCGAAGGCGACGGCGGCCTGCTGGTGCGTCAGGAACTGCAGGCCGACTGCCTGGCCGGAGTCTGGGCGCATCACGCGCAGCGCCGGCATGACTGGCTGGAGGCGGGCGACCTGGAAGAGGCACTGAATGCCGCCAGCGCCATCGGCGATGATCGCCTGCAAAAGCAGGCGCGCGGTCAGGTGGTGCCGGACGCCTTCACTCACGGCACCTCGCAGCAGCGCGTGCGCTGGTTCAGCACCGGTTTCGAGAGCGGCCAGCCGGGGCGCTGCGACACCTTCAAGGCTGCCCGCCTGTAACGCGCCGGGTCAGACCACGAAGCGCTTGCTCCACCAGGCAAACCCACAGGCAGCAGCGCCGCACAGGGCAATCACCAACGCCATGGGCATGGCCGAACCATCATGCAGGAAGGCCACCAGCGCCGACGCACTGGCCGCCACGCTGAATTGCATGCTGCCCAGCAACCCGGATGCGCTACCGGCATGTCGCCCCTGCCCGGCCATGGCGCAGGCCGTGGCGTTGGGCAGCACGCAGCCGAGGCTGGCGACGCAGATGAACAGCGGCACCATCAGCGGCCACAGCTGCGGCGGCTGCCACAAGGCCAGTGCCAGCAGGCACAGGCCGCTGATCAGATACACCAGCACCATGCGCCGCAACCACAGCGCCGGGCCGCCGCTGCGCACCAGGCGCGCGTTGACCTGCGCCGTGAGCACGAAGCCCGCCGCGTTGCTGCCGAACAACCAGCCGTAATGCTCGGCCGGCACGCCGTACAGCTCGATGAAGACGAAAGGCGAGCCGGCGATGTAGGCGAACATCCCGGCCATGGCCACGCCACCGGCCAGGCTGTAACCCATGAACGGCGCATTGCCAAGCAGGGCCCGGTACTGGCCGAAGGCGCCGCTCAGGGGCGCGGGCTGCAGATGCTGCGGACGGGTTTCCGGCAGCCACAGCAGCACCGCCAGCAGGCACAGCCCGGCGAAGATCGCCAGGCTGTGGAAGATCGACGGCCAGCCGAGGGTTTTCAGCAGCAGACCACCGCCCAGCGGCGCGAGGATCGGCGCCAGGCCCATCACCAGCACCAGTTGCGAGAACACCTTGGCCGAAGCCAGCGGGTCGCACAGATCGCGCACCACCGCACGGGTGATGACCATGCCGGCGCAGCCGCCCAGGGCCTGCACGAAGCGCGCCCCGATCAGCCATTCCAGGCTTGGCGCCAGCGCGCAGGCCAGCGAGGCCAGGGTGAACAGCGCCACCCCCGCCAGCAGCGGCACGCGGCGGCCGTAGCGGTCCGCCAGCGGCCCGTAGAACAACTGGCCGATGGCGATGCCGACGAAGTAGGCCGCCAGCGACAGCTGTACATGCTCGACGTCGGTAGCGAACTGCTGCGCCAGGGTGGGGAAACTTGGCAGGTAGAAGTCGATGGCCAGTGGGCCGAAGGCGCAGAGCGCGCCGAGAATCAGAAGCGTACGGAGGTTCATGAGCGTTCCGGGCTATTTGTTAGCCGACTAATCATCTCACCGACCGCACGCTCGACGGAAGGCCGGGCCGCCAGATAGCGGCTCGCCATGTCTCAATGCGCCTCGTCTCCCACCTGCGCCTTGCCGCGACGACTGAGGCGCTGCGCCCCGGTCTCCACCAGCAGGTAGAACATGGGAATCAGGAAGGTGGCCAGCAGCGTGGCCGCGAGCATGCCGCCGATCACCCCGGTGCCGATGGAATGGCGGCTGGCCGAGCCAGCCCCGGAGCTGATCGCCAGCGGCACGCAACCGAGGATGAAGGCCAGCGAGGTCATCACGATAGGGCGGAAGCGCAGCTTGGCCGCCTCCAGCGCCGAGTCGAAGATGCCCTTGCCTTCGGCGCGCAGCAGCACGGCGAACTCGACGATGAGGATGGCGTTCTTCGCCGCCAGACCGATCAGGGTGACCAGGCCGACCTGGAAGTACACATCGTTCTGGATGCCGCGCAGCCACACCGCAAGAATCGCCCCGAACACCGCGAAGGGCACCGCGGTGACCACCGCCAGCGGCAGCGTCCAGCGCTCGTACTGCGCGGCCAGGATCAGGAACACCAGGATCAGGCCGAAGACGAAGGCCTGGGCGCCCGAGCCCTGGGTCGCCAGTTCCTGATAGGCCGAACCGATCCAGCCCAGGCTGTAGTCCTCGCCGAGCACCTCGTCTGCCACCGCCTGCATGGCCGCCAGCGCCTGCCCCGAGCTGTAACCGGGCGCCGGGCCGCCGAGTACCTTGGCCGAGGGATAGACGTTGAAACGGTCATAGGAATCCGGCCCGAGGATGCGCCGCACCCGCAGCAGGGTCGACAGCGGCACCAGATCGCCGCTGCTGGAACGGACGTAGACCTGGCCCAGATCCTCCGGCTTGCGGCGGAACTCCGACTCGGACTGCAGGCTGACCTGCCAGGTACGCCCGAAGAGGGTGAAGTCGTTGACGTAGTAGCTGCCGAAGGTGGCCTGCATGGCGGTGAACACGTCGCTGACGCTCACGCCGAGAGCGCGGGTCTTGGTGCGGTCCAGGTCGATGTAGTACTGCGGCACGTTGGCGCTGAAGGTGCTCTGCACGCCGGCCAGCTCGGGGCGCCGGCTGGCAGCCTGGACGAAGGCCTGCACCTTCTCGCCGAGCTGCTCGACGCTGCCACCGGAGCGATCCTGAATGTAGGACTCGAAGCCGCCAGTGGTGCTCATGCCGGTGATCGGCGGCGGGTTGAACGACAGCACCAGGCCGTCCATCTGCGCGGCGCCCATGCCCATGAACTCGCGGGTCAGGTTGCGCGCATCGAGCTCCGGCGTAGTGCGCTCGCTCCAGTCCTTGAGCGGCACGAAGGACACCCCGGCGTTGCTGCGAACACCAAAGGTGAGCACGTCGAAACCGGCGAAGGTCACCACGTCCTGCACCGCCGGATGTTCCATCAGCTGCTGGCTCACCGCGCCGCTCAGGGCCTCGGTGCGGTTGAGCGAAGCCGCTGGCGGCAGGTAATAGGCGTTGATCACGTAGCCCTGATCCTCGTCGGGCACCAGCGAGCCGGGCACCCTTGCGAACAGCAGCATGATCAGCGCGATCATGCCGCCGAACAGCAGCAGGCCGATCAGCGAGCGCTTGAGGAAGAAGCGCACCCCGGCGCCATAGCCCTCGGTGGCCTTGTCGAAGAAGCGGTTGAAGGCGCGAAACGGCGCCGCCGGCTCATGATGGCCAGGCTTGAGCAACAGGGCGCAGAGTGCGGGCGAAAGGGTCAGGGCGACGATCCCGGAAATCACCACCGACACCGCGATGGTGATCGCGAACTGCTTGTACATCTGCCCTGCCAGACCGCCGAGAAAGCCCACCGGCACGAATACCGCGCAAAGCACCAGGACGATGGCGATGATCGGCCCGGTGACCTCCTCCATCGCCTTGATCGACGCCTCACGCGGGCTGAGCCCCTGGGTGCGCATCACCCGCTCGACGTTTTCGATCACCACGATGGCGTCGTCCACCACGATGCCGATGGCCAGCACCATGCCGAACAGGGTCAGCAGGTTGATGGAAAAACCCAGCAGGTACATACCGGCGAAGGTGCCGACCAGCGACACCGGAATGGCCAGCACCGGAATCAGCGTTGCGCGCCAGTTCTGCAGGAAGATGAACACCACCAGCACCACCAGTACCAGCGCCTCGAAGAAGGTATGGATCACCTCCTCGATGGACACCTGGACGAACTTGGTGGTGTCGTAGGGAATCTTGTAGGCGATGCCTTCGGGGAAGCGCTTGCTCAGGCGCTCCATGGTGCGCTGCACCGCTTCGGCGGTGTCCAGGGCGTTGGCACCGGGTTGCAGGTAGATGCCGAAGGCGGCGTTCTGCTGGCCGTTCAGGGTGGTGACCAGCGAGTAGTCCTGCGCCCCCAGCTCGACCCGGGCCACGTCCTTGAGCAGCAGGCTGGCGCCGGTGGCATCGGTGCGCAGGATGACGTTCTCGAACTCTTTGGGATCGGTGAAGCGGCCCTGGGTGGTCACCGTGTAGGTGAAGTCCTGCGGCTCCTTGAGCGGCTGCTGGCCGAAGCTGCCGGCGGCGAACTGCGAGTTCTGCTCGCGGATGGCGTTCACCACATCGGTAGGCGTGAGGTTGTACTGCGCCAGCTTGTCCGGGCGCAGCCAGATGCGCATGGAGTAATCCTTGGAGCCGAACTGGCTGGCATCGCCCACACCCTTGAGGCGTTTGAGCTCGTCGATGACGTTGATCAGCGCGTAGTTGCTGATGAAGATCGGGTCACGCGAGCCATCCGGCGAGTAGAGGGTAATCACCTGGAGAATGTCGGAGGACTTCTTCTCCACCTTCACGCCCTGGCGGCGCACTTCCTCGGGCAGCTTGGCCAGCGCCGCCTGCACCTTGTTGTTGACGTTGATGGTGGCCTGATCGGGGTCGGTACCCACTTCGAAATACACCGTCAGGCTCATCGCCCCGCTGCTGGAGGAGTTGGACAGCTGGTAGATCATGTTCTCGACGCCATTGATCGCCTGCTCCAGCGGCGCCGCCACGGTCTCGGCGATCACCTGCGAACTGGCGCCGGGATAGGCGGCCGAAACCGAGACCTGAGGCGGCAGGATTTCCGGGTACTGGGCGATGGGCAGCGCGCGCATGGCGGCCAGGCCCGCCAGCACGATGACGATGGAAATGACGGTGGCGAATACCGGGCGATCGATGAAGAAGCGCGAGATCATGGCCGTTACTCCTGAGCCGGGGTCTGGGCCGTGGCCGCCTTCGCCTCCTCGACCTGCACCGGGCTGTCCGGTCGTACCTTGGCCAGGCCGTCGACTATCACCCGCTCGCCATCGCTGACGCCGGCCAGGATCACCCAGCGCCCGCCCGCCGTGTCACCGGTGGTGACCTGGCGCATGCGTGCCACCCCCTGCTCGTCCACTACGTAGACGAAGGTACCGCGCGGCCCCTGAGCGACGGCACGTTCCGGCACGGTGACGGCGTTGGGACGGGTCAGACCCTTGACCCGCACTCGCACGAATTGCCCCGGCAGCAGCTTCTGCTCGGGGTTGGGCACCACGCCACGGGCACTGACGGTGCCGGTGCCGCGATCAATCAGGCTGTCGGTGAAATCCACCTCGCCCGCGGTCGGATAGGCCGAGCCATCACCGAAATACACGTCGACGCTGAGCTTGCCGCTGCTCGGTGGCACCAGGCTGCCTTCGGACAATTCGCGACGCAGGCGTTCGGCCTCCGCATCCGGATAGGCAAAGTTGACGAAGATCGGGTCGAGCTGGGTGATCTGCGTCAGCAGGCTGGCACTGGGGTCGCCAGCGACGATCAGGCTGCCTTCGGAGACGCTCTCCTTGCTGGTGATGCCGGTGATCGGCGCCTTCACCGTGGTGTAGTCGAGGTCGATCTGGCGCGACTGCACCTCGGCCTGGGCCGCCTCGATATTGGCCTTGCTCTGCTCGAAATTGGACACCGCGTTGTCCAGCTCGCTCTCGCTGGCGAAGCCCTTCTTCTGCAGTTCACGGATGCGCTTGAGGTCGCGATCGGTCTGCCGAAAGCGCGCCTGTTCCTGTGCCAGCGCGCCCTTGGCGCGGGCCAAAGCGGCCTCGTAGGGGCGCGGATCGATGCGAAACAGCACCTGATCCTTCTGCACTCGACTACCCTCCTGGTAGGTGCGCTCCTGCAGGATGCCGCCGACCTGCGCCCTGACCTGCACCTCGCGATAGCCAGCCGTGCGCGCGGGATACTCCAGCACGATGGGCAACTCCCCGGCCTTGACCCGCTCGACCGTTACCGCCACAGGTGGCGCCTCGGCGGCCTGAGCGCCCAGCGCGCCGACAAGGATTGCAGACAGACAGATACGATCGAGGCGAACGAACGACATGAGGCATCCTCTCCATGGCCAGACGCAGGGCAGCAGCGACACAACGGAGCCCCACCAGCAGGTGGGGCAAAATCGGTAAACTCGGCACCTTCTGAGCCTAGTTCCAATTAACCGGATCGCCATGCGTAAAACCAAAGAAGAGGCGGAGAAAACCCGCTACGCCATCCTCGCCGCAGCCGAACAGTTATTCCTCGAGCGCGGTGTCGCCCATACCAGCCTCGAGCACATCGCCAGGCATGCCGGGGTGACGCGCGGGGCGGTCTACTGGCACTTCCAGAACAAGGCGCACCTGTTCCACGAAATGCTCAACCAGGTACGCCTGCCGCTGGAGCCGCTGGCCCAGCAACTGGCGGCAGTCGACGGCCTGTCATCGCTGCAGCTGCTGCGCGATCTGTGCATCGAGGCCATGGCCAATCTGGTGCTGGATGAGCAGCGCCGACGCATCCTCACCGTGCTGCTGCGCCGCTGCGAATTCACCGAGGAGCTGCGCGAGGCCGAGGAGCGCCACGAAACCTTCGTCAACCAGTTCATCGCCCTGTGCGAACAGCAGTTCGCCCTGCCGACAGTGCAGGCGCACCTGCAGCCCGGCATCACTCCGCGCCTGGCTTCGCGCACGCTGCACGCGCTGCTCGTCGGCCTGTTCAGCGACTGGCTGCGCGACCCCAACCTGTTCGACGCCCAGACCGACACCCCGGCGATGATCGACAGCTGCTTTCGCGGCCTGCTGCGGCAATGGCCCTAGTCGAACCCTGCACCTAGGCCGGCTCGACCTGGTAACCCTCTTCGCGGATAGCCGCCTCTATCCGCTCGGCCTCCAGACTAGTTTCCACACGCACCAACCCCGCGGCCAGATCGACCTCCACCCTGGCCGTCGGCTCCAGCGCCTGAATCGCCTGGGTGACGGCCCGCGAGCAATGACCGCACGACATTCCGCTAACCTTGAACTGCTGCATCTGCTGACTCCTTGAAGCGATGGACGATGGGTGTAGTCTCGACCTTGCCACGATGGCAAGGTCAAGCCCTGCCTTATTCGTCTGCTCCGGCTTCTGCACGAGGATCACCGCCATGCGCCTGCCCTTCCCCGCCCTCGCTCTGCTGCTGGCGCCCCTGGCCCTGGCAGAACCCCTGGCCCCGTTGCCGACCACGACCCAGGGCGAAGGCTACGCGGTGCTGATCGTCTCGCGCGAGCGTCTGGAGGTGGCGACCACCTGCGAGGTCGCCCTGTATCTGTATGACCAGATGGCTGCGCGTCTGCACCAGGGCCAGTCGGTGTCCTTCAACCTGCCACCGGGCAAGGTCACGCTGCGCCTCGGCCTGACGGGCACCGGCCCGTGCCAGGACGGCATCGCCCAGCTGAACGGACAGGCGTTGGAGCTGACTGCCGGCGAAGTGCGCCGCTACCGCATCGCCATGGGCAGCGACGGTCTGCGACTGCATGCCGCGCCTGCGCTGAACTGAAGGCTTGACCTTGCCATGGGGTCAAGGTTGATCCTGTAACCATGAGTGCTGTTACAGGGAGCCTGCCCATGACCACCTTCGACCTGCCGATCCAGGGCATGACCTGCGCCAGTTGCGCCGGACGTGTCGAACGCGCACTGCGCAAGCTGCCACAGGTGACCAGCGCCAGCGTCAACCTGGCCAGCGAGCAGGCTCGCGTCGAAGCGCCGGGCGCCAGCCTGACGCAGCTGATCGCCGCCATCGAGGACGCTGGCTATGCCGTGCCCAGCCAGCCGCTGGAACTGGGCATCGAGGGTATGACCTGCGCCAGCTGCGCCGGCCGTATCGAACGCGCCCTGCTCAAGGTGCCCGGCATCGCCCAGGTGGCGGTCAACCTGGCCGACGAGAAGGCTCACCTGCAGGTGCTCGCCGGTTTCGATCCGCAGCAGGCCGTGAAGGCCGTGGTCGCTGCCGGATACCAAGCCACCCTGCCCGACGCTTGCCCGAGCGCGGACGACGCACAGCGTCGCCTGCGCCGCGAGCGCCTGACGCTGCTGGCGGCCATCGCCCTGACCCTGCCGCTGGTGCTGCCGATGCTGGTCGAGCCCTTCGGCCTGCACTGGATGTTGCCGGCCTGGCTGCAGTTCCTGCTCGCCACACCGGTGCAGTTCATCTTCGGCGCACGCTTCTATCGCGCCGCCTGGCAGGCGCTCAAGGCGCGTGCCGGCAACATGGATCAACTGGTGGCCATCGGCACCAGCGCCGGCTACGGCCTGAGCCTGTATCAATGGGCGGTGACGCCGCCTGGCGGCATGCCGCACCTGTATTTCGAGGCCTCGGCGGTGATCATCAGCCTGATCCTGCTCGGCAAGTACCTGGAAAGCCGCGCCAAACGCCAGACCGCCAGCGCCATCCGCGCCCTGCAGGCGCTGCGCCCGGATCGCGCCGTGCGCCTGAGCGACGGCCGCGAGGAAAACGTGGCCATCGAAGCCCTGGCGCTCGGCGACCTGGTGCTGGTCAAACCGGGCGAACGCTTTCCGGTGGACGGGCGCGTGACGCAGGGCCACAGCCACGCCGACGAGGCGCTGATCAGCGGCGAAAGCCTGCCGGTGGCCAAGCAGCCGGGCGACAGGGTCACCGCCGGCGCCATCAACGGTGAAGGCCGCCTGCTGGTGGAAACCACCGCCCTGGGCGCGGAAACCGTGCTGGCGCGCATCATCCGCCTGGTGGAGGACGCCCAGGCGGCCAAGGCGCCGATCCAGAAGCTGGTGGACAAGGTCAGCCAGGTCTTCGTCCCGGCGGTGCTGCTGGTCGCCCTGGCCACCTTGCTCGGCTGGCTGGCATTCGGCGCGCCGCTGGAAAACGCCCTGCTCAACGCCGTGGCGGTGCTGGTGATCGCCTGCCCCTGCGCGCTGGGCCTGGCCACGCCGACCGCGATCATGGCCGGCACCGGCGTCGCCGCGCGCCACGGCATCCTGATCAAGGACGCCGAGGCGCTGGAAGTGGCCCACGCCGTCGACACCATCGCCTTCGACAAGACCGGCACCCTCACCGAAGGCAAGCCGCGCATCGTCCATATCGGCCTGGCCGAGGCCAGCGAGGACGAACTGCTGCGCCTGGCCGGCGGCCTGCAGCAGGGCAGCGAGCATCCCCTGGCCAAGGCCGTGCTGCAACGCTGCGTCGAACGCCAGATCGCCCTGCCCGCCCTCAGCGACAGCCGCGCCCTGCCCGGCCGCGGCATCGCCGGCACGCTGGATGGACGTGCGCTGCAGTTGGGCAGCCATCGCCTGCTCGACGAGCTGCACCTGCCCAGCGGACCGCTGGCCGAATCCGCCCGCTCATGGGAGGCCGAAGGCCGCACCCTGTCCTGGCTGATCGAAACCGGCGAGGCGCCGCGTCTGCTCGGCCTGCTGGCCTTCGGTGACAGGCTCAAGGACGGCGCCGTGCAAGCCATCGCCAAGTTGCGCGAACAGGGCATCGGCAGCCACCTGATCAGCGGGGACAACCCCGGCAGCGTCGCCGCGGTGGCCGCCACTCTGGGCATCGACCAACCCCACGCCCAGGTGCTGCCGGCGGACAAGGCGCGCCTGATCGGCGAACTGCGTCGACGCGGCACCGTGGCCATGGTCGGCGACGGCATCAACGACGCCCCCGCACTGGCCGCCGCGGATGTCGGCATCGCAATGGGCGGCGGCACCGACGCTGCCATGCATGCGGCCGGCATCACCCTGATGCGCGGCGACCCACGCCTGGTGCCCGCCGCGCTGGAGATCAGCCGGCGTACCTACGCCAAGATCCGCCAGAACCTGTTCTGGGCCTTCATCTACAACCTGGTCGGCATTCCCCTGGCCGCCGCCGGCCTGCTCAACCCCATGTTCGCCGGCGCCGCCATGGCGCTGTCCAGCGTCAGCGTGGTGAGCAACGCCCTGCTGCTGACCCGCTGGCAACCGCAAGACCTCTAGCTGGGAACGACCCCGAACGCCTCGGCGCTTTTTTATGACCCGGTGCATAGTATGGGAATGCCATCATTGAACCGAAACGCCGTGTCCGGCACCCTTCAGGCCTCGCCCAACTCAAGGATGGAGGCCACGGCATGCTGGATGCCAACCAGGCGCATATTACCCTCGCCATTCCCGCCGTCGACAACGACCTGCAGGTACTGAGCTTCGAGGGGCGCGAAGCGCTCAACAAGCCCTACCGTTTCGATATCGAGCTGGTCAGCCAGCGCGCCGATCTCGACCTCGACGCGCTGATCAACCAGACCGCCTACCTGGCCTTTGGCCCGTCCGGCAAGGGCGTGCACGGCGTCATCTACGGCGTTACCCAGGGCGACTCGGGCAAGCGCCTGACCCGCTACCGCATCGACCTGCGGCCGACCCTCGCCTACCTCGGCCACAGCTTCGATCAGCGCATCTTCCAGAATCTGACCGCGCCGCAGATCATCGCTGCCGTACTCGAAGAACACGGCCTGCTCGACGGCACCGACTACCGCATGCAGTTCGGCCCCTACGTCTACCCCGAGCGGGTGTACTGCACTCAGTACGACGAGAGCGATCTGCGCTTCATCCAGCGCCTGTGCGAAGAGGAAGGCATCAGCTTTCACTTCCAGCACAGCGAGGATGGCCATACCGTGGTATTCGGAGACGACGCCAGCGTCTTCCCGCGGCTAGACCCGCTGAACTACCAACAGGACAGTGGCCTCTCTGCCGATCACGAAGTGGTGCGCGCCTTCGGCGTGCGCCTGGAAACCCGCAGCACTGAAGTCACCTGGCGCGACTACGACTTCGAGCAGCCCAAGCTGCAGATGGAAGCCGGCTACAGCAGCGAGTTCTTCCCCACCCTTGAGGTCTACGACTATCCGGGCCGCTTTACCGACCGCGCCCGCGGCAAGCACCTGGCCAAACGCAGCCTGGAGCGCCTGCGCAGCGACTACGAACTGGCCGAAGGCAAGAGCGATGCGTACCTGATCAGCGGCCACTTCCTCGCCCTGGCCGGCCACCCGCGCCAGCAGTGGAATGACCTGTGGCTACTCGATGAAGTGATTCACGAAGGCAAGCAGCCGCAGGTGCTGGAAGAGTCGGTCACCAGCAACACCCAGCCTGGCGATGGCTTCCAGCAGGGCTACCGCAACCGCTTTACCGCCACGCCCTGGGACATCCCCTACCGCCCGGCGCTCGAACATCGCAAACCCAAGGTACTGGGTAGCCAGACGGCCGTAGTCACCGGCCCGGCTGGCGAGGAAATCCACTGCGACCAGTACGGCCGGGTGAAGGTGCAGTTTCACTGGGACCGCGAAGGCCTGGGCAACGACACCACCAGTTGCTGGCTGCGCGTGGCCTCCAACTGGGCGGGCAAGGCCTACGGCGGCATCGCCATTCCCCGGGTGGGCATGGAAGTGCTGGTCACCTTCCTCGAAGGCGACCCCGACCAGCCGCTGATCACCGGCTGCCTGTACCACGCCGAGCACGTCGTGCCCTACGACCTGCCGGCGAACAAGACCCGCAGCGTGTTCAAGACCCTGAGCAGCCCCGGCGGTGGCGGCTACAACGAATTTCGCATCGAAGACCGCAAGGGCGCCGAGCAGATCTACATCCACGCCCAGCGCGACTGGGACGAGAACATCGAACACGACCAGAAGATCCGCGTCGGCAACGAGCGCCACGATACGGTCGAAGCCAACAGCTACACCGAGCTTCAGGCCGAAGAACACCGCACCACCGACCTCGACCGCAAGGTAGAGGTACGCGCCAACGACCACCTCACCGTCGCCGTCACCCAGCACAACAGGATCGGCACCGGCCAGTTCATTGAAGCCGGCAACGAGATTCACTACAACGCCGGCAGCAAGGTGGTGATCGACGCCGGCATGGAACTCACCGCCGCAGGTGGCGGCAGCTTCCTCAAGCTCGACCCCAGCGGCGTGACCCTGAGCGGGGCGACGATCAAGATGAATTCGGGTGGGGCGCCGGGCAAAGGCTCGGGCGCCAAGCCGATTCTCCCGGGGCAGGTGAAGCCGGCGGATGCAGACAAGGCCGGCGGCCTGCTGATCCAGGCACAAAGGCAGGCACTTCGATACGCCGCCAGCCGGGCTCAACCGTTCTGCGCCATCTGCCAGTTAATGGGGCTGAAACGATGAGTGAACAAACTAGGCAGTACCTGCTGCTCGATGGCGCTCAGATCGACAACCTACTGGCTCAGCTCTACCGGTTGGACGAAGCACTATCGCTTCACCAACTCTACCAAGGCACTCTCTACCAGGACCTGGCCGATGCCGGCCCGGTGTTGGTTCAGCTCACCCATGCGAGCAAACTGGAGGAACATTTCGCCGAACACTGGCGAGCATCTGCTGGTATTTGGCTGGAAAGCGATGCCAGCACCGAAGAGCTCGTCGAGCACCTGCGCAGCCTGGTGCATGCCAGCGTACAGGGCGTGACCGTGCTACTGCGCTACTACGACCCAAGGGTGATGCGCCATTGGCTGGCCGAACTGCCCCACGAAGAGCGCGACCACCTGCTGGGGCCTATTCAGCGCACTCGCCTGGCGCCTCGCAATCTGGACGACGAGCCAATCGAACTGCAGCGCCAGATGTCGTCACCTGCCGCTCGCTATGCCGATGAACCTTGGCTGCACCTGAGTGACGATACGGTCGAACGCCTGAACCAGGCCCACCTGGAGGCCTTCGACGAACAGATGCTGGCCCATGTTGATCACTTCTTCCCCGATTGCCTGGCAGGTCAGGACGCTGCTGCCCGCCATGCCTGGGCACAGCACTGCCGGCTGAGTGCCAATGCCCATGGCTACAGCAGCGCTGATCAGATGGTGCAGTGGGCCAACCTCTGCGCCGTACTGGGTGTGAGCTTCCCGCAAGCCCCCGCACACCAGGCCTACCGGCAGATACTCGACACAGCGCAGTTGCGCCCCGAACAGCGCCTGGAACACCTGGCTCTGGAACTGCAACGGCAACTGCTGACCGACAAGGAAGTCATCGCATGACCACCTCGAATCAAAGTCAGGCCCTCAACCTGGCAGCGGCCAACCAGGCCGCCAAGCAAAATTTTCCTGCGGAAGACCTGGGCAGCTCGGTAAGCGCCTGCCCGGCCAGGCAAGCGGAAGTCTTCGTAGTGCCGGTGCGTTATGCCTTGAGTGAGGAAAAGGCCGAGCATCCCTCGGTAAACTCCATTCGCCAGACTTTCAGCCACCCGATGGCGCTGCGCCGCTTGCGGCCCGGCTACCTGTACCTGTGGCAGGCCGATGGCCCCTTGCAACGCTTCGCCGTGGCCGAGGATGGCCGCTTGCTGGAGCAGCCGCTCGAGGCCGGGCACAGCGAGCTCACCCAGGGCATGCTGACGGGCCTCAAGCTGAACAAGGCACGGAGCGCCTGGATGATGCACACCGAGCGACCCTTGTCGGTGCAGCATTGTGATGAATTGAAAACCCCGAGCGTTCGCCGTCGGCATATGCGTCAGCTCGATTTGCCAGGCGTCGCCCGCGAACTGACGGCAGAGCACTGCCCGCCGCTGAGCGAGGCCACGCAACTGATCGCCGAGTTGCTGCCGGAAAGTTACGACAAGGCACTGGCCGCCGAGCATGCCGAGAACGCAGAGCAGCAGCAACAACGGCTAGACCAGGTGTACGCCACCATCGGCACCTTCGATACCGCAGAGCAGAATGCGGCGGCAGCCGACGCCTGGTTGCGGCTTAAAGCCCAACAGGACAAATGCAGTGCGGCAGCCGAGAGGTATCCCGATGCCGCCGAGCACAAGCCGGGGGAGTGGAGTACCGTGGCCTGGGACGCATTTGACTGCGAGGCCTGGCTCAACCTGGCTCGCAGCCAGGCCGGCGCGTTGCACGCCGTGCTGGCATGCCTGGATGACGACCTGGGCGCCCTGCGCGACCTCAACAATGAGCAGGGCCTGATCAACACCCGCCATGAGCAATGGAACCAGCAGAACGGCAACAAGGGCATGATTGCCGGTTTCATCAACAGCCTGATCAACGAAGATGGTGCGGAGCTGAGCAACCTCATCAACTACCGCTACAGGCCTGGCGAAGAGCTACAACTGACGCCCGAAGAAGGCGACAAGTTGCTCAAGGCGCACAACGACCTCAAACCGTTGCTCGACGAGGAAACCCGTATCAACCGAGAGCGAGGCCGGCAATACAGCCACGCTCAAGCCGATGTGCTGCTGCGCCAGGTGCATTACGACGAGCAACAGGTGCTGATGCCAACCCGCAGCTTCATACCGCCGCACCTGCACAATGAAATCCGCTCGGTGGTGATGGGCTACACCGCCGACAAAGCGCGCAACATGAGCGACAGCAGAAGCGGCGCGCAGGTGGCCGAGCGGGTACGCCTGAACGCCATGCGAAGCTGGATGAACGATGAAGCCGCGCCTCACCACCGCTGGCTGGCCGAACGGCGTGACAGCCTGCTGCAAGACAGCGAAACCTTCCTGGCCGTGCATGGCGATAGCCTGTGGTATGCCAATTATGATGACGCGGAGCATTGCGATTGGCTAAGCCACCTCAGCCTGGCGAGCCTGAGCGAGCTGTGCAGCAGCGGGCCAGGCATACAAGTGGCCGTCAACCTGCTGCGCTCGCCCTCGCCGGAGCGCCCCTTCAGCCTGCTGAGCAATGGCTTCAGCCCCGAATTGCTGGACTTGTCCGAACGCTCGGACGAGATCACGGCGGCGCTGACCAGCCAGAACCAGGCCGCCATCGGGCAACTGCTTGGCTCCCTGGTCAGCCAGGGCAAGCTTGCCTGGCTCAGTGAGCTGGGCGGCGCCGATGGCCACGACTGGAATCGGGCCATGTCCCGCCTGGCGGCTGCATTTGGCTCCCTGGAGCTGGAGCACCTGAACGGCACCGCCAGCACGCCGAACCTGATCGCGCGCTTCCCCTTGCCGCTGCAAGGCCTGCTGCTGGTCGTGCGTTGGAGTTCCGGCGTGGTGATCAAAAGCGGCCAGCTCGGTTTCAGCCTCAGTGGCGCCGTGGGCCAACGCCTGTGGGACTGGAGCCAGGAGGCCGGGCGACAACTGCAAAGAGGCCTGGCACCGAACGTTGCCGCCATCCGCAGCCTCAATACTCTGGGCGGCGTGCTGCCGCTGACCGCCCTGCTGCTACATATGAATAACCTGGCGCAGCTTGAACAGCGCGATCAGGGGCGGGAGATGGATGCTGTTCGTGATTGGGAACATAAGGCGGAAAGCCTGAAAGTTGGAGCCGCGCTATCAGCCTTGATTGGAGCAAGTTGGGAGGCTACCGGTCAGAAAGCGGTTAGCGTGACATTGTTCAATCAAGCCCTGCAGGCGCCTATCGTTACTCTGTTTGCATTCACTACAGGTGCATTTGCCGCCGTAGCGGCTGTTTTTGACCTCGCCAAACTCGCGGCCGAAATGCAGAAAGAGGATGCCTACTGGAGCGGTGATCACTGGGCGCGTCTGGGGCACGATGGCGCCGTGTTCGGCCTGATGGCCACCCAGACCGGTCTGGGTGGCTACGCCACCTATATGGCCCTGACCAATCGCTGGACCATTGGCGAAGCGATCAAATGGTTCAGTCTGCGCATCGTGCCAGTGAACTGGCTGATCCTGATCGTCGAAGGCCTGTACCTGGTCTGGAACTACTTCAAGGACAGCGAGCTGCAGCAGTTCCTCGAACAATGCTGCTGGGGCAATGCACGGCGCTGGGACGACAGCCCCGAACAGGCCAGCGCCGAGCTGCAAACCCTGATCGACCTGTTGTTCAAGCCCCGACTGCAGGCAACAGGGTTGCTGACCAGCCGCCACTCGGGCGGCAGCGATCAGAGCATTGTCATCGGCAGCAAAACCGACAGCCTGCAGCTCTATCTGCCCGGCGCTGACCCAAGCCATACCCAGTTGCACCTGCGCCTTGCGGCCATCAGCGCCGCCGGCACACCCACCGATTGCACACGCCAGTGGCTGGCCACTGTGCAAAGCCAGTGGCTGCCCATCCACCAGGGCATGGGCCTGCGCCTGAGCGGCAAGCTGCCATCACAGCCGGAGGGCGGCCACTGGCAGTTGCAGGTGATATACCACAGCCCCCTGGCCATGCTGACCGGCACCCTCAACCCCCGCCAACTGGTGGTCGGTGGCGCCCAGGGCATGCGCTATATCATCCGCGGCACCAGCATTACCGAGCATGGCAGCAGCGACGGCCCGCTGGTCAGCGACAGCCTCCCCGCCGTTGAGGTCGAACGGACAGTCTTGACTCCCGAGGATCAGTGATGAACGCACAGGCCGGCGATATCGACCGTGGCTTTCTCCGCCAGCAGGAACATCTGGCTCCCCTGCCGATCCCCACCGGGCAACCTCCCCAGGATCTGATGAATATCATCTGGCGCAAGAATCCGGTCTATTTGGATATCGGTAGCTTTGCTATGGGGGGGGGATGGATGACCCTCAATCTAGGAAATCTCATATTCATTTGGGCTACTTGGTTGTTCGCGTCAACAGGACAAGTTTGGGAAACTCTTGCGTTCATTGCCTTTTCCTCAGCACTGATGGGGACGCTCTGGTATCTGTTTATCAAGCAATGGCGCAAACCACTGACGCCCCCACTGCGCTTCAATCGCCAGCGCCGCGAGGTCTGCGTGACCGAGCCGGATGGCAACTACTGGTTCGTGCCCTGGGAGCGTGTGCATGCGGTCTCCCCCAGCGCTCTCAGCCTCAACACCGGAGGTGCCAGCAAGCAGGGTGTACTTATCCTCTGGCTGCCGCTCGAAGGGCAGGAGTATGAGGCCTACTCGGAGAACAAGCCGGGCTGGCTGATGATGCTCAATACCGGTGGGGGCATGGGTTCCATGGCGCAGTGGGAATGTATTCGCAGCTTTATGGAAATCAGCCCGGAGGCGGTGCCTGGCAGTTCTGCCATTCGCAACGAAGGCATGAGCGTCTGGGAAAGTTACCTGCATGACATTCGTCAGGCGGCAAAGAGCAGGGGCTGGTTACTTGCCATCTTGTGGGAAGGCTTTTTTGGACTGCTGTTCAACACCATCTTGTTAGAACACTTACAGAGAAAGAAGCTTGCCCAACTCCCCGACCTGACCGCCCCAGAAGCGGTGGAATGGTCAAAACCCCTGCCACCCGAACAGTGGGCCAAGCGCTCACCGGAACTGGAGCGTGCGATCGCAGAGCGGGAGGCTGAGCTGGCCGCGTCATCGGCAGCATGACTGCCGGCGCTGCCAGAGGGCGGCTACTGGCATTTGCAGGTGATCTACCACAGCCCCCTGGCCATGCTGACCGGCACCCTCAACCCCCGCCAACTGGTGGTCGGTGGCGCCCAGGGCATGCGCTATATCATCCGTGGTACCAGCATTACCGAGCATGGCAGCAACGACGGCCCATTGCTCAGCGACAGCCTCCCCGCCGTTGAGGTCGAACGGACAGTCTTAACCCCCGAGGATCAGTGATGAACGCACAGGCCGGTGATATCAAACGCGGCTTTCTCCGCCAGCAAGAACATCTGGCCCCTTTGCCCATCCCAACCGGGCAACCACCCCAGGATCTGATGAATATCATCTGGCGCAAGAACCCGGTCTATCTGGATATCGGTAGTTTCGCCATGGGGGGGGGGTTTATGACCCTACATTGGGGAACAGTTTTATTTATTGCGATTTCTGTTTGGGTCGCTGCAAGCTCTTCTGGCGTTCCAGGTGTAACTTGGGGCTATCTGGGTATTGTCCCATTGGTGGGGGCGGCGATCATGGGGCCGCTTTGGTACTTTTTTATAAAGCAATGGCGTAAACCACTGACACCGCCCCTGCGCTTCAACCGACAGCGCCGTGAGGTCTGCGTGACCGAGCCGGACGGCAACTACTGGTTCGTGCCCTGGGAGCGTGTGCATGCCGTCTCGCCCAGCGCCCTTAGCCTCAACACCGGCGGCGCCAGCAAACAGGGGGCATTGATCCTCTGGCTGCCCCTCGCAGGTCAGGAGCATGAGGCCTATGCGGAGAACAAACCGGGCTGGGTGATGATGCTCAATACCGGGGGCGGTACTGGCTCCATGGCGCAGTGGGAATGTATTCGCAGCTTTATGGAAATCGGCCCGGAGGCGGTGCCTGATACCACCCGTGAAGACGCCTATGAGAAGGTTCAGCGCGGTGGCTACCTGGGGGCATGGATCGAGGCGTTCAAGCAGTTGTTCCGCGAACTGAAGCAAGGCCGGTTCGGTGCTGCCTGCATGACCTTTCTCGGCCTGACCATTTTCGGTTTGCCCTGGATTGCGGTACTGATGATCCGAAAACTCGCCAATATCCCTGACCTCACCGCTCCCGAAGCGGTGGAGTGGTCACAACCTCTGCCCCCTGAAAAATGGGCCAAGCGCTCCCCGGAACTGGAACAGGCCATCGCCGAACGCGAAGCCGAGCTCTCGCAGCCCCAAAGCAAGTGAACCTCGGCGTGCGCTCTCGATCTCGTATGATGACGCTTCCAAATCTGCCGGGTACGAGCCCATGAACATCGGCCAAGCCGCCAAGCACACCGGTCTCAGCGCCAAGATGATTCGCTACTACGAGTCCATCGACCTGCTGCCGCGTGCCGGGCGCTCGGAGAGTGGCTATCGGCAATACAACGCCAACGACCTGCACCGCCTGGCCTTTATCAAGCGGGCGCGGGATCTGGGGTTTTCTCTGGAGGAGGTGGGCCGGCTGCTGGCGCTGTGGCAGGACAAGCAGCGCGCCAGTGCCGATGTGAAGGCGCTGGCCGAGGGACATATCGCCGAGCTTTCACGCAAGATCGCCGAGATGAGTGCGCTGCGCGATACGCTGGTGGAGCTGGCGAACAGTTGCCAGGGCGATAGCCGGCCGGATTGTCCGATTCTGCAGGGATTGGAGGAAGGGGTGAGCTGCGGTGTGCCGGGGTGTTCGTCGCACCGTCAGCCGTAGGGCGGGTGCAACCCGCCAGGACGACAACGGCGGGTTGCACCCGCCCTACGTCATCGGTGCCGCCAGTTCCAAGCCCCACCCACGGCACCGGGCGCAGTGTGAAGAGGTGCGCACGGCGCACCCTACGTCCCCTCTCAGCGCATCCAGGGTGGGGTTGGTTCGGCGTCCTTGGGTTCGTCTTCGGCGTTGCGCAGCGCCTGTTTTTTTGCTTCCTCGGCTAGCGCGGCCTTGATCTCGCGCATCACCGCGTCGATATCGGCGGCGTCCTCGGGCTCGGCGAACTCGCCGGTCAACTGGGTATGCGGCGTCAGCTTGCCGGCCTCGTAGAGCGCCCACATTTCCTTGGCGTACTTGGTGTACTTCAGCTCGGGGGCGAACTGGCCGAAGTACTCGGCCATGTTGCGCACGTCGCGCTCGAGCATGCTGAAGGCATGGTTGTTGGCCGCCGCGTCCACCGCCTGCGGCAGGTCGATGATCACCGGGCCGTCGGGGCCGAGCAGCACGTTGAACTCCGACAGGTCGCCGTGCACCAGGCCGGCGCAGAGCATCTTGACGATTTCCTGGATCATGAAGGCGTGAAATTCGCGGGCGTCGTCCGGATGCAGGTCGACGTCGTTGAGCCTGGGGGCCACGTCGCCCTCGCCATCGGTGACCAGCTCCATCAGCAGCACGCCATCGAGAAAGTCGTAGGGTTTGGGCACCCGCACGCCGGCATTGGCCAAACGGAACAGCGCAGCGACCTCGGCGTTCTGCCAGGCCTGCTCCTGCTCCTTGCGCCCGTACTTGCTGCCCTTGGCCATGGCCCGCGCCTGGCGGCTACCACGCACCTTGCGCCCCTCCTGATACTCGGAGGCCTGGCGGAAGCTGCGCTTGTTGGCTTCCTTGTAGACCTTGGCGCAGCGCAGCTCGTCGCCACAACGCACCACATAGACCGCTGCTTCCTTGCCACTCATCAGCGGGCGCAACACCTCGTCCACCAGGCCATCCTCGACCAGGGGTTCAATACGTTTGGGCGTCTTCATCGGTGTGGATCACGGGTCCTTTCTGACGGAGAGATTGATTGCCATCCATCCTCGCACAGCCAGAGACGGATGCCGACTGTTGATCATCATGCATTGAGCAGATGGCGCCGGAGCGCCTCGATGGCATAGCGCACCTTGGCCGGTTGTGCGTCACGACGCGGGGTGACGATATGCAGGCCGATCGGCTCCAGCTGCCAGTCCGGCAGCAGGGCCAGCAGCTCGCCGCGCGCCAGCAGCTCACGGATTTCCGGCTCCGGCTGCAGCGAAACGCCCATGCCCGCCAGGGTGAACTGGCGCGCCGCAAGAATGTTGTTGCAGGCAATGCGACTTTCCAGGCGCAGGCGCTGCATCGCGCCGCCCGGCCCGTGCAGCTGCAGATGCTGGCTGCGCTCGGTGTTCAGCGCGATCCAGTCCAGATCGAGCAGTTGCTGCGGCTGCGTCGGCCAGACGCGGCGCGCCAGGTAGGCCGGCGCAGCGCAGACCAGCATGCGCCAGTCAGCGACATGCCGGGCCACCAGGCTGGAGTCATCCAGCTGGCCGACGCGGATGGCCAGGTCGATACGCTGCTCGATCAGGTCGATCTGCTCATCCTGGAAAAACAGACGCAAGCTTAGCGCCGGATGCGCACTCAACAGCGGCGCCAGCGCTTCACTCAACACCGGCCCGGAAAAGCCGACCGGTGCGGCGATACGCAACTCGCCCACCGGTGCGTCACGCTGCTCGGCCAGGCGTTGCTCGGCCTGCTCGGCCAGCTCGACGATCTGCCGGCAACTCTCGTAGAACTGGGCGCCCGCCTCGCTCAGGGTCAGCTTGCGCGTGGTGCGATGCAGCAGGCTGACGCCGGCGGCCTCCTCCAGCCGACGGATCTGCTGGCTGACGGCCGACGCGCTCATGCCCAGTGCTTCAGCAGCAGCGACCATCGAGCCCTTCTGCACCACCGTGGCGAACAGCGCCATGCGTTTGAGCTGCTCCATTATGAAGCCCTGCTTAATTATCCAAGTGCATCAAGCCAGTTTTTCCGGCGTTTATCCATAGGGATGATGTGTTCACCTTCACACACCGAGGAACTCCCCATGAAACTCGCCCTGATCGGCGCCAGCGGTTACGTCGGCGCGCCGCTGCTGCAGGAAGCCCTGAACCGTGGCCACCAGGTCACCGCCCTGGTACGTCATCCGGAAAAACTGCCCGCTCATGCCAACCTGGTCGCCGTGCGGGCCGACGTGCACGACAGCGCGGCGCTGGCCGAACAGCTGCGTGGCCACGATGCGGTCCTCAGCGCCTTCAACCCCGGCTGGGGTGTGGCCGACATTCGCGAGCAGTTCATCGCCGGCAGTCGCGCCATCGTCGCTGCGAGCAGGCAGGCCGGAGTCAGGCGCCTGCTGGTGGTCGGTGGCGCCGGCAGCCTCCATGTCGCGCCCGGCCTGCAGCTGATCGACACGCCGAATTTCCCCGCCGAGTACAAGGAGGGCGCCGAGGGAGCACGCCAAGCACTGAACATGCTGCGTGACGAGCATGAGCTGGAGTGGACCTTCCTCTCCCCCGCCGCCCTGCTCGAACCGGGGCCGCGCACCGGCAAGTTCCGTCTGGGCGGCGACGAGTTGCTGATGGATGGCGACCAGCCGGGGCGCATCTCGGTGGCCGACCTGGCCGTGGCGCTGCTGGACGAAGTCGAGCAGCCGCAGCATATCCGCCATCGTTTCACCCTGGCGTACTGAACCGCGCGGCCGCTCGAGCGGCCGCTGCGAACGCTAAACACCCGAGGAATCATCATGAGTTCATTCAGCAGCAGTGCCTTCGTCGCAACCGATACCCCGGCGCGCTACATCAGCCGACTGTGCAAGCACTTCGCCCACAAGATTGCGGTCAGCTTCGACGAGCAGCAGGGCCACATCGAGTTCGGCGCCGGCCTGGCGACCCTGAAAGCGGAGGATCAGGGCCTGCGCCTGCAGGTGGAAAGCGCCAGCAGCGAGGACCTGCAACGCCTGCAGGATGTGGTGGCCAGCCATTTCGAGCGTTTCGCCTGGCAGGAGGCGCTGACCCTGGATTGGCAGCCGAACGCCATCCGCTAGCCTGCCTGCACAGCGGGCACCAATCGCTCGGCGGACTGCGAGGCACTGCCGGTGCGCACGGCGCACCCTGCGTCAAGACCTGCGGCGCGCTCGGCCTGATCGATCGGCGGCGCGCCAGCACGACGCCGTCGATGCGCCCGGCACCGCCCCCCCCATGTCCCAGCGAGGAATAACGCTTCATCTCGGCCGTCAGAGCGCCAGGGATGCATGCGAAAAACCTCTGCACACACGAGAACGGCTCGCATTTACAAAATTTACACCTGGCTGCAGCCCAGTCGGCACGGCCTCTCCAGGCCAGCGAGCGGAATATCGGTATCACCCGCGATTGAACCTTATATGCAAGTCAATATCATCCCGGCGCGTTTACCGAGTTCCGATTGCACCCTCTTATCGCCAGGAGTAGATCGATGTCCGCCTTCAATTCCCGTACCGCCTTGGCCAGCGCCATCGCCATGGCCGCCAGCTTCGGCGCCCAGGCCAGCGAGCCGATCGCCCTGGGCGACGTGGTCGTCAGCGCTTCCGGCTTTGAACAGAAGATCACCGAAGCCCCCGCCAGCATCAGCGTGATCAGCCGCGAAGAACTGCAGCAGAAGCGCTACAGCAACCTGGCGCAGGCATTGGAAGACGTCGAAGGCATCGACGTGCGCCAGGGCACTGGCAAGACCGGCGGGCTGAACATCAGCATTCGCGGCATGCCCAGCGACTACACCCTGATCCTCATCGACGGTCGGCGCCAGAACACCGCGGGCAACGTCACCCCCAACGGCTTCAACGAAACCGCCACCAGCTTCATGCCGCCGATGTCCGCCATCGAACGCATCGAGGTGATTCGTGGGCCGATGTCGACCCTGTACGGCTCCGACGCCATGGGCGGCGTGGTCAACATCATCACCCGCAAGGTGGCCAAGGAATGGGGAGCCAGCCTGAGCCTGGACCACACCTTCCAGGAGAACCGCGACTATGGCGCCACCAGCAGCACCAGCCTGTATGCCAGCGGCCCGCTGGTCGAAGGCCTGCTGGGCCTGGCTGTGCGCGGCAGTTTCTACGACCGCGGCGAGTCGGAGCTGCAGTTCGACAACGACAGCACCGTCAGCAAGCGTGGCGCGTCCCCGGTCGAGGGCCGCAACGGGACCTTCGGCAGCCGCCTGACGCTGACCCCGAACGAAAGCCACGACGTCTCGCTGGATTTCGAGCGCGGCCGTCAGGTCTACAACAACGACGACTGCCAGCTGGGCAATCTCGATGGCAAGAACGGCGGCAGCGCGACCGACGGCTGCACCACCAACGCGCCCCTGCGTGCCAATGGTTACAAGGATGAACTGCGCTTCCAGCGCGATCAGTTCGCCCTCAGCCATACCGGACGTTTCAGCTTCGGTACGCTGGAAAGCAGCGTCACCCACAACACCACGGAAACCTTCGGCCGCACCATTCCCGGCAACCCGATCGGCAACTCCTACACCGGTTTCCCCTCGATCATTATCGGCGACGACCGCGAGCTGAAGTCGACCGATCTGGTCGTCGACACCAAGTTGGTCGCTCCGGTCGGCGAATCGCACATCACTACCGTCGGCGCTCAGTGGTGGGACGCCAAGGTCACCGACGGCATCGCCGACGAAGATTTCCAGCAGACTTCCTGGGCGTTGTTCGCCGAAGACGAGTGGCGTCTGCGCGACAACCTGGCGCTGACCCTGGGCGCCCGCTACGAAGATCATGAAGCCTTCGGCGGCCACATCAGCCCGCGCGCCTACCTGGTGTGGAACACCACTGACGCCTGGACACTCAAGGGCGGCGTCAGCCGTGGCTACAAGACTCCGACGCTCAATCAGCTGCACGATGGCATCAACGGTGTCACCGGCCAGGGCTCGACCATCACCATCGGCAGTCCGGACCTCGACCCGGAGATCACCACCAACACCGAGATCGGCGCGTACTACGACAACCTCGCCAATTTCAATGCCAACGTCACCCTGTTCCACAACAAGTTCAAGGACAAGATCGACGACGGCACACCGCTGGCGAACTGTTTCTACACGGCGAACCCGAACCAGCCAGGCTGCGTAAGCTATGGCCCGGGCTTCACTCAGGAGAACTTCGCCCAGAGCGTGAACATCGGCGAAGCCGTGACCAGGGGCGTGGAAGTAGCGGGTCGCTGGCAGTTCGCACCGGCCTGGGCGCTGGCCGTCAACTACACCTACACCGACAGCGAGCAGAAAAGCGGCATCAACAAAGGCGCGCCCCTCACCAATACGCCGGAGCACATGGCCCATGCGCGCCTGAGCTGGGCTGCCAATGACCGCCTGACCCTGTGGTTCAAGGGGGAGTATCGCGGTGAGCGTGCCCGCTTCACCGATCGTTACGCCAACCTGACCGCCGCGAACAAGGCCCTTTACGATGCCGTCGGTGATCTGAAGGCTTATGAAGTCTTCCACCTCGGGGGTTCGTTCAAGGCCACCGAAAACCTGACGTTCAGCGCCACGATCTACAACCTGTTCGACAAGGACTTTACCAGCGGCAGCTACTACACCACCAACACCGGCACCACCGCATGGGCGTCCGACTACACGCAGATCGGCCAGTCGACCACCGGTACCCTGGAAGAAGGTCGCCGTCTCTGGCTGTCCACCGTCATCGAGTTCTGATCCACGCCACTGCTATGCAAAACGCCAGCCCCCGGGGCTGGCGTTTTGCTTTCTGGCGACTTCCCGGGAAGCCGCAGCGGCACTTTAGAAGCTGTAGGTCGCCGACAGGATCGCCGAGCGCGCATCGCCATACTCGATGGCCGAGGAGCGGGCGGTGGTGCCGATGTTCTGCCGCACACGCTCGACGTAATCCTTGTCGAACAGGTTGTTGACGTTCAGCTGCAGGTCGAGGTTGCGGTTGACCTTGTAGCCGATCATCGCGTTGTGCAGCCAGTAGGAATCGAGCTTGGCCTGGGTGCTGGCACTGACGTTGCGCTCGCTGACGTAACGGGCGCCATAACCCAGCGTCCAGCCCTGGGCGACCTCGTAGGTGGTCCACAGGTTGAACGAGTGCGGCGGGGTGTTGCCCAGCGCCTGGCCTTCGCGGTTCGGGTCGATGGCGGACTTGAGGGTCTCGCTGTCGAGGAAGGTGTAGTTGGCGTAGACATTCCAGTGCTCGCTGAGCTTGCCGGTGGCTCCCAGCTCGACACCCTGCACGCGCTGCTCGCCCGCCAGGATATAGCTGCCATCGGCCAGCTGCTCGCGCGCATCGGTCTTGTCGACGCGGAACAGCGCGCCATCGAGCATCAGGCGGCCGTCGAACAGTTCCCACTTGGTGCCCAGTTCCCAGGTCTCGTTCTTCTCCGGATTGAGGCTCTGGGTCGCCGCGCTCAGACCACCACCGTTGGAGGCGACGTTCTCCGCGGTGGGGTTGAAGGAGGTGCCCCAGGCGATGTAGATGCGCCCGTTCTCGGCCGGCTTGTAGACCACGCCGGCACGGCTGCTGAGCTCTTCGTCGGTGGAGGTGAAGCGGCCGGTGCGCACATGACTGGCGGAGAAGGACTCGCTCTCGGCATCGAACCAGTCATAACGCAGACCCAGGTTCAGGTCCCACTGCGGGCTCAGCGCGATGCTGTCGAATACGTACAGCGCACGGTTGTCCAGCTGGTTCTCGGTGTAGCCGGTGGTGGTCTTGTTGATCGGTCCGTTCCAGCGACCGGGCGGGTTGGCCAGGTCGAAACCGCTGCCCGGATACACGGCATTGCCCAGGCCATGGTTGTAGGTCTTCAGGTCGAGATTCTCGCGCGACACCTCGACACCGGTGACCAGCTCGTGGGCCAGCCCGGACGTGTCGAAGCTGGCGCGCAGGTTGGTCTGGTTGATCCACATTTCCGTGGTGACGTCACGCCCATAACCCTGCGGGCCGGCAGGACGATAGTTACCCGCCGGCACGCCGGTCAGGTTCACATGCGACGCGGAAACCACCGTCTCGCGATCCACACGGCTGTAACGGGTCAGGTTCTGCAGGCGCAGCGCGTCGTTGATGTCGTGCTCGAGGTTGACGGTAAACGCGTCCTGCTCGATGCGCTCCTTGTCCAGGTTCTTCCAGCCGAAGTAATCCTCGCGGCTGACGCCGGCCAGCTTCTTGCCATCCAGCGCAGGCACGCCGTAGTCGGGCAGGTTGTCATCGCTCTGGTGGAAATAGCTCAGGGTCAGGCGGGTCGCCTCGCTCAGGCCCAGCGCCAGCGACGGCGCGATGCCCCAGCGCTCACGGTCGATCTGGTCACGCCCGGGGACATCGTTCTCGTGTGCCATCAGGTTCAGGCGCACGGCGCTGCCGACACCCACACCTTCGAGGGTCTGGTTGGTGTCCAGGGTCAGGCGGTGGTAGTTGTCGGTGCCGAGGCCGGCGCCGATTTCGGTGAAGTCTCGCTGCAGCGGCTGCTTGCTGATGATGTTGATGCTGCCGCCGGTGGTGCCTGCGCCGCCGAAGACCGAGTTGGGGCCCTTGATGACCTCGACCTGCTCGATATTGAAGGTATCGGTGCGGCTGGTCTGGGCGCTGTCGCGCAGGCCATCGATCTGCAGGTTGGCGTTGGCGGAGAAACCGCGGATGTTGATGCTGTCACCCGAGCCGCCACCGCCCTCCCCGGCGTTGAAGGTGATACCGGAAACGTTGGACAGCACCTGGCGCAGGCTCAGCGCCTGCTGCTCACGGATCACCTCGGCCGGCACCACATTGATGGTCTGTGGCGTATCGAGCAGCGGTTTGACGTACTTGGCCGACGCGGAGCTCTCCGTCTTGTAGCCGCTGTCCCTCTTTGCCTTGACGGTCAGGTTGTCCAGCTGCACGGCGTCGTCAGCCAGTGCGGGCAAGGTGAGCGAAGCGACCGCAAGGCCGACGGCAGTGGCCAGCAGGCGCTTGGAAGGCAAGGAGCGTTGGCAGTTCATGGCACGCATTTGATAATTGCTACCCTAGACTATTGATAATTATTTACATATTGGCTCGGATAGCCCCCTTGCAATCCGGGGCAACGAGCAGGCAGTCGTGCAGGCACGGCAAGGCGCCTTGCGACTGAATGCAAATCTATATCATCCGCACGAAATAATCAGCAACAACTTGCACGATCCAGCGCAGGCCTGCCGCTGCGTCGGCTGCCTCGGAAACAACCAGGGACAGCAGGCAGGCTAGCCTGGCGGCGCACGCCAGATGACGTGCGGCCCGATACCGGCCAGATCGGCGCAGCCGGTCAGGGCCATGGCCACCTCCAGCTCCGCCCGCAGCAGTTGCAGCACATGCGCCACGCCTATCGCCCCGGCGGTCGCCAGAGCGAAGACGTAGGGCCTGCCCACCAGCACGGCGTCCGCGCCCAGCGCCAGCGCCTTGAGGATGTCGCTGCCACGCCGGATACCGCCATCGAGCAGCAGCGGCACGCGCCCCTGCACAGCGGCGGCGACTTCGGGCAGCACGTCGATGGTCGCCGGCAGACCATCGAGCGTGCGTCCGCCATGGTTGGAAACGATCAGCCCGTCGATACCCGCCGCCAGCGCCTGCTCGGCATCGGCGCCGCTCATGATGCCCTTGAGCAGAATCGGCAAACGCGTCTGCTCACGCAGCCAGGCGAGGTCGGCCCAGGTCGGCGCCGCGGCCAGCAGCGGGCCACCCAGCAGCAGACTGCCGCTGTGCGGCTCGGCCTGCGCCTGCAGTGGCCGCATCCCGCGCAGATTGACCGCCTCGACGCCGGCAGGCAGGGCGAAACCTGCGCGCTGCTCGCGATTGCGCACGCCATTGACGGGGGCGTCCACGGTCAGCACCAGCGCCTGGTAGCCGGCGCTTTCCGCTCGCCGGATCAGGGCCGCAGTGAACTCGCGATCAGGCTGGATATACAGCTGGAACCACAGCGGCGCCTGCGCCTGCGCCGCAATGGCCTCCAGCTCGACGCTGGCCTGGGTGCTGACCACCATGCCGGCGCCCAGCGCAGACGCCGCGAGCACGCTGGCCAGCTCCCCCTCCGGGTGCGCCAGCTTCTGATAGGCCACTGGCGCGAGAAAGACCGGGTGGGCGAAGTCCTGGCCGAACAGGCGCAGGCGCGTATTACCGCCGCTCAGGTCCTGCAGCACCCGGCCACGCAGGCATAGCCGTTCGAACGCGGCGCGATTGTCGGCCAGGCTCAGCTCGTCGGCGGCGCCGCCGGCCAGATAGGCCCAGGCCTGCTCGCTCATACGCTCGCGGGCATAGGGTTCGTAGTCGGCGACGGCGGCGATGGTCGGTGGAATCTGCTGCAGCTTGGGCAAGGCCATGGCGTGTCTCGGCGCATTGTCATCGTGGATTCGTAGCCCGGATGCAATCCGGGCATGCAGCGCAGTTGGCGCAGGGCTGACTCAGGTCTGCGTCCATTGCCGCAACAGGTTGTGGTAGATCCCGGTCAGCCGAACCAATTCGGGGCTGTCCGGCACCTGCTGACGCAGCGCCTGGATGCTGTCGTCCAGCTCCAGCAGCACGCTGCGCTGCTCGTCCTGACGCACCAGGCTCTGCACCCAGAAGAACGAAGCCAGACGCGCGCCGCGAGTCACCGGCTCGACCCGATGCAGGCTGCCGCTGGAATAGAGAATCAGATGGCCGGCCGGCAGCTTGATGCGCTGGTCCTGCACCACCAGCTCACCGCCTTCGTACTCCTCCGGCTCGCTGAAGAACAGGGTGGCCGAGAGGTCGGCGCGAATCCGATGCGGCGTGCCCGGCACGCTGAACACGGCGTTGTCGATATGGTCGCCGTAGGTGCCGCCCTCGGCATAGCGATTGAAGCGCGGCGGCACCACCTTCAGCGGCAACGCGGCAGCCATGAAACGCGGATGCTGGGCCAGGCAGGCCAGGATGAAATCGCCCAGCTGCTGCGTCAGCGGGTCATCCTGGGCCAGCTGCTGGTTGGCCTTGACGTTCACCGCCTGGTGCCCGGCGGTGAGCCGACCGTCCTGCCAGTTGCCGCCTTCGAGTGCGGCGCGGCACTGCTGCAGTTGTTCGGCATTCAGCACGTCGGGAATGCTCAGCATCATGTTCGGGGGTCTCCAGGGGCAAGCGCCGTTGCGAATGATTCTAAAGGGCAGCAGCCCCCGGAAAGAAGTCCGATCGACTGCTGCCGGCAAATGAAAACGCCCCGACTGCGTGACAGTCGGGGCGTCTGGGTACACCAGCGTGCTTAGAAGTGGAAGTTGGTGCTCAGGGTGAAGGTACGCGGATCGCCGAGCAGTGCACGGCGGCCCTGCCAGTTGGCCGAGCTGACGTATTCCTCGTTGGTCAGGTTATCGACATTCAGGCGCACGTCCAGGTTGGCGCTGACCTCGTAGCTGGCCATGGCGGCGAAGGTGGTGTAGCTCGGCACCCGACCGTAGCGCCCGTTGGCGACGATTCGCTCGACGTCATCCGGGCGGCCCAGGTAGGAAGAACCCACGTGCTGTGCGCCCAGGCCGAGGGTCAGGCCGACCGGCAGACGGTAGGTGGTCCACAGGTTGCCGGAAACCTTGGGAGTGAAGGCCAGCTCGTCACCGTCGGTGCGCAGCTCGCTGCCATAGTCGCCACTGTTGGCACGACGGCGCACGTCGTCCAGGTAGGCACTGTGCTTGCGCTCGCTGTCCAGGAACACGATGCCGGCGAAGATATCCCAGTTGTGGGTGATCTTGCCGCTGGCGCCCAGTTCCAGGCCTTTGACCACCTGCTCGCCATAGCCCTTGAGCGTTGCCGGCCCGGTCTGGCCGACGTCCAGCCCGGTGATCGCCACCTTCTTCTTCTCCGTATAGAAAAGCGCCGCAGTGGTGGACAGGCGCTTGTCGAAGAAGTCCCACTTGGTGCCGATTTCGTAGTTGTGCGCGCGCACCGGATCGGCGCCCTTGATCAACGCCGGCAAGCCCTGATCGCTGCGCGAGATATCGGCGTTGGACAGGTAGGAGCCCGGCGGCTGGGTGGACACACCATAAGCGGCGTAGACGCTGCCGTTGGGCAGCGGCTTGTACACCACACCCAGTTTGCCGCCGAGGCTCAGCTCGGTGTCGTCGAAGTCGTCCCCCGGCGCAGCACCGCCGGCCAGACGCTTGTTGCTGATGCTCGCCTGGTACTGCTCCAGACGCAGGCCGCCGGTCACCTGCCACTGCGGATTGATCTCGATGGTGTCGTAGGCATAGAGCGCAACCGTATCCACATCGACCTTGGTGCGATCACGCGCGGGCAGAGCGGCCGGTGCGCTGCGCTCCCAGTCCGGATCGAAGACGTTGACCAGATCCGGCAGCGTCTGCGAGGCGAAGCCCAGCGACTCCGACTTCTCGCGGCTCAGCTCCAGGCCCGCCGACAGGTTGTGGCGCAGCCCACCGGTGTTGAACTGGCTGGAGAGGTTGGTCAGGTTGCTCAGCGAGGTATTGACGCGGTCGTACTGCTGGCGCTGCACGTTGACCAGCGCGGCGTTCGGGTTGGCATCGTCGTCGAGCACATGGGTGTAACGCGCCTGGCGATCGACACGCGCCAGACGAGTCTGGTTGCTGAGGGTGACGCCAGCGGACAGATCATGTTCCAGGCGGAACATCAGCGCATCGCTGGTGGTGTCGTCGAAGTCGGACTTGAGGCCGAAGTACTTGTCGCGATCGGCCGACCACACCGAAGGATCGAACGGGGTGTTGGCCCCCTTGAGCTTGTCGCGCAGGGTCACGCCGGCCACGCCGAGATCCGGGCGGTCGTTCATCTCGACGTGCTCGTAGGCGACGATGGCGCGCGTGTCGGTGCCCAGGCCGAAGGCCAGCGACGGGGCGATGCCCCAACTGTTCTTCTCGGCATGCTCACGACCGGCCACACCGCTGTCCTCGACCAGCAGGTTGAGGCGCAACGCGGTGCTGTCGTTGATGACCTGGTTGGTGTCGAGCGTGGCACGGCGGCGCGGCTCGGAGTCGTACTGATCGAAGCCGAAGCTGGCGCCACCGGCGATAAAGCTTTCCAGCGTCGGCGTCTTGGTCACCTGGTTGACGTAGCCACCGGCGCCACCGCGGCCGTTGTCGGCCGCCGGGCCTTTGAACACCTCGACCTGCTCGACGTTGAACACGTCGCGGGTGTAGCTGCCGTTGTCACGCGCGCCATCGACGAAAATGCTGCCGCTGGTGTTGAAGCCGCGCAGGCTGAAGTTGTTGGTGCCGCTGGCGAAACCGTTTTCGCCAGCCTCGAAGCTGATGCCGGGGGTGTTCTTCAGCACATCGGTCAGGGTGCGGGCGTTCTGCTGGCGGAACAGGGTTTCCGGAATGACGTTGACCGTTTGCGGTGTATCGAGCAAGGCGGCGGTCTGTTTCGGCGAGGATGCCTTGTCGACCTTGTAGCCGCTGTCCTGCTGGCCCTGAACGGTTACGTCATCCAGCTCGACCGAGTCCTGGGCGACGGCGAAACCGGACAGCAGGGCCAGACTGACGGCCGAGGCCAGCAGATGACGCTGGGGCAAAGGTGCACGCTTGTTGTGTTTATCGCTCACGAGAATCACTCCAGATGAAAACTGCGCGCGATAGTATTTGAGATTCACTCTTAATCAATCTTTACGAATGATTTACAGGGAACTTCTTTGTAACAAAAATGTCGCCACCTTTTCTCGTCACAAGATGGAGCGCTCTAGGTCGGTAGTTCAGCGCAAATGACGGCCCTGGAGCAGAAATGAAAACGCCCACACGAGGTGGGCGTCAGTAGCGCAGCATCAAGGCATAGGTAGGGTGCGCCGCGCGCACCAGCTCTGCAGGCGGTGCGCACGGCGCACCCTACTCGCAATAGCCTCCGGCTGCGGTTGAGGCTTGCAGTACCTTACAGGTAGTAGGATTTCAGCGGCGGGAAGCCGTTGAACTCCACCGCACTGTAGCTGGTGGTGTAGGCGCCGGTGGACAGCCAGTACAGGCGGTCGCCGCTGGAGAGGTTAAGCGGCAGGCCGTACTTGTAGTTCTCATACATGATGTCGGCGCTGTCGCAGGTCGGGCCGGCGATCACCACCTCCTCCATCTCGCCCTTCTTCTCGGTCCAGATGGGGAACTTGATGGCTTCGTCCATGGTTTCGATCAGGCCGCTGAACTTGCCGACGTCGGCGTACACCCAGCGCTCCACCGCAGTGCGCGATTTGCGCGCCACCAGCACCACTTCGGACACCAGCACGCCGGCGTTGGCGATCAGCGAACGGCCCGGCTCGAGAATGATTTCCGGCAGATCATCGCCGAAGTCTTCCTTGAGGAAGCGGGTGATTTCCTCGGCATAGGTTTCCAGGTCGTTGGTGCGCTGGATGTAGTTGGCCGGGAAGCCGCCGCCCATGTTGATCATCTGCAGGGTGATGCCGTCTTCCTCACGCAGGCGCTCGAAGATCACCTTGACCTTGGCGATGGCGGCGTCCCACACGTCGATATCGCGCTGCTGGCTGCCGACGTGGAAGGAAATGCCGTAGGGCACCAGGCCCAGCTGCTTGGCCAGGATCAGCAGATCCAGGGCCATGTCCGGGTTGCAGCCGAACTTGCGCGACAGCGGCCAGTCGGCGCTGGTGGAGCCTTCGGTGAGGATGCGCACATAGATCTTGGCACCCGGCGCGGCCTTGGCGATGTTGCGCAGGTCGGCTTCGGAGTCGGTGGCGAACAGGCGCACGCCCTTGTCGAAGAAGTAGCGAATGTCGCGCGCCTTCTTGATGGTGTTGCCGTAGCTGATGCGCTCGGGGCCTACGCCAGCGCTCATGACCTTGTCCAGCTCGTAGATCGAGGCGATGTCGAAGCTCGAGCCCTTGTCGCGCAGCAGCTCGATGATCTCGATGGCCGGGTTGGCCTTGACCGCGTAGTAGACCTTGGCGAACGGGAAGCAGGTGCCCAGCTGGTCGTAGGCATCGGCAATGATCTTCCGGTCGATCACCACGAACGGGGTTTCGTGCTGATCAGCGAATGCCTTCATGCGCTGGAAAGTGGCGGGTGCGTAGTAGTCTTCGACCTTGATCGACATGCTGGGACTCCAATGGCAAAACCGGGAACACATTGATTCGGGCAGCAGAACCGCTTGCAGGTTCCGCTACGTGTCGGGGCTGGCCGGGCAATACGCCGGCCTGAACGTCTGACAGTTTCCCCACTTTGGTTCGCCTACTTCCCAAGGCATGTCGCCGAGCATCACCGGTACCGACCTGGCCGGCCGGCAACCTCTCGTCGTCAGTACTTGAGCCGGATGGATCGTTTCCAGCATGGACGTTCGGGCGCGGACTTTAAGACCATGCGCCGCGCAGATCAACCGGAAATTCTGCCTAATTTCATCTCGTTCCGGATATCACACGAAACGCCCTGAAATGCTGAACAGGCGGGGCTTTCAGCCAGTTTGGCGCAGCCGTGTTTCAGTGCCATTGCAGCACCTTGCGGCGAGCGGCCTGCACCGCTCGCCCAGCAGCTCAATACACGTCGCGGCGATAGCGCCCTTGCTCGACCAGATCGTCCACCACCTGGTCGCCGAGCAGCTCACGCAACGCCGCATCGACGCCGCCGGCCATGCCCTGCAGGCTGCCGCAGACGTAGATCGCCGCGCCTTCATCTAGCCAGGCACGCAGGCGCTCGTGCTGCTCGCGCAGCAGATCCTGCACGTAGCGTTTCTCCGCCTGATCACGGGAGAACGCCAGATCCAGATGCTGCAGCTCGCCTGCGGCCAGCGCCGCCTGCAGCTCATCGCCACAGAAGAAGTCGCAGGCGCGGTTGCGCTCGCCGAACAGCAGCCAGTTTCGCCCCTGCCCGGCCAGTGCCCGCGCGCGCAACAGCGAGCGCAGCCCAGCCAGGCCGGTGCCATTGCCGATCAGGATCAGCGGGCGGTCGTCGTCCGGCAGGTGGAAGCCGCTGTTGCGCCGCACCCGCGCCAGCAATTGCCCGCCGGCTGGCAGATGCTCGGTCAGCCAGCCGGAGCCCAGGCCCAGGCTGCCGTCGGCCTGCATGGCCTGGCGCACGATCAGTTGCAGCACGCCATCGGCCGCCACCGAGGCGATGGAGTATTCACGCGAACCCAGCGGCGCCAGGGCATCAACCAGCGCCTGGGCATGCAGGCCGACCAGATGCGCGAGGCTGTCCGGCAACCGGCGTTCGGCCAGGGCTTCGCAAAGGCTCAGCGCCTGGCCATCGAGGATCACCGGCTCGAGGCCATTGCAGCCGGAGTGCTGCAGCCAGGCCTGCACCGCAGCCGGCGCATGACGCGGACGAATCTCCAGGATGTCGCCGGCCTGCCAGGTACTCTGCGCAGGCGGCGTCAGGCCGAGGAAGAACACCGGCGCACCCTGACTGCCGGGGTTGAGCAGGCGTCGTTCGGCCAGCGTCCAGCCCTGCCAGGGCGCCTGTTCGAAGCGCATCGGCGCGGCGCCGGTCAGCTCGCTCAGCTGCTGTTGCCAGCGCTGCAGCGCGGCCTGGTCAGCGCCATCGACCTCGACGCTGTCGAACAGGCGCTGCGCGCCCTGCAAACCCAGCCAGTCGTTGATGCGCCGGGCGAAGCCGCAGAAGTGCTGGTACTGCCGGTCGCCCAGCGCCAGCACGGCGTAGCTCAGCTGTTCGAGCGGCAGCGAGCTGCCCAGCACCTTGCGCTCGAAACCCAGCGCGGCATCGGGCGCCTCGCCGTCACCGAAGGTGCTGACCACGAACAGCGCCTTGTGCGTCCGGCGCAGGCTGTCGGCATCGAGGCGCGACAGCGGCTCGACCCGCACCGGGATGCCGGCGGCCTGCAATTGCCCGGCGCTCTGCCAGGCCAGTTGCTCGGCAAAGCCGCTCTGGCTGGCGAAGCCGACCAGCCAGCCTTCGCCCGAGTCATCCGTTTTCAGCGCACCGCGCGCAGCCAGCGCCGCACGCTTCTTGCGCCGGCGATCCAGGTACAGCAGCCAGCCGGTAATGAAGAACAGCGGCATGGCCGCCGAGGCCAGCATCATCAGGATGCGCCCGGTCAGGCCAAAGTATTCGCCGACATGCAGGGCATAGACGCTGGTCAGCAATTGCGCCTTGAAGCTCTTGTCGGCGTAGCGCTCGTGGCGACTGACGACGCCGGTAGCGGGATCGATCTGCAACTGGTTGAAGGCGCGCTCGTGCTCGGCGTCGTCGAGCACGTAGAAGACAGTGGCCGGCTGCCCGTCCACCGGCGGCAAGCGCAGGTTCCAGGCGACCAGCCCGGGCCCGGCAGCCTGTTGCACCCCCTGCCAGATGGCCGCGTGATCGACATGCGGCGCAGGCCCGGCGCCGGCGTCACGTCCAGCTCGCGAACGCCCTTCACGCTGCTCGGGCGGGTTGTCCGAAAGCAGGCGCGTCAGCCCTTCGCGATACCAGTCGTAGGACCAGTACAAACCGGTGAGCCCGGCGCAGAGGTAGAACAGCAGCACCCAGGTGCCGGCGACTGCGTGCAGGTCCCAGTTGAAGCTACGGCCCTTCTTCTTCCAGTCCAGGGTCAGCCAGGTGCGCCAGTTCAGCGCCTGGCGCGGCCAGCGCAGGTACAGGCCGGACAGGCAGAAGAACAGCAGCGCCAGGGTGCTGGCCGCGGTGATCTGCTTGCCAACTTCGCCCATGGCCAGGAAGCGGTGCAGCTGCAGCATCAGACCGAAGAACTGCTGGCCGACGGGTTCGGCCAGTATCTGCCCGGTGTAGGGGTCAAAGGTCACGCGCGGCCCGCGGCGCTCGCCCGGTGGCGGCGCAAGAAAGGCGGTGCCGGGGCCGTCGTGGCGGCTATCGAGCCACAGGCTGGCGACCCGGTCGGCGCTGGCCGACTCGATCCTGGCGACCAGTTCGGCGGGCTCGAGCCAACCCTGCTCGCTGCGCTGGATCTGCCAGCGCTCGGCATTCAGGGCGCGGGTGATCTCACCCTCGAAGCTGTAGAGGGCACCGGTGATGCCCATGATGGCCAGCACCAGACCGGCGCTGATGCCGAAGAACCAGTGCAACTGGAAGATGATTTTCTTGAACACGACGGAGCAACCCCTGCCCTGACCCACTGCGACGGGCGGCTACTCTATATGGGAATAATTTTCATAACCATTCATTTACGCGTTATTTACGCATCTGCGCAGGTGCCAAGAGGCATCGCCCGGCGCGCTTGTGAAACCCGATGGTCGCCCCTCGGCCAGCGCCTGCAGTTATCGGTATAATCGGCAGTTTTCCAGGCACCAAAGTGCCTTCAACGCTTCCATCCAGGCACATATTCATGACCACCCAGGCCGCCGAAGTCGCCAAGCGCCGTACCTTCGCCATCATCTCCCACCCGGACGCCGGTAAGACCACCATCACCGAGAAGCTGCTGCTGATGGGCAAGGCCATCGAAGTGGCCGGCACCGTGAAGTCGCGTAAATCCGACCGCCATGCCACCTCCGACTGGATGGAAATGGAGAAGCAGCGCGGCATCTCCATCACCACCTCGGTGATGCAGTTCCCCTACCGCGAGCACATCGTCAACCTGCTCGACACCCCCGGCCACGAAGACTTCTCCGAAGACACCTACCGCACCCTCACCGCGGTGGACTCGGCCTTGATGGTGCTCGACGGCGGTAAGGGCGTCGAGCCGCGTACCATCGCCCTGATGGACGTGTGCCGCCTGCGCGACACGCCCATCGTCAGCTTCATCAACAAGCTCGACCGCGACATCCGCGACCCCATCGAACTGCTCGACGAGATCGAGGCGGTGCTGAAGATCAAGGCCGCGCCGATCACCTGGCCGATTGGCTGCTACAAGGACTTCAAGGGCGTCTACCACCTGAGCGGCGACTACATCGTGGTCTATACACCGGGCCACGGTCACGAGCGCACCGAAGCCAAGATCATCCAGAAGCTGGACTCCGACGAGGCCCGCGCCCACCTGGGCGACATGTACGAGCGCTTCGTCGAGGAACTGGAGCTGGTGCAGGGTGCCTGCCACGAGTTCGAACCGGACGCCTTCCTCAAGGGCGAAATGACCCCGGTGTTCTTCGGCACCGCTCTGGGCAACTTCGGTGTCGATCATGTGCTCGACGCCGTGGTCGACTGGGCGCCGCGCCCACTGCCACGTGCCGCCAACGAGCGCAGCGTGGAGCCGACCGAGGAGAAGTTCTCTGGCTTCGTGTTCAAGATCCAGGCGAACATGGACCCGAAGCACCGCGACCGCATCGCCTTCATGCGCATCTGCTCGGGCAAGTACACCCAGGGCATGAAGATGCGCCACGCGCGCCTGGGCAAGGACGTGCGCGTCGGCGACGCCCTGACCTTCTTCTCCAGCGAGCGTGAACACCTGGAAGAAGCCTACGCCGGCGACATCATCGGCCTGCACAACCACGGCACCATCCAGATCGGCGACACCTTCACCGAAGGCGAGAACCTGGGCTTCACCGGCATCCCGCACTTCGCCCCGGAACTGTTCCGCCGCGTGCGCCTGAAGGATCCGCTGAAATCCAAGCAGCTGCGCCAGGGCCTGCAGGAGCTGGCCGAGGAAGGCGCCACCCAGGTGTTCTTCCCCGAGCGCAACAACGACATCGTGCTCGGCGCCGTCGGCGTACTGCAGTTCGACGTGGTCGCCAGCCGCCTCAAGGAGGAATACAAGGTGGAGTGCGCCTACGAGGCGATCAACGTCTGGTCGGCGCGCTGGATCGAGTGCAGCGACGAGAAGAAGCTCAAGGAGTTCAAGGACAAGGCCTACGAAAACCTCGCCGTGGACGGCGGCGGCCACCTCACCTACCTGGCCCCGACCCGCGTCAACCTCAGCCTGATGGAAGAGCGCTGGCCGGAGATCAAGTTCCGCGCGACTCGTGAGCATCACTGAGATCGAACAAGGCCCGCTCTGCGGGCCTTGTGCCGTTTACTCTTCCTCCTCCAGCGCCCAGGCCACCAGCGAATCACCCATGCGCGTACCGAACGAGCCGTGCCCGCCGGCCATCACCACCACGTACTGCTTGCCGGTCTTTTCCGAGACATAGCTGATCGGCGTGGCCTGGCCGCCTGCCGGCAACCTGTCCTTCCACAGTTCCTCGCCGGTGCGCATGTCGTAGGCGCGCAGGTAGTAGTCCAGCGTGCCGCTGAGAAAGCCCAGGCCACTGGCGGTGATCAACGGGCCACCGAGGTTCGGCACGCCCACCGTCAGGGGGATACCCAGTGGGGCACTGTCGCGGCTGGTGCCGTTCTTGCGCTGCCAGACCTTGTCCATGCTGCGCAGGTCGACCGCGGTGACGTAGCCCCATGGTGGCGCCTGACAAGGCAACCCCAGCGGCGACAGGAAAGGCTCCAGGCTGACCATGTAGGGCGCACCGTGGTTGGGTTGAAGGCCCAGTTCGCTGCCGCCCTGGCGTGCCTCCCTAACCTCCTCACGCCGGACCAGGCGCGAAACGAAAGCCAGGTAGTTCGGCGCGCCGAAGAGGATCTGCCGCTGCGGATCGACCGCCACCGAGGGCCAGTTGAACACCCCGACGTTGCCCGGATAGATCAGCGAACCCTGCTCCGACGGCGGGGTGAAGTCGCCCTCGTAACGCAGGCGATGGAACTGGATGCGGCAGATCAGCTGGTCGAACGGCGTACCGCCCCACATGTCGCGCTCGTACAGCGGCTCCTCGGGAGCATAGCTGAGCGCGGAGGCCGGCTGAGTCGGCGCGGTGAAGTCGCCCTCCACCGTGCCCTGCGGCACCGGATGCTCGGTGACCGGCACGATCGGCTCGCCGTTGCGCCGGTCGAGCACGTAGAGGTCGCCGCGCTTGGTCGGCTGGATGATCGCCGGCACCGGCCCGTCGGGGCCCTCGATATCTACCAGAGTAGGCTGGGATGGCAGGTCACGATCCCACAGGTCATGGTGCACGGTGCGAAACTCCCAGCGCACCCGTCCGGTTTCCAGGTCAAGCGCCACCAGCGCCGCGGTGAAGCGCTCGGCTTCGGGGCTGCGCTGCACGCCCCACTGGTCGGGCGTCTGGTTGCCCATGGGGATGTATACCAAGCCCAGTGCCTCGTCCGCCGTGGCGATGGTCCAGGAGTTGGGGGTGCTGCGCACATAGGTCTCGCCGGGCGGCAGCGGCTCGGTGGCGTCGGGGCGGCCGGGGTCGAAGTTCCACACCAGCTCGCCGCTACGCACGTCATAGGCGCGAATCACCCCGCCCGGCGAATCCACCGAGCCGTTGTCGGTCACCGAGCCGCCCACTATCACCAGCTTCTCGGTAACCACCGGCGGCGAGGTGGGCAGGTAGACGCCCAGCGCGTCATCGCCCAGACCCACCTTGAGATCGACCATGCCGCCCTCGCCGAAATCCTCGCAGGGCTTGCCGTCATGCAGATCGAGCGCGTACAGCGTGGAGTCGTTGGTGGGCAGGAACAGGCGCTGAGTGCAGCGTGGCGGTGCCTGCGGCGGCAGCTCTGGCAGCGCACCTGCTCGTGCCGCGATCAAGGGGCCGGCATAGGCGGCCGCGTCGTGATAGGCCAGGCCGCGGCAGGTCATGTGCTGGTAGTACTCGGCCTGGCGGTTGATGGCCGGGTCGAAGCGCCAGCGCTCCTCGCCGGTGTCGGCATCCACGGCGATGGCGATGCTGTGCGGCGTGCAGATGAACAGGTTGTCGCCGATCTTCAGCGGCGTCACCTGATTGGTGATCTCGCCGGGGTCGCCTTCACCAGGCAGATCGCCGGTGTGAAACTCCCAGGCCTTCTTCAACCGCCCTACGTTGGCCGAGGTGATCTGTTCGGCACCGGCGTAGCGTTCGCCTCGCGACGAGCCGCCGTAAGCTGTCCATTCGCTGACTGAACGGCTGTTAGGCGTCACACCTGCAGCCGCCATGCGCGGCTCGTCGAAACGGCCGGGCAGGCGATGGTAATCCTGGGTCAGCGAATAGCCCGCCATGCCCGCGCCCAGCAGCAAGCCGATGCCCAGCACCACGCTGGCGCCGTCACGCCAGGTCTGCCCGGGGGCGATATGCCGGTTGATCCACGGCAGCAGCAGCCATAGCCCGAGTACGCACCACATGTCGATGCGCGGCGCCATCTGCCACCAGTCGAAGCGCACCTCGTAGACCGTCCAGGCCAGGCTCGCCAGCAGCACCAGGGCGTACAGCCAAAGGGCAGCACGCTGGCGCCGATGAATCAGCACGCCCACCAGCAGCAGGCCGAGGCCTGCCAGCAGGTAGTACCAGGAGCCGCCCAGCCACACCAGATAGGCGCCACCGAGCGCCAGCAGCACGCCTAGCAAGGCCACCAGCCAGGTAGTCAGGATGATGCGCAGGGGCTGCGCCTCGTTATTCTCGATCATTGCTCACTCCCCGAATCACTGCCCCATCCAGACCGGGGCCGTGATCTGTGGATACGGGGCAAGCGGCGAGAGTTCAGGGATTCTGCCCCGGCAATGGCGCAGCCGGCTCCCCGCCGCGCCAGCCTTGGCATAAAGTGGCGCCTGGTCCCGATAGTCCCTGGAGCGCCAATGTCTCATCCGAACATCGTCATCCTTACCGGTGCGGGGATTTCCGCCGAGAGCGGCATCCGCACCTTCCGCGCATCCGACGGCCTGTGGGAAGACCACCGCATCGAAGAGGTGGCCACGCCCGAAGGCTTCGCCCGCGACCCGGCACTGGTACAGCGCTTCTACGACATGCGCCGCGCCCAGCTGCGCGATCCGGCCATCGCACCGAATGCCGGGCATCTGGCCCTGGCCGAGCTGGAGGCCGGCTGGCAAGGTGACTTCCTGCTGGTCACGCAGAACGTCGACAACCTGCACGAGCGGGCCGGCTCCAAACGCCTGCTGCACATGCACGGCGAGCTGCAGTCGATGCTGTGCAGCAACAGCCAGCAGCGTTTCCCGCTATTGGAGGACATGCCGGTGGGCCAGGCGTGCGCCTGCTGCGGCCTGGTCGGCACCTTGCGTCCGGATATCGTCTGGTTCGGCGAGATGCCCTATCACATGGAGCGCATCTACGACGCGCTGGAGCAGTGCGAGCTGTTCGTCAGCATCGGCACCTCCGGGCACGTCTACCCGGCGGCGGGTTTCGTCGAGCAGGCGCGCCGGGCCGGTGCGCATACGCTGGAGATCAACCTGGAGCCGAGCCAGGGCCATTCGCTGTTCGCCGAGAAGCGCTATGGGCCAGCCACCGAAGAATTGCCGCGCTGGGTGGCGGAGCTGCTGGCGAGCTAAACGTAGGGCGGGTGCAACCCGCCAAAACGCAAATGGGCGGGTTGCACCCGCCCTACATCCGCTCCCATCTGTTGGGCCACGCCTGGAGGAGAGGGATGGGAAGAGGGTGATACAGACGACTCGGCGTTGCCGGATAGCCCTCTCCCCTGCCCCTCTCCCGCAAGCGGGAGAGGGGAGACAAGCACCTACTGCGCCGCGCCCTGCACCGGCGCCGCCGCTTCGGCCGGTACCTCTGGCTCCGGGCTGAACGCGCCATTGCTCCAGGCGTAATAGCCCAGCCCCAGCGCCAGCAGCAGGGCGATGATCCAGGGCCATACCACCGGCTTGTTGGCATAGGGGTCGCGCAGCGCACGGTCGCTGCCCTTGGGCAGTACCGCCATCTGCGTGAGTTCTGTGCCGAAGGGAATGCTGATGCGCGCCTGGGCGTTCACCGCCCAGCCGTTGCCGTCGAGGATCGGCCCCAGGCTACGTCGGCGCAGCTTGAACCAGGCCAGCAGCATGGCCGGACCGGAGATGGCCAGCAGCACGCAGAGAAACAGCAGCGGAATCTGCCACCAGACCAATGACAGAATCCCCGTGACCACCGCGGCCAGCGCCGTGCCCAGGGCGCCGACGGCGAGGCCGATGGCGGCGAAGATCCCGGCGAACTTGGCGATATCGAACGCCGGCGCCGGTGTCGCAGCAGGCGCGGCCCCGGTTTCGCCGACCTTGGCCGCGGCCTTGTTGACCACGTCGGCGTCGCGGCTGGCCGCCAGCTTCTGCACCTGATCGGACACCAGCTTGGAAACGCGTCGATACGGCGACCAGAACGCCTCGCGGAGGCTGATGGCGTTCTGCACCACCTTGACCACGGTGGCATCCCAGTCGTTGCCGTCGCGGTCGTAGAACAGACCATGGCGACCGGCCTGCAGGTCGCCCTCGCTGCCGGCGGTCACCGCCACCACGATGTTCAGCGCCTCCTTGCCGCGCACCGGCTGGCCGCGGCGGGTGCAGGCGCAGTAAAGCAGGAAGCAGTCGCTGGCCGCCGCCACCTTGGCATGCGCCTCGACATCGCCCACTTCCACCACCAGGTCGCAGCTCTTGCCGTCGATGTACAGCACGCCGGCCTGGAACACCGCCTTGTCCTGGCGGGCATAGAAACTCTGGAACGAGACGAAGTTGCGCAGCAGCTCGATCAGGCCGTGACGCAGGCGAATCAGCTTGTCCAGATCGACCAGGCCGCCGGCCGCCTCGGCCACCGCCTTGTCCTGCTCGACCAGGGCCAGCAGGCGCGCCTCGATGCCCTGCTCCACCAGTTCGAGAATGCGCCCGCGGCTCAACACCTCGGCGATCGCCGGCTTGGGCGCCTCGGCCTGCCAGGCCAGGTAGTTGCCACAGAGCGTCAGCAGGTGCTGCCACTGCTCGCGCGACAGGCTGTCCAGCTCACCAAAGACCGGCACCACCACGCGCTGACGGAAAGCGGCGATGGCGTCCTGCCAGGCCGGGTTGAGACCTTTGCTCAACGGCAGATGATCGCCTTGCTGCACGGCGGCCAGCGGCAGGCCGGCCACTTCGCCGGCATCGGCCAGCGACAGCGAGGCCAGGCGCACCAGCTCCTCTTCCCGGGCGTTCATCAGCGCCGCCGCGCGCGGGTCGAACTCGGCCATGGCCACGCGGGTGAAATAGTCGTCGATCTTGTCGCGCACCGCGCTCAGCGCCTCGACCGCCGCCACCGTGCCCTCGCCGAACACGTCCAGCCCCTGCTCGGCGGCCCGGGCATGCCAGGCGTGCATCTGCCGCGCCTGATCGAAGAAGGCAGCGATCTGCTCGACGCCGATGGCCGGCTCGCCACTGCGGTCGGTCTGCGCGCCCAGGCAGGCGATGATGTCGGCGATGGCCGCCTTGAGCGTGGCGTCGTCGGTAAGGCTGGCCGGCACCAGGCCGTCGCCGTTGGCCTCGTGCGGCGGGAACAGCTGCGCCAGATTGGCGGTATCGGCCGGCGTCAGGCTATCGCCATCGGCACGCCCGAGCAGGCTCAGCAGGCGCTGGGCGGCCAGACGCAGGCGCGTGCCCTCGGCATCGTCGGTCAGCGAAGCCAGTTGCAGCGGCCCCGGCTGGAACAGCACCGCCGGGTCGGCCAGGCGTGCCAGGGTCCAGTCCACCACGTCGAGAATCTCCGGGGCGCGAATACGGCCGTCCTTGTTCAGGTCGATGTATTCGAGCATGCGCCGGTCCAGCTCCAGGTTGTTCACCGGGCAGGCCAGGCTGGCCCAGAGTTTCTGGTCCAGGCCGCGCAGGGCGGCGAGGTCGGCCGGGGTTTCCAGTTGCACCTGATCGAAACCGCCGGCGCGGAAGAAGCGCCAGCGATGCGCGAGAGCTTGAGTCATCTACAGAGGATCCTTTCTGGCTGAGGGGGATGGCGCCAAGGGGCAGGCGGGTGAACCGCCGCCCCTACTTCCCAGGCGCTGATTAGGCCAGTGTAACCGAGCCTCGCGCCCCTGCACTCATTGCGCGCTGGCCACCAGCGGCTGCGCCTCGCCCTGCTTGATCAGCGCATAGAGCACGCCAGTGACCAGGCTGCCGGCGACGATGGCCAGCAGATAAAGCAGCGCGTGATTGATCGCATTGGGGATCAGCAGCACGAACAACCCACCATGCGGTGCCATCAGCTTGCAGCCGAAGTACATCGACAGAGCGCCGGTCAGTGTGCCGCCGGCAATACACGCCGGAATCACCCGCAGCGGGTCCTTGGCGGCGAAGGGAATCGCCCCTTCGGAGATGAAGCACAGCCCCAGTACCCCGGCCGCCTTGCCGGCCTGCCGCTCGCTGTCGGCGAACTTGCGCCGCGCCAGCACGGTGGCGATGGCCATGCCGATGGGCGGCACCATGCCGGCGGCCATGGTCGCGGCCATCGGCGCATAGCTGCTCGAGGCCAGCAGGCCGACCGAGAAGGCATAGGCCGCCTTGTTGATCGGCCCGCCGAGATCGACGCACATCATGCCGCCGAGCAGCACGCCAAGCAGGATGGCATTGGTGCTGCCCATGCCATCGAGGAAGGTGGTCAGCGACTGCAGCATGCCGGCCACCGGAGTACCGACCACGTAGATCATCACCAGCCCGGTGAACAGGCTGGCCAGCAGCGGAATGATCAGGATCGGCTTGAGCGCCTCGACGCTGGCCGGCAGACGTACCCAATGGGCGATGGCCCTGGCCGAATAACCGGCGAGGAAACCGGCGACGATACCGCCGATAAAGCCGGCGCCCAGCGAGCCGGCCAGCAGCCCGCCGATCATTCCCGGCGCCAGGCCTGGGCGGTCGGCGATGGAATAGGCGATGTAGCCGGCCAGCAACGGCACCATCAGCTGGAACGCGGTCTCGCCGCCGATCTTCATCAGCGCAGCAGCCAGGGTACCCTCTTCCTTGAATGCCTCGATGCCGAAGACGAACGACAGAGCGATCAGCAGACCGCCGGCCACCACCATCGGCAGCATGTAGGACACGCCGGTCAGCAGGTGTTTGTAGGGACCACTCTTTTCGCCACTCCTGGCCGCCGTCTTGCCCTCGACAGGCGCTGCCGCTTCGGCCAGCAGCCGCGCCTCGCTCAAGGCCCGTTCCAGCGTCTGCTGGGGCTGCTTGAGCGCCACGCCGGTGCCGCAGCGATACACCTTCTTGCCGGCGAAGCGACTGGTGTCCACCTCGATGTCGGCGGCCAGCAGCACCGCATCGGCAGCGGCGATGGCGGCCTCGTCGAGCAGGTTGCGCGCGCCCACCGAGCCACGGGTTTCCACCTGCAGTTCGATGTCCATGCGCTGCGCCGCCTGCTGCAGCGCCTCGGCGGCCATGAAGGTGTGCGCCACGCCGGTCGGGCAGGCAGTGATGGCGACCAGCCGACGGCGGCCACCGGTTTCAGGTGCGGCGCTTTCGACGTAGGGCTGAGCACGCTCGGCAGCCTCACGCAGAAAGCGTTGCGGGTCGGCCAGGGCCTCGGCCGGCGTGGCCAGCAGCAGCCGCTTGCCGGCAAAACGGCCAAGCGGCAGCTCGCCGGTCTTGACCACCAGCACCCAGTCGGCGGCGGCAATCTCGGCTTCGCTGAGCGGCGAACCGATGGCGCGGGCGTCATGGACTTCGACCCGGGTTTGCCAGCCCAGGCGCTCGGCGGCCGCTTGCAGGAGGCGCGAACACAGTACGCTGGTGACCTGGCCATTGGGGCAGGCAGTGACGATCAGCAGATTCATGGTAGGTGCCTCTTATTCTTCTATGGGGTGCAGTTGCACGGCCGCCTCGAGGCGGGCCAGTTGCTCGCGATCATGGATACCGAAGCCGATCTGGGTGACCGCTTGTGCAGCAACCGCCGTGGCCAGGCGCAGGGTGCGTTCGGCCGGCCAGCCTTCGAGCAGGCCATGCAGGCTGGCCGCCAGCAGCGAGTCGCCGGCACCGACCGTGCTGGCCACCTCGACGCGTGGCGGAACGGCGCGCAGGGCGAGACCAGGGCCATGCCAGTCGACGCCTTGCGCGCCGCGCGACAGCAGCACGTGCTCGATGCCCTGAGCACGCAACGCCCGCACGGCAGTGGGCAGGTCACTGCCGCAGACCTCGGCCAGTTCCTCTTCATTGGGTTTGATCAGCCAGGGCGCGACGCCCAGGGCCGCCTGCAGGGCTGCACCGCTGGTGTCCACCGCCAGCGGCACGCCGCTGGCCTTGATCCACCGCAGCAAGCCGGCGAACCATTGCGGCGCCACGCCACGCGGCAGGCTGCCGGCAACCACCACGGCGTCATGCCCGGCCAGCAGCGGCTGCAGTTCGTCCTGCAGGCGTTGCAGGTGTTCGGCCTCGACCTGCGGGCCGGGACCGTTGAGGTCGGTGATGCGACCATCGCTTTCCGCCAACTTGATATTGCTGCGCGTCTCGCCCGGCACCCGGACGAACAGGTCGTGAAAACCGCGCTTGTGCATCAGGCTTTCGAACGGCGCGGCATTGGCGCGCCCGAGAAAACCACCGACGCTCAGGCTGTGGCCCAGATCGGCCAACACCTGGGCGACGTTCAAGCCCTTGCCGGCAGCGTGACTGCGCAGTTCATGGCAGCGATTGATCGCACCGGGCTGCAGGCGATCCAGGCGCAGCGTCAGGTCCAGCGCAGGGTTCAGGGTCAGCGTCAGAATCCGGGCCATCAGTGCATCTCCGCGACCAGCGCGCGCACCGCGCTGGCGCTGTCCAGGGTCAGGGCGCGGTCGGCCAGGGTTCGCGCCTGGCGGCTGTCCAGCTCGCGCACGCGTGCCTTGACCAACGCCATCGAACGCGGCGTTACGCTCAATTCGTCCACGCCGAGGCCGACCAGCAGCGGCACGGCCAGACGGTCACTGGCCAGTTCGCCGCAAACACCGACCCACTTGCCCTGGGCATGGGCGGCGGTAACGGTCATCTCGATCAGGCGCAGCACCGCCGGGTGCAAGCCGTCGGCCTGGGCCGAGAGCTGCGGGTGACCGCGGTCGATGGCCAGGCAGTACTGCGTCAGATCGTTGGTGCCGATGCTGAAGAAGTCCACTTCGCGTGCCAGCACCGGCGCCAGCAAGGCCGCCGAGGGCACCTCGATCATGATGCCGACCTGCAGATCGCGCACCTCGACCTCCTCGCGCAGGCGCTGCACCAGGTCGTGCGCCGCACGCCACTCCTCCACCGAGCCAACCATGGGGAACATGATGCGCAGCGGGCGACCATCGGCCGAGGCGAGCAAGGCGCGCAACTGGGTTTCGAGAATCTCCGGACGCTGCAGACTCAGGCGAATGCCGCGCACACCGAGAAAGGGATTCTCCTCGGCCGGCATCGGCCAGTACGGCAGCGGCTTGTCGCCACCGACATCCAGGGTGCGCACCACCAGCGGCCGGCCATCCAGCGCATCGAGCACGCGCCGGTACTCGTGCTCCTGCGCGGCCTGGTCCGGCGCCTGGGCATGCTCCATGAACACCAGTTCGGTGCGCAGCAGGCCTACCGCGTCGGCACCCAGCGCCACCGCCTCGCTGGTTTCGCCACTGGCACCGATATTGGCCGCGACTTCCACGCGCACACCGTCACGGGTCTGCGCCGCCTCGAAACGCCGGGCATGCGCCTGCTCCTGACGTTTCTGCGCCACCTCGCGCTCATGCAGCGCCTGGTCGCGTTCTGCTGCATCCGGGGCGACGCGCAGCAGGCCGCTGTCGCCATCGAGCAGCAAGGGCGTGCCCTGAGCCAATGCCAGTACCCCATCGCCGGCGCCGACCAGCGCGGGGATGCCCAGAGCGCGGGCGATAATGGCACTGTGCGCGGTGGCCCCACCCCGTGCGGTGACGATGCCGGCGACACGCTGACGATCCAGCGCGGCGACATCCGAGGGCACCACTTCGGCCATCACCAGGATGTAAGGCTCGTTGGGCTCGCTGGGCAGCTCGACACCACACAGATGCGCCAGTACGCGGTTGCCGATATCGCGCAAGTCCGCCGCCCGCTCGGCCAGTAGCGGGTCGTGCAGGGCTTCCTGGCGCTTGGCCGCCGCCTCCACTTCGACCTGCCAGGCCGCCTCGGCGCTGGCACCCTTGGCCAGGCGCGCCTCGACATCCTCGCGCAGGGCGGGGTCATCGAGCATGGCCAGGTGGGCACTGAAAATCTCGCGGATGCTGGCCACGCCAGCGCCGTCGACCAGGCGCTGAAGTTGCGAGGCAACGGCGGCAAGAGCTGCATCCAGACGTGACCGCTCGTGTTCGAGACCCTGTCCCTGCTCGTCGAAATGAAATTCGGGCGGCGTGCGCACCAGCGCGGGGCCGATGGCGATACCGGGCGAGGCGGCGACCGCAACCAGTCGGCTACCGGCAACGGGAGCGACCGGTGGAGCCGGCTGTAGCTGCGCCGCCACTTCGGGCAACGCTTCGCTGATTGGCTCGACCCTTTCCCCCAGGCCACTTTCCACAGCAGCACGGATGGCGGGCAGCGCGCTATCGGCAATCGCCGGCTCGGCGCTGAATTCGAGCATCTGCCCGCGACGCGCGCCCAAGGCCAGCAGGCGGCTAAGGCTCTTGGCCGAGACGCCGGCCCCGCTATCACCGAGCAGACGCACGCGAATCTCGCCGGCGAACCCCTGCGCCAGTTCGCTGAGTGCCTTGGCCGGACGTGCGTGCAAACCATGGGCGTTGAGTAGCGGCACGCTGAGGCAGGGCCAATCCGGCGGCACCTCGCCGCCCAGCGCTTCGATCACCTGGCGGCTGTCGCTGGCTTCGCTGAACGCCGCGGCGCGACCGCCGATCAGCACATCGCACAGCCGCTCCAGCGCCTGACGATGCGCCTCGCCCTGGCTGGCCAGGCAGAACAGGCCGCGCAACGCCTCGCCGCGAAAGCTCAGCGGCTGCGCCGGGGTGACGAAGGCCAGGCCAGGGCGCTCGACGCTGACCTCGCTGTGCAGCCACCACAGGCCATCGCCCAGCGGCAGGGGTTCACCACGCGCCAGTCCGAGGGCGAAACCGCTGCGAGCACACCCGGCCTGACGCAACAGGCGCGCGCCCTGCCAGAGCAACTCGTCGAAATCTTCGGCCGGCTGCCCCAGCGCGACCAGTTGGCCGTCCAGCGCCAGCGCCTGCGGCGCGCCCTGCAGCAGTTCGAGAATCTGTGCCGGCTCGCTGGCTTCGCGTAGCGCCTGGCTCAGATCCCCCTCACCCAGCGCGCGGGTCAGCAGTTGCAACAGATGCAGGTGCTCATCGGACTGCGCGGCGATGGCGATGGCCAGGTAGACCTGCTGGCCATTACCCCAGTCCACGCCATTGGGAAACTGGATCAGGCTGACGCCGGTGCGCAGCACCTGGTCGCGGGTCTGCGGCGTGCCATGGGGAATGGCGATGCCCTGGCCGAGGAAGGTCGAACCCTGGGCTTCACGCGCCTGCAGGCCTTCGAGATAAGCCGGAGTGGCCAGGCCGGCAGCGGCCAGTGCATCGCCAAGCATGGCCAGGGCTTCACCCTTGTTCGCCGCAACCCGGCCCATCTGGATTTGGCTGGCATCGAGCTCGAGCATAGTGGTCTCCGACTTATTGTTTTGGCTAAGACTAGTCGATGAATCAGTATGCTGAAACGATTCATCAAGCACTGGCACCTTATCCGATAATGGGTAATCCTTGAAGCCCGGTCGTCGCCGCAGCGGTGTAGACTCGCCGCGCTCGCACGATCGAAACCTCTTCTCTACATGGTGCTGCGCCCGTGAAACTCAGCGACATCGCCCGCCTGGCCCAGGTCTCGGTAACCACTGCCAGCTACGTGATCAACGGTCAGGCCGAACGTCGGCGCATCAGCCCGGCGACCGTGGCGCGTGTGCTGGCCGTGGTGGAAGAACACGGCTATCGTCCCGACCAGCAGGCCGCCAGCCTGCGCCGCGGGCAGAGCCGCTGCCTGGGTTTCATCCTGCCGGACCTGGAAAACCCCAGCTATGCACGCCTGGCCAAGCTGCTGGAACAGAAGGCCCGTGCAGCGGGTTACCAGTTGCTGATCGCCAGTTCCGACGACGATCCCGACACCGAGCGGCAACTGCTGGAACTGTTTCGCTCGCGTCGCTGCGAGGCGCTGATCGTCGCCAGTTGCCTGCCCGCCGACGACCCGCTGTATCCCACCATCGTCGCCGCCGGCCTGCCGGTGGTGGCGGTGGACCGAGCGCTCTCGCCCGCACATATCCGTTCGGTGGTCAGCGACGACGAGCAGGCCGGGCGCACTCTGACCGCAAGCCTGCTGACGCCCCAGCCCCGTCATATCGCCCTGCTCGGTGCGCGTGCGGAGCTAGTCATCAGCCAGGCACGCGAGCGCGGTTTTCATGCGGCGCTGGCCGGCTTCACAGGGCGCGTCAGCGTCTGCCACGGCAAGGAGTTCGGACGCGCCTGTGGCTACCAGCAGATGCAGGCGCTACTGGATGATGTGGGCACGCCGGATGCCTTGCTCACCACGGCCTACGTGCTGCTCGAAGGCGTGCTCGATGCCTTGCGCGAACGTGGCGGCGAGCACTGGCCGGCCGTGCGCCTGGCCACCTTCGGCGATACCCAGTTGCTGGACTTCCTGCCGCTGCGGGTCAATGCCATGAGCCAGCAGCATGAGCGCATCGCTGAACGGGTGCTGGCCTGGACGCTGCTGGCGGTCGAACGGGACGACTATCAGCCCGGTATCGAGGCCATCGAGCGCAGCTTCAAGGCCCGCACCCAGAGCTAGGGTACGCCCGCCATGCGCTGCAAATGCTGGAGAAGATCGGTGCGCACAGCGCACCCTACATCCAGCTCCGGTGCCTCCTGCTAACCACCCCGGATCTTCTGCAGCAGAGGTTCGCACTGGCTCGGCTCATCACCGGCGCTGGGCGCTACCAGCGCCAGCAGACCTGCCGCAGGCGCCACCGCCACGCCCAATGCCACCAGCCCCACGCCGCGCAGGGCCAGCGGCGTCGCCTGTACGCCCGGCGCCGGCTGCTTGAAGGTGCCGCGCACATACAGCGGCGAGCGCAGCGAGAAGATGCGAAAGCCCTTGGTCGCCGGGGTGATGGTGAAATCCAGCCGTTCGCTGGCGAAGTTGGCGCTGCCGTCGACCTTGATCACCGCGTTCTCGGTGTCGATGACGAACAGCCGTGTGCTCATCAGGCCCTGCCTGATGCCCATATCGGCAGCCGCGCAGTTGATCTTCACCTCCTCGTCGCCGAACAAGCGACCGACCAGGTAATTGCCGACGTTCAGCCCGGCGATCTCCATCAGCCCACGGCTTACCGCACCGTCGTTGATCAGCATGTTCAGTTCGCCATCGGCGCTGCCCAGCAGGGCCGCGACCGAGTTGCCGCGGCCGCTGACGCGTGCATCGCCGTTCAACGCCCCCAGGCTGGTCTGCATCGGTGCAAAGGTGGGAAACAGCTGCTTGAGCCGGAGATCGCGAGCACGCAGGCGCATCTGCCCCTGCAATGGCGTGGCCGCGCCATTGAGGCGAATCTGCGCATCGAGCGCACCGCCGGCCATGCCGAAACGCAGCGGCTCCAGGCTGAGGGTGCCGTCGTCGAGCAGCACATGGGTATCCAGATCGGTGATCGGTAGCTGCTCGCTGTGCACGATGCGCTTGCCGACGAAGCGCACATCGGCGTCCATGGCGCGCCAGCGGTCGGTACGAAACTCCGTGACCGGCAATGCCTTGTTCGTAGGCTGCGAATCGCGTTCGCCACGCGCCCGCTTGTCGGCGGCAGAGTCGGCGCCGATCAGCGGCGCCAGGTCACTGAACAGCAGCTGGTTGGAGGTCAGCCGCCCGGACAGCTTCGGCCGCGGCTGGCGCGCGACGAAGGTCAGGTCGCCCTGGATGTCGCTGGCGCCGATACGTCCGTTGAAGCCGAGGTAGCGAAAGATCGCTCCGCTGGCATCACGCAGGTCGGCCTGCAGGCGACCATCGGTGCTGTAGGGCGGCGTATCCGGCAGGGTGACGCCGGTCAGCGGGTAGAGCTGGCTCAGGCTGTTACCGGACAGCTGCAGGCGCAGGTCCAGTGCGCCGAGGTTCTGCGGGTCTGTCAGGCTGCCGGCGACGCGGATACGGGTAGCGCCGATACGCACATCCGCCTGCAGCGGGAAAGGCAGCGAGGCATCATGCAGCGCCAGCAGCCCGCCGACCTTGCCGCTGCCGGTCAGCGGCTGGCCACGAAAGCTGCCCTTGGTCTGCCAGGCGAAGGCGTAGTCCTGCGCGCGGGCGCTGCTTTCAGCCAGCCGTTCGGCAGCGTTCTTGCCGACGATCTCGGCGAAGGGTATCGGCTCGCCCAGCGGCTGGATGACCGCATCCAGCCGCGTGTTGCTGACCTTGTCATCGAGCTTCACCTGCCCCTTGTCGAAGGCGATGGTGCCGATATCCAGCGTCCACGGGCTGGGCTGCTCGCCGTCCGCCTGCTCGGCGCCCAGGTCGAACACCCAGTTGGCGCGGCCATCGGCCAGGCGCTGCAGGTCGGCCGTCAGCGCACCCAGTTCGATGCTGGGGATGCTCACCGTCCTCCACAGTAGCGGCAGGGGCGACAGGCGTAGACGCACGCGGTCGAGGCTGACGAAGGTCTCGCCCTGCGCCCAGTCAGGGTTGCCCAGGCGCAAGCGCTCGGCCGCGAAGTGCGGCCAGGGCAGCCAGGCGCTCAAGCCCTGCTGGCCAGGTTCGCGCTTCCAGATCACGCGCAGATCGCCCTCGATGGCGAATGGCCGATTCAGCGCCGCCGATACCTGCTCGTTGATCAGCGGCCGCGCGCGGTTCCAGTCGAACAGCGCCAGAAACAGCATCAGCGCCGCCACCAGCAACAACACTACGGCGACCAGCCAGGCCAAAGCTTTGCGTAAGCGCTGCAACCCTCTTCCTCCATCGAAACCAAGCCGCCTGCTTGTATCCGTTCGACTGGAAAAATACGGCGGCGCTCCCTGCAGCTGGCAGGAAGTGGAACAATACGGCAATCCACGCCCGGATGCCTGCTGGCCACGAGCGACATCAACCGGAGGCAAGCGATGCACCTGATCGACACCCACACCCACCTGGATTTCCCCGACTTCGACGCCGATCGCGGCGAAGTACTCGCGCGCAGCCGCGCGCTGGGCGTACAGCGCATGGTGGTGCTCGGGGTGTATCAGGGCAACTGGCAGCGCTTGTGGCAACTGGTGGAGGCGAACGACGGCCTGTATGCCGCCTTCGGTTTGCACCCGGTCTATCTGGATGATCACCGGCCGCAGCATCTCGATGAACTGCGCGCCTGGCTGGGCAGGCTGGCCGGGCACCGCAAGCTCTGCGCCGTCGGCGAGTTCGGTCTGGATTACTACCTGGCGGAGCTGGATCGGCAGCGCCAGCAGACGCTGTTCGAGGCCCAGCTTGAGCTGGCGAACGAGTTCGAATTACCGGCGCTACTGCACGTACGTAGAGCCCATGCCGCCACCATCGCCACGCTCAAGCGTTTTCGTCCGGCCCGCGGCGGCATCGTCCATGCCTTCGCCGGCAGCCATGAGGAAGCGCGCGAGTACATCAAGCTGGGCTTTCGCCTCGGCCTGGGCGGCGCCGCCACCTGGCCGCAGGCCAACCGCCTGCGCAAGGTGGTGGCGCAGCTGCCACTGGAATCCATCGTGCTGGAAACCGACGCCCCGGACATGGCCCCGGCCATGCACCCCAATCAGCGCAACAGCCCCGAATACCTGGCGGACATCTGCACCGAACTGGCTGCGCTACGCGGCGTCACGGCCGAAGAGCTGGCAGCGGCCAGCAGCCGTAATGCGGATGAGGTGTTCGGCTGGAACTAGGCCGCACGGATGGTCAGGCAAATCGCCTGCACGGCCTGTCGTAGGAGCCCCGCCCCGGGGCGAATGTTTCCACACCGTGTCGCCCATATTCGCGGCGGGGGCGCCGCTCCTACGGGGTCAACGCGACGGCCGCGGGAATGCCGTGGAAGGGGCTTTAGCCGCGATTCAAAAAAACATCGCCGCTGAAGCGCCTCCCACGGAGCAAGGCCGCTCACACCCGGAACGCGCTGATCAGCTGCTTGAGCCGCGCCACCAGCTCGCTCAGTTCGCGACTGGCCTGCTCGGTCTGGCTGGCACCTTCTGCCGTGCGCTCACCGGCATGGTTGATCTCGACGATGTTCTGATCGATATCGTGTGCGACTGCCGTCTGCTGCTCGGCAGCTGCCGCGATCTGCTGGTTCTGGTCGACGATCATGCCCACCGCGCCGAGAATGTTCTCCAACGCCAGCTGCACCTTGGCCGACTCGCTCACGGTGCCATCGGCCATCTGGTGACTGGCATTCATCGCCTTCACCGCCGCACCGACGCCGCCCTGCAGCTTGGCGATCATTGCCTCGATTTCCTCGGTGGATTGCTGGGTGCGCTTGGCCAGGTTGCGCACCTCGTCGGCGACCACGGCGAAGCCGCGGCCCTGCTCGCCAGCCCGCGCCGCCTCGATGGCGGCATTGAGCGCCAGCAGGTTGGTCTGCTCGGCGATGCCCTTGATCACGTCCAGCACCTGACTGATCGCGGCGCTGTCGCTGGCCAGCTGGTTGATCACCGCCACCGACTGGTCGATTTCACCAGCCAACCGCTGGATCGCCCCCACCTGCTGCTCGACCAGGGCGCGACCGCTGACGGTTTCCTGATTCACGCTCTGCGCACTGCCTACCGCGGCGGCAGCGCTGCGCGCCACCTCCTGGGCCGTGGCAGACATCTGATTCATCGCCGTGGCCACCTGTTCGATCTGCGCGCGCTGGCTGGCCACGGCCTGGTTGCTCTCACCCGAGACCAGCTCGACCCGATCGGCCTGGCCACCGACCTCTCCCACCGTATGCCCGACGCGCTCGATCAGGTCATGAATGCGCTGCACGGTCTGGTTGAATACCTGCCCCAGCTCGCCCAGCTCGTCACGGCTGCGCGCCTGGAAGCTGACCGTCATGTCACCTGCGGCCACCTTGTCCATCACCTGCCCCAGGTCTTTCAGCGTCGCTCGGGTGGACACGTAGAAACCGCTGTAGAGATAGACGATCAGCAGGAACACCACCACCAGTGCAACCACCAGCAGCACCATCTGCGCGCGGTTTTCACCGAGCCGCTCGCTCAACTGGCTGTCGAGAAAGGCCAGCAGGCCATCGTTGAAGGCATAGGTCTTGGCCATCTGCTGGCTGATCTGGTCGTAGAACTGGCTCCAGGGCGTATCCAGACTGTCGGCGATGATGACCTGATCCTCGAACAGCGCACCGCTGTCCTTCAGGCTCTCGCGGCTGGCTTCGGCCAGACTGCCCAGGCCGTTCTGCGCGGCGACATTGCCGGCCAGGGCTTCCTGCAGGTTCAGGCCATATTCGGCGTGTAGTTTTTCCAGTTGCAGCAGCAGGTCATCGAACTTGGTGCTGGCTGCGGAGTTGAGAAAGCCCTGCCCCAGGGAATAGGCGCCGACCGCGCGGCCCTGGCTGAGCACGTCGGTGATCTGCGGAGTGACGTTGGTGATCAGCTCGGTGATCTGCCGCACCTGGCGTTCGGGGTCCTGGCTCAGGCCGGCCTGGCTGGCCACCAGCTTGATGAACACCTGGGAAGAGCCGAGCAGCTTCTCGACGATCACCATCTTGCTTTGCAGCGACGTCTCGGCCTCTGCGCTTTTCAGCTCGGCGAGCAGTTCGTCGCGCTTGGCGACGAATTCCGCTGCCTGCTCGGTTTCGCTGGTCACCGGCTGCAGGCTCTGCAGCCCGGCACTGAGCGACTGCTCCAACTGGTCGATACGCCCTTCCAGATCGCCTGCCTGACCGGACTGGCCGATCATCGCGTTGATCTGCACCAGGTCGTTGAGGCTCTCCAGATCGCGACGCAGCTGCAGGCTGCTGCCGAGCAGCTCGAGACTTTCCAGGGCGGTCTGGGTGCCGACGAACTGGCGATAGGAATCTCGCACCAGATAGAAGTTGGTGACGAGCATGGGCAGGAAGAACAGAACGCTGATCAGGCTGAACTTCATGCCGAAGCTGAGGCGATTCATCAGCGCGATGGCCGGATACAACACGGTCTTCACTAGACGTCTCCAGTTGCCATTATTGTTATAGGTATCGCTTGGACCGCCGCCGAGCCTCTCATGGGCTGGTCACGGCATCCGCTGTCGACCGGCCTGTGGCGCACTCATTCGTGCACTTCATACAGGCGAATAATGTGACGAAAGTCACCAAACGGGATCGACCACCGCCTCCTTATACCCCTTATCGACACGCCTCTCTGTAACTTAAGGTTAAACGCGTGCCGTGTTCGGCTGTCGTGGTGGCGAATCGGCAATTGCCCGGGGCGGCTTGCGCCGCCTCAACGAACCAATGGCCATGCGCTAGAAGAACAGCACCCAGACCGCATAACCGGCGTACCAGACCACTGCAGCACGAATCAGCAACTGCCAGAGCTGGTCCAGGGTATCGACGCCCTCCTCGCCCATTACTGGAGGCGGCATCTCGCCTGCGGCACGCCCGGCCTTGATCACCAATTGCGCGGCGGAAATGTCCCAACTGAGCAGTTCATGCAGCAGGGCACGACTGACGGCGACGAAGTTGCCGACCAGCGCGAAACTGGAGGCCAGCACCCGCGCCGGCAACCAATCGAAGGCATGCCGCAGCTGCACGGCGCGCTCACGCAGGGCCGGCTGCTCGGCGTGTTCAGCAGTGAGCGCCAGCAGGCGATAGGCAAGCGCCGCCATGGGGCCCAGCAGCAGATACCAGAAGATCACCGCGAAGAAGCTCTGATAGGCCTGCCACAGCAGATGCCCCTGGACCTGCTGCAGCAGCTCGGTGCCCTCCTCGGGCTGCAGCGCCAGGTCGCGCTCGGCCACGTGGTAGGCAGCCTGACCATCACCGCGCCGCCAGGCGTCGCGGAACGGGCCCAGCGCCGCGAGCACGTCGCCACGCCCCAGGCTGTAGATCAGCACCAGCAAGTGCACCGGCAAGGCCAGCCATCCGTAGGCCAGCGGCTTGAGCATCAGCAGGATCAGCCCCAGCGCTAACACCGGCAACAGCACCAGAATCGCCAGGCACAGCCAGGGTGCCTGCTGCAGCCCCCCCTGCTGCAGGCGCTGCAGTTGCGCCAGCCATGGCCCGTCCTGCTGGATGCGCAGGCGCCAGGCAGAAAACTTTTCGACCCACAGCACCAGCAGAATCACCAGAAAACTCATTGCTACCTCTCCTTCAATTCGGCATGCAGGCGCGACCAGTCGAATGCAGGCCCCGGGTCGGTCTTGCGTCCGGGGGCGATGTCGCAGTGGCCACGGATACGCTGCGTCGACAGCGCCGGGTAGGCATCCAGCAACTGCCGCGTCAGCTGCGCCAGGCTGGCGTACTGGGCGTCGCTGTAAGGCAGATCATCCGTGCCTTCCAGCTCCACACCTAGCGAAAAATCATTGCAGTTGTCGCGCCCCTCGAACCAGGAAACCCCGGCGTGCCAGGCACGATCCAGGCAGGAGACGAATTGCGTAAGCCTGCCATCACGCTCGATGAAGAAGTGCGCGGAAACCTGCAGGGTCGCAATCTCGGCGAAGAAGGGATGCTCATGCGTGGGCAGACGGTTCTGGAAGAACTCCAGCACCTTGCCCGTGCCGAACTGCCCGGGCGGCAGGCTGATGTTGTGCACCACCAGCAGAGAAATCTCGCCACTGGGACGAGCATTGAAATTCGGCGAAGGGCAATGGCGAATGCCCTGAAACCAGCCGGTCGTGGGGTCGAGCTGCATGTGGCACTCCTGAGCGTGCCATCACTCTAGAGCAGCCGACCCGCAGGGCCAAGAGCGAGACCGCAACTGGATGTGCATCGGGGGGGAAAATCCGAGGATCACGACATGCAGGAGCCGCGCCTCGCGGCGAATCGATATCGAGCACTCGCAGGATTTAAAAGCTTCGCCCCGGGGCAGGGCTCCTACAGCCAGGCCGTTGCCAGGAGCGCAGCACTCCTGGCAACGATCAGCTGTGCTTCAGCTTGCGCAGGTTGCCGATCACCGACTCCAGAGCGCGGTCGAACAGCAGCGCATCGTCGAGCAGGCGAATGGCGTTGCGACGAAACTCCACGGCCAGCGCGTTACGGGTCTTTTCCAGCACCTTCATGCCGGTGCGATTGACGAATACGTACTTGCCGGTGGGCTTGATGATGGCTGCCAGCTTGCAGCGCAGCTTGTGCTCGTCGTCCTCCTGGAACTCGACCCAGCTGCCCACGCGCAGGCTGTCGACCTGATGCAGCGCCTCGTCGTCATCCGGCAGGACCACGTCCGGCTCCTGAGGGCGGGTCTGGCCCGGCGCCAGCAGGATGATCTCCTCGACCACCTCGACCATGGCCGGCGCATCCTCGACCTCTTCCGCAGCCGGCAATTCCAGCAGCGGCAGCTCGATACCCGATTGCGCCGCGTCGGTGGCGGCCGCAGCTTCGTCCGACGCTACCTCAGGCTCGGGCGCAACGCGCTTGAAGCGCTGGAAGGCCTGTACGTGCAGCGCCTCCAGTTGGCTGAAGAATTCGCTGGTGGAGAACGGGTCGAAGGCCGCACTGGCCATGCCCTCCCGCAGCGCCTTGAGCAGGCCGGGCACCAGCTCGAGCAGACGCAGCCGCGCCTCGGGCTCTTCATGCGGGGCAACGCTCCAGACCAGATCATCCATGGTCTGCAGGGCAGCCTGCCATTCGTCCGAGTCCACGCCGTGCTTGAGGCAGGTGAGCATCAGCACCTTGCTCCAGGCTTCCTGCAGCAAGCGCACCACCACTTCCGGCAGGGTCTTGCCCAGCAGGCGCTCGTTCAACGCCTGCTCGACCTGACGGCGAGCCAGCTCGGCCTTGGCGCTGCCCTCCTCGGCATCACGGGTACGCTGCTCGAGCAGTTCGCTGCGTCGCCGCTCGTCGCCGGTGAAGGCCATGAACTCGGCCAGCAGTTCGGAGAAGATCGCCGGATCATCGACGAAGTCATTGAGCAGGCGCTGCACCACCTGCTCGATCTTCTGGTACAGGCTGTCGCGCTGTGCGTCGTCCTGATCGACCCAGCCAAGCGCTGCAGAAGCGATCTCGTTGAGCAGGCGGCGAGCCGGATGGCTGCCTCGACTGAAGAAGGTCTTGTCCAGCACCGCGACCTTGAGCATGGGAATCTGCAGGCGACCGATCAATGCCTTGAGCGAATCCGGCAGGGTGCGGTCATCGAGGATGAACTCGAAGAGCATCGACACCAGGTTGATCACGTCCTCATCGACTTCGCCGACCACACGCGCCTTGCCGCTCTTGGCACTGGCACGCTCGAGCAGACGCTCGAGCTGCTCGCGCAGGTCGAAGTCCTCGACATTGACCTGCGCAGGGGCCCGTTGCTGCATGTGCGACAGCAGGCGCATCAGGTCGTTGCTGGTAATCGGCAATGCATCGGCCACCTGAGCGCGACGCGGCATCGCAGTACCGCGCACTTGCGCGAGCAGGTCCTGCAGCGCACCGAACACTTCCTGTACGCCCTGATCGGCGCCTTCGAGCAAGGGAATGCCTTCCTCGCCGGAAGACTGGGTATAAACAGGGGTTGCCGGACGCTGCTGGCGACGGGGCGGGGCAGACTTCAGCTCGGGCAGGACACCGGCCTTGATCAAAGTCTCGTTGGCTTCGGCATAGAGAATGTCGCAACTGCCCAGCACGTATTTTTCGAACAGCTTGAGGATGATCAGCTTGACCTTGATCTCCACGCCCAGGCCACTGCAGGCGTCGAGGAAATATTCGCTGAGCAGGGTCGGACCGAGCGGGTTGCTCTTGTCGTCGAGCTTCTTGGTGATCACCGCATTCAGACGCGTGGTCAGGTGGCCCAGCGCCATGGCGTCGCGACTCATCACCTTGGCTACCATGGCGTCCAGCGCCACGGTCTCCTCCAGCTCGTCGTTCTGCACCAGGCTAAGGCTGTCGAACGACATCGCATCCAGAGCGGGCTGCGGCTTGCCGATTTCGTACTGATTGAGATTGGCAAAGGCCTCGAACACCTTCTGCAGGAAACCGCGCTCGATGTTCTTGCGCTTCAGGCGCAAATCGCGCATCGCTTCGAAGAATGCATTCTGCTCGGCATTGCTGGTCGCCCGATCCGCCATCTCGAAGAGGGTATCGTCAGCGTTGTCGAACAGCCCCTGCAGATTCTGCTTGAGCTGTTGCGCGGCTTTGTCACGCACCTGAATCAGCGCCACGGGCAGTCTTCCTACCGGCGAAGTTGGCGATTGCTCAGTGGTAGCCTTGGTCAGGTGCACCACATTCGCGTCGGTCTTCATTCTAGTCTCCCGCAGACTGCCCGAACCCGGGCTTCCTGGTCTGCACAGCGTCAACCGAGCGTCGTCCGTAACGTCAAAGGCCTGGCGTCAATAAAGTAAAAAAGTAAAGGCATTATAGGGAGGCTGCGCGCCATACCAAGCCAATTTTTCTTACAGACATGATCCAGATCACAGATAGCCACACGCCATCTCCGGACGGTCATGCCGCCCCCCCCAACCCCTACAGCCTAACGCTGGCGGCCCCATCGCGCTGTACCGATGATCCGAACACCTCATCGAATAAGAGCCACGACTGATGGCGAAAGTGCCAGGATAATCTCCACCCGAGGGGCAGCATCGTACCCAACCATTGCCCCGCCCCAGGCTGGCTCTATAATCGCCCCTCGCCTACACCGGAGCCGACCATGCCCAACCTGTCCCTCGCCGACCTCAGCAGCGAAATCGAAGCCAACGTCCGCCGCGCCCTGGCCGAAGACATTGGCAGCGGCGACATTACCGCCCAGCTGATACCGGCCGAGCGCCTGGCCAGCGCTCGGGTGATCACGCGCGAGGCGGCGGTAGTGTGCGGCACGGCCTGGGTCGATGCGGTATTTCGTCAGCTCGACCCACGCGTGGCGGTGCATTGGCAGGTGCAGGACGGCGACAAGGTCAGCGCCGACCAGACCCTGTTCCGCCTCGAAGGCCCGGCCCGTGCCCTGCTCAGTGGCGAGCGCAGCGCCTTGAATTTCCTGCAGACACTCTCCGCGGTAGCGACCCGCTGCCGCCATTATGCCGACCTGGTCGAAGGCACCCAGGTCAAACTGCTGGACACCCGCAAGACTTTACCGGGCCTGCGCCTGGCACAGAAATACGCCGTGACCTGCGGCGGCTGCCACAATCACCGCATCGGCTTGTACGACGCCTTCCTTATAAAGGAAAACCACATCGCTGCCTGCGGCGGCATCGCTCAGGCCATCAACACCGCCCACCAGATCGCCCCCGGCAAGCCGGTGGAAGTGGAAGTGGAAAGCCTGGAAGAACTGCGCGAAGCGCTGGAAGCAGGGGCAGATATCGTCATGCTCGACGAACTGTCACTGGAAGACATGCGCGAAGCGGTCAGACTCACCGCCGGCCGCGCCAAGCTTGAAGCCTCGGGAGGGATCAACGACAGCACGCTGCGCGTGATTGCAGAGACGGGCGTGGACTACATCTCACTGGGGACGCTGACCAAAGATGTGAAGGCGGTGGATTTGTCGATGCGCTTGGCGCTGTAAGCCACCGCCCCACTGTAGGAGCCGCGCCTCGCGGCGAATCGCAGCCTCACCAAAATCGCACTGGACTACAAACAATTCGCGCCGGGGCGGGTAAATGTCAAACCGCACTTTAATCTTGCCCAGCATCCTTAATCAGAATGCTCTTGGAATAATCGAGAAATTCATCCAGCTTCCGGGTAAGGACCGCCACGGTAATCTGTAGCTGCAGCGCTTGGCACTCATGAACTGCAATGTTGCGATAGCCCACCATTCGCTTCAGCGCTTCGGCAAGAGCGCCGTCAATCCACCATCTGCGGCCAGCAGCACGAACACATCATGCGCGCTCTGCGGAATAACTAGACGCTCGCGCCGAATCAAATGCTGCACCATATCCAGCGCTGCCTCGCAAGCGCGCTGGATATTCCAAATGGCCGTATCCTGCCGAGTAAAGTCCTCTGCAAAACTCGCCGAGTCGCGGTCATACTCCCTCGTGCGCACGCCTGACGCAGCGCTCGATGCTTGCGGCCTTGTTCAACAACACATCATCGGCCATAAACCCGCCCATCTCGCTCGATATCACGCAAAGCGGTGCCCTGGCTCGATCCAGCTCGAGCTTCTCACTCAACGCCGCGCACTCGAACAATCCAGCCTCACCACCCTCAGCCCCCACCAGCGCTCGCCTTTCATCAAAGACCTGCTGCTGCATCACGGCGTAGGCCCTGCGCAAATCCAGCAGATCAACCGGACAATCCAAAATACGGCCGCCTCGCTGGCAAGCTCCCAAAGCGCCAGTGGATCAACATAACCTTTTACCAATACAGCCAGATCGAGATCACTGCCTTCTTCTGCAATACCTAGACACGGCTGCCAAAGGCATAGACAGCCAGCAAACCATCCAATCTCGAGCGCAATAGCCGACCAGAGCCTCCTTCTTTAGCGTAAACCTCCTTACTTCTACTTAAAAAGGGCACTACTCATCACCTCACGCCGCCATTCCTGCATCACCTCCAAGTCAACCATATCCACTATATTGGAGCTCTCGCTGGGATCTTCACTCAGATCAAAAACAAACTCCCCACCCTGTTCAAGATCCTTCCAGTATTTCAGAATCGAATTTTCTGTACTAATAGAGTAGAGCCCCACCATAGGTGCCTGCTGGAAATGCAAAAACCGAGAGCGAGCAGGCAACTGCAAAGCCTCACCTTTCCAAACAGAGGGCGGATCAATATCAAGTTCATGCAAAATAGTAGGAGAAACATCTATTTGCGAAGTAAATTTCCAGTCACCAAATTCCTCCCCCGAGTACCCCCGCCGCTGAAGAATGAACGGAATATTTAAAACAGGCTCATGCACTCTAAATTGATGGCCAAAAAAATCTTTCTCCCCGAGCATCTCACCATGATCAGCAACAATAACCACCACCGCATTATCCAAATAGCCCTTCGCTTCTAGCCTCTCTAGAGCACGATTCACAAAGAGATCAAACTGCAGGACGCCATTATCGTAATAATTTACCGCCTTAGGTATATCTTCCAGAGACGGCGATTTCCGCCCATTTTTCCCCATCGACCAACGGTAATAATTAACTGACGGCAAAAATAGACCGCCTTGCTCTTGCTTCAACCCCAACCCATGAGCAGACATAAAATGAAACTGAAACATCACGGGAGCCCCACCGCTATACTGAGGAAGCTCATCAATTCGATCCATTATCAAGAGATCATCATTGATATACCTGGCAGCCTGAGTGGTGCCATCCGAATAGCTGTCCACCTCACCATAAGCTTCCTTAAGGCCATAAAAATTTGTGTGATCCCCACTTAATATCAAGTGCACTTTATAGCCATGCCGCCGCAGAACTTCATGCAAAGTAAGTGGCTTATTTGGCAACAAGTGCAGAGGCCGCGATGAGGCAATAGCCATCAGACCACAGGAAGATTCTGCGCATATCGAACGAGTGTTAGATGCCATGAGCGTTTGATGCAAAACAGCAGCGGCCTCTAGGAGCGGCGTCGTAGGTTGAGAATAGCCGTACATACCCATATGATCCGCTCGAAGAGCATCACCTACAATCAAGACGACATTCCGGGGATTAAAAGATTTTTTTGGGCCATACGCATTGAAAGCCTCTCTCTCGATTGCATCCACCAAGGGCGGCACACTTACTGCGTGGGTTTGCAATTTAGGCGCACTATTTGGAAAAAAACTGACACCAATAGGTTCTTGCGGATGAAAATCATCCAAGCCCAGCGCTTTCAAGGCAAAATGCCCTCCAGCCCCCGCTACACCAAGTAAAGATATAGCTATCAATCCCGGCAGTGTTAACTTAGCAGAAGCCAACCTCGCGCTATCCAAGGATAGAATCTTGCGACACCCCCACCCAAACAAAAATATGGCACCACTCAAAACCAATAGTAACGCCCAGGTCGAAACTCCTAGAACACCAATCAGATAAAAACCTTGAAATAAGTACACCTGCAACAGAGGCCATGTCGGGACTCGCCCCCAAGAAGCAAGCCCAACCAACACCAAAACATACCAAGCAAACAGCATCAAGAAAGGCAAAACAAAAAGCCCAACCCCCAGCAACCTCTGCCCCCTACCCAACCAAGACCCAAGCCGCCAATTAAGCATACGAAAAGAAAAAAACGCCAACCACAGCGAAAAAACAAGCAACAAATGCGGAACCACAACCGCACAATCAGCGCCAAAAGTAGATACATATTTATATAAAAAACCAGCAGGCACCAATACCCAAAGAAAGACTTCTACAGAAATCGCGAGTCTTGATCTAAGCAAGGCACACCCCAACGAAAAATATGAAATCAAAAAACCCCGCATTGAGCGGGGTTTTAAAAAATCACGACAGCTAAAGAGTTAATTTAAGAACCCGCTTCAGCATTCCAATCATTAAGTACCAGCAGTAGCAGCAGCAGTACGGCATTCAGCAGGCACATGCTTGGCTTCACCAGCGACCAAACTGCAAGACCATTGAATCTGCGCATTAGCATTTGCCTGACTCGGAGTCAAACGAATCTGCGGCTGAGTAGTAGCTCCGGTATTCTTACTAACAACAGTGATAGCACCGCCGTTAGCAATAGTCACGGAAGCGACATAGGCATTCGAAGCAGAAGACTCTGAGAAGGCATATCCAGAATTGGCTGCGGTAACGTTAGCAAGGCTACCGATAGACGAAGCAGTTTCAGCAACCGCAGTTTTAGCAGCGGCTACTTGCACCATTGCCTCAGACATCTTGGCGCGAATCGTGTAATCCTGATAAGCCGGCAGCGCAATAGCGGCCAAAATACCGATGATCGCGACCACAATCATCAATTCAATCAGGGTGAACCCCTTCTGCATTTGAGCTTTCATTTGTAACTCTCCTAAAAATGAACAGGTCCGATGACCTAGGCATGACAATGCAGCTAGCGTGCCAAATTTTCAAAGCCGAGTAGATGGGCTTGCTCACTATCCACCACGCACTGCAACACCCCTTAACGGACATTAACTGACCTTTTTCGTCACCCAATCAAACGAAGTTTGGCACACGCCGACATCTAAGCTATAAGGCAGGCATCGTGTGTGGAGCCCCCAATGAACGAAAGCGTATCCCTCTCGGGCCTGGCCAAGCAGATGGTGCTGGCCGAACTGCTGGATGAAAAAGCTGCTCAACAGGCCCAACTGCAGGCGCAGCGCAACAAGCTGTCGCTGGTCACATACCTGGTACAGAACAAGCTTGTAAAGAGCCGTGCCCTGGCAGAACTGGCAGCCGAACAGTTCGGGGTGGCCTTTTTCGACCTCAACGCCATAGATAAGGAAGGGCAGCCCAAAGAGCTGGTCAGTGAGAAACTGGTACGCCAGCACCGCGTGTTGCCGCTCTGGCGTCGTGGTAACAAGCTGTTCGTCGGGCTTTCCGACCCGACTAATCACCAAGCGGTAACCGATGTGCAGTTCAGCACCGGCCTCAATACCGAAGCGATCCTGGTCGAGGATGACAAGCTAGGCGATGCCATCGAAAAGTTCTTCGACTCGGCCAATAGCGGCATGGAGGATCTGGCAGATGTCGACTTGGACGGCTTGGACGTCGAAGCAGTAGATGACGATAAGCCCTCAGGAGAAGGGGGGGCAGACGCCGACGACGCGCCAGTCGTGCGTTTCGTCAACAAGATGCTATTGGATGCCATCAAAGGCGGCTCCTCTGACCTGCACTTCGAACCTTATGAAAAGGCCTACAGGGTTCGCTTCCGTACCGACGGCCTGCTACACGAGGTGGCCCGCCCACCTATCCAGCTTGCGCCACGCATTTCTGCCCGCCTCAAGGTCATGGCCGCCCTGGATATCTCCGAGCGCCGTAAACCGCAGGATGGCCGGATCAAGATGAAAATCTCCAAGACCAAGGCCATCGACTTTCGCGTCAACACCCTGCCTACACTCTGGGGCGAGAAGATCGTTATGCGAATTCTCGACCCCACCAGTGCACAGATGGGCATCGATGCCCTGGGCTACGAGGAAGAGCAGAAGGAGTTGTACCTCAGCGCCCTTAAACAGCCTCAGGGCATGATTCTGGTTACCGGCCCTACCGGTTCGGGCAAGACCGTATCACTCTATACCGGTCTGAACATCCTCAATACGCCGGACGTGAACATCTCCACCGCCGAAGACCCTGTGGAGATCAACCTGGAGGGCATCAACCAGGTCAACGTCAACCCCAAACAGGGCATGGATTTTACCCAGGCGCTGCGCGCCTTCCTGCGTCAGGACCCGGATATCATCATGGTGGGCGAGATTCGTGACCTGGACACAGCGTCCATTGCCGTCAAGGCTGCACAGACTGGCCATATGGTGATGTCCACTCTGCATACCAACAGCGCCGCGGAAACCCTGACCCGCCTGCGCAATATGGGCGTGCCCTCATTCAATATCGCCACCTCGGTCAACCTGATCATCGCCCAGCGCCTGGCACGCAAGCTGTGTAACAGTTGCAAGAAGGAAGTGAACGTACCGCGTGAAACCCTGCTGGCCGAGGGCTTCCCCGAAGACAAGATCGGCACCTTCAAGATCTACGGCCCGGTGGGTTGCGAAAATTGCAAGGGCGGATACAAGGGCCGCGTCGGTATTTATGAAGTGGTTAAAAACACGCCCAACCTGCAGCGGATTATCATGGAGGAAGGCAACTCCATCGATATTGCCGCGCAGATGCGTAAAGACGGCTTTAATGACCTACGCACCTCCGCTTTGCTCAAGGCCATGCAAGGGGTTACGAGCCTTGAGGAAGTCAACCGCGTGACCAAGGATTAACCATGGCCGAAAAAGCTTTAAAAACCAGTGTATTCACTTGGGAAGGCAAGAACAAAACCGGCTCCATTGTCAAAGGGGAAATCAGTGGGCAAAACCCCTCTCTGGTAAAGGCGCAGCTACGTAAGCAAGGTATCAACCCGACCAAGGTGCGCAAGAAATCCAGTTTGTCGCTTGGCAGCGTGGGCAAGAAAATCAAACCGCTGGATATAGCCCTTTTTACTCGGCAAATGGCGACCATGATGAAGGCGGGCGTGCCGTTACTCCAGTCCTTTGACATCATTGCCGAAGGCTTCGATAACCCCAATATGCGCAAGCTAGTGGACGAGGTGAAGCAAGAGGTCGCAGCCGGCAACAGCTTTGCGACGTCGCTTCGAAAAAAACCACAGTACTTTGATGAGCTATATTGCAACTTGGTTGAGTCAGGCGAGCAGGCTGGAGCCCTAGAAAGCCTGCTAGATCGAATTGCTACTTATAAGGAAAAAACTGAAGCCTTGAAGGCAAAAATCAAAAAAGCAATGAATTATCCGATCGCCGTGATAGTTGTTGCAATAATCGTTTCTGCAATATTGCTAATAAAAGTAGTTCCACAATTCGAGCAGGTTTTCGCAAGTTTTGGCGCTGAATTACCCGCTTTTACTCAAATGGTAATCGGCATCTCTCAAGTACTCCAGAAATGGTGGTTTATCATTTTGGTCGCAATGCTCGCAGCAGCTTTCGCCTTCAGGGAGGCGATTAAGCGCTCACAGAAACTGCGTGATTCTGTTGACCGCACGATACTCAAACTTCCAATTGTAGGTGACATTCTCTACAAGTCAGCAGTGGCGCGCTTTGCTCGAACTTTATCAACCACCTTTGCCGCCGGTGTGCCACTGGTTGATGCTTTGGACTCAGTCTCTGGAGCAACCGGGAACGTGGTCTTCAAGAATGCCACCAACAAAATCAAGACCGACGTTTCCACCGGTATGCAGCTCAACTTTTCAATGCGCACTACGGGCACCTTCCCCAGCATGGCTGTCCAAATGACAGCCATTGGCGAGGAGTCTGGTTCCCTGGATGAGATGCTCGACAAAGTTGCTAGCTTCTACGAAGAGGAAGTTGACAATATGGTCGACGGGCTGACCAGCCTGATGGAGCCAGTGATCATGTCGGTCCTTGGCGTGTTGGTTGGCGGTCTGATCATTGCCATGTATCTGCCAATCTTCCAGCTGGGCGCTGTGGTCTAAATGCTTGTTATCGAATTGCTGGCCAGCCATGTGCTGGCCTTTGTTTTATGCGTTCTGGTACTAGGTCTACTGGTCGGTAGCTTCCTCAATGTAGTGATCTATCGTCTGCCACTGATGTTGCAGCGTGACTGGCAGAGCCAGGCGCGCGAGGTGTTGGAGTTACCAGCAACGCCACCCGCACAGACCTTCAATCTGTTTCTACCCAACTCATCATGCCCGCAATGCGGTCATGAGATTCGCCCTTGGGAGAACATCCCAGTAATTAGCTACTTGCTCCTGCGCGGCAAGTGCTCGAACTGCAAGACCCCGATCAGCAAGCGTTACCCCATCGTCGAACTCGCCTGCGGGCTGCTTTCCGCTTACGTCGCCTGGCATTTCGGTTTTACCTGGCAGGCCGGAGCGATGCTGGTGCTGGCATGGGGGCTGCTGGCGATGAGTCTGATAGATGCCGATCATCAGATTCTGCCGGACATACTGGTGTTGCCGTTGCTATGGCTAGGCTTGATCGTCAATTACTTCGGGCTTTTCACCAGCCTTGAAGATGCTCTGTGGGGGGCGATTGCCGGTTATCTGAGCCTGTGGTCGGTGTACTGGCTGTTCAAGCTGATCACCGGCAAGGAAGGCATGGGTTATGGTGACTTCAAGCTACTTGCCATGCTCGGCGCTTGGGGTGGTTGGCAGATTCTGCCGCTGACCATTCTGCTGTCGTCGCTGGTTGGGGCGGTGCTAGGTATGATTCTGCTGCGCCTGCGCGGCAGCGATTCCGGTACGCCGATCCCCTTCGGGCCTTATTTGGCGATTGCCGGGTGGATCGCCCTGCTTTGGGGTGATGTGATTACCGGCACTTATCTGAAGTTCGCCGGGTTTTGAGTCAAACAACCCTCCATAGTCGCCCAAATTGTAGAAGCCCCGCCTAGCGGGGGGAAAGTTTCTGGATTTAGCGCTGAACCTCAGAACCATTCGCCGCGGGGCGCGGCTCCTACAGGGTTTGAGCCTCCGATCGAGAGGTTTGCATCGCGCGCCAGTTCGCATCGCATCGAAATCCCCCCTACAATCGCGGCCTTGAGCAGTGATGGGACCGCAACAGCGTGAAGAAACCCTGGATACTCGGCCTGACTGGCGGCATCGGCAGCGGCAAGAGCGCGGTGGCGCAAGGCTTTATCGAGCGCGGCGTGCATGTGGTGGACGCCGACCATGCGGCGCGCTGGGTGGTCGAGCCAGGCCGGCCGGCGCTGGCGAAGATCGCCGAGCACTTCGGTGCGGGCGTACTGCAAACCAATGGCGAGCTGGACCGCGCCGCGCTGCGCAAGCTGGTCTTCGCCGATCCTGAACAGCGCCGCTGGCTGGAAAGCCTGCTGCATCCGCTGATCGGGCAGGAGATCGTTCAGGTGCTGGCACGGGCAGAATCGCCCTATGCGATTCTGGTGTCGCCACTGCTGGTCGAGTCCGGCCAGCGACAGATGACCCAGCGCGTACTGGTCGTCGACACCCCCGCCGAGTTGCAGATCCAACGCACCATCACGCGCGACCAGAGTTCGGAAGAGCAGGTTCGCGCCATCATGCAGGCACAGGCCAGCCGCGAAGAGCGCCTGCGTCATGCCCACGACGTGCTGGTCAACGACCGCGATATGGCCTGGCTCGACGCGGAAGTCGAGCGCCTGCACAACTTCTATCTGACCCTGCGCGGAGGCCAGCCATGACCACGACTGTTCAATGCCCCACCTGTGGCGCCCCAGTCGAGTGGAAAACCGAAAACCCCTATCGCCCGTTCTGCTGCGAGCGTTGCAAACTGATCGATCTGGGCGCCTGGGCTGCCGAGGAGCATGCGATTCCCGGCAACGACCTGGAAGACGAGATGTTCAGCGGTGACCTGCCGACGCGGCCGCATTAATGAGCAATCGCGGCTAAAGCCGCTACAGCGAGCGTCTGGATAGACTGCGGAAAACCATCAGCGCCCTAGGCGGCTACTCATATGAGAAAGCACGGCGCCCCCACGGCTCTCAAGGGCGCATAAAGGCGTAGTCGCGCTCGTCGTCAAGGTTGTCGGCGAGAAACTGCAACTCGTGGGCTAGCTCCCGCGGATCACGCAGCGCCTTGCTCTGCTGCACCACCTCCGACAGTAGCGCACGCAATGCCATCACAGGTTCGTAGCCTTGAGCTTCGGCGTCATGCAAATCGCTCCGAATCACCTCTCTGGCCCAGCTGTGAATACTCATGTTCGAGTCCTCGGAAGAGTTTTGCACAGCATGGCGGCAGGCCCACTCCTGACATTGATCGGGATCAATCCTGCCAGCGGCATTCAGTCGGCCGATGCGCCACCATTCACTCACCGCGGTCATTTTCCTTCCAGGGCGCCTGCAGGTAGCGGCTGCGGTTGAAGGTTTCCAGCCAGTCCGGATAGAACACCACCAGCGCCGTGACGATGGTGCCGTTGATAAAGGCCTCGGGAAATGCCACCAGCCACAGGTAGCCGGCGAAGTCGTCCAGCCAGGGCGGCATCGGGAACAGGCCGTCCATCCACAACAAGGCGAGGCCGCCGAGCAGGGTCATCAACGTTGCCAGCGCAGCCGGGAAAAACCCGCAGAAGAAGATGTAGACGAACAGGTTGCGTGGCTGCGCACGCTCGACACGGAGTGCGCACAGCTCGGTGACCAGCACCGGAATCAGTACCAGTAGCACGCCATTGATGCCGAGCGAGGCCAGATCCATGCGCCCGATCGCCATCAGGCCAAGCTGCGCCGCCAGGCCGGCAAGCACGGCCAGCGGCCAGTCGAGCAGCAGGGTTACCGCGGTCATGCCGAGGAAGTGGTAGGACAGCCCGGAGTCGAAATCGCGGCGCACCAGCCAGAGCAGAAACAGCGCGAGCATGGTGCCGAACAGCAGATGCTGGCGGCGCAGGTCACTGAACAATTCGACCCAGGGCGCCCGAGCCACTGCCCAGAGCAGCGCCAAGCCGTAGATCAGCCAGCCGCCGAACAAGGTGGAGAACGCCAGTAGATTGGACGCGATCATGCGCACACACCCTTTTCTTCACTCATCGCCATGCCGGGCAGTCTACACCGCCACTCGGGTTAAGTTTGACGACAGAGCAGCGTAGAGGCGATTGCCCGGCCATTGATCAATGGCCTTCAGAACCCGAGGGGATTCCAGCCTTCGCGCGAAGGCTCAGCGCCATAGCCTGCAAACGCTCATTATCGGCACTGGCAAGCAGGTCAGCGCTACGGCTAAGCTTTGCCCATGGACGACTCCGATTACCTGCGCCTACTGACGCACCAGGCCGAACAGGCCAATGCCTTCCTTTCCAACGCCAAGAAATGGGAGCGCGAGCGCTGGGTCTGCCAGCGCCTGCTGCAGGCGCTGAACGTGCGTCATCACAACGACGACTTCATGCCCAGCGGCCAGGAGCCGCCGGACGTGCTGTTTCGCGACGCCAATTTCGAAGTGTTCTTCGTGCTCGACGAGGGACGTCGCCTCAATGACGAGTGGCGCGCCGAGCTGGAACGGCGCCGTAGCGCCTTCTCCCTGAGCCAACTGGTGCGCCGCGAAGCACGGCCCAAGCGCATTCCGGCCAGCGAAATGCAGGCGCGCCTGGCGCCTACCTTGCGCAAGAAGGCACATAACTACCGCGAGCGTGGCATCGATCTTGGCGAACTCGACCTGGTTGCCTTCGTCAGCCTCAAGCGCGCCGTGCTCGACTGCAACAGCCACTTCCCGCCGCCCACCGAATATCTGCGCCAGGGCTGGCGCTCGTTGTCACTGGTCGGTCCGCGCTTCGCCCGCGTGCTGTTCGCCCACCCGGACGCGCCGGATTTTCTGCGGCAGAACCTCGGGCGCAGCCTGCTGTTCGACATTGGTATCGGCCTATGAGCCCATTACAGGAATTGCTGGCCGAGGTGCCTCAGGTCGGCCGGGTGCGCTGGATAGGCGTTCGTCCCAAAGCTCGCGAGGCCATGCTCGAAGTAGAGGCCGTGGAAGCCCGACGCGAAGCAGGCCTGACCGGTGATCACAGCCGTCCGGGGCCACGCAATGCGCGGCAGGTCACGCTGATCCAATGGGAGCACTTGGCCGTGGTCGCTGCCCTGCTCGGCCGCGATGCGCCCATGCAGCCGAGCGAGCTGCGGCGCAACATTGCGATCGCCGGCATCAACCTGTTCAGCCTGAAAGGTAGGCGCTTTCGCATTGGCCAGGCGCTGCTGGAGACTACCGGCTGGTGCCAGCCCTGCGCGCGTCTGGAGGAGCGCCTTGGCCGCGGTACCTTCCAGGCCATGCGCGGCCACGGGGGCATAACGGCCAGAGTGATCGAGGGCGGCATCATCCGCCTGGACGATACCCTGAGCGTGGAAGCCAACAGCGCAATATCTGACCCGCAGGACAACGAAGCTCGCCAAGGCTGGCGGGCAAGCCTAGAATAGTGGCATTCAAGCAGAGGCCTACCCATGACCAGCCGCCTGAGCCCCGAAGACCAGCAGAAAGTCGATCAATACCTGAGCGCCCCGCAGCATCAGGTCGAACGTCAGCCGTTTCGCGTCTGGCGTCTGCTCACCGTGGTGCTGGTCGTCGTTATCGGCCTGGGTCTGCTGAGCCGTTTTCTGAGTCGATTGGTGCTATGAGCTGCCTTGCGCTCGCCCTCTCGCACTCACACCGCCTTTTTCAAAGCCTTGTGAGCATTTCCCATGTCCCATCGCATCGTGATTGTCGGCGGCGGCGCCGGCGGTTTGGAGCTGGCCACCCGCCTTGGTAGAAAACTGGGCAAGAGCGGCGCAGCCCGGATCATCCTGGTCGACGCCAACCTCACCCATATCTGGAAGCCTCTGCTGCATGAAGTGGCGGCTGGCTCGCTGAACTCCTCGGAAGACGAACTGAACTACGTGGCCCAAGCCAAGTGGAATCATTTCGAGTTTCAGCTCGGACGCATGTCCGGCCTCGACCGTGCAAGCAAGAGCATTACCCTGGCGCCCACGCTCGATGACGACGGTCAGGTGCTGATGCCTGAACGCCGCATCGCCTACGACAGCCTGGTGATCGCCGTCGGCAGCACCACCAATGACTTCGGCACACCGGGCGCGGCCGAGCACTGCATCTTCCTCGACACCCGGGCACAGGCCGAGCGCTTTCACCGGCGCATGCTCAGCCATTATCTGCGCGCGCACGCCAACGAGGGTGAAGCCGGTGGCAAGATCGATATTGCCATCGTCGGCGCGGGAGCGACCGGGGTCGAGCTGGCAGCCGAACTGCACCACGCCGCCAAGCAGCTGGCAGCCTATGGTCTCAATCGCATTCGCCCAGAAGACATGCGCATCACGCTGATCGAAGCGGGCCCACGCGTGTTGCCCGCCCTGCCCGAGCGCATCGCCCGCCCCGTGCACCAGACTCTGGAGAAGCTCGGCGTTACGGTATTGACCGGCGCAGCGGTCAGCGAAGTGACCGCAGAAGGATTGAAGACCGCCGATGGCAACTTCATTCCCGCCAGCCTCAAGGTCTGGGCGGCCGGTATTCGAGCGCCCGGTTTCCTCAAGGACCTCGACGGGCTGGAAAGCAACCGCATCAACCAGCTGCAGGTACGCCCGACGCTGCAGACGACACTGGATGACGACGTGTTCGCCTTCGGCGATTGCGCGGCCTGTCCGCAGCCGGGCAACGATGGCCGCAACGTACCACCGCGCGCCCAGGCGGCGCACCAGCAGGCTTCGCTGCTGGCCAAGTCGTTGCGTTTGAAGATCAGCGGTCAGTCGCTGCCGGAGTATCGCTATCGCGACTACGGCTCGCTGATCTCGCTGTCGAGCTTCTCGGCGGTCGGCAATCTGATGGGCAATCTGACCGGCAGCGTGATGCTCGAGGGCTGGCTGGCGCGGGTGTTCTATGTCTCGCTCTACCGCATGCACCAGATGGCGCTGTACGGCACCCTGCGTACGCTACTGCTGATGCTCAGCGATCGCATCGGGCGCAGCACCGAGCCGCGCCTGAAGCTGCATTGACAGTGGCCGCCATACGGCCTTCTGATGTCCTCTCCCCCGGTCCCTCTCCCGCAAGCGGGAGAAGGCAGACAAGCAAGTCTCGCAGGGTGGGCTTCAGCTCACGCCGACCACCGCTGGTGGGCTAAAGCCCACCCTACGAGCTGGTGTTCCGCTCCCATTCATGGGAGACGACTGCATTGGATGCAGGATGCCCAAGCCGAGGGTGCCCGAAGGGCGGGAGAAGGGAGACAAGACTCTCGTAGGGTGGGCTTCAGCCCACGTCCACCACCGCTGGTGGGCTAAAGCCCACCCTACGCACCGAAACGACCGCACGGAGAATGTTGGAATTGCTGCTGCAGACAGCCGGTTGCCCGTGCTGCGCATGACGCACCTATGCGAGCCGCGGCCAGCGCGGCCGCGGCAATGCGAGACGGCCCAGCATCGCGTGAGACACAGAAACGAAAAAGCCCGCACTAGGCGGGCTTCGTCGTTATGGTGGTGGGTCGTGTAGGATTCGAACCTACGACCAATTGGTTAAAAGCCAACTGCTCTACCAACTGAGCTAACGACCCGAATATGGTCGGGGTAGGGGGATTCGAACTCCCGACATCTTGCTCCCAAAGCAAGCGCGCTACCGGACTGCGCTATACCCCGTTAGGAAGTTGGCTCCGCGACCTGGACTCGAACCAGGGACCCAATGATTAACAGTCATTTGCTCTACCGACTGAGCTATCGCGGAACTTCGGTCTTCCGTCTCTGCCGCGTTTCAGCTTTTGCTTTACCGCTTCAGAGGCGCGCCATTTTACGTAGCAAAAATTCCCTGTCAACCCCTGCAAACTGCTTTTACGACAATGCTTTGCGGCGCCAGCATGGACTACTATATGTTTCATTGAACGGCGGCAGCGTGCAGGACGCGCCAGCCGACACGCCAGCCAGGACCGTCCATGAGCAACCAGGACAAGCCCCCCATTCACCCCAAGGTGGTCAGCCTCGCCAGCCGCGGCATCCAGCCGCGCTTCAGCGATCTGGTGCAGGCCTGCCGCAAGCTGGTGATGAACCGCCTGGCGGAACACCTGAGCGGCGTGTTCGGCCAGGTCGACGACACCCTGTTCGAATGCGCGGAAAAAGCCGAGAACAACAAGGTACAGACGCTGTTCTTCGACAGCATGCGCGAGATTCGCCGGCAGCGACCGCAGATCGAACGCAGCTACCACCAGAAGATCGCCAGCAACTTCTCCGACTTCCTCGAAGGCAAGCTGCAGAACCCGAGCACCGCCCAGGTAGACCCGGAACAACTGGCGCTGGTGCAGAACGAGGATTACGAAGAGACCCTGCAGGTCACCAACATGGTCAGTCGGGTCAAGGCGCGCTGCACCCAGCCGCTGTTCGCCCTGGATCAGCGCCTGGCGCTGCTCAACAACGGCCAGAAGCTCGGCGAGGACAGCAACCCCTTCGGCCCGCAGGCCATCGCCCAGGCGTTTCGCGATGCGCTGGCGCCCTGCCCTTTCCCGCTGCAGATCAAGACCATCCTCTACATGCTCTTCGATAAGCATGTCATGCAGAGCCTCGATTCGCTCTACGGCGCGCTCAATCAGCGCCTGATCGATGCCGGCGTGCTGCCCAACCTCAAGTACAGTGCGCAGGTCAATCCGAGCCTCAGCCGCCCGGCTGCAGCCAAACCGGATGCCCCGACCAGCAAACCGCAGGCAACAGGCAGGCCGAGTGCGGCGCCGCCCAGCGCGGAACCGCCGCTGCTCGATCTGGACCTCAGCGCGCCACCGCCGAGCGACCCCGGCGCGCTGTTCCGCGGCCTGTCCAGCCTGCTCGACGAGCATCGTCAGAATCACCCAGACGCCCCGCTGCTCGGCGGTACGCGCAGCATCGTCAGCTTTTCCCCGCGCGAGGCCAGCCGCACCTACAGCGCCAGCGAACTGCTCGCCGCGCTCAACCGCATGCAGCAGCAGTCGGCCCACGAACTGGCGCAGCGCCTGCACAAGCCGCAGGCGGTCGAGGGCCTCAAGGCCGACCTGCAGCAGCAGCTGGAGTCGCACAGCAGCCTGCCGGGCGACAGCAAGGTGTCCGATCAGGAAGCCGACGTGATCGACCTGGTCGGCATGCTGTTCGATTTCATCCTCGATGACGAGAACCTGCCGGATGCCTGCAAGACCGCGCTGTCCCACTTGCATACGCCCTATCTGAAGATCGCCCTGCTGGACAAGGCCCTGTTCACCCAGCATCACCATCCGGCCAGGCGCCTGCTCAACACCATGGCCCAGGCCGGCGTGCTGTATGGCAACGAAGGCGACGAGCGCGGGCTGCTGGCCAAGATGCAGTGGGTGGTCGAGCGCGTGATACACGGTTTCAGCGGCGATCTGGGGCTGTTCGACGGCCTGATCGAGGAATTCAACGAGTACGTCGCCACCCTGCGCCACAAGGTCGAGCTGCGCGAACGCCGCGCGGTCGAGGCGGCCAAGGGCCGTGACCGCCTGCTCGGCGCGCGCGAGCAGGCGCTGGAAGTGATCCAGCACTGTGTGGAAGCGCGCGACCTGCCGGCGATCATCCGCAACTTCCTCGAACTGACGTGGGCCGACGTGCTGGTCTTCGTCCTTCTGCGCCATGGCGAGCAGAGCGCCGAGTGGCAGCGCGCCTGCGAGGTGGCCGAGCAACTGGCCTGGAGCGGCACCCCGCTTGGCGACGAGGACAAGCAGCGCCTGCAGGAGATGCGCGTGCCCCTGCTCAGCGACCTGCGCAAGGGGCTGGAACTGCTCGGCGGCTACCACGAAGACGGCATCCGCCGCCTACTGCAGGACCTGGTGGCCTGCCAGCACGCGGTACAGGCCAAGCAACCGCAACTGGCGGCGCAGCTCAAGCCGACTCTGCCGGAAAGCCCGCTGGGCGCCATGCTCGGCGAGGATGTCGACCTCGCGCGCCAGGCCCCTTCGCGCAGCAAGCTCTCGGTCCGAGCCCAGGCCCTGGCCAAGGAACTGGCCAAGGTCGAGTTCGGCACCTGGTTCGAATTCGTCGAAGGCGACAAGAGCCGCGTGCTCAAGCTCTCCTGGTTCAGCCCGACCACCCATAACTACATGTTCGTCGACCACAGCGGCCAGCGCGTGGCCATCAAACCGCTGACCCTGCTGGCCAGCGAGATGGAAAACGGCCTGGCCCGCATCGTCACTCCCGAACGCGCGACTCCGCTGGTGGATCGCGCACTGACTGCCATCTACCGTGTGCTGCAGCGTTTCACCGGACGCACGGCCGAACCCCGCTGAGGAATTTCCATGGAAGAGCGTCGTCAACACAGCCGCCATGGCACCGAAATGCAGCTGGAGGTCTTCGACCTGAACAGCGGTCAGCGCCTGGGGCGCATCGTCGACCTGTCGGCCGACGGCTTCATGCTGTTCAGCGATACGCCGCATACCGCCGATGCCGTGCTGGAATGCCGTCTGGTCTGCACCTCGAGTACCGCCCAGGTGCAGGAGGTGCGCCTGGGCGCCGACTGCCTGTGGAGTCGCCCCGGCGCCGACGGCCAGCATTGCTGGGCCGGCTTTCACATCATCGACCTGGCCGAGGATCAGGCCAAGGCACTGGAAAGCCTGCTGGCCAGGCTCTGATCGCTAACGGAGCCAAGGCATCGGTGCGCACGGCCTAGGCGGCCCCGCGACACCCTACGCCACAACGAAAAACGGAGCCCGCAGGCTCCGTTTTTCTTCCACTGAACGCTTACTGCGCCAGCTTCTTGTAACGCACGCGGTGCGGCTGCGCGGCGGCATCGCCCAGGCGCTTCTTGCGGTCGGCTTCGAACTCGGTGTAGTTGCCTTCGAAGAAGTTGACCTTGCCGTCGTCCTCGTAGGAGAGGATGTGGGTGGCGATACGGTCGAGGAACCAGCGGTCGTGGGAGATCACGATGGCGGCGCCGGGGAAGTCCAGCAGCGCTTCTTCCAGCGCACGCAGGGTTTCCACGTCGAGGTCGTTGGACGGTTCGTCGAGCAGCAGCACGTTGGCACCCTGCTTGAGGGTCAGGGCCAGGTGCAGGCGGCCACGCTCACCACCGGAGAGGTCCTTGACGAACTTCTGCTGGTCGGCGCCCTTGAAGTTGAAGCGACCGACGTAACCGCGCGACGGCACCTCGTAACCGCCGACCTTGATCATGTCGAAGCCATCGGAAACCTGCTCCCATACGGTCTTGTTGCCGTCGAGGTTGTCGCGGCTCTGGTCGACGCTGGCGATCTGCACGGTTTCGCCGATCTCGATGGTGCCGGAATCCGGCTGCTCCTTGCCGGTGATCATGCGCAGCAGGGTCGACTTGCCCGCGCCGTTGCCGCCGATCACGCCGACGATGGCGCCCTTGGGGATGCTGAACGACAGATCGTCGATCAGCACGCGATCACCGAAGGACTTCGACACGTTGTGGAAGTCGATGACCTTGTCGCCCAGGCGCGGACCGGCCGGGATGTAGATCTCGTTGGTCTCGCTGCGCTTCTGGAATTCCTGCGACTGCATTTCCTCGAAACGCTGCAGACGCGCCTTGGACTTGGCCTGACGCGCCTTGGCGCCCTGGCGTACCCACTCCAGCTCGGCCTTCATGGCCTTGGCGTGCGACGCCTCGGCCTTGGCTTCCTGGGCTAGGCGGTTGGCCTTCGATTCCAGCCAGCCGGAGTAGTTGCCCTCGTAGGGGATGCCGTGGCCGCGGTCGAGTTCGAGAATCCAGCCGGCGACGTTGTCAAGGAAGTAACGGTCGTGGGTAATCGCTACCACGGTGCCGGGGAAATCATGCAGGAAGCGCTCGAGCCAGGCCACCGAGTCGGCGTCCAGGTGGTTGGTCGGCTCGTCCAGCAGCAGCATGTCGGGTGCCGACAGCAGCAGGCGGCACAGCGCCACACGGCGCTTCTCGCCACCGGACAGGTGTTCGATCCTGGCGTCCCATGGCGGCAGGCGCAGGGCATCGGCGGCGACTTCCAGCTGACGCTCCAGGTTGTGGCCGTCGGATGCCTGCAGGATGGCTTCCAGCTTTGCCTGTTCGGCGGCCAGAGCGTCGAAGTCGGCATCCGGCTCGGCATAGGCGGCGTACACTTCATCGAGGCGGGCCTGGGCCTGCTTGATCTCGCCTACGGCCTCCTCGACGATGTCGCGCACCGTCTTGCTCGGATCGAGCTGCGGCTCCTGCGGCAGGTAGCCGACCTTGATGCCCGGCATCGGCCGAGCTTCGCCGTCGATCTCGGTATCGACGCCGGCCATGATGCGCAGCAGGGTCGACTTACCGGCACCGTTGAGGCCCAGCACGCCGATCTTGGCGCCAGGGAAGAACGACAGGGAAATGTCCTTGAGAATTTCACGCTTCGGCGGGACGACCTTGCTGACCCGATGCATGCTGTAGACGTACTGAGCCATGGAAAACCTGACTGTTGAGAATGAGGGCTGGAAATGGCGGGCCTGGCTACACTGCGCGAACGTTGCGAGTGGCGACACCGGCAAGGTCTGCAGTCTACCAGGCGGCAAAACTCTGGCGCCTGTCGGCCTGGCCGCCGTGTTAGCGGCTGCAGGCAGTTTTCAGCAAACCTGCAGCGGGGCGTTGGCAGAGACCTTAGCCCCTGCCGGAGCGAACGCCAAGTACCGCGCGGAGCGGACACGCGCGCGGCGCAAAGCTACCGCAATGTAGGTGACAGGGCAAACCTACGCTCGTCGGCGCAGCTGGCACTTGGCCAGGTTTACAGGCATGCTAGCCGGCTCTCGCGAGCATACGCCGGCTCGCGCGTCTCGAAGCTCAAGATAGCCCAGCACTGGCTGCAGGTTCACAGAACGTGTCGACTCCCTCATCCCAGCCTTCAACCTCCCCGGGCGAGGCGCGCGCACCGAAGCGCCGCGTAGCGCTCAGGCGTGCGCTGGTGGTGCTGGTATTGGCGATCCTGGGGTTGCTGGCCTGGCAACTGACCCAGGAATATCGCCAACTGCTCGATGCCCAGAAGCAGCTGAGCCGGACTTACGCCAGCCAGCTGGCCCGGCATGTCAGCCTGAACATGCGCCTGAAGGCGCAGGCCGGCCAGGCTATGCTGCAGAAGAGCCCGGCGCACGACGGCGACGGCAGCGAACTGGTGACGACCCTGCGCGGCATTTTCCCGACGCTGGGCAGCGTGGCCTGGCTCGATGCCAACGGGCAGTTGCTGGCCGACAGCGCCAGCGAACCGCGCGACCTCAGCTTCATCCGCAGCCTGCAACGACGCAGCGGCTCGGCGCCCTATCACTTCGCCTTCAGCGCACAGGACGGCGGTGCGCTCTATCTGCTGCTGCGCCAGCCCGACGACAGCCAGCGGGTATTGCGCATGCGCACCAGCGCGCTGCGCGGCTGGCTGCGCGAACAGCATCAGAGCGAATACCACTGGTTGCTCGAGGACCTGCAGAGTCAGCGGGTCATCGCCAGAGCCGACGACCTGCAACCGGCTGGCGGCATCATCGCCCCGGTCACCGCGCAGGAGCAGGCGCAGAGCCTGGAGCTGATCGCCCTGCCCGGCAGCGACTGGCAATTGCGCGCCCTGTTCGATAGCGAGCGCGCCGGCAATGAACTGATGCCGACCCTGGCCGGCAAGTTTCTGCTGTTCGTGCTGTGCAGCCTGCTGACCCTGCTGGCCCTGTACGGCCTGCAGCGCGAGCAGCGTCGCCTGCAACGCCTGAACACCGAATCGCGTCGCTCGTTGCGCCAGGCCGCCAGTGCCCTGGGCGCCGTCGAAGAACGCATTCTGGTGACGCAGGCCGACGGCAAGTTGCGCTACCTCAACCCGCAGGCCGAGGCCCTGTTCGGCCTCAGCAGCGAAGCGGCCTGGGACCTGGACCTGCTGGACCTGCTGCCCGACCTCGACCCGCTGCTGCTCAACAGCCCGCAGTTGGCCAGCGACCTGGGGCCGGAGCTGGTCAGGGTGGAGAGCGAGGGGCGTGCGCGCCTGTTCGCCGTGACCCGCAGCGACATCAGCGAGTTCGGTCGCCAGGCCGGCTACGTCTGGGTGCTGCGCGACGTGACCGACGAGCAGCAGGCCATGCGCGTGCTGCAGGAAACCCGCAGGCGTTATCAGGACATCTTCGAAGGCACCGGCGTGGCCCTGTGCGTGCTCGATCTTTCCGGCGTGCGCAGCCTGCTGCTGCAGCACAAGCTGCGCGATGCAGCTGGCCTGCAGCGCTGGCTGCGGGCCGATGCCGAACACCATGAGTTGCTGGTCGAGCAGTTGCGCATAACCGAGGCCAACCAGGTGGCGCTCAACCTGCTCGGGGTCAAAAGCACCGAACAGGCCTGGCAGCAGCTGATCGACCATGGCCCGGTGCAGCCGGACGATCTGCGCTATCGCCTGGCCGTGGCCGTACTCGAAGGCCCCAACCTGGTGGAGCTGGAAACCCAGCTGGTGACCGCACAGGGGTTGCAGCGTCACGTCTGGCTGGTGCTGCGCCTGCCGGAAATGATCCAGGACTATCAGGCAGTCACCCTGAGCATCAGCGATATCACCAGCCGCAAGCGCATCGAACTGTCGCTGATCGAGCGCGAGCGCTTCTGGTCGGAGGTGGTGCGCTCGGTGCCCGACCTGCTCTACGTGCATGACATGCAGAACCGCCAGGTGCTGTTCAGCAACCACAGCCTGGGCCTGCAGCTGGGTTACAGCAAGGCCGAGCTGCGCGCCATGCGCGAGGACTTCTGGGAGCAGGTGCTGCACCCGGACGATGCCGAGTACTACTGGCGCATCCGCAACCTGCAGAAGGTGGTTGGCGATGGTCTGCTGCTCGAGTCGGTGCTGCGCTGGCGTCATCGCAATGGCCAGTGGCACTGGTTCAGCATTCGCGAGCAGGCCCTGGCGCGCGACGATCGCGGCCGCGTCAGCCGCCTGATCGGCGTGGCCAAGGACATCACCGAGCAGATCGAGCGCAACCAGTCGCTGCGCGACAGCGAGCAACGCTATCGCCTGCTGGCCGAGAGCATCAGCGATGTGATCTTCTCCACCGACAGCGCGCTCAACCTCAACTACGTCAGCCCCTCGGTGGAGCCGGTGCTGGGCTACTCCGTCAACTGGGTGATGGCCAACAGTTTCTACAGCCTGGCGGCCAACCCGCAGCAACTGGACGGTATCAACCTGCTGCTCGAACGCATCCGCGATGCCCTCGGCGAGCGCGACCGCCTCAACCGCCTGCGCGACGAACTGCCGGACCAGTTGTTCGTCTTCGACTGCCTGCGTGCCGACGGCCACAAGATTCCGGTGGAACTGCGCCTGGTGCTGATGTGGGACGAGAACGGGCGCTTCGAAGGCATCCTCGGCGTTGGCCGCGACATCAGCCAGCAACGCCGAGCGGAAAAGGACCTGCGCATGGCCGCGACGGTCTTCGAACACTCCACCGCCGCGATTCTGGTCACCGACCCGGCCGGCTACATCGTGCAGGTCAACAAGGCCTTCAGCCGCGTCAGCGGCTATTCGGCCGGCCAGGTGCTCGACCAGTTGCCCGGCATGCTCACCGCAGACCGTCAGCAGGCCACTCACCTGCAGTACATCCTCGGCCAGCTCAACCAGCGTGGCAGCTGGGAGGGCGAGGTATGGCTCAAGCGCAAGGGTGGCGAGAACTTCCCGGCCTGGGTCGGCATCACCGCGGTGCATGACGAGGAAGGCGACCTGGTCAGCTACGTGTGCTTCTTCAGCGACATCAGCGAGCGCAAGGCCAGCGAGCAGCGCATCCATCGCCTGGCCTACTACGATGCCCTGACCCACCTGCCCAACCGCACCCTGTTCCAGGATCGTCTGCACAGCGCCCTGCAGCACGCCGAGCGGCACAACGAGTGGGTGGTGCTGATGTTCCTCGACCTCGACCGCTTCAAGCCGATCAACGACTCGCTCGGCCACGCCGCTGGCGACCGCATGCTCAAGGACGTGGCAGTGCGCCTGTCGGCCTGCGTCGACGGCGACGATACCGTGGCGCGCATGGGCGGTGACGAGTTCACCCTGCTGCTGCAACCGCGCCCCACTCGCGAGGGCGCGCTGAATCGCGCCATTCACGTCGCCGAGCAGATTCTCGACAGCCTGGCTCGCCCCTTCGTCCTCGAAGGTCGCGAGTTCTTCGTCACCGCCAGTATCGGCATCGCCCTCGCCCCGCAGGACGGCAACGAGCTGAGCCAGCTGATGAAGAACGCCGACACCGCCATGTACCACGCCAAGGAACGCGGCAAGAACAACTTCCAGTTCTACCAGGCCGACATGAACGCCAGCGCCCTGGAACGCCTGGAGCTGGAGAGCGACCTGCGCCATGCCCAGGAACAGGGCCAGTTCGTGCTGCACTACCAGCCACAGTTCTCCGGCGACGGCCGCCGCCTGACCGGCGTCGAGGCGCTGCTGCGCTGGAATCACCCGGGCCGCGGTCTGGTGCCGCCGGATGAATTCATCCCGGTGCTGGAAGAGCTCGGCCTGGTGGTGCAGGTCGGCGAATGGGTGCTCGAGGAAGCGTGCCGGCAGCTCAGGGCCTGGCACGAGGACAAGATCCGCATCCCCAAGATCTCGGTCAACCTGTCGGCCCGTCAGTTCGCCGAGGGCGATCTCACCTCGCGCATCGCCGCCATTCTGAGCAGAACCGGCGTGGCACCGGCGTGCCTGGAAGTGGAGCTGACCGAGAGCATCCTGATGCGCGACGTTTCCAGCGCCATGCAGACCCTCAACGAACTCAAGCGCCTCGGCCTGTGCATCGCGGTGGACGACTTCGGCACCGGTTACTCGTCGCTGAACTACCTCAAGCAGTTCCCCATCGACGTGTTGAAGATCGACCGCAGTTTCGTCGATGGCCTGCCCGATGGCGAACAGGACGCGCAGATCGCCCGCGCCATCATCGCCATGGCGCACAGCCTGAACATGATGGTGATCGCCGAAGGCGTGGAAAGCCATGCGCAGCTGGAGTTCCTGCGTGAGCACGGTTGCGATGAAGTGCAGGGCTATCTGCTCGGCAGGCCGATGCCTGCGCGCCAGTTCAGCGCCCAGTTCGGCGGCGCCGCGCTGTTCATGCTTAGCTGAGCTGCAGCCTGCAGGCTGATCAGGGTGGCTGCTCTTGAAGGCCTTTTGTCAGGCTCATGACCGACCTTCATATGCCTGAATGCGACCTTTGCGGTAGAATCCGCCCCCTCTTTCTACCGCCCAGCTGATTTCAGGGGACCGCCATGTTCAGCCGTGATTTGACCCTCGCTCGTTTTGACGCCGAACTCTTTGCCGCGATGGAGCAGGAAGCCCAGCGCCAGGAAGAGCACATCGAGCTGATCGCCTCGGAAAACTACACCAGCCCGGCGGTGATGGAAGCCCAGGGCAGCGTGCTGACCAACAAGTACGCCGAAGGCTATCCGGGCAAGCGCTACTACGGCGGTTGCGAGTACGTCGACGTGGTCGAGCAGCTGGCCATCGACCGCGCCAAGGAGCTGTTCGGCGCCGACTACGCCAACGTCCAGCCGCACTCCGGCAGCCAGGCCAACAGCGCCGTGTACATGGCCCTGCTCAACGCCGGCGACACCGTGCTGGGCATGAGCCTGGCCCACGGCGGCCACCTGACCCACGGCGCCAGCGTCAGCTTCTCCGGCAAGATCTACAACGCCGTGCAGTACGGCATCACCGACGCCGGCCTGATCGACTACGACGAAGTCGAGCGCCTGGCCGTGGAGCACAAGCCGAAGATGATCATCGCCGGCTTCAGCGCCTACTCGCAGGTGCTGGACTTCCCGCGCTTCCGCGCCATCGCCGACAAGGTCGGTGCCTACCTGTTCGTCGACATGGCGCACGTGGCAGGCCTGGTCGCCGCCGGCCTGTACCCGAACCCGGTACCCTTCGCCGACGTGGTCACCACCACCACCCACAAGACCCTGCGCGGCCCGCGCGGCGGCCTGATCCTGGCGCGCAGGAACGAAGAGCTGGAGAAGAAGTTCAACTCCGCGGTCTTCCCGGGCGGCCAGGGCGGCCCGCTGGAGCACGTCATCGCCGCCAAGGCGGTGTGCTTCAAGGAAGCGCTGCAGCCCGAGTTCAAGGCCTACCAGGCCCAGGTGATCAAGAACGCCCAGACCATGGCCCAGGTGTTCATCGACAACGGCTACGACGTGGTTTCCGGCGGCACCCAGAACCACTTGTTCCTGCTCTCGCTGATCAAGCAGGACATCACCGGTAAGGATGCGGATGCGGCCCTGGGTCGTGCCTTCATCACCGTGAACAAGAACAGCGTACCGAACGACCCGCGTTCGCCGTTCGTCACCTCCGGCCTGCGCATCGGCACCCCGGCCGTCACCACGCGCGGCTTCAAGGAAGACGAGTGCCGTCAGCTGGCGGGCTGGATCTGCGAAGTGCTGGCCAATATCGGCAACGAGGAAGTCGAAGGCCGCGTGCGCGAGCAGGTCAAGGCGCTGTGCGCCAAGTTCCCGGTGTACGCCAACTAAGGCTAAGCCTGAACTGAAGAAGCCCGCCGATTGGCGGGCTTCTTTTTGCCTTCCGCTTGCCTTGTCGCACGGATGACGCGGTGCGCACGGCGCGCCCTACCGAACGACAATGGAGCGGGCGTTACGCCGGCTGCTTCACGTAGCGCGCCAGCTGCGTGTCGCGGCTCATCACGTCGAGGGTGGCAGCCAGTACCTGCTCGCTGGTGGCATCGGCCTGACTGAAGATGGCGCCGAAGTTTTCGTGAGTGACCTTGGCGAAATGCGCGCGATCCTTGGCTTCGACACCCAGCAGGGTGGCGTAGGCGTCCAGCGCTTCGCCCTGGCCCACGGCCATGTCTTCGGCGATGGAGTCGAGCATGCCGTTCATCGCCAGCATGGAGCGACCGTTATAGCCCAGCGCCCCACTGGTGTCGCAGCCGTTGGTACCGGAGGTCATGCCGAAGGTAGCGTTACCTGAAGTGCCGTTGGTGGTGGTGGCCAGGAAGTGCGGGGCCATGCCACGCTGGCCTTCGAACAACATGTTGCCCCAGCCGCAGCCATTACCACCTGCCGCATCGGCGAACGCGCCGACACTGGCCATGCTCATAAGGCCGAAGACCAACCCTTTGCCTAGCAGTCGCTTGCTCATATCTATCGCTCCGCAATATCGAGTAATAAAAACCGCATAAGGAGCTTTGGTGACACTTGGCTAACTGTCAAACTGCCGTGCAGCGTTTGTGCGCCACGACACAGGGACTCCAGTACGTGGCCGGCAGCCTTGGCTATAGTGATGTAAATCCTTCAGGAGCATGGGCATGAGTGAATCAGCCAACGAGCGTCGGCGCTTCCAGCGCATCGCCTTCGACGCCCCCACCGTGATCGCGCAGGGCGAGCGGCAATGGCAGGCGACGCTGCACGACATCTCGCTCAAGGGCTTGCTGATCAAGACGCCGCGCGACTGGAACGGGGACCCGAATCAACCCTTCGAGGCCTTGATCGAGCTGGGTGGCGAGGCCAGGGTGAAGATGGAAGTGGTGCTGACCCGCACCCAGCCGCAGTCTCTGGGTTTCGTCTGCCGTCATATCGACCTGGAGTCGATCAGCCATCTGCGCCGCCTGGTCGAACTCAACCTTGGCGATGAGCAACTGCTGGAGCGCGAGCTGGCGGCGCTGGGCGACGACGACTGAGCGGCTTCAATGGCGCTTGCGCGCCGCTTCGTCCTGGCGCTGCTGGCGTTGTTGGCGAAGCGCCTGCATACGCAGCACCTCACCATGCGCCTCGCGCGACTGCGCCGCCTTGGCATCGAAGTTGAAGGCACGGGAAAAGTAATCGAAGAACAGGAACATGATGGTGTCTCCCTGCAATGGATACGCCGTCATGCTGCTCGCCGATAGCCAGCTACCTATTGATCTGCGTCAGTTTTCGCCAGGCCCCGTAGGCGACAGAACGCCGCAGTCCGGAATCGCGGCTAAAGCCCCTCCCACAGGTGCCAGCATTCCGCTCTGTGGGAGGTAATGCTGTTCACTTAAGGTTGCACACGCTTTGCTCCCCTCTCCCATTCATGGGAGAGGGGCTGGGGGAGAGGGCCGAAAACACCGCGAAACCGTCTGTTTGCCCTCTCCGAACGCAGCCCGCCCTAACCCTCTCCCCAAAGGGGCGAGGGCACTGATCGTGCTTGACCGTTTCTTAAGTGAACAGCATTACTCTGTGGGAGGGGCTTTAGCCGCGACTCTGGTTACTCGAACAGCGCATCCAGCGCCTGCTCCAGGCGGGTGACGGCGATGACCTGAAGCCCCGCCGGCGCCTCCTTGGGCGCATTGCCCTTGGGCACGATGGCGCGTTTGAAGCCGTGCTTGGCTGCCTCCTTGAGCCGCTCCTGGCCACTCGGCACCGGGCGGATCTCGCCGGACAGCCCGATCTCGCCGAACACCAGCAGGTCATGCTGCAGCGGCCGATTGCGCAGGCTGGAAATCACCGCCGCCATCAGCGCCAGGTCGGAGGCGGTTTCCAGCACCTTGACCCCACCGACCACGTTGAGAAACACGTCCTGATCGTAGGTGGGGATGCCGCCATGACGGTGCAGCACCGCCAGCAACATGGCCAGGCGGTTCTGATCGAGCCCCAGCGTAACGCGCCGCGGGTTGGCCAGGTGACTGGTGTCGACCAGCGCCTGCACCTCCACCAGCATCGGCCGCGAGCCTTCCCAGGTGGCCATCACCACGCTGCCGGGCACCGCCTCCTGGGCCCGGGTAAGAAAGATCGCCGAGGGGTTGGAGACTTCCTTGAGGCCCTTGTCGGTCATGCCGAACACGCCCAGTTCGTTGACCGCGCCGAAGCGGTTCTTCACCGCGCGCAGGAGGCGCAGGCGGCCGTCGGACTCGCCCTCGAAATACAGCACGGTATCGACCATGTGCTCCAGCACGCGCGGGCCGGCCAGCGCGCCTTCCTTGGTGACATGGCCGACGAGGAAGATCGCCGTGCCGCTCTGCTTGGCGAAGCGCACCAGCAGCGCTGCACTCTCGCGCACCTGGGCGACACCGCCAGGGGCTGACTGCAACTGTTCGGTGAAGATCGTCTGGATCGAGTCGATGACCATGACCTTGGGCTTTTCCTGGCGTGCGGTGGCGATGATCGACTCGATGCAGGTTTCGGTCATCACCTTGAGCTTGTCCTGCGGCAGGTCCAGGCGCCGCGCACGCATCGCCACCTGCTGCTGCGACTCCTCGCCGGTGACGTACAACGCCGGAAAGCGCTGGGCGATGTTGCAAAGGGTCTGCAGCAGGATGGTCGACTTGCCGATGCCGGGGTCACCGCCGATCAGCACCACCGAGCCATCGACCAGACCGCCACCGAGCACGCGGTCCAGCTCGCCGGAGGCGGTTGAAAAGCGCGGAATCTCCTCGACGCTGACCTCGGCCAGGGTCTTGATATTGGCCTTGTCGCCGGCCCAACCGGTGCGCCCGCTGGGCGTGGCGCCCTCGACCACGGTTTCGACCAGGGTGTTCCAGGCGCCGCACTCACCACACTGCCCCGCCCATTTGGGAAAGGTGGCGCCGCACTCGGTGCAGCCGTACATGCGTTTTGCCTTGGCCATTGCGATCGATCCTGCCGCTGAACGAAGGCTGGAACGATACCGAACAACTGGATAAATTTACAGACCAAGCCACCGCCCGGAACGCTTCCATGCAGATCCAGCTGCTGCCAACCCGCGCCGACCAGTTGCCACTGATCGCCAACCTCTACCAGTTCTACGCCTACGAAAGCTCGGACTGGGAGCAGGAAGACGTGGAGACGGACGGCCGTTTCTACATTCACCAGCCACACCTGCAGCGCTACTGGCAGGAGCCGGGCTGGAGCGCACAGCTGATTCTCGCCGACGGCTTCATCGCCGGGTTTCTGCTGATCGAGCGCAGCGAACTGGCGGGTATCGACGCACCGGAGTTCGCCGATCTGTTCATCCTCAAGAAATATCGCCGCCAGGGCATCGGCCGGGCGCTGGTGCAGCAGGTCATGGGCGATGGCAGCCCGTGGCTGCTGCGCTTCTACCGTCAGGACCTGCTGGCCTGCGCCTTCTGCCAGCAGCTTCTGCGCGAGTGGCCCAGGCCGGCGCGAGCGGTATGGACGGAAGAAGAGGCCGACGGATTGCTCACCTACCTGCTCAACCCGCCGGTGCATTGAAGCGGGTCGCCCCGCAATGGCGTAGCAGTGGCTTCAGCCACGAACAGCTGTGCAGCGAGATCCGCGGCTGAAGCGGCTCCTACGCAAGGCTTCAGCCTCGGCAACCGTTGCCGCAACCGCAGCACTGACCACCGGCGCGCTTGAGCTGCCGCGCCAGTTGATCCTTGAGGGTGACGCGGCTGAGCTTGAGCGCCTGCAGCGAGACATCGTCGAGTAGCTCGATGCCGTCCTCGATGCGGCAGATGCGCTTGTCCAGCGCCTCGTACTCCTCGGCCTGGCGGGCGAATTGCGCATCGTCCTGACGCAGGCGTTGCAGCTCGGCGCGGTGTTCGGGGAAATCATGGACAAGCGGGTGATGATCGACGTGCATGGTGCATGCTCCTGGTCAAAGGTGTGGCTCGCAGGCTAGCCCGCCTTCGACCCCACGCCCTTGACCCCGATCAAGCCCGGCTCAGGTCGCGCCCTGCAGCAGCCCGGCGATCTCGTCCTTCAACCCCACACGCTGCAGCTTGAGCCCCTGAAGGGTCAGGTCATCCGTGGCTGAGCGGCCGTCCTCGATCTCGTAGATGCGCTTGTCCAGCGCTTCGTATTCCTCCGCCAGGCGGGCGAAGCGCGCATCGCTCTGCATCAGTTTGCGCAAGGCGTCGTGCTGTTGAGGAAACTCGCGGTTGAGCGGGTGATGTTCGAGCGGCATGGAGAACCCTCCCAGAAGTTGGCCCTAGTTAGCCTAGTTGAAGCTGGGCAGCTCGTGCGGGCCGTCGCCCCCAGCCAACGAGCCGAAACATGCATGGCCGCAGCGGCAGCGTTGCCACGAAGCCGAGCCGAATCAATTGGCACCTTAATAAAGAACACATATACAAATAAAAAACATTATCAAATACAATTCGCCACCATCCGAACCAACCCAAGTGGTGCCCCGTGTCCGTTTCGCGTCCGTACCCGCTGCCTCTGTCCCTGCTCACTGCCAGCCTGCTCCTGGCTAGCCTGCCAAGCCACGCTACCGAGACGGTGGCGGTCCTGCCCCATACCGAGGTGGACGCCAGTTTGCTGGCTCTCAGGGAGCGTCGCGAATCGATCAACCCGAAGCAGGTGATCGATGGCAAAGAACTGCGCCGCTACGGCAACGGCAGCCTCGGTGACGCCCTGCGACGCATGCCTGGCATGCACTTCGGCGGCCCGCCCGGGGAAAACAAGGATCTGCGCCTGCGCGGATTGGACAAGGAGTACTCGCAGGTGCTGGTCGACGGTCGCCGCCTGCCCGACAGCGGTGAGAAGCGCGAGCTGCAGCTGGACCAGATCCCCATGGCCATGGTCGACCGCGTCGAGCTGATCCGCTCGCCTTCGGCCGAGATGGATGCCCAGGGCATCGCCGGCACGCTCAACATCGTGCTCAAGAAGCGCAGTGCCGATACCCGCCAGCTGATCCTCGGCGCGGCCAGCGGCGACCAGCGTCCCATGGACGGCAGCGCCCAGTTCATCTGGGGCCAGGCCGACCTGCAGCAGCAATGGCTGATCGGCGGCGGACGCCAGTCGCGCACCATCGTCAAGGGCAAGGACAAGATCACCAGCAACCCCGCCGGGGTGCAGACCGCCGGCGAGCAGGAGCACGAGACCAAGCGCTTCTTCGAGAACTACCTGACTCCGCACTGGGGCTGGCAGGGTGAGAACGGCGACCACCTCAGCCTGGACCTGCTGCTGCTCGACAGCGAGATGCACAAGGACAAGGACAAGTACAAGTTCAAGGCCCCCGGCGTCGCCAACGGCAGCGAGTTCGAGAAGGAGAAGATGGACAGCCGCAACCTCGGTCTGGCGCTGGCCTGGGAACATCCGCTGGGCGAACGCACTCAGCTCGACAGTCATTTCAGCGTGCGCGACCTGGACGACCACAAGCGCAAGAGCAAGCTGAGCTACAAGGCCAACGGCGCCTTCGACAAGCTGGAAACCGAGGACGAGCAGAAGACCGACCGCGAATGGCAGCTAGGCCAGAGCGTCAGCCACTGGCTGGGCGAGGAGCATGAACTGCTCGGCGGCTACGACCTGGGCCTGAAGAAACGCGAGAAGAGCAAGAGCAAGCTGAGCAATGGCGTCTCCAGCAGCGAGGCCAAGGACCGCTACCAGCTGGAAGAGAAGCGCGTCGACCTGTATCTGGTGGACACCTGGAAACTGGCCGAGAACCACCGCCTCAAGCCGGGCCTGCGCTGGGAAGCGGCCGAGCTCGATAGCGAGATTCCCGGCAGCGACGCCGACAGCCGCGAGGCCCATTTCGCCCCGTCGCTGCACTACCGCTGGGACCTCGCCAGCGACTGGGCGCTGCGCAGCAGCGTGGCGCGTACCGTGCGCCGGCCCAAGTTCGACGACATCATCCCCAGCACGCAGAGCAAGAGCGGCACCCTTTCCGACCCCAACCAGATCGGCAACCCGGATCTGGAGCCGGAAGAATCGCTCGGCTACGACTTCGGCCTGGAGCATTACTTCGCCGAACAGCGCGGCCTGGTCGGGCTCAACCTGTTCCGCCGCGACATCAAGAACCTGATGGAGAGCGTGATCTTCGAGGACGCCAGCGACGGCCAGTACTACAGCCAGACGCAGAACACCGGCGACGGTAAGCTGTGGGGCGCAGAGCTGGAGTTCAACAGCGAACTGGGCTGGCTGGGCCTGCACGGCCTGCGCCTGAACGCCGGCTACAGCTGGCTGGACTCGGAGGTCAAGGACACCAGCACCGGCAAGAAGCGCCGTTTCAAGCAGCAGCCCGGCTACCTGGCCAACGTCGGCCTGGAATACCTGTTGCCCGGCACGCCGCTGACCGTCGGCGGCAGCTGGAACAAGTCCGGCGCCTACGAGGACGAGCTCGGTGGCAGCAACGACAGCACCGCAATGGACGCCATCGAGTACATCGACCTGTTCGTCAATGCCGAGCTGAGCGATTCGACCACCCTGCGCCTGGCAGCAGAGAACATCGGTCGCGCGCAGAAGGACCAGCAGAAACTGTCCTACAACGCCAACGGCACCCTGAAAAACCGTGAAGACACCCGCGAATATTCCGAACCGCTGTATAGCATGAGCGTGGAATTCCGCTGGTAACAACAAGCGCAACGCGCAGCCTGAAGGAGCACAACATGTCGAGTCGCCGCATCCACCTGTGGTCCGGGGTCATCCTGGCCATCCCCATGTTCATCGTCGGCATCACCGCGGTGTTCATCGCCCACGACAAGTCTCTGGGCCTCAAGGACCTGCCGCTGAGCTGGCTGCCGATGAGCTACGAGAAGGAGAACGAACTGCGCAGCGCCGCCCAGACCGGCGACGGCCAGCTGTGGTTCGGCAGCAAGTACGGGGTGTTCCGGCAGGGTGCCGACGGCCAGCTGCAACAGCGCAGCGAGGTCGAGGTACGCCAGTTGCTCGGCGAGCAAGAGCAGCTGTGGGTGGCGAGCAAGGAAGGCCTGTACCTGATCGACGGCGAGCGCATGGAAAAGCGCCTGGACGCCGAAGTGCACGGCATCACCCGCCTGCAGGACGGCCAGTTGCTGGCCAGCGTCAAGGACGAGGGCGCCCTGCTCAGCCGCGATGGCCTCGACTGGCAACCGTCGCCGCTCAACGCCGCACTGGCCAGTGTGCAGAGCGCCTCGCCCAAGCCCTACACGTTCGGTAAGCTGGTGATGGACCTGCACACCGGCAAGGCCTTCTTCGGCAAGTCCGGCGAATGGATCTGGATCGACGTGCTGGGCATCACCCTGGCCCTGCTGGGCCTGACCGGCGTCTGGATCTGGTGGCAATCGCGGCGCCGCGCTGCGCTCTGAAATGCTCCTCATCGCCGCCACGCTGATCGCCCTGAGCCTGCTCGGGGCGATCCTGCTGCTGGGCTTCAGCCTGCACGGCGTCTGGCTGGCCTGGCAGGGCAAGCGTCGCCGCCAGGGCTTCGCCTTGCGCGTGCGCGCCTGCCAGTGGCTGAGCGACGACCTGCTGCACCTGGAACTGGCCAGCCCCTGGCGCCTGCCGTTGCCGCGCTTCGCCGCTGGCCAGTTCCTCACCCTGCTGGCCCAACCCGAGGGCGAGCGGCCGCTGCGCCGCTGCTACTCGCTGGCGGCCTGGCAGGCGCGGCCCTGGCATTACCAGCTGTGCATCAAGCGCGAGCCGGACGGGCGCATGAGCAACTGGCTAGCCGAGCAGGTGCGCCCAGGCCTGCGTCTGCAGGTGCTGGCGCCGGCCGGTCACTTCCACCTGCAAGACGGCCATGGCCCCGAGTTGCTGCTGATCGCCGGCGGCGTCGGCATCACGCCCATGCGCGCCATGCTCCAGGCCTGGGCCGAGCGCCCGCTGGGCCGGCACGTGACGCTGATCTACGCCGGCCGCGACCGCGCCGCCCTGGCCTATCACCAGGAGTTCGTCGAGCTGGCCGCGCAGCGTGCGGACTTTCGCTACTGCCCGGCCCTGAGCCGCGACCCGCATGCGCCGCCGGACTGGCAGGGGCGCCTGGATGCCGCGCGTCTGGCCGCCGTGCTGACAGGCGACTGCGACGTCTTCCTGTGCGCCGGCCAGGCGCTGCTGGAGCACAGCCTGGCCCTGCTGCGCGACGCCGGGGTGGCCGAGTCGCGCCTGCACTGGGAGGCCTTCGGCGCCCAGGCGCTCGGCGCCGGCAGCGGCACCTTCGCCCTCCACTGGCAGGACGAAGCCCTGCAGTACACCGGCCAGCCCAGCCTACTGCATGCCCTCCACGAGCAGGGCGTCGAGTTGCCGGCCGACTGCTGGGGTGGCCATTGCGGCAGTTGCCGCGTCCGCTGCAGCGGCGAGGTGGAGTGGCGCCAGCCTCCCGCCGGCGTGCTGCCCGCCGGCCAGATCCTGGCCTGCTGCTGCATCCCGCGCGCGGCCGTGCAGCTGGCGCCCGTCGATTGAGCCTCGATTGAAAAGTGCCGCAGCGATCATAGACACAAGCCATTGGTCGAGCGGCGCCGGCTACCGTAAAACACCGCCAGTTTTTACCCATCACAAGGAAGCCCCATGCGCCCATTGCTGCTCGCCAGCCTCGCCCTGCTGGCCCTGCCTGGCCACGCCGAAGTCACCTACAGCGAGGATATCCGCCCACTCTGGCAGCAGCGCTGCAGCACCTGCCACGGCGCCGCCTCGCCTTACTGGGGCGAATGGCAAAAGGACAAGGACAGCCACAAGAAGCGCCAGATTGGCCCGCGCATGGACAGCTATGCCGAACTGCTGCACTTCGTCGGCTGGCCGCAGACCGGCGCGCTGATGCGTCAGCTGGACGACGGCACACGCAATGGCAAGGGCAAACCCGGTGGCATGTACCAGCACCTCGGCGCCAGCGAAGCCGAGCGCCAGGCCAACCTGGCCATCTTTCGCGCCTGGGTCGGCGAAGAGGCCTGGAACGGCAAGCACTGGCAGGACAAGAAAGACCAAGCCGGGATCACCAAGGCCGAGCTGGAACGCCTGCGCCTGGCCTACTGAGCGTGAACGGGGCGCATGGACACGAATTGTTGCAGCTTGAAACACGCCCATTGCGCCCTTTCCGCTAGATTAGTCGGCCCTTGGTCACCTATACCCCTACATGACACTCCTGATAGCGTTCGCTGTCCTCTCCATCCTGGTTTCGTTCCTCTGCTCCATCCTCGAAGCCGCCCTGCTCTCCCTCACGCCCAGTTACATCGCTCAGCAGAAGGTCGAAAAGCCTCAGCTGTACGAAAGGCTGAAAGAGCTCAAAGACAAGATCGACCAGCCGCTGGCGGCCATCCTGACCCTCAACACCGTGGCCCATACCGTGGGTGCCACCGGTGTCGGTGCGCAGGTGACGATCGTCTTCGGCGACGGTTATCTGGGCGTTGCCTCGGCGGTCATGACCCTGCTGATCCTGGTGCTGTCGGAGATCCTGCCAAAGACCATCGGTGCCCGTTACTGGCGTGCCCTGGCGCCCTTCCTGCCGAGCTTGCTGCGGGCGATGATCCTGCTGCTCAAGCCGTTCATCGTACTCTCGGACATGATCATGCGCCTGTTCGGCGGCAAGGAGCCGGAGCACGACATTCGCCAGGAAATCAAGGCGCTGACCCTGCTCGGCCGCGAGGTAGGCAAGCTCGACGAAGACGAGCATCGGGTGATCAGCAATATCCTCGACCTGCACGAGATCCGTCTGCGCGACATCATGACGCCGCGCATCGTCTGCGAATCGGCCGCACCGGATGAATCCATTGCCGCGTTCAAGGCCCGTGCCCGGGAAAGCCAGTTCTCCCGCTATCCGGTGATCGGTGAAGACGAATCGCCGCTCGGCGTGGTGTTTCGCTACGACGCGCTGGCGGCCGAGAACGATGGCGAACCGATCACCCGGATCATGAAGCCGCTCAAGGTCGTGCCGGAAAGCATGAACGTGGAAAACCTGATGACCCTGCTGATGCAGGAGCGTCAGCACATGTGTCTGGTATACGACGAGTTCGGCAGTTGGCGCGGCCTGGTGACGCTGGAAGACATCATGGAAACCATCATCGGCAAGCCGATCCTCGACGAGACCGACGATATCCCCAACATGCGCCGCTTCGCCAAGCGCCGCTGGGAGCATCGGATCAAGGCCATCCGCGAAGACTGATCACCAGTAGTTCTCCACCGCCACCTGCCCTGGTCGCCTGCTCAGGCTCAGATTCAGGCCGCGTGCCTTCAGGCGCTGGCGCAGGTCGTCGATCATCTGCGGGTTGCCGCAGATCATCACCCGCGAGTGCTCGGGCGTCAGCTCGAGGCCGGCAGCGCGCTCCAGCTCGCCGCTGTCGAGCAGTTCGGTGATGCGTGTGCCCAGGCAGCCCGGCACCTGCTCGCGGGTCACCACCGGCAGGTAGGTGAGTTTGTGAACGAACTCGGCCAGGTGCTCCATCTCGCTCAAGCCCTCGATCATCGCCTGGTAGGCCAGCTCGGCGCGGCTGCGCGCGCTGTAGACCAGATTGATGCGCTCGAAGCGCTGCCACACCTCGAAATCCTGCAGGATCGACAAAAACGGCGCGATGCCGGTGCCACTGCCCAGCAGCCACAGGTCGCGGCCATCGATGAAACGATCAAGGGTCAGATAGCCCAGCGCGGTCTTGTCCACCAGCAGTTCGTCGCCCACCTGCAAACGGCTCAGCTCGCTGGTGAACTCACCGCCCGGCACCACGATGGAGAAGAACTCGAGAAACTCGTCGTGCGGCGCCGAGACCATCGAATAGGCGCGCCAGACCACCGAGCCGTCCGCCTTGCGCACGCCGAGTCGGGCGAACTGGCCGGCGCGAAAGCGAAAGCCGGGATCGCGCGTACAGCGCAGGCTGAACAGACTGGGCGACCAGACCTGGATAGCGGTCAGCGTCTGACGGGTGAACTTGTCCTCGCTGGCAGTCATAATCGTCCCCTTGTCCGAATCCGCTGTCAGTGTCGCGCATTGCGCGACCGGCAAACACCGATGGTTTCCATGCCTATTTTCACCACCCCCTTTGCCAGCCTCGAGCTGCTGCGCCAGCCGCACCAGCCGAACGAGCCCCTACAGGCCTTCGACGCCGCGGACGAATACCTGCTCAATCATTTGCACGCACAGGGTCTGCGCGCGGAGGATTCGCTGCTGCTGCTCAACGACAGCTTCGGCGCCCTCGCCTGTTCGCTGGCCGGGCGCTGCCGGGTGACCAGCAGCAGCGATTCGCACCTGGGCTTCATCGCCCTGGAGAGCAACCTCGCCGGCAATGGCCTGGATCGCGACGCGGTGCGCTTCCTGCCGAGTAGCGAGACGCCGCAGGGACCGTTCGACTGGGTGCTGATCCGCGTGCCGAAGACCCTGGCCCTGCTGGAAGAGCAGCTGATCCGTCTGCACGGCCAGTTGGCGCCGGGAGCGCGGGTGGTGGCGGCCGCCATGGTCAAGCACCTGCCGCGCGCCGCCGGTGACCTGCTGGAAAAATACATCGGCCCGGTGCAGGCCTCGCTGGCGGTGAAGAAGGCCCGGCTGCTGCTGGCCACGCCGGAGGCGAAAGCCGCGCCGCACTCGCCCTACCCCACGCGCTACCGGCTGGACAAGCCGGCGCTGGAGCTGATCAACCACGCCAACGTGTTCTGCCGCGACGGTCTGGACATCGGCACCCGCGCCTTCCTGCCACACCTGCCGCGGCACCTCGACGCGCGCCGCGTCGCCGACCTGGGGTGCGGCAACGGCGTGCTCGGCATCGCCTATGCCCTGGGCAGTCCGCAGGCGCAACTGACCCTGGTGGACGAGTCATATATGGCCGTGCAGTCTGCCGCCGAAAACTGGCAGGCCGCCTTGGGCGAACGACCGGCGACCATCCGTGCCGGCGACGGTCTGGCCGAGCAGCCGGCCGGCTCGCTGGACCTGGTGCTGTGCAATCCGCCGTTTCACCAGCAGCAGGTGGTCGGTGATTTTCTCGCCTGGCGCATGTTCCAGCAGGCCCGCGCGGCGCTGGTGACCGGCGGCGAACTGTGGATAGTCGGCAACCGCCACCTGGGCTATCACGCCAAGCTGGCGCGCCTGTTCCGCGGTGTCGAGCAGGTGGCGGCCAATCCCAAGTTCGTGGTGCTCAAGGCGAGCAAGTAGGCCGCCTACAAGGTCAGGGTAAAGCGCGACAGCAATGCCCCCGGCAGCGCCATCGAGCCGGTCTGCCGGGCGCCGTAGGTGCCACCGGGCAGCAGCAGTTCGGGCTCGCGGGTCAGGGCTTCGAGCTGCGCGCCGAGCACATCGAACAGCGAGTCGTCGAAGCGCATGGTGTTGACCGGCGCCTGGATCTGCCCATCCTCGACCCAGAAGGTGGCGAAGCGGGTCATGCCGGTCAGGCGGGCGGCCGGCAGATCGGAGAAGTTGCCGTACCACAGGTTGCCGATATACAGACCGCTGCCCAGCCGCTGCAGAACGTCCTGCTCGTCCAGCTCGCCACCGTGCATGCGCAGGGACAGCGGATACTCGCCGCTGCAGGCGCCATTGGCGATCAGGCCGTATTCGGCGGCGCTGCGCGAACTGACCAGGCGCTCGCCGGGCCGGCCCTGGCTGACCAGGCGCAGCGCCTGGCGCGGCCCCTCGGCAGTAAACGCCGGCGCCAGGCCGCCTTCGATACGCTCTTCAATGATCACCTGTGAGCTGAGCTCGGCCTTTCCGCTGAACAGACGCTGCAGGGGGCTGCCACCCGAGGCCAGCGCCTGCGCGCCGAAACCCCAGCAACACAGGCTGATCAGCTCCTCCAGCGCAGCCGGCGCCAGGTAGGCCCGATAAGCCCCGGGCTGCAAGGCCTTGGCCGGGCGGCCGAGATAGGCCAGCTGCTGCCGCGCGTCCTCGAGCCTGCGGGCGAACGCCTGGACGTCCCACTGCTCGCCGGCATAGGCGCTTTTCACCGCCTGGCCGTTGTCATGGAACAGGCTGAATTCGAGATTGAAACTGCTCGCGGCGTACCAGCCGAATGCGCCCCAGGAACTGGCAAAGCCCTGGTACTGCGGCCCGACGGCAAGAAAGCCGACCAGATCCAGACCGCTGGCGGCGCTGACGATCTGCTGCGCCATAACCGCGCTGTCGGGCAGCGTGGCCTCGACCGCCAGCTCGCTGCGCCAGGCTTCGCGGTTCAGGCGCAGATAGGGGTCGTCGCTCAACGTCGGCAGCACGGCGCGCAGCTGTTGCAGGGCCTGCTGCAGGCGCGGCAGGTCCTCCTCGAGCGTGCCGCCGAGCGCCAGCCGGCTCTCGGCGTGGCGCTGGGCCTGGTACAACGCCAGGGTTACATACGACTGCTGCACCTGCCCGGCCTGGCGCACCCGCCCGTGGTTGAAGCGGACGAAGCCGGACTGCTCGGCGCTGTAGGCCAGGGTGAAGCCCTCCTCACCCTGGATCTGCGCCTGCAGATGAGCCAGCAACTCGCAGAAATGCTGACGTGCGTCCATCAGGCCGCCCCTCCGAACACATCGACAGCGGCGAATACGCAGGCTGGCGAGGCATGCCCGACGCGGATCACCTGATTCGGCTCGCCCTTGCCGCAGTAGGGCGTGCCCAGTATCTCGAAGGTGCTGGCATCGCCCACCGCCTTGAGGCCCCGCCAGAACTGCGCGCTGATGCCGCGGTAGTTGGGGTTCTTCACCACGCCCTTCAGTTCGCCGTTCTCGATCAGTTGGCCCCACTCGCAGCCGAACTGGAATTTGTTGCGCGCGTCGTCGATCGACCAGGAGCGGTTGTTGCTCATCAGGATGCCGCGCTCGATGCCGCCGATCAGCTCGGCCAGGCTCTTGTCGCCCGGCTCCAGGTTGAGGTTAGCCATGCGGTCGATGGGCGGCCGGTTCCAGCTGCAGGCGCGGCTGTTGGCCACACCGGGCAGGCCACTGCGCCATTGCGACAGCGCGCCGCCGAGCGGGCGCTGGAGAATGCCATCACGGATCAGGTACTCGCGCTGCGCCGGGCTGCCGTCATCGTCATGGCTGTAGCTGGCCAGCTCGCCCGGCAGTGTCGGGTCGAAGATCACGTTGAGCATTGGCGAGCCGTATGGGTAATGACCGAAATCTTCCTGGCGGATGAAGCTGGTGCCGGCGAAATTGCGCTCGTCACCGAGGATGCGGTCCAGCTCCAGCGGATGGCCGATGGACTCGTGAATCTGCAGGATCATCTGATCGGGCATCAGCAGCAGATCACGCGGGCCACTCGGGGTATTGGGCGCCAGCAGCAATTGCAGCGCCTCGTCGGCGATACGGCTGGCGCTGCCGATCACGCCCAGCTGATCGAGCACCTCGGTACCGCCCTGGCGCGCCAGATGAGTGCCGCCGAAGCTGCGGCTCTGACTGTCGTGCCCGTCGCTGGCAGTCACGCCAACCTGGGGGAAGACGTAGCGCTGGGCACGGCGAAGGCAGGCACCGGCGCTGTTGAGGTAGATCTGCTCGTGAGCGGCGAAGGTCAGCCCGACATGGCTGTCCACCAGCCGCGCATCCTGGGGAATCAGCGCCGACTCGGCCATCAACAGCTCGAACCACTGCGCAGCGCTGGCTTGCGGCTGCTCGTAGCCCGGCATCACATCATCGACCAGCTCGGTTGGATACGGCAGGTCGCCGAGATCCAGCAGGTTGTGCCCGGCCAGCGCCCGCGCCATCTGCTCGGCCCGCTGCAGCGCTGCCTGCAGACCGGCCTCACTGAGATCGCTGGTGGCCGCGTAGGCCTCGACGCCAGCGATGCGCACGCTGAGCATGGCGCCGGCATCGACAACGAAGGACGGCGCCTGCGCGACCCGCCGGCGCACCCAGTAGGACTCCCGGCTCTCCTGCACGTGGCGCAGCGACCAGAAATCGGCCCGGCTCCTGAGCGCGGCGAAACGGTGTTGCAGGGTCTCGCTAAGGGCGAACATCGAGCCTCCTCGGCATGCGGCAAAGGAAGCCAGTATGGAAACAATCGCGCGTCGGCGGCAACCGCCGGGCTCAGCCCGGCGTGCCCAGCCCCGCCGCGCTCATGAACTGGCGCAACAGCCAGGCCACCGCGCCGAGGGTCAGCACGCTGGCCGTCCAGATCAGTACCAGCCAGCCCAGGCGCTGCCATAGCGGCTTTTTCTCTTGCTCGACCTTGGTCATGACTCGCACCTCAATGGTAGCCATCGTCCTGCGTAACCTTGCCGCGGAACACGTAGTAGCTCCAGGCGGTGTACATCAGGATGAAGGGGATGATCAGCAGTGCGCCCACCAGCATGAAGCCCTGGCTCTGCGGCGGCGCGGCAGCTTCCCAGATGCTGATCGACGGCGGGATCACATTCGGCCACAGGCTGATGCCCAGGCCGCTGTAGCCGAGGAAGATCAGCACCAGGGTCAGCAGGAAGGGCGAATAGTTGGCGTTGTCGGCCACCGCCTTGAGCAGTCTCCATGTGCACAGCAGCACCAGCACCGGCACCGGCATGAACCAGAACAGATTGGGCAGGCTGAACCAGCGCTCGGCAATGTCCGGGTGCTCCAGCGGCGTCCACAGGCTGACGATGCCGGTCACCGCCAGCACCACGAACACCAGCGGCCGCGCCATGTCGTGCATCTGCTGCTGCAGGCGGCCCTCGGTCTTCATGATCAGCCAGGTGCAGCCGAGCAGCGCATAGGCAGCGATCAGCGCCAGACCGCAAAACACCGAGAACGGCGTCAGCCAGTCGAAGGCGCCACCGGCAAAGGTGCGGTCAACAACCTCGAAGCCATTGATGTAGGCGCCCAGCGCCACGCCCTGGAAGAAGGTGGCGGTGAGCGAGCCGCCAATGAAGGCCTTGTCCCACAGGTGACGCCTGTCGGCCTTGGCCTTGAAGCGGAACTCGAAGGCCACGCCGCGGAAGATCAGCCCCAGCAGCATCAGGATCAGCGGCAGGTAGAGAGCGCTGAGCACCACCGAATAGGCCAGCGGGAAGGCACCGAACAGCCCGGCGCCGCCGAGCACCAGCCAGGTTTCGTTGCCGTCCCACACCGGCGCGACGGTGTTCATCATCACATCACGCTCGCCCTCGCTCTTGACGAAGGGAAAGAGGATGCCGATGCCCAGGTCGAAACCGTCCATCACCACGTACATCATCACGCCGAAGGCGATGATCACTGCCCAGATCAACGACAGATCGATACCCATGTTCAGTTCCTCCCCGGCAGTGTGTCGGTTTCGCCATCTTCCATGCCCTCGTCCGCCGCCGACAGCGGCCGCGCCGGGGTGCGCGAGGTGCCCGGGCCGCCCTGGGACATCTCGTCGCCTTCTTGCAGCTGCGGGCCCTTGCGCACCAGGCGCATCACGTAGCTGATGCCGGCCCCGAACAGGGCGAAATAGACCACCACGAACAGTGCGAGGGTGAAGCCCAGCTGGGTCGCACTATGACCGGAGGAGGCGTCGGCGGTACGCATCAGGCCATACACGACCCATGGCTGACGGCCGATCTCGGTGGTGTACCAGCCGGCGAGAATGGCAATCACGCCGCTCGGCCCCATCCATACCGCCAGGCGCAGGAATGGACGGTAGGTGTACAGCCGATCACCGCGGCGCAGCCAGGTGCCCCACAGGCCGGTGATGATCATCATCAGGCCCATGGCGACCATCACCCGGAAGGTCCAGAAGACGATGGTGGAATTGGCCCGGTCCTCGGGCGGGAAGTCCTTCAGCGCCGGCACCTGCTTGTCCAGGCTGTGGGTCAGGATCAGGCTGCCGAGCGCAGGAATCTCCACCTTGAAGCGGGTTTCCTCACGCTCCATGTCCGGCCAGCCGAACAGGATCAGCGGGGTCGGCTCGTCACCGACGTTCTCCCAGTGCCCTTCGATGGCGGCGATCTTCGCCGGCTGGTACTTGAGGGTATTGAGGCCGTGCAGGTCGCCGATCACGGCCTGCACCGGCGCCACCAGCAAGGCCATCCACAGCGCCATCGACAGCATCTTGCGGATCGCCGGGTTGTCGCGGCCGCGCAGCAGGTGCCAGGCCGCCGAGGCGCCGACGAAGAAGGCGGTGGCGAGGAAAGCCGCGGTGGCCATGTGCGCCAGGCGATAGGGGAACGAGGGGTTGAACACCACGGCGAACCAGTCCACCGGGATCACCCGCCCGTCGACGATCTCGAAGCCCTGCGGGGTGTGCATCCAGCTGTTGGAGGCGAGAATCCAGAAGGTGGAGATCAGCGTACCGACGGCCACCATCACCGTGGAGAAGAAGTGCAGCCCCGGCCCGACACGGTTCCAGCCGAACAGCATGACGCCGAGAAAGCCCGCTTCGAGGAAGAACGCAGTGAGCACCTCGTAGGTCAGGAGCGGCCCGGTGACCGCCCCGGCGAAATCGGAGAAGGCACTCCAGTTGGTGCCGAACTGATAGGCCATGACTAGGCCGGAAACCACCCCCATGCCGAAGTTGACGGCAAAGATCTTCGCCCAGAAGTGGTAGAGATCGCGGTACAGCGTATTGCTGGTCTTCAGCCACAGGCCTTCGAGCACCGCCAGGTAGCTGGCCAAACCAATGGTGATGGCCGGGAAGACGATGTGGAAGGAAATGGTGAAGGCAAACTGGACTCGGGCGAGATCAAGCGCCTCTAGACCGAACATGACACATCCTCATTCAGGGTTATTTCGGCCCCAGCACGCAAAGCCGATCCATAGACTCCAGGTCTTGGAGTCAAACGAGCTGAAATTGTTCTTATTGAAGTGAACTGCAGCCGAGTGGCTGCCAGACAAAGCGCGAAAATGGCGCATTGATCTGGATCAATGCGCACTAAAAGACTAGCCGCTAAAGGCATGACGAGCGCTGTGGTGATTTGCCGCGCGACAGGCCACCGCAGCGCTCACCGAAAACAGCACGCTGCGAAGGCTTGTCGCGGCTGAAGCCCCTCCCACAGCCGGGCGGCGCCGCAAAAAAAGGGCGGCCACGCGCTATGCGGGCCACCCGAATCACGGAGTTGCTTACATCGTGTGACCGCGATGACTTGCAATCACCCGTATTGGATTACCGTTCGAGGATTGCGGTCACACCCTGACCGCCCGCGGCGCAGATGGAAATCAGGCCGCGCCCCTCTCCAGCCACCGCAAGCAGCTTGGCCAGGTTGGCGACGATGCGTCCGCCGGTGGCGGCGAACGGGTGGCCGGCAGCCAGCGAGCTGCCCTTGACGTTCATCCTGCTGCGATCGATGGCGCCCAGCGGCGCGGCCAGGCCCAGGCGCTCCTTGCAGTAGTCGGCGTCTTCCCAGGCCTTGAGGGTGCACAGCACCTGGGCGGCGAAGGCTTCGTGAATCTCGTAGTAGTCGAAGTCCTGCAGGCTCAGGCCGTTGCGCGCCAGCAGACGCGGCACGGCGTAAACCGGCGCCATCAGCAGGCCCTCCTTGCCCTGGACGAAATCCACCGCCGCCGCCTCGCCGTCGCGCAGGTAGGCCAGCACCGGCAGGCCGCGGGCCTGGGCCCACTCCTCGCTGGCCAGCAGCACCACCGAGGCGCCATCGGTCAGCGGCGTGGAGTTGGCCGGGGTCAGGGTGCCGCGCGGGCCGCGCTCGAAGCAGGGCTTGAGGGTGGCGAGCTTCTCGGCGCTGATGTCCGGGCGCAGGTTCTGGTCACGGGTCAGGCCGAGAAACGGCGTCATCAGGTCGTCGTGCCAGCCCTCGGCATAGGCCGCCGCCAGCTTCTGGTGGCTGGCCAGCGCCAGCTGATCCTGCTCGTCGCGAGGGATGGCCCAGCGCTGCGCCATCAGCTCGCAATGCTCGCCCATCGACAGCCCGGTGCGCGGCTCGCCATTGCGCGGAATGTGCGGCGCCAGGTGGCGCGGGCGAATCTTCAGCAGGCTCTTGATCTTGTCGCCCGTGCTCTTGCCGCGGTTGGCTTCCAGCAGGATCTGGCGCAGCCCCTCGTTGACGCCGATGGGCGCATCCGAGGTGGTGTCGACGCCGCCGGCGATACCGCAGTCGATCTGTCCGAGAGCGATCTTGTTGGCCACCAGAATCGCGGCTTCGAGGCCGGTGCCGCAGGCCTGCTGCAGGTCGTAGGCCGGGGTTTCCGGCGCCAGGCGCGAGCCCAGCACGCATTCGCGGGTCAGGTTGAAGTCACGCGAATGCTTGAGCACCGCACCGGCCACCACCTCACCGAGGCGCTCGCCATGCAGGTTGAAGCGCTCCACCAGCCCTTCGAGGGCGCTGGTCAGCATCTGCTGGTTGCTCGCCCTGGCGTAGACGGTGTTGGAACGGGCGAACGGAATACGGTTGCCGCCTACGATGGCGACCCGGCGCAACTGGGCCATGAGAACTCCTTGCTGGTCGAATGAGCAGAATCGAACGACGAACTATTGCTCGTCAGCCGGTTCCCAGAAACATGAGACTGACACTGTAGCCTTCTGGCCGCACAGGCTAAACCTCAAACAGTGGCGAACATTGGCCGCCTTGCCGGCGCGTGAGGCAACAGAGTCAATTGCGCTTTGCCTGTCGCCGCGTACAGTGACACGACTTTCGATTCGCCCGCAGGAGCCCTTCATGTCCGATCGTTACCTCGCCTTCGCCAACTCCCCCACTGGCCGCCGCCTGGTCGGCGCCCTAGGCCTTCCGGCGCCGGTGCGCCTGGAACGCTGGATGGCCGGCCGGGTGCGACCGGTGGATGGCGCCCTGTTGCTGGGCGGCGAAGGCGACCTGCTCAAGGCCGTGCTGCCCTTCGCCAACAAGCTCACCGATCAGCTGTTCGCCGCGCGCGACGGCCAGCTGGAGCTGCCGCGCTGGACCGCCGAGCACGGCCCGAAACTCAAGGCGCTGGTATTCGACGCCAGTCACCTGACCCGCTTCGAGCAACTGATCGAGCTGCGCGACTTCTTCCAGCCCACCTTCAAGGGCCTGGCCAACAGCCCGCGCGTGGTGGTGCTGGGCCGCGCCCCCGAGTCGCTCAAGGACCCCATTGCTGCCAGCGTGCAGCGTTCGCTGGAGGGATTCACCCGCTCGCTGGGCAAGGAAATTCGTCGCGGCGGCAGCGTGCAGCTGCTGTATGTCGGCAAGGGTGGCGATCAGCAGCTGGAAGGTGCGCTGCGTTTCTTCCTCTCGCCCAAGAGCGCCTATGTCTCCGGCCAGGTGCTGCGGCTCGGTGCCTGCGCCGAACAGGTCAGGGACTGGACGCGCCCGCTGGCCGGCAAGAAGGCTCTGGTCACCGGCGCCTCGCGCGGCATCGGTGCCTCCATTGCCGAAGTGCTCGCCCGTGACGGCGCCGAGGTGGTGCTGCTCGATGTGCCACAGGCGGCCGATGCGCTGCAGGCGTTGGCCGCGCGTTTGGGTGGGCAGGCGGTGACCCTGGACATCTGCGCCGAGGACGCGCCGCAGCGCCTGGTCGAGGCGCTGCCCGAGGGCCTGGATATCGTCGTGCACAACGCCGGCATCACCCGCGACAAGACCCTGGCGAAGATGAGCGATGCCTTCTGGAACTCGGTGATCGACGTCAACCTCAAGGCGCCGCAGGTGCTGACCCAGGCGCTGCTGGACGCCGACAAGCTGCACGACAACGGCCGCGTGGTGCTGATCGCCTCGATCAGCGGCATCGCCGGCAACATGGGCCAGACCAACTACGCAGTGAGCAAGGCCGGGGTGATCGGCCTGGCCCAGGCCTGGGCGCCGGCGCTGGGCAAGAAGGGCATCAGCATCAATGCCGTGGCACCGGGGTTCATCGAAACGCAGATGACCGCGGCCATTCCGCTGGGCATCCGCGAAGCCGGACGACGGATGAATTCGATGAGCCAGGGCGGCCTGCCGCAGGATGTCGCCGAGGCCGTGGCCTGGTTCGCCCAGCCGGGCTCGGGCGCAGTGACCGCGCAGGTGCTGCGGGTGTGTGGGCAGAGTCTGCTGGGCGCCTGAGATAGCGGAGCTGGTGGGCTGAAGCGGATCGCCGCCCGGCCCACCCTACGGTTGCTGAAGCGAATCGCCGCCCGGCCCACCTACGGTCACAAGCGGGTGGCTCTGTGTGGGAGGCGCTTCAGCGGCGACGGTCGCGGCTAAAGCCCCCTCCCACGGCCTGGAGCCTGCAATCACGCGACAGCTTTTGCCTGCAGCTTGCGGCCTGTAGCCTGCAGCCGCTTCATCCCTTCCCGCGCTTGCGAAACTCCACCGGCGTTTCGCCGACCCAGCGCTTGAAGGCGCGGTAGAAGGTGCTCGGCTCGGAAAAGCCGGTGCGCTCGACTATCACCTCGATACGTTCGTCGGTCTTGAGCAGCAGCTCCTTGGCCAGGCGGCAGCGGTAGTCGGTGATCAGGTCGTTGAAGCGCACGCCGGCCATGGCCAGGCGCTCACGCAGACGCCGCGCCGGCATGTTCAGGCGGCCGGCCACCTGCTCCAGCGTCGCGCCGCCGTCGACCAGCAACTCGGCGATCAGCTCGCGTACCTGACGCACCAGATCCAGTCTTTCCACTTCTGCCAGTTGCCGCCGCGCCAGCGACTCATGCATGCGCAACAGCTCCGGGGCGGCGTGGCGCGAGGCCTTGTTCAGCACCGCGGCATCGAAGACCAGGGCGCAGTCCTCGGCGCCCAGGCGGGCCGGACAGCCATAGGTGGCCTGGTAGCGCTCGGCCGGCGCGCCTTCGGCGTGGATGAAGCGCACCTCGCGCGGGCGAAAATCGTTTTCGGTCAGGGCAGCGAACAGCCGGATCACCGCGCCGGCCAGCATCTCCGGGAAATGTCGCGGCGTATCGGCCTCCACGCCCAGGGTCAGCACGGCCGTTTCACCATCCACGTCCAGACGTGCATTGAGGGTGTCGGAGAGCAGGCGCACGTAGCGCAGGGCATGGCGCAGGCCGGCGCCGAAGGTTTCGCTGGAGAGAAACAGGTATTCCAGCAGCAGGCCGTGGAAGGCCGGCAGGTGCTGGGCCAGGTAAAGGCCGACATGCTCCTCGCCGCACTCTTCGCTGGCGGCCTTCCAGAACGCCGCCTGCGCGGCGTGGGGGAAACGGCCGGCCGGCAGCCCGCCGGGCGGCAGGCCAACGCGTACCAGCACGCGGTCAGGATCGGTTCCGCTGGCACGCAGGGCATCGATTACCGGGCGCATCAGCGCCACATCGTCGGTCAGATCACGCATGATTCCCGCTGTTCTTTTTATTCGTGAGCGGCGCCATCTTAGGGCCGGCGAGCCACGCCGCGCAAACGGCGCATCGGAGCGATTGACTGACCCGCGCAGACACCAGGCAGAACAGCCAATGCCAGCACGGGTCTGAGGGTTAAGCTGCTGCCATCCCTTCGTCAAGGAGTTCGCCAATGGCCATCGACTGGCTCGATCTCGATACCCCACCAGCCCTGCCCGGCCTGTTCCTGCGCGCCGCGCTGCGGCGCAAGGTCACCGGCCGCCAGTTGCCCGACCTGGGCCTGCGCTGCCGCGTGGACGTTAACCCGCAGCACCTGGCGCGCTATCGCCAGGTCTGCGGCCTGGCCGAGAACGCCTACCTGCCGCCTGTGTACCCGCATATCCTCGCTTTCCCGTTGCAAATGCAGCTGCTCACCGACCGCCGCTTCCCCTTCCCGCTGCTGGGCCTGGTGCACCTAGAGAACCGCATCCGCGTGCTACGCCCGCTGGGTGGGCTGGGGCCGTTCCAGTTCAGCGTGCAGGTGCGCGATCTGCAACCGCACGACAAGGGCGCCACCTTCAGCCTGATCACCCGCCTGGAGGACCAGCTCGGCCTGCTGTGGGAGGGCGATAGCCGCATCCTCTGTCGCGCCCTGCGCCTCGAGGGACAGCCGCAACCCCGAGCCGAACAGGAGCCCCTGCCGCTGGCGCCCCTGGCCGACTGGGCCGCACCTGCCGATACCGGCCGGCGTTACGCCCGCGTGGCGGGCGACTACAACCCGATCCACCTGCATGCCGTGACGGCAAAGCTGTTCGGTTTCCCCCGCGCCATCGCCCATGGTCTGTGGAACAAGGCGCGCAGCCTGGGCGCGCTGCAGGCTCACCTGCCACTGGCCGGCTACGAGGTGCAGGTGCGCTTCCAGAAACCGGTGCTGCTGCCCACCCACCTTGCCCTGCAGGCCAGCGAGCCGGCTGCAAGCGGCCAGTTCCGCCTGATCGGCGAAAACGATACGCCGCATATGACCGGGAGCTGGCAGCCGCTACCTGCCTGACGTAGCCCGGATGCAATCCGGGGTGGATAGTCTCGATGCGCGCCCCCGGATCGCATCCGGGCTACGGAGTGAGCATTTGGTGTAGGAGCGAGCTCTGCTCGCGAATCTGGCCAGCGCAAGCGCTTCGCGAGCAGAGCTCGCTCCTACAAAAGCCCAAACTCTTCCGCTGTTTGCCCGCCAACAACTTGCAGCACGCTCCTTTCGGACCGAAGCTATGCGGCTCGAAAGGAGCCGCACCATGAACATCGCTGCACTCACCGCGCGCATGCACGCCATTCGCGATCACAACGATTGGCGCCGTTACCAGAGCCCGAAGAACCTGGCCATGGCCGCCAGCGTGGAAATGGCCGAGCTGGTGGAAATCTTCCAGTGGCTGAGCGAGGAGCAGTCCCGCCAGCTGTCCCCCGAACAGCTCGCCCACGCCGGGCAGGAAGTGGCCGACGTGGTGCTCTACCTCCTGCAACTGTGCAGCGAGCTGGGCCTGGACATGAACCAGGTGGTGCTCGACAAGCTCGCCGACAACGAACGGCGCTTCCTCAAATGAGCGACCGCCACTTCGACGAACTCGCCACCCGCTTCGCCGAGAAGATCTACGGCGGCGCCAAGGGTGCCATCCGCCTCGCCGTGCTGCAGGCCGACCTGGCCGAAGCACTGCCGGACCGGCCGCTGCGTGTGCTGGATGTCGGTGCCGGCCTCGGCCACATGAGCCTGTGGCTGGCCCAGCGTGGTCATGACGTCACCCTGGCCGAACCCGCCGAACCCATGCTCGAAGGGGCTCGCCAGCGCTTCACCGAGGCTGGACAGCACGCCACCTTCATCCAGGCGCCCTGGCAGGAACTGCTCGGCCAGCTGCAGCAGCCCTTCGATCTGGTGCTGTGCCATGCCGTACTGGAATGGCTGGCCGAGCCGGCGGCCATCCTGCCGGTGCTGCACCAGCTGACGGCCAAGGACGGCTGGCTGTCGCTGGCCTTCTACAACAAGGACGCGCTGATCTACCGCAACCTGCTCAAGGGGCATTTTCGCAAGCTGCGCAAGGAACGCTTCGCTGGCGAAGGCCAGAGCCTGACCCCGCAACGCCCGCTCGACCCAAGGGAGCTGGACGCGCAACTCGGCGAACACTGGCAGGTCGAAAGCCGTAGCGGCGTGCGCGTGTTCCACGACTACATGCCGCAGGAATTCCAGACCAAGGCCGAGCTGATCGACCTGCTGGAAATGGAGCTGGCCCATCGGCGCCACCCGACTTTCACCGGCCTGGGCCGCTACCTGCACTGGATCTGTCGACCGACCTGAGCGCATTGGACGAAGCCGGTAGCCCGGCGTAGCCTGAAGCCATCGGGGATGTCGCGCACGACCACGGAGACGACCATGCGCACCGCCATAGCCATACTCATCCTGCCGCTGCTGGCTGCCTGCCAGAGCCACAACCCCTACCAGGCCGAATCGCTGCCAATGCCCCCGGCACCACCCGAGGCGGCCAGCACATTCGACCGCAGCGCCTACCCGGCAGCGCCGCGCGATTACGGCCGCTACCGCAGCTGGAGCTGGCTGGACGGCCGAGCGCCCAGCGGCGAGCAACTGGCCGACAGCGTCAGCGCCGGCCTCGATCAGTACGGCTTGCGCCCGGCGCTCAACGGCCCAGGCGACCTGCTGGTGCGCGCCTACATCAGCCAGGAAACCCGTCTGCGCCAGTACCAGGACAACGTCGGCGGCTACTATGGCACCGGCAGCCACTGGGATCGCCACTACGGTGCTTACGGCGGCGTACCCATCGTGCGTACCTACGAACAGAGAGTGGCCGTTGTGCGTATCGAACTGATCGACCCACGCGACCATCAGGTGGTCTGGTCGGGCAGCGGCGAAGCCCTGGCCGGCAAGGACCAGGCGGCCCAGGCCGATGCCATGCGCGTGGCCATCCGCGCCGCGCTGGACGGCTACCCACCCTATTGATCGACTGCCTCTGGAGAGCATCATGCGTACCCTGCCCTACCTGCTCCTCGCCTTGCTGCTGAGCGGCTGCGCCAGCGTCAGCCTGGAGCGCGACTTCGACCCCAGCCGTGACTTCGCCGCCTACCGTACCTGGAGCTGGATGGACGACAAGCTCGCCTATCAGCCCGATGACGCCCGCCTGAAAAGCGACATCACCGAGGCCCGCATCAGCCAGGCCGTGGCCGAACAGCTCGACCAGCGCGGCCTGCGCCAGGCAGCCGATGGCAAGGGCGACCTCAAGGTGCAGAGCGTGCTGATCGTCGACGAGCGTCAGGACCAGATCACCACCCAGTACGGCGGTGGCTGGGGGGGCTATTGGGGCGGTTACTGGGGCGGCCCGGCCTTCACCGAAACGCGCCGCGTGGACTACAAGGTCGCCACCCTGCAGATCGACCTGTACGATGCCCGCGACGGCAAGCTGGTCTGGCGTGGCAGTGGCGAACAGGTAATGCGCAGCCAGCCGCCGACACCGGCAGAACGCGAACAGGCTATCCGCGAAACCGTCACCCAGGTGCTCTCGCAGTATCCGCCGCGCTGAACAAGGACCTTTCGTTTTGAATGCTGAGCTGCACTATCGCCCGGCCACCGCCGCCGATCTCGACGAGGTGGTCGGCTTCCCGCAGAACGTCGATGAATTGTTCTTCTGCTACCCCAAGGCCGTCTGGCCGCTGAACGTCGGCCAGCTCGCCGCGGCCATCGCCGAACGCCGCGAAAGCACGGTCGCCGAACTCGACGGCAGGATCGCCGGCTTCGCCAATTTCTACCAGTGGCAGCACGGCGAGTTCTGCGCCCTGGGCAACCTGATGGTGGCGCCCTGGGCGCGCAGCCGGGGCGTGGCCCAGTACCTGGTCGAGGTGATGGAAACCCTCGCACGGCAGCGTTACAAGGCGCCGCTGATGAAGGTTTCCTGCTTCAACGCCAATGCCGGCGGCCTGCTGCTCTACAGCCGCCTGGGCTACAACGCCATCGGCATCGTCGAGCGCCGCGCGCCCGATGGCAGCCGCGTCGCCCTGGTGCAACTGGAAAAGCCTCTGCCGTAACGCCCTTCATCTCACTTGTCCCTTCTGGAGTTGCCCATGAATCATGTCAGCGGCTGGCTGCTCGCCCTGCCGTTCATCGCCGGCGCCGTGCTGCCGCTGCAGGCCGGCATCAACGGCCAGCTTGCCCGCCATCTCTCCAGCGTGCTGGCCGCGGCGTTGATCTCCTTCAGCGTGGGCGGCCTGGCGCTGCTGCTGATGACCCTCGGCCAGCGCGAAATGCCCGGCCTCGGCGCGCTCAGAGCGCTGACCTGGTGGCACTGGAGCGGCGGTCTGCTCGGCGCCTTCTTCATCGCCACCGCCGCTTTCGCCGGGCCGCGGGTCGGTGCGCTGCTGTTCATGGTGCTGGTGATCGCCGGCCAGTTGGCCATGGCCATCACCCTCGACCATTTCGGCTGGGCCGGTTTTCGCGAATCGCCCATCACCTTCGGCAAGGTCGCCGGGCTGCTGCTGATCGTTGCCGGCATCTGGATGATTCGCCGCGGCTGACGAGCGGCGGCCAATACTGGCAAATGGACATCCTTACCGTCACAAAAAGGCGCTATGCTCAGACAGGCAGTTTCTGTGATCACAAAAAGCCCCTGGAGAAGGTTCCGATGTCCTCTGCGACGGCCCAACGGTGGCCGCCAGTGATAGCGGGCCAGACAACATGACCGACGCCGAAGTACCGCGCCAGCTCAACACCTTCGCCCTGTGGCGGGAAGTGGATGACACCCGCATCCGCACCCGCCTGGGGGGCGTCTTCTATCTGCTCGCCTGGCTGCTGACCTGGGTGTTCAGCGCCGCACCGGGCGAGCTGATCATCAGCGGCGTGCTGGGTTGCGCACTGTTCGGCGCGCTGCTGGCGGCGCGCCTGCTGCACCGCCCCGATGAGGTGGACGATCCCGTGCAACTGCAGCGCTGGCTCGATCGCCACTGGGGGCTGATCCTGCTGACCGCGCTGTGCTGGGGCCAGGCCCACGCGCTGGCGATCTACAGCGACGCCTACAACGACTCGGAAATCATCGCCACCCTGGCCACGGTAGCCTTCAGCACGGCGATGACCTTCAATTTCGCCATGCGTCGTGGTCGCGCCCTGCTGGCATTGGCCCTGCTCTACCTGCCGGGCCTGGCGGTGATGGCGCTGAACTGGCAGCAACAGCATACGACGCTGATCACCCTGGCCTGCTACCTCGGCTACCTGGTACTGGTGCTCGGCCGCAACCACCGGGAATACCGCGCCACGCTCGACCTGGAACTGAAACTGCTGGAACAGCAGAGCCAGCTCGACCTGCTCAGCCGCACCGACAGCCTGACCCAGCTGGGCAACCGCTATCAGTTCAACAACCTGTTCCCCAGCCTGGTGGCCAATGCCGTGCGTCGGGGCGAGCCGCTGTCGCTGGTGCTGATGGACATCGACTTCTTCAAGAAAGTGAACGACGAACACGGCCATGCCGGTGGCGATGCCTGCCTCAGTGCCTTTGCCGAGCGCATGCGCAGGGTGTTTCGCCGTGACGCAGACGCCCTGCTGCGCCTCGGCGGCGAGGAGTTCGGCGTGCTGCTGCCGGGCACCACCCTGGCCCAGGCCTGGGACCTGGCCGAGCACTTTCGTCAGGAGCTGGAAACCGAAGGCCTGCTGCTGGCCGGTCAGCGCCTGGCCCTGACTACCAGCCTGGGCGTCGGCTGTTTCGACAAACGCCAGGACAGTGATGCCGACGCCTTCTTCCGCCGCGTCGACAGCGCCCTGTACCGGGCCAAGCGCGAGGGCCGCAACCGCCTGGTCGCGGCCGATCACTGAGAACGGGCCTCAGGAATTACAGCCTGAACTTGCCCATCTGCCCCGCCAGGTCATCGGCCAGGCGGCTCAGCGTCTGGCAATCCTCGCGGCAGGCGCGCACTTCACCCGCCGTGGCATGCGCCAGGTCGGCGATGCCCTGCACGTTGCGGTTGATCTCCTCGGTCACCGAACTCTGTTCCTCGGTCGCTGCCGCCACCTGGGTGTTCATGTCGCTGATGCGCTCGACCTGCTCGGTGATCGCCCCGAGCGACTGCCCCGTACGCTGGCTGGACTCGACGCCGGTGTGAGTGGCCGACTGGCCGGCGTGCATCGAACTGACGGCGGTTTCCGCACCCTGCTTGAGGCGCTGGATCATCTGCTGGATTTCGTCGGTGGAGGCCTGGGTGCGGCTGGCCAGGGTGCGCACCTCATCGGCGACCACGGCGAAACCGCGGCCCATCTCGCCGGCCCGCGCCGCCTCGATGGCAGCGTTGAGCGCCAGCAGATTGGTCTGCTCGGAGATGCCGCGGATCACCGCCAGCACCTGGTCGATGGAGGCGACCTGCTCGGCCAGTTCGCCCACCGCCTCGGCGGCGCTGCCGATATCGGCGGACATCCGCTCGATATGGGCAATGGATTGTCCCACCACCTGGCGCGCGGTCTTCGCCTCCTCGCGCGCCGTGTGCGAGGACTGCGCGGCATTGCTGGCGTTGCGCGCGATTTCCTGCACGGTCAGGCCCATCTCGTGTACAGCGGTGGCCACCATGTCGGTCATCTCCTGCTGCTGCCCGGCGCGCCCGGCGGTATTCTCCACCACCCGCGCCACCTGGCCGACCGCGGTACGCAGGCGCTCGCTGGTGGCCAGCACGTCGCCGATCAGCTCGCGCTGGCTGGCCAGGAAGCGGTTGAAGCCGCGGGCCAGGTCGCCCAGCTCGTCGGCCCGTGACTCGTCGAGGCGCCGCGTCAGGTCGCCGCCACCGCCACCGATTTCCACCAGCGCCTGGGTGACCTGGCGGATCGGCCGCACCAGCCCGCGCGCCAGCCACACCACCAGGCCGAGGAACAACAGCGCCACGGCGATGCCGATCAGGCTGGTCAGCAGCAACGCCTGACGCGCCTCGGCATAGATTTCCGCCTCCGGCACCTCGCTGACCAGCAGCCAGTCGATGCTGGCGAACTTCTGCGCCACGGCGAGAAAGGTCTCGCCGCCGCGCTCGAAGCGCACCGCGCGGCCATCGCCGGCCAGCGCCAGACGGCCGGCATCGGCGCCGAACAGCTCGTCGAGCTTGCCGTTGCCACTCAATTCCGAGCGTGGATGCACCTTGACGTTGCCCTGGCCGTCGATCAGGAACACTTGACCACGCTCGCCGAAGCGGAACTCGCTGATCATCCTCGACATGCCCGCCAGGTCGTAGCCCAGCCCGGAAACGCCGAGGGTCTTGCCGCCACGCTTGATGCGCTGGTTGATGAACAGCGTGGGCAGACGCGTGGTCTTGTCGATATCGATCTCCAGCACGCGGTCACGGTCGCTGTCGACCAGGCGATAGAACCACTGGTTCTCTGCCTGGCTGCGGTCGAGGGTGCGCATCAGTCCTTCGCCGGTGGTGTAGTTGCCACTGGCCAGGGCGACGATGGAAGTGGTCATGGCGTTCTGCTGGGCGCGCACGCCTTCGAGATAGCGGGCGAACTCGTCGCGCCGCGCGGCATCCTCACCGGCAGCCAGCCAGTCCTGCACCAGGCTGTTCTCGGCAATCGAAGCGTTGGCCGTGATCGGCGCGGTCAGCACGCGCTCCAGATCGTTGCGTATCGCCAGCACCCTAGCCGGCAGCGCCTCTTCGATCAGGTAGCGCTCGGTCAGACGGTCGACCACCGCCGAGTAGATGCCCACGACGATCAGAATGCTGGCCAGCAGGGCGGCGCCCATGCTGAGTATCAACTGCCATTGGATACTGCGCTGCCATAGACGCATAGGGCTCTCCGGAGAAGTGCAGGATTGATTGGATACAATCATGTCCACAATATTACAGGCGGACTCATACGAAAACCCTATCGGCGCTGCGGACGAAGAAATGAGCCTTTCCTGTCGTTTTCAGACGTACGGAAGGCTGCGCCCCTTCACGGCAGCAAATCCTGATCGGCCTGCAATCCGGCGGGCGGCTCATCGGGAAACCAGCGCTGATGGATGCGCGCGAAGCTGCCGTCGCGCTTCATCGCGTCGAGTGCAGCCTGCCAGCGCTGCACCCTTATAGGGTCGGTGCCGAGGGAGAAGGCAATGTAGCTGCTGGTGCGCATGAAGGTATGCACGGGCTGCAACGCGTCCGGCGGCGCCCCCACTTCCTGCAGCAGGCCGGGCAGCAGCTGGTCCTCGTAGACCATCAGGGGCACCCGCCCCAGCAGGGTCATGCGCACCATTTCGTGAGGCTTGGGTACCAGCTCCAGGTTGCTGAAGCCCAGCCGCACCAGTACCTGATGCGAATACCAGTCACGCGGCACGGCGATTCGCCCCAGCTGCCGGGCCTCCTCCAGGGTGGTGACCGGCAGCGCCTCGCCGCTGCGTGCGTACAGGGTAGTGCTGGTACTGATGATCGGCCCGACCCAGCGGAACAACGTCTCGCGCTCCGGGGTACGCACCGTCACGAACAGGCCGACATCGGGCTGGGTGGTCGCCATCCGGTAACCGCGTGCCCAGGGCACGCTGAGCATCTGCGCGCGGCTGTCGGTACGCTGCAGCAACTCCCTCACCACCTCGACGGCCATCCCGTCCAGCTCGCCGGCCTGGCTGAAATTGATGGGCGGGTTTTCTTCCGTATAGAGCACCAGCTCCGTCGCCGGAAGATCGACGCAGAACAGCGACAACAGCAGCAGATGCAGCAACCTGGTCATCGCGTCTCGCTCGTCCGGCCCGATTCCTTGAGTTTAGCCAGCGAAATGCCACCCTGGGGACCGCTCAGTCGGCAATCTCGAACTGCACCTGGGCGGTCTGCCCCACTTCGTCGAGCACGCTGAGCTGATGCCTGCCACTGTCGAAGGGTTGACTGAAGGACGCATCCTGGGCGCTGTCACCCAACGGCCGGCCATCGACAAACCACCAGCGCCGCCCATTGCCGCCCAGGGCAGACAGGCTGAGGCGCAGCGGTTCATGACTGCCCTGCGGCCGGCGCAGGCGGTCACCATCGCGTACGCCGACGATGGACAGCGGCGCTACCTGGCTGCCGCCTGGCGGTGGACAGCTCGAATCGATGCCCGGCAAGCGCGCGGTACGCCGTTCCCGGCGCGGCAACCAGGGCTCCAGCGGCGCCGGCCACAGCACCAGCTCGCGCGTCTCGGCGCCGGCACAGGCAGGCCCGACGCGCCGCCCCGCTGCATTGACCCAGTAACGCTCGCGCAGGCCGCTACCCAGCGGCTGATCGGCGGCCTGCAGGGTGGGTGGCGTGGTGCCTTGCAGCGTCCAGGCGAAGCGCAGGCGCCGGCAGTTGGGATCTTCCTTGCTCATGGGCTGGCCCAGCGGCCAGCAGATGGCGGCCACGCCGACCTCGGCCGGCTGCGGATCGGCCGGTGCGGCGATGCCGCGCTGGCTGTCGCGCCCTACCAGCAGATCATGCACCTGCAGCAACAGCGGCGCAGCCGAGGCCAGGCCGAACTGGCCGGGCACCGGGGTGCCGTCCGGTCGACCGATCCAGATGCCGATCAGATGGCGCGGCCCGACACCGATGGCCCAGGCATCGCGAAAGCCATAGCTGGTGCCGGTCTTCCAGGCCAGGGTCGGGCGCTGCGCCAGCTGCGCGCGCGGATCGCGATCCGGCCGCGCCTGGCCGCTGAGGATGCGGCGGATTATCCAGGCCGAACCGGGCGACAGCAGACGGCGCTCGCGCAATTCATCGTCCGGCTGCAGGCGTGGGCGGGCCGCCATGCCACCGCGGGCGAAGGCACTGTAACCGGCCACCAGCGACTCCAGCCGCGCGCCGCCGCCACCAAGGATCAGCGCCAGGTTGGGCTCGGCCAACGCCGGCAGACGGATCGGCAGCCCCGCGCTGCGCAGCTCGCCGGCAAAACGCTTCGGCCCGTAGGCTTCCAGCAGTTGCACGGCGGGCAGGTTGAGCGAGGTAGCCAGCGCCTCGCTGGCCGACACCGGGCCGATGAAACCGGCGGCGAAGTTGCCGGGGCGGTAGTCGCCGTAATGCCGCGGCACGTCCTGCAGCAGCGACTCGGAATGGATCAGCCCGGCATCCAGCGCCATGCCGTAGAGAAAGGGCTTGAGCGTCGAGCCGGGCGAACGCAGGGCGCGGACCATATCGACGTGGCCGAAGCGCGAGGTGTCAGCGATGTCCACCGAGCCCAGGTAGGCGCGCACCGCCATGCTCGGGTGCTCCACCACCAGGATAGCCGCCGAGGTGCGCTCCGGCAGGCGCGCGCGCCAGCCCAGCAGCAGGTCTTCCAGGCGTAGTTGCAAGCCGGCATCGAGGGTGGTGCGAATCAGCGGCGGGCTGCCGGCGCGGTTCAGCCGCCGCGCCAGCAAAGGCGCCAGGCTCGGCTCGCGGCGCGGCGCGAGAAACACCGGCTCTTCCAGCGCTTCGTCCACCTGCGCCTGCGGCCACACCTGAAATTCGCCCAGGCGCCGCAGCACCTTGTCGCGCGCCGCCTGGGCACGCTCGGGATGGCGATCCGGGCGCAAGCGGCTCGGCGCCTGCGGCAGCACGGCGAGCAGCGCGGCATCGGCGCGTGTGAGCTGGCTTGGTGGCTTGCCCAGGTAGCTCCAGCTCGCCGCCGCGACGCCCTCCAGGGTGCCGCCGAAAGGCGCACGATTGAGATACAGGGTGAGGATCTCGTCCTTGGAGAGGTGCCACTCCAGCTGCGCGGTGCGCCACAGCTGCTTGAGCTTGCCGGGCAGGTCACGGCCATGCGGATCGAGCAGCCGCGCCACCTGCATCGACAGCGTGCTGCCGCCGGACACCACGCGCCCGCCGGTCAGGTTCTGCCAGGCGGCACGCCCGAGCGCCAGCGGGTTGATGCCGGGGTGCTGCCGAAACCAGCGATCCTCGTAGGTCAGCAGGGCTTCCAGGTAATAGGGCGAGACCTCGTCCGGCGTCACCGGGTAGCGCCATACACCGTCGCGATCAGCAAAGCGCCACAGCGGCGTACCGTCTTCGGCCAGCACCACGCGCGCCAGGTCGTCTTCGGGCAGGGGCAGCGGGAACAGGCGGTCGGCTAGCCAGAGCAGGGCTAAGGGTACGCAAGCGACGATAAGCCAGCGACCTAGGCGGTTGAGTCGCATGGTCAGCACAAGCTCCCGGATTGCATCCGGGCTACAGATCCCGCGTAGCCCGGATGAAATCCGGGGAATACCTCATTCACCAGCATCTTCGATCTCGACACCTGCTTCGCCGGCCCAGTCGATGGGTAGCAAGCCTTGACGCACATAATGATGAAAGCTGGAAAACGGCCAATCCCGTACGCGAGTGACCAGACCATGCTTGAGCGGGTTGATATGGATGTAATCCACATGATGGCGGTAATCCTGCTCGTCACGAATCAGATGCTCCCAGAATCGTCGCTGCCAGATATTGGCCTCGCCTTTGGCGTTGGTTTGTACTTCGCTGCCAACCTGCTGGCGTAGTGCTCCCATGAACGAGGCCTTGAGCATACGGATTCGCGCAGAGGAATCGGCGTCATCAGGTGGTAGCACCATCAGCATGTGCAGGTGCTCTGGCAGCACCACCAACGCGGGCACACGAAAAGGCAGTCGAGCCTGCGTATCCTGCAAACATCGACGTAATAGCGCCGCGTTTTTGAACAGCAGATCACTACGTCTGTCTTGCAGAGCCAGCGTCAAGAAATAACAGCCGCCGGCTACCTTGGCTCTTCGGTATTTCACCATTCGGCACCTCCTTGTGCTCGAAAATCCCCGGATTGCATCCGGGCTACGCGATCTGTAGCCGGATGCAATCCGGGGCCGCTTTTAGCGCCCCCTCACCACCAGACTATCCGGCGCATTCCCCAGTGCCTGCCAGCTCGGGCGGTACATGGATTCGACCTGCGGTGGCGGTACACGGTAGCTGCCCGGCGTCACCGCACGGGCCAGGTAGAGCAGATGGGTAGTGCCGTAGCCCTCCACATCCACCGCCGCCACGTAGCGGTCGCCGCGATATTCCTGGTGCTTGATCCGCGCGTTCTGCATCGACTGGCGCCATTCCTTGACGTTGCTGCCAGCGTCATCAAGGCTCGCCGCGCTCTGTGCCAGGTTCTGGTTTTCCAGCTCCAGGCCGGCCGGCAGCAGGTCCACCACCAGTGCATCCGGCACGCGCTCCCTGGCCCGCACGGCCAGGTGCACCAGCACCAGCTCACCGCTGTCCAGACGCTGCAGGTCGAGCGGACGGCCATCCATGCCCAGATACTCGCGCTCGATGCTGAGGTTCTCGCCACCGGCGCGCGGCGCCTGGCTCGGATAACCGGACAGGGTCAGTTGCTGATACAGCTTGGCGCTGCCGGCGTTGCTCACGCTCAGCGGTTCGGCCAGCTCGCCACGCTCCAGCTTGATACCGGGCTGCTGGTCGCTCAGCTCGAACTGGAAGGCGCCGCTGGCAAGCCTGGCGCTCCAGGTCTGCTCCGGCTTGCCGAGAATGCCGCGCCCGGCGAGGAACAGCGCGTTGCGTTCCTGGGTCGACAGCCAGCGCTGACCGGCCAGCTCATCGGCCAGATTGAACAGACGCTGCTCGCGCTGGCCGGCCGCCAGGTCGTGCTCCTCAAGCAAGGCGAGAATCAGCGCCTGGTCGCGTAGCGGGCTGCCGTAGTCGGCCATCCAGCGTTCGCCGTCGCGCTGCTGGATCAGCCCCTGGTTCAGCGCCTGCTCGGCGCGCGGCGCATCGCCCATCAGCTTCAGCGCCGCGGCCAGTTGCACCAGCGGCAGGCCGGAGCGCGCCTCGCTGCGCCGGTCGAACAGGCTACGCAGCGCGCCCAGCGGTGCCTGCTGGCTGCGCGCCAGAACGTAGCCGGCGTAGGCCTGCACGGCGAAGCGGGTATGGGCGAAGTCCTGGCTGTAGCTGGCCTCGATCAGGCTGCTCTGCTGCAAATAGCGCAGCAGGCGATCATTGGCCTTCTTCAGCGCCTCGGCCGGTACGCCGAAGCCCTGCTCGCGGGCCCGCAGGAGGAAGTCGGTGACATAGGCGGTGAGCCAGTATTCCTCTTCGCTCTCGGCGCTCCACAGGCCGAAGCCACCGTTATGCCGCTGCATGCCGAGCAGACGCTCGATACCCAGTTCGATGCTCCTGCGTCGCTGCTCGTCCGGCTCGCCTTCCAGCCCCAGGCGCTTGAGGCTCGCAGCGTCGGCGTACAGCGACGGGTACAGGCCACTGGTGGTCTGCTCCAGACAGCCGTACGGATAGGCCTTGAGTGCACGGATCTGCTCGCCGAGGTTCAGCGGCGGCCGGCTCGACAGCGCCAGCACCGCTTCCAGCCCGGCAGGCTCGAACTGGTCGAGGGTACCGGCCGGAAGGCTCCAGGGCTCGCCCTCCCCCAGTACCGCACGGAAGTGTTGCAGCTGCGCCGGGTAGGCCGGACGGATACCCAGCGTCCACTCGCGGCTGAAATCACCCAGCGTCTCGTTCGGCAGCACCAGCCCCTGCACCTCGACGTGGATACGCCCCTGGCCCAGGCCGCCTTCGGCGCGCACCGGAATGCGCAAGGTAGTGCGCTGACCATCGTTCAGGCGGATCGGCGCTTCGCCCTGGTTGAGCAGACGCAGCTGACCCTCCACACCGACCTGCACGTCGAGCTGCTGCTCGGCGCCGGACAGGTTGGTCAGGTCCAGCGCCAGGGTGGTTTCGTCGCCGCCGGCGAGGAAGCGCGGCATCGACAGCTCGGCGATCAGCGGCGCCGCGACCACCGTCTTGGCCTCGGCCATGCCGAAGCGCTCGTCGGTCCATGCCTGGGCCATCAGGCGCAGTTCACCGTTGAAATCGGGGATATCCAGGCTGACTTCGCCTTCGCCCTTGTCGTTCAACTTCAGTGCATCGCTCTGCAGGGCGACAATCAGCACACTGGTATCCGGGCGCTTGCCACCGGCGGCAAGGCCGGCGTCACCACCAAAGGCCAGGCTGGCGACGCGCCCCTGGGCCTCGATCAGTTGGCCGTAGATATCCAGCTGGTCGGCGCCATAGGCCTTGCGCCCGAAGAAGGTGGCGAATGGATCGGGCGTGGCGTAACTGGTGATGTTGAGGATGCCCACGTCCACCGCGGCGACCAGCACATGCACCTTGTCAGGAATGCTGCCGTCGGCATTACGTGCACTGACCTTTACCTTAAGTGGCTGTTTGGGCCGCATCTTCTCTGGCGCCTCCAGGCTCACCGCCAGCTTGCGCGGAGCACGTTCCAGCGGCAGATGCAGCAGGCCGACCGCACGTTTCGGGGTGACCTGCGCCTTGCGCTCGCCCGGGCGAATCACCAGGGCGCTGAGGTAGAGGTCGTGGCGCGCCCATTTCTTGTCGATGGGCAGTTCGAAGGTCTTGCCTTCAGCCGGCACGCTGATTTCCTCCCACCACAGCGGCCCCTCGCTGGACTCGACCAGCAGGTAGCCGTTGCCGGCAGCGGGCGGGGTGACGGTGATCCTGGCCACGTCTCCCGCGGAATAGGCGGGTTTATCCAGCGCCAGCTTGACCTGGTCCGGGCGCACCGCGCCGCCATCGGCGTTGTCCTGCCAGCGGTAGCCGGCCCAGAAGCGCAGGCTGCTGACCAGGCCGGTCTGGTTGTCCACTACCTCGACCCGATACGGGCCCCACTCCACCGGGAAGCTGACCTTGGCGGTGCCGCCCGCGGCGACCTTCAGCGGCTCGTCGCTGAGAGTCAGGAATTTCTCGTTGTAGTTGTGACGCCAGCCTTCACCGTCGGAGAAGCTCCAGAAATAGTCGCGGCGTTCGCGCACCAGGCGCACGTTGAGGTTGTCGGCGGCCAGCTTGTTGCCGGCGGCGTCGGCCACCAGGATTTCGAATTCGGCCAGGCTGTCGGCGTCGACTTCCTCGCCCTCGAACAGGCCACGCAGGCCCGGCAGGCGCTCGGCTGGCCAGACCGGCTGGACGATGCGGCGGGTGATCGGGCGGCCGCCGGACTCCTGCAGGCTGGCCTGGAGGATCAGACGCAGCGGCGACTTGGCCTCGCCCCAGCGGTTTTCCGGGCGCAGCACGGCGCGGCCCTGGTCGTCGAGATTGACCTCGTCGAGCTCCTGATCCTGGCTCAGATCGGCCTCGGTGATATCGCCGAACTGATAGCCCGGCAAGCTCGCCACCGCCTCACGCAGCGGGCGCACGTAGAGTTGCCCGGTCAGGCGATTACCGGCGGCCGGCGCACCGTAGAGGTAACGTCCAATCACCGCGAACTCGGCGCTGTCACCCGGCGCGTAGGGCTGTTCCTGGCCCTTGAGCTCCAGGGCCATGCGCTCGGGCAGGAAGTCCTCGACGAGGAATTCATAGAGCTGCGGGTTGCCGTCGCCCAGATCGAGCACCAACTGCCAGCGTCCGGTTGGCGCCTCTTCGGCCAGCGGCAACTGATATTGATAGAGGCCGTTATCGCCAGCATTCCAGACGAACTTGCGGCTGATCTGCTCGTCCGGACGGCGCACCTCGACGCTGACCGGCTGGGCCTTGACCGGACTGCCGTCGGCATCGCGCAGCAGGCCGTTGAGCAGCACGGTCTCGCCGGGGCGATACAGATCACGCGGGCCGAACACGAAGAACTGCAGGGCATGCGCCTTGGGGCCGGCAATGTCGAACTCGGCCAGGTCCAGCGCCGGCGAGTTCAGGCGCAGCACGCTGGTCTGCTCGTCCTGCTTGGCCAGCAGCACCTGGGCCTTGGCCGGCAGCGGCAACTGCGCATGACCAGCCGAGTCGGTCTTGCCCTCGGCGAGCAGAGCACCTTCGCCATCGAGCAGTTCCAGCTGCACGCCGGACTGCGCCTTGCCGCCTTCCAGCGCCTGGGTGAATACGTCGAGACGGTCACGATAGCGATGCGCGGAGAGGCCGATGTCGCTCAGGGAAAACAGCGTGGCCGGTTGCGAATAGCTGTAGCTGCCGGCCTCGCGCATCACCGCCAGGTAAACGCCAGGCTGCTTGAACGGCTCCAGGCCGGCGATGGGCAGCAGCAGGGTTTCGCGGGTATTGCGCGCCGGATTGAGGTCGAAGCGGCCGCCGTAGACCAGATCGGCCATCGGCAGCAGCTCGCGCGCTTCCCAGGTATCCAGGTTACTGGCGCGGCCCCAGCGCGAGAGGAATCGCGGCAGCGACTCGGGCTTGATGCGGAAGAACTCGACATTGACCTTGTGGACGTTCAGCGCGATCACCGGCAGACCTTCGGCCAGGCGCGTCGGCAGCAGCGAACCACGGCTGGCGAAACCGACGCTGGCCTGCAGGTCACGGGTTTGCAGACGGCTGACATGCTCGCCGGCCAGCTTGCCGCCGTTGATCGACTTCAACCCGGCATCGATGGTCAGCACCAGCTTGCGCTGCGGCTCCAGATGGCGCAGGCGCAGCTCACTGAGGTTGTCGGTCAGCTCCCAGGCGCCATCGACCTTGCCGGCGGTGCTGTCGACCAGATGCAGGCGCTCGGCGAAGGGCTGGTCGGGGTCCAGCGGGATGGAGAAGGTCACCGACAGCGCGCTGGCGCCATCGAGCTGCACCTCGGAAACATCGACCACCTCCAGTTCGCGCCCGGCATAGCGCTTGGCCAGCGCCTCGCGGTCGACCGCTGGCGCGGGCACCTGCGGCTGTTGCGCAGCAGGGGCAGCGGGGGTCACCGTGGCAGGGGGGGCAGAGGAATCACAGGCGCTGAGCAGGCTCAGCACCAAGGCCAGAAGCAGTCCTTTGTTCGGCATTGCGGGCTCCGGAATGAGGGGGCGCAGAGGCCGACAACTATAGCCGAGGCGCCCTCACAGCGACGAGTCATCCCGATGAATTCGCCAAGCCACTCACACTCCTGCGGTACTGTGCGAGCCCGCCAGCGCTGTGCCTATAATCGGCGTTTTCCCGGAGCCGCCCATGTCCGCCCTGCTCGACGCCTGGCGCCACGCCCCGACCCAGCGCAAGGTCTGGGCACTGGCGGCGCCGATGATCCTGTCCAACCTCTCGGTGCCCATGGTGGCGCTGGTCGATACCGCCGTGGTCGGCCATCTGCCGCACGCCCATCAGTTGGCCGCAGTGGCGGTCGGTGGCAGCCTCTACACCCTGCTGACCTGGGCCATGGGTTTTCTGCGCATGGGCAGCACCGGTTTTGCCGCCCAGGCCGCGGGGCGCGAGGATGGCGGGGCGCTGCGCCAGGTACTGGTGCAGGGGCTCGGCCTGGGCGTGCTGCTGGCCCTGCTCCTGAGTCTGCTGGCGTTGCCGCTGAGCGGCGCCGCGCTGAGCCTGATGCAACCATCGGCCGAACTGGACCAGCTGGCGCGCCAGTATTTCCAGATTCGACTACTCGGCCTGCCCGCCAGCCTGGCGACCTATGCGCTGATTGGCTGGCTGCTGGGCACGCAGAGCGCCCGTGGCCCGCTGGCCATTCTGCTCACCGCCAACCTGATCAACGTCGCGCTGGATCTGCTGTTCGTGCTCGGCCTCGAATGGGGCGTGGCCGGCGCCGCCTGGGCCTCGGTGATTGCCGAATGGAGCGGCGCCCTGCTCGGCCTGTGGCTGGCCCGTGGCGCATTGCGCCGCTACCCCGGAAGCCTCGAGCGCAGCGCCCTGAAACGCTGGAGCAGCTGGCGCCCGCTGCTGGCGGTCAACCGCGACATCTTCATCCGCACCCTGGCGCTGCAGCTGGTGTTCTTCCTGATCACCGTGCAGGGCACGCGCCTGGGTGACGCCACGGTGGCGGCCAATGCCCTGCTGCTCAACGGCCTGACCCTCACCGCCTATGCCCTGGACGGCCTGGCGCACGCCGTCGAAGCCCTGTGCGGTCATGCCCTGGGCGCGCGCGATCGCGACGCACTGCGCCGCTCGCTGCTGGTGGCCGGTGCCTGGTCGCTGCTGGCCAGTGCCGGCTTCGCACTGTTCTTCCTGCTCGGCGGGCACTGGTTCGTCGGCATGCTGACCAACATCGCCGAGGTCCGCGAACTGGCCCTGAACTTCCTGCCCTACCTGGCGCTGCTGCCCCTGCTGGCAGTGTGGAGCTACCTGCTCGATGGCCTGTTCATCGGCGCCACCCGCGCCCGGGAAATGCGCGATGCCATGCTCATCGCCCTGGCGTTGACGCTGCCGCTGGGCTGGTGGCTGCAAGGCCTGGGCAATCACGGGCTGTGGTTGGCATTTCTGAGTTTCATGGGGCTGCGCAGCCTGGTATTGGCTGGCTATGCTTGGAAATTGAGCCGTCGCGACCAGTGGTTCCCTTCCCCGGCATTAGGAGAGATCGCTCATGCTCAACGTCCCGCTGCCCGCCAATGAAGCCGAACGCCAGCAGGCCCTCGATCGCCTGGAGCTGCTCGACACGCCGGCCGACCCCTACCTCGATACCCTGACCCGCCTGGCCCACGACCTGTTCCAGGTGAAAATGGCGCTGGTCACGCTGGTCGACCGTGATCGCCAGTGGTTCAAGAGCCGCCAGGGCCTGGACGTGGCCGAGACGCCACGCAGCCTGTCGTACTGCTCCCACGCGGTGCTACGCGACGAGCCACTAATAGTCGAGGACAGCCAGGTGGACGAACGCTTCGCCGGCAGCGAGCTGGCACGCGGCACACCTGACGTGCGCTTCTATGCCGGCTGGCCGCTGCACGACGCCACCGGCCTGCCGCTGGGCACCCTGTGCCTGGCGGACCCGAAGCCGCGCCAGTTCGGCCCCCAGGACCAATTCAAGCTGCGCGACCTGGCTTACCTCACCGAAAACTACCTGCACCTGCAGCACTGTTCGCAACAGGCCGATGCCCTGCGCGATGCGCTCAGTCGCGAGCAGCGCAAGGGCATGCTCGATGCACTGACGCAGGTGTGGAACCGCGCCGGGCTGCTGCACTTCCTGCCGCTGGAACGGGCCGCGGCCGAGCGCAACCAGCTGCGCGTGGGCCTGATCTACTGCGACCTGGACCACTTCAAGCAGGTCAACGACCAACATGGCCACGATGGCGGCGACCACGTGCTGTGGGAAAGCGCGCGGCGCATGAGCGGCGCCGTGCGCCCGCAGGATGTGGTCACGCGCAACGGCGGCGAGGAGTTCGTCATCATCACCCAGGTGCACGATGGCCGCGAGCTGCTGCAGGTCGCCGAGCGAATCCGTCTGGCCATCGCCAGCCAGCCGATGACACTGGAGAATGGCGAGGTGCCGCAGACAGCCAGCCTCGGCTGCGCACTGCTCGCCCCCGACGAGAGCCCCGTGGAGGGGCTCAAGCGTGCCGACCAGGCGCTGTACCGGGCCAAGCGTGGCGGTCGCAACCGTACCGAGCTGGCGCCCTGACCCTCAGACAAGGAAACCCATATGGCTGCTGCGTTCGTCGCTTACCTGCACTACCTGTCGATTTTCGCCCTGTTCGCCCTGCTCAGCATCGAGCACGTGCTGTTCAAGGCGCCGCTGGACCTGTCACGGGCGCGCAGCCTGATGCTCACCGACCTGGCCTATGGCATCTGCGCCGGCCTGGTGCTGATCACCGGTATCGCCCGCGTGCTGTGGTTCGGCAAGGGCGCGGCGTACTACATGGGCAACGGCCTGTTCCACGCCAAGCTCGGCCTGTTCGTGCTGGTCGGCTTGCTGTCGATCCTGCCTACCCTGGTGTTCATCAAATGGCGTGGCGCGGTGAAGGCCGGCCAGGTGCCAGAGCCGAGCGCCCGGCAGGTTCGCCTGGTCACCTGGAGCATCCGTATCGAGCTGCTGCTGTTGCTGGCCATCCCGCTGCTGGCGGCGCTGATGGCGCGCGGCCATGGCGTCATTGGCTGAACCGTGGGAGGCGCCGCTAAAGCGCCTCCCACAGGGCAACACCGTAGCCCGGATGCAATCCGGGAACGATGCCCGACATTGCACCGCCCCGAATTGCATCCGCGCTACCGGAGGCCGCCTATGAAGCCAGGTAGGACGAACGGGTCAGGCCCAGGCGCAAGGCATCGAGGAACTGGGTGCGCTCACGGGCGCTGATGCGCGCGCTGGCCACCTTGTCGCGGTAGTGGGTCATCAGCTCCTCGGGCGACAGGTGCACGTAGCGCAGCATGTCCTCGATGGTGTCGTGGGTCTCGATGCCTGCATGCACCACGCTGCCATCGGCGCCCTGGTAGATGTTCACCGAGTCGGTATCGCCGAACAGGTTGTGCATGTCGCCGAGAATTTCCTGATAGGCGCCGACCAGGAAGATGCCCAGCACGTAATCCTCGCCTTCACGCAACTCGTGCACCGGCAGGCTGGTCTCGATGGACTGCTCGTCGACGTACTGGCGGATCTTGCCGTCGGAGTCACAGGTCAGGTCCTGCAATACGGCGCGGCGCAGCGGCTCCTCGTCCAGGCGCGACAGCGGCAGGATCGGCAGGATCTGGCCGATGGCCCAGGTGTCCGGCAGGCTCTGGAACACCGAGAAGTTGCAGATGTACTTGTCGGCGAGCTTGTCGTTGAGTTCGTCGAGCACCGCGCGGTGCGAACGCTGACGGGCCTTGAGCTGGTTGTGCAGGCGACGGCAGATGGCGAAGTAGCACTGTTCGGCCAGGGCTTTCTGCGCCAGGCTGAGCTTGCCGGCCGAATACTGCGCGGCGACTTCCTCGATGTAGTGGGTGGCGCGCCAGTAGGTTTCGGCGACCATCTCCGGGTCGCTGTCTTCGAGCAGCTCGATCAGCACCTGCAGCACTTCCGGCTGCTCGGCGCTCGGGTCGATCTCCGGCACCCTGTCGTTATGCCGCTCGACATCGGTGACCTGCACCAGCAGCACCGCATGGTGCGCGGTCATCGCCCGGCCGCTCTCGGAGAAGATGTGCGGATGGGGGATTTCCTGGCGGTCGCAGAATTCCTTGAGCATGTCGACCACGGCATCGGCGTAGTCCTGCATGTCGTAGTTGATCGAGCTGGCGTTGCGCGAGTGGGTGCCGTCGTAGTCCACGCCCAGGCCGCCACCGACGTCGATGTGATCGACCGGCAGGCCCATGGCGCGCAGCTCGCCGTAATAGCGGATGGCCTCGCGGAAACCCTTGCGGTAGTCGGCGATGTTGGCGATCTGCGACCCCATGTGAAAGTGCAGCAGACGAATGCCCTGGTCCAGCCCGGCCGCGCGGAAGCGCTCGACCACCGAGAGGATCTGCGCGGCGGACAGGCCGAACTTGGACTTCTCGCCACCGGTGTCGGCCCACTTGCTTGATGCCAGCGAGGACAGGCGCACACGCAGGCCGATCTGCGGGGCGACCTTGAGTTCGGCGGCCTCCTCGATCACCAGGGCGACTTCCGACTCCTTCTCGATGACGATGAATACGTTGTGACCGAGCTTCTGCCCCATCAGCGCCAGGCGGATGAACTCGCGGTCCTTGTAGCCGTTGCAAACTATGGTGCCGCCCTTCGGTGCCAGCGCCAGCACGGCCAGCAGCTCGGGCTTGGAGCCGGCTTCCAGGCCGATGGAGACATTCTGCGTGGCGATGATGTTCTCGATCACCGCTTCCTGCTGGTTGACCTTGATCGGATACAACGCGGTGTAGCGGCTCTGGTATTCCAGGCGCGCGATGCTGGCGTCGAAGGCGCCGGTCAGGCGGCGCACGCGATCCTGCAGGATGTCCGGGAAGCGCACCAGCAAGGGCAGCGACAGGCCGCTCTGACGCAGCTCGTCGACCTGATCGTAGAGATCGATGGGCGCGCTGTCCGGGCCGTTGGGGCGTACTTCGACACGCCCGGCATCGTTGATCGAAAAATAGCCGGCGCCCCAATGGCGAATGCCATAGACACTGCGGCTATCGGCTACGGTCCATTGGCTGCCGTCGTCTTTGCGGGTGCGTCGTGCGGACATCGGGTTCTCCCATGAGGATGAGTCTGGCCTTCTGGATGGCCAGCCTGGAAATTAAGGGTGCAAGATGACGTTTGCTCGGCGGTTGACCGCATGAGCGTCATCGAAGTTTAGAAAAGGACTGGTCAGCCGCCGGACTTCTTCGCGGTAAAACCGCGCTTGCTCAACTCGGCGAGCAACAGATCGACATGATCGCCCTGAATCTCGATCACCCCGTCCTTCAGCGCACCGCCGGTACCGCAGCGTTTCTTCAGCGCGCTGGCCAGTTCCTTGAGCGGTTCCTCGGCCAGCGGTACACCGCTTACCGTGGTGACGGTCTTGCCGCCACGGCCCTTGGTTTCACGGCGCACACGGGCAATGCCATCACCCTCGGGGATGCGTGTCTGTTTGCAGATGCAGGCATCCACCGGCTGGTTGCAGTCCGGGCAATGGCGACCGCCATCGGTGGAATAGACGAGACCGCTCAGGGCGGAAAATGACGAAGCTTTCTTGACCACCGGCTTGTCCTCGTAGGGGTCAGGATAGCGACTGGCCGACGGGCGTCGACCGCGAAGCCCCACTCAGGCAGGGGCAGCGCAGGCGGACAGGCGTCCGCCGAAAAGGTCGCGCAGTGTAACGGCAAAGGCGGCGCTTGCTAAGTATGAATTTGCGTCATTGTGCGGCACTTTGGCGACGCCGTTCGCCATCATGCACGCGGCGCTCGGAATCCGCGACGCGGTAGGGTGCGCTGTGTGCACCTTGCCAGCGTCCATCGCCACATTCGGCGTGGTGCCGGAGCTTCCGAATTCCGTGAAACGTAGGGTGCACCGTGCGCACCAGGGCCCTATTCGAGGTTGAAGGCGGTGCGCACGGCGCACCCTACGCGCAGGAGCTAACACAACCACCCTCTCCCGCAAGCGGGAGAGGGTCATCAGCCGGCCGCAAGCGACCTGTTTATGGCCTTTTTATATAGCGCTCCAGCGCTGCCAGCGAATCCGGGCAATACGGCAGGTGGCGGGTTTCCTCCAGCGCCTGCTCGATGCTGATGAAGCGTGCCTCCAACACCTCTTCCGGCTGCAATACCAGCGGCGCATCGGACACCGCCGAATAGGCCATGCACCACAGGCGGCTTTCCGGGGCGTCGTAGAGAAAGTGCGCATGCTCGACCAGCGCAACATCGACGATGCCCAGTTCCTCGGCCAGCTCGCGCTCGGCGGAAAGCCGGTAGTCCTCGCCCTCGAGCACCATGCCGCCGGCCGCCACGTCCCAGTAACCGGGATACAGCGCCTTGCTCAGGGTGCGCCGATGCACGCAGAGCAGCCCGGCCGAGTTGAACAACAGGATATAGGTGCCGCGACCGATCAGCCGCCGCTCGCGCAGTTCGGCGCGGGTCACGCCGCCGAGCGGCCGGTCCTGCTCGTCGACCCAGGCGACGCGCTCCAGATCCGAAGCGGCGCGGTGCGCCGCCTCGGTCGCCGAGATCGCGTCCATCAGCCCTGGCTCAGCAGCTGACGCAGGTCGATCAGGCCGGCGTTGGCGCGGGAAATGTAGTTGGCCATCACCAGCGAATGGTTGGCGAGGATGCCGTAGCCGCTGCCATTGAGGATCATCGGGCTCCACAGGGTGGCCTGCGCCGCCTCCAGCTCGCGGATGATCTGGCGCACGCTGACCGTGGCATTCTTCTTCGCCAGCACGTCGGCGAAGTCGACCTCGATGGCGCGCAGCAGGTGAGCCAGCGCCCAGGCCTGACCACGGGCCTCGTAGAACACGTTGTCGATCTGCAGCCAGGGCGTCTCGTACACGCCATCTCGCCCGACCAGGCCGGACTCTTCGGCGTCGTTGCCAATCTGCAGGTTCTCGTTCAGACGCACCTGACCGACGCTGGCGGACAGGCGTTGGGACAGCGAGCCAAGGCGGGTGCCGGCATCGCCCAGCCAGTTGTTGAGGTTGTCGGCACGGGCATAGAACTGCGCGTTCTTCTCGCTCAGGTTGGCCAGGTATCGATCCAGCGACTTGATGCCTTCGCGATACTCGGACTCGGAGGCCGGCAGCGCCCAGCTCTTGTTGTCGAAGTGAAAGCGCGGCTCGGCCTTGGCCAGGTCCGGGTTTTCCGTGGACTGCGACTGCGAACGGGCGAAATCCTTGCGCAGCGCGCGGGAGAAGTCGCGTACCTGCACCAGCACGCCGTATTCCCAGCTCGGCATGTTGTCCAGCCACAGGCCGGGCGGGGCGAGGTCGTTGGACAGGTAGCCGCCCGGCTTGTCGAGCAGCGTGGTGGCGACCTGCTTGAGGGTCTCCACCGTGGTGTAGCCGGTGACCATCTGCCGCTGCGCCTGCTGCGCCGCGTTCTGTGCATGTTGCTGCACCTGGAAGGCAGACGGCTCCTGGCTCCAGTACCAGCCGACCACCAGGGCGATCAGCAGATAGACACCGAGCAGTCCGCCCAGGGCTCGGGCGATCAGGCTGCCGCCGCTGCGGTCGCCCTCCGAGGCCTTGTCGGCGCCGCCGAGCGAGTTCGTCGCGCGATTCTTCCAGTCCAGCATGGCAGTGTCCTTTTCAAGCGAATTCGTGTGTTCGACCACAACCGGCCTAACGGGTTGCGATCTGCTACGCACTATAAGGCAAGCCCGGAGCAAAACGCAGGGAGCGGCGGCAAACTTACCGCTGGTACGGGAAAACGATATTTCTGTCGCTTATTCGACAGAAAAACCAACGTCAATTGATCGACGGCAATGCCAGCCCGGCCATCAAGTGATAGCATCAAGCCACCACTGACTTAACCACCTACAGAAGTCGGCCCATGACCGAGCAAGCGGATCCCAGTCGTGATCGCCTCAAGCATCACTTCGCCCAACGCGTGATTCACCAGGCACGCCAGGTGCTGGAAGTCTGGCAACGCCTGCAGCGCAGCGAATGGAACGATGCCGGCATGCTCGAGCTGACCGAGGCCAACCTGCGCCTGCTGCGCTATGCCGAGCGCTTCGAGCAGCTCGAGCACGCACAACTGGCACAAAGCATCGGCGCCAGCCTGGACGAGGTGGTGGAAAACCGTGGCCGACTCAACAGTAGCCTGATCGCCCGCCTCAATCAGGCCATGCAGCGCCTCTCACGTACCGGTCTGCGTCATGGTGACGCCTTCGAACAGACCTTTCTGCCGCCGCTGCGCAAGCCGGTGTACATCGCCCTGCAGGACGCCCGGCGTGCCGAGCGCCTGGCCCAGCAACTGGACTTCTTCGGCCTCGCCGCGCAAGCCCTGAGCGATGAGCACGCCTTCCGCGCCGCCATCACCGAACGCCACCCTGCCGCCATCGTCATGGACGTCGACTTCGCCGGCGCCGGGCTGGAGCTGGCAGCCTCGGTGCAGGACGGACTGGAGCAGAAGATCCCGCTGCTGTTCTTCAGCCACTGCGATACCGACACCCCGACCCGCCTGGCCGCGGTACGCGCCGGCGGCCAGGAGTTCTTCACCGGTTCGCTGGATGCCTCGAGCCTGCTCGAACGCATCGAGGTGCTGACCCACGTCTCGCAGTACGACCCCTACAAGGTGCTGATCGTCGACGACTCCAAGGCCCAGGCGACCCACACCGAGCGCGTGCTCAACAGCGCCGGCATTCTCACCCATACCCTGACCGAGCCGATCCAGGCGATGGACGCGCTGGCCGAGTTCCAGCCCGACCTGATCATCCTCGACATGTACATGCCCGAGTGCAACGGCACCGAGCTGGCCAAGGTGATCCGCCACAACGACCGCTACGTCAGCGTGCCGATCATCTACCTGTCGGCCGAGGACGACCTGGACAAGCAGCTCGACGCCATGAGCGAGGGCGGCGACGACTTCCTCACCAAACCGATCAAGCCGCGCCACCTGATCGCTACCGTGCGCAACCGCGCCGCCCGCGCACGCAACCTCAAGGCGCGCATGGTGCGTGACAGCCTCACCGGCCTGTACAACCACACCCACACCCTGCAGCTGCTCGAGGACGCCTGCTTCCGCGCGCGCCGCGAAGAGCATCCGCTGGCCTTCGCCATGCTCGACATCGACCACTTCAAGAAGGTCAACGACACCTATGGTCACCCCATGGGCGACAGGGTGATCAAGAGCCTGGCGCTGTTTCTCAAGCAGCGCCTGCGCAAGACCGACCATATCGGCCGTTACGGTGGCGAAGAATTCGCCGTGGTACTGCCCGATACCGACGAGCAGTCGGCGCTCAAGGTGCTGGAGGAAATTCGCCAGCGATTCGCCGAAATCCACTACCCGGCCCAGCCGCAGGACCTGTCCTGCACCTTCAGTTGCGGTATCGCCATGCTGCAACCGGGGCTCGATGGCAACGCGCTGTCCAAACGTGCCGACGAAGCGCTGTACAAGGCCAAGCATGGCGGCCGCAATCGAGTGGAGCTTTACGGTGACGCCTGATTCGCCGCGGATCGCCGCAGAAACGTGACCTGGCGCACAGCGTCATCAGGCTGTAACCAAACCGCAATAAGCTCGCGCGCATCGTTCAGTCGTCGATCGAGCCCGCCATGCGCCTCAAGCTGCTCACCAATCTCAATACCCTGCTGCTGGTCACCGTCTGCGTCGCCCTGGGCGCGACGCTCTGGTGGTCGCAGCGCGCATTGCAGCAGCCGGTGCAGTTGATGGAGCGCTACCTGACGCTGTCCCAGCAGTTCCAGCATGAGGTGGCCGACAATATTCAGGCCTACCTGGCCAGTGGCAACGCCGTGCAGCACAGCGCCGCGACCCAGGCCATCGACCTTTTCGACGAGTCCCTTGAGCAACTGCCGCCCCAGCTGACTGCCGAGCTGCGCCCCAGCCTGGAACAGCTGCGCGAGTTCAGCGCCAACCAGTTGCTCGCGGCCGGCAAGCTGGCCGGCGACCCGCAGGGGCTGCTGCTGCAGGCCGAGCGCGAGATGCTCGCCACGCTGGAACAGCTGAGCCAGTACGTCGAGAGCGCCGGCAGCCCGAACGCCGCCAACTACCGCAAGCCGCTGCAGGAGGCGGGCTCGCGCCTGCTCAAGCTGGCCCATGCCCGCGAGCGCTTCATCAGCCAGGGCCGTAGCGAACTGCTCGGCGACGTCGAGCGCGAACTCAAGGCCCTGAGCCAGCAGGTAGAAACGCTCGACAGCCTGCCGCTGCTCGGCGTGCAGCAGGCCGACAGTTCCGCCAGCATCGGCTTCGCCGCCCTGCTCGGCCTGGATGACGCCGAGCAGGAGCAACAGGCGCAGGACCGCGGCATCGACCTGAAACGCGAGCTGAGCACCTTGGTGCGCCGCTACCCCGGCGAACTGCAGCGCACCCGTGAGCTGGTCGAGCAGCGCCAGCAACTGGCCGTGACCACCGGCGAGCGCGTGAGCCAGGTGCAACAGGCGCTGGCGGCGCTGGAGCCGCTGGTGAAGGGCGAATACGCACGCATCCAGGGTGAGGTGCGCCTGATCCAGGGCCTGATGATCGGCCTGATCCTGCTCATCGCCCTGGTCATCGACCGCATCCAGCGGCGCCTGTCGCAGGTGCTCGGGCGCCTGGTGCCGGCACTCTCGCAGTGGGCCGGGGGCGACTTCGGCACGGCGATCAGCATCGATTCGCGCACCCGCGAGCTGCGCGATATCGAGGACTCGCTCAATCACCTGCGCCGCTATCTGGTGGACCTGGTGGCCAGCATCCGCGGCCATGCCGAACAGGTCGCCGGCTCCAGCCGTACCCTGGCCGACCTCAGCGGCGGCCTGCACCGCGGCGCCGAACGCCAGGCCGGCGATACCGCGCTGATCCGCGACGCACTCGGCGAGCTGGAGGCGACCATCGGCCAGGTCGCCCAGGACGCCAGCCAGACCGCCGATGCCAGCCGCGACGCCGACCGCGCCCTGGTTCATGGCCAGCAGGTCATCGGCCAGAGCCTGGAAGGCCTGCATGCGCTGGTCAGCGAAGTGCAGGGCAATGCCCAGGCCATCGAGCGCCTGGCCGACGAGACCGCCACCATCGGTGGCGTGCTGACGGTGATTCGCGGCATCGCCGAACAGACCAACCTGCTTGCCCTCAACGCCGCCATCGAGGCAGCGCGGGCCGGTGAGGCCGGCCGCGGTTTCGCCGTGGTCGCCGACGAGGTGCGCTCGCTGTCGCAACGCACCGGCAGCGCCACCGCGGAAATCCAGGATGTCATCGGCCGCCTGCAACAGGCCGCCCACCAGTCCGTGCAGGCGATGCGCGCCCAGGTCGAGCATGCCGAGGCCACCGCAGGCAAGGCCGAGGCCGCCGATGGCGCGCTGGATCAGATGGTCAGTGCCATCCGCACCATCGCCAGCATGGCCGAGCGCATCGCCGAGGCCACCGCGCAGCAGAGCGGCGCGGTCGGCGAGATTCGCGAGCACGGCGAACGCATCCATCAGCTGGGCGACGAAAACCTTGGCCTGATCGCCAACGGACGCAACGAAAGCGAGCGCCTGCTGCAGCTTGGCGGCCAGCTGCACAGCGCCGTGCAGGCGTTTCGCGTCTAGGCTCGGCACAAAGCACCCTGCGACAAGGCAGCGCAGGCCGGAACTCGACGGCAGCGGCCCGCTCCAAGGCTGCGCCCATCCTCCGCATCCGCCGCTTCGGCGCGGCGGTGACGATGCGCCGGGGCGCTTTCCGGTATCATGCCGCCACCTTTCGCCGAGATATTCGCCCGATGTCACTGCGTCGACTGTTGCTTCCCCTGCTTCTGCTCTGCCTGAGCCTGCCCGCCAGCGCCAATCTGTTCGACCAGCGCCCGGCCGCGTCGCCGATTGGTGCACCGCTGAACAACAGCAGCGATTTCCTGCCCGTACGCGAAGCCTTCAAGCTGAGCCTGGTCAGCAGCGATGCCCAGGCGGTGACCCTGCGCTTCGTCGCCGCCGAGGGTTACTACCTCTATCGCCACCGCTTCAATTTCAGCGTCGAGCCGGCCGATCTGGTCCTCGGCGAGGCCGAGCTGCCCGCCGGCCAGGCCAAGCACGACGAATTCTTCGGCGATGTCGAGGTGTACTACGGCGTGCTGGACATCCGCCTGCCACTGGACAATCCGAACGAGCGCCCGCTGCGGCTGCAGGTCGGCTACCAGGGTTGCGCCGACAAGGGCCTGTGCTATCCGCCGGAAACCGAGTTCATCGAGATCGGTGATATGCCGACCAGCACATGGACATGGATGGATCTGGCACTCGCCTTTCTGGCAGGTCTCGGCCTGACATTCACGCCTTGCGTGCTACCCATGCTCCCTATCCTGTCGGGCGTGGTGCTACGCGGCCGGCCGAGCAATACGCGGGGTTTTGTCTTATCGCTCGCTTACGTGCTTCCAATGGCTGCCTGCTACGCCATTCTTGGCGCCTTGATGGGACTTTTTGGTGCCAGCCTTAATCTTCAAGCGATGCTGCAATCGCCTTGGATCTTAGTACCCTTCGCCACATTCTTTGCGATCTTCGCCTTGGCAATGTTCGGTGTATTTGAATTACGTCTACCGACATTCATCCAAGATCGTCTTGATCACCAGGCAAGCCAGATGAGAGGAGGGACAATAGCCGGAGCAGCATCGCTAGGCGTGCTTTCCAGCCTAATCGTGTCACCTTGCATTACCGCGCCTCTGACCGGACTGCTGTTGTATATCAGTACAACCGGCGACGCGCTCGGCGGTGGTCTGCAGCTATTCGCTCTGGGCCTTGGCATGGGCACCCCCTTGATCGTGTTTGGAGCGGGTGGCGGCGCGCTGCTGCCAAAAGCCGGCCCCTGGATGGTCACCGTGCGCAACGCCTTCGGCGTGCTGCTGCTGGCCGTTTCGGTCTGGCTGCTCGAACGCGTGCTGCCGGGCAGCCTCAGCCTGGCGCTGTGGGGCCTGCTGGCCGGTGGTGTGGCGGTGTTCCTCGGCGCCCTGGAGTTCGGCCCCAGGACGCACCGGCAGAAGCTCGGCCAGATCGCCGGATTGGCACTGCTGGTCTATGCCCTGGCCGCCTGGGTCGGCGCGCTGCAGGGCGCCAGCGATCCGCTGCGGCCGCTTGGCCAGTTGCAGGCCGGCAGCGCCGCAGCGAGCGCCAAGAGCGGCGCCTGGCAGACCCTGAGCAGCCCGGCCGAGCTGGACGCAGCCCTGGCAGAGGCGAAGAACGCGGGCCAGCCGCTGCTGCTGGACTGGTACGCCGACTGGTGCATCAGCTGCAAGGTGATCGAGCGCGAGGTGTTCGGCAATGCCGAGGTCGGCAGCAGGCTGGGCGGCTGGCGCCTGATCCGCTTCGACATCACCGACAGCAACGCTGCCCAGCGTGCCCTGCTGGATCGCTACAAGCTGTTCGGCCCACCCGCCATTCAGCTGTTCGCCGCCAATGGTGACGAATTGCTCGATCTGCGTGTCGTAGGTGAGGTCGATGCCGCCACCTTCGCCGCGCGCCTGGATCAGGCCAGCACGCGCTAATCGCTCCGCCCCAACCTGGCGCCGACCAGATCTGCCGCTATAGTCATATTTCTGCCGCAAACGCCGGGCATCGTGTCGACTATTGCCGACATCGGACCAGCTACGGCATAGTCCGGCGCAGCCTGAACAACAAGGAACGCGACCATGGCCACCCTACTGGTGCTGCACGGCCCCAACCTGAACCTGCTGGGCACCCGCGAGCCCGACAAATATGGCGCCACCACCCTCGCCCAGATCAACCAGGATCTGGAGCAGCGCGCCTGCGAAGCAGGCCACCATCTGCTGTACCTGCAGAGCAACGCCGAGTACGAGCTGATCGACCGCATTCACGCCGCAAAGGGTGAAGGTGTCGACTTTATCCTGATCAATCCCGCCGCTTTTACCCATACAAGCGTCGCATTACGTGACGCGTTGCTGGCGGTGAGCATCCCATTCATCGAAGTGCACCTGTCCAACGTGCACAAGCGTGAACCTTTCCGCCATCACTCCTACTTTTCCGACGTTGCCGTAGGGGTGATTTGCGGCCTTGGCGCCAGCGGTTATCGGCTGGCCCTGGAAGCGGCACTCGAACAACTGGCCGGGCGCGCCTGACGCGCAGCCTGGCAGACAAGTCCTACCTCACCTCTGGGAGTTGACCATTCATGGATATCCGTAAAGTCAAGAAACTGATCGAGCTGCTGGAAGAATCCGGTATCGACGAGCTGGAGATCAAAGAGGGCGAAGAGTCCGTTCGCATCAGCCGTCACAGCAAGCAGCCGACCTATGCCGCGCAGCCTGTCTATGCCCCGGCACCGGCTCCGGTAGCCGCTCCTGCAGCCGCGGCCGCCCCGAGCGCCGAGGCCGCTCCGGCCGCCGCGCCGAAGCTGAACGGCACCGTGGCTCGCTCGCCGATGGTCGGCACCTTCTACCGCGCCGCCTCGCCGACCTCGGCCAACTTCGTCGAAGTCGGTCAGACCGTGAAGAAAGGCGACATCCTGTGCATCGTCGAAGCGATGAAGATGATGAACCACATCGAAGCCGAAGCCAGCGGCGTGATCGAGTCCATCCTGGTGGAAAACGGCCAGCCGGTTGAGTACGACCAACCCCTGTTCACCATCGTTTGATGCGCGGGGAGCCTGCAATGCAGAAGCTGGAAAAAGTTCTTATCGCCAACCGTGGCGAAATCGCCCTGCGCATCCTGCGCGCCTGCAAGGAACTGGGCATCAAGACGGTGGCCGTGCACTCCACCGCCGACCGTGAGCTGATGCACCTGGGCCTGGCCGACGAGTCCGTCTGCATTGGTCCGGCGCCTGGTTCGCAGTCCTACCTGAACATCCCGGCCATCATCAGCGCCGCTGAAGTGACCGGCGCCACCGCCATCCACCCGGGTTACGGCTTCCTCGCCGAGAACGCCGACTTCGCCGAACAGGTGGAGAACTCCGGCTTCGCCTTCATCGGCCCGAAAGCCGACGTGATCCGCCTGATGGGTGACAAGGTGTCGGCCAAGGACGCCATGATCAAGTCCGGCGTGCCGGTGGTACCGGGCTCCGACGGCCCGTTGCCGGAAGACGAGGAAGAGGCCCTGCGCATCGCCCGTGAAGTGGGCTACCCGGTGATCATCAAGGCCGCCGGTGGCGGTGGTGGTCGCGGCATGCGCGTGGTGCACAAGGAAGAAGACCTGATCAAGTCGGCCAAGCTGACCCGCACCGAAGCCGGTGCCGCGTTCGGCAACCCGATGGTCTACCTGGAAAAGTTCCTCGGCAATCCGCGCCACGTGGAAGTCCAGGTGCTGTCCGATGGCCAGGGCAACGCCATCCACCTGTACGACCGCGACTGCTCGCTGCAGCGTCGCCACCAGAAGGTGATCGAAGAAGCTCCGGCCCCGCTGATCGACGAGAAGGCCCGCGCCGAAGTGCTCAAGCGCTGCGTCGATGCCTGCGTCGAGATCGGCTACCGTGGCGCCGGCACCTTCGAGTTCCTCTACGAAGACGGCCGTTTCTACTTCATCGAGATGAACACCCGTGTGCAGGTGGAGCACCCGGTCACCGAGATGGTCACCGGCATCGACATCGTCAAGGAGATGCTCAGCATCGCCGCCGGCAACAAGCTGTCGATCAAGCAGGAAGACGTGAAGATCCTCGGCCACTCCATCGAGTGCCGGATCAACGCCGAAGACCCGGACAACTTCATGCCCAGCCCCGGCAAGGTCAAGCACTTCCATGCTCCGGGCGGCAATGGCGTTCGCGTCGACTCGCACCTGTACAGCGGCTACAGCGTCCCCCCGCACTACGACTCGCTGATCGGCAAGCTGATCACCTTCGGCAAGGACCGCGACGAAGCCATGGCGCGCATGCGCAATGCCCTGGACGAGATCGTCGTCGACGGCATCAAGACCAACGTGCCGCTGCACCGCGACCTGACCCGCGACAAGGGTTTCGTCAAAGGCGGCGTGAACATCCACTACCTGGAAAAGAAACTGGGTATGGACAAGCACTAAGCTTCAGGCTTCAGGCTTCAGGCTTCAGGCTTCAGGCTTCAGGCTTGCCAGATTATGATGTACCACCTCGGAGCGGCCTCGGCCGCTCCTTTCTTTTTCCTGCGGCCTGCAGCCTGACGCCTGCAGCCGCTCCCGAAGGGAGCCCCCCATGCCCTGGTTACAAGTCCGTCTCGCCATCACTCCCGAACAGGCGGAAACCTACGAGGATGCCCTGCTGGAAGTAGGCGCCGTATCGGTGACCTTCATGGATGCCGAGGATCAGCCGATCTTCGAGCCGGACCTGGGCACTACCCCGCTGTGGTCGCACACCCATTTGCTGGCCCTGTTCGAAGCCGACACCGACGAGACCGCACTGCTCGCCCATCTGCAGCTGCTGTGTGGCGGCGATCTGCCGGAGCATCATGTCGAGCGCATCGAGGATCAGGACTGGGAGCGCAGCTGGATGGATGGCTTCCAGCCGATGCGTTTCGGCCAGCGCCTGTGGATCGTGCCGAGCTGGCACGCCGCGCCGGAGCCGGATGCGGTCAACCTGCTGCTCGATCCGGGCCTGGCCTTCGGCACTGGCACCCACCCGACCACCGCGCTGTGTCTGGAATGGCTCGACGGCCAGAAGCTCGATAACTGCAGCGTGCTCGATTTTGGCTGCGGCTCGGGCATCCTGGCGATCGCCTCCCTGCTGCTCGGCGCACCGCAGGCGGTGGGCACCGATATCGACCCGCAGGCGCTGGAAGCCTCGCGCGACAACGCCTCGCGCAACGGCATCGACCCGGCACGCTTCCCGGTCTACCTGCCGGCCGATCTGCCGCAGCAGCCGGCGGACGTGGTCGTCGCCAACATCCTCGCCGGCCCGCTGGTTTCCCTGGCACCTCAGATCACCGCGCTGGTCAAAGCCGGTGGACGCCTGGCGCTGTCGGGCATCCTCGCCGAGCAGGCCGAAGAAGTACGCACTGCCTATGCAGGCGCCTTCGACCTCGACCCCACGGCGGAAAAGGACGGCTGGGTGCGGATCAGCGGCGTCAAGCGCTGAAGCAGGCGGCAGGCAAAGCAGAATGGCGTCCGGCCGCCTTTGCATTTGCCTGCAGCCTTTAGCTTGCAGCCTGAAGCTGCTCCTTTAGACTAGCTGCCTCGAACTCCCGGACCCGCGCATGAGCGAAAGCCACGTCACCCAGTGCCCCCATTGCCGTACCAGCTTCCGCGTCAGCCAGGCGCAGCTGGCTGCTGCCCATGGCGCCGTGCGCTGCGGTGCCTGCCTGCACGTGTTCAACGCCGCCGAGCAGCTGTTCGGCCGCCGCACGGCAACACCGGCGCCGGTCAAGCCGGCCAGTGCGCCAGCCAGCCAGGTTCAGCCGGACAGCACCGCCAAGCCACCCGCCAAGAAGCCCATTGACGACACGCTGTGGATCCATGACGACCTCGACCTGGACAGCCTCGACCTGGACGAGGAACTGGCCAGGCTGGAAGAACAGGAACAACAGCTGTCGCAACAGTTCCTCGCACTGGAGCGGGCACCGCGCCATACCGAGACCTTTGCCAGCAGTGCCCTCGATGACCGGCAAGAGCCGCACGACGAGGCCTGGGCCGAAGCCCTGCTGCGCGACGAACCGGTTAAACGCGAGCGCACCGACTTCGAACTGCAGCCGAACGAAGAGCAACCGGCGCCCGCCACCACCCCCGAGCCCAAAGCAGTCGAACGGGTCGCCCCCACACCGCGCAGGCAGCAGCCCATCGCCGACGAGCTCGACGAAGTCGCCGAGCCGCGCCTGGGCGATCTCGATGACGAACCGGACGAACCGCAGCAGCAGGAAGAGGACCCTCGCAGCGCACGTGAAGAGCCCAAGGTGGCGCGCAGCGAGCCGGGCCTGCGTGACGAGCGCCTGTTCGAACTGGACGACGAACCCCTGCAGCTCGAATGGCGCCAGCCTCAGGGCACCTCCTGGGGGCGCCTGTTCGGCTGGAGCCTGCTCAACCTGCTGGCCGCCGGCGGCCTGCTGGCCCAATATACGATCTACAACTTCGACGAACTGGCGCGCCAGGACCGTTATCGTCCCTGGTTCGAACAGCTGTGCCCGAGCATAGGCTGCAGCCTGCCGTCGAAGGTCGACATCGGCCAGATTCGCAGCAGCAACCTGGTAGTGCGCAGCCACCCGGAGTTCTCCGGCGCCCTGATCGTCGACGCCATTCTCTACAACCGTGCCCCCTTCGCCCAGCCCTTCCCGTTGCTGGAAATGCGCTTCGCCGACCTGGGCGGACAACTGGTCGCCAGTCGCCGCTTCAAGCCCAGCGAGTACCTCGCCGGCGAGCTGGCCGGACAGAGCGAAATGCCGCCGCAGACGCCCATCCACATCTCCCTGGACATCCTCGACCCGGGCACCCGGGCGGTGAACTACAGCCTCAGCTTCCATTCCCCGGAATAGCCTGCAGCCCGCGCGACACCTGGCCGCAGGCCTTCCATCTAACTCCCGGCGATAAGGCCATCGCTGTTCAGAATTTGTTCAAAACAGCCTTTATCCGGCCATCCAGAGCGGGTATCATGCCCACCCTTTCGCGAGCACAGGTCCGTCACCGTTCCCCCAGAGGACACGGTGGAGGCCAGGTGTTGATCGCCCTTTGTCTCAAATGCGAACCAACAAGCAGGGACGCCCCATGTCGGCCCCACGTATTGGCCCCTACACATTGCCCAATCGGTTGATCCTGGCCCCCATGGCCGGCGTCACCGATCGCCCGTTCCGCCAGCTGTGTCGCCGTCTTGGCGCCGGCCTGGTGGTGTCGGAGATGGTCACCAGCGATGTGCGCCTGTGGAACAGCCGTAAATCCAGCCTGCGCCTGCTGCATGCCGGTGATCCGGAGCCGCGCTCGGTGCAGATCGCCGGCGGCGACCCGCAGATGATGGCCGAGGCGGCGCGCAAGAACGTCGAACTGGGCGCGCAGATCATCGACATCAACATGGGCTGCCCGGCCAAGAAGGTCTGCAACAAGGCCGCTGGTTCGGCGCTGATGCGCGACGAGCCGCTGGTGCGCGAGATCCTCGAGGCGGTGGTCGGCGCGGTGGACGTACCGGTGACCCTGAAGATCCGCACCGGCTGGGACCGGCAGAACAAGAACGGCATCACCGTGGCGAAGATCGCCCAAGATGCCGGCATTTCCGCTCTTTCCGTACACGGCCGCACCCGCGCCGACCTGTACACCGGCGAAGCCGAATACGAGACCATCGCCGCCATCAAGCAGGCGATATCGATTCCGGTGTTCGCCAATGGCGACATCGACTCCCCACAAAAAGCCAAGGCCGTGCTCGACGCCACCGGCGCCGACGCCTTGCTGATCGGTCGCGCCGCGCAGGGCCGGCCGTGGATCTTCCGTGAAATCGAGCACTACCTGCGTACCGGCGAAACCCTGCCGGCACCGAGCCTGCTCGAAGTGGAACGCATCCTGCTGGAACACCTGGCCGCACTGCACGCCTTCTATGGCGAATTGATGGGCGTACGCATCGCCCGCAAGCATGTCGGCTGGTATCTGGCAACCCTGCCGGGCGCCAGGGTGTTTCGCGCCCAGTTCAACCGTCTGGACAGTACGGACGCACAGTGCGCCCACGTTCGCGCGTTCTTTCGCGAACGGCACAACGATGGAAACGAGGTGGCCGCATGACGTTGATGACAGAGACCCTAGTGAGTGGAATTGCACCCGTGAGTGACAACACCAGCCTTAAACAGCACCTGAACACGCCGAGCGAAGAGGGCCAGACCCTGCGCGGCGCCGTGGAGAAGGCGCTGCACAACTACTTCGCCCATCTCGAGGGCGCGGACGTCACCGACGTGTACAACCTGGTGCTCACCGAAGTCGAAGCGCCGTTGCTGGAAACCGTCATGAATCACGTGAAGGGTAACCAGACCAAGGCCTCCGAGCTGCTCGGCCTGAACCGCGGCACGCTGCGCAAGAAACTCAAGCAGTACGACCTTCTCTAAAAGCGGCGACAGGCCTCAGGCTGCAGGCGGCAGGCAGACCGCCACGGCCTGCAGCCTGTGGCCAGAAGCCTGAAGCCTTTACTGGAATCACTATGACCGACCAGACCACCCGCCTCCCCGTTCGCCGCGCGCTGATCAGCGTTTCCGACAAGACCGGCATCCTCGATTTCGCTCGCGAGCTGGCCGCCCTCGGCGTGGAAATCCTCTCCACCGGCGGCACCTACAAGCTGCTCAAGGACAACGGCGTGAGCGCAGTGGAAGTCGCCGACTACACCGGTTTCCCGGAAATGATGGACGGCCGCGTCAAGACCCTGCACCCGAAGATCCATGGCGGCATCCTCGGTCGCCGTGCGCTGGACGGCACGGTGATGGACGAGCACGGCATCAAGCCGATCGATCTGGTCGCGGTCAACCTCTACCCCTTCGAAGCCACCGTGGCCAAGCCTGATTGCTCCCTGCCCGATGCCATCGAGAACATCGACATCGGCGGCCCGACCATGGTCCGCTCGGCGGCGAAGAACCACAAAGATGTGGCCATCGTGGTCAACACCGGCGACTACGCCGGCATCGTCGAGTCCCTCAAGGCAGGCGGCCTGACCTACGCCCAGCGTTTCGACCTGGCGCTGAAGGCCTTCGAGCACACCGCCGCCTACGACGGCATGATCGCCAACTACCTGGGCACCATCGACCAGGCGGCGGACACCCTGTCCACCGAAGGCCGCGGTGCCTTCCCGCGCACCTTCAACAGCCAGTTCGTCAAGGCGCAGGAAATGCGCTACGGCGAGAACCCGCACCAGAGCGCAGCCTTCTACGTCGAGGCGAAGAAGGGCGAAGCCAGCGTTTCCACCGCCGTGCAGCTGCAGGGCAAGGAACTGTCGTTCAACAACGTGGCCGACACCGACGCCGCGCTGGAATGCGTGAAGAGCTTCGTCAAGCCGGCCTGCGTCATCGTCAAGCACGCCAACCCGTGCGGCGTGGCCGTGGTACCGGAAGACGAAGGCGGCATCCGCAAGGCCTACGACCTGGCCTACGCCACCGATACCGAGTCGGCGTTCGGCGGCATCATCGCCTTCAACCGCGAGCTGGATGGCGAAACTGCCAAGGCCATCGTCGAGCGTCAGTTCGTCGAAGTGATCATCGCCCCGAAAATCTCCGCCGCCGCCCGTGAAGTGGTGGCGGCCAAGGCCAACGTGCGCCTGCTCGAATGCGGCGAATGGTCGGCCGAGCGCGCTGCGGGCTGGGACTTCAAGCGCGTCAATGGTGGTTTGCTGGTACAGAGCCGCGACATCGGCATGATCGCTGCCTCCGACCTGAAGATCGTCACCCAGCGCGCGCCGAGCGAGCAGGAAATCCATGACCTGATCTTCGCCTGGAAAGTGGCCAAGTTCGTCAAATCCAACGCCATCGTCTACGCCAAGAACCGCCAGACCGTCGGTGTCGGCGCCGGCCAGATGTCGCGCGTCAACTCTGCACGCATCGCCGCGATCAAGGCCGAGCACGCCGGCCTGCAGGTGCAGGGCGCGGTAATGGCCTCCGACGCCTTCTTCCCGTTCCGCGACGGCATCGACAACGCCGCCAAGGCCGGCATCACCGCGGTGATCCAGCCGGGTGGTTCGATGCGCGACAACGAGGTGATCGCGGCCGCCGACGAGGCCGGCATTGCCATGGTATTCACCGGCATGCGCCATTTCCGGCACTGAGTGACAGGGACGCACTGAAGCAGGCATCTGCTGCGTTGTCCGGCCCCTCCCCAATGCTCATTGCCAGAAGGCAACTCCGCTTGGGGAGGGCCCGGACGCCTTGCATCTACCCGCTCCATCGCGCCCCCGAAGGTCTGCAGGAATAAGCTTTTGTAGGGTGGATGACGCTTTTCTCATCCACCATCGGGGCCCCTGGCCCACCTCCTCGAGGAGAACGCAATGAATGTACTGATCATCGGCAGCGGCGGCCGTGAACACGCCCTGGCCTGGAAAGTGGCGCAGGATCCGCGCGTCGAGAAGGTCTTCGTCGCCCCGGGCAACGCCGGCACCGCGGTGGAAGCCAAGTGCGAGAACGTCGCCATCGACGTGCTGGCCATCGAGCAGCTCGCCGACTTCGCCGAGAAGAACGTGCAACTGACCATCGTCGGCCCGGAAGCGCCGCTGGTGAAGGGCGTGGTCGACCTGTTCCGTTCGCGTGGCCTGGACATCTTCGGCCCCACCGCCGCCGCCGCTCAGCTGGAAGGCTCCAAGGCCTTCACCAAGGATTTCCTGGCCCGGCACAAGATCCCCACCGCCGACTACCAGAACTTCACCGAGATCGAGCCGGCGCTGGCCTACCTGCGAGAGAAAGGCGCCCCCATCGTGATCAAGGCCGACGGCCTGGCTGCAGGCAAGGGCGTGATCGTCGCCATGACCCTGGCCGAAGCCGAGGACGCCGTGCGCGATATGCTCGCCGGCAACGCCTTCGGTGAGGCCGGTTCGCGTGTGGTGATCGAGGAGTTCCTCGACGGCGAGGAAGCCAGCTTCATCGTCATGGTCGACGGCCAGAACGTGCTGCCGATGGCCACCAGCCAGGACCACAAGCGCGTCGGCGACGCCGATACCGGCCCCAACACCGGCGGCATGGGCGCCTACTCGCCGGCACCGGTGGTGACGCCTGAGGTGCACCAGCGGGTGATGGACGAGGTGATCTACCCCACCGTGCGCGGCATGGCCAGCGAAGGCAACGTCTACACCGGCTTCCTCTATGCCGGCCTGATGATCGACAAGGCAGGCAAGCCCAAGGTCATCGAGTTCAACTGCCGCTTCGGCGACCCGGAAACCCAGCCGATCATGTGCCGCCTGGAAAGCTCCCTGGTGCTGCTGGTCGAGGCCGCGCTGGCCAAGGCGCTGGACAAGGTCGAAGCCACCTGGGACCCGCGTCCCACCGTGGGCGTGGTACTGGCCGCCGGCGGCTACCCGGGCGACTACGCCAAGGGTGACGTGATCGAAGGTCTGGATGAGGCCGCCCAACTCGACGGCAAGGTATTCCACGCCGGTACCAAGCTTTCGGACGGCCAGATCGTCACCGCTGGCGGCCGCGTGCTGTGCGCCACCGCCATCGGTCGCACGGTGGCCGAAGCCCAGCAGCAGGCCTACCGCCTGGCCGAGAAGATTCGCTGGAACGGCATGTTCCACCGCAACGACATCGGCTATCGCGCCATTGCCCGCGAGCGTGGCGAAGGCTGACGGCCATTGCCGGGAGATGGCGCAAGCCAGCCGGGTGACTGCCAGGGAAGGCAGTCTAAAAATGGCTCATTGCGCCATATTCCCCCGAGCAAATGCTTGGCTATAATCCGGCCACTCATTTAGAAGGACTTGCCCGTGCGCCGGCTCAGGATTGCCATCGGACTACTCGCCAGCCTGCTGTTGCTCGGCCTTGCCCTGACAGCCAGCGCCACCTCCGCTTCGACGGGCACCCAGAGCTGGTCCTATCTGGTCGACGCCAGCGCCCGCCTGGGGCTGGAAGAGGTACGCGCCCAGCGCCAGCAGTTCAAACCGCTCGGCAAACAGTCCTTCACCTTCCCGCCCAGTGATCACGCCGTCTGGCTGCGCGTCGAGCTCGCGCCGCAGCAGCAGCCGGCCTGGCTGTGGATCTTCTCGCCACGGGTGCAGTACCTCGACTACTACCTGCTCAGAGACGGCCAGCTGGAGCAGAACCTGCACACCGGCGAGGCCATGCCGCTGGCTTCACGGCCGCTGCCATCACGCTTCTACCTGATGCCCCTGCCCAACGACGGCCAGGCCCGCGTCGCCTACGTTCGCCTGACTTCCAACCACCCGCTGATGACCTGGTTCAAGGTCATGGATCAGGCCGAGCTGGTCAGCCTGGAAAAGCCCGCCTACCTCTACGGCATGCTCTTTGGCGCCCTGCTGCTGCTGACCCTGTACAACCTCATCCGCTTCTTCTACAGCCGCAGCGCCAGTGGCTTGTGGCTGGCCGGCGTGAATATCGGCCTGGCGGTGTGCTCGTCGGCCAACCTCGGCATCTTCGCCCAGTGGTTGCCCAGCCTGGGCTACAACCAATCACTGATCGCCGACCTCTCCGCCCTGTTCGCTGCGTTCAGCGCCCTGGCCTTCGGCCTCGGCTTCATGCACGGCACGCCGGTGCAGCAAAGCCCGCTCAACCGCCTGCTGCAGGGTAATGCCCTGCTGATTCTGGCCTACGCCCTGTGCATCACGCTCACCGGTCTGTTCTGGTACAGCTCGCTGGTCTACCTGCTGGTGGCCCTGAGCGCGATCAACCTGCTGCTGGTAAGCAGCCTGCACTGGCGCTCGGGCTATCAGCCGGCGCGCCTGATCGCCGTGGGCATGGTGGTGTTCAACCTTGGCTTCGGCTTCTTCGTGCCGGTGCTGCTCGGCTTCGATCAGCTCAACCCGGGCTGGCTGGTGCTCGGCGTGTTCAGCGTCGCCACCCTGGCCGGGCTGATCCTCAGCGTGTCGCTGACCGAGCGCCAGCGACAGATCCAGCGCGACACCCTGCACGAAAGCACTGCGCTGGCCGCCAGCAGCGCCGAGTTGCGCGCCAAGGCCGAGTTCCTAGCCAAGATCAGCCACGAGATCCGTACCCCCATGAACGGCGTGCTGGGCATGACCGAGCTGCTGCTGGGCACGCCGCTGTCGGCCAAGCAGCGCGACTACGTGCAGACCATCCACAGTTCGGGCAACGAGCTGCTTACACTGATCAACGAAATTCTCGACATTTCCAAGCTGGAATCCGGGCAGATCGAGCTGGACGACGTGCAGTTCGACCTCGGCGCGCTGATCGAGGACTGCCTCGACATCTTCCGCGCCAAGGCCGAGCAGCAGAAGGTGGAGCTGATCAGCTTCATCCAGCCGCAGGTGCCGCGGGTGATCAGCGGCGACCCCACGCGCCTGCGCCAGGCCCTGCTGAGCCTGCTGGACAACGCCTTCAAGCAGACTGACGAGGGCGAAATCCTGCTGGTGGCCGCACTCGACAGCAGCGACGGCCAGCAACGCCTGCGCGTCGCTGTGCAGGACAGCGGCCGGCCGCTGCTGGCCGAAGAACGCGACGCCCTGCTCAACGCCGAGTTGCAGAGCCGCGACTTCCTCTCCGCCACCCGCCTGGGCGGGCGCCTCGGTCTGATCATCGCGCGCCAGCTGGTGCGCCTGATGGGCGGCGAGTTCGGCATCCAGGGCAGCGGCAACCAGGGCACCACCCTGTGGCTGACGCTGCCGCTGGACGCCGCCCGCCTGGAGCAGCCGGAAACCGACCTGGACAGCCCGCTGCAGGGCGCACGCCTGCTGGTGGTGGATGACAACGACACCTGCCGCAAGGTGCTGATGCAGCAGTGCAATGCCTGGGGCATGCAGGTCAGTGCGGTGCCCTCCGGCAAGGAGGCCCTGGCGCTGCTGCGCACCAAGGCGCACATGCGCGAATACTTCGACGCGGTACTGCTGGACCAGGACATGCCCGGCATGACGGGCATGCAACTGGCGGCCAAGATCAAGGAAGACCCCAGCCTCAACCACGACATCCTGATCATCATGCTCACCGGCATCAGCAACGCGCCGAGCAAGGTGATCGCACGCAATGCCGGGATCAAACGCATCCTGGCCAAGCCGGTGGCCGGCTACACGCTCAAGACCACCCTGGCCGACGAACTGGCCCAGCGCCCCAACGACACCCCCGCGCAGGCCGCACCGACGCCGGTGAGCACGCCGCTGAACGTGCCGGCTGACTTCCGCATCCTGGTGGCCGAGGACAACAGCATCTCCACCAAGGTCATCCGCGGCATGCTCGGCAAGCTCAACCTCAAGCCGGACACTGCCAGCAACGGCGAGGAAGCCTTGAGCGCGATCAAGGCGCAGCCCTACGACCTGGTGCTGATGGACTGCGAAATGCCGGTGCTCGATGGTTTCTCCGCCACCGAACAGCTGCGCGCCTGGGAAAAGAGCGAGAAGCGTCCGCGCACGCCGGTGGTGGCGCTGACCGCGCATATCCTCAGCGAACACAAGGAACGCGCGCGCGCCGTGGGCATGGACGGGCACATGTCCAAGCCGGTGGAGCTGTCGCAACTGCGCGAGCTGATCGAGCACTGGATCGCCGAACGCGAACTGCGTCGCCAGCGCGAGGTGTCGTAAGGTCATAAGGTGGGCGAAACCCGCCTGGCTATCGATGGCGGGTTGCACCCGCCCTACTCTCGCCCCAGCAAACGAGTCTCACATGTCCGAGTTGTTCAGCCTGTACCTGAAGATGCTGGTGCTCTACAGCCCCTTCTTCGTCCTTTCCTGCTTTATCGGCCTGAGCCGCGGCTACACCCTCAAGGAACGCAAGCGCCTGGCCTGGAAGGTGGCGCTGGCCACGCTGATCGCCAGTGTGCTGCTGTACCTGTTCGGCAAGCACATCTTCACTCTGTTCGGCATCACCATCGACGCCTTCCGCATCGGCGCGGGCAGCGTGCTGTTCATCTCCGCCCTCGGCATGGCCCAGGGCAAGCCGGCGGTGCAGAGCGACAACGTGCAGCAGGACGTGACCATAGTGCCGTTGACCATTCCCATCACCGTCGGCCCCGGTACCATCGGTGCCCTGCTGCTGATGGGCGCCAGCCAGCCGCACTGGGACGACAAGCTGGTGGCCGTGGCGGCGATCTTCCTCGCCAGCCTCACCGTCGGCGTGGTGCTGTACCTGTCCAACCAGTTCGAGCGCCTGCTCGGCGACCAGGGGCTGCAGATCGTCAGCCGTCTGATGGGCCTGTTCGTCTGCGCCCTGGCCGCGCAGATCATCTTTACCGGCGTGAAGAACTACCTGGCGCCGTAAATGTGGGCGCGCCATGCGCACCAGCGATCATCACGGAACCCGGCGGTGCGCACGGCGCACCCTACATGCCCGTTGCGCCGAGCGCACCGGCAGCCCCTGAAACTCTGCACCATCCGCTTGCAGGGCGGCCCCACCGCGGTGCAGCCCACCCTGCCAGCGCCCTTGCCCATCGTGCTGAAAATCACCTAACCCGCTGAAAACAAAGGCCTTAGCAGAACTGGCACCGTCATTGCTCTAGCGATCCCAACTTGGATACAAGATGGAATCTCGAAGCATGTCCAACGCACCGACCGCCCTCACCCTCGCCGGGTGGCAGCAAGCCTACCGCGACGGTCAATCGCCAGCCGAACTGCTGCACGCCCTGCGCCTGCAGTTGCGCACTGATGACAGCGCCTGGATCGCCCTGGCCAGCGAAGCCCAGCTCGACGCCCAACTCGATGCTTTGTCAGCACTACTCGGCGCCGCTAATGGCGAGCTAAGCAAGCTGCCGCTGTACGGCGTGCCCTTCGCCATCAAGGACAATATCGACGCCGCCGGCTGGCCCACCACCGCGGCCTGCCCGGAGTTCGCCTACGGCGCCGAAACCGACGCCAGCGTGGTCGCCCGCCTGCGCGCCGCCGGCGCCATCCTGATCGGCAAGACCAACCTCGACCAGTTCGCCACCGGCCTGGTCGGCACCCGCTCGCCCTACGGTGCAGTGCCTAACAGCTTCAACCCGGATTACGTCAGCGGCGGTTCCAGCTCCGGCTCGGCCAGCGTGGTCGCGCGCGGCCTGGTGCCCTTCTCGCTGGGCACCGACACCGCCGGCTCCGGCCGGGTGCCGGCAGGCTTCAACAATATCGTCGGGCTCAAGCCGACCAAGGGTTGGCTGCCCAACACCGGCCTGGTGCCGGCCTGCCGCAGCATCGACTGCATCTCGGTGTTCGCCCTGACCGTGGCCGATGCGCTGACCGTGGCCAATATCGCCGGTGGCTACGACGCCGCCGACGCTTACAGCCGCAAGAACCCGAACAGCGCCAAGGTCGGCATGCCGACCAAGCCGCGTCTGGCAGTGCCGGCCAACCCCGAGTTCTTCGGCGACAGCCAGAACAAGACCGTCTATGAGGCCGCCCTGGGCAAACTGCGTGAACTGGGCGCCGAGCTGGTGGAGATCGATTTCGCCCCCTTCCGGCAACTGGCCGAGCAGCTTTACTACGGCCCCTGGGTCGCCGAACGCACCGTCGCGGTGGAAGGGGTCGACCCGGCGCATATCAATCCGGTGGTGCGCGGCATCGTCGAAAACGGCCACCAGTACAGCGCCTGCGATGCCTACAAGGCCGAGTACATCCGCGCCGAGCTGAGCCGTCGCATCAACGACGCCCTGGCCGGCTTCGACGCCCTGGTGGTGCCGACCTCGCCGACCATCCGCACCCTGGCCGAGATGCAGGCAGAACCCGTGCTGTTCAACAGCCAGTTCGGCACCTACACCAACTTCACCAACCTTGCCGACCTGTGCGCCCTGGCCGTACCGGCCGGCCTGCGCGCCGACGGTCTGCCGGCCGGCATCACCCTGATCGCCCCGGCCTGGCATGACCAGGCATTGGCCGCCTTCGGCCAGCGCTGGCAGCAGGCGCTCAATCTGCCGCTGGGCGCTACCGGCAAGCCGCTGCCAGCGCAAACCGCCAGCGACAAACCGGCGCCGGGCTGCATCCGCGTCGCGGTGGTCGGCGCGCACCTGACCGGCATGCCGCTGAACTTCCAGCTCACCACGCGTGATGCCGTGCTGGTGGAGCAGACCACCAGCGCCGCGCATTACCGCCTCTTCGCACTGCCCGGCACGGTGCCGCCCAAACCGGGCCTGGCGCGGGTCGCCGAGAACGGCGCCGAGATCATCGTCGAGCTGTGGGACGTGCCGCAGGCGCGCTTCGGCGAGTTCGTCGCCGAGATCCCGCCACCGCTGGGCATCGGCAACCTCGAGCTGGCCGATGGCCGTTGGGTCAAGGGCTTTATCTGCGAGCCCTACGCGCTGGATGGCGCGCGTGACATCACCAGCTTCGGTGGCTGGCGTGCCTTTATCGCCGAAACCAGGAAGTGACTACTCCCCTCTCCCGCTTGCGGGAGAGGGGTTGGGGGAGAGGGTGGCGTGCATACCCCCCTCTCCCTAGCCCTCTCCCCGAGGGGAGAGGGAACAGATCAGCGCCTGCCCGCACATGCGCGCAGCAAGCCAGGAGGCCGCAACAGATGTTTCATACCGTCCTGATCGCCAACCGTGGCGACCAGCCGCGCAGCGGCGCAGCGACGAAGTCAAAGTGCCGGACGGGCGTAGCCCGTCACGGCGATCTCGCCACGGAGAACCGCCATGTTTGAAACAGTCCTGATCGCCAACCGTGGCGAGATCGCCGTCCGCGCCATCCGTACGCTCAAGCGCCTGGGCGTGAAAAGCGTGGCCGTCTACTCCGACGCCGACCGCAATGCCCAGCATGTACGCGACGCCGATATCGCCATCGCCCTGGGCGGCGACAAGCCGGCCGACAGCTACCTGCGTATCGACAAGATTCTCGCCGCCGCGCAGGAAACCGGTGCCCAGGCGATCTACCCCGGTTACGGTTTTCTCTCGGAAAGCGCCGAGTTCGCCGATGCCTGCGAAGCAGCCGGCATCGCCTTCGTCGGCCCGACCGGCGAGCAGATTCGAGAGTTCGGCCTCAAACACAGAGCACGCGAACTGGCTGCCCAGGCCCAGGTGCCGATGGCGCCGGGCACCGGCCTGCTGCAGAGCCTGGAAGAAGCACTGAGCGCCGCCGACAGCATCGGCTACCCGGTAATGCTCAAGACCACCGCCGGCGGTGGCGGCATCGGCCTGACCCGCTGCAGCGACGCCGTGGCGCTGGCCAGCGCCTATGAAAGCGTCAAGCGCATGGGCGAGCAGTTCTTCAGTGATGCCGGGGTGTTCCTAGAGCGTTTCGTCGATCAGGCGCGCCACGTCGAGGTACAGATTTTCGGCGACGGCCAGGGCCGCGTCGCCGCCCTCGGCGAGCGTGACTGCTCGCTGCAGCGGCGCAACCAGAAGGTGGTCGAGGAAACCCCGGCGCCGAACCTGCCGCAGGCCACCCGCGAGCGTTTGCACGCCGCTGCCGTGCAGCTGGGCGAATCGGTGAAATATCGCAGCGCCGGGACCGTGGAATTCATCTACGACGCCGCCCGCGACGACTTCTACTTCCTCGAAGTGAACACCCGCCTGCAGGTCGAGCACCCGGTCACCGAAATGGTCACCGGCCTGGATCTGATCGAGTGCATGCTGCGCGTGGCGGCGGGCGATGCGCTGGACTGGGCCGCGCTGAACCGCGCCCCGCAAGGCGCCGCCATCGAAGTGCGGATCTACGCCGAAGACCCGCTGAAGAACTTCCAGCCCAGCCCGGGCGTGCTCACCGACGTGCACTTCCCCGCCGACGTGCGCGTCGACGGCTGGGTCAGCACCGGCAGCGAGGTCTCGGCCTTCTATGACCCGATGATCGCCAAGCTGATCGTGCATGCCGACACTCGCGCTGAGGCCATCGCCCAGCTGCAGAAAGCCCTGGGCGAAACCCGCCTGCACGGCATCGCCAGCAACCTCGATTACCTGCGCCAGGTGGTGGCCGACGAGCGCTTCGCCCAAGGCGAAGTGTGGACGCGTCTGCTCGACAGCTTCGCCTTCAAGGCCTGCGTCATCGAAGTGCTGGAGCCCGGCACCTACTCCAGCGTGCAGGACTATCCGGGCCGTCTCGGCTACTGGGATATCGGCGTGCCGCCGTCCGGACCGATGGACGATTTCGCCTTCCGCCTGGCCAACCGCATCGTCGGCAACCATGCCGAGGCCGCGGGCCTGGAATTCACCCTGCAAGGCCCGACCCTGCGTTTTCACAGCGATGCGCTGATCGCCCTGACCGGCGCCGACTGCCCGGCCACCCTGGACGATGCGCCGGTGGCCTACTGGCAGCCGGTGGCGGTCAAGGCCGGTCAGCTGCTCAAGCTGGGCCGCGCGGTCAGCGGCTGCCGCACCTATCTGGCCGTGCGCAATGGCCTGGACGTGCCGCTGTACCTGGGCAGCCGCTCCACCTTCGCCCTCGGCCAGTTCGGCGGCCATGCCGGGCGCACCCTGCGCACCGCCGATATGCTGGCCATCTCCCAGCCCGAGCTGGCGGCCTGCACCACCCCGGCGCCAATCGCCCCGCCACAGGCGGCGCATCCGAGCCTGATCCCCAGCTACGGCAGCACCTGGAATATCGGCGTGCTCTATGGCCCGCATGGCGCGCCGGACTTCTTCACCGCTGAAGCCATCGAGGAATTCTTCGCCGCCGAATGGGAGGTGCACTACAACTCCAACCGCCTCGGCGTGCGCCTGAGCGGCCCGAAACCGAGCTGGGCGCGGGCCGACGGCGGCGAGGCCGGCCTGCACCCGTCCAATGTGCACGACTGCGAATACGCCATCGGCTCGATCAACTTTACCGGCGACTTCCCGGTGATCCTGACCAAGGACGGCCCCAGCCTCGGCGGTTTCGTCTGCCCGGTGACCATCGCCAAGGCCGAGCTGTGGAAGGTCGGCCAGGTCAAGCCCGGCGACAAGCTGCGCTTTCACCCCATCGGTTTCCAGCAGGCGCAGAGCCTGGAGCAGGCGCAACTGGGCAGCATCGAAGCCCTGGCCGCGATCAGCGCGGTGACCCTGCCGGCGCCGTCGCTGCAACCGGACGCCACGGTTTCCGCCACGGTGCTGGCCGAGCTGCCTGCCGAGGGCAGCCGCCCGCGTGCGGTGTATCGCCAGGCGGGCGATGCCTACATCCTGCTGGAATACGGCGACAACGTGCTGGATCTGGCCCTGCGCCTGCGCGTGCACCTGCTGATGGAAGCGCTCAAGGCCGAGCCGCTGCGTGGCCTGGAAGAACTCGCCCCCGGCGTACGCTCGCTGCAGCTGCGCTACGACAGCCGCGTGCTGCACCAGCGCACCCTGCTCGAACACCTGCTGCGTCTGGAGGAGAACCTGGGCGATGTGGCCGAGCTCAAGGTGCCGACCCGTATCGTCCACCTGCCCATGGCCTTCGAGGACAGCGCCACCCTGGCCGCCGTCGAGCGCTACCGCGAAACCGTGCGCAGCGAGGCGCCCTGGCTGCCGAACAACGTCGACTTCATCCAGCGCGCCAACGGCCTGGCCAGCCGCGAACAAGTGCGCAACATCCTGTTCGACGCCAGCTACCTGATCCTCGGCCTCGGCGATGTCTACCTCGACGCCCCCTGCGCCGTACCGCTGGACCCGCGCCATCGCCTGCTCAGCTCCAAGTACAACCCGGCGCGCACCTTTACCGCCGAAGGCACCGTGGGCATCGGCGGCATGTACATGTGCATCTACGGCATGGACTCGCCCGGCGGCTACCAGCTGGTGGGCCGCACCCTGCCGATCTGGAACAAGTACGTGAAGAACGCCCAGTTCGAGAACGGTCAGCCCTGGCTGTTGCGCTTCTTCGATCAGGTGCGCTTCTACCCGGTCAGCGAGGCCGAGCTGGATGAGTTCCGCGAAGCCTTCCGCGAGGGTCGCGCGCAGATCCGCATCGAGCAAACCGAATTCGACTTCGCCGCCTACAACCGCTTCATCGCCGACAACGCGGCCGATATCGCAGCCTTCCAGCGCCAGCAGAAAGCCGCCTTCGATGCCGAAGTCGAACTGTGGAAGGACGACGATCCGAGCGCCGCACAAGCGCTGTCCAGTACAAGCCATGACGACGCCGATCTGGATGGCCATCTGGTTGCTGCCGAGATGAGCGGCAGCGTGTGGAAGGTGCTGGTCGAGCCCGGCCAGCACGTGGAAGCCGGCACGCCGCTGCTGGTGGTGGAGGCGATGAAGATGGAGCTGGCGGTGACCGCGCCGGTGGCCGGCACGGTCAAGTCGCTGCGCTGCGCCCCCGGCAAGGCGGTGACGCCGGGCGATGCTCTGCTCCTGCTGACCCCGAGCGAGGCGGCCTGAGATGCAACTGGTCAGCCCCGCCAGGCGTGGCAAGGAGCGCCCGGAGAATCTCGCCGAGCGCATCTATGCCCAGCTCAAGGACGACATCTTCGAGTTCCGCCTGCTGCCGGGCGACCGTTTTTCCGAGGGCGAGATCGCCGAGCGCATGGCCGCCAGCCGCACGCCGGTGCGCCAGGCGCTGTATCGCCTGGAGCGCGAGGGTTATCTGGAGGTGTATTTCCGCAGCGGCTGGCAGGTCAAGCCGTTCGATTTCGCCCACTTCGAGGAGCTCTACGAGGTGCGCATCGTCCTCGAACTGGAGGCGGTCAAGCGACTGTGTGAGCGCCCCGCTGGCGAGCTGCCGGAGGCCCTGGAACAGCTGCGTCGCACCTGGATGGTGCAACCCGAGGAGCGCCTGCAGGACGGCCGCGAAGTCTCGCGTCTGGACGAACGTTTTCACTGCCAGCTGGTGGAAGCCGCCGGCAACCGCGAGATGGCCCGCCTGCACGCCGAAGTCAGCGAAAAGATCCGAATTATCAGGCGCCTGGACTTCACCCAGGGGCCGCGCGTGGAACTCACCTACGAGGAACACGCCCGCATCCTCGGCGCGATCCTGTCGCGTCGCTGCGAAGAGGCACAGCTATTGCTCAAGACCCACATAGAGGTCAGCAAGGCGGAAGTGCGCAAGATCACCCTGCACATGCTGCACAGCGCCCGCCAGCGGGCGCTGCCGGCGCAAGGGTGACGGTATGACCTTTGAATCACTGCCAAACAATAAAGAGCTGTCCACTTACTCAAGATGAGAATGGAGATCGCACCATGCAACGTCGCAGCCTGATCAAGGCCTTTACCCTTTCCGCTTCCATCGCCGCCATGGGCCTGAGCTGGTCCATCCAGGCCGCCGAGACCATCAAGGTCGGCATCCTGCACTCGCTGTCCGGCACCATGGCCATTTCCGAAACCTCGCTCAAAGACATGGCGTTGATGACCATCGAGGAGATCAACGCCAAGGGCGGCGTGCTCGGCAAGCAGCTGGAGCCAGTGGTTGTCGACCCGGCCTCCAACTGGCCGCTGTTCGCAGAAAAAGGCCGCCAGCTGCTGACCCAGGACAAGGTCGCGGTGACCTTCGGCTGCTGGACCTCGGTATCGCGCAAATCCGTGCTGCCGGTCTACGAGGAACTCAACGGCCTGCTGTTCTACCCGGTGCAGTACGAAGGCGAAGAGATGTCGCCGAACGTGTTCTACACCGGCGCAGCGCCGAACCAGCAGGCCATTCCGGCGGTGGAATACCTGCTCAGCGAAGACGGCGGCGGCGCCAAGCGCTTCTTCCTGCTCGGCACCGACTACGTCTACCCGCGCACCACCAACAAGATCCTGCGCGCCTTCCTGCACAGCAAGGGCATCGCCGACAAGGACATCGAAGAGGTCTACACCCCCTTCGGCCACAGCGACTATCAGACCATCGTGGCCAACATCAAGAAGTTCTCCGCTGGCGGCAAGACTGCCGTGGTTTCCACCGTCAACGGCGACTCCAACGTGCCGTTCTACAAGGAACTGGCCAACCAGGGCCTGGAAGCCACCGAAGTGCCGGTGGTGGCCTTCTCCGTGGGTGAAGAAGAACTGCGCGGCATCGACACCAAGCCGCTGGTCGGTCACCTGGCGGCCTGGAACTACTTCCAGTCCGTGGAGAACCCGGTCAACGAGAAGTTCGTCGCTGACTGGAAGGCCTACGCCAAGGCCAAGAAGCTGCCGAACGCCGACACCGTGGTGACCAACGACCCGATGGAAGCCACCTACGTGGGCATCCACATGTGGGCGCAGGCCGTCGAGAAGGCTGGCACCACCGACGTCGACAAGGTGCGTGAAGCCATGGCCGGCCAGGAGTTCGCCGCGCCGAGTGGCTTCACCCTGAAGATGGACGAGAAGAACCACCACCTGCACAAGCCGGTGATGATCGGCGAAATCCAGGAAGACGGTCAGTTCTCCGTGGTCTGGGAAACCGAAGGCCCCATCCGCGCCCAGCCGTGGAGCCCCTTCATCGAAGGCAACGACAAGAAAGCCGATACCCCGGTGAAGTCGAACTAAGGCAAAAGCCCTCTCCCGCAAGCGGCAACCGCAGTGCCGCTTGTCTCCCCTCTCCCGCTTGCGGGAGAGGGGCGGGGGAGAGGGTCGCCGTAGCCCGGATGCAATCCGGGAAGCTCGCCCCGGACTTCATCCGGGCTACGCCAAGGACACCCTTATGCCCACTGCCCTTACCCGAATTCTCCTGAGCCTGCTGCTGTGGCTGCCCCTGGCGGCGCAGGCTGGCGAGGCCGACGATTTCGTCGCTTCCAACGCCGGCAAGCAGGCCAAGCTGCTGCAGGACTGGGCCGCCGCGCCCAATGCCGAACGCCTGCCACTGCTGCAGGCCCTGCAGCAGGGCCGCGTCGGCAGCGATGCCGACAAGCGCGCCTTCATCGAACAGAGCGGCACCTGGCAGGCCGCCGATGGCGCAGCCGAAGCCAACGGCACGCCGCGCAAACTGCGCCTGAACAACCGCCTGCGCGGCCTGCTGGGCGTGGCCATGGCCAGCCATCAGTTGCTCGCTGACGATGCCGCCGCGCGCCTGGCCGCCGCCAAGCAGTTGCAACGCAATACGCCGCCGGCACTGCTGCCGCTGCTGGAAAGCCGGCTGAGCATCGAGGCCGATGAAACCGTGCGGGACGCCATTACCCTGGCCCTGGCCAACCTGCAGCTGGAGGCCAGCGACCCGAGCGTGCGCCTGGCCGCCGTGGAGCGCCTGGGCAAGACCGGCGACCCGCTGGCGCGCACGCGCCTGCAAAGCCTGCTCGATGGCGAGGAAAGCGATGCCGCCGTGCGCGCCGCCGCCGAGAAAAGCCTGGCCCAGGTGAAGAACAAACTGCTGATCGGCGAACTGCTCGGCCAGGCCTTCAGTGGCCTGTCGCTGGGTTCGATCCTGCTGCTCGCCGCCCTGGGTCTGGCCATCACCTTCGGCCTGCTCGGGGTGATCAACATGGCCCACGGCGAGATGCTGATGCTAGGCGCCTACACCACCTACGTGGTGCAGCTGAGCTTCCAGCGCCTGGCCCCCGAATACCTCACGCTCTACCCGCTGGCCGCGTTGCCGATCGCCTTTCTGGTCACTGCCTGCATCGGCATGGCGCTGGAGCGCACGGTGATCCGTCATCTCTACGGCCGCCCGCTGGAAACCCTGCTGGCCACCTGGGGCATCAGCCTGATCCTCATTCAACTGGTGCGCGTCACCTTCGGCGCGCAGAACGTCGAAGTGGCCAACCCGGCCTGGCTGTCTGGCGGCGTGCAGGTGCTGCCCAACCTGGTGCTGCCCTATAACCGCATCGTCATCATCGGCTTCGCCCTGTTCGTCGTAGCCCTGACCTGGCTGTTGCTGAACAAGACGCGCCTCGGCCTGAACGTGCGCGCGGTGACGCAGAACCGCAACATGGCCGCCTGCTGTGGCGTACCCACCGGACGCGTGGACATGCTCGCCTTCGGCCTCGGTTCGGGCATCGCCGGCCTTGGCGGCGTGGCCCTCAGCCAGATCGGCAACGTCGGCCCGGACCTGGGTCAGAGCTACATCATCGACTCCTTCCTGGTGGTGGTGCTGGGCGGCGTCGGCCAGCTGGCCGGTAGCGTGCTGGCGGCCTTCGGTCTGGGCGTGGTGAACAAGTTTCTCGAACCGCAGATCGGCGCGGTACTGGGCAAGATTCTCATCCTCGCGCTGATCATTCTGTTTATCCAGAAACGCCCGCAGGGTCTGTTCGCACTGAAAGGAAGGGTGATCGACTGATGACCAGTGACCCTTATTGCGCCATCGCGCGTAGGGCGGGTGAAACCCGCCAGACAGACCGAACCATCACTGCAGCGGCGGGTTGCACCCGCCCTACGGACTTGAAGGACGAGTGATCGACTGATGAATGCACTCAATCAAACGCTGCTGGCCCGCGCCAGCGCCAAGCTTGGCCCGCAGGTTTCGCTGGCCATCGGCCTGCTGGCGCTGGCCGTGCTGCTCGCCATGCCGCTGCTGCACCTGCTGCCGTCCGACCATGCCCTGCACGTCTCGGCCTACGCCCTGACGCTGGTGGGCAAGATCCTCTGCTACGCCATCGTCGCCCTGGCGCTGGACCTGGTCTGGGGCTACGCCGGCATGCTGTCGCTGGGCCACGGCCTGTTCTTCGCCCTTGGCGGTTACGCCATGGGCATGTACCTGATGCGCCAGTCGGCGGGCGACGGGCTGCCGGCCTTTATGAGCTTCCTGGCCTGGAGCGAGCTGCCCTGGTACTGGTACGGCACCTCCAGCTTCCTCTGGGCGCTGTGCCTGGTGGTGCTGGCGCCCGGCCTGCTGGCCCTGGTGTTCGGTTTCTTCGCCTTCCGCTCGCGGATCAAGGGCGTGTACTTCTCGATCATGACCCAGGCGCTGACCTTCGCCGGCATGCTGCTGTTCTTCCGCAACGAAACCGGCTTCGGCGGCAACAACGGCTTTACCGGCTTCACCCGCATCCTCGGCTTCGACATCACCGCGCAGGCCACCCGCGCCGCGCTGTTCTTCGCCACCGTGGTGCTGCTGGTAGGCAGCCTGTACCTGGGCTTTCGCCTGGCGCGCAGCAAGTTCGGCCGGGTACTGACCGCCCTGCGTGACGCCGAGAACCGCCTGATGTTCTGCGGCTACGATCCGCGCGGCTACAAGCTGTTCATCTGGGTGCTCTCCGCGGTGCTGTGCGGCCTGGCCGGCGCGCTGTACGTGCCCCAGGTGGGCATCATCAACCCCAGCGAGATGGCGCCGACCCAGTCCATCGAAGCCGCCGTGTGGGTCGCCTTGGGCGGTCGCGGCACGCTGATCGGCCCGCTGCTCGGCGCCGGTATCGTCAACGGCATGAAGAGCTGGTTCACCGTGGCCTTCCCCGAGTACTGGCTGTTCGCCTTGGGCGCGCTGTTTATCGTCGTCACCCTCTTTCTACCCAAGGGAGTGATCGGCCTGCTGAAGAAGGAGAAGGATCAATGAGAGCCACTCCCCTGCCTGAGACCATGCTAGAAGCCGCCTTCGACCCCACCGGCCTGGCGCTGGATACCGGCAAGAACGTCAGCAAGGGCGTCAACGTCCGCCACGGCACCATCCTCACTCTGGAAGACATCAACGTCAGCTTCGACGGTTTCCGCGCGCTGACCAACCTGACCCTGTACATCGGCGTCGGCGAGCTGCGCTGCATCATCGGCCCCAACGGTGCCGGCAAGACCACCATGATGGACGTGATCACCGGCAAGACCCGCCCCGACAACGGCGTGGCCTACTTCGGCGAGCAGTACGACCTGACCGCCATGAGTGAGGTGCAGATCGCCCAGGCCGGCATCGGCCGCAAGTTCCAGAAACCCACGGTGTTCGAGGCTCTGACGGTGTTCGAGAACCTGGAGCTGGCGCAGAAGACCAACAAGTCGGTGTGGGCCAGCCTGCGCGCCAGGCTCAGCGGCGAGCAGAAGGATCGCATCGAGGAAGTGCTGAGCACCATCCGCCTGGAAGCCTCGCGCCATCGCCCGGCCGGCCTGCTCTCCCACGGCCAGAAGCAGTTCCTCGAAATCGGCATGCTGCTGGTGCAGGAGCCGCACCTGCTGCTGCTCGACGAGCCGGTGGCGGGCATGACCGACGCCGAAACCGAGTTTACCGCCGAGCTGTTCAAGTCCCTGGCACGCAAGCACTCGCTGATGGTGGTCGAGCACGACATGGGCTTCGTCGGCTCCATCGCCGACCACGTCACCGTGCTGCACCAGGGCAGCGTGCTGGCCGAAGGCTCGCTGGAACAGGTACAGAACGACGAGCGGGTGATCGAGGTTTATCTGGGTCGCTGACAGTCGGTGCGCACGGCGCACCCTACCCGGCGCGGTGCGCTTCATCCCGTAGGGTGCGCCGCGCGCACCGCATGCTTAAGGACATCGATATGCTGCAAGTCCAACAACTCCACCAGTATTACGGCGGCAGCCACATCCTTCGTGGCCTGTCGTTCGACGTGAAGGTCGGCGAGGTCACCTGCCTGCTCGGCCGCAACGGCGTGGGCAAGACCACCCTGCTTAAGTGCCTGATGGGCCTGATCCCGGCCAAGGACGGCCATGTGCAATGGGAAGGCAAGGCCATCACCGCCTACAAGCCGCACCAACGCGTACACGCCGGCATCGCCTACGTGCCCCAGGGCCGCGAGATCTTCGGCCGCCTGACGGTGGAAGAGAACCTGCTGATGGGCCTGTCACGCTTTCCCGGCAGCCAGGCCAAGGAAGTGCCGGCGTTCATCTACGAACTCTTCCCGGTGTTGCGCGAAATGAAGCATCGCCGTGGCGGCGACCTGTCCGGCGGCCAGCAGCAACAGTTGGCCATCGGCCGCGCGCTGGCCAGCCAGCCGCGCCTGTTGATCCTCGACGAACCCACAGAAGGCATCCAGCCCTCGGTGATCAAGGAGATCGGCGCGGTGATCAAGAAGCTCGCCGCCCGTGGCGACATGGCCATCCTGCTGGTGGAGCAGTTCTACGACTTCGCCGCCGAACTGGCCGACCAGTACCTGGTGATGAGCCGCGGCGAGATCGTCCAGCAGGGCCGTGGTGAGAACATGGAAGCCGAGGGCGTACGCGGGCTGGTGGCCATCTAGTAGGGTGCGCCATGCGCACCGCGGCCCTCTCAAGGCATAGAAATCCTCCTGCCGCTCGCAGGCGGGGTTCGCACGGCGGACGGTTACCGCGAATGTCTCGCCGCTGATCCGCCTTGTGGGAGGGGCTTTAGCCGCGACGCCTCGCTGGAGCGGTGCATGGTCCCGAGCCCTGGTGCGCACGGCCTGGGCGGCCCCGCGACACCCTACGTGGGCGTGTGGCCGCATACCGCGTCACACGCACCGAATTGGTTCGAGGCACGCCTCTTGCTTGCCCACTCGGTCAACTATTGTGTGGAACCTGCCCTGCCATGAATCTGCCTGCCGCCCTGTTCACGCCCAGCTGGCCCGCCGAGCTGGAGCTGGCCTACGCGCGCCACGGTGAACGCACCACACCGGTGCGCAGGCGTCACCTCGGCCCTCTCAGGGTGCAGAAACACCTCTACGCCGAGGGGCCGGAGGTGTGCCAGCACATCATCGTCCACCCGCCCGGCGGCATCGCCGGTGGCGACCGCCTGGACATCTCTGCCCATGCCGGCGAACGCACCTGGGTGCAGCTCACCAGCCCCGGCGCAGCCAAGTGGTACCGCGCCGCCGGCGTCGCCCGCCAGGATCTGCGCCTGCGCGTCGAGGCCGGCGCCACGCTGGAATGGCTGCCGCAGGAAACCATCGTCTATGCCGGCGCCCAGGCCGAACTGCGTACGCAGATCGAGCTGCACGGCGACGCTCGCCTGCTGTACTGGGACATCGTTGCCCTCGGCCGCCCCGCCGCCGACGAGCGCTTTGCCAGCGGCCACTTTCAGGCCGCGCTGGATGTTCGCCGTGACGGCAGGTTGTTGTGGCACGAGCGCCAGCGCGTGAGCGGCGGCGACGGACTGCTCGACTCACCCATCGGCCTGAACGGCCAGCCGGTATTCGCCACCCTGCTGGTCAGTGGCGAGGTGGATAGTGATTTACTCGAGCGCTGCCGCGAACTGAAGATCGAAGGCGTACGTGGCGACCTCAGCCAGCTCGCAGGCCTGCTGGTCGCCCGCTGCCTGGCCAGCGAAGCACTCAAGGCCCGTGCCTGGCTGATCGAACTCTGGCGCCTGCTACGCCCGGCGCTGCTGGGGCGTGAAGCGGTGCCACCCCGAATCTGGAATACCTGAGGCGGAGGCTGCCGGCAGCCACCCCATGAACTGGAGCGAACGATGGATCTGAGTCCACGCGAGAAAGACAAGCTGCTGATCTTCACCGCCGGCCTGGTGGCCGAGCGCCGTCTGGCCCGAGGAGTCAAGCTCAACTACCCGGAAGCCATGGCCTATATCTCCGCCGCCCTGCTCGAAGGCGCGCGCGACGGCCAGACCGTCGCCGAGTTGATGCACTTCGGCACCACCCTGCTGAGTCGCGAGCAGGTGATGGAGGGCGTGCCGGAGATGATCCCGGAGATCCAGATCGAAGCCACCTTCCCCGACGGCACCAAGCTGGTGACCGTCCACCAGCCGATTGCGTGATTCATGAGCTATTCGATAGTGAACGCCGGCGAAGCCGATCTGCCCGGCATCCTGGCCATCTACAACGACGCGGTGCAGCACACCACGGCGATCTGGAACGAGACCCTGGTGGACCTGGCCAACCGCCGCGCCTGGCTGGCCGAACGCACGGCGGCGGGCTTTCCCGTGCTGGTCGCGCATGACGCCGCCGGCGAGGTAGTCGGCTACGCCAGCTACGGCACCTGGCGCAGCATCGAGGGCTTTCGCCATACCGTCGAGCACTCGGTCTACGTGCGCGCCGACCAGCGCGGCCAAGGGCTCGGCCCGGCGCTGATGCAGGCGCTGATCGAGCGCGCTCGCGCCGCCAACCTGCACGTCATGGTCGCCGCCATCGAGTCGGAAAATGCCGCCTCGATTCGCCTGCACCAGCGCCTTGGTTTCGTCACCACCGGGCAGATGCCCCAGGTCGGTCGCAAGTTCGGCCGCTGGCTGGACTTGACCTTTATGCAATTGATTCTGGAGTGAGCAACCCATGATTCCCGGCGAATACCAGATTGCCGATGGCGAGATCGAGCTCAATGCCGGTCGCCGCACCCTGACCCTTTCCGTGGCCAACAGCGGCGACCGGCCGATCCAGGTCGGCTCGCACTACCACTTCTTCGAGACCAACGATGCGCTGATCTTCGATCGAGCATCCACGCGAGGTATGCGCCTGAACATTCCCGCCGGCACTGCGGTGCGCTTCGAGCCGGGACAGAGCCGCGAGGTGGAACTGGTCGATCTGGCTGGCGCGCGCCGCGTGTTCGGCTTCGCCGGCCGGGTGATGGGCGATCTTTGAGACACCAATTTTCGTAGGGTGCGCCGCGCGCACCAGCAACGACACAGATAGCAACGGTGCGCACGGCGCACCCTACGGGACGAGCCAATGAAGATCAGCAGACAAGCCTATGCCGACATGTTCGGCCCCACCGTCGGCGACAAGGTGCGCCTGGCCGATACCGACCTGTGGATCGAAGTCGAGAAGGACTTCACCACCTACGGCGAAGAAGTGAAATTCGGCGGCGGCAAGGTGATCCGCGACGGCATGGGCCAGGGCCAGCTGTGCGCCAAAGATGTAGTCGACACCCTGATCACCAATGCGCTGATCATCGACCACTGGGGCATCGTCAAGGCCGACGTCGGCCTCAAGGACGGGCGCATCAAAGCCATCGGCAAGGCCGGCAATCCTGATATACAGCCCGACGTGACCATCGCCATCGGTGCCGGCACCGAGGTGATCGCCGGCGAGGGCATGATCCTCACCGCCGGCGGCATCGACACCCATATCCACTTCATCTGCCCGCAACAGATCGAAGAAGCACTGATGAGCGGGGTGACCACCATGATCGGTGGCGGCACCGGACCTGCCACCGGTACCAACGCCACCACCTGCACCTCCGGACCCTGGCACATGGCGCGCATGCTGCAGGCCGCCGACGCCTTCCCGATGAACCTGGGTTTTACCGGCAAGGGCAACGCCTCGCTGCCCGAGCCCCTGATCGAACAGGTCAAGGCCGGCGCCATCGGTTTGAAGCTGCACGAGGACTGGGGCACCACCCCGGCGGCCATCGACAACTGCCTGAGCGTGGCCGACCAATACGACGTGCAGGTGGCGATCCATACCGACACCCTCAACGAGTCCGGCTTCGTCGAGACCACCCTCGGCGCGTTCAAGGGCCGCACCATCCACACCTACCACACCGAGGGTGCCGGCGGCGGTCATGCGCCGGACATCATCAAGGCCTGCGGCTTCCCCAATGTGCTGCCCAGCTCCACCAACCCGACCCGGCCCTTCACCCGCAACACCATCGACGAGCACCTGGACATGCTCATGGTCTGCCACCACCTCGACCCGAGCATCGCCGAGGACGTGGCCTTCGCCGAGAGCCGTATCCGCCGGGAAACCATTGCGGCAGAGGATATCCTCCACGACCTCGGCGCCTTTTCCATGATCAGCTCCGACAGCCAGGCCATGGGCCGTGTCGGCGAGGTGATCACCCGTACCTGGCAGACCGCCGACAAGATGAAGAAACAGCGCGGCGCCCTGCCCGAGGACGCCCCCGGCAACGACAACTTCCGCGCCAAGCGCTATATCGCCAAATACACCATCAACCCGGCCATCACCCACGGCATCAGCCATGAAGTGGGCTCGGTGGAAGTGGGTAAATGGGCTGACCTGGTGCTCTGGCGCCCGGCCTTCTTCGGCGTGAAGCCGACGCTGATCCTCAAGGGCGGGGCGATTGCCGCCAGCCTGATGGGCGATGCCAACGCCTCGATCCCGACACCGCAGCCGGTGCATTACCGGCCGATGTTCGCAAGCTTTGCCGGCAGCCGCCATGCCACAAGCATCACCTTTATCAGTCAGGCGGCATTCGACGCCGGCGTGCCCGAGCAGCTGGGTCTGAAGAAGAAGATCGGTGTGGTCAAAGGCTGCCGCGAAGTGCAGAAGACCGACCTGATCCATAACGGCTACCTGCCGAACATCGAGGTCGATGCGCAGAACTATCAGGTCAGGGCCGACGGCCAGTTGCTCTGGTGCGAGCCGGCCGAGGTGCTGCCGATGGCGCAGCGGTATTTCCTGTTCTGACATCCCTGGCGGGTTTCACCCGCCCTACGGTAGGCGATTACCACGCCTGCGCAAACCGCCTGGTTTGTTTTGACATCCCTGGCGGGTTTCACCCGCCAACTCATTCACCGCTTCACTCCCCGACACCCAGCTCATCAAGGCTCGCATCCCCGCCCCAATCGACAGGGTAGATACCCTGCTTCACCCAACGGTGAAACGACGACCAAGGCCAATCCTGCACACGCGTCACCAGGCCGTGCTTGAGCGGATTGCCGTGCAGGTAATCGAAGTGCCGCGCATAGTCGCGCTCGTCACGGATCAGATGCTCCCAGAAGCGCTGCTGCCAGAGCGTGCCCTGGCCCTTCGTCTGACGTCGGTGGCTCAACAAATCCGAGCGGTTATAGCGGCTGCCACACGTATGCGTGACATGCCGCTTGATCAACCGCCAGCGCTTGGAAAAGTCCGCATCATCGGGTGGTAGGCGCCAGATGGCATGCAGATGATCGGGCAGCAATACCCAGGCGTCGATGACGAAGGGCTGGGTAAGACGAACCGTTTCGATGGCTTCGCGCAGAGCCAGGCGGATATCGGGTTCTGTGAGGATCGGCTGGCGCCGTTCGCTGACCAGCGTGAAGAAATAGGTGCCGCCGGGAACGGCGGCGCGGCGGTAGTCAGACATGGCAACGTCCTTGTTGCGAAGTTGGCTGTGGCGGGTTTCACCCGCCCTACGGGTAAGGTCCGCCAGAAAGACTAGCGCAGCTGACTGTCCTTGCTGCCCCGGCGGTTGTAGCCACTGAAAGCGGCGTTCTCGCGGTCGTGCTCGGCCTGGCAATTGACGCACAGGCGCACGCCGGGAATCGCCTGACGACGGGCTTCGGGAATGACGGCGTCGCATTCCTCGCAGTGCCGCAGGCTCTCGCCTTTCGGCAGCTGGCTGCGGGCACGCGCGATGGCGTCCTCGATGCTGCTGTCGATCTGCTCCTGTACCGCGTCGTCGTTCGCCCAACCACTTGCCATGCTGCACCTCCTCGTCCCTACCGAACAGATATGCGCCCGGGGCATGCGAAGTGCAAGTGCTGCCCGTCGTTACTCGCGGACTTCCATGAACTCCTTGGCCCAGAGAATGTAATCCTCGGGCATGGTGTACTTGTGGGTCAGCTCGGTGGCGTTGAGGTCGCACGGCTGGGCGCCGCGTTGCTCGCGCAGGCAGTCGTAGGTGGCCTTGATCGCGGCGAAGTAGGCGGCATGGCCGTTGACCACGATGCGCACGCCCAGGCGTGCCAGGCGCTGGTTGTCGCGCAGCTCGGGGTTGCCGTAGGTGACCAGCATCAGCGGCACCTTGAGGCCTGCGGCGATCTGCTCCAGGTGGGCGAAGTCCCTGACCCCGACCAGGCAGATGCCGTCGGCCCCGGCCGCCTCGTAGGCGCGGGTGCGGCGGATCACTTCGTCCACCTCCAGCACCCCGGCATGGGTCCGGGCGATGATCGAGAGTTCGGGGTCGACGCGCGCTTCCAGCGCGGCGAGGATCTTGCCGACGCCCTCCTCGATGGAGATCAGGTCGGTGGACTTGCGACCGAACTGGGCCGGCAGCAGGGTGTCCTCGATGGTCAGCGCGGCGACGCCGGCGCGTTCCAGCTCGACCACGGTGCGCATCACGTTGAGCGCATTGCCGTAACCGTGGTCGGCATCGGCGATCACCGGCAGGCGGGCGACGCGGCCGATGCGCGCCGCCTGCTCGACGAATTCGCTGAGGGTGATCAGGGCGAAGTCCGGCGCGCCGAGCACCTGCAGGGAGGCGACGGAGCCACCGAGAATGCCGACCTCGAAGTCGAGATCGGCGGCGATGCGGGCGGACATGGGGTCGAAGACCGAGGCGGTGTGGTAGCAGCGCTCGGAAGCCAGCAGCGCTCTGAAGGCGCTACGCAGCTCATGGTGGGATGCACGTTGCAGGATGGGCATGGGGCGTATTCCAAAGTCGGTTGAATCGCTTTTTTCTCTTTTTAATGATGGCGTAGACGCGACGAATGCTAGCGCAAGGCACTTGCTGCCAGCTTTCAGACGACTCGCCCTGGCATATGCCCAGCAATTTATCGGCCAGCCAGCTCCGCGGGCAGCGCCGGGAAGAAACCGCCGCCGCTCAGCAGGCCGTATGCCATCCAGCCGGCGACAGCCAGATAGAACAGACGCGGCCCCCAACTGGCCAGCATCTGCTGGCTCGCCGCCAGCTGCTGCGCCTGCAGGTGGGCGAAATGCAGCAGTGCCTCGCCAGGGCGGCCGGTCGCCTCGCCGGTATTGAGCACACCGATAAGCATGGCCTTGCCGGGAAATCTCAGCCCGTCGAAGGCACGCACCAGTGATTGCCCGGCGGCGACCCGCGGTGCCAGGGTGGCGAATTCCCGCCGCAGCCGCACGTTGCGCATCGCGCCACAGGCGCGCGGCAGGGCATCGAGCACCGGCATGCCGGCCTCCAGCAGCAACCCGAGGCTGTCGCAGAAATCACGCATGTCAGCACGACGCTGCAGGCTGCCAACCAGCGGCAGCGCCAGCAGCAGATCATCGAGGGGGCCGGGCTGATCGGTTCGTCGCTGCTGCCAATGGCGCCACAGCGCGCGTGCGCCGAACAGCAGGGCACAGAGCCAGAACACCGGCAGCAGCACGGCTGCCAGGTAACCTGTGCCGCTCAGGTTTCCCGCCACCAGCGCGGGCAGGGGTTTGACCGCCAGCGCCAGCAACAGCACGCCGGCAGGCAACAACAGGCGTGAGACAAGCTCGGCGGCCTGGCGCGCCTGCGCCTCGTAGCGCTGCGCCAGCCGCTGGTGGATCTGCGCCAGCTCGCCGGCCTCCTGTGCGGCGCGCACCAGGGCGCTTTCCAGTGGCGTGAACACGCCACTCAACTGGCCGGAACTCGCCAGGTCGCGTCCGTTGCCCACCATCTGCCGCAGGCGCTTCACAGCGGCCTCATGGCGCGCACCGAGACTCAGACCGGCCAGCGCACGATCGATGGGCACGCCCGCCCGTTCCATCGCCGCCAGATGGGCGAACAGGCTGGCGCGGCTGCGCAGGTCGAGAGCGAGATGGGCACGCGGCATGATCGGGCTCGGTGGACTCCAGCGCTCAGGTTAACCAGTAGCCGGGCGAGCCGCTACGGTTCGATGGGCGGCATGGGGGCATGCGGCAGCCAGCGCCTGAGGATGGCCTCGAGGCTGCCGTCCTCGTGCATCTGTCGCAACGCCTGTTGCCAACGCGCCACACGTACCACCGAGGTCTGCGGGGAGAAGGCGATGTAATAGGCCGAGCGCATGAACGGCACATGCGCGGTGACGTCCTGCGGCTTGAGATCGACGGAAGCCAGTTCGCCGGCCAGGGTCAGGTCCTCTGTGGCGATCAGCTTGACCCGGCCATGCTTGAGCATGGTCATCATGTGCTTCGAACTGGGCACGCCGTAGAGATTGGTGAAACCCTTGGCCCCCAGGGTCTCGAAGGTATACCACTGCTTGGGCAGGGCCAGCGGCCCGCTGTCCGCGGCCTGCTGCAGCGTGTCGATGCTCAGGTGGCGGGATTTCAGCGAGTAGAAGCTGGTGGTGCCGACCACAATGGGCCCGACCCATTGGAATTTCTCCTCACGCTCGGGCGTGCGCACGGTGGAAAACAGCCCCGTATCGGCATCCTGCTGGGCGAGGTGGAAAGCACGCGTCCAGGGCATCAGCTCGATCTGGCCACGGTCGCCCGTGCGCGCCAGCAAGGCCCTGACCACCTCGATGGAGAAACCACTGGGTTCACCTTCGCGCATGAAGCTCATCGGCGGCGCATCCTCGGTGAGCAGACGCAACTGCGCATCGGCCGTCGCGCACAGCGCCACCAGCAGCACACCCAGCCATCGATACAGGCGCTTGCCCATCATTGCGCTCCTCCCGCCTGCAGCCTAGCAAGCGCTGCAACCTGACGCAGCAGGCTCATTCGACGCGCAGCAGGTCGGCCAGCGTGCGCGCGTCCGCGTCGGGAAACCAGTGCCGGTAGATGCGTTCCAGGCTGCCGTCCCGACGCATGTCCTGCAACGCATCCTGCCAACGGGCGACGCGTGCGACATCGGTCTGCCGGGAGAAGGCGATGTAGGAGTCGTTGGGCATCAGGTCGAACTGCTCCTGCAGCTGCCCGGCATGCATGCCCTGCTCGGCGAGCATGCCGTCGAGGGTCAGGGTGTTGGCCAGCAGCAACCTGACCCGGCCGAGGCGAAACATGCGCAGCATGTCCTGCGGTGTCGGCACGCCATAGAGGTTTTCCAGATTCTGCTCGCGCAGCACTTCGTAGCTGTACCACTGCTTGGGCACGGCGAGGGTGCCGAGTTGGCGCACGTCGTCGAGACTGGTGACGCGCAAGCCGGCATCCTTGTGCGTATAGAAACGCGTATAGCCTCGCGCGATCGGCCCGACCCACTGAAAATCGGCCTCGCGCTGCGCCGTGCGAACGGTGGAGAACAGCGCGGTATCGGCCTGGTGGCGAACCTGGTGATAGCCGCGCGTCCAGGGCACCAGTTCGATGCGCGCCGTGTCGTCGGTGCGACGGATCAGCTCCTCGACCACGGCGACCGCCATGCCGCTCGGCTTGCCGTCCTGCAGATAGCTGAAGGGGCGATAGTCCTCGGTGTACAGGCGCAACTCGGCCGCCGACAAATGAGCGGCGAGACTGCAAAGCAGCAGCAGGACTACGACCGGGTACTTCAGGTTCATTGGCCAATACCGTCAGGGGCGCGCCCAACAGCGAATTCAGGGCGGCCAGGCGCAGGATCATAAACGCCCGCACAGTCGATCACCAAGGCTGCAGCGGCGCGGTCGTCTCGGCCAACTCGCTGGCGGTCAGTACGCGTGGCTCGAGCAGCAGTTGCAGGCGCGAGATGGCTCGCTCACCGCTCAGCGCGCGGTGCACCAGACGCACCGCATGGTCTCCCATGGCCTGCGGCTGCTGCTGCAGCAAAGCCTGAATCTGCCCCTCACGCAGGGCGTCGAGCAAGAGTTCACCACTGTCGAAACCGACGAAGTCCACCTGCCCGGCCTTGCCCAGCTGGCGCAGGGCCGCCAGGGTTGCACGACTGCTGCTGCCATTGGGGCTGAACAGGCCGTCGAGGCTGGGCAGCTGCTCGCTCAGGGCTTGAACGATGCGCTGGCGGTCGTCGCCCAGGTAGGTGTCGAACGCCACCTGCAACCCGGCCATGCGCGCCGCCAGCAAAAAGCCACGCTCGCGCTCCTCGGTTGACTGCAGGCCCGGGCGCAGACGCAACAAGCCGACTCGCCCCCCTCGCCCGACACGCTCGGCCAGTTGCTGACCGGCCAGCTGACCGGCGAGAAAGTTGTCGGTCGCCACCAGCGCATAGGCGCCATCGCCGGGCACGCTGCGGTCGACGTAGACGGTGGGAATGCCTTCGGCGCGCAGGGCCGCGACACGCGAGTCGATGGCGTCTCCGGCCGGCGCGATGATCAGTGCCTTGCAGCCATGGTCGAGCACGCGCTCGATCAGTTGCAGCTGCGCCTCGACGCTGCCCTCCTGGGTCGGGCCGCGGGTATAGAGTTCCAGTTGCAGGTCGTCTGCGCTGCGCCTGGCGCCGGCCTCCAGTTCGCTCCAGTAGGCCGAGGTGCCAGCCGGCACCAGGCCGATGCAGTCACGTGCCCAGGAGGGTGTCGCCGACAGGCCCCAGGCAAGCAGCAGCAGGCAGATAAAGGGGATATGTCTTGGCATGCTCGACTCCCGGGCCTTGCCATCACTTTAGCAGCGCAGTGGCATGCTGCGACGCCTGTCGGCCAGCTGTCGACTCATACTTTTTCACATTCAAAACCGACAGTCGGGCTAGCTCTGGCGCGCCGGGCAGGCGATCATCGGGCCTCCTACGCAGACTCCAGCTAATCCATGACCGCCACCACTGACAGCCGCACCCCAACGCACAAGCCCCGCCCACTGATCGATCTGGCCATCAGCATCCTGATTCCCTCGTTCATTCTGATGAAGCTCAGTGGTGAGCATCGCCTCGGCGCCGATGGCGCGCTGTTGCTGGCCCTGGCCTTCCCGCTGGGCTGGGGCGCGTTCGAGCTGATCAAGTACCGCAAATTCAACTTCATCGCCCTGCTCGGCCTGATCAGCGTGGCGCTGACCGGCGGCATCGGCCTGCTGCATCTGGACAACCAGTGGCTGGCCGTGAAGGAAGCCGCCATTCCCGGGCTGATCGGCATCGCCGTGCTGGTTTCCACCCGTACCCGCTACCCGCTGATCCGCACCCTGCTGTTCAACAAGACGGTGCTCAACGTCGACAAGATCCACGAGCGCCTGGAACAGGGCGGCCACGTCGAGCATTTCGAAACGCGGCTGATGCGCGCCACCTACTGGCTCAGCGGCACCTTCTTCTTCTCCTCGTTCATGAACTACGTGCTGGCCAAGTGGATCGTGGTCAGCCCGGCCGGCACCGAGGCGTTCAACGACGAGCTGGGACGCATGACTCTGCTCAGCTACCCGATGATCGCCATCCCCTCGATGATCATGCTGATGGCCATCTTCTACTACCTGTGGAAGACCATTCATGGCCTGACCGGGCTGAGCCTGGAAGAGATCATGGCCAACAGCGGCCAGGAATCGCAGCCCTGAGTCGCGCCGACCTCCGGGTCGGCAGCGCTGTATATGCTCGGTCTTTCCGCCTACCCGGCCCTGTTTCTCTCCGCCTTCGGCGCGGCGACGCTGCTGCCGCTGCAGTCCGAGGCCGTGCTGGTCGCCCTGCTGCTGGCCGGCCAGCATCCACTCTGGGCACTGCTGCTGACGGCCACCCTGGGCAACGTGCTGGGCTCATGGGTCAACTGGCTGCTGGGGCGCTCGATCGAGCATTATCGTGAACGCCGCTGGTTTCCCGTCAGCCCGGCTCGGCTGCAGGAGGCGCAGGCCTGGTATGCCCGTTACGGGCGCTGGTCATTGCTGCTCAGCTGGATGCCGGTGATCGGCGACCCATTGACGCTGGTCGCCGGGGTGATGCGCGAACGTCTGTGGATATTCCTCACCATCGTCACCCTGGCCAAGGCCGGCCGCTACGCGGTGCTGGCAGCGCTGACCCTGGCCTGGATATGAACGTATCGGAATGATCGCTGACACAAATACTGAGGGGCGCCTGCATGCCTGCCAGTTGAGTACTGACGGCGCCTCCCTGATACTGCGCAGCGCGCCGCGCGGGCACGATCCGTCAACGGCCGTTGCGAACGCCCGGCAAGCCGGTGAACAGCCGCCTCGTCAGAGGCATGCGGCCCCACTACCCCGGGGCCTGGTGAGCGAGGAATTGCGGTGTCTGTCCTAGAAGCCAAACCCAAACTGAAGCGCAGCGACCTGATCTGGACGCTGATCGGGCTCAGTGCCGTGGTGCTCTCCGGCTTCCTGCTCTATCGCGAGCTGCGTAATATCTCCCTCGACCAGATCAAGGGCAGCCTCGAGGCGATCTCGCTCATGAACTGGCTGCTCGCCGCCGCCGCCACCCTCGGTGCCTACTGGGCACTGGCCTGGTACGACCGCATCGCCGTCGCCCACCTCGGCAAGAAGATTCCCTGGCGCTTCATCACCCTGTGCTCCTTCACCACCTACGCCCTGGCCCACAACATCGGCGCCTCGGTGTTCTCCGGCGCGGTGGTGCGCTATCGCGCCTATCGCAGCAAGGGCCTGACGCCACAGGAAATCGGCATCCTCATCGTCTTCTGCTCCTTCACCTTCGCCCTCGGCACCCTGCTGGCCAGCGGCTGCGTGCTGATTGCCCAGCCCGACCTGATCCACCGGGTAGCCAATATCACGCCACTGGTATCGGTGGTCATCGGCAGCGTGCTGCTGAGCCTGGTCGGCCTCTACGTGCTGGGCTCCTGGCGCCAGTTCGAACCCTGGACGCTGGGCAAGCTGCACGTCGAATATCCGCGCCTGCCCATCGTCAGCCGCCAGTTGCTGGCCGGCCCGCTGGAATTGCTGTGCGCCGCGGCGATCATCTATTTCGCCCTGCCGGCCGACAATCACCCCGGTTACCTGGTGGTGCTCGGCGTGTTCCTCGCGTCCTTCTCGCTGGCCCTGCTGTCCCATGCGCCGGGCGGCCTGGGGGTGCTGGAGGTGACCTTCCTCGCAGCCATGCCGGAAATTCCCGCCGCCGACGTGCTGGCCGCGCTGATCGTGTTCCGCGTGTTCTACCTGCTGCTGCCCTTCGCCCTGTCGCTGCTGGTGGTGCTGGGCTTCGAGTGGAGCCAGTGGAAGGAAAAGCAGCAGGGCGGCAACCTGCCGTCCTAACGGCTCGCCGTCGCCGCGCCACTGACATAGAATGCGCGGCCATTTTTTGCGGCCTGCCATCCCTGGCGGCCACCCGTCGGGCCGTCGCTGCGCGACGTCAGAAATTTCTCCCTTCAATTTTTTGCGGCCCTGCGTTTCCATGTCCTTCTCCACTCCCGCCCGCGCCTGCGGCATCGACTTCGGTACCTCCAACTCCACCGTCGGCTGGCTGCGCCCCGGCCAGGACAGCCTGCTGCCCCTGGAAGACGGCAAGATCACCCTGCCCTCGGTGATCTTCTTCAACACCGAGGAACGCCGCCCGGTCTATGGCCGCCTGGCCCTGCACGAGTACCTGGAGGGCTACGAAGGGCGCCTGATGCGCTCGCTGAAAAGCCTGCTGGGCTCCAAGCTGCTGAAAAGCGAAACCACGGTGCTGGGCAGTGCCCTGCCGTTCAAGGACCTGCTCGGCTTCTTTATCGGCGAGCTGAAAAAACGTGCCGAAGCCCAGGCCGAACGCGCCTTCGAGGAAGTGGTGCTGGGTCGCCCGGTGTTCTTCGTCGATGACGACCCGGTCGCCGACCAGGAGGCGCAGAACACCCTGGTGGCCGTGGCGCACAAGCTCGGCTTCAAGGAGGTGTCGTTCCAGTACGAACCCATCGCCGCGGCCTTCGACTACGAGTCGAGCCTGGCGCGCGAGGAGCTGGTGCTGATCGTCGATATCGGCGGCGGCACCTCGGACTTCTCCCTGGTGCGTCTGGCCCCTGAACGCCACCACCTGGCCGAGCGTCAGGACGACATCCTCGCCACTGGCGGCGTGCATATCGGCGGCACCGACTTCGACAAGCAGCTGTCGCTGGCCGGGGTGATGCCGCTGTTCGGCTACGGCAGCCGGATGAAGAGCGACGCCTTCATGCCCACCAGCTACCACCTCAACCTGGCCACCTGGCACACCATCAACGCGCTGTACGCGCAGAAGACCCAGCTGGCCCTGCAGAACATGCGCTACGACATCGTCGACGCCACCGGCATCGACCGCCTCTTCGGCCTGATCGAACAGCGCGCCGGGCACTGGCTGGCGATGCAGGTGGAAGAGAGCAAGATCGCCCTCAGCGAGCAGGATGCACGCCCCATCGACCTATCGCGCGTCGAGCCGGGCCTGGTCGCCGAGCTGACCCGGCCGCTGTTCGAGAACGCCATCGAGCCGCTGCTCGAGCGCATTCGCACCAGCCTCACGCAGTTGCTGGCCGATGCCGGCATCACTGCCGAGCAGGTCGACACGCTGTTCTTCACCGGCGGTTCCAGCGGCGTGCCGGCGCTGCGCCAGAGCGTGGCGGCGATGCTGCCCAATGCGCGCAGCGTGGAAGGCAACACCTTCGGCAGCATCGGCAGCGGCCTGGCCATCGAGGCGAAGAAGCGCTACGGCTGAGGCAGTGGCGCGCCATTCTGTTTCCAAATGCTGCCCAGGCCTCGCAGCGCCAGCCAGAGCGGCTAGGTTTACCCGGTGTTCAACCAGCCCACCGGGTGAAACTGATGCTGAAGAAACTGCTGCTGCTCACCGCCACGCTTGGCCTGCTGCTCACCGCCGCCCTCGCCCAGGCTCATCACGGCTGGAGTTCCTACGACGCCGAACAGACCCTGACCCTGGAAGTGCCGCTGCAGAGCGTCAACTATCGCAACCCCCACGCCGATGTGAGCATCGAGCACGACGGGCGTACCTGGCAGGTGATCCTCGCGCCGATCAGCCGCCTGCAGGCGCGCGGCCTGCCCGAAGCCGACCTTACCGCGGGCAAGACCGTGACCATAGTCGGCTACCCGCGCAAGGACGGCACCGCGGAGATCCGCGCCGAACGCATCATCGTCGATGGTCGCACCATTGAACTGCGCTAGATGGACAGCCTGATCGCCTGGGCCACCTGGCTCGAAGCCACGGCCCTGGGCGAGCAGATGCGCGGCTCGGCGCTGCTCTACCCGGCGTTCAACCTGCTGCACCTGCTTGGCCTGGTGCTGCTGCTTGGGCCCATGCTGCTGCTCGACGCACGCCTGCTCGGCGCCGGCCGCGCGTTCTCACTGCCCGCCGTGTCGCGCACGCTGACGCCGCTGGCGCTGGTCGGCCTGTTGCTCCTGCTGGGCAGCGGCATCTGTCTGTTCGCCGCCGACGCCGGGCCGCTGGCAGTCGACCGTCTGCTGCAGCTCAAGCTGCTGCTGATCATTCTGGGCGTCGCCAATGCGCTGCTGTTTCGTCGTCTGTGGAGTGCCAGGTTAAGCGACTGGGATACGTACGCGCCGCTGTTAGGTCGGCTGCAGGCGGCGCTGTCGCTGCTGTTGTGGCTGCTGGTGATGAGCCTCGGCCGCCTCCTGGCTTACTTCTAGCGCGGCGCGCTTTGCCTTATCCTGCGCGCCTTCGCCCTCGAACAGGAATGCCCCGATGAAAGCCCAGCTGGAAGAACTGATCGCCAAGATAAGCTCCGGCTGCCTGGTCGAGGACGAGATCGCGCGTATTGCCGACGAGGCCGCGCAGGCCTATGCCGACCCGGCTGCCTTCCTCGCCACCAATCCGGACGTCAACTACGACGACGAATTCCCCATCCCGCTGGGCGAATGGGTAGTGGTCGGCAGCCTGCCGGATACCGTGCTGTTCCAGGCCGACAGCTATGAAGAGCTGTTCCAGCGCATCACCGAATCCTTCGGCCCGCAGGTGCAATTCGTGCTCAAGCCCAAGCAACTGGCCAAGACCGAGCCGCTCAAGGCGCTCAACCGTATTCAGGTGCAGCTCTCGGCGCTGTCGCCGGAAACCGGCGGCTATGTGCTGGTGGACTTCAGCGAACCGCTGGACGACGAGCTGCAGGCGGTACTGGTGTACGCCAGCGACCTGCCGCGGGTGATGGAGCTGGCGGTGGAAGTGGGCATCTATGCCGCGCCGGCGCTGGAAGCCTTGCAGGCGGAGCAGGCGGAAGAATAGGTCGAGGCTTGCCCTCTCCCCAACCCTCTCCCATAAATGGGAGAGGGGGCTGACCCCCTATCCCGCAACACTCTCGTTCCCTGGAGTCACCATGCGCCCGATTCGCCTCGCCCTGTTGCTCAGCCCGCTGCTACTCGCCGCCTGTGGCGGCGCAGAGACCGCCACCACCGCCACCTTGCAGGCACAGGATGCTTCGCAGAAACAGCAGCAGATGGAACAGCTCAAGCAGCAGATCGAGCAGGTCAACCAGCAGGCCCAGCAGCGTCTGCAGGATCAACTGGACGCCGCCGAGCAGTAACTAGCAGTCGCGCCCGTAGCCCGGATGAAATCCGGGGCAAGGCAGGCCAACCGCCCCCCGGATTGCATCCGGGCTACAAGGTCCCCCGCAGCGCTTTCTCGAACAAGGCGCTGTACTGCGCGGCGCTGAAGGCGATGGGGTTGGTGCCGGCCGAAGGGTCAACCTCGGCCATGCGCCCGACCTGCTCGATGCGCGCATCGTCGATGCCGATCTCGCCCAGGCTGTGGGCAATGCCCACCTCGCTGCGCAGCGCCAGCACCCAGTCCAGCACCGCCTCGAAGCCGCTGCCCGACAGCGCCAGGTAGCGCGCCATCTTCTCCATCTGCGGCTCGATGGCACCGCGGTTGGCCACCAGCACGTACGGCATCAGTACTGCATTGAGCAGGCCGTGATGGGCGTCGTACAGCGCCCCCAGCGGATGGGCCAGCGCGTGCATGGCACCGAGGCCACGCTGGAAGGCGGTGGCGCCCATGCTCGAGGCCACCAGCATCTGCAGCCGCGCCTCGACGTCGGTGCCCTGACTGACCGCACGCGGCAGGTATTGCTGCACCAGGCGCATGCCTTCCAGGGCGATGCCCTCGGCCATGGGATGGAACAGCGGCGAGCAGAAGGCCTCGAGGCTGTGAGACAGCGCGTCCATGCCGGTGGCGGCGGTGATCTTCGCCGGCAGGCCGACCGTCAGCTCCGGGTCGAGAATCACCAGCGCCGGCAGCATCCGCGCGTGGAAGATGATGCGCTTGATATGCGCCGCGTCGTCGGTGATCACCGAGGCGCGACCGACTTCCGAGCCGGTGCCGGCTGTGGTCGGCACCGCCACCACCGGCGCCATGCCGGCGACATTGACCCGGCTGGCGTTGTCGCCGACGTCCTCGAAATCCCACAGCGGCCGGTCCTGGCCGACCATCAGGGCGATGGCCTTGCCGGCATCCAGCGCCGAGCCGCCGCCGAAGGCGATCACCCCGTCATGCCCGCCGGCCTTGAACGCGGCCACACCGTCCATCACGTTGGCGCCGGTGGGGTTGCCCTTGATCGCCGAGAACAGCCCTGCGTTCAAGCCTGCATCGCGGCACTGGCGCAGCGCCGCGTCGATCATCGGCAGTGCGGCCAGGCCGGGGTCGGTACACAGCAGCGGCGCGCGCATGCCGAGCTGACGGCAGGCCTCGGCCAGCTCGGCGATGCGGCCGACGCCGACGCGCATCGAGGTCGGGTAATTCCAGTTCATGCGGTACTGATTCAGGTCCATTGCGCGCCTCACAGCTGAGTCTTGAAGTGGAAGGATTTCGGCCGGGTCAGCTGCTCGTAGCCGACCCTTGAGAGGGTGCAGCCACGTCCGGAGTGCTTCACCCCGGTCCAGGCCAGCCCGGGGTCGAGGTAGTCGCAACGGTTGAGAAACACCGTGCCGGCCTCCACCCGATCAGCCAGGGCCATGGCGGCATCGACGTCGCGGCTGAAGATCGCCGCGGTCAGGCCGAACTCACTGTCGTTCATCAGCGCCAGCGCCTCCTCGTCGCTGGCGACCTTCTGGATACCCACCACCGGGCCGAAGGATTCCTCGGTCATCACGCGCATTTCATGGCTGACGTTGGTCAGCACCTGCGGCGCCAGATAGGGCGTACCCGGCGCATCCAGGGGAAACTCGGCCGGGTCGATATGCGCCCTGGCGCCCTGCTCGACCGCCTCGGCGATCTGCGCGCGGACGAAATCGGCGGCGTCGGCCCGCACCAAGGGGCCCAGGGTAGTCTGCGGGTCGTCCGAACGCCCCAGTTTGTACTGGCGCACCAGCGCCACCGCCTGCTCGACGAAGGCATCGAACAGCGACTCGTGCACGTAGATGCGCTCGATGCCGCAGCACGATTGGCCGGAGTTGAAGAAGGCGCCGTCGATGGCGGTTTCCACCGCGTGCTGCAGATCGGCGTCGGCGCGCACATAGGCCGGATCCTTGCCGCCCAGCTCCAGGCCGACGCTGATGAAGCGCCCCGCCGCCGCCCGCTCGACCATGGCCCCGCCCGGCACCGAACCGGTGAAGGCGACGTGGTTGATGGTCGGCGCACGAATCAGCGCTTCGGTCTCGCCGTGGCTCAGGTGCAGGTACTGGAACACGCCTTCGGGCAGGCCGGCCTCGGCAAAGGCCTCGACCATGCGCTCGGCGCACAACGGAGTCTGCGCCGAGTGCTTGAGCAATACCGCGTTGCCTGCCAGCAGTGCCGGCATCACCGCATTCACCGCGGTCAGGTAGGGGTAGTTCCAGGGCGCGATGACCAGTGCCACGCCCAACGGCTCGCGGCGGATGAAACGGGTGAAGCCGGGCTTGTCCGGCAGGCGGATATCGGCCAGCGAACCCTCGGCGATATCGGCCATATGCGTGGCGCGCTCGACGAAGCCGCGGATCTCGCCGGCGGCGTAGCGGATCGGCCGGCCCATCATCCAGCACAGTTCCTCGGCCAGTTGGCTCTCGCGTGCGGCGAAGGCGTCGATGGCGCGCCGGCCGATGGCGATGCGCTCACGCAGCGGTGTGCGTTTCCAGGTCTGCTGCGCCAGCTCGGCCCGGGCCAGCGCGGCCAGGATCTCGGGGTTGGAGGCCAGGTGACGTTCGACGTAGACCGAACCGTCGATGGGGGAAATGCATTGCAGTTTGCTCATTAGGTGCTCCGTAAAAGGAATCGCGGCCCACGTGGTGGATCGCGTACCGCGCTCGGCCCCCTCGCCCCTCCGGGGAGAGGGTTGGGGAGAGGGGAGAAAACAGCCACCCTCTCCCCCAGCCCCCGCTCCGCGCCCCTGCCCTTCGCAGAGCTCAGGGCGCTTCGGCGGGCGAAGCGATGCTTCGCTCATCCCGCCGTCGCCCCGCAAGCGGGAGAGGGGAGCGCTCAGATGATTTCGAAGTAGCGATCCAGCTCCCAGTCGCTGACATGGCGGCGGTACTCGCGCTCTTCCCATTCGCGGCTGGCGGCGAAGTGCTCGACGAAAGCGTCGCCGAACAGCTCGCGCGCCGCCTGCGAGCCCTTCAGGCGCTGCGCCGCATCCCACAGCGTGCGCGGCAGCGCCAGCTCCTCGGGGTGCTTGACCGCATAGGCGTTGCCGCTGACCGGCGCGGTCGGCTCCCACTGCTGCATGATTCCGTACAGCCCCGAGCCGATGGCCACCGACAAGGCCAGAAAGGGATTGCCGTCGGCGGCGCCGAGGCGGTACTCCTGGCGCTGCGACTTGTCGCTGCCGGGGATTACCCGCAGCGCCGCGGTGCGGTTCTCCACCCCCCAGGTGGCGTCGGTGGGTGCCCAGAAGCCGGGAATCAGACGCCGGTAGCTGTTCAGCGTCGGCGCCACCATGCACAGGAATTCCGGCATCAGGCGCTGCTGGCCGGCGAGAAAATGCCGCTGCAGCTTGCTCATGTTGTGCGCCTGATCGGGATCAAAGAAGGCCGACTTGTCGCTCGCACGGTCACGCAGCGACACGTGGATATGCCCGCTCTGCCCCGGATACTTGCCCGACCACTTGGCCATGAAGGTGGCCATCAGGCCGTTGCGCTGGGCCAGTACCTTCATGAAGGTCTTGAACAGCGCGCCCTTGTCCGCCGCCGCCTCGGCGCGGTCATAGGCGATGGCCGCCTCCAGCACACCGGGGCCGGTTTCGGTGTGCAGGCCCTCGATGGGAAAATCCATCGCCTCGCCCATCTCGAGGATCTGGTGATAGAGCTCGGCGTGCACCGAGTTGCGGATCATCGAGTAGCCGAACCAGTCCGGGGTGAACGGCTTGAGATCGCGAAAGCCCTTGGCCCGCGCCGACTCCGGCGTTTCGTCGAACATGAAGAACTCGTACTCCAGCGCCGCATAGGGCTCGAAGCCCATGGCCTGGCAGCGCTCGATCACCCGGCGCAGGGTGCCGCGCGGGCACACCGCCTCGGCCTGCTGATCGAACTCGGCGAGAAACAGGAGCATGCCGTTTTCGAAGGGAATCTCGCGGCAGGTGTGCGGCAGGATGCGCACCGGCGCATCAGGGTAGCCGCTGTGCCAGCCGGTGTACTGGGCGTTGTCGTAGAGCTGGTCCTTGACGTCCCAGCCGAGCACCACGTCGCAGAAGGCGAAGCCGTGCTCCAGGGCGGAGAAGAACTTGCTGCGGCTCATGTACTTGCCGCGCATCACCCCATCGTTGTCGAACAGACCGACCTTGACGTGGCTCAGGCCACGCTCCTCGACGATGCGCCGGGCATCGCCCAGGGTCTTTACATCCCGTGGTTTGAACATGCTAACCCCTGCGTCTTGTTGTTATGGCGGGCGGGTCGAGCGTACGGCTGGGCATTCATGACCGGCCAGGCAGGGCCGACGACGCATGGGCACAGCACGACGCCTATGACAGCGTCCGTTTCAGGCCCATTGAGTGTGGTACAGGATTGCCGGGATGGCAGGGTCGAGGCGGGAAAATCTGCATGCGCGGCGCCAGGCTGCGGTTCGTAGGGTGCGCCGCGCGCACCACTCTTGGGCTGCCAGCGGTGTATAGGAAGGCTGACCTCTGTACGGCTCCGATCTACGTCACTGAAGATCGTCGCACCGCAGCCCGCGCTCTAGCGGCGGATTTCGATAGGCGTGCCATTGGGCACCAGCGCCCAGATCTGGCGCATCTCGTCGTCGCGCACGGCGATGCAACCGTCGGTCCAGTCCCACAGATGATGCAGCGGTCCGAGCCAGCCCCAGCCATTGGCCAGGCCGTGAATCATGATATTGCCACCGGGGGCATAGCCGGCGGCGCGGGCACGGGCCTCGTCCTGCTCGTTGGGATAGGAAATATGCAGACTGAGATGGGCCATCGACTTGGGGTTGCGCCAGTCGATCAGGTAACGCCCCTCCGGTGTGCGCTGGTCGCCCTCCCGCTGCTTGTGCCCCTCATCACCGGCGCCGCCGAGCGAAATACGGTACTCGGCCAGCGACTCGCCCTGGCGCCAGAGCACCATGCGCCGCTGCCGCTTGTCGACGGTAATCAGGTCGGCCTGCCGATCCGGCTGCTCGAGATCAGGCGCAATCCCCGAGCCGATACGCGCCATCACCTTGGTGTAGCCCAGCAGCAACGCTACCAGGATTAGGCCCAGCACTACGAAACGCTTGATGGCATGCATCCTTTCTAGCCAATGGCTCCCTGGTGAAAATCGTCGCCGAGAAGCCTCCCGCGGCTGCACGGGCGATGGCCCCGCTCAGCCACGCCGTCCCTCGCGGCGCTCCTGCGCTTCGATCTCCTCGAAGACCTTGCGATGTTCGGCCTGCGAAGCGTACTCACCGATGATGGCCCTGGCACGGTAAGTCTTCTTGCGCAACGCGCCCGTCTGGCCATCGCGGTCGAAGGTAACGACGTAGCGAGTGCCATCCAGCTCTATGTAGAGGTAATAGTAATCCACCGGCAGATCCGGTTCGGCAAAAGCGCTGTAGGCATAACGCACGCGCGCGCTGAGGTCCGGCTCGGAGTCCAGCAGCTTGAGATGATCGGCCTCCGGATAATGTTCCTGCAGCGCCATCGCGGCAACGATGGGGAAATCAGCGATCTGATTCCGCGTGAAGGGGACCGGTCGAGCACGCAACATGCTGACCGGATAATCCTCGAAACCCGGTCTCGACCGGTACTGGCCACTGGCGAACCAGCGCGTGGCATCGAACATGTCTTCGTTGTCCGAAGGGCCGTAATACATCATGAATTTCGCGGGCATGGCGCGATCCTCTGCGTTCAGGTGCAGTCCCGTCAGCATCAGGATCATCGATAAAACAACCGTACCCCATTGAGCTCGCTTGCGATTCATTGATTGCCGCCACTGTATTCGAGCAGGTGAGAAGGCAGGTTCTCGAAGTTCACTTAGAGGCCAGCAGTTCATGACAGTCCGCTCGACAGGCCGCGGTATTTCTTCCGAGAACGCCGGGTCATCGACTGCCGCGCCAACACCACCCCGCCGCGCTTTCCGATATCTGACAGCGAGTCTTGTCACGTTGCCCGGAAGGCCAGGACATGCAGAGTCCTTAGTTTGTGTTCTTGAACATAGGGTGAGGCCCGGCAGTATCCCATGCTCCTTCTGATGGAGCTAATCGAGTGCCCCTACATATTCTCGGTCCGGAATTCAGTACGTTTGTCCACAGCGTGCGCCTTTACTGCGAAGAGAAGCGCCTCGCTTACAGCTATGGCATGTCCTTGAAAGGAGACGTTGCTGTCGGCCTAATGCCAATCCGATAAGGCAGGGCGTCTGGCACGGATCGGTTTCGTAAAGTGTCGCGGGGCCGCCTAGGTGCACATATCTGTGGTGGAGGCAGCGGCGTTTCGGTGCGCACGGCGCACCCTACGCGGCAGCCCCCTGAGACTTATCTGACTGGCATTCGCCACCGGTTCGCCCTTCTGCACACCGACCAGGAAGCCAAGCCGCCGTTGTAAAAATGGGCTTTTCGTCCTCCTCCATATGCCCCGAAACCACGCCCGTACCTTTCGGCACGGGCGTTTGGCCTCATCTGACAACCACCGGCCTCAACCGCGATAAGGTGCCCCCGCCTTGGCCATCAGCGCGTTGTACTTCTTGAAGATGTCCACCACCTTGGCGCAGCGCGGGCTGGTCTTGGCGATCTCGTCCCAGAACTTCAGCGCCTCGGCTTCCACCGTGGCCCATTCCTCGGCCGGGATGGAGGTCAGCTCAAGCTTGCCGCCTTCCACGCGCAGCTGCGCCTCGCCGCCCCAGTACCAGTGCTGGCGGTAGTAGTTGGAGCTGTCCATGCACAGCTTGAACAGGGTCTTGAGGTGTTCGGGCACCTCGGCCCACTTGTCCGAGTTGGCGAAGTAGGAGCCGATCCAGGCGCCGGAGATGTTGTTGGTGAGGAAGTACTTGGTGACGTTGGCCCAGCCGACGGTGTAGTCCTCGGTGATGCCGGACCAGGCGATGCCGTCCAGCTCGCCGGTCTGCACCGCCACCTCGACGTCTTCCCAGGGCAGGGTCACCGGAATCACGCCGAAGCGGGCGAGGAACTTGCCGGCAGTAGGGAAGGTAAAGATGCGCTTGCCCTTGAGGTCAGCCAGTTTGGTGATCGGCTGCACCGTGGCGAAGTGGCAAGGGTCCCAGGCGCCGGCGCCGAGCCAGGTCACGCCCTTGACCTCGCCGTAGGCCTCGGCCCAGATCTCGTTGAGGCCGTACTGCTCGAACAGCACCGGCACGTCGAGGCTGTAGCGGGTGGCGAAGGGGAAGTAGCCGCCGAACACCGAGACGTCCACCGGCGCGGCGATGGAGTCGTCGTCGCTCTGCACCGCGTCGATGGTGCCGCGCTGCATGGCGCGGAACAGCTCGCCAGTGGGCACCAGCTGGTCGGCGAAATACAGCTGGATCTCCATCTGGCCGTTGGCCGCCTTGTTGAAGGCATCGATGGACGGCTTGATCACGTGTTCGGCCAGCGCCGCGCCAGCGTAGGTCTGCAGGCGCCAGGTGATCTTCTTCGGTTCGGCGGCATAGATGTGCGCCGAGCCGAGGGCGGCGGTGCCGACCGCGGCGGTTTTCAGGAAATCGCGTCTCGTACTCATGCTGGTCTCTCCAATAGTGTCGATGCAGATGCAATACAACCGCTCATTGCCGCCGCGTCAGCCGCAGCGGCCTTGCCAGTGACCGGCGGGCGCCGGCTCGACTGCTGGCGCGCAGGGCGCGCCGATTTCCTCGATCAGCCGCCGTAGTGCAGTTGCGGCAACCACAGCGCCAGCTGCGGGAAGACCATGACCAGGGTCAGCGCCAGGACCATGATGATGACGAAGGGGATGACCGACACATAGATGTCACGCAGGGTCACTTCGGGCGGGGCCATGGCGCGCATGAGAAACAGGTTGTAGCCGAACGGCGGGGTCATGTAGGCGATCTGGCAGGTGATGGTGTAGAGCACGCCGTACCAGATCAGGTCGAAGCCCAGGGCACCGACCAGCGGAATATAGAGCGGCGCGACGATCACCAGCATGGCGGTGTCGTCGAGGAACATGCCCATCACGATGAAGGAGATCTGCATCAGGATGAGGATCTGCCAGGGCCCCAGGTGCAGGCTGTCGACGAAGAAGTTCTCGATGGCCCTGACCGCGCCGAGGCCGTCGAACACCGCGCCGAAGCACAGCGCGGCGAGGATGATCCACATGAACATGCAGCTGATGGCCAGCGTCTTGCGCAGCGTCTCTTCCATCACCTTGCCGCTCAGCCGGCCCTTGAACAGCGCCGCCAGGGTGGCTGCGCAGGCCCCCACCGCCGAGCTTTCCACCAGGCTGGTGTAGCCCAACAGGAACAGGCCGGTCATCGACAGGAAGATGAACACCGGCACCAGCCCGGCGCTGAGCAGGCGCAGCTTCTCCTGCCTGCTGATCTGCGCGCGTTCGGCCTGCGCCAGGGCCGGGCCGAGCTGTGGCTGCAGGCGGCAGCGAATGGCGATGTAAAGCATGAACATGCCGGCCATCATCAGTCCGGGGATGGCACCGGCCAGCCACAACTGGCCCACCGGCTGGCGCGCGATCATGCCGTAGAGCACCAGCACCACGCTGGGCGGAATCAGAATCCCCAGCGAGCTGCCGGCCTGGATCACCCCGGTGATCATGATCTTGTCGTAGCCACGCCTGAGCAGCTCGGGCAAGGCGATGCTGGCGCCGATGGCCATGCCGGCCACGCTCAGGCCGTTCATCGCCGAGATCGCCACCATCAGGAAGATGGTGCCGATGGCCAGGCCGCCCGGCAGCGGGCCCATCCACACGTGGAACATGCGGTAGAGGTCTTCGGCGATGCCCGACTCGGAGAGCATGTAGCCCATGAACACGAACATCGGCAGGGTCAGCAGCGGGTACCACTTCATCAGTTTCATCGCCGCGCTGAAGGCCATCTCCGAGCCGCCGTCGCCCCACAGCAGCAGCGCTGCCGCTGCGGCGACGAAGCCGATGGCACCGAATACGCGCTTGCCGGTGAGCAGCAGTAACATCATCGAGGAGAACATCAACAGCGCGATCAGCTCGTAGCTCATCACAGCGTCTCCCCGCGGGCGGCGTAGACATCCTTGAAGAAGGTGGCGATGGCCTGCAGCAGCATCAGGGCGATGCCGAAGCACATGACGATCTTGATCGGCGCCATGTAGGGCGACCAGGCCGAGTAGCTGGTCTCCTTGTATTCGATGGCGTATTCGGTGGAGGAGATGCCGCCGATCAGCAGCATCACCAGGTAGAAGATCAGCATCAGCACCGTAATGGCGTCGACCACGGCGCGCGTGCGCGGCGACCAGCGGCCGTAGGCCAGGTCCATGCGCACATGGGCGTCGAGCTGCATCGAGTAGGCGCCGCCGAGCAGGAAGTAGGCGACCATGAGGAACTGGGCGCTTTCCAGGGTCCAGATCGACGGGGTGAAGAAGGTCTTACTGATCGAGGAGTACAGCAGCACCGCCAGCATGGCGAAGATCAGGTACATAGCAAAACGCCCAACCCGCCGGTTGAACGCATCCACGCCCCGGACAAAAGCTCGAATGCTGCTGCGCATGCAGTTGCCTGCCTTTTTGTTCGTTATCTCGTCAGCCTAGACGAAGATTCGCCAAAACCAACTAGACGTCGCGTCCTGGCGGCGCGCTGCAGCGGCGCACAGACTAGCGGGCGAGAAAGTGGTTGAGCGCAGCGACGCTGCGCTGCGGATCCTCTTCCTGCGGCACGTGACCGAGGTCATCGAACAGCACCAGCTGGCTGCCGGCGATGTCGGCGGCGAAGCGTTCGGCGTTGTCCGGCGGAATCAGACGATCACGCCCGCCCCAGATGATCAGCGTCGGCAATCGCAGCTCGCCGATTCGCTGGTGCAGCTCGCCGCTGGGCGCCTGAACGAAGCGCTGACGCAGCGCCTGGCGGTTGCCCTCGCGCAGCGTCAGCTGGTAGTAGCGCTCGACCAGTTCGTCATCGACTTTGTCCGGATCGCCATAAACGTTGCGCAGGCTCGACTCGATCATCGCGCGCGGCAACACACGGCTCATCACCGGCGCCAGAGCTGGGATGCCGGCCAGGCGAAAGCCGATCGGCACCGATTCGGCGTTGCGCGGATAGCCGGCCGCATCCACCAGCACCAGCCGCGCGCTGCGCTCGGGATGGGCCAGGGCAAAGCGCCAGGCCAACTGGCCACCGAAGCTGTTGCCGACCAGCACCACGCGCTCCACCTGCAGGTGCTCGAGCAAGGCGAGGAGAAAGTCCGTGTAGCGCTCGACGCGGTAATCGCCATCGGCAAACGGCCCGGTGAGGCCGAAGCCGGGCAGATCCAGGCTGATCACGCGACGCTGCTTGGCCAGCTCCGCCACCCAACCTTCCCAGGTATGCAGGCTGGCCGAAGTGCCATGAAGCAGCAGGAGCGGCTCGGGGTCATCGCGCCAGCCCTGATCCCGCAGGTGCACCGACAGGCCGGCAATATCGACGAACTGCGAAGGCGGCGGCGCCCAGCGCGCCTTGAGCTCATCCAAAGGACGATCCGGCGCCCAGTTGAGGGCGACGAAGCCGGTAAGGGTCAACCCGAACACCAGCAACAGGCCGAGCAGCACGTGGGCGAGTCGTTTCATCGATGCAGTCCTGAGCGGAGCGGAAAGCGCGATGCTAGCCAGACGCCACGGGCACGCCTATCGCCCGGAAGAGGGAATCGCCTGGCGCAGCGCTCAGAACCCGACCAGCAGCATCCACGCCGGCAGGGAAACCGCCGCCAGCAGCGTGGACAGGGATATCGCCGCGCTGACGCTGCGGCTGTCTTCGGCCGTACGGGCAAAGGCCATCACGTTGACCCCGCTGGGACAGGCCGCGAGCAGCACCAGCACGCTGCGCGCCGTATCGTTGAGGCCGGGCAGCTGGCCGCTGAGCCACCAGACCAGCGCCGGGAACAGCAGCAGCTTGGCCAAGGCCACGCCCCAGGCCTCGCCGGTCGGGCGCAGGCGGTAACGCGACAGGCTGGCGCCGAGCACGATCAGCGCGCAGGGCAAGGCCGCCTGGCCGAGCCAGGTCACCGCCCGCCACAAGCTTTCCGGCACGACCAGCCCGGACAGGTTGAGCAATGCGCCGAGGCCCAGGCCGATGATCATCGGGTTGGCCAGGTTCTTCAGCAGCGCGCGGCCGTCGACGCGCTCCTGGCTGCCGAAGGCGGCGTAGAAGCTGTGCAGGGAAAACAGCGTCAGGCTGTGGAACACCAGGATGGCGAAGACGTAGAGCAGGCCGTCATTGCCCATCAGGCTGGCGATCAGCGGGATGCCCACCAGCACGTTGTTGGAGAAGGCCGCCACCAGGCCCAGCGGCGTCGCCGTACCGCGGCGCCAGTGCGCCAGCGCATTGACCGCGGCGAACACCAGCAGCACCGGCAGGTAATAGGCCAGCAGCAGCATCGGCGACAGGCCTTCGGCCAGTGACGCCTTGGCGATGCCGGCGAACAGCAGCGTGGGCATGAACAGCTTGAAGGTGATGTTGGCCAGACCGGCCGCAGACTCGCTGGTGAGCCACTGGCGCCAGCCCAGCAGGTAGCCGAGAACGATCAGGGCGAAGATCGGCAAGATGGCCTGTGCCGCGAGCATGGCTGAAGCTGCCTCCGGGGTACTGCTGAAGAGGGCGGATCGCGTTCGACCCGCGAGGGTCGCCAAGCATACGCGTGCCGGACGGGCCGCGCGATGCCTCGCGACACATTCGCCGCAGGGCTTGACGCCCAGCCGGAAGCACCGAGATAGAGCGCTTCGATCAAGTATTGAGGGAATCGATGTTCACTATCAGGACAGTCAAGTTCTTATCTGCGCTCAGGTCTTCAAGAATTGTCTCCGAAGCCACTTGTTACTCCCTACGGAGACATCGACATGAAAACTCAACTGACCCTCGCCGCCCTGACTCTGAGCCTGATGACCACTGGCGTATTCGCTGCTCCGAGCAGCGCGCCCTTCCCTCTGGTGGGCGAAGCCAAGGACAGCCAGGTACAACAGCAACCCGTCGCACCGCTGGCCGAGAACGGCTCGGAGCGCACCTCGGGCGTGCAACGCATTCAACTGGCCGAAGACGGCTCCGACCGTACCCCGGGTGCCCAGCGCATCCAGCTGGTAGAAGGCGGCTATGACCGTACTCCGGGTGCCCAACGCGTTCAGCTGGCCGAGGGCGGTTATGACCGCACCCCCAGCGCGCAACGCCTGCAACTGGCCGAAGACGGCTCCGACCGTACCCCGGGCGCCCAGCGCATCCAGCTGGTAGAAGGCGGCTATGAGCCGTACTCCGGGTGCCCAACGTGTTCAGCTGGCCGAGGGCGGTTCCGATCGCCTGATCAAGCAGCGTGGCCACACTGCCTGAGCCTTGGCGTCACCCCCAAAGCCCGGCGCATGCCGGGCTTTTTTTATGCCTTTCACGCCAGTCACGCCGTTCCTGTCGCGGGCAAGCGGTAGATCCAGATGCGCCGCAGCACGGTCGCGAACTGCCCCCACAAGGTGCCGCAGTTGTAATGCTGGCCATAGCGCCGGGCGATCAGGCGCACCTCGCGCGCCAGCTCGGCATAGCGCCGCGCCGGTAGATCGGGGAACAGGTGATGCTCGATCTGATGGCTGAGGTTGCCGGTGAGGATATGCAGCAGCGGCCCACCGGACAGGTTGCTGGAACCGCGCAGCTGACGCAGGTACCAGTGCCCACGGGTCTCCCCCTCCAGTATTTCGGGTGCAAATACCGTAGCCTTCTCGGTGAAATGACCGCAGAAGATCACCAGAAAGGTCCACAGATTGCGCAGCAGATTGGCCACCAGGTTGCCGGTCAGTACGGCCAGTGCATTGGCGCCGAGCAGCAGCGCCAGCAGCGGAAACGCCAGATAGTCCTTGACCCATTGCCGCGCCAGCTTGGCGCCGAACCGACGTGCCAGCGGCTTCACTTCCTCCTTGCTGATACGCCCCTTGACCAGCTTGTCCAGGCGCAGGTGCTGAATGGCCACGGCGTACTGGAACAGCAGCGCCTGGATCGTCACCCACAGCGGCTGCCAGCGATAGAACGGCTTCCAGCGCTGCTCGGGGAACAGGCGCACCACGCCGTAGCCGACGTCATCGTCCATGCCCAGCACGTTGGTGTACGTATGGTGCACATGGTTGTGGGTGTGCCGCCAGAAATCGGCCGGCCCGACGATGTCCCACTCGTACTGGCGACCGGCGAATTCCGGGTCGTTCATCCAGTCGTACTGGCCGTGCATCACGTTGTGGCCCAGCTCCATGTTTTCCAGGATCTTGCCCAGGCCCAGCAGCAGGGTGCCGAGCAGCCAGGTCGGCGGGAACCAGCCGAGCATCAGCAGCGCGCGCCCCGTCCAGCAGCACCCGCGCACGGCCGCGCGTACACGGCGAATGTAGCGCGCATCGGCCTCGCCCAGATCGGCCAGGGTGCGCTGGCGCAGGGCATCCAGTTCCTGGCCGAAGGCTTCGAGTTCGGCGGGGCTCAGTTCACGGTCAAGGCGGGTCGTCACAGGTCGATCTCCACATCCCCATGTGGGGCGCTGACGCACAAGCGAATGGGTTGATTGGGTTCGGCGAACAGCTCGCCGCTGCGCAGATCGCGCACCGTGCCGGCCAGCAGCAGGCAGGTGCAGCTGGTGCAGATGCCCTGGCGACAGCCATGGGCCGGGCGCAGCCCGCTGGCCTCGGCCTGCTCCAGCAGGCTGGCATTGCCGTTGCCCGAGACCTGCTGGCCGCTGCGCGCAAAGCGCAGACGAACCTCGTCGGTATCGGCCTCGGCCAGCACCGGCAACGGGCTGAAGCTTTCCGCCTGCAGGCTGCCCCCACGTCCGGCGTCGCGCCACCAGCCGCACGCCTGCTCGACGAAACCACGCGGGCCGCATAGCAACAGGTGCTCGCCCGGCAGCGCTGCCAGCTGTGCGGCCGTCAGGCGGCCACCCGTCTCACCGCTGAAGGCCCAGCGCACCTGCAAGTTGGCATGACGCGCCGCCAACGCCTGCAACTCCTCGGCAAAGGCCTGCTGCCCCTGGCGCCGCACCTGATGCAGCAGCGTCACCGGCGCAGCGAAGCCACGCGCCAGGGCTTCGCGCAGCAGGCCGAGCAGCGGTGTGATGCCGCTGCCGGCTGCCAGCAACAGCACGGCGCCCTGCTCCTGCGGCCAGGCGAAATCGCCGAAGGCCTGGCCCAGCTCGATCACCTCGCCAACCGCCAGGCGATCGAGCAGCAAATTGGACAGGCGCCCGCCCGGCTGGCGCTTGATCGCCAGTTCGATGCGCCCGTCGTCCGTCACCCTGGTCAGGCTGTAACTGCGCCCGTGGCGCACGCCGTCCTGCTCCAGATAGAGCTGAACGTGTTGCCCGGCTCGCCAGTCTCGGGCATTGCCGTTGCAGCGCAACTCGATTGCCAGCATGTCGTCTGCCACCCAACGACGCGCCTCGACCCGGGCGAACACGCGATTGAGGCGCAGCGCCGGGTGCAGCAGACGCAGGAACAGGTCGACGTCCGCCTCACGCAGCCAGCCGGACGCACAGAGCCGGCGCAGCGGTTGCAGGCCGCGCGCGACATGCCGCGCCAGCGCCAGGGAGAGCAGAGCCATAAATCGATTCCAGTGAACACTTGTGCACAAGGCTGACAGATCCACCTTATTTCAGTCAACAGTTGTTCACTGAAAGCCACCCGGCATGGTTCGACGCTGGCGCCGCGCATTTGCTAGAGTGCGGCATCGCTCAACGACCCGATCTCGCATGACGCCACGCGCCGAACAGAAGCAGCAGACCCGCCAGGCCCTGATGGAAGCCGCGCTCACCCTGATGGAGAGCGGCCGCGGCTTTGGCAGCCTGAGCCTGCGCGAAGTGACCCGCGTCGCCGGCATCGTCCCCACCGGTTTCTATCGCCATTTCGCCGACATGGACGAGCTGGGCCTGGCGCTGGTGGCGGAGGTGGGCGAAACCTTCCGCGCGGCGATCCGCCAGGTGCGCCGTCACGAGTTCGAGATGCGCGGCATGATCGACGCCTCGGTGCGCATTTTCCTCGCCGAAGTGGCCGCCAACCATGGCCAGTTCCTGTTTCTCGCCCGCGAGCAGTACGGCGGTTCGCAGCCGGTACGCCAGGCCATCGCGGCCCTGCGCGAACGCATCACCAGCGACCTAGCCGCCGACCTCAAGCTGATGAACCGCATGCCGCAGCTTGACGATGCCGGCCTCGACGTGGTGTCGGATCTGGTGGTGAAGACGGTGTTCGCCACCCTGCCCGAACTGATCGACCCGCCGGCGGAGAATCTGCCGGCGCACCTCAGCGCCGAAGCCAAGATCATCCAGCAGCTGCGCTTCATCATGATCGGCGGCAAGCACTGGCTGGGCCTGGGCAAGCCCTCCGAATAGCGCGCACCACAAACGTGCGCACGCAGCGAAAACGCACCAAATAAATCCTGACCGCTTCGCCAAGTTATCCACAGAGCGCCTGAACGCCCCGTCCTGCGCCGCTTCTCGGCCTTGGCAAGCCACTTGCACTATTTCCGGGCACATTGCCCCGGAATAGATACGCATGCTGGTGATCCACACCCGAATCGCGCCGCAGGCTGCTGCGGACGCCGAACTGGAACTGACCTTCGAAGCCCGCAGCAAAAGTCGCCTGCGCTGCTTCACCACGGCAGGCGAGGAAGTCGGCCTGTTCCTCGAACGCGGCCAACCGGCACTGGCTGATGGTGATTTTCTGCAGGCCAAGGACGGACGCATCGTGCGCGTGCGCGCCAAACCCGAGCCGCTGCTGCACGTCACCTGCGCCAGCCCCTTCGAGCTGATGCGCGCCGCCTATCACCTGGGTAACCGCCATGTCGCCCTGCAACTGGGCGACGGCTGGCTGCGCCTGCCCGACGACTACGTGCTCAAGGCCATGCTCGAACAGCTCGGCGCCACCGTCGAAGCCATCCAGGCGCCCTACCAGCCCGAGCAGGGCGCCTATGGCGGCGGTCATCATCACTCCCATCATGGCGACGAGGAATTCAACTACGGCCCGCGCCTGCACCAGTTCGGTGTGCGCAAGTGAGCCATGCGCCGTCGCCCACGCGTATCGGGGTCAGCTCATGAAACCGGCCTGGGCCCTGTTGCGCCTGGCCAGCCCGCAGCTACCCATCGGCGGTTACAGCTACTCGCAAGGCCTGGAGTGGGCCATCGACAGCGGCCTGATCCAGGATGCCGATGCCGCCGAGCGCTGGCTGGCCGATCAGCTCACGCTCAACCTCGCCCGCTTCGAAGCGCCGCTGCTGCTGGCACATTGTCGCGCCGCGCACGAGGGCAACTGGCCGCACCTGCAGGAACTGGCCGAACGGCACCGCGCCAGCCGCGAAACCCGCGAGCTGGCTCTGGAAAGCCGGCAGATGGGCTACTCGCTGCGGCAACTGCTCGAAGGCCTGCCCGAGCTGGACGAAGCCGCGCGTGAACTGCTCGCAAGCCATCACGAACCGGGCCTGGCCCTGGCCTGGGCGCTGGCCGCACGCGCCTGGCAGATCACCCCGGACGATGCCCTGGCCGCCTGGCTCTGGGGCTGGCTGGAAAATCAGTTGGCCGTACTGATGAAGGTGCTGCCGCTGGGCCAGCAGGCCGCCCAGCGCCTGACCAGCCGCCTGCTGCCAACGCTCGAGGCCGCCCAGCAGCAGGCCGCCAGCCTTTCCCCCGAACACTGGGGCAGCGCCGCCTTCGGCCTGGCCCTGGCGAGCATGGCGCACGAGCGCCAGTACTCGCGTCTCTTCCGCTCCTGACGAGGAACATCAGCACATGAACAGCCAACCTCTGCGTGTCGGTATCGGCGGCCCGGTCGGTTCCGGCAAGACCGCCCTCACCCTGGCCCTGTGCCGCGCCCTGCGCGAGCGCTACAACATCGCCGTGGTCACCAACGACATCTACACCCAGGAAGACGCCCAATTCCTGGTGCGCAACGAGGCCCTGGAGCCCGAGCGCATCATCGGTGTGGAAACCGGCGGCTGCCCACACACCGCCATCCGCGAGGACGCCTCGATCAACCTGGAAGCCGTGGAGCAGCTCAACCGCCGCTTCCCGGGCCTGGACCTAATCATCGTCGAGTCCGGCGGCGACAACCTGTCGGCCACCTTCAGCCCCGAACTGTCCGACCTGACCCTCTACGTGATCGACGTATCCGCCGGCGACAAGCTGCCGCGCAAGGGCGGCCCGGGCATCTGCAAATCCGACCTGCTGGTGATCAACAAGGTCGACCTGGCCCCGATGGTCGGCGCCTCGCTCGAGGTGATGGAGCGCGACACCCTGAAGATGCGCGGCGACAAGCCTTTCGTCTTCAGCAATCAGAAAATCGGCCAGGGTCTCGACGAGATCATCGCCTTCATCGAACGCCAGGGCATGCTTACGGCGGCCTGATTCCACTTCAAGGAGATCCACATGAATCTGCGCAAAACCCTCTACGCCATCGCCCTGTTCTGCACCCCGGCGCTGGCGTTCGCCCATCCCGGGCATGGCGACTCGGGGATCATGGCCGGCCTGGCCCACCCGGTGTTCGGCCTCGATCACCTGCTGGCGATGTTCGCCGTCGGCCTGTGGGCCGCGCAGCAAAGCGGCGCAGCGCGCTGGGCGCTGCCGCTGACCTTCGTCGGCAGCATGCTGATCGGCGGCCTGCTGGGTTTCGCCGGCGTGGAAATCCCACTGATGGAAACCGGCATCGCCGGCTCGGTGCTGGCCTTCGGCCTGCTGGTGGCCGTGGCGGCGCGCCTGCCGGTGGCCGTCTCCATGGCCCTGACCGCAGTATTCGCCCTGACCCACGGCGTCGCCCACGGCCTGGAGCTGCCGGACCTGGCCAGCCCCTTCGGCTACGCCATCGGCTTCGTCGTCGCCACGGCCGCGCTGCACGCCGTCGGCTTCGCCCTGGTGCGCTTCCTGCCGCAAGCCGCGGCACCGCTGGTACGCATCGCCGGCGCTGCGTCGGCCGCCACCGGTGTCTGGCTGCTGGCCAGCTGAGCGCGATAGCTCCTGAGGTACAGGTCACCCATGGTGGGTGCCCGCGGTGCGCACACAGCGCACCCTACCGGCCGCGGCATTGGCGCTTGCCAATGCCGCTGCGCTGGGGCACAAAGTCCCGAACCCTTGTCGAGACCCGGCCCATGCTGCGCTTCGCCCGCTTCCTGCTCGCCCCCCTGCTGCTGCTCGCCATCGCCCTGCTGGTGCTGGCGTTGACCAGCCGTCCGGCCACGGTGCCCGAAGTGCTGGCGGACCTGGGCGAGCGCCCGCTGGTGATCGCCCATCGCGGCGGCAAGGGGCTGTGGCCGGAGAACACCCTGTTCGCCTTCGAGCGCGCGGTGGCACTCGGCGTCGACATGCTGGAGATGGACCTGCATTTGAGCCAGGACGCCGAGCTGGTGGTCATCCATGACGATACCCTCGAGCGCACCACCAACGGCCGAGGCCCGGTGGCCCATTACAGCCTGGCCGAACTGCAGGCGCTCGACGCCGGCTATCACTGGACGGCCGATGGCGGTCAGAGCTACCCCTATCGCGGCCAGGGCACCCGCATCGCCAGCCTGCGCGAGGTGCTGGAACAGTTTCCCCTGATACCCAAGGTGGTCGAGATCAAGGTCCCCGATGTCGGCATGGAAGCGTTGCTGTGCGAAACCCTGGCCAGCTACGACCAGCTCGACCGGGTGCTGGTCGGCAGCTTTCACGAACGCAGCCTGAAACGCTTCCGCGAACTCTGCCCGGAAGTCGCCACCTCGGCCGGGCCGGTTTCGGTGCGCCTGCTGCTGGCACTGAACTGGCTGGGCCTGAGCGATCTGCTGTCGCCCTCCTACCCGGTGCTGCAGATTCCGCCCCAACACAGCGGCCTGACCCTGGCCACCCCGCGCCTGCTGCGCAATGCCCAGGCGCGCGGCCTGCACGTGCAGCTGTGGACGATCAACGAGCAGCCCGACATGCGACGGCTGCTGGAAATGGGCGCCAACGGCCTGATCACCGACTATCCGGACCGCGCCCTGCAACTGCTCGGCCGCTCCACGCAGCTTGGCGCGCTGGAGCCACGATGAAGGCGATGAACCCATCGCCTGCCTCATGAGCAAGCTCGACAAGGGCCTCAAGGCTTTGCCACCAGCTTATCCACAAAACTGCCAACAGAATCCGGGGATAACCTGTCTTGCGCTGAGAATCCCCTGCGAAAACGCTGGACATCCTGCCCCGTTTCCGCCCTCGCCCGATGCCTCCGAGGCGCTGATCAAAAAACAGGCAAAGTGCTGAAGACCTCGAAAATCAACGCCTGCGACAATGCTTACAGGCCTTACCAACAAAATTATCCACAGCTATCGTGGACAATCCTCAGATAGCTGGAAAACACCCCGAGAGATTGTCGGGCCCCTGTGCACAAAGGAAAAATTGCCTTGCTCAAATATTCGTCAGCTTGCGCTGAACGGCGCATAACGAGGCCGCCAGACAAAGGCCACCAGATTGTCCACAGAGATACACACATAGCCCGTGGAAAACTTTCTGTCATCCGCTGGCACGCCATCTGCTAAGAACCCCTGACTTTTCTGCCTGCCGTGCAAGGACACTCCATGTTCAGCTTCTTCCTCGCCGCCATGCTCCTGGGCTTCGTGTTCAACGCCGCGCCGGGTGCCGTGTTCAGCGAAACCCTGCGCCGCGGCTTGCGTGACGGCTACAAGCCGGCCTTGCTGGTGCAGATCGGCTCGCTGGTGGGCGACGCCACCTGGGCCGCCCTCGGCCTGACCGGCCTGGCCCTGCTGCTCGACAGCGCGCAGATCCGTTATCCCCTGACCCTGGCCAGCGCCCTGTATCTGACCTGGCTCGGCTACCAGTCGCTGCGCGACGCCCATCGTCCGCCGCAACCCAGCGATGACGGCCAGGTCGCGGCCGGTGGCGCCTTTGCCGCCGGCGCCGCGCTGTCGCTGACCAACCCGCAGAACATCGTCTACTGGGCCGCCATGGGCGGAGCGATGGCGGCCATCGGCGTTGCCCAGCCAACACCGACGCACCTGGCGGTGTTCTTCGCCGGCTTCATGGTGTCCTCGCTGCTCTGGTGCTTCATCTGCGCCGGCCTGGTGGACTGGTTCCGCCGCGCCGCCTCGCTGCTCTGGCACCGCCTGACTTACGCAGCCTGCGGCGTGGTGCTGCTGGGCCTGGCCGGGATGAGCGCGATGGAGCTGATGTGATGGAGTGGCGGCTATTGCCCTCATCGAAACAATCTAACGGCGCGGCGCCAGCAGCGGGACTAGCCTGAATGATATGTCCCCGCGTCAGGAAGTCGCGCCATGCACCTCAACGACCTGCTCAAGCAACTGCTCGCCAGCTACGCCTGCGCCACCTGCGGCATTGATACGCGGCACTGACCCTTGGTGGCAGCGCAGCGGCTGGTTACCCTTGGCACATTCAGCCAAGGAGCCCGTACATGTCCCTGCGTAGCGTCTGTGTCTTCTGTGGTGCCAGCCCCGGCGCCAGTCCCGTCTATCGCCAGGCTGCCGAAGCGCTTGGCCAGCACCTGGCCCAACGCGGCCTGCGCCTGATCTATGGCGGCGGCGCCGTCGGCCTGATGGGTGTGGTCGCCGACGCGGCGCTGAATGCCGGCGGCGAGGTGATCGGCATCATCCCGCAGAGCCTGGAGCGTGCCGAGATTGGCCATCGTGGCCTGACCTGCCTGGAAGTGGTGGACGGCATGCACGCGCGCAAGGCACGCATGGCCGAACTGGCCGATGCCTTCATCGCCCTGCCCGGCGGCCTGGGCACCCTGGAAGAGCTGTTCGAGGTGTGGACCTGGGGCCAGCTGGGCTACCACGCCAAACCGCTGGGGCTGCTGGAAGTGAACGGTTTCTACAGCAAGCTGGGGGATTTTCTCGACCACCTGGTGGCCGAGCGCTTCGTGCGTCCGCAGCACCGCGAGATGCTGCAGATCGCAGACAGCCCGCAAGACCTGCTCGACGCCCTGAGCGAATGGCGCCCCAGCGTCGCGCCGAAATGGGTGGATCGCGCGCCCGTCTGAGCTGGTACGCAGACATGTAACACAATGCTACGCTCTGCGGCTTCTCCCCTACGGAAGCCGCAACATGGCCGGAAGCAGCCTGCTCGCCCTGATCGACGACATCAGCAGCGTACTCGACGACGTCGCCACCATGACCAAGATCGCCGCGCGCAAGACCGCCGGCGTGCTGGGTGACGATCTCGCCCTCAATGCCCAGCAGGTCACCGGGGTCAAGGCGGATCGCGAACTGCCGGTGGTTTGGGCCGTGGCCAAGGGCTCGCTGGTGAACAAGGCGATCCTGGTGCCGGCCGCACTGTTGATCAGCGCCGTGGCACCCTGGCTGGTGGTGCCCTTGTTGATGCTCGGTGGTCTGTTTCTTTGCTACGAAGGGGCCGAGAAGCTGATCCACAAGCTGCTGCATCGGCACGAAGACGACGAACAGCAGCCCCTGCTGGAGGCCATCGCCGATCCGCAGGTGGACCTGGTGGCCTTCGAGCGTGACAAGATCCGCGGCGCGGTGCGTACCGACTTCGTGCTGTCGGCCGAGATCATCGCCATCACCTTGGGCACCGTCGCCACTGCCAGTTTCCTCAATCAGGTGCTGGTGCTCAGCGGTATCGCCCTGCTGATGACCGTCGGCGTCTACGGCCTGGTGGCCGGCATCGTCAAGCTGGACGACGCCGGGCTCTACCTCAGCCAACGCGCCAGCGCCTTCGCCCAGGCCAGCGGCCGTGGCATCCTGCACCTGGCCCCCTGGCTGATGAAGGCGTTATCGGTGATCGGCACCGCGGCCATGTTCATGGTTGGCGGCGGCATTCTCAGCCATGGCCTGCCACCGGTCGATGCCGCCGTGCATCACGCCGCGCAGTGGGTAGCCCAGGATGCAGGGCAGCTACTTTCCGCAGTGGTGCCGACGCTGCTCAATGCCCTGCTGGGTGTGGTCGCCGGTATGCTCAGCCTGCCGCTGGTCAGCCTCGGCACTCGCCTATGGCAGGCGCTGCGCCCAACCAGAAACAGCTGAGACGATCATTTCCTGATCAGCCGGCGGCACGCTTCGAAAGGTGCGGCCGGCACGCGGTTTCCCCAAGCTTATCCACAGCTTGCTCCACGCTTTTCGGGGATAAGCCGCCAAGGCGGGTCGAGTAGCCAGGCAGCTCCGCCTGGCGACGGCCAATCAATTCATTACAAAGGATTTTTCTGCTCCGCCGCGGCGCGCTGGGCAAAATCTGACCAGCCAACCAGAAAGCCCGCGCAATAGAGCGTCGGAGCACCGCTGCAGAGCTTATCAACAGAGTTACCCACAGATTGTCGGGATAACCTGGCGTGGCGTTCGGTCGCACCCCGCTGCCAGGAAAGCTGTGCGAACCTTTTCAGACCTGACCGGAAATTCAGAATCTGGAGGATTCCAAGATGTTGCGTAACGCCGCTCTAATCGCTCTGCTCGGCCTGGCCAGCACCCCGTTGCTGGCTGCCGAGTGCTCGGTGGATGTCGAGTCGACCGACCAGATGACCTTCAACACCCAAGCCATCTCCGTCAGCAAAAGCTGCAAGACCTTCACCGTCAACCTCAAGCACACAGGCAGCCTGCCCAAGACCGCCATGGGGCACAACTGGGTGCTGAGCAAGACCGCCGACATGCCCGGCATCGCTACCGACGGCATCCCGGCCGGGCCGGACGCCAGCTACCTCAAGGCCGGTGACGAGCGCGTGATCGCCCATACCGACCTGATCGGCGGTGGCGAGAGCACCTCGGTGACCTTCGACGTCAGCAAGCTGGCGGCAGGCGAGGACTACAGCTTCTTCTGCTCCTTCCCCGGCCACTACTCGCTGATGAAAGGCAGCCTGACCCTGGTCGACTGAGTCACCCCAAGGGCCTCAGGCGAGGCCCTTCATCCCGCTTATCCCAGCGGCAGCACCGTCACCTGCACTTCCGGGTCGTGGCTGCCGCCTCCCAGGATCACCCCGCGCAGCGGCGACACATCGGAGAAATCCCGGCCCCAGGCCAGGGTGATGTGCTCCAGCGCCGGGCGTACGTTGTTGGTCGGGTCGAAATCCACCCAGCCCTGCCGCGGGCAGTACAGCGATACCCAGGCATGCGACGCGTCGGCACCAATCAGCCGTGGCTGGCCAGGTGGCGGCTGAGTCAGCAGGTAGCCGCTGACGTAGCGCGCTGCCAGGCCGCGAGAGCGCAGGCAGGCCAGCATCAGGTGGGCGAAGTCCTGGCAGACGCCGCGCTTTTCCTCCAGCACCTGCAGCAAGGGTGTGGCCACCTGGGTGGCGCCGGCATCGAAGCTGAACTCCTCGAAGATCTTCTGCATCAGCGCCTGACCGGCCTGCAGCAGGGGACGGCCCGGCGTGAAACAGTCATCGACGTACTCGGCGAAGACCTGCTTGAGGCGCACGTAGGGCGACTCGAAACGGTAGCGTGCCGCTTCCAGCAGCGCCGGCGCCACCGGCTTGCCGCTGTAGCTGAGCGCCGCGCAGGCCGCTTCCCAGCTCGGCGAATCATCGAGATCCAGCGGCGCGCGCGCCAGCACCTCGACGCGCAAGCGCGCGCTGACGCTGAGCTGCTCGTGGGGGCGCTCGAACACCAGGCGCGTCAGTGGGTTGCCGAACACATCCAGGCCGTAGCGGCGCTGGCAGGGCTGCGGGTCGATGCGCAGCTCCTGCTCGTGGCAACGCTGCCAGGGGCAGTCGCGCGGCCACAGGTGCGCCAGCTGCTGCGCCAGGGAAACCGGCGCCGAGTAGCGGTAGTGGGTGTCGTGGAGAACCTGATACAGCGCGCTGCTCATGAGGATTGCGTCCGCTGGCTGACATCGACATGGGCGAAGAAGCGCAGCCCGAGGTGATCGGAAACCGCACCGGCGGCCTCGCTGATGGCCACCAGCAGGTCGGCCAGGCCTTCGAGCACCGCGCGGGTACTGCCGGGGCCGAACAGCGGGTTCTCCAGGCTGGCCAGGTTGAAGGCGGCGAGCTGCTGCTCCAGATAGACCAGGTAGCGCTCGGCCGGCAGCTCGAAGCGCTCGTTGAGCCCTTCCAGCGAGCGCAGCAGGGTGCGCATCTGGAAGATCACCGCGTGCGGGTTCTGCTCGTCCAGCAGCAGCAGGTCCAGCACCGGGATCAACTGCGCCGAGGCCAGGTAGCGGGTGCGGTAGGTGATGCTGCTGTTGCCCAGCTCCAGCAGCCATTCCAGCGCCGACTGGTCGGTGGCCGAGCCGCTACGCAGGAAGCCGGCGAAGCTGTCGCAGAGAAACTGCAGGCGTTCGATGTAACGGCCGAGCATGAGAAAGCGCCAGCCGTCGTCGCGGGTCATGTCGTCGAGGGCGAAACCCGACAGCGCCGCCAGCGACATGAGCAGGCGGTTGAGAAAATCCAGCAGTTCACCAAAGTCCGCCGGCTGACCTTCGAGCAGTTGCGCCTCGCGCTGCAACTCCACCAGCGCCTGCCAGTTGGCCTGGGACAGCTTGCCGCGCACGCTGCCGGCCGACCATTGCAGGCGCTGCAGATTGGCGCGCAGGCTGGCCGGCCAGTCGCTGCCGAGCAATGCCTGCAGCAGGCGCGCCTCCAGCTCGCCTTCATCCGCGCCGGCCAGCAGCCCCAGCTCCTGCGCCAGTGCCAGGGCGCTCTGCAGCGCCTGCGGGTCGTCGTCATCGTCGACGTAGCGCGCCAGCATGATGCGCAGCAGGCGCGCACCGTCTTCGCAGCGTTCGGCGTACCGACCGAACCAGTACAGGTTCTCCACCACCCGCGAAGGCAGGAAGGGGTCGCTGCGTACCAGATCGGCGCTGCCCAGGGTGCGCTGCGTCTGCCAGGGCTCGCCCGCGCTCTGCCGGGTGCCGAGCACCCAGGTGTCCTTGCTCGCGCCGCCGCGCTGCATCGACACCACCTCGGCATCGGCCTCGCCGGCCACGCGGGTCAGGCCGCCCGGCATCACCCGGTAGCCATCGGCGCTGGCCACGGCGAACACACGCATGCCGATGGCGCGTGGCTGCAGGCCGCTGCCGTCCCACACCGGCGCCTGCGACAGCTTGGCCCGCGCCTGCGCCACGTAGGCGTAGGGGCGCTGCCTGAGGCGTGCGGCCAGTTTGGCGCGCTGCGCCTCGTCCAGATCACGGCCAAACACCGGGGCGAAGCTCTGCGAGGGAAAGGCCGGGCGCACCAGCAGCTCGTCGAGCTTGTCCAGCGCCTCGTCCAGCACCGGCGGCTCGCCGCACCACCAACTGGCGATGGACGGCAGCAGCAGCTCCTCACCCAGCAGGTGCTCGCTGATGGCAGGCAGGAAACCGGGCAGGCCGGGCGATTCCAGCACGCCGCTGCCCAGGGCATTGGCCACCAGCACGCGGCCACGGCGCACCGCCTCGAGCAGGCCGGGTACGCCGAGGGCGGAGTCGGTGCGCAACTCCAGCGGGTCGCAGTAGTCGTCGTCGAGGCGGCGCAGCACCGCGTGCACGCGGCGCAGGCCGGCCAGCGTCTTGAGGTAGAGGGTGGCGTCGCGCACGGTCAGGTCGCTGCCTTCGACCAACGGGTAGCCGAGCTGGCGCGCCAGGTACAGGTGCTCGAAATAGCTTTCGTTGAAGCGCCCCGGCGTCAGCAGCACCACCAGCGGCGTCTCGCCGCCGCTCGGGGCCTGGCGCGCCAGGGTGTCCTGCAGGGTACGGAAGAAACTGGCCAGGTACTGCACACGCAGGTCGCGGTACAGCTCGGGGAAGGCGCGCGAGACGATCTGCCGGTTCTCCAGCGCATAGCCGGCCCCGGAGGGCGCCTGGGTACGGTCGGCGGTGACCCACCAGCGCCCGTCCGGCGCGCGGGCCAGGTCCACGGCATACAGGTGCAGCCAGGTACCGCCCGGCGCCTGCATGCCCTGGCACGGCCAGAGGAAGTTGTTGTGGCCGAACACCAGTTCGGTGGGCAGCAGGCCTTCGGCGATCAGCTTCTGCGGGCCATACAGATCGGCCAGCACGCGGTTGAGCAGGGTCGCGCGCTGCGCCACGCCGGCGGCGATCTGCTGCCACTCGTCAGCCGGGATCAGGTTGGGCAGCAGGTCCAGTTCCCACGGGCGGTCGGCGCCATCCGGATCGGCGTAGACGTTGTAGGTGACGCCGTTTTCCTGAATCTGCCGCGCCAGCATGGCCTCGCGCTGCGCCAGGTGCTCCGGGCGGCTGCGCGCCAGCTGCTCGAACAGGCGGCGCCAATGCGGGCGCACGTTGCCCTTGGCGTCGAGCAGTTCGTGGTAGGCGCCGTTGGGCGGCGGGTAATCGGCTAGCAGGTCGTGCATGGCAGGCTCGGCAGTGGCAAGGCGGTGCAGCGTGATGCAGGTTGATGCCGCATCCGTGGGAGGCGCTTCAGCGGCGACGGTTCGCGGCTAAAGCCCCTCCCACAGACGGAATCGACGTCAAACGCGACGCAGATCCAGGGTCATCGGCAGTTCATTATTGTCTATCGGCTGCATGACGGGGCGCTTGCCCGGACTGTGGCCCAGGCGGAAGAAACGCGCCAGGCGCCGGCTCTCGGCCTCGTAGGCGTTGACCGGCAGGCTGTCGTAGTTGCGCCCGCCCGGATGCGCCACATGGTACTGGCAACCGCCCAGCGAGCGCTGCATCCAGGTATCGACGAGGTCGAACACCAGCGGCGCGTGCACGCCGATGGTCGGCTGCAGGCAACTGGCCGGCTGCCAGGCACGGAAGCGCACGCCGCCGACGAACTCGCCGACCTTGCCGGTCGGTCGCAGCGGCACCGGCACGCCGTTGCAGGTCAGCACGTAGCGATCCGGCGCCATGCCGCTCACCTTCACCTGCATGCGCTCCAGCGACGAGTCGACGTAGCGCACGGTACCGCCGATGGCGCCCTCCTCGCCCAGCACGTGCCAGGGCTCCAGGGCCTGGCGCAGCTCCAGGTCGATGCCCTTGACCGCGAAGTCGCCAGCCTTGGGAAAGCGAAACTCCAGGTGCGGGGCGAACCACTCGGCGCGCAGCGGATAGCCGAAGGCCGACAGTTCCTGCAGCACGTCGGCGAAGTCCTGCTCGACGAAATGTGGCAGCAGGAAGCGATCGTGCAGCTCGGTACCCCAGCGCACCAGCCTGGCCGGGCGGTAGGGTTCCTGCCAGAAACGCGCGATCAACGCGCGCAGCAGCAGTTGCTGAGCCAGGCTCATCTGCGCGTGCGGCGGCATCTCGAAGGCGCGCAGCTCGAGCAGGCCGAGGCGACCGCTGGCCGAGTCCGGCGAGTACAGCTTGTCGATGCAGAATTCAGCGCGGTGGGTGTTGCCGGTGACGTCCACCAGCAGGTTGCGCAGCAGGCGGTCGACCAGCCAGGGCGGGCAATCGCGGCCCGGCTCGGGCATCTGCGCGAAGGCGATTTCCAGCTCGTACAGGGCGTCGTTGCGCGCCTCGTCCACGCGTGGCGCCTGCGAGGTCGGGCCGATAAACAGGCCGCTGAACAGGTAGGACAGCGACGGGTGGTTGTGCCAGTAGCTGATCAGGCTGCGCAGCAGGTCGGGGCGGCGCAGGAAAGGCGAGTCGCTGGGCGTCGCACCGCCGAGGACGAAATGGTTGCCGCCGCCGGTGCCGGTGTGGCGCCCGTCGATCATGAATTTCTCGCTGGACAGGCGCGACTGACGCGCCGCCTCGTAGAGGAACTCGCAGCACTCGACCAGCTCATCCCAGCTGGCGGCCGGGTGGATGTTCACCTCGATCACGCCGGGGTCGGGGGTGACGCGAAAGTGCAGCAGGCGCGGGTCCAGTGGTGGCTCGTAGCCTTCCAGCAGCACCGGGCAGTTCAGCTCGGCGGCCACCGCCTCGATGGCCGCGACCAGCTCCAGATAGTCCTCCAGATGCGCCAGCGGCGGCATGAACAGGTAGAGGCGGCCCTCGCGCGGCTCGGCGCACAGCGCGGTGCGCACGATGCCGGCAGCCGACTGCCCGCAGGCCGGACGCACGCTTTGCGGGCCGGCACTGGCGCCGCGCCAGACGCCGCGCAACTGGCGCTGGATCTGCGCCGGGCTGGGCAAGGGCGGCAACGCCTGACTGGGATCGAGCGGATTGATGTAGGGGTAGTCGGCCTGGCTCACCCAGGGCAGCGAATCCAGCGGCAGACGGTAGCCCAGCGGCGAGTCGCCTGGCAGCAGGCGGCAATGCTCGTCGCGCAGGAACCAGCGCCCGCTCTGCCAGCCCTCGCCCACCACCTGGCGCGCCAGCGGCAGCACGTGGCCAACCACGGCGTCGAGGCCCTGGTCGAACACCTTGCGCAGGCGCTCGCGCTCCAGCGGGTCGCTCAGGCGCGGGTCGTCCGGGGTGACGTTGTCCGGCAGCTTGCGCTCGCGCCACAGGTAGTAGAACCAGTCCTCATAGGCCGGGAAGACGTTGCCGGCGTCCACATCCAGACGCGCCGCCAGCGCGGCGAGAAAACGCGCGGCGGTGTCGGCGCTGGCACCGTAGCCGCGCTTTTCGTCGGCCAGCAGCTTGGGGTCGTGCCACAGCGGCTCGCCGTCGCGGCGCCAGAAGCAGTTCAGCGACCAGCGCGGCAACTGCTCGCCCGGGTACCACTTGCCCTGACCGAAATGCACCAACGCATTGGGGGCGTAGTGCTCGCGCAGGCGATGGAACAGGTCGGCGGCCAGGCGGCGCTTGTTCGGCCCCAGGGCGGCGGTGTTCCATTCGTCGTCATCCGGGTAGTCGAGGGCGATGAAGGTCGGCTCGCCGCCCATGGTCAGGCGCACGTCATGCTTGTGCAGGTCATCGTCGATGCGTCGCCCCAGCGCCTGGATCGCCTGCCACTGCGCCTCGCTGTAGGGCTTGGTGACGCGCGGCGCCTCCCACACGCGCTCGACGCTCATCAGGTGCTCGAACGTCACCTCGCACTCGTCCAGGGCGCCGGTGATCGGCGCTGCCGAGGACGGCTCCGGGCTGCAGGCCAGGGGAACGTGACCTTCGCCAGCAAACAGGCCGCTGGTGGGGTCGAGGCCGATCCAGCCGGCGCCGGGCAGGTACACCTCGCACCAGGCGTGCAGGTCGGTGAAGTCCTTGTCGGTACCGCTGGGGCCATCGAGGGATTTGACGTCGGCAGTGAGCTGGATCAGATAGCCGGAGACGAAGCGCGCCGCCAACCCCAGATGACGCAGCAGCTGCACCAGCAGCCAGGCCGAGTCGCGGCAGGAGCCGGAGGCCAGCTCAAGCGACTGCTCCGGCGTCTGCACGCCCGGCTCCATGCGGATCAGGTAGCGGATGTGGGCCGACAGGCGCTGGTTCAGCTCGACCAGGAAATCGACGCTGGGCCTGGGCGTGCGCTCGATGCCGGCCAGGTACTCGGCGAACAGCGGCGTGGCCGGCAGCTTGACCAGGTACGGCGCCAGCTCGCGCTGCTCGCCCTCGGTGTAGGCGAAGGGAATGCGCTCGGCATAGGGTTCGAGGAAGAAATCGAAGGGGTTGAACACCGCCATCTCGGCGACCAGGTCCACCTCGACCTTGAATTCGCGGGTCTTCTCGGGAAACACCAGGCGCGCCAGGTAGTTGCCCTGCGGGTCCTGCTGCCAGTTGATGAAGTGCTGGCCCGGCTCGACCTTCAGGGCGTAGGAGAGGATGCGTGTGCGACTGTGCGGCGCCGGCCGCAAACGTATGACTTGTGGCCCGAGGTTGACCGCACGGTCGTAGCGGTAGTGGGTGACGTGGTGCAGCGCGACATGAATCGACACGGCGGCCTCCTGCTAGCCTGGACGATACCCTGTGCCGCGCAAGACTTATGCCATAGCCCAGACCACGCAGCATCTAGGTCGGCGATGCGCCCCGCGCACCAGAAGCAGGCCTTGCACGCACCAGAGTCGACATCATGCACCATAGCAATGCATCGTTACGGCCAATTTGCCGTAGCTGCGTTCTACCGTAGACTGCCATGACCTCAGGCAAGGATGGATGTCATGCCGCGAAACGCCCCCCTCTTCCTGCTCCTCGGCCTGCTCGCATCCGCACTGAGCACCTCGCTCCGGGCCGACGATCCGTTGCTCGAATCGCTGGCGCCGGCCGCCAGCCAGTCCGGCGAACGCCAGGTGCGTGGCGTGTTGCGCGCACGCAACCAGGCCGTGCTGTCCAGCGAGCTGCCCGGCCGCATAGTCGAGATGCCATTCAGCGATGGCCAGGACTTCAACAAGGGCGACGTTCTCGCGCGCTTCGACTGCAGCGCCTACCAGGCCCAGCTCAACGCCGCCCAGGCCGCTGCTCGCGCCACCCGCGAGGAGCTCAACCACAAGAAACAGCTGGCGGCCCTCAATTCCGTCGGCCGCTTCGAGGTGGCCCTGGCCGAAGCGCGCCAGGCACAGGCGCAGGCGGAAACCCAGGTGTATCAGGTGCAGGTCAAGCGCTGCAGCGTCACCGCACCGTTCAATGGCCGCGTGGTGCTGCGTCGCGCCCAGCCCCACGAGAGCGTCGCCAGCGGCGCGCCGCTGCTGGAGGTGGTGGACAACGGCACCCTGGAAATCTACCTGCTGGTGCCCTCGGCCTGGCTCGGCCGCCTGCAACCCGGCCAGGCCTTCGACTTCATTCCCGACGAGACCGGCGCGCCGCTCAAGGCCAAGATCAAGCGCCTCGGCGCGCGCATCGATGAAGGCAGCCAGACGCTGCTGCTGATCGGCAGCCTGCCCGAGGACGCCGAGGGCCTGCTCGCCGGCATGAGTGGCACGGCGCAGTTTCAGGTGACGCAATGAACGCCCCGCTGCCCGGTACGGCCGAACGGGTATTCGCCCTGTTCCTCGGCCTGGAGCAGCAGGCGCGCAAGGCCGGCAGCACCGAGCAACTGGCCTATGCCATGGTCAACGACGGCCAGGCGCTGTTCGGCTTCCGCCATGCCGCCCTGCTGATCGCCGGCAAGGTGCAGGCGCTGACCGGCATCAGCGTGGTGGAGGCGAACGCGCCGTTCGTGGCCTTCGTCGAACGTGCCGCCTCGGCGCTGCTCAAGCATGGCCGGCTGGGTGAGGGACACGCTGTCGACCTCGCGCAACTGGACGAACAGACGCGCCTGGACATGAACAGCCTCTCCGCCCCGCACGCCTTCTGGTTGCCATTGAAGAACCGTCGCGGCGAGACCTTCGGCGGCCTGTGGCTGGCGCGCGACAAACCATTCGCCGAGGCCGAGCAAGCGCTGCTCAGGCAGTTGGCCGACACCTACGCCCACGCCTGGCTGGCACTGCAACCGCGCAAACCCTGGCGCATGCGCTGGCCGCGACGCAAATTGCTGGCGGTGGCCGCCGCGCTCTCGCTGTTGCTACTGATTCCGGTCCGTCAGTCGGTGCTGGCACCGGCCGAAGTCGTGCCTCTGGGCGGGCGTGTGGTGGCCGCACCGCTGGACGGGGTGATCGCCGAATTCCTGGTCAAGCCCAACCAGAACGTCGCCGCTGGCGATCTGCTGGTGCGCTTCGATGCCACCAGTCTCAAGGCTCAGGCCGACGTGGCCGAGCGCACCCTTGGCGTGGCCGAGGCCGAGCTCAAGGCCAACAGCCAGCGCGCCTTCGCCGACGCCGAATCCAGCGCCCGCCTCGACCTGCTAGCCGCCCGCGTGGAGCAGAAACGCGCCGAACGCGACTATGCCAGGCAGTTGCTGGCACGCAGCGAAGTGCGCGCCGAACGTGCAGGGATCGCCGTGTTCGCCGATGCCGAACGCCTGACCGGCAAGCCGGTGCAGACCGGCGAACGGCTGATGCAGATCGCCGATCCGACCCAGGCCGAATTGCGCATCGAGCTGCCCGTCGGCGACGCCATCGCCCTGCAGCCTGGCGCCGAAGTGGCACTGTTTCTCGACAGCGACCCCCTCAATCGTCATGAGGCGCGGCTGGAGCGCTCCGCCTACGAGGCCCAGAGCACCGCGGCCGGCCAGTTGGCCTACCGCCTCGATGCACGCTTCGTCGACGCGCCCCCGCGCATCGGCCTGCGTGGCACCGCCAAGCTGTTCGGCGATCGTGCGCCGCTGGCCTATTACCTGCTGCGCCGTCCGCTGGCCGCCGCACGTCAGAGCCTGGGTTTGTGATGCTGCCCGCCCTGCGCCCCGACCTGCAGCTGTCCCCCGCCGAACCGGCGCTCGACGGCGCCCCGCAATGGACGCTGGCCGATCCGCTGCGTGGCCGCTACTTCAAGCTCGGCGCTGCCGCCGTGCGCCTGCTGCGCCACTGGACGCTGGGCGAACCGCAGCGCGTGCTGGCCGCGGCCAACGCCGAGCCAGGCGTGCCCCTGGGTCTGGCCGAACTCGAGGACATGCTGCGCTTTCTCGGCAGCCACGACCTGATCGCGGCACTGGACGACAAGCAGCGCGCCAGCTATGCGATGAAGGCCGCCTACCAGCGCCAGAGCCCGTGGAAGCGGGTGCTGCATCAGTACCTGTTCTTCCGCATTCCGCTGTGGCGACCCGATCCCTTCCTCAATCGCGCCTGGCCCGTACTCGAACGTCACGGCCCCTGGCTGCTGCGCTGGGGGCTGCCGCTGGTCTTCGCCCTGGGCCTGTTCCTGGTGTTGCGCGACTGGCAGCGCTTTCTCTCCACCTTTCCCCATCTGTTCAGCCTGGGCGGCGCCCTGGCGTTCGGCATCGCGCTGACCTTCGCCAAGCTCTGCCATGAGTTCGGCCACGCCTTCATGGCCAAACGCGCCGGCTGCAGGGTGCAGAGCATGGGCCTGGCCTTCATGGTGATGCTGCCGATGTTCTACACCGATGTCAGCGATGCCTGGCGCGTGAATGACCGACGTTCGCGCCTGTTGATCGGTGCAGGCGGCGTGCTCGCCGAACTGCTGCTGGCGGTACTGGCACTGCTGGTCTGGTCGCTGCTGCCGGATGGCCCCTTGCGCACCTCGGCCTTCATGCTGGCCAGCGCCACCTGGATCACCACGCTGGCGATCAACCTCAATCCCTTCATGCGCTTCGATGGTTACTTTCTGATCAGCGACCTGTGGGGCGTCGACAACCTGCAGAGCCGCGCCTTCGCCCTGTGCCGCTGGCGCCTGCGCGAGGCGCTGTTCGGCTACGGCGAACCGGCGCCGGAGCCCTGGTCGCCAAGCATGACCCGGCGCCTGCTGATCTGGGGCTACGGCTCCTGGATATGGCGCGCGATCCTCTTTCTCGGCATCGCGCTGGCGGTCTATCACCTGTTCTTCAAGGTGCTCGGCATCTTCCTGATGCTGGTGGAGCTGCTGTGGTTCATCGGCCTGCCGATCTGGCGTGAACTGGGCGAGTGGTGGCAACGCCGCGAACAGGCCGACTCACGCAAGGTGCTGCACACCGGTCTGGCTCTTGCCGCGCTGCTGCTGGTGCTGATCGTGCCCTGGCGCAGCTCGGTGCAGGTACCGGCCCTGCTCGAAGCGTCGCGCACCAGCACCCTGCATGCACCAGTGGCCGCGCGCCTGAAAGCGGTGCATGTGCGCGAAGGCCAGAGCGTGGCAGCCGGCGACCTGCTGCTGGAGCTGGACTCGCCGGACCTCGACTCGCGCCTGACCATCGTCCGCCGCGAAATCGAGATTCTCCAGCTGCAGCTGCGCCGGCAATCCGCGCGCAGCGAAACGGCGGCCGATGCCGGCATTCTCGAACAGCGCCTGGCCGAGGCCGTCGCCGAATACCGCGGCCTGGCCGCCCAGCGTGAGCGCCTGCAGCTGCGTGCGCCGCAAGCCGGCGTGGTGCGCGACCTGCAACGCGACCTCGATGCGGAGCGCTGGCTGCACCCTGCCGAACCCCTGGCGCGCATCGTCGAACAGGGGCTGCGCCTGCGCGGCTACCTGGCCGAAGAAAACCTGTGGCGAATCGCAGCGGGCAGCGAAGGACGTTTCATTGCCGATGACCCGGCACGCCCGGCAATGAAGGTACGCCTGGAAGAGGTAGACGCCACCGGCGTCGCCTACCTGGAGCTGGAAGCGCTGAGCTCCGATCACGGCGGCCCCATCGCCGTGCGCCGTGACGCCCAGCGCCGCGCCGAACCCGTGCAGGCCCAATACGGCGTACGCCTGGCGCTGCTGCATGACGACATCCACCCGGATCACCCCCTGCGCGGCGTGGTGCTGCTGGACGGTGAACGCCAGTCACTGCTGGGCGCCGCCTGGCGACGGATCGCGGCGCTCGGTGTGCGCGAAAGCGGTTTCTGACGCAGGCGCATCGGCAGCCGCGTCACTGCAGCCAAAGCCCGGCGGCCATGATGACTCGGCCGGCCAGCGCGACAGGGAACCTAATCGAACAGGAAAGTTCCGTTCAGCCCCAGGATATGGCCTACCGTCCATCCGACCGGTGGCGCGTGCACCTGCAGTTCAGGTACTCTCCGACCAGTTAGTCGCGTAATGGCAAAACAATACAGACGGGTCAGGCTCCGGCCGCCGCACGGAAGCCAACAAGGACGCTCCCCCAATGCGTGGTACCGACTTGCATCTTCGCCCTGCCGAGGCGGCCGACCTCGGCTTCCTGCGCGCGCTCTACGCAAGCACCCGTAGCGAGGAAATGCTGCGGACCGGCTGGCAGCAATCCGCGATCGACGCCTTTCTCACCCAGCAGTTCGAAGCCCAGCATCGCCACTATCAGGAACACTACCCGGACGCAGAGTTCTCGGTGGTGCTCCTGGCAGACCAGGCCATCGGCCGCCTCTATCTGTTCCGCGGCCCGAGCACTTATAACCTGATGGACCTTTCCCTGCTCCCGCCCTGGCGCGGCCAGGGCATCGGCAGCCATCTGCTGTCATTGCTGGTGCAGGAGGCTGACGCCGCGGGTCGATCCACTCGTCTGTACGTCGAACCCGACAACCCCGCGCGCCGCCTTTACGAGCGCTTCGGTTTCATCATCACCTGCCGGCATCCGGTGTACCTGGAGATGCACCGCCCCGCCGCGAGGAGGCTGAGCGCATGAGCGCGATTCCCAGTCAGGAAGAACTGCAGCAGGGCCTGGGCCACCTCTGGCGCCTCAGCTGGGAGGGGCACAGCGGCGTCGAGGTCGAGCTGGTCGAGGTCAGCAGCGGCAAGGCGATGAATCCGCGCTACCAGTGCTACGACGCCATATTCCGGCAGCCGCTGGGCATCGATCTGCCTCAGTACAGTTATACCTTGCAGAGCCCCACGCAGTCGTCCTGGTGGGTCATGCTCACCCCGATCGGCCCGGACGACGATGGCACGCGATTGCTGCAGGCGGTGTTCCACGTACGGACGGCGGCGAGCGGCTAGGTTCCGAACCATTACAACAAACCCACTACAGCAGGGAGCAACAACATGGACCCGTTCCTCGGCGAAATCAAAATGGTCGGCTTCAACTTCGCACCGCGCGGTTATGCGATGTGCCAGGGCCAACTGATGTCCATCGCGCAGAACACCGCGCTTTTTTCACTGCTCGGCACGCTATACGGCGGCAATGGCCAGACGACCTTCGGCCTGCCGGACTACCGTGGCCGCAGCCCGGTGGGCATGGGGCAGGGGCCGGGCCTCAATCCGATCACGCAAGGCGAACTCGCCGGTAACGAGAACGTCACGCTGACCACGGCACAGATGCCGATTCATGCGCCGACAGCTCAGTTCACCGGCCAGGCCAGCAGCGGCAGCCTCAGCATCACCGCCGATGTCGCCACTACCACGGCAGCCGCCATGGTGCCGCCGGCCCCGGGGGAGACCACCTATCTATCCGCCACGACGGCCAAAGCCGGCCCCAGCAATGTGACCTTCAACGGCCTGTTCAGCAACACCGCGCCGGATGCGACGAAAGCCCATCTGGGCGGGCTCGCGGGCCAGGCCAGCATCACGCCGCAAGGCAGCGTCACCATCTCGCCCGTAGGCGGCGGCCAGCCCTTCGGCGTGCGCAACCCCTACCTCGGCACCAACTTCGTGATCGCCACCGAAGGCGTTTTCCCGTCCCGAGACTGAGCTCGACCATGAAAGTCGGCCTGCCCAAGCAGGCCGCCAACGAATACCAGGCACGCCGGGAGTAACCGATGAAAAGCAAAGCCAGCACCCAATCGCCCCCCTACGCCCCGGCAGGCCTCAACTGGCTGCGCGCCCTGGAGCCGCGCATGATGTTCGACGGCGCGGTCGTCGCCACGGTCGCCGAAGCGACGCAGCACGACGCAGCGCCCGAGGCGGACAGCACGGGCGACAACCAGACCGACACCCTCGCCGCCGCGCCGGCCGCCAGTGGCGATCAGCGCCAGGAGATCGTGTTCATCGATGGCAGTGTGCAAGACCACGCACAGCTCATCGCCGGCATTGGTGAGGGTACCGAAGTCGTTCTGCTGGATGGCGCCAGGGATGGGCTCGAGCAGATAGCCCAGTACCTGGACGGACGCTCGGGCATCGATGCGATCCACATCGTCAGCCATGGTTCGTTGGGGCAGATCACCCTGGGGACCCTTACCCTGGACCAGGCGACGCTGTCCGAAAGAGCCGCAACGCTCGGTGCCATCGGGCGAACCCTGACGGATGCGGGCGACATCTTTCTCTATGGCTGCTACGTAGGACAGACCCAGCAAGGCCAGTCCTTCGTCGACGAATTTTCGCGCTGGACCGGGGCCGATGTCGCAGCGTCCACGGACATGACCTCTGGCAGCCAGCGCGGTGGCGACTGGGATCTGGAATACCAGACCGGCGAGGTGCTTTCCACACTGAATCTGGCTACTGCCTGGTCGGGCTACGCCGGCGCACTGGTTTCGATTCCGGCCAACATCACCATCGATTTTTCCGGAGAAGGGTTCGTCGAAAGCGCCGATCACGGCTCCAACGTCTACACCAAGGGCGACATCAGGATCACCTATAGCGCGAGCAATTGGTTCCAGGACACGGACGACGGACAGGCCAACTCGCCCGGCCTGTTCGCCGGGGCGTTTTCCGGCGTCGAAACGATTACGATCGAAACCATCTCGGGCAACGAATTTGACTTTGTCAGCTTCTATATCAACGCCTTTGGCGGTGGCTTCGCATCGGTACAGGGCTTCAGGGACGGCGCCTCGACCGGCACTCAAACCAGCGGAACCGGCTTCGGGCAGGCCAATGGCAGCTTCAATGTCACGCTGAACAACGGTATTTTCGACAACGTCGACAGGGTGGTCATCACCTCGAACGCGGGTGGGTTTTTCGACGTTTTCGATAGTTTCGTCCTCAATACCGTGCCCAGCATCGCCCCCAGCCTCGCCGCCACTGGCACCAACCCGACCTTCACCGAGAACGGCAGTGCGGTCGACCTGTTCAGCGCGGTAACGGCCGACACCAACGATGTCGGGCAGAGCTTCACCGGCGCCACCATCACGGTGAGCAACGTCAGCAACGGTGCGGCGGAAGTCCTGACCATCGATGGCACCAGCATCGGCCTCAGCAACGGCGCCAGCGGGACGCTGTCGGGTGGGGGCAGCTACAGCGTGAGCGTGGCTGCCGGCACCGCCACGGTCACCCTCAGCGGCATGACGCGCAGCAATGCGCAGATGAGCACGCTGATCGACGGCATGACCTACAGCAACTCCAGTGACAATCCGGGCAGCAACAACCGCGTGGTCACCATCACCAGCATCAGCGACAGCGGCGGCAGCAACAACACCGCAGCGCCCAACCGGGTTTCCACCGTAACGGTCATTGCGGAGAACGACGCGCCGACGCTGGCGCCGGCCAACGATGTAACCGCCTACACCGAGGGCGGTTCGCCCGCAGTGCTCAGCCCCGGCATCACGATCAGCGATCCGGACAGCACCACCTTCCAGGGGGCTACCGTCACCATCAGCGATTTCCGCGCCGGTGACGTACTCGCGGTCGGTACGCCAGGCAGCTTCACCGCCAGCTATGACAGCAACACCGGTGTGCTGACCCTCACGGGGCCGGGTACGCTGGCACAGCTGCAAACCGCGTTGCGCTCGGTCACCTTCTCCTCCACCTCCGACGATCCCACCTTCGGCGGCACCGACGGTACCCGGCAGATCAATTTCACCGTGACCGACAACGGTGGGCTGAGTGCAACGGCGGTGACGGCCCAGGTCGCCATCACCGCAGTGAACGATGCGCCGACGCTCTCCGCCGGTCCTTACACCTGGGCGGATACCAACGAGGACACCACCTCGGCGGCGGTGACGGTGGCAGACCTGCTGAGCAGCCTGTCAGCCAGCGATCCCGACAGTCCCAGCCTCGGCCTGGCCATCACCGCCAGCAGCGGCAACGGCACCTGGCAATACAGCACCGACGGCAGCACCTGGTACGGCGTCGGCACCGTCAGCAGTGGCGCCGCACTGCTGCTCGCCCCCACCACCCTGCTGCGCTTCGTGCCCGACGGCGAGAACGGCGGCACCGCCACGCTCAGTTTCCGCGCCTGGGACCAGAGCAGCGGCAGTGCCACGGTCGGCAGCACACGCAGCACTGCCGATACCTCCAGCAATGGTGGCAGCACGGCCTTCTCCAGCACCGCTGCGCAGGCCAGCCTGAGCATCAGCAGCGTCAACGATGCACCGGTGCTCACTCCCATCGCTCCGACGCTCAACGGTCTGACCGATAGCCAAGTCAACTGGGTCGGCCAGGCGGTATCGAGCTTTGCCAGTGCCAACACCAGCGACGTCGACAGCGGCGCGCTCAAGGGCATCGCCGTCACCGGAATCGATGCCGGCAATGGCACCTGGCAGTACAGCCTGGACGCCGGTGCCAGCTGGCAGGACATGGGCAGCGTATCGAGCAGCGCCGCGCTACTGCTGCGCAGCACCGACCGTGTGCGCTTCGTGCCCGACGGGGTCAACGGCACCACCGCCAGCATTACCTACCACGCCTGGGACCGCACCGGTGCCACCAACGGCCAGCAGGGCAGCAAGGTCGACGCCAGCGTCACCGGCGGAACCTCGCCCTTCTCCAGCGCCACCGACACCGCAAGCATTACGGTCACCGCGGTCAATGACGCGCCGATCGTCACCACCAGCGGCGGCTCCGCTGCGTTCGTCGAGGGTGACAACGTCGTTTCGACACCGGTGGTCATCGATGCCGGCATCACCGTGGTGGATAGCGATTCACCGCTGCTCTACGGCGCTACCGTGCAGATAACCGGCAACTTCCAGAGCGCCGAGGATCTGCTGGGCTTCACCGGCAATCCGGCCACCATGGGCGATATCAGCGGCAGCTACAACAGTGGTACCGGCACCCTGACGCTCACCTCCGCGACAGGGGCCAGCGCCGCGCAGTGGCAAGCGGCACTGCGCTCGGTCACCTACAGCAACAGCTCGGACACCCCGGTCACTGCCAGCCGCACCATCAGCTTCGTCGTCGACGATGGCGAAGCCAGCAGTACTGCAGCCGATCGCACAGTGACCGTGACTCAGACCAACGATGCCCCGATCGTCACCGTGCCCGGTGGCATCAGCGTGATCGAAGACACCGCCAGCAGCATCACCGGCATCAGCTTCTCCGACGCCGATGCCGGTGCCGGCAGCGTGACCGTGACGCTGTCGGTGCCCAGTGGCTCGCTGTCGGCCACCTCCGGTGGTGGCATCACGGTCGGCGGCAGCGCCAGCACGCTCACGCTCTCCGGCTCGATCGGCAACATCAACGCCTTTATCGCCGGGGGCAATGTCAGCTTCCTGACGGCAGTGGACAACACGGCCAGCGTCACGCTCACCGCCAGCATCAACGACAACGGCCTGTCCGGCGGTGCGCCGAAGAGCGACAGCGCGACCGTGCTGCTCACAGTGAGCGAGGTGAACGATGCGCCGACCATCAGCGCCCCGGCCTCGATCAATGTCACCGAGGACGTGCCACAGCCGCTCACCGGCATCAGCTTCGCCGATGTCGATGCCGGTGCCTCGCCTGTAACGGTCACCCTGCTCGTACCCAGCGGCACCCTGAGCGCGACGAGCGCCAGCGGCGTCACGGTTGGCGGCTCCGCCAGCAACCTGACCCTGACCGGCAGCCTGAGCGACATCAACGCCTTCATCGCGATGGGCTCAGTGACATTCACCACGGCAGCCAACGCCACCGCCAACGTCGTGTTGACCGTCCAAATCAACGACAACGGCAATACCGGCAGCGGTGGAGCGAAGAGCGACAGCACGACGCTGACCTTGAACGTGAGCGCGGTAAACGATGCGCCGGTCAACTCGCTACCCGGCGCGCAGAACGTCGATCAGGATGCCAACCTGGTCTTCAGCACCGGCAATGGCAACCCGATCAGCATCAGCGACGTGGATGCAGGCTCCAGTCCTGTTCGGGTCACGCTGACAGCCAGCAACGGTGTCCTGACGCTCGGCAGCACCGCCGGCCTGTCGTTCACCAGCGGGGACGGCACAGCTGATGCGAGCATGACGTTCACCGGCACCATCGGCGATATCAATAACGCACTGAACGGCCTGATCTTCAGCCCTACTGCTGGTTACAACGGGGCGGCCAGCCTGCAGATCACCACCGATGATCTGGGCTCGAGCGGCAGCGGCGGCGCACAGAGCGATACCGACACGCTCTCCATCACGGTCAATAGCCTCAACCCGCGGATAACCGATGTCAGCGCCGTCACGGCAAATGGCAGTTACAAGATCGGCGATACCATTACCATCACAGCCACCTTCAACCAGGTGGTGACGGTCGATACCAGCGGCGGCGTGCCCACTTTGCTGCTGGAGACTGGTGTGATCGACCGCAACGCCACCTACGTCTCCGGCTCCGGCAGCAACACGCTGACCTTCAGTTATGTGGTGCAGGCCGGAGACATCAATACGGACCTGGATTACCAGTCCACGACAGCCCTGAGCCTCAATGGCTCGACCATCCGTGGCGCGACGGCCAACGATGCCATCCTCACTCTGCCGAGCCCCGGCACTGCGGGCTCCCTGGGTGCCAACAAGGCGCTGGTGGTCGACGGTGTGCGCCCGGCCGCCACCAGCATCACCCTCAGCGACACGGCCCTGCGCATAGGCGAGACCGCCACCGTAACCGTGACCTTCAACGAAGCCGTGCTGGGCCTGGACCTCGCCGATTTCAGCGTGGCCAACGGCACGCTCAGCGGGCTGAGCAGCAGTGATGGCGGCTTGACCTGGACTGCAACCTTCACGCCGAGCAGCAGCATTACCGATGCCAGCAATGTTATTGTCCTCAACAACACCGGCGTCATGGACCTGGCTGGCAACATCGGCAGCGGCACCACCGAGTCGGTCAACTATGCCATCGACACCCAGCGCCCGACGGCCACCATCCTGGTCACCGACGCCGCGCTCAAGGCAGGCCAGAGCACGACCGTCACCATCACCTTCAGCGAGGCGATAACCGGGCTGACCACGGCAGACTTCAGCGTGGCCAACGGCGCGCTCAGCGGACTCAGCTCCAGCGATGGCGGCGTTACCTGGACGGCAACCCTGAC
>NZ_FNJJ01000002.1:449423-506151 GCF_900104265.1 Ectopseudomonas guguanensis
ACCGAACGCCGATGTCACCGATTCGACCAACCTGATCACCCTGGACAACACCGGCTACACCGATGCCGCCGGCAACACCGGGGTTGGCACAACCACCTCCAACAACTACGCCATCGACAGCCTCGCCCCGTCCGTCACCTCCGTCAGCGTGCCCACCAACGGCACCTACGGCGCCGGCCAAAACCTCGACTTCACCGTCAACTTCAGCGAGAACGTCACCGTCGACACCAGCGGTGGCACCCCGCGTCTGGCCATCACCCTGGATACCGGCGGCACCGTCTACGCCAACTACCTCAGCGGTTCGGGCGGCAGCGCGCTGGTGTTCCGTCTGACGGTCGCCAACGGTCAGCAGGACAGCAACGGCATTGCCGTCGGCGCCACCTTCGATGCCAATGGCGCAACCCTGCGCGATGCTGCCGGCAACGACGCCCAGACCGCGCTCAACAACGTCGGCGCCACTGCAGGCGTTCTGGTGGATACCGCGCCCCCCCAGGTCACCGGCATCGCCCTGGACGGCCCCTCGCCGACTCGGGACACCACCCTCAGCTTCACGGTCACCTTCGACGAGAACGTCAGTGGCGTCGACCTGGCCGATTTCGCCCTGGCCACCACCGGCAGCGCCAGCGGCACGCTGCTCTCGCTGGTGCAGGTCGATGCGCGCACCTACCGCGTCACCGTCGGTGGCGTGACCGGCCAGGGCACCCTCGGTCTCTCGCTCGCGGCCACGGGCAGCGGCATCGTCGACGGCGTCGGCAACGCGCTGCAAAGCGACTTCACGACCGTCGGCTACACACTGGGCGGGCTCAACACCGGCGACCCGGAATTCCGCGCCAACCCGACGCCCAGCGTGCCGACCACGCCCAACGCACCGATACAGCCCGACGTGCCCAGCCTGCCGCCGCCCATCACCACCTCGCCCCTGCTACCGCCACCGCTGTTCGACGTGCCAACCATTGGCAGCGGTATACCCACGCTGGGCAATATCTTCATCAACAACGGTGCGCTGGCCCCCAGCTATATCGCCCAGGTGTTCGCCCGCAGCGACAGCGGTTTTGGCAACGGCAGCGGTATCGGCTTCCTCGGTTTTGGTGGCGGTGACGGCGGCGTTTTCGGCACCAGCAGTTTCTCCAGCATGTTCAGCAAGGAGGTGCCGCAGGATTCCGGTGAAATCCAGCTACGCTGGGGTGGCACGCTCGGTGGTGGCCTGGACGCAGGGGAGATTCTCGGAGCGCCGACACTGGGCCAGCAGCTGCAACAGATCGGTGACAGCGAAGAGCGCCAGATCAGGGATATCGCCTGGGCACTGGGACAGATGCCGTTGCCCACGCCGCAAGCATGATGACACGACAGATAACAACGAGTGCCGTACCAGGGGGCGGCCCAAGGATGAGCAAAGCAGCGAAGTTTTTCAGCATCAGCCTGTTGGCGCTGGCAGTGACCGGTTGTGCCGTGACCAGCCAGCCCATCGACCGTAGCGTCAGCGAACAACGTGCCCAGCAGGATCTGGCGATCATGTTCAGGGACCAGGAGCCGCTCAGCGGCCCGCTGACCCTGCATGAAGCCATGGCCCGTGCGGTGAAATACAACCTCGAGGCGCGCCTGAAGGTCATGGAAGAGGCCATGGCGCAACGCCAGGTCGACCTGGCCACCTTCGACATGCTGCCGCGCATGGCGCTGTCGGCCGGCTACGCCGGACGCAGCAACATCAGCGCATCGAGCAGCGAGAGCATCCGCACCGGCACCCAGTCGCTGGAACCCTCCACCTCGCAGGATCGCGACCGTGGCGTGGCCGACCTGACCATGGTGTGGAACGTGCTGGACTTCGGTGTCAGCTACGTCAGCGCCAAGCAGCAGGGCGACCAGCGCCTGATCGTGCAGGAGCGCAGGCGCAAGGTGCTGCATACCATCATCCAGGACGTGCGCTCGGCCTACTGGCGCGCCGTCGCCGCCGATCGCCTGCTGACCCAGATCGACAGCCTCATGGCCCGCGTCGCCCAGGCGCGCGACAATAGCCAGCGCCTCAGCGAGCAGCGCATCGGCGATCCGATTCAGGCCCTGAGCTACCAGCGTGCGCTGATCGAAGCCACCCGCCAGCTGGAAGAGCAGCGCCGCGCCCTGTCGCTGGCCAAGACCGAGCTGGCCACCCTGATCAACCTGCCACTGGGCACCCAGGTCGAATTGGCGCCCGAAGCCGGTTATCAGGTACCGGAGCTGAAGGTGGAACTCGGTACGCTGGAACAGGAAGCGCTGGCCAGCCGACCGGAACTGCGCGAGCAGGACTACCAGGCGCGCATCAGTGCCGCCGAAACCCGCAAGGCCATGCTGCGTCTGCTGCCTGGTCTGGAGTTCTCCGCTGGCGGCCATTACGACAGCAACTCGTTCCTGGTCAACCAGAGCTGGGCCGACTACGGCGTGAAGGTGACCTGGAACCTGTTCAACGTGCTCTCGGCGCCCTCCGCCATCGATGTCGCCAAGGCCGGCCAGGAGGTTGCCGATGCACGGCGCCAGGCCATGTCGATGGCCATCCTCGCCCAGCTGCACGTTGCCAACGCCAACTTCCGCGAAGCGCAGCGCCAGTTCCAGACCAGCCAGCAACTGGCCGGCCTGGACGGGCAGATCGTAGAGCAGCTGCGCAATCGCTACCAGGCACAGGGCATCGGCGAACTGGAGTTGATTCAGGGCGAACTGAACACGCTACAAGCGGACCTGCGCCGCGACCTCGCCTACGCCGAGCTGCGCAACAGCTACGGCCAGCTGTTCGCCAGCGTCGGCCTCGATCCACTGCCGGAGAGCATCGCATCAGACAGTGTCGCGGACATCGCAACCGCCCTCGCCAACCGCGAGGCGCAGTGGCAGGCAGGCCAGCTATAGGCTGATCAGCATTCGCCGTCGAGACTGGCGATCCAGCGATCAATCACCTCCAGCCCTTCGCGGTGGGAGGTGGAACGGCCCAGTTCGGGCATCATGACGCTGGGGTCGGTGCTGTGCAGGCGAAAGCTCAATACCGACTTTTCCGGCGCGCCGGGGTGGATATCCACCAGGCGGTCGCCGGAGCCCTTGCCCGCCGCCACCGGCTGCTTGCAGAGCCCATAGGCGATGCCGAGCGGCGTGGCCGGGTCGAGATACAACCCGGAGGTGCGCCCAGGCCCCTCAGGGTTGTGACAGTGCGAGCAGTTGGCGTCCAGATAGCTGCGCGCCTGATGTTCCAGGCTCTCCCCTTCACGCGGTGCGCCCCACAGTGCATTGCGCGGTACCCCGGCCAGGTCGGCCGGCACGCCCTGCAACAGCCCTTCGGCCTGCCAGCGCTGCAGCTGATTGACCGTGCCATCGGCATAGGCGTAATTCCTGTTAAGGTGCCGCGCCTTCGGCCCCAGCGGCTGCACGCCCTTGCCCGCCTGCTGTTCATGGCAACCGGCACACTGGTTGGCGTCCGGCACCTGGTAGTCCACCGCCAGTACCTCGCCAGTCGCATCCTGCAGCTGCAGATCGAAACTGGTGCCGGCCCAGTCCAGGGTGGCGTCGCGCTGGGCCTCGTCCCAGACGTAGGGCAAGGCCACCCAGCCCTGCTCCTGGCGCAGCAGGATACGCGTCTCCAGCAGCCGCACCCGATCGAGCTGCAGCGCCTCGACGCCGTGCTGCTCGCTGCGCAGCAGCCGGCCCTTTGCATCGCGCGGGTAGTAGAAGGTCTTGCTCAGCACGGTGCCGACGGGATAGTCGAATTGCGTCTCGGCGTATTGCGCGCTGCGGCCCTCGGGCATCCAGACGGTGCGCAGCTTGTACGCGTAGTCGGTGAACAGCGGCGTGTTGAGGTCGTAGGGCAACACACCGGCGGCCGGCTGCAGCTGGCCGCCGCGTTGCTGCAGTACGCCCCAGGCGCTGAGCTTGTCGGGATAGTCCTCGCCGCTGGGCAGGTACAGGGGCGCGCGCTGCTGCTCGCAGGCGCCGAGCAACAGGGTGGCGAGCAACAGCCAGCCGGCTCTCATGCCTCGTCACCCGCCTCGGCCAGCGCCGCCTGCAGTTCGACCGCGGGCAGGCGCGGCAGCTCGCAACGATGCGGCGTCATGTCGGTGCTGATGTTCTTGTAGCCGCCAGGGCCGTCGACGTTGACGATGCCGGCCTCGCCATTGTCGATGCAGATCGCCAGTTCGGCCGGCAGCCTGCCATCCACCAGCTTGTCCGGGTTGACGTAGCCATCCCAGAGGATGTCGGGCAGGCGGCCGTTGAGCCCGAACTTTGCCAGTTTCAGCGCTTTCAGTTCGAGGTTGTCGGGGCTGTCGCCGCCCGGGCCGAAACGGTTGCCATGGATATGAATGGCCTCCGGGTAGGGATCGAAATCCGCCTCGGTGGAGAGATCGGTGTAGCCGGTACTGAAGTAGCTGCTGACGATGACGTTGGCGGTGCGGTGCTCGCCGATATCGTTGTCGAAGATCTCCACCTTGTCGTTGGAGTTGATCACCACGCCGGAGCCGGCCGGGATGCTCGCCACCGGCGTGCCCTTGTGCCCGAAGTTCTTGTGGTTGTTGCCCTCGACCCTGTTGCGGTAGACCCGCGTGGTGTGCCCCGGCTGCGGCAGGTTAGGCATGTTGAACACCAGGATGCCGCCGGTATTGCCGGTGGCGACGTTGTCGTAGACGTCGGCGCCGATGGTGTTCTCGATCTCGATGCCGGCGACGTTGCGCTCGGCGCGGCTGTTGCGCACCACCACGTTGCGCGACTGACCGACGTAGATACCGGCGTCCGAGGCGCCTATGGCCACCACGCCGTCGACCAGCACGTTCTCGGTCTGCACCGGGTAGATGCCATAGGCACCGTTCTCGGTGGCCGGACCGTTGGTCCATTCGGTGCGCACGCGGCGGATGATGATGTTCCTGCCGCCGACCACCTTGAGCGCATCGCCCTTGGTGTCCTCCAGCGCCAGGTCCTCGATGGTGAAGTCGGATGCATCCACCAGCAGGCCTTCGGCACCGGACTTCTGGCCCTTGAAGTTGAGGATGGTCTTGTCCATCCCGGCACCCTTGAGGGTCACCCCGCTGACCTTGAGGCTGAGACTGCGGTCGAGCTGCCAGGTCCCGGCGGGAATCTCGATCACCTCACCGGGCTTGGCCTTGATCAGCTGGGTCTGCAGCTGTTTCTGAAAGTCGAGATTGGCGACGGGCGGCGCTTCGGAATCCCCGCATGCGGTCAGCAGCAGGGGCAGCGCGAGCAGAGCGAAGGCGGCGGTGCGCATGGCGGGCTCCAGTATTTTTGTTTAATTGGAACCTTAGTACCAATTTAGACAAAAACCAAGAGCAGCCCGAATCGACCGCCAGACAAGAAAACGCCAGCACTAGGCTGGCGTTCCCATTCAGCGCGGCGCGACCGGCCTGGGCTTCTTCTTCCCGCCGCCCGGCTTGCCGCCCTTCTTCTGCTCCTGCAGCTTGGCGAAAGCCGCCGCCTTGGCCTGCTCGCGCTTGTCCCAGGGTTTGCCACCATCGCTGGCGCGCGGCGGCAGGCCGTTGTGCTGGGTCAGCACCTTGCCCACCTTTTTGCTGCCGGCCGGCGTCGAGTTCTTGCGCCGTGCGCTCTGATACTCGTCGGTCTGCGGCTGGTAGGTGGGAATCAGGTGATGCTTGCCATTGCCGATCAGATCACTGCGGCCCATGCGCTCCAGCGCCTCACGCAGCATCGGCCAGCCTTTCGGATCGTGATAACGCAGGAAGGCCTTGTGCAGGCGACGCTGCTGCTCGCTCTTGACGATGGTCACGCCATCACTCTTGTAAGTGACCTTGCGCAGCGGGTTCTTGCCCGAGTGATACATGGCCGTGGCGGTGGCCATCGGCGAGGGGTAGAAGGCCTGCACCTGGTCAGCGCGGAAACCGTTGCGCTTGAGCCACAGGGCGAGGTTCATCATGTCCTCGTCGGTGGTGCCCGGGTGCGCGGCGATGAAGTACGGGATCAGGTACTGCTCCTTGCCCGCCTCCTTCGAGTACTTCTCGAACATCTGCTTGAAGCGGTCGTAGCTGCCGATACCCGGCTTCATCATCTTGTCCAGCGGGCCACGCTCGGTGTGCTCCGGCGCGATCTTGAGATAGCCGCCGACGTGGTGGGTAACCAGTTCCTTGACGTACTCCGGCGACTCCACCGCCAGGTCATAGCGCAGACCGGAAGCGATCAGGATCTTCTTCACGCCCGGCAGCGCACGCGCCTTGCGGTACAGCTCGATCAGGGAGGAGTGATCGGTATTGAGGTTCTCGCAGATACCGGGGAACACGCATGACGGCTTGCGGCAGTGCTTCTCGATTTCCGGGTCCTTGCAGGCGATGCGGTACATGTTGGCGGTCGGCCCGCCGAGGTCGGAGACCACGCCGGTAAAGCCCGGCACCTTGTCGCGCATTTCCTCGATCTCGCGGATGATCGACTCGTGCGAACGGTTCTGGATGATGCGGCCCTCGTGCTCGGTGATCGAGCAGAAGGTGCAGCCGCCGAAGCAGCCACGCATGATGTTCACCGAGAAACGGATCATCTCGTAGGCCGGGATCTTCTCCTTGCCATAGGCCGGGTGCGGCACGCGCGCATAGGGCATGCCGAACACGTAGTCCATTTCCTCGGTGGTCATGGGAATGGGCGGCGGGTTGAACCAGACGTCCACCTCGCCATGCTTCTGCACCAGCGCACGGGCATTGCCCGGGTTGGTTTCCAGGTGCAGCACGCGGTTGGCATGGGCGTAGAGCACCGGGTCGTTGCGCACCTTCTCGAACGACGGCAGGCGGATCACCGTCTTGTCGCGGGTCATGCGCGGGCTTTCGAGAATCTGCACGACCTTGGCTTCGTTGGGGTCTTCGACCGGCCCCCTGGCCTGCTCGATGGCGCAGGCGTCCATGTCCTGGGTGTTGACGTAGGGGTTGATGATCTTGTCGACGCGGCCGGGGCGGTCGATACGGGTCGAGTCGACCTCGAACCAGCCCTCGGGAGTGTCGCGGCGAATGAAGGCGGTGCCGCGCACATCGGTGATGGCTTCGACCTTCTCGCCTCGCGACAGACGCTGGGCGATTTCCACCACGGCGCGCTCGGCGTTGCCGTAGAGCAGGATGTCGGCGGTGGCGTCCATCAGGATCGAACGGCGCACCTTGTCCTGCCAGTAGTCGTAGTGGGCGATACGGCGCAGGGATGCCTCGATGCCGCCGAGGATAACCGGCACGTGGGTGTAGGCCTCCTTGCAGCGCTGGCTATAGACCAGGCTGGCGCGATCGGGGCGCTTGCCGGCCTGACCGCCGGGCGTGTAGGCGTCGTCGGAACGGATCTTCTTGTCCGCGGTGTAGCGGTTGATCATCGAGTCCATGTTGCCGGCCGCCACGCCGAAGAACAGGTTCGGCTCGCCGAGCTTCATGAAGTCGTCTTTGCTGCGCCAGTCCGGCTGGGCAATGATGCCGACCCGGAAGCCCTGAGCTTCGAGCAGGCGACCGATGATGGCCATGCCGAACGAGGGGTGATCGACGTAGGCATCACCGGTAACGATGATGATGTCGCAGCTGTCCCAGCCGAGCTGATCCATCTCTTCCCGGCTCATCGGCAGGAAGGGCGCAGGCCCGAAACACTCGGCCCAGTACTTGGGATAGTCGAACAGCGGCTTGGCGGCTTGCATATTTTTTGATCAGCTGGCGTTCACGAGGGGCGCGGATCATAGCACAAAAATTGACCAAACCAGACTATTGCACTGGGTTTAATGCCACCGCAGCTGATGCTGGCGAGCGCTCAAGCGCCGGGGCTGAAACCCTTCGCCTCGCTGCCGGGGTCCCTACCCTCATGACGAAAACACGGAAAAATCGGGCCTTTCGCTGCAATAGCCATACGCCATATTTGTTTTCGTCCGATAACCATCCTGTGCATATACTCAAGTACTCGGTCAGCCGACTCCAGGACACCTATGCTGCAGCGCTTCGCCTTCATGCTCGCTCTTCTGCTCGGACTGTCGGCCACAGGCCAGGCCATGGCGTCGGTGGTGCTCACCGACGCCAGCAGCGGCATGCCGCTCAACGCCCATATCGAACTGCTGGAAGATACCCAGGGCACCCTGACCATCGCCGACCTTGCCTCTGCCGAACAGCAGTCGCGCTTCCAGCCGGCCAATGGCCGCGCCAGCGTCGGCCAGAGCCTGAACCCCTGGTGGATCAAGCTCACCTTGCAGCGAGACAGCCGCGCCCCGTCCCTCTGGGTGCTGGAAGTGGGCTCGGTGACGCAGCTCGACCTGCAGTTTCACCAACCTGACGGCCAGGGTGGCTGGCTATCACGTCAGTCCGGCGAACGCGTGCCCTTCGACGCAAGCCGCGACCACCCTTACCGGCGCATGGTCTTCGACCTGCCCGCCCTGGATGAGCAACCGACCACCTTCTACTTGCGCGCCTTCGACCCTGCCGGTAATTCCTTCCCGCTGCGCATCTGGCAGGCAGACGATCTCAAGCAACTGGCAGCCCGCGAGAACCTGGCGCTCGGCGCCATCTATGGGGTGGTCTTTGCGCTGCTGCTGTACAACCTGTTCATCCTCATCTCGCTGCGCGACAAGGCCTATTTCTGGTACGTGCTGACCACCGCCTTCGCCCTGCTGTTCATTCTCAGCATGACCGGCCACGGGGCGCAGTACCTGTGGCCGAACCACCCGGTGCCGGCCTGGCTGGACCGCATCACCCTGCCGTCGCTGTGGGGCCTGTTCGCCAGCCGTTTCACCCAGACCCTGCTGCAGACCAAGCTCCATGTGCGCTGGGCGCATCACCTCCTGAACATGGCCTGCGTGATCTACCTCGTCGCGATCGTGCTCACCCTCTTCGACCAGCGCCACCTCGCCGCCTGGGCCATCGCCCTGCTATCGCTGACCAGCATTCCCGCCGCGCTGGGCAGTGCGCTGATCCGCTGGCGCCAGGGTTTCTTTCCGGCGCAGCTGTATCTCTATGGCTACGGCCTGGTACTCGGCAGCGTGGGCATTCTGCTGTTGCGCACCACCGGCGTGCTGCAGCCGGCACAGTGGAATGCTTACGTGTTCCCGGTGGCCGTGGCGGCAGAATCCATCCTGTTCTCCTTCGCCCTTGCCTACCGCATCCAGATACTCAAGCAGGAGCGCGCCGTCGCGCTGCAGCAAGCCGACCGCGAGAAGACCGCGCGCCTGGCCCAACTGCAGGCCAGCGCCGCTGAGCTGCAGGCTGCAGTGACCGCACGTACGGCGGAACTGGCGGCAACCAACGAACAGCTGCGCGAGCGCGAGCGTGAACTGCAGCATGCCGCCTTCCACGACCCGTTGACCGACCTGCCCAACCGCCGCTACCTGGTCGAGCGCTGCGAATCGGCGCTGGGCCATGCCGAACGGCACAAGGAAAGCGTGGCTCTGTTGCTGATCGACCTGGATCACTTCAAGCCGATCAACGACCGCTTCGGCCACGCGGCCGGCGACCTAATGCTGCAGGTGATCGCCAAGCGCCTGCGCGAGCATGTACGTGCGGGCGATGCGGTCGCGCGCCTGGGCGGTGACGAGTTCGCTGCCCTGATCTGCGGCAGCGATGCCGAACGCCAGGCCCGGGAGATCGCCGACCGCCTGCTGGCCGAATTGTCCAAGCCGGTGCACTTCGGCGCCGAGCGCCTGCAGGTGACCATCAGCATCGGCGTGGCCCTCTACCCGCGCCATGCCAGGAACTTCACCGGGCTGTACAAGATCGCCGACCAGACCCTCTATCGCGTCAAGGAGCGGGGACGCTCTGGCGCGCGCGTGCACGGCGATGACGGTGAGTTGAGCGAGCAGGCCTGCCTGCAGCTGGACGTGCTCAAAGTGCCCAGCGGCCTGGCCTAGGCTAGCAGCCGTTGAAAAACGTAGGCGAGGCAGCCAGTGCAAGGCAAAAACAGGCGAAAAAGCGCAGTTTACGAGCTGTAAATGAGTATTTTGATCGGACTCGCGCACGAGCCTGTTTTTAACGCAGCAATGGCAACGCAGGTAGTTTTTCAACAGCCTGCTAACCGATATAGCGCCGCGGCACGCGCACGGTGACCTTGGTCAGCAGCTCGTAACCGATGGTGCCGCTGGCATGCGCCACCTCGTCCACCGGCAGTTGCGCGCCCCACAGCTCAACCGGCGAGTCGATACCCGCTTCGGGCAGGTCGGTGATATCCACCGCCAGCATGTCCATCGACACCCTGCCAGCCAGCGACGCGCGCTGCCCATCGACCAGCACCGGCGTGCCGCTGGGTGCGTGGCGCGGGTAACCGTCGGCATAGCCGCAGCTGACCGTGGCGATCCGCGACGGCCGTTGGGCAACCCAGGTCGCGCCGTAACCGACGCTTTCCCCGACCGCCACCTCGCGCACGGCGATAACCCGCGCCGCCAGGGTCATGGCCGGCTTCAGGCCAAGCTCGCGCGCGCTGAGGTCGGCGAAAGGCGTGGCACCGTAGAGCATGATGCCTGGGCGCAGCCAGTCCATGTGGGCGGCCGGGATGGTCAGCACCGCCGCCGAGTTGGCCAGCGAGCGATGATTGAAATCCAGGTCCAGCAGCTCGAGAAAACGTTCGACCTGCAGCTCGGTGAGCGGATGACCGCGCTCGTCGGCGCAGGCGAAGTGGCTGAGCAGATTGAGCTCGGCCACCTGCTCGGCCGCCTCGAGCCGCGCATGCCACTGACGCAGACTGGCAGTGTCGAAACCCAGGCGGTGCATACCGGAATCCAGCTTGAGCCAGACATTGATCGGCCTGGACAGCTCGCTGGCGATGAGGGCTTCGGCCTGCGCCGCGCTCTGCACCACCAGATCCAGGCCGAGCTGCGCGGCGATGGCGTACTCGCTGGCCTCGAAACAGCCCTCGAGCAGCAGGATGCGCGCTTCGCCATGCATGGCCCGCACCTCGGCGGCTTCCTCCATGCTGGCCACGGCAAAGCCGTCGGCCACCTCGTGCAACGCGGTGACTACCTCGCGCACGCCATGCCCGTAGGCATTGGCCTTGACCACCGCGAACGCCTGGCGTCCCGGCGCGCAGCGCTTGGCCACGGCATAGTTGTGGGCGATGGCGGAGAGATCGACGATGGCGGCAAGCGGACGCATGAGGGGGAGCCTGAACGGAAAACGGGCGCCCATCTTAACCGCTGGGCACCCGTTTTCATTGAGCGAGATCAGATCGTTGCCGTAGGAGCGAGCTCTGCTCGCGAAACGTTCACCCGGCGTGATTCGCGAGCAGAGCTCGCTCCAACACTGCGCGCGCTGTTATTCATCCTCGAACTGGTAGCTGCCCGGCGCCAGGTTCTCGAAGCGCGAGTACTTGCCGAGGAAGGCCAGGCGTACGGTGCCGATGGGACCGTTACGCTGCTTGCCGATGATGATTTCGGCCACGCCCTTGTACTCGGTTTCCGGGTGATAGACCTCGTCGCGGTAGACGAACATGATGATGTCGGCATCCTGCTCGATCGCTCCGGATTCACGCAGGTCCGAGTTCACCGGGCGCTTGTTGGGGCGCTGCTCCAGCGAGCGGTTGAGCTGCGACAGGGCGATGACCGGGCAGTTGAATTCCTTGGCCAGGGCCTTGAGCGAGCGCGAGATCTCGGAAATCTCGTTGACCCGGCTGTCGCCGCTGGAGCCGGGAATCTGCATCAGCTGCAGGTAGTCGACCATGATCAGGCCGATCTCGCCATGCTCGCGCGCCAGGCGCCGCGTACGCGCGCGCATCTCGCTTGGCGAGATGCCCGCGGTATCGTCGATAAACAGCTTGCGGTCGTTGAGCAGGTTGACCGCGCTGGTCAGACGCGGCCAGTCGTCGTCGTCGAGCTGACCGGCACGCACCTTGGTCTGGTCGATGCGCCCCAGGGACGCCAGCATACGAATCACGATGGATTCCGAGGGCATTTCCAGCGAGTAGACGAGGATCGCCTTGTCGCTGCGCATCAGGGCGTTTTCCACCAGGTTCATGGCGAAGGTGGTCTTACCCATCGACGGACGACCGGCAACGATCACCAGGTCGGCCGGCTGCAGGCCGCTGGTCTTGTCATCCAGGTCATCGAAACCGGTGGACAGACCGGTGATCGCGTCACCGTTGTTGAACAGCTGGTCGATACGGTCGATGGCCTTGACCAGGATGTCGTTGATGCCTACCGGGCCGCCGGTCTTGGGGCGTGCCTCGGCGATCTCGAAAATCTTGCGCTCGGCCTCGTCGAGGATTTCCTCGCCGGTACGGCCTTCCGGCGCATAGGCACTGTCGGCGATCTCGTTGCTGATGCCGATCAGCTGGCGCAGCGTGGCACGCTCGCGAATGATCTGCGCATAGGCCTTGATATTGGCCACCGACGGCGTGTTCTTGGCCAGCTCGGCGAGATAGGCCAGGCCGCCCACCTGCGAAAGCTGCCCTTCCTTGTCCAGTTGCTCGGACAGGGTAACCACGTCGAATGGCGCGTTGCGTTCGGCCAGCTTGTAGATGGCGCGAAAGATCAGGCGATGATCATGGCGATAGAAGTCGCCCTCGGATACGGCGTCGAGTACGCGTTCCCAGGCGTTGTTGTCCAGCATCAGGCCACCCAGCACCGCCTGCTCCGCCTCGATGGAGTGCGGCGGCACTTTCAGGGCAGCGGTCTGCAGGTCGTATTGCTCGGGAATGCTGATGTCGTTCATAGGCTCGAAGAGAAAATACTGCGGTAGAAAGACAACGGGCACGTCACCGCTTGCGCAATGACGTGCCCGATTTTGGCAGACCGGCACCTGAGTGCAAGCCCGCCTGGCGGCTGCGAGTTAGGCAGCGACCACGATCACCTTGACGGTGGCTTCGACGTCGGTGTGCAGGTGCAGTGCAACGTCGTATTCGCCGACCTGACGGATAGTACCGTTGGGCAGACGAACTTCGGCCTTGGCCACTTCAACGCCGGAGGCGGTCAGGGCGTCAGCGATGTCGTGGGTACCGATCGAACCGAACAGCTTGCCTTCATCGCCAGCGGTGGCGGTGATGGTGACTTCCAGCTCAGCCAGTTGGGCAGCGCGAGCTTCGGCGGAAGCCTTCTTCTCGGCAGCCAGTTTTTCCAGCTCGGCGCGGCGGGCTTCAAACGCAGCTACGTTTTCAGCGGTAGCAGCGGTGGCCTTGCCCTGCGGCAGCAGGAAGTTACGGCCGTAACCGGCCTTGACGTTCACTTTGTCGCCCAGGTTGCCCAGGTTGGCGATTTTTTCCAGCAGGATGACTTCCATTTGGGTCTTACCTCTTAACTTTTAACCTTCACCGTCCGCGGGCCCACTCTTGCGAGCGAGACGACCGCGAAAATCAAACAGACTGTCGACGATGGCCAGGACCACCAGTAACGGATAGATCAGCTGCATGAACAGCAGGAGCGTGATGTACATGCCCACCAGCCAGAAGCGAGCGAGCCCACCCTTCTCCACCAGACCGTGCACCAGGGCGATCCCGGCGAACAGCAAAGGCACACTGCACAGCGGCGTGAGCATGGCCAACTGCGGCCCCAGATTGGGGCCTAGCATCATGCCCGCCAGCAGCAACAGCGCCTGCGGCAGCGGCAGTCTCAGGGCGCGGAACTCGCGACCGAAACCGCCGGGGTTGTACAACACGGCCTGCCAGTAACGCCCAAGAATCAGGCTCAGCAAGCTGAGGATCTGCAGCAAGGCCGCCAGCAATCCGGTCAGCACCGGTGCGATCAGGGCCTCGAGGCGCTCGCGTTCGCCCACCGACAACTGCTGGTGAGCCCCATCGAACATGGTCGGCAACAGCTTCTGCAGCTCGCCGGCCATGGCCGCGATGGGTTCGCGGAACACCGCCCCAAGGACCACGCCATACACCAGGCCCAGCGCCACACTGCACAGCAGTATGCGGTTCCAGGTCCAACTGGCGCGCAACAACAACGCCAGGCTCAGCGCACCGACCAGCACCAGCAGGGTGCGCGGTTCGCCGAAGTACCACCAGGCTATCGCCGGCAGCATGGCCCAGGCCAGGATGCCCATGGCATCGCTGGCTCCGCGCCGCAACAGCACCAGGCTGCCGGCGGCGGCACTCAACCAGAACAACAGCGGCATCGCTGCCGATCCCACCACCACGAGGGTGGCCTGCATACGGCCGCGCATGATGTATTCAGCCAGGGCACGCATGCGATCTATTCCTTAACGCTTGTCGACTGTCCGATCTCAGCGGCCGTGGCTGTCGGTGTAGGGCAGCAGGGCCAGGAAGCGGGCGCGCTTGATAGCGGTGGCCAGCTGACGCTGATAACGAGCCTTGGTACCGGTGATACGGCTGGGAACGATCTTGCCGGTTTCCGAGATGTAGGCTTTCAGGGTGTTGAGATCTTTGAAATCGATCTCTTTCACGTCTTCAGCGGTGAAGCGGCAGAATTTACGACGACGGAAGAAACGTGCCATGTGATTGGCTCCTCAATAGATCCGTGGATTACTCGTCAGCGTTGTCGCTGTCGTTGCTGTCGCTGTCATCGCCGTCGTTGGACTCGGCGTTTTCAGGACGTTCACGACGCTCGCGGCGCTCACTGCGGTTTTCTTCGGCCTTCAGCATCTCGGACTGGCCAGTGACGGCCTCGTCGCGACGGATGACCAGGTTACGGATCACGGCGTCGTTGTAGCGGAAGTTGTCTTCCAGCTCGGCCAGGGCCTTGCCGGTGCACTCTACGTTGAGCATCACGTAGTGGGCTTTGTGGACGTTGTTGATGGCGTAAGCCAGCTGACGACGGCCCCAGTCTTCCAGGCGGTGAATCTTGCCACCGTCTTCTTCGATCAGCTTGGTGTAACGCTCGACCATGCCGCCGACTTGCTCGCTCTGGTCCGGGTGAACCAGGAAGATGATTTCGTAATGACGCATAAATGCTCCTTACGGGTTGTAGCCTGCCAACTAAGGTGGTCAGGCAAGGAGTGGGTTTTTCTCGTGATGAGCTTGCCGGGCGGTAGGCGCAAAAAAGCCTGCCGTCACGGCAAGGGGCGCCATTCTAGAGAAGCCCCCTGCTGCACGCAAGGCGAATTGGCGATTATTTGAACAACACGACTTCAGGCTTCAGGCTTCAGGCTTCAGGCTTCAGGCAAGCCAGGATGGAGTGACCGCACACGCCACTCCAGCTTTTACCTGCGGCCTGCAGCCTATAGCTTGTGGCCGTTTCTCTGGCGCACCGCCTCGAACAGGCAGACGCCGGTGGCGACCGAGACGTTGAGGCTGCTGACGCTGCCGCCCATGGGTAGCTTGACCAGGTAATCGCAGTGCTCGCGGGTCAGGCGACGCATACCCTTGCCCTCGGCGCCCATGACCAGCACCGTCGGGCCGGTCATGTCGAGCTGATACAGCTCCTGCTCGGCCTCGCCAGCGGTGCCGACCACCCAGAGGCCCTTCTTCTGCAGCTTTTCCAGGGTGCGCGCCAGGTTGGTCACCGCCACCAGCGGAATCACCTCCGCCGCGCCGCACGCCACCTTGCGCACGGTGGCGTTGAGGGTGGCGGACTTGTCCTTGGGCACGATGACCGCCAATGCCCCTGCGGCATCGGCGGTGCGCAGGCAGGCGCCGAGGTTGTGCGGATCGGTCACCCCGTCCAGCACCAGAAGCAAGGGCACGCCCTCGCTGCGTTCGAGCAGCTCGTCGAGCATGTTCTCGCCCCAGACCTGGCTCGGGCTGACCTCGGCGACCACACCCTGGTGCACGCCCTCGGCCCATTCGTCCAGCTCCTGACGCTCCTTTTGCCCGACCGGCACGCGGTGCTGCGCCGCCAACTCCAGCATCGGCTGGATGCGCGGCGCATGGCGGCTCTCGGCCAGCCACAATTGCTTGACCCGCTTGGGATGGTGGCGCAACAGCGCCTCCACGGCATGCACGCCGTAGACCTTTTCCAACTGACTCATCGTTTCGCCTTACGCTTGCTCGGCTTGCTGCCGGTCGTCTCGGCCTTGGCCTTGGGTGCAGGCGCACCCTTGCGATGGCTGGACGTTTTCTTCGCCGGCGCCTTGCCGCCGCTCTTCTTGGCACTGTCGAGCAGGGCCTTCTTCACCTCGCGGCTTTTCTGCACGTCGGTATTGCCCATGCCGCTCGGCTTGCCGCCACGGCGCGCATCATCGTCCTTGGCGGTCTTGCCCTGGCTCAGTTCGAAGTCGATCTTGCGCTCGTCCAGATCGACGCGCATCACCTTGACCTCGACGCTGTCGCCAAGGCGGAAGCTGCGGCCGCTGCGCTCGCCGGACAGGCGGTGGTGAACCGGGTCGAAGTGGTAGTAATCGGCCGGCAGCGCGGTGACGTGCACCAGGCCCTCGACGTAGATGTCGCGCAGCTCGACGAAGATGCCGAAGCCGGTCACTGCGGTGATCACGCCGGCGAAGGTCTCGCCGACGCGGTCCTGCATGAACTCGCACTTGAGCCAGTTGACCACGTCACGGGTCGCCTCGTCGGCGCGGCGCTCGGTCATCGAGCACTGCTCGCCGAGCTTTTCCAGGGTCGCCTCGTCGTACGGATAGATGCGCGCCTTGGGCATGGTCGCTGCACCGGCACGCTCCACATGCTTGGTTTCGCGCTTGGAGCGGATCACGCTGCGAATGGCGCGGTGCACCAGCAGGTCGGGGTAGCGACGGATCGGCGAGGTGAAGTGGGTATAGGCCTCATAGTTGAGACCGAAGTGGCCCTCGTTCTGCGCGCTGTACACCGCCTGGCTCAGCGAGCGCAGCATCACGGTCTGGATCAGGTGGAAGTCCGGGCGCTCGCGAATGCTCTCCAGCAGGCGCTGATAGTCCTTGGGTGAAGGACCATCCTTGGACTTGCCACGTTGCAGCGACAGCCCCAGCTCACCAAGGAAGGCCTTGAGCTTCTCCAGACGCTCGGCCGGCGGGCCGTCGTGCACGCGGTACAACGAGGGGATCTCGTGATCCTGCATGAAGCGCGCGGTGGCGACGTTGGCGGCCAGCATGCACTCCTCGATCAACTTGTGCGCATCGTTACGCTGGGTCGGGCGGATCTCGTCGATCTTGCGATCGGTGCCGAAGATGATTCGCGTCTCCTGCGTCTCGAAGTCGATGGCGCCACGCTCGTGACGAGCGGCCACCAGCACCTGGTACAGGGCATAGAGCTGGTTGAGGTGCGGCAGAACCTCCTTATACTCGCTGCGCAGGGACTTGCCCTCGCTGCTCTTGGGATCTTCCAGCATCAGGCTGACCTTGTTGTAGGTCAGGCGCGCGTGGGAGTGGATCACCGCCTCGTAGAACTTGTAGTCGACCATCTGGCCGCTCTTGGACATGGTCATTTCGCAGACCATGGCTAGGCGATCGACGTGCGGGTTGAGCGAGCACAGACCGTTGGACAGCTCCTCCGGCAGCATCGGCACGACGCGCTCGGGGAAGTACACCGAGTTGCCACGCTCGACCGCCTCGGCGTCCAGCGCCGAACCGACCTTGACGTAGTGCGACACGTCGGCGATGGCCACGTAGAGCTTCCAGCCACCGGAGAACAGTTTCCAGCGGCTGCTGTTCTTCTCGCAGTATACGGCGTCGTCGAAGTCGCGCGCGTCTTCGCCATCGATGGTGACGAACGGCAGATGGCGCAGGTCGATGCGCTTCTCCTTGTCCTTCTCCTCCACTTCGGGCTTGAGCTTGCGCGCTTCCTTGATCACCGCCTCGGGCCAGACATGCGGAATGTCGTAGCTGCGCAGCGCCACGTCGATCTCCATGCCCGGCGCCATGTAGTTACCGATCACCTCGACGATGTCGCCCTGCGGCTGGAAGCGCTGGGTCGGCCAGTGGGTGATCTTGATCTCGACGAACTGGCCGATGCGCGCGCCGGCGGTGCGACCGGGGGTGACCAGCACTTCCTGCTGGATCTTGGGGTTGTCAGCGACGACGAAGCCGATGCCGTTCTCTTCGTAGTAGCGACCCACGATGCTTTCGTGGGCACGACTGATCACCTCGACGATGCCACCCTCGCGACGGCCGCGACGGTCGAGACCGGCCACACGCACCAGGGCGCGGTCGCCATCGAATACCAGGCGCATCTGCGCCGGGCTGAGGAAAAGATCGTCGCTGCCGTCGTCCGGCACTAGAAAGCCGAAGCCGTCGCGGTGGCCACTGATGCGGCCGCAGATCAGATCGAGCTTGTCCACCGGCGCGTAGGTGCCGCGGCGGGTATAGATGAGCTGGCCGTCGCGCTCCATGGCGCGCAGACGGCGGCGCAGCGCCTCGAGCTGATCTTCGGTGTCGAGGCCGAATTCTTCGACCAGCTGCTCGCGGCTGGCGGGCGAACCCCGTTCGGCCAGGTGGGCCAGAATCAGTTCGCGGCTAGGGATGGGGTTGTCGTATTTTTCCGCCTCGCGGGCGGCCTCGGGATCGAGGGATTGCCAATCGGCCATGTAGGAAGGATTACCTATGCTTATGTATAGAGGTGTATGCCATCTGCCTATTGAAGCGCGAAAACGTCATTCGCGGCAGCTTTTCCGGCGACAATAATTTTTTTGGGGTCAGGGGTTTACAAGGTAAATGCCCGCCCGTATAGTTCGCGCCCACAGCGTCGAGCAGACGTTGTAACACGAAGCCGATGATGATTCATCGTTTTCAGTGCCCAGGTGGCGGAATTGGTAGACGCGCTGGTTTCAGGTATCAGTGGTGGCAACACCGTGGAAGTTCGAGTCTTCTCCTGGGCACCAAATTTCGTGAAGTGGCTTGATAACCCACTTTGCAAATAACGGATGCAACGCTCCGTGTCGGCAACGACGAACATTGCTGCAGTGCCCAGGTGGCGGAATTGGTAGACGCGCTGGTTTCAGGTATCAGTGGTGGCAACACCGTGGAAGTTCGAGTCTTCTCCTGGGCACCAAATTTCAAAAAACCGAGTCGGATGACTCGGTTTTTTATTGCCTGCAAAAAACGTTGGAGCGAGCTCTGCTCGCGAACTCTTGCTAGACCGTAGGGCGGCCCAGGAGCGCCACGCCAGCGCTCCGCCAGGCAACTAAAATCTCAGCATCGGCGTACCGCCTTCGGCGAGTACGCCCTACGATCCTCTTGCAAAAGCTTCGCGAGCAGAGCTCGCTCCTACACAGCCCTCTCAGACCTTGAACTGCCCCAGGCTGGCCTTGAGCTGCGCCGCCAACTCGTCCAACGCACGCGCATTGCCGGCAATCGCGGCCACCGCCTCGGCCGCGCGCTGCGCCTCGGCATGGATGATCTCGACACGCCCACGTACTGCGCCAGCACCCTCGGCCTGGTGTGCCGCCGCCTGAGTCGCGGCGTTGATGGCACCATGCACTTCATCCACCGACTTCTGCACCGACTGCTGCAGGCGCGCACTGTCACGCAGCACCTGCAAACCCTCGCCTCCTTGCGCCCCAGCCTGAGCGATCGCCGCCACGGCCTCCTGCGCGCCACGCTGCAGGGCAGCGATATGGGTCTGGATATCGCCGGTGGACTGCTGCGTCTTGCTCGCCAGCGCCCGCACCTCGTCAGCCACCACGGCAAAGCCGCGCCCGCTCTCGCCAGCGCGCGCCGCCTCGATGGCGGCGTTGAGCGCCAGCAGGTTGGTCTGCTCGGCGATGGACTGGATCACCGTCAGCACCACCTCGATCTGCTCGCTCTGCTTGGCCAGTCGCTCGATCACCGCCGAGCCGTCCGCGACACGCGCCACCAGACCCTCGATGAGCGTGGACAGACGCTGAGCGATCGCTGCGTTCTCATGCGCGGCCTGGCGAATGGTATCGACGCGCTGCAGCGCCTCCTGCATGGACTGGCTTTCCGCCTGCGCCTCGTCAGCCATCTGCTCCAGCGCCTGCAGACTGCCGGCCACCTCGTCGCGCTGACGCCCGGCTGCCGCCTCGGCCGCCACCCCGCGCTGGGTCAGGCTGCGGATCTGCTCACCGGTACGCAGCGCCACCTCGCCCGACTCACGCACGATCGGTTGCAACTTGGCGATGAAGCGATTGACGGCATCAGCCATCTCGCCGACTTCATCCTGACTGTCGATACTCACGCGCCGCGTCAGATCACCCTCGCCGGCCGCCAGATCATTGAGCGCCGCACTGAGCAGGCGCACACGGCTCAATACACGCCAGCCCAGCACCAGCGCCACCACCAGCATTGCCAGGGCGCCAACCAGCAGCAGCCCCAGCGCGATATTCCAGCGCAGTGAATCCGCCGCGACACGTACCGATTCACCACCGTTGCGTGCCATTTCCTGGGTGTAGCGTTCGGCCGATTGCAAGCGCGCACGCAGCGCCGCGGTCGCCTCTTCGGAAGCGCCCGCCAGGCTGCTGTCGACCAGCTCGCCGGCACCATTGACCAATGCCGCGAAGCGACCGTCCAGCGCAGTCAGTTCGCGCTCGACCACATCCAGCGACAACCCCATCTGCACCTTGCCGATCGAGGCCCCCATCGGGCTGATTTCGGCCTCGACCACATACACGCGCGGATCGCGCGAGGCGGCATCCACCAGCTTGTCCAGCGGCGAATCGCCCTGACCCGCCGCCACCAGTTCGCGCACCTGGGCGTTGCTGCGGTTGAAGTTGCGCGTCAGCCGCGTGCCTTCGGCGTCATAGATGATGGCGAACAGTACCGCCGGGTCCTGCTGGGCGATTCGGGTCAGCGCCGTGAGCGCCGGGATATCCAGATCCCAGATGGATTTCGGTGCCACGCCGGCGAGCAGTTGCGCCAGAGCCTGGCCGGACTGCTTGAGATTGCCTTCGAGCACCACGCGCAGCTGCGCCTGCTCATCCTTCAACTGACCGGTAAGGCCTTCGCCCAGACGCGTACGCGTACTGCTCGCCAGCGCCGCAAGCCCCTGGCTCATCTCGCGCTCGGCCATACCCAGCTCTTCGCCCAGGCGACGGCTTTCACCGCCCAGGCGCTGGGCCAGGTCCTCGACCATGCCGTCGACCGATGCACGCATCAACCACACTGCCAACCCGACCTGCACCAACATGGCCAGGCCAAGCGCGATGAACACCGGGCGCAGCAGGCGACTGCGCAACATGGAAACGATGGCGAACACGGGAACACTCCTCAACGACCGTAACAGCTATAACGGCGACTTCCGGGATTTATTGAGCACAAGCAAAGCGCATGCCCGAGAACCTGAAACCAAACCAGCGAACCAATAGCAGTATGGGCGCAAATCGCGCCGATGGCTGCGCGACCACACGCGGTTCGCAAGCCACAAAAAAGCCGCCCTGGGGCGGCTTTTTCAACTCGACGCAATCGCTCAGGCGAACGGGTGACGCAGCACGATGGTCTCGTTGCGGTCCGGGCCGGTGGAGATGATGTCGATCGGCGCACCGACCAGTTCTTCCACGCGCTTGATGTAGGCACGAGCGGCCGCCGGCAGGTCTTCCAGGGTCTTGGCGCCCAGGGTGGATTCGCTCCAGCCCGGCATTTCCTCGTACACCGGCTGCAGGCCGAGGTAGCTGTCGGCGTCGGTCGGCGCATCGACCAGCACCTGGCCGTTGGCATCCTTGTAACCGGTGCAGATGCGAATGGTTTCCAGGCCGTCGAGTACGTCCAGCTTGGTCAGGCACAGGCCGGAGATGCTGTTGATCTCGATGGCGCGACGCAGGATCACGGCATCGAACCAGCCGCAACGACGGGCACGACCGGTGGTGGCACCGAACTCATGACCACGCTTGGCGAGGAAGGCACCGACATCGTCGAACAGCTCGGTGGGGAACGGGCCGGAACCGACGCGGGTGGTGTAGGCCTTGGTGATACCGAGGATGTAATCCAGGTACAGCGGACCGAAGCCGGAGCCGGTGGCAATGCCGCCAGCCGTGGTATTGGAGCTGGTGACGTAGGGGTAGGTACCGTGGTCGATGTCCAGCAGCGAGCCCTGGGCGCCTTCGAACATGATGTCCTTGCCGCCCTTGCGCAGGTCGTGCAGTACGGCAGTGACGTCAGCCATCATCGGCTTGAGCAGCTCGGCGTATTCCATGCACTCGTCCAGAGTCTTCTGGAAATCGATGGCCGGCTCCTTGTAGAAGTTGACCAGCTGGAAATTGTGATAGTCCAGCAGCTCGCCGAGCTTGGCGGCGAAACGCTCGCGGTGGAACAGATCGCCGACGCGCAGGCCGCGACGCGCCACCTTGTCTTCGTAGGCCGGGCCGATACCGCGACCGGTGGTGCCGATCTTGGCATCGCCACGGGCCTTCTCGCGCGCCTGGTCCAGCGCCACGTGGTAGGACAGGATTAGCGGGCAGGCCGGGCTGATGCGCAGGCGCTGACGCACCGGCACGCCCTTCTCTTCCAACTTGGTGATCTCGCGCAGCAGCGCATCGGGCGCAACGACCACTCCATTGCCGATCAGGCATTCGACGCCCTCGCGCAGGATGCCGGACGGAATCAGGTGCAGTACGGTCTTTTCACCGTCGATCACCAGGGTATGGCCGGCGTTGTGGCCACCCTGATAACGCACCACGGCAGCGGCCTGCTCGGTGAGCAGGTCGACGATCTTGCCCTTGCCCTCATCACCCCACTGGGTGCCCAGGACGACGACATTCTTACCCATAAACTTGTCCTCTTCGCGCAAGCTTCGATGCCGGCCACGGCCGGCGAAAGTGAATTCAGGACGCCAGGGGCGCCACCTGCCAACGTCCATCGCGCAGCGTCAGCAGACGGTCACAGCCTGCCTCGCGCGCATCCGCCTCGCTCTGCCCGGGCAGCGCCTGCACCACGCGCTCGCCCTCACCACGCAGACGACGAACGGCCTGCCACAGATAGAGATCATGGTTATCCGGCGCCCAGACGCCGCCGACGGTTTCCTCCAGACGCATGTCACCCAGGGTCACCAGGGTCTTCAGGTCGGTGGAGAAACCGGTCGCCGGGCGTGCCCGGCCGAATACCGCGCCAGTGTCATCGTAACGGCCGCCCTGGGCGATGGCACCGCCCTCGCCCGGCACGAACGCGGCGAACACCACGCCGGTGTGATAGTTGTAGCCGCGCAGCTCACCCAGGTCGAAATACAGCGGCAGCTCGGGATAACGCAGCTCCAGCGCATCGGCGATGGCCACCAGCTCGTCGAGCGCGGCATGCACCGAATCCGGCGCTTCGACCAGTGCGGCCTGGGCCAGGTCCAGCACCTCGCGCCCACCGCACAGTTCGGCCAGCGAACGCAGCATGTTGCCCAGGCCTGCCGGCAGTGCGGCGGTGAGGGTCTCGATTTCGTCCATGGCCTTGCGCTGCAGCGCATCGAACAGCTGCTGCTCGGCCTCGCCGGACAAGCCGGCGGCGCGCGCCAGGCCACGATAGATGCCGACATGACCGAGGTCCATGTGCACATCCGGCACGGCGGCGAGCTCGAGGGTCTCGACCAGCAGGCTGATCACCTCGATATCGCTGGCCGGGCTGGCGTCGCCATAGAGCTCGGCGCCCAGCTGGATCGGGCTGCGCGAGGTGGTCAGTGCACGCGGCTGCGCATGCAGCACGCTGCCGGCGTAGCACAGACGGCTCGGACCCTCGCGGCGCATGGTATGGGCGTCGATACGCGCCACCTGCGGGGTGATGTCGGCACGAAAGCCCATCTGCCGACCGGACAGCGGATCGGTGACCTTGAAGGTGCGCAGGTCGAGATCCTGGCCGGCGCCGGTCAGCAGGGATTCCAGGTACTCGATATGCGGGGTAACGACGAACTCGTAACCCCAACGTTGGAACAGATCCAGCACCTGGCGGCGTGCCGCCTCGATGCGTGCCGCTTCCGGCGGCAGTACTTCTTCGATGCCATCTGGCAGCAGCCAGCGGTCTACCGTTGCCATTTCGCCATTCCCCTCTCGATCCGGGCGGCACAAGCCTTCAGTGAAGCAGATATAGAAGGGCAGTCCCCAGCAGCATGCTGGCCAGCCCCATAAGACGCAGTCGGCGGTCGGGCAGACGCGCGGCCTGCAGTACCGCCCCGCGCCAATGACGCGGATAGAGGAAGGGCAGGATGCCTTCCAGCACCAGTACCAGACACAGTGCGATGCCGAGTTCCTGCCACATGATTCCCACAGACGCAAAAAAGCCGGGATTTTCCCGGCTGCCGCATGATAACACGGTCAGGGCGACAAGCCACAGGCTTCAGGCCGCAGGCAAACAGATGTTCGCCCGAGGCCTGTAGCGTGCAGCCTGAAGCTGCCCTGTTAAGGCTTTGACTTCTCCAGATAGCGGAAGAAATCGCTGCTCGGGTCCAGCACCAGCACATCGCGCTTGTCGGCGAAGCTCTCGCGGTATGCCTGCAGGCTGCGGTAGAAGGAGTAGAACTCCTGATCCTGACCAAAGGCACGGGCGTAGATGGCGGCAGCCTGGGCATCACCGTCACCGCGCAGCTCCTCGGCCTGACGGTAGGCTTCAGCCAGCAGTACACGGCGCTGACGATCGGCGTCGGCACGAATACCTTCAGCCAGCTCACGCCCCTTGGCGCGGTGCTCGCGAGCTTCACGCTCACGCTCGGTGCTCATCCGCTCGAACACGCTGCGGTTCACTTCACGCGGCAGATCGATGGCCTTGACCCGCACGTCGACCACTTCGATACCCAGCTCGCGCTCGGCGGCGCGATTGAGGGTCGCGGTCACGTCGGCCATCAGCGCATCACGTTCGCCGGACACCGACTCGTGCAAGGTGCGCTTACCGAACTGGTCGCGCAGCGAGGCTTCCAGACGACGAGCCAGACGCTCGTCGGCTACCTGCTTCATACCGGAGGTGGACTGATAGAAGCGCTCGGCATCCTTCACCCGCCACTTGGCGTAGGCGTCGACCATCAACGCCTTCTTCTCCAGGGTCAGGAAGCGCGAGGAGGTCGAGTCCAGCGTCAGCAGACGGCCGTCGAAGATGCGCACCTGGTTGACGTAAGGAATCTTCACATGCAGACCAGGCTGCACGTCCGGATTGACCACACGACCGAACTGCAGCAGTACCGCACGTTCGGTTTGCGCCACGATGTAGAAGCTATTCCATGCCACCAGGGCCAGAACCACGGCCACGATCAGGCCGATCAGGGACTTGTTGCTCATCAACGGCCCTCCCGAGTACGCAGGTTACGCTGCGACATATCGCTGCTCAGCGGCACCGCCGGATCACGCGTCGTCGAATTGCTGCTGTTGGCAGAACTGGAGGACGACGAACCGCCACGGCTGTCGATCATCTTGTCCAGCGGCAGATAGAGCAGGTTGTTCTGCCCCTTGTCGCCAGTGACCAGAACCTTGCTGGTGTTGCTCATCATTTCCTGCATGGTGTCCAGATACAGACGTTCGCGAGTGACTTCCGGCGCCTTGCGGTACTCGGCTACCAGCTTGGTGAAGCGGTCGGCCTCACCCTGGGCGCGAGCGATGACCTCGTCACGGTAACCGTTGGCCTCTTCCAGCAGACGCTGGGCCTGACCGCGGGCTTCCGGAATCACGCCATTGGCGTAGGACTCGGCCTGGTTCTTCTCGCGCTGCTCGTCTTCACGCGCGCGGATCACGTCATCGAAGGCTTCCTGAACTTCGCGCGGCGCCGCAGCGCTCTGGATGTTCACCTGAGTGATGGTGATACCGGTGCGATAGTTGTCGAGGAAACGCTGCAGGCGCTCACGTACTTCGCTGGCCATCAGCTCACGACCTTCGGTCAGCACCTGGTCCATCTCGGTGGAACCCACGACGTGACGCACGGCGCTGTCGGTGGCGTGCTGCAGGCTGACTTCCGGCTGATCGACGTTGAGCACGAAGTCCTGCAGGTTGCTGATGCGGTACTGCACCGTCAGTGGCACTTCGATGATGTTCTCGTCTTCGGTCAGCATGGCGCCCTGCTTGCTGTAGGCACGCTCACGGGTGACGTTTTCCTGGAACTTGCGATCGATCGGCGGGAAGTAGATGTTCAGGCCCGGACCAACGGTCTCGTGGTATTTGCCGAAGCGCAGCACCACGGCCTGCTCCTGCTCATCGACCACGTAGATCGCACTGTACAGCCAGACCACCGCCAACAGGCCGAGACCTACGAACAGCAGACCGAAGCCACCGCCGCCACCGCTGCGTCCGGAATCGTCGTCACCACGTTTCTTGCCGCCGCCGAAGAGCCCGTTGAGGCTCTCTTGCAACTTGCGGAACGCTTCGTCGAGATCCGGCGGGCCCTGCCGGCCACCGCCTTTGCGGCCGCCCCAAGGGTCTTGATTGTTCGAGTTGCCACCCGGCTCATTCCAAGCCATAGCGTTCTCCGTACTGATAAAGCGAAGGCGCGCCCACGGCGCGCCGGCCAATGCTACCCAAAGCCCGAGGGTGACAGCAAAGCCGCCACCGCAGGCTTTATTGCAAAGTATGTTGCTCGATGAAGGCCTGAGGTTCCAAACCCTCGCGACTCACCAGACGATTGAGTTCGACTCGCGGCAAACGCACCGACAGCAAGCTGTGCCCCTGCTCATCATGCCCTTCGCTCTGCACTGCGCCCAGGGCGAAGAACTGCGCACGCAACCGCCCCAGACGTTGCGGCAACTGCAGCGTGGCGACGAACAAATCCTCGCCCAATAGCTCTGCCACCGCCTGCCGCAACAGCTCCAGACCACGCCCTTCGCGCGCCGACAACCAAACGCGAACCGGCTTGCCGTCTCCATCGCGCTGAATCTGCGGCTCGACACCTTCCAACAAATCCAGCTTGTTGTACACCTCGAGCATCGGCAGCTCGTTCGCGCCGATCTCCTTGAGCACTTCCTGAACCTGCTCGATCTGCGCCATGCGCTCGGGCTCATGGGCATCGATCACGTGCAGCAGCAGGTCGGAGTTGCTCGACTCTTCCAGCGTAGCGCGGAAGGCCTCGACCAGCTTGTGCGGCAGATGGCGAATGAAGCCCACGGTATCGGCCAGCACGATCGGACCGAGGTCATCGAGCTCCAGACGGCGCAGGGTCGGGTCGAGGGTGGCGAACAGCTGGTCGGCCGCGTAGACCTCGGAGGTGGTCAGGGCATTGAACAGGGTGGACTTGCCGGCGTTGGTGTAACCCACCAGGGAGACCGACGGGATATCCGCACGCTTGCGCCCGCGCCGCGCCTGCTCACGCTGGCTGCGCACCTTCTCGAGCTTCTGCTTGATCTGGCGGATGCGTACGCGCAGCAGGCGGCGGTCGGTTTCCAGCTGGGTTTCACCCGGACCGCGCAGACCGATACCCCCCTTCTGCCGCTCGAGGTGAGTCCAGCCGCGCACCAGGCGCGTGCTCATGTGATCGAGCTGAGCCAGCTCGACCTGCAGCTTGCCTTCGTGAGTGCGCGCGCGCTGGGCGAAGATATCGAGGATCAGCCCGGTGCGATCGAGCACACGGCACTCGAAGGCGCGCTCGAGGTTGCGCTCCTGGCTGGGGGTCAGGGTGTGATTGAAGATGACCAGATCGGCCTCGGCGGCCTTGACCTGGTCGCGCAGTTCCTCGACCTTGCCGCTGCCGATCAGGAACTTGGCAGTCAGGCGACTGCTGGGGACGCTGAAGAAAGCGACCATGTCGGCACCCGCCGACATGGCCAGCTCCTGGAACTCCTGGGGGTCTTCGCTCGCCTCGGAGTCTTGGCCTTCCAGATGAACCAGGATGGCCCGCTCACCGCCCTCATGACGCTCGAAGAACAATGCAGCCCCCTATCAGGCGTTACCCGGCTCGGCATCGGCCTGCTCGGAGTCGCCAGCGCTTGGCAGGCGTACCGGACGGCTAGGCACGACGGTGGAAATGGCGTGTTTGTAGACCATCTGGCTGACGGTGTTCTTCAGCAGGATGACGAACTGGTCGAAGGACTCGATCTGGCCCTGCAGCTTGATGCCATTGACCAGATAGATGGAAACAGGGACGCGTTCCTTACGCAGGGTATTCAGGTAAGGGTCTTGTAGCGAATGCCCTTTTGACATGTGCCGCACTCCTTTCGAGGATCAATTTTCAATAATTTTAGTAAGTAAACAATGGCTTCAGGCCGCCCCACCCCCAAGGATAGACGGCCAGCGGCAAGGTCTCATTTCAATATGGAGACGCTTTGCAGGTATTTCAAGGCGCGAGACAGATTGTCGCAGGCCAGGCTGTCCAGCCAGTGCAAACCGTCCCAGCCACGTAGCCAGGTGAACTGCCGCTTGGCCAGTTGCCGAGTGGCGATGATGCCGCGCTCGACCATCTCGTCCCGCGACAATTCGCCGTCGAGGTACCCCCACACCTGGCGATAACCCACCGCCCGTATAGACGGCAATCCTGCGTGCAAGTCACTTCGGCTACGCAGGGCTTCGACCTCCCGCACGAACCCCTGTTCCAACATCGCCCGAAATCGTTGGGCGATGCGCTCATGCAGAATCTGACGCTGCGCCGGTGCGATAGCAAGCTGAGCGACAGTATAGGGTAATTGTCCGGCGCCCGATGTGCCGGCATCGGGATTTCCTGCTGCCTGGCGCCGTCGATGCTCGGTCATGCTCAGGCCACTGACACGATAGACCTCCAGGGCCCGGGTCAGGCGCTGCGGGTCGTTGGGATGGATGCGCGCCGCGGACTGCGGATCGACCGCAGCCAGCTCGCGATGCAGCGCCTCCCAACCTTCGGCCAGCGCACGCGCCTCCAGTTCGGCGCGTATCGCCGGATCGGCGCTGGGCATATCGGCCAACCCTTCCAGCAGCGCCTTGTAATAAAGCATGGTGCCGCCCACCAGCAGTGGAATACGGCCACGCGCCGCGCTCTCGGCCATGGCCGCCAGCGCATCGGCGCGAAATTCCGCTGCCGAGTAGCTTTCGGCCGGGTCGCGGATGTCGATCAGGGCGTGGGGAAACTCATCGAGAATGGCGCGCTCGGGCTTGGCCGTGCCGATGTCCATGCCGCGATAGATCAGGGCCGAGTCGACGCTGATCAGGTCACACGGCAAAACGCGCGCCAGCTCCAGGGCCAGATCGGTCTTGCCGGCCGCGGTCGGCCCCATCAGGAAGATTGCAGGAGGAAGCGAAGACATCGACATGGCTCGAACACGGAAACGGGGAGCCCCTGACTCGGGGCCTCAATCAATTACTGGCCGCGCATGAACAGCTTGTCGAGCTGATCCATGCTCAGTTGCGTCCAGGTCGGACGGCCATGGTTGCACTGACCGCTGCGCTCGGTCTGCTCCATGTCACGCAGCAGGGCGTTCATCTCGGGAATGGTCAGGCGCCGGTTGGCGCGCACTGCACCGTGACAGGCCATGGTCGCCAGCAATTCGTTGAGGTGCGCCTGAATACGATCACTGGTGCCGTACTCCAGCAGATCGGCCAGCACGTCGCGCACCAGCTGGGTGGCCTCGGCCTGTTTCAGCAACGCCGGAATCTGGCGGATCGCCACGGTTTCCTCGCCCAGGCGCTGCAGCTCGAAGCCCAGGCGCTGGAACCATTCGCCATGCTCTTCGGCGCAATCCGCCTCGCGCTGGCTCAGGGCGATGGACTCCGGCACCAGCAATGGCTGACCGCGCAAGCCCTCGCTGGCCATGGCCTGCTTGAGACGCTCGTAGGTGATGCGCTCATGGGCTGCGTGCATGTCCACGACCACCATACCCTGAGCATTCTCGGCGAGGATGTACACGCCCTTGAGCTGCGCCACGGCGTAACCGAGCGGGGGAATGTCGCCCTGCTCCTGCGGCATGGACTGCATCTGGGCCGTGGGCAGCGGCGCGAAGTACTCGCGATAGGCGGCCTGCGCTTCGGCGGCCGGCACGCCGGGATTGGCGACCGGCTGCTGATAGCCGGCACCGGCGCCGCGCCAGGCGGGTTGCGGACTGGCCACGGAGGTTTCGAGCACGCTGGCAGCCAGGCCCATTTCAGCCTGCGGGCCGAACTCGCCTGCGGCCAGACCGCTCGGACGCATCATCGGCGACACGGCAGCCGGCGCCGCAACCTGGTCTTCCGGACGCACATCGGCCAGAGCACGATGCAGCGTGCCGTAGAGGAAGTCATGAACCATGCGACTGTCGCGGAAGCGCACTTCGTGCTTGGTCGGATGGACATTGACGTCCACCGTCGCCGGATCGATCTCCAGAAACAGCACGAAGGTCGGGTGGCGGCCGTTGAACAGCACGTCGCGATAGGCCTGACGCACCGCATGGGCAACCAGCTTGTCGCGCACCATGCGGCCGTTGACATAGAAGTACTGCAGGTCCGCCTGACTGCGCGAGAACGTGGGCAAGCCGACCCAGCCCCACAGCCGCAGGCCGCCGCGCTCGATCTCGATTGGCAGCGCCTGCTCCAGGAACGCCGGGCCGCAAACCGAGGCGACACGACGCGCGCGGCTGATCTCGTCACCCGCCTCGTGCAGGCTGAGCACCGTCTTGCCGTTGTGGCGCAAGTGGAAGCCGACATCGAAACGTGCCAGCGCCAGACGCTTGATCACTTCCTGCAGGTGATCGAACTCGGTCTTCTCGGCGCGCAGAAACTTGCGCCGCGCCGGGGTATTGAAGAACAGGTCACGCACTTCCACCGAGGTGCCCACCGGATGTGCGGCAGGTTGCACGCGCGGCTCCATGTCGCGCCCTTCGGTTTCCACCTGCCAGGCCTGGTCGGCATCGGCGGTGCGCGAGGTCAGCGTCAGGCGCGATACCGAGCTGATCGATGCCAGCGCCTCGCCGCGAAAGCCCATGCTGAGCACGGCTTCGAGGTCTTCCAGTTCGCGAATCTTGCTGGTGGCATGGCGCGCCAGAGCCAGCGGCAGGTCATCGGCGGCGATGCCGGAACCATCGTCGCGCACCTTGAGCAGCTTGATGCCGCCCTGTTCGACCTCGACATCGATGCGCCGGGCGCCCGAATCCAGGCTATTTTCCAGCAGCTCCTTGGCCACCGAGGCCGGGCGCTCGACCACCTCGCCCGCGGCGATCTGGTTGGCCAGGCGCGGGCTGAGCAGATGAATACGGGACATGACACTCACTACTGGGCCGCCAGGGACGTGGCCGGTATCTGCAATGTCTGGCCGACCTTGATCACGTCGCCATTGAGCTTGTTGGCGCTGCGCAGGGCAGCCAGGCTGATCTGGTAACGCTGGGCGATCAGCGCCAGGCTTTCGCCACTCGCCACCACGTGCTCGCGTGGGCCGGCGGCGATCTTGCCCTCGTCACGCAGCCAGGCGACATAAGTGCCGGGCGGTGGATTCTCGTGGAAGAACTGCTTGACCCCGGTGGTGATCGAGCGCGCCAGCGCCTGCTGATGGCTGGCAGTGTGCAGCTTCTTCGCCTCGTTGGGATTGGAGATGAAGCCGGTTTCCACCAGGATCGATGGGATATCCGGGGATTTGAGCACCATGAAGCCCGCCTGTTCGACGCGGCGCTTGTGCAGCGGGGTGATGTTGCCCATGTTCGACAGCACCTTCTGCCCCACGTTAAGACTGGAAGACAGCGATGCGGTCATCGACAGATCCAGCAGCACACCGGCAAGCATCTTGTCCTTGTCGTCGAGGCTGACGTTACCGGCACCGCCAATCAGGTCCGACTGGTTCTCGGCGTCGGCCAGCCAGCGAGCGGTCTCGGAAGTCGCACCGCGTTCCGACAGGGCATAGACCGAGGCGCCGAACGCCGAAGAGCGTGGCGCAGCATCGGCATGGATCGAGACGAACAGATCGGCGCCCTTCTTGCGCGCGATCTCGGTGCGTTTGCGCAGCGGAATGAAATAGTCGCCGGTACGCACCAGCTCGCCACGAAAGCCCTTCTCGGCGTTGATCTGCCGCTGCAGTTCTCTGGCGATGGCCAGGGTCACGTTCTTTTCGTACTGCCCCTTGACCGGCGATAGCGCGCCCGGGTCCTCACCCCCGTGACCGGCATCGATGGCAACCACGATGTCACGCTTGCCATTGGGTACGGGCGTCAACTTGGGCGGCGGCTGGGTGGGGGTGACGGGCACGGGCGGCGCGCTGGCGGCAACGCTGGGCGTCTGGGCAGCGGGCGGCGCACTGCCCTGATCGAACAGATCGACCACCAGGCGATGGCCATACTGCTGGTTCGGCGCCAGGGTGAAGCTCTTCGGCGAAACCGGCGCCGACAGGTCGATGACCACGCGCAGCTCTTCTGCGCTGCGCTGCGCCGAGCGCACGCCGGTAATCGGGGTGTTGGCGAGGGAAAGCTGATCGAGACTGGTGGCCAACTTGGCCCCCGTAACGTCGATGACGATGCGATCGGGCGCTGCCAGGGTGAACACACTGTGCTGCACCGGGCCGGACAGATCGAAGACCAGGCGGGTGTTGTCCGGCGCGCGCCACAGGCGCACGCCGCGCACATCGGAGGCAGCCAGCACCTCGGCAGCCAGGGCCGCCAACAATACCCCCACAGCGGTAACCAGCGCGCCTGTGCGCATAACCAACCCCATCACGTCTTATTCATTGCTTGCCGCTCAGGGCCTTGCACCAGGCCTCCCCTCGAGCCCCATGCCCCTGCAGCAACAGCGAACGGCCGCTCGCTTGGGGGCTAATGGTAATGTCCAGGTCGGGCTTTGGCAAAACGCCTGCGCCGCGTTGCGGCCATTCGATCAGGCACAGGGCATTGCCTTCGAAGTAGTCGCGGATGCCGAGAAACTCCAGCTCCTCCGGATCGACCAGGCGGTAGAGGTCGAAATGGAATGCGCGCACCTCGCCGATTTCATAGGGTTCGACCAGGGTAAAGGTCGGACTCTTGACCGCCCCGGCGTGGCCCAGGCCACGCAGAATGCCGCGTGACAGGGTGGTTTTGCCGGCACCCAGGTCGCCGTGCAGATAGATGGTGCCCACACCACCGCTGACTTCGGCGATCGAAGCACCCAACGCCAGCATGGCAGCCTCATCGGCCGCCTCGAGCTTCACTTCACACAAGGACACAATTCCTCCAGTAACTGACGAATGGTGCAGGGCAGATCACCGGCAGCCAGCCCACGCCCCTGCGCGGCCAGCACTTCACCAGCCCTCGCATGCAACCAGACCGCCAGGCAGGCGGCTTCAAAGGGTGCCATGCCCTGCGCCAGCAGCGCGCCGATCAAGCCGGCCAGCACATCTCCCAGCCCCGCACCCGCCATGGCCGGATGACCGCGATCGCACAACGCCAGGCGGCCGTCCGGCGCGGCGACCAGGCTGCCGGCGCCCTTGAGCACGACCACCAGACCGAAACGCTGCGCCAGAGCGCGCGCCGCCGCGGGCCGGTCCGCCTGCAGCGCTGCGGTATCAATACCCAGCAAGCGCGCCGCTTCGCCAGGATGCGGCGTCAACACACCCTGGCGTGGCGCTGCGACCTGACCGGCAGCAAGGAGATTCAGCGCGTCGGCATCCCACACCTGCGGCTGCTTGATGCCCGACACGCCAGACAGCAGGCTGCGCCCCCAGGCGGCCTGCCCCAGCCCCGGCCCAACCACACAGACATCGGCGCGCTCAACCAGGGCCAGCAACTGATTGGCCGAGGCCACCCCCGCACTCATGATTTCCGGCCGCCGCACCAGAGCCGCCGTAACGTGCTCGGCGCGTGTCGCCAGCGAAACCAGGCCGGCACCGGCACGCAGCGCGCTGTCGGCGCTGAGCAGCGCAGCGCCGCCCATGCCCAGATCGCCGCCGATCACCAGCAGATGGCCGAACTGCCCCTTGTGCGCCACCGGCGAACGCGCGGCCAGACGCGGCAGATTGGCGGGATCGAGCCGTTGCGCGACGCCGGGAGCAGCCGCCAGCAGCTGCGCATCGCCCTGCAGGTCATCGAACTGCAGCTCGCCGCGCAGCTCGGGGCCGACGCCGGTGAACAGGCCGAGCTTGAGCGCGATGAAGGTCACGGTCAGATCGGCGCGCACCGCAACACCCAGCTGCGCGCCGTTGTCGGCATGCAAACCGGAGGGAATATCCACAGACAGCACCGGCAGACCGCTCTGGTTGAGCAGGCGAATCGCCTGGGCATAAGGCTCGCGCACCGCACCGCTGAGGCCCGTGCCGAGCAATGCATCGACCACGACGCCTGCCATTGGCGCGCATTCGCTCCAGGGCAGAACGTCCACGCCTGTCGCCCTGGCCTCGGCGCAGGCCAGAGCGGCATCACCAACCAACGCAGCGGGATCGCCAACGGCCAGCACCCTTACACGCCAGCCGGCGCGCTGCGCCAGGGCAGCGACCAGATAGCCGTCACCGGCATTGTTGCCACGCCCGGCCAGCACGGTGATTTCACCGGCCTCCGGCCAGCGCCGACGCAAGGCGCGCCAGGCGGCATGGGCGGCGCGCTGCATCAGTTCGAAACCCGGCGTGCCGGCTGCGATCATTTGCGCATCGAGTGCGCGCACCTGCTCGGCGCTGTGCAGGCTCGAGGGTAAAGACACGGAAAGTGAATGCATGGCTCGCTCGCGACGGATGTCTGGCAGAATTATACCCACCTCCACCGCCTGCGCCCGCCTCATGTCCGACCACCCTCTCGATCTCGACGCCCTGGCCCTGTCCATCAAGGACTGGGGGCGCGAGCTGGGTTTCCAGCAGGTCGGCATCACCGATGTCGAGCTGGGCGAGCACGAGGCGCACCTCAAGCGCTGGCTGGCAGCGGGCTATCAGGGCGAAATGGACTATATGGCCGCCCACGGCGACAAGCGCTCGCGTCCGCAGGAGCTGGTACCCGGCACGCTGCGTGTGGTGTCGTTGCGCATGGACTATCTACCTGGCGATACGCAGATGGCCCAACGCCTGAGCGAGCCGGAACAGGCCTACGTGTCGCGCTATGCGCTGGGCCGCGATTACCACAAGCTGATCCGTAAACGCCTGCAACAGCTGGCCGAGCGCATCCAGCAGCAGATCGGCCCGTTCGGTTATCGTGCCTTCGTCGACAGCGCGCCGGTGCTGGAAAAGGCCATCGCCGAAAAGGCCGGGCTGGGCTGGATCGGCAAGAACACCCTGGTGCTCAATCGCAAGGCCGGCAGCTATTTCTTTCTCGGCGAGCTGTTCGTCGACTTGCCGCTGCCGGTCGATGCGCCACATGGCAGCGAACACTGCGGGCGCTGCAGCGCCTGCATGGACATCTGCCCCACCGCCGCCTTCGCCGGCCCTTACCAGCTGGATGCGCGGCGCTGCATTTCCTACCTGACCATCGAACTGAAGGGCTCGATCCCGGTGGAACTGCGCGCGCCCATCGGCAACCGGGTTTTCGGCTGCGACGACTGCCAGATCGTCTGCCCCTGGAATCGCTTCGCCCGCGCCACCGAGCAGGGTGACTTCCAGCCACGCCACGGCCTGGACAACAGCTCCCTGGCCGAGCTATTCATGTGGACGGAAGAGGAGTTTCTCAGCCGCACCGAGGGCTCGCCGCTGCGCCGCGCCGGCTACGAGCGCTGGCTGCGTAACCTGGCAGTCGGCCTGGGCAATGCGCCCTCGACCATTCCGGTGCTGCAGGCTCTGAACGCGCGCCGCGAGCACCCGTCGGAGCTGGTGCGCGAGCATGTGGCGTGGGCACTGGAGCGACACGGCGCTCTGTAGCCCGGATGTAATCCGGGAATAGCGCCGCCCCTTTCCCGGATTGCATCCGGGCTACGGCACCGAAGCGCCACCAGCAGTGCGGAAGCACATAGGGTGCGCCGCGCGCACCGGGAGCCGCCACTGGCCGGCCACACGGTGCGCACGGCGCAGGCTACAGGCTACAGGCTACAGGCTACAGGCTACAGGCTACAGGCTACAGGCTACAGGCTACAGGCTACAGGCTATCAGCGTGAAGATGAGCACAGAGCTTTCAAGGGCTCCCGGGCGCTCTTGCTCTCAGCCTGCGGCCGCTTTTAGACCTTGAGGAAATGCTGACGATAGTGCTTGAGCTCGGCAATCGACTCGCGAATATCATCCAGCGCCTGGTGCGTGGCGGTCTTCTGGAAGCTGTCCTTGACCTGCGGTGCCCACATGCCGGCGAGGATCTTCAGCGTCGAGACATCCAGGTAGCGGTAGTGGAAATACGCCTCCAGCGCCGGCATGTATTTGTACAGGAAGCGGCGATCCTGACCGATGCTGTTGCCGCAGATCGGCGACTTGCCCTTCGGCACCCACTGCTCAAGGAAAGCGATGGTCTGCGCCTCCGCCGCCGCCGTGTCGATCCTGCTCTCGCGCACGCGCTGGGTCAGGCCGCTCTGGCCATGGGTGCGGGTGTTCCACTCGTCCATGCCGGCCAGGGTCTCGTCGCTCTGGTGAATGGCGATCACCGGACCTTCGGCGAGCACGTTCAGCTCGCTGTCAGTGACGATGGTGGCCATCTCGATGATCACGTCGCGTTCCGGCTCAAGGCCGGTCATTTCCAGATCGATCCAGATCAGGTTGTTGGGGTTTTGCATGCTCAGGACTCCTTGGCTCAGGCGCCAATTCTAGCGGATAACCGCACCCTTCATCTGCCAGAGAAACAGCACGGTTTGCCGCCCTTCGTTGACCTCGAACAGCCGATCGGCCGGCGCGCCGGGAATTTCGAAGGTATTGCTGACCAGCCAGCTACCGGCGCGCATCTCGGCTTGCGCCTTGAACCAGAGCTGCGGCATCGGCACCGGCGAGAGAAAGCAGTAGACGACGTCGAACTCACTCAGGTCGGTGCGCCACAGACTGCGATAGCGGATGCTGCAATTCTCCTGAAACAGGCAACGCAGCCAGGCAAGCACGAACAGCAGCGGCGCCGTTTCCACGCCAACGAACTGCCCGCGCGGAAACTGCCGGGCCAACTGCAGCAGCATCCCTGCCGTACCACAACCAAGATCGACGAAACGCAGTGTCGGCTCCCGTTCGCTCAGGCACTGCTGCAGACGCTGCTGCGCCTTGCGCCCACTCAAGTACAGCGGCACCTGCTCGCGCAGACTGTTCCAGTTGACCAGCAACAGCAGCACGAAGCCCAGCAGGAACAGCCAGGCCGGCAAATCGGCGCGCTGCGCCAGCAACAGCGCGGGCAAAAACGCCAGATTGATCCACAGCCACCAGCGCGACAAGCCCAGACGCCAGCCTATGGCAGCAGCCAGGATGCCTTGCAACAACGCCACCGAGAACAGCGACAGGCGCCAGGGCAACAACGCCAGCAGGTACACCAGTACCACCATCAGCGCCGCGGCCAGCCCCTGCGCCAGGAGCGCGCGCAACACAGGCAGCCGCAGCACTGCTCTTTCCCCGCCTGTCGTCATTGCCGCCCCCCATTGCTGGCAGCCGAATGGCCACCGAGCGCTCATGCTAAACTCGCCGCGATCAACACTCCACCACACCCGGATGCTTCATGGCCAAACGCCAACTCAACCGCCGCCAGAGCTGGCGCATCGAAAAGATTCAGGGCGAACGCGCCGCCCGCGCAGCCAAACGTGAATCACGCGCCGTGGAAGCACTGGAAGGCGGCGATCTGGGTCCGGAGCAGACCGGCCTGGTGATCGCGCACTTTGGCGTACAGGTGGAAATCGAAGGTTTGCAGGGCGAGTTGGCCGGTCAGGTGTTTCGTTGCCATCTTCGCGCCAACCTGCCGGCCCTGGTCACCGGCGATCAGGTGGTCTGGCGCCCCGGCAATCAGGGCGACGGCGTGATCGTCGCGCAGTTGCCGAGAAACAGCGAACTGTGCCGCCCGGACATGCGCGGCCAGCTCAAACCGGTGGCGGCCAACGTCGACCAGATCGTCATCGTCTTCGCCCCCCTGCCCGAACCGCACGCCAATCTGATCGACCGCTATCTGGTGGCCGCCGAACATGCCGGCATTCGCCCGCTGCTGCTGCTGAACAAGGCCGATCTGATCGACGAGCAGAACCAGGTGGCGCTGGACGCCCTGCTCAAGGTCTATCGTCAGCTGGACTACCCGCTGCTGGAAGTCTCGGCCCATCACGGCGATGGCATGGAGCAGCTGAAGAAGCGCCTGGACGGCCACGTCAGCGTATTCGTCGGCCAGTCCGGGGTGGGCAAGTCATCCCTGGTCAACGGCCTGCTGCCCGGCGTCGACACCCGCGTCGGCGCGCTGTCGGAGCTGACCGGCAAGGGCACACACACCACCACCACCGCGCGGCTGTTCCACTTTCCCGGTGGCGGCCAGCTGATCGACTCTCCCGGGATTCGCGAATTCGGCCTCGGCCATGTCAGCCGGGATGACGTGGAGGCAGGCTTCATCGAGTTCCACGACCTGCTCGGCCGCTGCCGTTTTCGCGACTGCAAGCACGACCGCGAGCCGGGCTGCGCACTGCTGCAGGCGCTGGAAGACGGTCGCGTGCAGCCGCAGCGCATGGCCAGCTACCGACACATCGTCGCCAGCCTGCCGCAGGACGACTACTGATTGTTCAGCTGATCGAGCGGGCTGTTGCCACTTTCGAAGATATTCAGCCGTTCACGCAACTGATCGGCTGGCAGCGCCTCGGCGGGGCGTTGTGACGGCGCGGGTGCAGGGGCCTGCTCCTGCGCGGGCGGCTCCCCGTTCGCGCCCTGTTCGCCCTCGATCGCGCGCTGCGCCTTCTTGGTCAGCACGACGATATCGATACGCCGATTGACCGGATTGAACGGGTCTTCGCGATCGAACAAGGCCGACGAGGCGTAGCCGACCACCCGCGCCACCTGCTCGTCCGGATAGCCGCCGGCCACCAGCACCCGCCTCGCGGCGTTGGCGCGGTTGGAGGACAACTCCCAGTTGCCGAAATCACCACGCCCGACGAAGGGCTTGGCATCGGTATGGCCGCTGATGCTGATCTTGTTCGGCACTGCGCGAATGGTGTCGGCCATGGCCAGCAGGATGTCCTCGAAGTACGGCTGCAGGTTGGCACTGCCGAGGGCGAACATCGGTCGGTTCTCGGCATCCATGATCTGGATGCGCAGGCCGTCCTGGGTGATCTCGAACAGAATCTGATCCTTGAAGCGCTGCAGTTCGGGGTTTTCCTCGACCTTGTTCTGCAGCTCCTGCAACAGCAGCTCCAGGCGCTCCTGCTCCATCTTCTCGGCCAGGGTTTCGATCTGATCGGTGCTGACGCCCGTCTCGTCCGGCTGGCTCTCCGGCGTTTCGGATATGTCCGGGTTGAGGGTGCGCTCGGGCGCCGGCGTCGGTGTGCCGCCGAGGTCGATGGCGTAGGGGCTGGCGCTTTCGGTGAAGCCGATGGGGTCCTGGAAGTAACCGGAGATGGCCTTCTTCTGCTCTGGCGTGGCCGAAGTCATCAGCCACATCACCAGAAAGAACGCCATCATGGCCGTCGCGAAGTCGGCGAAGGCGATCTTCCAGGCACCGCCATGGTGCCCGCCCGCGGTCTTCTTGACCCGCTTGACGATGATGGGTTGGTTGTTTTCCATGGCTTAGTTGCCGCGCATGGCCTGTTCGAGCTCGCTGAAACTCGGCCGGTGGGCCGGATACAGCACCTTGCGCCCGAATTCCACAGCCAGGGTCGGCGGCATGCCCGAGGCGGAAGCGACCAGGGTCGCCTTGATCGCTTCGTAGAGGTTCAGCTCTTCCTTGGCATCATGCTCCAGCGCATTGGACAACGGGCCGAAGAAGCCGTAGGAAGCGAGAATGCCGAGGAAGGTACCGACCAGCGCCGTGCCCACCTTCTCACCGATCTGCGCGTTGTCCGCCTCGGCCAGGATCGACATGGTGATCACGATACCCAGCACCGCCGCAACGATACCCATGGCCGGCATGCCGTCAGCGACCTTGGCCACCGCGTGCGCGGGGTGTTCGACTTCTTCCTTGAGACTGGCCAGCTCCATGTCGAACAGGCCTTCCAGCTCGTGCGGGGCCATGTTGCCGGAGGACATGATGCGCAGGTAGTCGCAGATGAACGCCGTCATGCGCGCGTCCTTGAGCACCCCCGGATACTTGCTGAAGATCGGGCTGGCGTTGGGGTCCTCGACGTCCGCTTCGATGGCCATCATGCCTTCACGGCGGCTCTTGTTGAGGATCTCGTACAGGAGCTTGAGCACTTCCAGGTAGTAGGTATGGGTGAAGCGGCTGCCGAACATGCTCAGCGACTTCTTGAACACCGTCATGAACATGCTGCCGGGGTTGGCCTGCAGGAAGGCCCCCAGCGCCGCACCGCCGATGATCAGAACTTCGAAGGGGTGGACCAATGCCATGAACTTGCCGCCCGAGAGAATGAACCCGCCGAGCACGCAGCCAAAAACAACAACGATACCTATGATTCTTACCATAAAATAAACGCTTGCAGAGCCCAGAGGATGGGTTATTAAAAACAACCCTTCTAATTATCGGAACTTATACGCCAGACTATAGCCAGTTATGGTCAAAAGCCAGTTCGACTCGAGCCAATATGTCGACGTCAAAGCCCCTGCCACGCACTCTGGACGCCTGGGTACAACAACTGGGCAAGCTGCCGCTGCCAATCGAGCAGCAGCAACATGCGCGCATACGCCGCGTCCTGGGTGACAGCCGCCGCACCTGGCGCGAAATCGCCGAGACGATCGAAGCGAGCCCATCCTTCGCCCTGCAGGTGCTGCGCGAAGCCAACCAGTCGAGCAACAGCCTCAGCGATCCGGCCGAAAGCGTCGAAACCGCGCTCTCACGACTGGGCCTGAGCCGCTGCGAAACGCTGCTCAACCAGGCTCCGGCGCTGCCCGAGAACGAAATCCCCCTGGCGTTTCGCCAGATACTGCTGATCAGCCAGCACGCCAGCCAACAGGCACGCGGCCTGTTCGGCGCACGCCTGGCGCGCCTGTGGAACGAGCTGCATGGCTGCAGCCTGCTGTTTCTCGCGCCGATGTGGCCGCTGCTGTGTGCCCATCCACACCTGCTCGAGGCCTGGGAGCAACGCGTGCTGCTCAAGGGCGAGCGACCCGCCGCGGTGGAGAAGGAGCTGCTCGGTGTCGGCCTGATTCAACTGTGCCTCAAGCTGGCCGAACGCTGGCGCCTGCCGGAGTGGATCGTGCGCGGCTATCGCCTACTGGAGCGTGACCGCCGGCAACTGGTCAAGGCGCTGCACATCGCCCGCGATAACGAACATCCGCTGCATCAGCAGCAGATGCTCGACGAAGACACGGCCCTGCGTCACTGGCTCACCCAGCCAAGCAACTGCGTGCTGCTGGCCAACGGCCTGGCGGTATCGGCGCACCACGCCTGGGACACCGCGCACAACCTGCGCTGGCAGCGCCTGACCGGGCTGTACCTGCAGATGCCCCTAAGCGAGCTGCAGCAGGAGGTGCACCAGCACGCCGTCAGCAGCGCCCGCCTGATCCACGACGCGGCGCTCTGGCATCCGGCCCAGGCCCTGATCTGGCCATGGGACGCCCATCGCCTCAAGCCTGCCGTCAGCGCCCCGCCACCGCCCAAACGTGACGATCTCACCGTCTGGCGGCAGCACTGCGCGCGCCTGCTGGCCGAGCCCAGCAGCTTCGCCAACGTGCCGCAACTGACGGCGTGCGCTCGCGATGCGCTGCAAGCCTGCGGCCTGAAGCGCGTCCTGCTGCTGCTTGCCGACCGTCATCACACCCGCCTGCAGACCCAGCAACAGGCCGGCCTGGATGCCGGCGCGGCGAGCCTCAGTCTCGACCCGGCGCAAAGCCAGGTGCTGAAACGCCTGCTCGCCGAGCCGGGCCAGTTGCGCCTCACACCCGGCAACATGGCGCAGTTCTCCGCCCTGCTGCCGGGCAACCTCAAGGCGCTGTTCCCCAGCGAACACCTGCTGCTGCGTTCTGTGGCCAGCAATGGCCGCGTGGTGATGCTGGTGGTGGCCGACCAGGGCGGCCAACCGCTGAATGACGTCAGCCTGCAGGCCTTCGCCAAGACCGCGCAGTGCATCGAGCGCGCCCTGAGCAGCTTTTCCAGACGCGCGCACTGAAGAGTCCGCTACAATCGACCTCTTTTCATACGAGGAGGCCGTCATGTCCGCCTTCGACAACCTGCCGCTGGTGATCGAACCGAACGAACTGGCCGAGCGCCTGGACGCGGCCGATCTGATCCTGCTCGACCTGAGCAGCGCAGCGCGCTACGCCGCCGGCCACATTCCCGGAGCGCGCTGGGTGGATGCCAAACGCACGCAACTGGGCCTGCCGCCCGCGCCCGGCCTGCTCCCGGAGCGCGCGCAGCTCGAGGCGCTGTTCGCCGATCTCGGCCACCATCCGCACGCCACCTACGTGGTCTACGACGATGAAGGCGGTCCCTGGGCGGGCCGTTTTATATGGCTGCTGGACGTGATCGGCCATCAGCGCCATCACTTTCTCAACGGCGGTCTGCAGGCCTGGATCGGCGACGGGCTGGCACTGAGCCAGGACGTGCCCACAGTCGCCCGCAGCGAAGTGACGCTGACTCTGAGCGACGCCCCGACCGCCACCCGCGACTATCTGCAGTCACGCCTGGGAGCTGCCGATTTGGCCATCTGGGACGTGCGCGGTGCGGACGAGTACCGCGGCGAGAAGTTGAGTTCGGCGCGTGGCGGACACATCCCCGGCGCCACCCATTTCGAATGGACCGCAGGCATGGATCCGCAGCGAGGCATGCGTATCCGCACGGATATCGGTGAAGTACTGCAAAGCCTGGGCATCACACCGGACAAGGAAGTGATCACCCACTGCCAGACCCATCGCCGCTCAGGCTTCAGCTATGTGGTGGCCAAGGCGCTCGGTTATCCGCGGGTGAAGGCCTATGCCGGCTCCTGGTCGGAATGGGGCAACCTGCCCGACACGCCCATCGAACGCTGAGTCCGTCGACAATCGAGTCGCATCCGGCCTGGCCACGCCAGCGCCGGTTCAGAACCCTCAAGGAAACACGATGAAACAACGTCTCTTTATCCTCAGCCAGTACCTGCTGCCACATCACCTGCTGTCGCGCCTGATCGGCTGCGTGGCCGAATGCCGCATCGGCTGGCTGAAGAATCCGCTGATCACCTGGTTCGCCAAGCAGTACCAGGTCAATATGAGCGAAGCGCAGAACGAAGACCTGCGCTCCTTCGAGCACTTCAACGCCTTCTTCACCCGCGCCCTGAAGGCAGGCGCGCGCCCGCTGGACGAAACCCCCGGCGCCATCCTCAGCCCGGCCGACGGTGCGATCAGCCAGCTCGGTGCCATCGAGCACGGCCGTATCTTCCAGGCCAAGGGTCACAGCTTCAGCGCCGTCGAACTGCTGGGCGGCGATGCCGAGCGCGCAGCGCCCTTCATGGGTGGCCAGTTCGCCACCGTATACCTCTCGCCGAAGGACTATCACCGCGTCCACATGCCGCTGGGCGGCACGCTGAAGGAGATGGTCTATGTGCCGGGCCGCCTGTTCTCGGTGAACCAGACCACGGCGGAAAACGTGCCGGAACTGTTCGCCCGCAACGAGCGCGTGGTCTGCCTGTTCGATACCGAGCGCGGGCCGATGGCCGTGGTACTGGTCGGCGCGATGATCGTCGCCAGCATCGAGACGGTATGGGCCGGCCTGGTCACGCCGCCCAAGCGCGAGCTGAAGAGCACGCGCTACGACGCCGAAGCCCGCGCGCCGATCGAACTGGCCAAGGGCGCGGAAATGGGCCGCTTCAAGCTGGGCTCCACGGCCATCGTCCTGTTCGGCCCGAACCAGGTGCAGTGGGCCGATCAGCTGTGCGCCGGCAGCGCGGTGCGCATGGGCCAACTGCTGGGCAACGCCCGGGGCTGATCCATCGAGAAAGGAACCGCATCTCGACCGTTCGGTCATAGATCCGTACTCTGGCGTGGCAGCCCGTCCAAGCGGACGGGCTGCCAGCACAGGCAGATGCTGCTAGAGTTCGAAAGACTATTACTAGAGCCGCTCGTTTTTGCGTGGCCGGAGTATCCGAGTTTGATGGATAGACAGAGTCCCCACCTGCAACTGTTACGCGTCCCCACACCGAGCAAGCAAAGCCTCAGCTTCTGCGACGGCAGTCCCCGCGACCTCAAGCGCTGGATCGCAGGCCTGCCCAAGGCGAACATCGGTGAAACCGCGCGCCAGTTGTACCAGAGCCTGGTGGAACTCAACCAACTCCTCACCCCCTCGGAAAACCGCCTGCAACTGCTTGAGCTGCTGCGCCCCGAAGTCAGCTTCGTCTGCCAGCATCTAGAGCGCCACTTCCTCAACCAGGCGATCGTTCTCGACGAGCGCCCACGCAAGGTCGCCAACCTCTGCCAGGCCCTGCAGAACCACCTGGCTGTCGGCTACAAGCTGATCATCGCCCGCGTCCTTGCCCGTAGCGGCAAGGACCGCGACCAGCTCCTCGCCGTATCCCTGCAGCGCGCCAGCCACAGCCTGTGCAGCCCGCTGATCCGTGCCAGCCAGCTGTACTGCCCGGTGCCCGAAGGGCTCTGGCTGGAGCTGCACCAGCTGTACCAGATCGCCTGCGAGCAGCGCCTGCAGCGCCAGGTCATTCGCGACCCGTTGGCTCGCCACACCCAGGGCCTGAGCACCGAGCAAACCTACGTCACCGCACTGCTGCTGGGTTGCGCCCGCACCAACCAGATGCGCCAGAACGGCATCGCCCGCCTGGCCGAGGCGCTGGAGCCCTGGAGCACGTTGATCAGGCTGCAGCCCGGCGACCATCCCGACAGCCTGTTCGTCCTGGCGCCGCAGATCGACGGCCCGCCGCGCTACAGGTCGCTGTACCAGAACAGCGAGTTGCACAACCTGCTGGGCATCGACACGCAACCCTTGGTCGGTGCCATCAAGGAATACCTGGAGCTGCCGGAAGAAGAGCGCAGCAAATCACGCCTGATGATTCCAGAGGGCGTCAGCCTCGATCTGCTGCAGCATGTTGCCGCAGCCTGGGGCGACATCGCCGAGCGCACCTTCCAGCGCACCCCGGGCCACGGCAACCTGACCCTGTGCATCGGCATGACCGCCCTGCATTTCTTCCTTTCCGGCCGCCGCTCGTTCGGCGAAGTGCTCAAGCGCCCCGTGGAAATCGGCGCTGCCGTGTTCAAGCCGGCCACTGGCGAGCCTGACGTCTGGTCGAACGCCTTCGACGCCCAGCGCAGCGCTGCGGACGAAATCCATTTCGAAGAGATTCAGTACACCCGAGCCACCCCGGGTGAACAGGCGCAGCCGGAGAACAGCGGCGAGGACTATCCGACCTTTCCCCTGGCGATCATCAACCACAGCCCCGGTGGCTATTGCCTGTCCTGGCCCAAGGAGGTACCCAGCCAGCTGCAGGCCGGCGAACTGCTGGGCGTGCAGGACAATCCCAGCCAGGGCTGGAGCGTGGCCATCGTGCGCTGGATTCGTCAGGTCCGCGGTGGCGGCACGCAAATGGGCATCGAACTGATCGCCCCGCATGCGCGCCCCTGCGGCCTGCAGCTGCTGCGCAAGGGCGAGCAGAGCAGCCAGTATCTGCGCGCCCTGCTGTTGCCGGAGATCAGCGCCATTTCCCGTCCAGCCAGCCTGATAACGCCGCGCCTGCCATTCCAGGAAGGCAGCAAGGTGCTGATCAACGACCATGACGAAGAGCACCGCGCGGTGCTCACCCGCAGGCAGGTCAGCACCGGCAGCTTCAGCCAGTTCGAGTATCACCGCGTGGGCATCGAAGAGCCTGCGGCCGGGACACCGGTCACAGCCTCGCAAAGCCAGAAGCCTGCCGGGGAGGAAGATTTTGACTCGCTGTGGAAGTCGCTGTAGGCTCCGGCGAACTCACCATTTGTCGCCTTTTCGCGTCCGTTCGGCGCGGTAATGACCCCTCTATGGCCATCGAAAAAAAAACCATCCGCCTGCTGATTCTCGAGGACTCGCAGAACGAAGCGGAGCGCCTGGTCAGTCTGTTCCGCAACGCCGGGCACGCCACCCGCGTGCATCGTCTGATTTCCAGCGATGACCTGGCCGAAGCCCTGCAACAGACCTGGGACCTTCTGATCTGCGCGCCGAGCAGCGAGCATCTCGACCCCAGCGAGGCGATCACCGCCATCCGCCGCCAGGCCAAGGACATCCCGGTCATCCAGCTGGTGGCGGACAACGACTCCGAGATCATCACCGAAGCGCTGCTGTTCGGCGCCCAGGACGCCCTGCCCCAAGGCGAGGATGAACGCTTGGTGCTGGTGGCCAAGCGCGAGCTGGCCAACCTCGAGGAACGCCGCGCCCGTCGCGCCGCCGAAGTGGCGCTGCGCGAAGCGGAAAAACGCTGCCAGCTGCTGCTGGAAAGCTCGGTGGACGCCATCACCTACGTCCACGACGGCATGCATATCTACGCCAACCGCGCCTACCTGGAGCTGTTCCGCTACGAGGATGGCGAAGAGCTCGAAGGCATGCCGATGATCGACCTGATCGCCAGTGCCGATCACGCGGCGTTCAAGGATTTTTTGAAGAACTACCAGAGCGCCGAAGGCAATGCCGAGCTGGGCTGCCAGGGCGTACGCGCCGACGGCAGCAGCTTCGCCGCGCAGATGAGCTTCTCGCCTGCCACCTACGATGGCGAACCATGCATTCAGGTGGTGATCCGCGCGGAAACCTCCAATGCCGAGCTGGAAGAGAAGCTGCGTGAAATCAGCAGCCAGGACCTGGTCACCGGCCTGTTCAACCGCACCCACTTCCTCGAACTGATGGACAACGCCGCCGAGCGCGCCGTCAGCACCGGCCAGCCCTCGACCCTGGCGTACATCCGCGTCGACCGCTATGCCAGCATGCAGGGCGAGATCGGCCTGGCCGGCATCGACCTGCTGCTGACCGACCTGGCCGGCCTGCTGCGCGCCCATTTCCCGGCGGAAACCCAGCTGGCCCGCTTCGGCGACGACGTATTCGCCGCCTTGCTGCCAGGCCAGACGCCCGAACAGTGCCAGGCCAACCTGGCGTCCCTGCTGAAGAAGGTCGAAGGGCACCTGTTCGACGTCAGCGGCCGCACCGCACAGACCACCCTGTCGATCGGCGTCGCCGGCCTCAGCGAGAAGACCGCCAAGGCCCAGGAAGTCATCGATCGTGCGCACCGCTGCGCCGACGAGCTTGGCGACGGCAACGCCATCAAGCTGTTCAACCCGGCTGATGAGCTGGCCGCAGCGGCCAACCGCGGCAACCTCCTGGCGATGGTCCAGCAGGCACTTGAGAACAACAGCTTCCGCCTGCTGTTCCAGCCGATCATCAGCCTGCGTGGCGATGCTCACGAACACTACGAAGTGCTGCTGCGCCTGCTCAACCCGAAGGGCGAAGAGGTGCCGCCTGCGCAGTTCCTCGCCGCCGCCAAGGACGCCGGGTTGGGCGAGAAGATCGACCGCTGGGTGATCCTCAACTCGATCAAGCTGCTGGCCGACCACCGCGCCAAGGGCCACAACACCCGCCTGTTCGTGCACCTGTCCAGCGCCAGCCTGCAGGATCAGACCCTGCTGCCCTGGCTCAGCGTGGCGCTCAAGGCCGCCCGCCTGCCATCGGATTCACTGGTATTCCAATTCGGCGAGCCGGATGCCATCACCTACCTGAAACAGGCCAAGGTGCTGACCCAGGGCCTGGCGGAACTGCACTGCAAGGTTGCCCTGAGCCAGTTCGGCTGCGCCCTGAATCCGTTCAACACGCTCAAGCACCTGCAGGTGGATTTCGTCAAGGTCGACGGCTCGTTCTCTCAGGATCTGAGCAATGCCGACAATCAGGAAGCGCTGAAAACCCTGCTCAGCAGCCTGCACGCCCAGGCCAAGCTGACCATCGTGCCCTTCGTCGAAAGCGCCAGCGTGCTGGCAACGCTGTGGCAGGCGGGGGTCAACTTCATCCAGGGTTACTACCTGCAGGGCCCGAGCCAGTCGATGGACTACGACTTCTCGGCCGGCGACGAATAAATCCCGCCAATGAAAAAGCCGCCTGTCCAGGCGGCTTTTTCGTATCCGACAGAACCTCGGCGCTTATTCCTGCCCCTCGCGATCGCGAAAGCCGAGCAGGTAGAGAATTCCATCCAGACCGAGGGTAGAGATCGCCTGTTTGGCCGATTGCTTGACCAGCGGCTTGGCGCGGAATGCCACGCCGAGACCGGCCAGGCCGAGCATCGGCAGGTCGTTGGCGCCATCGCCAACGGCGATGGTCTGTTCCAGCTGCAAGCCTTCCTTCTGCGCCAGCTCACGCAACAGGTCGGCCTTGCGCTGGGCATCGACGATGGGCTCGACGGCCACACCGGTGACCTTGCCGTTCTCGATCTGCAGCTCGTTGGCGAACACGTAGTCGATGCCCAGCTTCGCCTGCAGTTGCTTGGCGAAGTAGGTGAAGCCGCCGGAGAGAATCGCGGTCTTGTAGCCCAGGCGCTTGAGTTCGGCGAACAGTACCTCGGCGCCTTCGGTCAGGCGCAGCGAGGCGCCAATCTCTTCCAGCACGTCTTCCGACAGGCCCTTCAGCAGGCCCAGGCGCTCCTTGAAGCTGGCGCGAAAATCCAGCTCGCCGCGCATGGCCCGTTCGGTGATCTCGGCCACCTGCTCGCCCACGCCGGCGGCCTTGGCCAGTTCGTCGATCACTTCGGCCTCGATCAGCGTCGAGTCCATGTCGAACACCGCCAGGCGACGATTGCGGCGGAACACCGAGTCGCGCTGGAAGGCGATGTCGACGTTGAGCTCCTGAGCCACGCTCAAGAACTCGGCACGCAGCGCCACCGGATCGGCCGGCTCGCCGCGCACGGAGAACTCGATGCAGCCCTTGCCCTGCTCGGCCGGCATGTCCAGCGGCATGCGCCCGGAAAGACGGTCGATATGATCGATGTTCAGGCCGTACCTGGCAGTGATCGCACTGACCCGCTGCAGCTGCTCGGCGCTGACCTTGCGCGTCAGCAGGGTGACGATATGCCGGGCCTTGCCCTGGCCGCTCACCCACTGGCGATAATCCTCTTCGGACACCGGGGTGAAGCGCACCTGCTGGTCGAGCTCGTAGGCGGTGAACAGCAGATCCTTGAGCACAGCCTGGGAGCGACCGTTGTCCGGAATTTCGATGAGAATGCCGAACGACAGGGTGTCGTGGATCACCGCCTGACCGATATCGAGGATGTTCACCCCGCCCTGAGCCAATACGCCGGTGATGGCTGCGGTGAGTCCGGGGCGATCTTCGCCGGTGATATTGATCAGGACGATTTCGCGCAAGACGCACCCTCCAAGGCAAACGATTGAGGCAGGCAAGCGGCGAATGAGCCGCCGGCCGACGAAAAGGCGCACATTCTACCCAGTTTCCCCTCGATCCGGGCAGCCATGCGCTTTGCCCGCTCCAGACCGCTCGCTATACTGCGCGGCAACTTCAGTCGACAAGAGCCGTGCTCTGTGAACCGGCCCGCGCCCGTCAAACCCGACAATTTCTTCCTCATCATCTTTCACGCGCTGCGTCAGCGGCGGGTGCCCCTGGTGCTGCGCATCGCCAGCCACAGCCTGTTGCTGGTGGCGCTGGCCATGCTCATCTATGCCTGGGTCATGGGCATGCAGTTCAAGCAGGCCATGCAGCAGCAGGCCGACGCCCTCGGCCAGGCGCTGATCACCCAGACGGCGGCCTCGGCCACCGAACTGCTGGTGTCCAACGACATCCTCAGCCTCAATGTGCTGCTCAACAACCTGGCGAAGAACCCGCTGGTGGCCCATGCGGCCATCTACAGCGTGGATAGCCGCATCCTCGCCGAGGCAGGCCCGCGCCCGACCCGCAGCGTGCTGGGCGAGACCGAAGGCCTGTATTCCACCTCCATCACCTTCCAGGAAGTGATGGCCGGGCAGTTGCGCATCAGCCTGGACATGAGTCAGTTCCAGCAGCCGATGACCATCAGCCTGCAGAGCATGGGCATTCTCAGCCTGATCCTGCTGGCCCTGACGCTGTCGCTGAGCATGCGCCTGGGCCGACATATTTCCACGCCCTTGCTGCAGATGCGCCTGTGGCTGCGCGACCCGGACGATCCCGCCCCCGGTGCGGGACGCAACGACGAGATCGGCGACCTGGCGCGCCAGCTGCAGGCCCGCCTGGTACCGGAAAAGCCGGAACCCGAGCCGGAGCTGGATGACGAGCCGCTGCTCGAGGATGTCGACGACTATCTCCCGGAAGAAGACGACGAGCATTTCGACGACGAGCCGGAACAGCCTCGCGCCGGGCATTCTTTCGATGAGCAGGACAGCGACGACGAGGCGCTCAAGCCCTGGCCCGATTCGATAGAGCCGGACGATCCCTTCGCCGATCTGCGCGATGAGCCCGAAGTCGCTGCGCCCGTCGCCAAGGCGCCGCGCCCGGCGCAGGCCAGCGCCGTGCTGGCTATCCAGCTCGGTGCTCAGGAACAGCTGCGACGCCTGCCGCGCACGCGCCTGCTGGATCTGCTGGATCGTTATCGCGGTTGCCTGGAACAGGCCGCCGCGCTGTATCAGGGGCAACTGCACACGCTCAAGGACGGCAGCAGCCTGATGCTGTTCCATGAGCGCGAGTGCGGCGAGGACTACCTGACCCACGCCATCTGCTGCGGCGAGCTGATGCGCGCCCTCGGCCATGCGCTGCAGATCGAGGTCGCCGACAGCGGCATCACCCTGCAACTGCAGCTGGGCCTCACCCTCGGCGACGATCTGGAAGAACTGGGCCAGGCCGAGCTGCTGCTCAGCGACAGTGCCCTGGACGCCCTTGCCCTGTCGCAGCACAGCCGCAACCTGCTGCTGGTGGAACAGCGTGTCGCCCAGGATGCGCTGGCTCGCCAGCGCGCGCGCATCCGCCCGATTGCCAGCCCGGAAGGGGCCAGCTGCGTGGAGCGCCTGCTCGATCCTTATCCGGCGCTGCTGGAGCGACAGCTGACGCGCATGCACGAAAGCCGGGCGCACTGACGGACGGTTCAAATGCGGTGCGCATGGCGCACCCTACGACGCGACGCTACGGCCCGTAGGGTGCGCCATGCGCACCAGCGTTCCCCAAGAGATATACCCTACGACGCACCGACCAGCGCTCGCCGCTGCTGCGGCTGCACACCGCAGCGGCGCAGCCAGTCCTTCCAGCGCACCCGCTCATCACGCACCAGCCAGCCGTCCTGCTCGGCAAAACTCTCCGACAGCCACAACCCGCGAGTGCTGGCCGGCAGCAATTCGCCCTTGCGCAGGGTGAACAGACCGCCGCTGGGTACACCGTGCTGCAGCGCCAGCAGGTAGATATCCGGTCGCCGACGCTCCAGACGCGCCACCAGGCGGCCATCCTCCAGACACTCATCGACGTGGAACAGGCTCAGCTGACGGGCATCGCGCGGCAGCTCCAGACTCAGGTCATAGACCAGCTGCAGTGACGCGGTCGGCAGGTGTACGTAAGCGCGCGGCCGCTCCAGCAGGGTGAGGTTGCCGCACTGCACCGGGCGCGCCGCGCCGGACAGCGGGCTGAGGCGAAAATGGCTGGCTTCGCGATAACGCAGGGCGCCCTCATAGGGCGTGGGCAGCCAGGTATCGGCGAAACGCCCGCTCAACCAGCCATCGGCGCTTTCCAGCAGGCATTCCTCGGCCACTTCCTGAATGGCGGTGAGCAGCGGCAGGTTGAGTTCATGCGCCGGCACGTAGCCGGAAATCAGCTTGAGCACGGTGTCGCCGCGATCGGGGCGGCGCTGGCGCACCAGCAACCAGTAATCGCGGCCCTGCAGGCGCAGGGTCAGGCGCACCGACACGCCGAGATTGGCCAGCTCCACGGAAAAGCGCGAGCTGTCCGCCACCTCGATCGGGCGACGCCGTTCGAGCATCTGCTGAAAGTTCAGCGGCTGTCCCAGGCTCTGGTAGCTCAGGCCGTCCGGGCTGGCTTCGACGAACAGCGGCAGGGTCTTGAAGTTACTCGGGTCCTTGCGGATCAGCGTACGCGGCATCTCGACTCCTTGTTCCGTCTGGGCATGGGCCGGCTCGGCGACCAGCGCTCACGCGAGGCTCAGGTTGAAGCGAAAACCGCTCAAGGCTGCCCCAAGCCGGCCACCCAATACAACCCGAGGCTGTAAGAGGACGTGACCGCAACCTCAGCCAAGGCCTTGCAGCACGGCGGCCACGGTCGCCACGTTGGCCGCCAGGTGGGTGGGCGTGATGGTACCGACGATGGCGCTGCTGACGCCCGGATGGGCGAAGATCAGTTCGAAACTGGCACGCACCGGGTCGACCCCCTCGGCCAGGCAGGCGTGGCCGCTGGCCAGCGCCTTCTTGATCAGAATGCCCTTGGCGTGACTGGCAGCGTAGTCCAATACCGGTTTTTCACCCTGTTCGCCGAGGTTGTAGGTGACCATGGCGCAGTCGCCCTGCTGCAGCGCCAGCAACCCGCCCTCGACGGTCTTGCCGGAAATGCCGTAGGCGAGAATCTTGCCTTCGCGCTTGAGCTCGGCCAGCGTCTGGTAGACGCCGGTGTCTTGCAGCACCGCCAGGTCATTGCCGTCGGAATGCACCAGCAGCAGATCGATGCGGTCGGTTTCGAGACGCTTGAGGCTGCGCTCGACCGAAAGACGGGTATGCGCCGGCGAGAAGTCGAAGTGCGACTGGCCCTGCTCGAACTCCTCGCCGGTCTTGCTGACGATCACCCACTGATCACGCTGGCCACGCAGCAGCGGGCCGAGACGCTGCTCGCTGACGCCGTAGGCCGGCGCGGTATCGATCAGATTGATGCCCAACTCCCGCGCCTGATTCAGCAGGGCACGAGCCTGGGCGTCGTCGGGAATGGTGAAGCCGTTGGGGTACTTCACGCCCTGGTCGCGGCCCAGCTTGACCGTGCCCAGGCCCAGCGGCGAAACCCGCAGACCGGTGGAACCCAGCGGGCGATACAGCTCGTGCAGCGTGGTCATGGCAGCAGCGTCTCCCAGACTGGCTGGCCCAGCGGCGGGCGTGGCAGTTCGGGCAGCGGTGCATGAGCCGCCGGCTGCACATGCTCGCGCTGCAGCCTGGCCAGCACGCGATCGGCGAAGTCCGGCGCCAGCGCCAGCTTGGTCGGCCAACCCACCAACAGGCGCTGCTGCTCGGCGAGAAAGGCGTTGTCCGGGCGCACCAGGCCCGACTGCGCGGGTTCGGCGCGATCCACACGCAGCGTGGCCCAGCGCGTCTGGCTCTGGTCGACCCAGGGCAGCAACGCTGCCATTTCCTTCTGCGCCGCCTGAATCTGCGCCGCCTCGTCGCGGGCGACGCCATCGGCTTCGGCCAGATCGCCGCCCAGATACCAGACCCACTGACCATCGGCCGCCGGATGGGTGGTGACGGTCACCCGCGGTTTGGGTCCGCCGCCGAGGCAGTGAGCGTAAAGCGGCTTCAGCGCCGGCCCCTTGGCCAGCACCATATGCAAGGGACGCAACTGCTGCGCTGGCTGCTCGACCCCCAGCGCCGCGAGCAGCTCGGCGTTACCGGCGCCGGCACTGAGCACCACGCGCTGTGCACGAATCTCGCGGCCATCGACGATCAGCCCGCACAGCTCGCCATGTTCCTGCAGCGGCTCGATACGCTCGGCAGCCAGCAGTCCGTCGCCGGCCAGTTCGGCCAGGCGAGCGATCAGGCTCGGCACGTCGAGCACCAGCTCGGCCAGGCGATAGACCTTGCCCTTGAACTTCGGATGCTGCAGCGCCGGGGGCAATTGCTCGCCCTTGACCTGATCGACGCGGCCGCGCACCGCCTTGCTGGCGAAGAAGCTGGTGAGGTTGCCGGCCAGAGTACCGGGCGACCACAGGTAATGGGCATCGGAGAGAACGCGCACGCCGGACAGATCCAGCTCGCCGGTGCCGGCCAGCGCCTCGCGCCAGCGCCGCGGCATGTCGGCGATGGCCTCGGAGGCGCCGGTCAGCGCACCGTGCAGGGCGTACTTGGCACCACCGTGGATGATGCCCTGCGACTTCAGGCTCTGCCCGCCACCCAGGCTGCCGCGCTCCACCAGCACGGTGGCAAAGCCTTGCTGACGCAGGCGGGCGTTGAGCCAGAGGCCGGCGATACCGCCGCCGACGATCAGGACATCGGTGCTGAGAGACTGGGACATGAACGGGCCTCGGCGAAAAACAGGCGCGCAGTATAACCCTCACAGCGGCCGCAGGCTTCAGGCGGCAGGCTACAGGCAAGAGCGCAAGCCTCTGGCTTGCGCCTGCTTCAGTGGCCGGTGGAACTGGAGAACAGCTGGATCACCACCACGCCGCTGACGATCAGGCCCATGCCGAGTACGGCCGGCAGGTCGAGCTTTTGCTGGTAGATGAACATCGCGGCGATGCTGACCAAGACGATGCCCAGTCCGGCCCAGATGGCGTAGGCGATGCCCACCGGAATGGTGCGCACCACCAGCGTCAGCATCCAGAAGGCGATGCCGTAGCCGCCCACCACCAGCAGAAGCGGCAAAGGCTTGTTGAAGCCGTCGATGGCCTTCATCGAGGTGGTGGCGACCACTTCGGCCGCAATGGCGATGGCGAGATAGAGGTATCCGGGCATGATGGCGACTCCTGAACGATGGTCGCCATTCTAGGCACTCCACTGATGGGATAAAGTGATTACCTATCTGCCCGGGAGATAGGTCAGCCATGAATTGGAACCTCGATCAGTTGCACCTGTTCGTGCGCACCGCCGAATGTCGCTCGTTCTCGGCCGTGGCGCGCGAGACCGGGCGTGCGCAATCGGCCGTCAGCACCGCCATCGCCCTGCTCGAAAGCGACCTCGGCGTCACCCTGTTCGAACGCAGCAGCGGGCGCCAGCCACAACTGACCGAAGCCGGCGCCGCGCTGCTCGAGCAGGCGCGCAGCGTGCTGCAGCAATGCCAGCGCCTCGACGGCCGCGCACTGGGCCTGGCCCGCGGCGAGGAAGCACGGCTGCGCCTGGCGCAGGACGAGGCCATGCCCTACCAGCCGGTGCTGGCCAGCCTGGAGGCGCTGGCCGAGGCCTTCCCCCTGCTGGAAGTGCAGCTTTCCAGCGGCGCCCAGGGCGATGTGGCGCGCAAGCTGCTGCAGCGCCAGGCGGACCTGGGCCTGCTGTTTCATCACGAGCAGATGCCGCGGGAGCTGGAGAGCCAGCGTCTGGGCACCATCGAGATGGTCACGGTATGCAGCCCGAACCATCCGCTGGCCGGACTCGCCACTGTCGAACGTCGCGACCTGGCCGAACATCGCCAACTGCTGATGACGCCGCAGGACAGTCACTACCCCGGCGGCGAGCAGATCGGCCCGCTGGTGTGGCGCGCCGACAGCTTCTACGTCATGGCCGAACTGGTAATCCGCGGTGTTGGCTGGGCCTGGCTGCCGCGCCATGTAGCGCAATACCCGACCTACCAGGGCCACCTGCAGGAGCTGCGCAGCGATTGGGCGCCGCTGCCGCTGGTGGTGGAACTGGTCACCCGCCGCGACGGCGCGCTCGGCCCCGCCGCAAGCTGGCTGGCCGACTGCCTGGCGCGTGAGCTGCTGCGGCCGCAGGCATGACTGCCCTTCCAGCGCATCGCCGGCGGCGATAAGCTGCGCGCCCATGAACAGACTCATCTACACCCTGCTGCTGCACCTGGCCCTGCCCCTGATCGCCCTGCGCCTGGCGCTGCGCGCACGCAAGGCGCCAGCTTACGCACGGCGCATCAACGAACGCTTCTCCCTCGGCCTGCCGGCGATGAAACCGGGCGGCATCTGGGTACATGCGGTCTCGGTGGGCGAGAGCATCGCCGCCGCGCCGATGATTCGCGCACTACAGGCGCATTACCCCGAGCTGCCGATCACCGTCACCTGCATGACGCCGACCGGCTCCGAGCGCATCCAGGCACTGTTCGGCAACAGTGTGCAGCACTGCTACCTGCCCTACGACCTGCCCTGGGCCGCCGCACGCTTTCTCGACCGCACACAGCCGCGCCTGGCGGTGGTGATGGAAACCGAGCTGTGGCCGAACCATATCCACCAGTGCGCCAAGCGCGGCATTCCCGTAGCCCTGGCCAATGCGCGCCTGTCCGAGCGCTCGGCGCGCGGCTACGCACGCTTTGCCAAACTCACCGCGCCGATGCTCGCCGAGCTGTCGCTGATCGCGGTGCAGACTCAAACCGAGGCGCAACGCTTCCTCGACCTGGGTGCTCGCCCTGGCTGCGTGGAAGTGACCGGCTCGATCAAGTTCGACCTGAAGATCGAAGCCGAGCTGCCGCAACGGGCTGCCGAACTGCGTCGTCAGTGGCACGCCGAGCAGCGCCCGGTATGGATCGCCGCCAGCACCCACGCGGGTGAAGACGAGATCATCCTTGCCGCTCATCGTCAGCTGCTTGGCAGTCACCCTGATGCGCTGCTGATCCTGGTACCGCGCCATCCCGAACGCTTCAACGCGGTACATGAGCTGTGCCTGAATCAGGGCCTGACGACGCGCCGCCGCTCCACGGGCGAAGCTGTCCAGCCTGGCGACCAGGTGCTGCTGGGCGACACCATGGGTGAGTTGCTGTTTCTCTACGCCTTGGCGGACATCGCCTTCGTCGGCGGTAGCCTGGTGGCCAACGGCGGGCACAACCTGCTGGAGCCGGCAGCCCTGGGCAAACCCGTGCTAAGCGGCCCGCATCTGTACAACTTTCTGGAAATCGCTGCGCAGTTGCGTGAAGCCGGCGCGCTGGGCGAGGTAGAAAACGCCGAGCAACTGGCGGACAGGGTTACCACGCTGCTGGGCGAGCCGGGTGAGATGCAGCGCATGAACCAGGCCGGCCTGAGCGTACTCAAGGCCAACCAGGGCGCGCTGGAGCGCCTGCTGAGTGGCTTGCGCCGCTTGCTGCAGGCTGTCAATCGGTAGGGTGGGCTTCAGCCCACCAAGACTGGCCGCCGCTGGTGGGCTAAAGCGGATCGCCATCCGCCCCACCCTATGCCCTGTGCCCACCGCCCATACCGCAATGCCCATGGTGCGCGCGGTGTTCAGCCGGGAGACATAGGTAACGGGTGTCGGGAGACATAGGTAACGCATTTAGGCTACCGGTGTTCATCGAATCGGGAGATCGAGAGATGCCGTGGCCGGAGCGCAGCACTATGTCGATAAGGCGAGAGTTTGTTCTGTTGGCGGGGCAGCCCGAAAGTAATGTGCGGGAGCTCTGTCGGAGATATGGCATCAGTCCTAGAACTGGCTACAAATGGCTGGATCGGTACCGTGAGCATGGCGATGCCGGTTTGCAGGACCGGTCCCGGCGTCCCCTGAGCAGCCCAGGGCGCAGCGATCCGAGGCTGGAGCAAGCGGTG
>NZ_FNJJ01000019.1:0-34260 GCF_900104265.1 Ectopseudomonas guguanensis
CGCGACCTGGTCCCCTTCAGGAGGCCGAGTGGAGGTGTTGCGTAGGGGGATGAGCCGCATGGATGCGGCGAAATACCGATGGCGGCCCCGCTTAATGGGCCAGGGATGGCCCATGTAAGCCGGCCCCCGGAGCAGCACCGGAGCGAGGGAAGTTTCGCGTAGCGAAACCCGGATGTCGGGGTGCCCTTCTTTGGCACACCTTTCTTGGGCAAGCAAGAAAGGTGTGGCGCCCGTAAGGGGCGCAACCCAAACGCTCAGTACACGCGGTAATGGATAGTTCTAAGTCCGCAAGCGATACGCACACAAACTTGCCAGTCCGGTGTAAACCCGCACTTTCCCCAAAATATGCGAAGAACCCAGTTTTTCCGCACTGGCTCAGACCTTGCGCACGAACTCGGACTTGAGCTTCATCGCGCCGATGCCATCGATCTTGCAGTCGATGTCGTGATCGCCGTCGACCAGGCGGATGTTCTTCACCTTGGTGCCGACCTTGACCACCAGCGAGGAGCCCTTGACCTTGAGGTCCTTGATCACGGTGACGGTGTCGCCGTCCTGCAGCAGGTTGCCGACCGAGTCCTTGATCTGGCGAGCGTCGTCACCGGCCTCGGCATTTTCGCCGGCTTTCCATTCATGGGCGCATTCGGGACAGACCAGCTGATCGCCGTCTTCGTAGGTGTATTCGGAGTTGCACTTGGGGCAGGGTGGCAGAGCGGTCAAGGGGTGGCCTCGGGCTGATGGGAAAACCGCAGATTATATAGGGTTTTTCACGCGGGCGCCGCTCTAGGGCGAGGAGCTCTTTAAAGTGGGTGTTTTAAATATTGGACTTTCTGCCCGCGCCGAATTTGCCAGGAAACTTCGTTAGGCGCCTTATCAAGGGCGCTGTGCGGATGTGTGGGAAAGACATTGTCAGAAAAATCTGAGCAGATTTGTTTGACATATTTTACGGCTCGGGCAGACTGGCTGCAGATTCCGTTGCCGAACCGGGTAACGGGCAGCCCTGCTGCAGCCCCTCTCTGGATGGAGCTGACCCGGTTCGAGCCGCCGTCGGAAGGCGACACACCGGTTCAGGAAGAGCTGGGGTGCACGGGGTTAGCCAAACAGGCCATCAGTGGCGGCAGAGCCTTCTGCCGGGCACCGGTCTGCACAGCAACGACAGGCCCGGCCTGTCCCAAGGTGACGTATGTCCGACAACAAGATCCGCAACAATTCCTGCAAGACCAATCCCCGCAAGCCCGTCGTGTTGATGTCCATGGGTGCTCAGGAGCGCAAGGGGCACGACTATCAGGTCATGACCCACAAATACATCCAGCCTCTGGTCGAGTTCTCCGGTTGCGTACCGGTGCTGGTGCCCACCTGCTGCGGCACCGAAGACCTTGAGCAGTATCTGGACATGGCCGATGGCGTGTACCTGACCGGTGCCGGCAGCAACATCGACCCGGCGCTCTACGGACAGGAAAACCAAACGCCGAACAAGGGCCAGGATCGCGACCGCGACCTGTTCGACCTGCCGCTGATTCGGGCGGCCATCGCCCGTGGCCTGCCGATCTTCGGCATCTGCCGTGGCATGCAGGAAATCAACGTGGCGCTGGGCGGCGACATCTATCAGAAGGTCTACGCCGAGCCCGGTTTCAACGACCATCGCGAGAACCCCGATGACCCGGTCGAGGTGCAGTACGCGCCCAGCCACAGCGTGCGCCCGGTGCCGGGAAGCTGGTTCGCCGAGCTGTTGGGCAAGGACGAGATTCAGGTCAACTCGCTGCACGGCCAGGCCATTCGCAATCTGGGCAAGGGGTTGGAAGTGCTGGCCACCGCCGAGGACGGCCTGATCGAGGCGGTGCATGCGCCGAGCCTGTCGCCCTTCCTGTTCGCGGTGCAATGGCACCCGGAATGGCAGGCTGCGCTGAACCCGGATTCGGTGAAGATCTTCCAGGCCTTCGGTGACGCCTGTCACCGCCGCGTAGCCGCACGCAACAGCCGTCAGGCTGCCTGAACCAGCGCCGCCGGCTCCTATCAGTAGGGGCTTGGCGGTTGCGGCCAGTTCAGGGTGCCGCTGTCGCTGAAGCGCCGGGTGCCGAACAGGCCGTCGGCCAGTTTGCCGCGCAGCCTGTAAGGCACCTCCTGGCCCGGCTGGTAGCCGGCCACGCCCCAGGCCTGGCGCATCACCGAAAACGCGGAAATGCTCACCGGCACGCTTACCACCGTTTCGCCGAAGCGCGGTACGCTGCCGCTCTGGTCGCTGACGCCACTGGCCAGCGGCTGGCCGTTGACGTCCAGATCCAGCGCCATGCCGTTGAAATTCACCGCGCGATCATTGGGGTTCTGTACCCGCAGCTTGACCGCGAAGCGCACCTCCAGGCCCTGGCCGGGCAAAGGCTCCAGACCGACCAGATCGACCCGCAGCGGATCACGGTCGGCCAGGCTGGCACAGGCGCAGAGGCCGGCTGCGAGCAGGGTGACAAGGCAAAGACGAAGCAGACGAGACATGGCGATCTTCCCTGGACGTGATGGGCTCAGGATAGAAGACCGCTGCGCGCGTCATTAGCTCCCGCCGCGTTGCCGGCTGCCCAGCACCAGCGCGATCCCGCCGAGCACGGCAACGGCGCTGAGCAGCAGACGCAGGCCCAGCGCCTCGCCCAGCAGCAGGCTGCCGCCGAGTGCGGCGATTATCGGCACGCTCAGTTGCACCGTGGCCGCCTGGCTGGCGCGCAGGCCGGGCAGGGCGCTGTACCAGATGGCGTAACCGATGCCCGAGGTCAGCGCGCCGGACAGCAGTGCGTAGAACAGGCCAGGTCCATCCCAGTCGAGTTGCCCTAACAGTAACGTAGCCAGCAGCAGCGCCAGTGGCGTCGCGCGCAGGAAGTTGCCGGCGCTCACCGCCAGCGGATCGCCCAGGCCACGGCCAAGCAGGGAGTAGGCGCCCCAGGCGATACCGGCCAGCAGCATCAGCAGTGCGGCCTGCAAGGGCGGCGCGCTGGCACCGGGCAGCAGCAGTGCCAGCAGGCCCGCCGCGGCCAGCGCTGTACCGAGGCCGGCGACCAGACCCAGGCGTTCGCCGTGAAGCCAACCCCACAGCAGCATGCTCAACTGCACCGCGCCGAACAGCAGCAGGGCGCCGGCACCGGTATCCAGTTGCAGGTAGGCGAAGGAAAAGGCGGCCGCATAGATGAACAGCGCTAGGGCGCCAGGCCAGTTGCCGGCCACCGGGCGCCTGCCTTGTCGCAGCCGCAAGAGCAGCCACAGGGTCAGGGCGCCGCAGAACAGGCGAATGGCGGTGAAGCTGGCCGCATCGATTTCGGTTTCACGCAGCGCCAGGCGGCACAGCAGCGAGTTGCCGGCGAAGGCCAGCATGGCGAGTGTGGTGAGCAGCAGGATACGCGCAGGCATCGTCCATCCTTGGGTGAAGGTCTGGTGATGCCCGCCAGCTAAACATGGCGGGCTGCCGCGGGGCATTGGCAGAAGGTCGCAAGTCCCTGCGACCTTGGCGGGCAGGCTGTCGAAGAACGTTCTCGGTTTTGCCGTCCTGCATCCTTGCTGCCAGCGTTCTGCAACGGCCTGCCAGTCACGCGCGCAGGCGCGTCAGAAGTGCGCCTTGACCAGCAGGCTGGCGGTGTTCTGGTCGGTCGGGCCGACGAAGTTTTCGCTGACGTAGCCGCCGTCCTTGATGCCGTACTTGTTCTTCCAGTAGTCGTACTCGATGCCGACGTAGAGCTGTTTCTCGCCCCACTTCATGGCCTTGCCCAGGTCGTACTTGATCTGCGGGTTGAAGTGCAGGTTGGCGTGGTAGTCGCCGCGACGGTTGCTGTCGTTGTCCACCACCCAGTCCATGAAGCCATCGATGAGGATGTCCGACTCGCCGACGGGAATGGTGTAGGCCCACACCGGGGTGATCTGCCAGACGTTGTCGCCGGGGCGGCTGCCGTCGGTGGTGCGCAGGTAGGTGTTGAGCTGGAAGTAGTCGAAGCCGGGGATGGCCAGGTCGACCGCCGGGCCGATCAGGTAGGCATCGACGTCCTTCTCGCCGAATTCGTAGGTGAAGGCCAGCAGCACGTCCTTGATCGGGCCGAAGGACAGGTCGGCGCCGCTGATCTTGCCGAACGACAGGCGTGGGCTGAACTCGCCGTAGTAGGTGTGGCCGTCGCCGTTACCGTTTTGCGCGTCGGTGTTGTACTTGATCAGGTCGGTGAAGAAGAACAGGTCGCCGAAGCTCCAGCCGCTGGCGTGCTCGAAGGTGATGGTCTGCTGGATCTCCGGGTCGATCTTGAAATCGTGGCCGTAGAGGTAGGTCAGGCTGTTGTTCTGCCAGTGCAGCAGGTCGCCGGCGATGGCCTGGCCGCCCGCCAGCAGGCCGCTGGCGAGCAGCAGCGAGGAAAGGGTGCGATTCATGAAAGCTCCTGATAGTTGAGACGTGTCGTTATGTTTGTGTGGCCTGCTCTGGCGGATACCCTGCGGGCCGTCGCTGGGTGACGAAACGCTCTGCGGCGTTGTGTAAACCTGTCCGCCTGGTCAGGCTGGTGTGCCAGAGCAAAAACGGCGCCAATTTTCGTGTTTGCTCATATTCCTTGCAAATCAATCGGATGCGCGGATGTTCCACTGCCATCGCGGCGCCGTTGCTGCACCGTTTTCTGATCGAAAGGACAAAAAAGGCCATAACTTGGTGCGCAGTCGGCCGCTGCCGGTTGGCGCAGTTGCGAATGGCCGGCGAACGCCAGCAGGACGAGGGCAGCCAGCAGCGCCCTGCGCGGCCGGGGCCTGGCTCGCGTGGTGGCGAGCAGGCGGTGCGGCTCAGGGACGGCGTTTGCGCGGGCGACGCGGGGCGCGCTCGGTGCCTGGTACGTGCAGGTAGGCCATGACGCTCTCGGTCAGTTCCTGAGCCAGGCTCACCGCCTCCTTGTTGCGCGCCATGACACCGGCCACCAGGGCCTCGATCAGGGCCAGCACGGCGGCATTGGAGCTGATCAGTACCGGGTGTTCGGCGGGAGCGAACAGGCTGTACTCGGCGATCTCCACCAGCGGCGAGGCGGGCGAGTCGGTGATGGCCAGCACGCAGGCGCCGCGTTCGCGGGCAAAACGCGCCAGCTGCAAGGTGTCCAGCGAATAGCGCGGCAGGGAGATGGTCAGCAGCACGTCGCGCTCGGTGATCGCGGCCAGGCGGTAGGCGGCGTTCTCGTTGCCGCCTTCCATGCTGATGGCGGTGGCGTCATCGCAGAAGGGCACCAGGTTGGCCGCGGCCAGGCCGGCCATGTAGGCGCTGTTGCCGAAGCCGAGGATGTAGATGCGGCGCGCCCCGAGCAGGCGCCCGATGACCGCCTCGAACACGGCGGCATCGTTGCTGCTGGCCGCCGCGCCGAGATTGCTGCTGGCGATCTGCAGTTGCTCGTGCAGGCCGAAGGCCCCGTCCGGGCGTTGCGCCAGCTCGTCGCGCAGCTTGTCCACCGGCGACACCATGTCCTGCAGGGTGGCGACCAGCTCGGCCTTGAGGCTGATGTAGCCGCGCAACTCCATGGCCTTGGCCAGACGGTTGACCGCCGCGGGCGAGGTTTGCGTGGCCTGCGCCAGTTCCTCGATGGTCAGGGTCGCGGCTTTCAGCGGATGGCGCAGGATGAAGTCGGCCACCTTGCGCAGCGAGGGCTGCAGCTGGGGCGCGACCTCGGCCAGCTTGCGTAGGATGGGGGCGCTGTAAACGGTGGCGGAAGACGACGAACTGCTCGGCATGCTGGGCTGATCCGGTCTGGCGATGGCGCGCAGTGTATCCGATGCCGCCCGCCATGCGCCTGTTTCGCTTATTTGAGACTGCCGCAGAGAAACTGCTGCAGGCGCTCGGACCGCGGGTTGGCCAACACCTCGCGCGGGTGACCCTGTTCTTCCACCAGGCCCTTGTGCAGGAACAGCAGCTGGTTGGACACCTCGCGGGCAAAACCCATTTCGTGGGTTACCACCACCATGGTGCGGCCTTCGCTGGCCAGGTCCTGCATCACCTTGAGCACCTCGCCGACCAGCTCCGGGTCGAGGGCCGAGGTGGGCTCGTCGAACAGCATCACCTCCGGCTCCATGGCCAGGGCGCGGGCGATGGCCACACGCTGCTGCTCGCCGCCGGACATGTGCGCCGGGTAGGCATCCTTGCGGTGCGCCACGCCGACCTTGGCCAGGTAGTGCTCGGCCTTGTCGCGCGCCTCGGCCTTGCTCTGGCCGAGCACGTGCACCGGCGCTTCCATGACGTTGTCCAGAGCGCTCATGTGCGACCACAGGTTGAAGTTCTGGAACACCATCGACAGGCGCGAGCGCATGCGTTGCAGCTGTTTGGCGTCGGCGGCCTTGAGCGCGCCGCCGCGATTGGCGACCAGCCTGAGCTCTTCGCCATTGAGCTGGATGCGGCCGGCATGCGGCTGCTCCAGCAGGTTGAGGCAGCGCAGGAAGGTGCTCTTGCCCGAGCCGCTGGAGCCGATGATGCTGATCACGTCGCCGGCCTTGGCCGCCATCGATACACCGCGGATCACCTCGTGGCTACCGTAGCGTTTGTGCAGATCCTGAACTTCGAGTTTGTACATGTTGTTGTTCTCTCAAGGCATGAATCAGTCGCTGAGCAGGCGACCCTGGCGAATGGGGGTTGCGCCGGCGATCTTGACCAGCCACAGGCCGGGGCGGGCGTAGCGCATGCGCTCTCTGGCATAGAGCACGCCGCTGCTGCGTGCCCGCACGATGCTGTGGCGATCGTCCAGCGGATCGATCACTTCGAACAGCGCTTCACCCGCTTCGACCCGGTCGCCGGGTTGCTTGAAGAAGCTCACCACGCCGGTGTGTGGCGCCATGACATATTCCGCACCGGCGAAGGGGGTCGCCTCGCAGCAGGTTTGCGGCGCGGCCGGCCAGTCGCCGGCGATCAGCCCCTGTTCGGCGAGGAAGGCCAGAATGGCCTCCGCGCTGGCCTCGGCCAAGTCGCGCTCGGTATCGGCCATGCCGCCGAGTTCCACCGTCGTGGCCAGGCATGCCAGGGGGATGTCCGCCTGTGGAAAGTGCTGGCGCAGACGCTGCCAGGGTGTGCTGCAGGCTTCGTCGAACGAGCTGCCGCCGGAGTCTTCGGCCAGCAGCACGGCCCCGGCGCGCAGGCGCGCAGCCAGCGAGCGCAACTGCGGCCACTGCTGCGGTGCGCCGTACAGATGCACGGCGGCTTCGAAGTCGCAATGCAGGTCGAGCACCACGTCCGCGTCGCAGGCGTGGCGCAGCAGCAGGCGCTGCATGCCCTGCAGTTCGCACGTCGGCGCCGGCAGGCCATCGAGCGCATCCCGCATCGCCGCACGGATCCGCTGCACGTTTTGCGCGGCGTCAGCCCCCAGCTGGCCCTCCAGGGCCGGCGCCACTGCCGCGGCCAGATCGACGAAGTCGCGGTTGAAGTTCTTGCCGCTGGCGAACTCGAAGCGGCCCTGGGCGACCGCCTGAAACAGCTGGCCGAGACCGATGGGGTTGGCCACCGGCACGAGTTCGATCACCGCGTTCAGCCGTCCGCTGCTCTCCAGCTCCAGCAGTCGGCGCTTGAGCTCCACGGCGACACGCATGCCTGGCAGTTCGTCGGCATGCAGGCTGGCCTGCACGTAGGCTTTTTTCGAGCCGCTGCCGAAGCGCAGTACGCTGAGCTGGCGGCTGTTGCCACAGGGTGTCCAGGGCAAGGGATGGTCGATACGCTGCATGGAATTTCCTTGTCAGTGCTTGCGCGGCGTGAGGTAGGCCAGCCAGCGCAATTCGGCACGCTTGAATAGGCGCACCAGGGCAATCGTCAGCACCAGGTAGAACAGGCCGGCGGTGATGAAGGCCTCGAACGGCATGTAGTACTGCGAGCTGATGGTACGGGCCGCGCCGGTCAGGTCGATGAGTGTCACCAGCGAGGCCAGCGAGGTGGTGTGCAGCATCATGATCACCTCGTTGCTGTATTGCGGCAACGCACGGCGCATGGCCGAAGGCAGAAGGATGCGGCGATAGAGCTTGGCGCGCGACATGCCCATGGCCCTGGCCGCCTCGATCTCGCCCGGTGGCGTGGCCTTGAGGCTGCCGGCGAGAATCTCCGCCGTGTAGGCGCTGGTGTTGATGGCGAAGGCCAGGCAGGCGCAGAAGCTGGCGCTGGAGAAGTACGGCCACATGAAGCTGTCGCGGATGACGTCGAACTGGGCCAGGCCGTAGTACAGCAGAAACAGCTGCACCAGCATCGGCGTGCCGCGAATCACGTAGGTGTAGAGCCAGGCCGGGAAGTTCACCAGCGGCGAGCGCGACACCCGCATCAGGGCCAGTGGCACGGCCAGCAGCAGGCCCAGGGCGAGGGCGATCAGCAGCAGTTCGAAGGTGACCAGCAGGCCGCTGGCATACAGCGGCAGGCTGGAGAGGATCAGGTGGAAATCGAGCATGGGCGTGATCCTCAGATTTCAGCCGTGCGAACGCCGACCGAGTAACGCTTTTCGACGGCGCGCAGGAGCAGCAGCGAGACGCTGGTCAGCAGCAGGTACAGGCCCGCCACGGCGAGATAGAAGGTGAAGGGTTCACGGGTGGCGTCGGCGGCGTTCTTGGCCTTGAACATCATGTCCTGCAGGCCGACCACCGAGATCAGCGCGGTGGCCTTGGTCAGCACCAGCCAGTTGTTGGTGAAGCCGGGAATGGCGAAGCGGATCATCTGCGGCACCAGGATGCGCAAGAACACCTGGGCGCCGCTCATGCCGTACGCCGCACCGGCCTCTGCCTGACCTTTGGCGATGGCCATGAAGGCGCCGCGGAAGGTTTCCGACAGGTAGGCGCCGAAGATGAAGCCCATGGTGAACACGCCGGCGACGAAGGGGTTGATGTCGATGTAGGCGGTGTAACCCAGACTGGGCGCGATGCGGTTCACCAGGTCCTGACCGCCGTAGAAGATCAGCAGGATCAGCACCAGGTCGGGGATGCCCCGGATCAGGGTAGCGTAGGCGTCGCCCAGATTGGCCAGCCAGCGCAGTGGCGAGAGGCGCAGCGCAGCGCCGGTGAGGCCGAGCAGGATGGCCAGCGCCATGGAACACAGAGCCAGGGTCAGGGTCAGCCAGGCGCCCTCGACGATGATCGGGCCGTAGCCTTGCAGCATGGTGGGAAACCTCGTGCAGCGCGGAGAAACCGGCGCCTGTTGCAGGCGCCGGGGTGGGCGGCTTACTGGCCGTAGATGTCGTAGTCGAAGTACTTGGCCTGTACCTCGGCGTACTTGCCGTTGCTGCGGATGGCGTCGATGGCGGCGTTGAGCTTCTCGGCGGTGGCGGCATCGCCCTTGCGCACGGCGATGCCGGCGCCGCGACCGAAGTAGCGCGGGTCGTTGAAGTCAGGGCCGACCAGGGCGAACCCCTTGCCACCGTCGGTTTTCAGGAAGCCCTCGTCGATGTTCACCACGTCGGCCAGCACCGCGTCCACACGGCCTGCCAGCAGGTCGAGGAAGGCTTCGTTGTTGGAACCGTAGCGCACCACGTTTACACCGGCCGGAGTCAGTTCGGCGCTGGCGTAGCGATCGTAGGTGGAGGCGCGCTGCACGGCGACCTTCTTGCCCTTGAGGTCGACGCCCGGGTCCTGGATCTGGCTGCCTTCCTTCATCACCAGCTTGCCGGGGGTGTGGTAGTACTTCTTGGAGAAGTCCACCGACTTCAGACGGTCTTCGGTGATCGACATCGAGGACAGCACGGCGTCGACCTTGCGCACCTTGAGCGAGGGAATCAGGCCGTCGAACTCCTGCTCGACCCACTGGCACTTGACCTGCATCTGCGCGCACAGCTCGTTGCCGATGTCGTAGTCGAAGCCGGCGATCTTGCCGTCGGCGGTCTTGAACGCGAAGGGCGGGTAGGCCGCCTCGATGCCGATGCGCAGCGCCGGCTCGGCGGCGACGGCGAAGGTGCCGAAGGTGGAGAGCGCCAGGGCGCCGAATAGAGCGATCTTGTTCATCTTGTTACTCCAGTGGATGGCGGTTGGGAGACAGCGTCCGTCGCGACAGGCGGCGGGGTTGAGCGTTACGCCGACTGTTGCCAGGCGGCGCCGGCAGGGCCTCGTGAGCCTTGGCCGGTGGGCGATCGGGTGGAATGCCCGGGTAGATGCATGAATACATTTGACATGTTTTTTTTCACGAATCTACGTTTAAGAAATATTTCTGTCAAACGTGGCTTGTGGTGCTTGTGCCCCGAAAATGACTGGTATATAAATTTTCATGCGTGATTGTGGTGAAAAAAATAATTCATATAGCCGCGACCTGTCGCCAGACCCGTTTCATCTGGCCGGCGAGCAGGGGGCATACCGCTTTCGACTTCTGACAAGAGCAATAACAATGAACAAGCAGCGCAACCTTCGTGGCCTTCTCGCCGCGCTCATCCTCAGCGGCAGTGCCGATGCGGTACTGGCCGATGGCAATCTCCTGGCGGTCGGCGGCATGCTGCGAGCCAGCAACAGCCCGGTCTACGAGAAACTCATCGAACTGGCGGGCGGTGCCCAGCAGGCGCGTATCGCCATCATGCCCACCGCCAGCGGCAGCCTGGGCTCCAGCAAGCGCTTCCAGGCCGAGCTGGAAGCCCTGGGCGTGCCCGCCGAGCACATTCGCATCGTCGGCATCGACCGTCATAACTATCAGGACACCATGAACGACCCGGCCGTGGTCGCGCCGCTGCGCGAGGCCAGTGCGGTGTGGTTCGTCGGTGGCGATCAGGCGCGCATCGCCCGCGCGCTGTTCAACGCCGACGGCAGCCCGTCGCTCGCCATGCAGGCCGTGCAGGCGGTCTACGACAAGGGCGGCGTGGTGGCCGGCACCAGCGCCGGGGCCAGTATCCTCGGTGCGCGCATGCCCACCGCCTACGGGGTGGTCATGGATACCCTGGATTTCGGCGTGGCCTCGGCCGAGGGCCGGCGTGGCACCGCCCTGCTCAGGGGCGCAGGCCTGTTCAAGGCCGGGGTGATCGACCAGCACTTCGACAAGATCGAGGAAACCAGCAGCGGGCGCGCGGCGCGCATGGCCAGCTACCTGCTGGAGCAGCCGGCTCCGGGCAAGGGCTTCGGCCTGGATACCAACACCGCCATGTGGATCAAGCCCAGTGGTGAGCTGGAGGTGCTGGGCGAGGGCTACCTGACCATCATGGACCCGGCCGCGGCGAAGAAGAGCTTCGGGCTCTACGGCACGCGCATCGACGATATGCGCCTGGCCATGCTCGGTCATGGCGATCGCTACGACCTGGCCTCGGGCGAGATCCGGCCGGATGCCGGCAAGCAGCCGATCGAGCCTGGCAACGAGTACCTGGTAGGCAATCGCCTGCTCACCGACCTGTCGGCCGTGTCGGCGATCAACCGGGCGGTGCTCTATGGCCTGGCCGACAACACGGCGAGCCGTCAGCTGGGGCTGATGACCCGCTACAACCCGGCCAACGGCTACCACTATGGCTATCGCTTCGAGTTCAGCAAGCAGGCGGACTTCGCTGCCCACAGCCGCTTCCACGATTCGCAGACCAACTACAGCGTCAGCGGCGTGCGCCTGGACATCCGTCCGGTGACCGCCGATCTGCGCGAGCCGGCCGCCGGCGCCCCGCGTGACGCCGGCAACGGCCGGCGCGGCGACGCCATTCGTGCGGTGACCTTCCGCGGCCTGATGACCCTCAATGCCGAGGGCGCCTTCGAGGCCCAGCGTCCGATCACCCGCGGCGAGCTGGCCAATGCCCTGCAGATGACCCTGGCCGCAGAGCCCAACCTCAAGGCCCTGCCCACGCTGAGCGACGTACCGGCCGAGCATCCGCTGCGCGAGCACATCGAAGTGGTGGTTTCCAATGGCTGGATGGATGGTGCCGAGCGCTTCGACGCCGAGCGGCCGGCCAGTCGTGCGGACTGGGCGCTGGCCTGCAAGGCGCTGGTCGAGCGCTTCAGCGGGGCCACGCTGAGCAAGAGCGTGGCGCTGCAGGATGTCGCCGACCTTGCCGCAGCCAACGCCGAGGCTGCCGCGCAGACCGTGGCCGAAGGTTGGCTGAGCGCCAACCAGGGACGCTTCGAGCCTGCAGCGCCGGTCGCGCGCGGCGAGGTCGCCGAGACCCTGGCACGCATCATCGGCCTCTAGGCCTTTTTCTACCTCTACACCCAGCCCGCCTGCAGCGCACAGGCGGGGCGGGCACGGCTGCGCCGGAGAAACGAGCCATGCAATTGAACCGAGTGGAAGTCTTCGCCCTGCACAAGCTGCTGCAGGACGACAGCCAGGTGGCACAGACCGTCATCTCTTCCAGCGTGCGCGTGCACGAACGGGTACGCACCCGGGCAGGTTTCTTCTCGGTGCTGCACCTGCCGCGCCGCCTCGAACTGAGCCGCGAGCTGCAGGAACGGCGCTGGCCGTTTCGCCTGAAGCGGCGCAGGGGCGTCGGCTACTTCGTGTGCTGGCTAGAAGAGCGCTCACTTTGCCTGGAGGCCGTGATCGAGCGCGGCGAATGTCCGGCTGACCTGGTTCCCGAGCTGTTCACCTGAGCGGCTGCGAACACCGCCCGCGTCGCGGGCACCCCATACCAATAAAACCAACGGAGTAAGGCATGAAGATTCTCAAACTCAGCTGTCTCGCCCTGGCCATCGCCGCCGTGGCCTCGCAGGCTGCCGTCGCCGGCCAACAGCAGGAGGCCAAGGGCTTTGTCGAGGACAGCAGCCTGCAGCTGATCAACCGCAACTTCTACATGAACCGCGACTACCGTCATGGCGGCCGCAACAGCCAGGGCATCAACCGCGCCAAGCCGGTCAACGAGCGCAATGGCTATCGCGAGGAGTGGGCACATGGCGCGCAGCTGAACTTCAGCTCCGGGTTCACCCAGGGCACCGTCGGTGTCGGCGCCGATGCCTTCGCCTATGGCGGCGTCAAGCTCGATAGCGGCCGCGGCCGGGTGGGCAACGGCCTGCTGCCGATCAGCAACAACCGCACCGCCGATGCCGAGGTGCCGGACAGCTACGGCCAGATCGGCGGCGCGCTGAAGCTGCGCGCCTCGTCCACCGAGCTGAAGTACGGCGAGATGCGCCCGACCGCACCGGTGTTCGCCGCCGGCGATTCGCGCCTGCTGCCGGAAACCGCGACCGGCTTCCAGATTTCCAGCAGCGAGTTCGACGCGCTGTCCTTCGAGGCCGGCCACTTCACCTCGATCAACCGCCGCAACTCCACCAACTCCGATGACGACCTGACCAGCGAGTACGCCGAGGTGGAGGCGCGCAGCGTCGACTTCGCCGGCCTCAGCTACGCGGTCAATGACGATCTGAGCCTGATGTTCTACGCCAGCGAGGCCAAGGACGTCTGGCGTCAGTACTTCGCCAACCTGAACTACAACATCCCGCTGAGCGATAGCCAGGCGCTGAACTTCGACCTGGTGGCGTACAAGACCCGCGACGAGGGCGAGGCGCGTGCCGGCGAGCTGGACACCCTGACCTGGTCGCTCAAGGGTGCCTACAGCTTCGGCGCGCACAAGCTCAGCCTGGCCTATCAGAAGGTGCGTGGCGACGAGTTCTTCGACTACATCGGCGGCGACTCCATCTGGCTGGCCAACTCGGTGCAGTACTCCGACTTCAACGCCCCCAACGAGCGCTCGGTGCAGATCCGCTACGACCTGAACATGAAGCACTACGGGGTTCCCGGCCTGACCTTCATGGCGCGTTACATCAAGGGCGACGACATCGACGGCACCAAGGCCGACCCGAATGGCGCCTTCGCCGGCTGGGCCGGTGAGGACGAGAAGCACTGGGAGCGCGATCTGGAAGCGCGCTACGTGTTCCAGGAAGGCGCGGCCAAGGACCTGTCGCTGCGCCTGCGTCACGCCACTCACCGCTCCACGGCATTCGACGACGACCTCGACGAGGTGCGCCTGATCATCGAGTACCCGCTGAGCATCCTGTAACGGCATTCTCCGGGCGGCGACAGATCCCGGGCCGTCCGGAGCTTTTTCTTCAAGGTCAGCTCCCACGCTCCTTTGGCCTTAAGGCGTCGCCAGCGGCGCCTGCTTTTCCGCCAGGAGACCTGACCCCCTGGCCCCGCGCGGGCAAGGAGTCGAAATGCTACGCATGCTGTTGTGTCTGTTCGCCGTGCTGCTGGCCCAACCGGGCACGGCGGCACCCTTGCGGGTCGCCATGGAGGGACAGTTCCCGCCTTTCGAAGAACTCGATGCGCAGGGCAATCTGGTCGGCTTCAACGTCGACATCGCCAATGCCCTGTGTCAGCGCATGCAGCGCGAATGCGAGCTGAAGCGCTTCGCCTGGGAAGAGCTGATCCCGGCACTCGAAGATGGACGCGCGGACCTGATCCTGGCGTCCATGTCGATCACCGCGGCGCGCGCCGAACGGGTGGACTTCACCGCCCGCTATGCGCAGACCCCGGCCTTCTTCTTTGCCCGCAAGGGCCATATCAATCAGATGCTGATCACCCCGCGGCGCATCGCCGGCAAGCGCGTCGGCGTGCAGCAGGGCACCACCTACGAGCGCTTTCTCGAGGCCCGCTTCGCCGAGCATGTGCAGCTGCTGCGCTATCCCAGCGCGGCCCAGGCCTACCAGGCGCTCGCAGGCGGCGAGCTGGATCTGCTGCTCGACGATGCCGTTTCCGGTTACTTCGGCTTCCTCCCCACCGAGCAGGGCCGCGACTTCGAGCAGGTGGGCGGCCCCGTGGTGGCGCCGCAGTTCTTCGGCCAGGGGCAGGGCATCGCCGTGCGCAAGGGCGACCACGCGCTGCGCGAACAGCTCGATCGGGCGCTGGTCGCGATCCTCGCCGACGGCACCCACAAGCGCATCGAGAAACGCTACTTCAAACAGTTTTCCGTTTACTGAGGCCGGCCCGCCGTCTGCGCTCTGGCTGCCAATCAGCGTTCCCCAACCAGCGTCACCAACCGTGCCCGTGCGGCACCTGCGGAGAAATCGAAATGATCGGATCGGTTATTCGTTACACCCTCATGCTGGCTCTTCTGTTACCGCTGCCGGCCCTGGCGGCCGGCCCGCTGCTGCTGGTGGGCGGCGGGCTCAAGGACGACAACGCGGTCATCTACCAACGTCTAGTGCAGCTGGCCGGCGGCAGTCAGGCGCGCATCGGCGTGATCACCGCCGCCTCGATTCCACCGAGCCAGGACCCCGACGCCGGCACGGCCAACGCACGCAACTCCAAGTCCAATGGCGAGTTCTACGCGCAGCTGCTGAAGACCTACGGCGCCCAGGATGCGCAGTGGATTCCCATCGACCTGGACAGCATCGGCAACAACAGCAACCCGCAGGTGATCGCGCAGATCAACGGCATGACCGGCTTCTTCTTCGGCGGCGGCGACCAGGCGCGCCTGACCCAGACCCTGCAGACCGCAACGCGCGCCGACACGCCGGCACTGGCGGCGATTCGCGCCCGGCACGCTGCCGGCGCCGTGCTCGCCGGCAGCAGCGCGGGAACCGCGATCATGGTCGGTGGGCCGATGATCACCGGCGGCGAGAGCTATCCCGCTCTGCGCTACGGCGTCTACACCACCCCGGGCGGTGATGATCTGTCCTACGACATGCAGGGCGGTTTCGGCTTCTTCAGCCATGGCCTGCTCGACACCCATTTCAGCGAGCGTGGCCGCCAGGGGCGCATCGTGCGCCTGGCCGACTACACCAACGTGCCGTTCGCCTACGGTGTCGACGAGGACACCGCACTGCTGGTGCAGGACAACCCCAGCCTCGGCCAGGTGGAAATGGAAGTGCTCGGCAGCAACGGCGTGTTCATCTTCGACCTGCGCAACAAGCAGCGCGGCACCGGCAGCAGTTATGCCCTCTACGACGTGCTGGCCAGCTACCTGACCGCCGGCGACCGCTACCGCCCGGCCAATCAGCAGTTCGTCATCGCCAGCGGCAAGACCAGCCTGCGCGGGCGCGAGTACTACAGCTCGGCGATGACCGCCACCGGCGACATCTTCAGCAGCCCGAACAACAGCGGTGCCAACGGCCGACGCAACCCGCGCGAGTTCGTCAAGGTCAGTACCGACCTGTTCGACAGCCGCTCGACCAGCACCCTGGGCCGTACCTACGAAAGCAATCCGCGTTTTCGCGTCGACCTGATCAAGAGCACCACCTTCGACAGTCACGGCTATCAGGGGGTTATCAACGGCAAGCGCCTGACCTCCTATCTGCGTCTGCGCGTGGATATGCGCCCCAACTGAGAAAGTGCCTCCCTCGCGCTGCCTGCTCCTGCGCAGGCAGCGCCGCTGTCAGCTGCGCGCAGTGCTGCGCGCGGCTTCTCCGCCACTCCTGTACGAACCTTTCCCGCCAGACGGTCGCTGCGCAAAGTGCTTGACGAAGCTATATGAAGGTAGTCATATAAGTGCTTAGGATTATGATCATAATCTAAATCGCTCGCCCACCTTCATCCCTTATCCCGGAGACTTCCATGAGCACTGCAAGCAAGCCCGCTACCGCCCTGATCACCGGCGCCTCGTCCGGCATCGGCGCCACCTACGCCGAGCGCCTGGCCCGGCGTGGTCACGACCTCCTGCTGGTGGCGCGCGATGCCCAGCGTCTGCAGGTCCTGGCCGAGCGCCTGGGCGGCGAATATGGCGTCGCCGCCGAGGTGCTGCCGGCCGACCTGACGCAGAAGGCCGATATCCTCAAGGTGGCGCAACGCCTGCGTGAAGATGCCGGTATCGGCCTGCTGGTGAACAACGCGGGCGTGGCGATGAATGGCAAGCTGGCCGACGCCGATCTGGAGCAGGCCGAGGCGATGATCCAGCTCAACGTGGTGGCACTGACCCACCTGGCGGCTGCGGCTGCGGCCAATTTCTCCGCGGCGGGGCGTGGCGGCATCATCAACCTCGGCTCGGTGGTGGCGCTGGCGCCGGAGATGTTCAACGCCGTGTACAGCGCGACCAAGGCCTACGTGCTGAGCCTGACCCAGACCCTGGCCGGTGAGTTGCGGGGTTCCGGAGTGCAGCTGCAGGCCGTGATGCCGGGCGTGACCCGCACCGAGATCTGGGAGCGCAGCGGCACCGACGCCTCGGCGCTGCCGCCGTCGATGATCATGGAAGTGGGCGAGATGGTCGACGCGGCGCTGGCCGGCTTCGATCAGGGCGAGCTGGTGACCATACCCTCGCTACCGGATGCCGCCGACTGGGACGCCTTCGTCGCCGCCCGCGCCGCGCTGGCGCCGAACCTGTCGCACAACCATGCGGCGGCGCGTTACAAGTGAGGCCACGGAAGTGGCCGAGGCCGTAGGGTGCGACGCGCGCACCGCGGGTGACGCTGGTCTTCGAATTGCGACGAAGCCTGCCTGCGTTCGTGGGGAAAGCTGGTGCGCACAGCGCACCCTACGAGTGGTCGCCAAGCGTAGGGTGCGACGCGCGCACCGCGGGTGATGCTGGTCTTCGAATTGCGAGGAACCCTGCCTGGGCTCGTGTGGAAGCTGGTGCGCTTAGCGCACCCTACGGGCAGAGCGTTGCCGAACGCGTAGGGTGCGCCGCGCGCACCGCGGGTGATGCTGGTCTTCGAATTGCGAGGAACCCTGCCTGGGCTCGTGTGGAAGCTGGTGCGCTTAGCGCACCCTACGGGCAGAGCGTTGCCGAACGCGTAGGGTGCGCCGTGCGCACCGCGGGTGACGCTGGTCTTCGAATTGCGACGAAACCCGCCTGCGTTCGTGTGGAATGCTGGTGCGCACAGCGCACCCTACGAGTGGTGGCCAAGCGTAGGGTGCGGTGCGCACCGTGGGTGACGCTGGGCTGCTAGCGGCCCTGCGCCTGCTCGATCAGCAGGCGGCGGGTGGTCTTGAGCAAGCGGTCGGACAGCTCCGGGTCCTTGACGCTGCGCGACAGCAGCAGGGCGCCGACCATGGCCGAGAGCAGCAGCACGCTCTGCTCGGCTGCGTCTTCTCCGGCAAGGTTCTCTTCGAGCAACGCCAGGCGCTCGCGGATCAGCGCGTCGGTGGTTTCGCTGGGCTCGCCACGCTGGCCCAGCTCGGCGGACATGGTCGGTAGCGGACAGCCGGCACCGGGGTTGGCGCGGTGCGCGCTGGACAGGTACCCGGCGATAAAGCGCGTCAGCGGCTCCTCGGCCTCTTTCGCCAGCGTCTCGGTGCTGGCGGACAGCTCCTGCACGGCATGGCGCAGGGCGGTTTCCACCAGATCGTCCTTGGACTTGAAGTGGGCGTAGAAGCCGCCATGGGTCAGGCCCAGGGCCTTCATCAGCGGCTGCAGGCCAGTGGCACCGACGCCGTCGCGGCGAAAGCGCAGGGCCGCTTCCTCGATGATGCGTTGGTGGGTCTTGGCCTTGTGATCTTCCGAATAGCGCATGGGCGTTCCCGTCTTTCAGATGCTGGCTGTCATCTTACACCTATGTCAGCGCCCTGGCGCGGGGCGGTCATGTCGAGAATCAGGCAGGTGGTGGAGGCGACGGCATAGAGGCGCTCGTCGACGTCGTACAGCCGCCCCTCGGCCAGGGCGGTGGAGCGGCCGAGGTGGACGATGCGGCCTTCGGCGCGCACCGGGCCGACTTCGCTGCGCAGTGCGCGGATGTAACTGACGCGCAGGTCGCTGGTGGTGTAGCCCTGGCCGGGCTTGAGCAGGGTGTGCACCGCGCAGCCCATGCAGGAGTCCAGCAGGGTGGCGATATAGCCGCCGTGCACGCTGCCCAGCGGGTTGTAGTGACGCTGGTCCGGCGTGCCCTGGAACACGAACAGGCCGCTGGCCCAGTGCACCGGGGTGAAGTCCAGCACCGCGCCGATCGGCGGCGAGGGCAGTTCGCCGCGGCCGATGCCAGCGAAGAAATCCATCGGCGCCATGGCGGCCACCTGCGCCAGGCTGAGGGTGCCGGGGGCGGCGAGCTGGCTGCGGATGGCCTGTTCTTCAGCGATCCAGGTGGCAAGGCGGGCATCTCGTGACAGGGCAGTCATGTGGGCTCCAAATAAATATGATGGACGACATTCAATGTTTCATATTATGGTCGAAATATAAATGACCGCCAGTCGTCGTCGAACGGAGCCTAGCCATGCAGCCATCCCGCGTTCTGTTGATCATCCTGATGCTGCTGACCGCGTTGGGGGAAACTTCCACGCAGTTGCTGATCCCAGCCCTGGGCGAGCTGGAGCGCGGGCTACAAGCCGAGCCTGGCAGCAGTCTGCTGGCGCTGTCGCTGTTCGTCGCGGCCTTCGGCCTTGGCCAGTTATGGCTCGGGCCACTGTCGGATCGCCTGGGGCGTCGGCCGGTGTTGCTGGGCGGCCTGAGCCTCTATCTGCTGGCCACTCTGGGCATGCTGCTGGCGCCGAACATCGAGGTGCTGATCGGCATGCGCGTGCTGCAGGGCCTGGGCGCCTGCGCGGCACTGGTGCTGGCGCGCGCCATCGTGCGTGACGTGTGGCAGGCCGAGGCGGGACCGGCCCTGGCAATGACGGTGCTGGGCATGTTCGCCGCCATCGTCCTGTCGCCGGTGGTCGGCGGCCTGCTGACCCAGTACGGCGGCTGGCGCGCGCCGCTGCTGGCCATCCTGGTGCTCGGCAGCCTGGCGCTGCTATCGGTGCTGGGTCGCTACCGCGAGACGCATCTCGGGCGTGATCCGCAGGCCGCCCGCCTCAAGGGGCTGCTGGCCAACTACCTGCAGGTCTGGCCCGGTTGCCGGGCGCTGGCGCTGACCATCGCCTGCACCTACGGCGCGATGTTCGTCGTGGTGGCTGGCTCGTCCTCGGTGTACATCGGCCTGTTGGGCCTCAGCGCCGCGCAGTACGGGCTGACCTTCGCCCTGATCGTTTCCGGCCTGCTGGGCGGTGCGCTGTTCACCCTGCGCAACGTGCAGCGCCTGGGGCCGCTGCGGGTGGTGGGCATCGGCGTGGCGCTGGTGCTGCTCGGCTCCTCGCTGACCCTGGCGGTCTACCTGCTGTTCGGCCTGTCGCTACTGGGGCTGTCGCTGCCGCAGGTGCTGGTGACGCTGGGCGGCGGCATGCTGCTGCCCGCCGCGGTGGCCGGTGCGGTGATTCCCAACCCGCAGCGCGCCGGGTTGGCGGCGGGGTTGATGGGCTTCTCGCAGATGGCCGGCGCCACCCTGGCCGGCCTGCTGCTCGGCGCCCTGCAGGATGGCTCGGCCTGGCCTATGGTTGCCTTGAATGCGTTGTTCGCCGTGCTGGCGTTTGTGTTCTTCCACTTCCTGCGCGCCCGCCCGGTGGTCACCGCTGCGGTGGCCGGCAAACTTCCCTGATTCGAGGAAAAGCTATGAGCAGCTATGACGTGGTCATCATCGGCGCCGGCCCCGGCGGCTACAACGCGGCCATCCGTGCCGGCCAACTGGGCCTGAAGGTGGCCTGCGTGGAGGGGCGCGAAACCCTCGGTGGCACCTGCCTGAATGTCGGCTGCATGCCGTCCAAGGCCCTGCTGCATGCCTCCGAAATGTACGAGGCGGCGGCCGGCGGCGAACTCAGAGCGCTGGGCGTGGAGGTCACGCCGACGCTGAATCTGGCGCAGATGATGAAGCAGAAGGCCGCCAGCGTCGAAGCGCTGACCAAGGGCGTGGAGTTCCTGTTTCGCAAGAACAAGGTGGAATGGGTCAAAGGCTGGGCGCGTATCGACGGGCCGGGGCGGGTGCAGGTCAGGCTGAGCGAGGGCGGCGAGCGCCTGCTGGAGACGCAGAACATCGTCATCGCCAGCGGTTCGGAGCCGACCCCGCTGCCGGGCGTGGCGATCGACAACGCGCGCATTCTCGACTCCACCGGCGCGCTGTCGCTGCCCGAGGTGCCCAGGCATCTGGTGGTGATCGGGGCCGGCGTGATCGGCCTGGAGCTGGGCTCGGTGTGGCGCCGTCTGGGCAGCCAGGTCACCGTGGTGGAATACCTCGAGCGCATCTGTCCCGGTCTGGACGGCGAGACGGCCAAGACCCTGCAGCGCACCCTGAGCAAGCAGGGCATGAGTTTCAAGCTGGGTACCAAGGTCACGGGCGCGAAGGCGAGCAAGTCCGGCGTGACCCTGAGCCTGGAGCCGGCAGCAGGCGGCGCGAGCGAGACGCTGGAGGCCGACTACGTGCTGGTGGCCATCGGTCGGCGACCCTACACCGAGGGGCTCGGCCTGGAGAGCGTCGGCCTGAGCACCGACAAGCGCGGCATGCTCGCCAATGACAAGCAGCACAGTGGCGTACCCGGCGTGTGGGTCATCGGCGACGTCACCTCCGGGCCGATGCTGGCGCACAAGGCCGAGGACGAGGCGGTGGCCTGCATCGAGCGCATCGCCGGGCATGCCGCGGAGGTCAACTACGGGGTCATCCCCGGGGTGATCTACACCCGTCCGGAGGTGGCCAGTGTCGGCAAGGGCGAGGAGGAGCTGAAGGCCGAAGGTCGCGCCTACAAGGTCGGCAAGTTTCCTTTCACGGCCAACAGCCGGGCGAAGATCAACCACGAGACCGAGGGTTTCGTGAAGATTCTCGCCGACGCCAACACCGACCAGATTCTCGGCGTGCACATGATCGGCCCGAACGTGGGCGAGCTGATCGGCGAGTATTGCGTGGCCATGGAATTCTCCGCCTCGGCCGAGGACATCGCGCTGACCTGCCATCCGCACCCGACCCGCTCGGAGGCAGGGCGTCAGGCTGCCATGGGTGTACATGGCTGGACCATGCAGGCATGAGAGGAGCCGTAGCGTGAGCCGTGCGCACCGGCATCTCCAGCGGTGCTTTTGGTGTGGCCATGCCCCTGTTAGCTGTTGCTAGGGGTCCAAGGAAGGCTCGTGAGCCTTGTAGGGTGGGCCAGGCGGCGATCCGCTTTAGCCCACGCCAACCACCGCTGGTGGGCTAAAGCCCACCCTACGGGCTGGGTGGCTGTGCGCGCCGGGCGTTACGTCGATTCAGTGATCGCATCGGTGCGCACGGCGCCCCCTGCCTCAGAGCACGTGGTCGAGATTGACCGGCTCGCCCGGCTGGGCATTGAGCTTGGTGCGGATATCGGCGAACACCTTGTCGTATTCGTCGTGGCCGCGCATCACCGGGCTGGCGTTGGGGGGCAGGCCGTGGCGGGCCGCAACGCGGGTGGCCACGCTGGCGAAGTTGAAGGCGACGTCGCGATGCAGCTCGAACTCTTCCTCGAAGTGCCTGCCGTCCACTTCGCCGACCAGGCGCATGTGCAGCATCGGCCCCTGCTGCGGGTCCTTGCGGACTTCGTAATAGAAGTCCACCGAGAAGGGCGGCAGCAGGCGCATATGCTCTGGGCGGTCGTTGTTGTCACGGTGCAGATGACCGGGGGTGAACATCTTCGGTGCTCCTGCGAAAAGCGGCGGGGCCGAAGCCCCGTATTTGCTCAGTAGTATTGAATGCCCTGGACTTCCAGGCTGATGCGCGTGCCCGAACGGCCCTGAACGATAGCTTCGATATTCTCCAATGAGCCGATCACCGCCCTGCTGCCGGTGTTGCGCGCGAACTCGCAGGCAGCCTGTACCTTCGGTCCCATGGAGCCGGCGGCGAAGCCGAGCTTGTCGATCTCGTCGGGATGGGCGGCGGCGATGGATTTCTGCGTCGGCTTGCCCCAATCGATATAGGCCGCATCGACATCCGTGGCGATCACCAGCAGATCGGCGTTGAGCTGTTCGGCCAGCAGGGCCGAGCACAGGTCCTTGTCGATCACCGCCTCGACGCCATGCAGCTTGTTGCCTTCGTACATGGTGGGGATGCCACCGCCGCCGGCGCAGATCACCACGCTGCCCTTTTCCAGCAACCACTTGATCGGGCGAATCTCGAAGATGCGTTGCGGCCGGGGGCTGGCCACCACGCGGCGGAACTTGTCGCCGTCCGGAGCGATGCTCCAGCCCTTTTCGGCAGCCAGGCGTTCGGCCTCTGCCTTGTCGTAGACCGGGCCGATGGGCTTGGTCGGTTTCTTGAAGGCCGGGTCGGCGCTGTCGACTTCGACCTGGGTGAGAATGGTGGCGAAGGGCACTTCGAACGGCAGCAGGTTGCCCAGCTCCTGTTCGATCATGTAGCCGATCATGCCTTCGGTCTCGGCGCCGAGCACGTCCAGCGGGTAGGGGTTGGCCGCGTCATAGGCGTTGCCCTGCAGGGCCAGCAGGCCGACCTGCGGGCCGTTGCCGTGGGCGATCACCAGTTCGTTGCCGGGCGCCACCTTGGCGATCTGCTTGCAGGCGATGCGCACGTTTTCCCGTTGGTTTTCCGCGGTCATGGCTTCGCCGCGGCGAAGCAGGGCGTTGCCGCCCAGGGCGATGACGAGTCGCATGGTGTTCTCCTTGTTCGTGTTCGTAGCCCGGATGCAATCCGGGGCAGGGGAGCGGCCATTCCCGGATTGCATCCGGGCTACGTGAATGTGTTGCCGGTCAGACCCTCTCCCCCGGCCCCTCTCCCATAAATGGGAGAGGGGAGACAAGCTCATCCCCGGATTGCATCCGGGCTACGTCAACCTAGATATCAGCCAGGGTCGAGACCAATATCGCCTTTATGGTGTGCATGCGGTTTTCCGCCTGCTCGAAGGCGATGTTGTAGGGCGACTCGAACACGTCCTCGGTGACCTCGATGCCGTTCTTCAGGTGCGGGTACTGTTCGGCGATCTGCTTGCCGACCTTGGTTTCGCTGTTGTGGAAGGCCGGCAGGCAGTGCATGAACTTGGCTCGCGGGTTGCCGGTGGCCTTCATGATGTCCATGTTGACCTGGTAGGGCAGCAGCTCCTTGATGCGCTCTCCCCAGGCTTCCACCGGCTCGCCCATGGAGACCCAGACGTCGGTGTGGACGAAGTCGACGCCCTTGACCGCTTCCCTGGCGTCCTCGGTGAGGGTGATGCGCGCGCCGCTTTCCTCGGCGAATTGCTTGCAGGCGGCGACATGCTCGTCGCTCGGCCACAGCGCCTTGGGCGCGGCGATGCGCACGTCCATGCCGAGCTTGGCGCCGATCAGCAGCAGCGAGTTGCCCATGTTGTTGCGCGCATCGCCCAGGTAGGCGTAGCTGATCTCGTGCAGCGGCTTGTCGCTGTGTTCGCGCATGGTCAGCACGTCGGCGAGCATCTGCGTCGGGTGGTATTCGTCGGTCAGGCCGTTGAACACCGGCACGCCGGCGTAGCTGGCCAGTTCCTCGACGATCTCCTGCTTGAAGCCGCGGTATTCGATGGCGTCGTACATGCGCCCGAGTACGCGGGCGGTATCCTTCATCGATTCCTTGTGGCCGATCTGCGAGGAGCCCGGGTCGATGTAGGTGACGTTGGCGCCCTGGTCGTAGGCAGCCACCTCGAAGGCGCAGCGGGTGCGGGTGGAGGTCTTCTCGAAGATCAGCGCGATGTTCTTGCGCTTGAGGTGCTGCTGCTCGGTGCCGGTGTACTTGGCGCGCTTGAGGTCGCGCGACAGGTCGAGCAGGTAACGCAGCTCGCGGGTGCTGTGGTGCATCAGGCTGAGCAGGTTACGGTTGTGCATGTTGAACGCCATGGTTCTTTCTCCTCGTGGGCAGCTGAAACGCCCCGGCAGCGGATGGCCGCCGGGGTTGGCTGGATCAGTAATCGATCGGGTCGCGGATGATCGGGCAGGTCATGCAGTGGCCGCCGCCACGGCCACGGCCCAGTTCGCTGGCGCTGATGGTGATGACTTCCACGCCGGCCTTGCGCAGCAGCGTATTGGTGTAGGTGTTGCGGTCGTAACCGACCACCACGCCGGGTTCGAGGCAGACCACGTTGTTGCCGTCGTCCCATTGCTCGCGCTCGGCCTCGTAGGCGTCGCCGCCGGTTTCCACCACGCGCAGCTTCTTCAGGTTGAGCGATTCGGCGACCACGTCGAGGAAGGGCTTGTCCTCGCGGCGCAGGTCGATGCCGCCGGGGCGGCTTTCGTCCGGGCGCAGGACGAAGGGCACGATGGAGTTGGCCACTTCCGGGAAGATGGTCACCAGGTCGCGGTCGCAGAAGCTGAACACGGTATCCAGGTGCATGGCCGCGCGCGATTTGCCCAGGCCTGCGACTATCACCCGCTCGGCCGCGCCCTTGGCGAACAGCGCCTGGGCCACCTGGCCGATGGCCTGGTGCGAGGTGCGCTCGCCCATGCCGATCAGCACGGTGCCGTTGCCGATGGGCATCACGTCGCCGCCTTCCAGCGTCGCAGCGCCATGATCCCGGTCCGGGTCGCCGTACCAGATTTCGAAGGGTTCGTTGGCGAAGTCCGGGTGGAATTGGTAGATGGCCGTGGTGAGCAGGGTTTCCTGACGGCGTGCCGGCCAGTACATGGGGTTGAGGGTGACGCCGCCGTAGATCCAGCAGGTGGTGTCACGGGTGAACTGGGTGTTGGGCAGCGGCGGGAAGATGAAGCTGGACTCGCCCAGATAGGCGTTGAACATCTTCGCGGCTTCGGAATCCTTGTGCCTGACCAGGTCGGCGCCGGAAACGCCGCCGATCAGGAACTCGGCGATCTTGCGTGGCTCCAGGCCTTCGATGAAGGAGCGCACTTCGTTCTGCAGGCCGAGGCCGACGCTGTTGGGGGTGATCTTGCGGTCGAGAATCCACTTCAGCGCATGGGGATCGCGCACGGTCTCTTCCAGCAGGTTGTGCATCTCCACCACCTCGACGCCGCGCTCGCGCATCTTGGTCATGAAGTCGAAGTGGTCGCGCTTGGCCTGCGATACCCAGATCACGTCGTCGAACAGCAGTTCGTCGCAGTTGTTCGGGGTCAGGCGCAGGTGTGCCAGGCCTGGCGAGCAAACCATCACCTTGTGCAGCTTGCCGGCTTCGGAATGAACGCCTAGGGCTTTCTTGGACATGTCGAACTCCTTCTCGTAGAGCGAGTTTTCAGGCTGGCCGGCGGCCCCTGCGGGCCGCTCGCGGCCAGCGTTTCAGAGACTCAGGAAGCCGTCATAGAGCCCGTAGGCAGCGATGGCGGCACCGATCAGCACGGCGACGAAAATGATCTTCTCGACACCGGTGAAGATGGGTTGGCCCAGCTCGCGCTTGGCCTTGGCGAAGAGGATCGCGCCAGGGGCATAGAGCAGCGCCGAGAGCAGCAGGTACTGCACGCCGGCGGCGTACACCAGCCACACCGCGTACAGGGTGGAGATGCCCGCGATCAGCAGATCCTTGTTGCGCTCGCCATTGGCCTGCTCGTAGGTCTCGCCACGCACTGCCAGCAGTACCGCATAGGCGCTGGACCAGAAGTACGGCACCAGAATCATCGAGGTGGCCAGGTACAGCAGGCTGAGGTAGGTGGAAGCGTTGAACAGGGTGATGATCAGAAACAGCTGGATCAGCCCGTTGGACAGCCACAGCGCATTGGCCGGAACGTGGTTGGCGTTCTCCTTGCGCAGGAACTCCGGCATGGTGTGGTCGCGCGCGCTGGCGAAGAGAATCTCCGCGCACAGCAGGGTCCAGGACAGCAAGGCGCCTGCCAGCGAGACGATCAGGCCGATGGCGATCAGTTGCGCGCCCCAGGGGCCGACCACCTGCTCCAGCACGCCTGCCATCGACGGGTTCTTCAGCCCGGCCAGTTCGGCCTGGGCCAGGATGCCCTGGCTCAGCACGTTGACCAGCACCAGCAGCAGGAGCACGCCGACGAAGCCGATCACCGTGGCCTTGCCGACGTCGCTGCGTTTCTCGGCGCGGGCAGAGAAGATGCTCGCCCCCTCGATGCCGATGAACACCCAGACGGTGACCAGCATCATGTTGCGCACCTGATCCATCACGCTACCCAGTTCCGGGTTGCCGCTGCCCCAGAAGTCCGCAGTGAACACGTCCAGCTTGAAGGCGATGGCGGCGATGACGATGAACAGTGCCAGCGGCAGCATCTTGGCGATGGTGGTCACGGTGTTGATAAAGGCCGCTTCCCTGATCCCACGCAGCACCAGAAAGTGCAGCAGCCACAGCAGCACCGAGGCACCGATCACCGCCGGCAGGGTGTTGCCTTCGCCGAATACCGGGAAGAAGTAACCCAGGGTGGAGAACAGCAGCACCATGTAGCTGACGTTGCCGATCCAGGCGCTGATCCAGTAGCCCCAGGCCGAGGAAAAGCCCATGTAGTCGCCGAAGCCGGCCTTGGCGTAGGCGTAGACCCCACCGTCGAGTTCGGGCTTGCGGTTGGCCAGGGTCTGGAACACGAAGGCCAGGGTCAGCATGCCGACACCGGTGATCAGCCAGCCGATCAGGGTGGCACCGGCGCTGGCGCTGGCGGCGATGTTCTGGGGAAGGGAGAAGATACCGCCGCCGACCATGGAGCCGACGACCAGTGCGATCAGCGCACCGAGGCGGAGTTTTTGCGTCGAGTCAGACATCTCAATTACCTCCGTGTCACAAGGGGACATAGGTATTGAGCGCGTTTGGCGAGCACTGCGTCCTGACCTGAATCAATAGTCAGGGTTCGTCAACGCATCTCCGTTGAGTCGCGTTGTCGAGCACCCGAAAAGCTTCAGGACTGCTGCTCCGGCTGGCGCAGCGAAGCGCCGCTCCTGAACGATAGTCGGAACTTTTCGGCACGCAATGATGGCAATTTGAGATGGATTGCCTTGGGAAATGAGCGGGGCGTTTGGCCCCGCGCGGAGCACCGGCCGGGTAGGCTGGCGCAGACCCGAAGGTCACGAGGAGAGAACACGGCGCCGGGCGGGTAACCCCTGCAGGCAGTCGCGCCGTGTGGGTGCAGCATGCCGTGGAAAGCTTTCAGCCAGCTTTCCACGGCGTTTCCGACCTGTGACGGTCGAAAGTCTCAGCCGATGGTCATCAGGCTGGCGTTGCCGCCGGCGGCTGCGGTGTTGACGCTCAGGGCGTGTTCGATCAGCAGGCGCTCCAGCGGGATGTCGGTTTCGCCCTTGTTCAGCCCGTGCACGCCGACGATGGCGCCCTTGCGCTGCGCCGCCTGCTCGCTCACCGCGCGCAGCTGGTCGGAATCGCCGTGGTGCAGGATGGCGTCCAGCTCCACGTCGATGCTGTTCCAGTCGGCCACCAGCTGGATGTGCTTCTGCACTTCCTTCGGCAGTTCGGCGTGCAGCGCGCGCTGGCTGTCCAGCCAGATCGCCTTGCTACCCACCGCCAGGGTGGCGGCCAGCTGGGCCAGCAGGTCGCTGCGCTCGTCGGCCAGGTTGAGCACGCGCTCGCGCGGCAGCAGGCTGTAGCTGTTGCGCTCGCCGGTCGGGCCGGTCAGGGTGTGGCTGCTGTAGCTCTGCGACAGCGTGCGGTACTGCTCGAACAGCGCGGCGATGCCCGGCTCCTGCTTGCTCGCCCACTCGGCGAAGGCGGTGCGCACCTTGTCCAGCTCGCTCGGAACCGGCAGTGCCTGCACCTCGGCCTGTTGCAGGTAATTGGCGACGGCCTCCTGCGGACGGGTCGACAGCAGGCGATACAGGTACAGCGGGCCGCCGGCTTTCGGGCCGGTGCCGGACAGACCTTCACCACCGAACGGCTGCACGCCGACCACGGCGCCGACCATGTTGCGGTTGACGTACAGGTTGCCGACCTTGGCCGTGCTCACCACCTGGGCGATGGTCTCGTCGATGCGGGTGTGCACGCCGAGGGTCAGGCCGTAGCCGCTGTCGTTGATCTGCTGCAGCAGCTTGCCCAGATCGGCACGGGCGTAGCGCACCACGTGCAGCACCGGGCCGAAGATCTCGCGCTTCATCTCGTCGAAGCTGTCCAGCTCGATCAGGGTCGGCACGACGAAGGTGCCGCGCTTGATGTCGTCAGCGTTGACGCGCGCCAGTTGGGTGACCTTGCGGCCCTTCTCACGCAGCTTGGTGATGTGGGTTTCGATGCCGGCCTTGGCCTCGGCGTCGATCACCGGGCCGATGTCGGTGTTCAGGCGCTCCGGGTTGCCCAGGCTGTATTCGGCCATGGCGCCCTTGAGCATGGTCAGCACGCGATCGGCCACATCGTCCTGCACGCACAGCACGCGCAGGGCCGAGCAGCGCTGGCCGGCGCTGTCGAAGGCGGAGGCGACCACGTCCATCACCACCTGCTCGGTCAGCGCCGAGGAGTCGACGATCATGGCGTTGAGACCGCCGGTCTCGGCGATCAGCGGAATGGTGCGGCCCTGAGCATCCAGGCGCCCGGCGATGTTGCGCGCCAGGATGCCGGCCACTTCGGTGGAGCCGGTGAACATCACCCCACGCACGCGTTCGTCACCCACCAGGCGCGCGCCGACGGTTTCGCCACGGCCCGGCAGCAGCTGCACGGCGCCAGCCGGTACGCCGGCCTCGCGCAGGATGCGCACGGCCTGCGCGGCGATCAGCGGGGTCTGCTCGGCCGGCTTGGCCAGCACGGTGTTGCCGGCGGCCAGCGCGGCGCAGACCTGGCCGGTGAAGATCGCCAGCGGGAAATTCCACGGGCTGATGCACACCACCGGGCCCAGCGGGCGGTGGCTGTCGTTGCCGAAGCTGCGCGCCTGGATCGCGTAGTAACGGAGGAAGTCCACCGCCTCGCGCACTTCGGCGATGGCGTTGGCGAAGGTCTTGCCGGACTCGCGTACCAAGAGGCCCATCAGCTGCTGCAGCTCGGCTTCCATCAGGTCGGCGGCGCGCTCCAGCACGGCGGCGCGCTCGGCCGGCAGGGTGGACTGCCAGATCTGCCCGCTGGCCAGGGCGCAGAGCAGGGCGCTGTCGACATCCTTGACGCTGGCTTCGCGCACATGGCCGACCAGGTCACGATGATCGGCCGGGTTGCGTACCGGCTCCGGCTCGCCCGGGTTGGCGCCATCGCAGCCGAGCATCGGCTCGGCCAGATAGCTCTGGTTGACGGTGGACAGCAGTGCCGAGGACAGCGAGCCGAGGCGATGTTCGTTGGCCAGATCCAGGCCCGAGGAGTTGACTCGATCCTTGCCGTACAGGTCGCGCGGCAGCGGGATGCGCGGGTGCGGCAGACCGACGGCACCTTCCTGTGCGGCCATCTGCTCGACCTGCAGCACCGGGTCGAGCACCAGGTCTTTGAGCGAGATGCTGTGGTCGGCGATGCGGTTGACGAAGCTGGTGTTGGCGCCGTTTTCCAGCAGGCGGCGTACCAGGTAGGCCAGCAGGGTTTCATGGCTGCCCACCGGTGCATAGATGCGGCACGGGCGGTTCAGCTTGCCGTCGGCGACCTTGCCCACCACCTGCTCGTACAACGGCTCGCCCATGCCATGCAGGCACTGGAACTCGTACTGGCCCGGGTAGTAGTTCTGCCCGGCCAGGTGGTAGATGGCCGACAGCGAGTGGGCGTTGTGGGTGGCGAACTGCGGGTAGATGGCTTCCGGCGCGGCCAGCAGCTTGCGCGCACAGGCGATGTAGGACACGTCGGTGTACGGCTTGCGGGTGTACACCGGGTAGCCTTCCAGGCCGTTGACCTGAGCCAGCTTGATCTCGCTGTCCCAGTAGGCGCCCTTGACCAGGCGGATCATCAGGCGATGACGGCTGCGCTTGGCCAGGTCGATGACGTAGTCGATCACGTACGGGCAGCGCTTCTGGTAGGCCTGGATGACGAAACCGATGCCGTTCCAGCCGGCCAGCGATGGCTCGAAGCACAGGCGCTCGAGCAGGTCCAGCGACAGCTCCAGGCGGTCGGCTTCCTCGGCGTCGACGTTGATGCCGATGTCGTACTGCTTGGCCAGCTGGGTCAGGCCCAGCAGGGTCGGGTACAGCTCGTCCATCACGCGCTCGTACTGGGCGCGGCTGTAGCGCGGGTGCAGGGCGGAGAGCTTGATCGAGATGCCCGGGCCTTCGTAGATGCCGCGACCGTGAGAGGCCTTGCCGATGGCGTGGATGGCCTGCTCGTAGGAGGCCAGGTAGCGCTTGGCATCTTCCTCGGTCAGCGCGGCTTCACCGAGCATGTCGTAGGAGTAGCGGAAGCCCTTGGCCTCCAGGTTGGCGGCGTTGGCCAGGGCTTCGGCGATGGTCTCGCCAGTGACGAACTGCTCGCCCATCAGGCGCATGGCCATGTCCACGCCCTTGCGGATCACCGGCTCGCCGCTCTTGCCGATGATGCGGTTGAGCGCCGAGGTCATGCCGGCCTCGTTGTGGGTGGACACCAGCTTGCCGGTAATCAGCAGGCCCCAGCTCGCCGCGTTGACGAACATCGACGGGCTTTGGCCGAGGTGCTGGCTCCAGTTGCCGTTGGCGATCTTGTCGCGGATCAGCGCGTCGCGGGTGGCCTTGTCGGGGATGCGCAGCAGGGCTTCGGCCAGGCACATCAGCGCCACGCCTTCCTGCGACGACAGCGAGAACTCCTGCAGCAGGCCTTGCACCAGGCCCTGGCGGCCGCTGGCGTTCTTCTGGTTGCGCAGCTTCTCGGCGATGCCCAGCGCCAGCTTCTGCGAGGCCTCGGCCTGTTCCTTGCTCAGGCGCGCCTGCTCCAGCAGCATTGGCACCACTTCGGTTTCCGGGCGGCGGTAGGCGCTGGTGATGGCGGCGCGCAGTACCGACTGCGGCAGGATGCTCTCGGCGAAGTCGAGGAACACCTGCAGGCCCTGCTCGGTCAGCGACTCCAGGGCTTCCTCACCGGCGGCAGCGGCCAGGCCGGCATGCTCGGCGGGCGTCAGGCCACTCTCGACTTGCTCCAGATAATTGAAGATCGCCTGCTTGATCATCCAGTGCGGGGTGCGATCGATCTGCGCAGCGGCCTTTTTCAGGCGCTCACGGGTGGCATCGTCGAGTTTTACGCCAAGAGTGGTGGTAGCCATTTCTTATACCTGTGGTTACGAGCGTAGCTAACGCGAAAGGGCGCAGATTAAACCCGCTCAAGCGTTGGGTGCAACCAGGTGCAACCAATAATTGTCGCGCGGCGACGGACGTCATCTGTGCGCTCGAAGCGCCGGTATACAAGGCGTTGCGGGTGGTGGTGGCGTTTCCCTGGGCGCGGCAGGGCGAGCTGGGCATAAGCCGGACTCCCGGGCTTGGGGCGACCGCCAGGCGGTCGGGTGCAACCGAAGGTTCTGCAGTGGGTTCACCCGGCTGTCGGTTGCCGGCGACTGGTGCTACCCATTCAAGGTAGATCCAGCAGGTGGACGTTGCACCGCCGAGCGATGAGCGCGCCACGGATCGCGCTGCGACTGCGTACGCCGTGCACGTTGCCCAGCTACCTCGCAGATGCGTAGCCCGGATGCAATCCGGGGCCTGTGATTCCCCGGCTTGCATCCGGCCATGGGAGAGAGCCTACAACCCGCCCAGAATCAGTTGTGCGGCCACGGCGAACATCATCGCCGCCACGCCCAGATCGATCAGCCGCCAAGTCAGCGGTCGCGCCAGCCAGGGTGCGAGCCACGCCGCGCCGAGCGCCAGGCTGGTGAACCAGAGCAGGGAGGCACTGGCCGCCCCGGCGGCATAGGCGCCGGGCTCGGGCTGCTGGGCACCGAGCGAGCCGATCAGCAACACGGTATCGAGATAGACGTGCGGGTTGAGCAGGGTGACCGCCAGCGCTGCGAGCATCACCGCCCGCAAGGAGCGCGGTTCGTTATCCGTTGCTTGCAGTGACTGCGGACGCGCGGCGCGCAGCAGCGCCTGGCTGCCATACCAGAGCAGGAACGCAGCGCCGCCCCAGCGGGCGATGGCCAGCAGCGTCGGGCTCTGCGCCAGCAGTGTGGCCAGGCCGAACACGCCGGCCGCCACCAGCACGGCATCGCAAAGGATGCACAGCGCCGCCACCGGAATGTGGTGCTCGCGGCGCAGGCTCTGCGCCAGGACGAAGGCATTCTGCGCGCCGATGGCCATGATCAGGCCGATGGCGACCAGCAGGCCGTTGCTGTAGCTCTGCCACATCACACCGGCTCCGGCAGGGCGGCGGCCGACAGCGCGCGCAGGGTCGACAGCGCCCGTTCGGCGCGCTCGATGGGTACGAAGAGGTGGTCGTGATGAAAGCCGGCGACCACGTTGCAGCTCACCCCGGCCTGCGCTAGGGCGGCGGAGAAGGAGGCGGTCAGGCCCACGGCTGCCAGCGAGGAGTGCACCTGCAGGGTGATCCAGGCCGCCACGAAGTCGTAGCGCAGGCCATGGGCGTCGGCGACCTCGCACGGCAGCACCAGGCTCAGGCCTTCGGCTTCGCGCAGGCTGGCGATGGGCTGCAGGGCGCTGCAGTCATGGTCGGCAGCAACGCAGCAGAACACGTACTGACCGGGGTTGAGCTGCGGCGTCATGCTCTGCAGCAAACGTGAGAGATCGGTTTCGCCGGCCATCTTGAGCTCCAGAGGTGAGGTGGATGCTGGCGAGTCTGCGGCGCGCAGGTGTATAAGAGAAACAAATAATGCTGATCGCTCATTAGGAAAATCGATTTGTTCGATTACAAACTCCTGGCTGCCCTGGTGGCGGTGGTGGAACAGGCCGGCTTCGAGCGCGCGGCGCAGGTGCTGGGCCTGTCGCAATCTGCCGTTTCGCAGCGAATCAAGCTGCTCGAGGCGCGGGTCGGCCAGCCGGTGCTGGTGCGCGCGATGCCGCCGGCGCCTACCGAAATCGGCCGGCGTCTGCTCAACCATGTGCAGCAGGTGCGCCTGCTCGAGCGCGACCTGCAAGGGCAGGTGCCGGGGCTGGATGAACAGGCGCTGCCCGAGCGTCTGCGCATTGCCATCAACGCCGACAGCCTGGCCACCTGGTGGGCCGCCGCGACGACCGAGTTCTGCGCGACCCGGCAGGTGCTGATGGAGCTGGTGGTGGAGGATCAGGAGGTTGGCCTCAAGCGCATGCGCGCCGGCGAGGTGGCCGGCTGCGTGTGCGCCGCCGAGCGCCCGGTAGCCGGCGCGCGCAGCCTGGCGCTGGGGGCGATGCGTTATCGCGCGCTGGCCAGTCCTGGCTTCGTCGCCCGGCATTTCGCCAACGGCGTCAGCGCCGAGACGCTGGCGCGGGCGCCGGCCATCGTCTTCGGCCCGGACGATCAGTTGCAGCACCGCTACCTGGCCGGGCTGGGGGTGACGGGGGCATTCGCCTATCACCTGTGCCCTTCGTCGGAAGGTTTCGTGCGCCTGACCGAGGGCGGCCTGGGTTGGGGACTGGTGCCGGAGCTGCAGGTGCGTGACGAACTGGCCAGCGGCAGGTTGGTGGAGCTGGTGCCCGAGCGCTTCATCGACGTGTCTTTGTACTGGCATCACTGGCGCAACGGCGGCGAGCTGCTGGCCGGCCTCACCGAGCACCTGCGCCGCGCCACCGCCGGCACACTGGTACAGGCGAGGTAGGGTGCGCTGCGCGCACCAAGGTGATGAGACGGGGAATGGTGGCCTGGATCGATTCCAGGCGCGGGATGAAGGTGGGTATCCCGCGATGGGCTGGTGCGCACGGCGCACCCTACGGCCATGCGTACGGCTGGGTGGACGAGGTCTGCCGGGTCGTAATGCTGGCCGCCGCCGGCTAGGTGCTTTGCGGTCCGTAGGGTGCGCCGCGCGCACCAATTGGGGGATGTGACGGGATGGTGAGATTGGCTCGCGTCGA
>NZ_FNJJ01000019.1:34680-59228 GCF_900104265.1 Ectopseudomonas guguanensis
GGGCTGGTGCGCACGGCGCACCCTACGTGTCGATACGTGTGTTAGGCCTGCCGGGTCGTCGTTCTGGCCGCCGCCGACAGCGCAGGGTGGATCGAGCACTGCTAGAGTGCGGCCATTACAAGAATCGATGTTTGAGAGGGATGGCGATGAAAATTCTGGTCACCGGCGCGAGTGGCTTCATCGGTGGGCGTTTCGCCCGTTTCGCGCTCGAGCAGGGGCTGGCGGTGCGGGTCAACGGTCGGCGTGCCGAGGGCGTGCAGCATCTGATCAAACGCGGCGCCGAGTTCGTTCAGGGCGACCTTGGCGATGCCGAGCTGACCCGGGCGCTGTGTCAGGATGTCGAGGCCGTGGTGCATTGCGCCGGCGCGGTCGGCGTGTGGGGCGACTATGCGCATTTCCACCAGGCCAACGTGACGGTCACCGAGAACGTCGTCGATGCCTGCCTCAAGCAGAAGGTGCGGCGCCTCGTGCATCTGTCCTCGCCATCGATCTACTTCGATGGCAAATCCCATGTCGATATTCGTGAGGAGCAGGTGCCCAAGCGCTTCTCCGATCACTACGGCAAGACCAAGTACCTGGCCGAGCAGCAGGTGTTCGCCGCGCAGGAGTTCGGCCTGGAGGTACTCGCCCTGCGCCCGCGTTTCGTCACCGGTGCCGGCGACACCAGCATCTTCCCGCGGCTGATCGCCATGCAGCGCAAGGGCCGCCTGGCGATCATCGGCAACGGCCTGAACAAGGTCGACTTCACCAGCGTGCACAACCTCAACGATGCTCTGTTCAGCGCGTTACTGGCCGCCGGCCCGGCGCTGGGGCAGGTGTACAACATCAGCAACGGCGCTCCGGTGCCGCTGTGGGATGTGGTCAATTACGTGCTGCGTCGTCTGCAGTTGCCGCCGGTGACGCGGCATGTGCCGTTCCCGCTGGCCTATGCCGCGGCGACGCTCAACGAAGGCGTGTGCCGCCTGTTGCCCGGGCGACCCGAACCCAGCCTGTTTCGCCTGGGAGTGGCGGTGATGGCCAGGGATTTTTCCCTGAACATCGACCGCGCCCGCGAATACCTCGGCTATGAACCCAGGGCCAGTCTGTGGGATGCGCTGGACGAGTTCTGCACCTGGTGGCAGGCGCAGATGGGGCATCAGGCGTAGATGCGCTGACCGCGATAGATGCGTACCGAGCCGGTTGCGCTGACGACCGGCAGCTCCACGTCAGCCAATGGCGTGGCGGCGCGCTGGGGGTGATCGGAAAGTTCGGCCAGACGCTGGCCCAGGCGGCGGGTTTCTTCATCGGCGGACTTCAGGCTGCCCTCGAGCATGGCGCCGACGGCATCGGGCTGGCTCAGGCGAATGTCTACGGCCTGTTCTTCGCGCAGGCGGCGCCGCAGCGCCTTCATGCAGTCCAGTACTTCTTTGTTCAGTTCCATCGCGACTTCCCCCGGTTGGTTGAAGGGTCACGGGCTTTGGCATTCCTCTCCCGCCGTGACCTGGCCAGCCGCTTCCCATCGGCCGTCACACGCATCTCCTGCCTGGTGCTGTGCAGAACTTTCAGGCCGCCTGCTGGCTTGTGAGCGACACGCTATCGCTGCGTTCACGACAGGATGAAAAGCAAAGTGCGTACCAGTTCAACTTTTGCGGAACTGCTGGGCCGGTGGCGAGTCGATGGCCCTGTCGCGCCCTTCGTCGGTGCGCCGCGCACCTGCTTGGCGCGACGCTGATGCCATGGTGGCGAATCGGTATACTGCGCGGCATTTCCGTTTCTTCGTTTCAACCATAGGTCCGACCATGCGCAATGACGCCAACGACGAGCTCGACAACCTGCCAAGCCTGACCCCGGAGCGCCGCGAATATGTCGCCGAGCCACGCGAGGAACCGGCGCCGCGCAGCAGCCGCGCCGGCAAGGCACCGGTGGCTAAAGGTGCCAGCACCGGGCCGTTGTGGGCCCTGGTCGGGGCGCTGAGCTTTGCCCTGGCCGGCCTGGGCTGGTGGAGCCTGCAACAGATCGGGCTGATGGAGCAGCGCCTGGTGGCGACCCAGGAAAGCTTCGCGCGCATCAGCGAGGAGGCCGCCGGACGTATTCAGGATATTTCCGGCAAGGTGGTGGCGACCGAATCCAGCGTCACCAGCGGCAGCGAAGCGCTCAAGCTGCAGGTCAAGCAGTTGGAAAATCGCCTGGCCGAGCTGAGCCAGCAGCAACAGCAGAGTGCCACGGCGCAGGCGGCGCTGGACAAGCGCATCGAGCAGCTGGGCACCGAGCTCAAGAGTGGCCTGGGCGCCAGCGCCGATTTCGACAAGCGTCTGCAGGCGCTTTCCACCGAGCAGGCGGCGCTGAAGGCTGCGCAGGGCGACGCCAAGACGACCCAGGCTGAGCTGGCCAAGCTCGATGGCCGCATCAAGGCGCTCGGTGGCGATATCGATGCGCTGAAGAAGCAGGGCAACCCGGCCCAGGCCATCCGCAACCTGGAGCAGGACCTGCTGGTGCTGCGCAGCGAGCTGGACAACCGCCCGGCCGCCAGCGCAGGCCCCAGCACCGCCGAGTTCGATGCGTTCCGCGCGCAGATGACGCGCAACATCAACACCCTGCAAAGCCAGGTGGTGAATCTGCAGCAGCAGATCAACCAGCGCTGAGGTACCAAGGTCAAAAGCACAAGACCCGCAATGCGGGTCTTGTGCGTTAGGGCCTGGGCGTAGGGTGCGCCGCGCGCACCAACGGTCGCAACGAGCAGTCTCGGTGCGCGCAACGCACCCCAGGTAAGACGCGTTACAGGCGCGGATAGTCGATATAGCCGACCGGGCCGGAACCGTAGAAGGTTTCCGGATGCGGCTCGTTCAGCGCTGCGTCCTGCTGCAGGCGCTCCGGCAGGTCCGGGTTGGCGATGAAGGGGATGCCGAAGGCCACCGCATCGGCCTTGCCTTCGGCCAGCCAGGCGTTGGCCTGCTCCTTGGTGAAGCGCTCGTTGGCGATGAACACACCGCCGAACTCCTTCTTCAGTTGCGGCGTCAGGCTGTCGTCACCCTCCTTCTCGCGGGCGCAGATGAAGGCGATGCCGCGCTTGCCCAGCTCGCGGGCGACGTAGCCGAAGGTTTCGGCGCGGTTGGCGTCGCCCATGTCGTGCGCATCGGCGCGCGGTGCCAGGTGCACACCGACGCGGCCGGCGCCCCATACGGAGATGGCGGCATCAGTCACTTCCAGCAGCAGGCGAGCACGGTTTTCGACGCTGCCGCCGTAGCGGTCGGTGCGCTGGTTGGTGCTGCTCTGCAGGAACTGGTCGAGCAGATAGCCGTTGGCGCCGTGGATTTCCACGCCGTCGAAACCGGCGGCCTTGGCGTTCTCGGCGCCTTGACGGTAGGCCTCGACGATATCGGCGATTTCCTCGGTTTCCAGCGCGCGCGGGGTGACGAATTCCTTGATCGGACGCACCAGGCTGACGTGGCCGGCCGGCTGGATCGCGCTCGGTGCAACCGGCAGTTCACCGTTCAGGTAGATGGGGTCGGAGATGCGGCCGACATGCCACAGTTGCAGAACGATCTTGCCGCCGTTGGCGTGTACCGCCTGGGTGACGTTGTGCCAGCCGCGGACCTGCTCGTCGGACCAGATGCCGGGAGTGTTCGGGTAACCCACGCCCATCGGCGTGACCGCGGTGGCTTCGCTGATGATCAGGCCGGCCGAGGCGCGCTGCACGTAGTACTCGGCCATCAGGGCGTTGGGCACGCGACCTTCATCGGCGCGGCAGCGGGTCAGCGGCGCCATGATGATGCGGTTGTTCAGTTGCAGGTCGCCGATCTGGATGGGGTCGAACAGTGTGGGCATGGGATATCTCCGAAGGAATGGTCGAATCAGAGTTGCTGGCTTAGGCGCTCGACGAAGGCCTGGATCAGCTCGTCGTTGCGTTTGAAGAAGTGCCATTGGCCGACCTTGCGGCTGGTCACCAGACCGGCGCGTTGCAGGGTGGTCAGATGGGCGGAAACGGTGGATTGCGAAAGCCCGGTACGCAGGAAGATCTTGCCGGCGCACACGCCGATCTCCAGCGGGTGATCCTGTTCGGCGAAGTGGCGCTCGGGCTCCTTCAGCCAGTCGAGGATGTCGCGGCGTACCGGGTGGGCGAGGGTCCTGATGATGGCGTCGAGGTCGACATCCAGGGCTTGATCGTTGCGTATCGTCATGTGGCGAACCTTATATCGTCTCTGAGCGATATACCGATCGTTTGTTCCGATAGTCTCCATCAACGGCTTCGATTGTCCCGCCTGCGGGGTTAAGCTCGTGTGATGAACTACCTGGCCCATCTGCATCTCGGCGGCGACGCGCCGGCACAGCTGCTCGGCAGCCTCTATGGCGATTTCGTCAAAGGCCCTCTCGACGGGCGTTGGCCGGCGCCCATCGAGGCGGCCATCCGCCTGCATCGACGCATCGACGCCTTCACCGACAGCCATCCGTTGCAGGCACGCGCACGGGCGCGCTTTCCCGTCGAACGGCGGCGCATGGCCGGCATGTTGCTGGACCTGTTCTTCGACCATTGCCTGGCGCGTGATTGGCCGCTCTATGCGGCGCAGCCGCTGGAGCATTTCACCGGTCGTGTGTATCGCGTACTGGCGGCCGAAGCGGAGCTGCCCGGACGCCTGGCGCTGATGGCGCCGCGCATGGCCGCACAGGACTGGCTGGGCAGCTACCGCGAGTTCGCGGTGCTGGAGCAGGTGATCGCCGGCATGCAGCGGCGCCTGTCCAGACCGCAGTTGCTCGACGGCAGCCTGAGCGAACTGGAGCGGCTGTACGAACCGCTGAGCGAGGACTTCCGCGCCTTCTATCCGCAGCTGATGGCCTTTGCCGAGGCCGAGTTGGGCGCATCGTAATAGCGGCGGTAGCGGCGGTGCGCACGGCGCACCCTACCTGTCTGCTCGGCATGTTCCGTAGGGTGCGCCGTGCGCACCGGGATGTCGCCACTGCCACGGTCGCCGCTGAAGCGCCTCCCACGGGTTTGGCGTTCTTCTGCGGTGGGTGAGGTGCAAGCCCCTCTAACCGCATCGCAATAGTGGCGGTGCGCGTGGCGCACCCTATGTGTCTTGCTCGGCATGCTCCGTAGGGTGCGCCGTGCGCACCAGGTATTTCGCCGCCGCGACAACTATTGCAAAGCCCCTCTCGCAGCGGCTCATACCGCCTGCGGATGCAGGCGATAGCGCCGCACCACCCACTTCTCCAGCTCTGCCAGGCAAAACAGCGCCAGCCCCGCCAACAACACGCGCAGCCACTGCTCCGGGCTCATGTCCACCGAGCCGAACAGCTGCTGCAGTGGCGGCGCGTAGGTGAACAGCGCCTGTAGCACCAGGCACAGGGCAATGGTCACCAGCACCGCACGATTGCCCAGCAGCGCCTCGCCGCTGAGCACCGAGCCGAACAGGCTGCGGCAGTTGAGCAGGTAGAAGATCTCGCACATCACCACGGCGTTGACCGCCACGGTCCGCGCACTGCCCAGGTCGCTGCCGAGTTGCAGTTCCCAGAGGAACAGGGCGATGCCGGCGCCGGCGATCAGCACCGAGACCATCGCGATGCGCCAGACAAAGAAGGCCGACAGCAGGGGCTCGCTCGGCGCCCGCGGTGCGCGGTTCATCAGTCCGCGCTCGCTGGGCTCGAAGGCCAGCGCCAGGCCCAGGGTGCTGGAGGTGACCATGTTGATCCACAGCACCTGGGCCGGGGTCAACGGCAGCAGCACCTGGAACAGGATGGCGAAGATCACGATCAATGCCTGGCCGCCGTTGGTGGGCAGCGCGAAAAGAATGAATTTCTTCAGGTTGTCGTAGATCGCCCGACCTTCGCGTACGGCGCCGGCGATGGTGGCGAAATTATCATCGGCCAGCACCACTTCGGCCGCTTCCTTGGCCGCCTCGGTGCCCTTCAGGCCCATGGCCACACCGACGTCGGCGCGTTTCAACGCGGGCGCATCGTTGACCCCGTCGCCGGTCATCGCCACCACCTCGCCGCTGTCCTGCATGGCCTGCACTAGGCGCAGCTTATGCTCGGGACTGGCGCGGGCGAATACCTCGACGCCGGGCAGCACCTCGCGCAGGCGGCGCTCGTCGAGCAGCTCCAGCTCGGCACCGGTCAGCGCCGGCAGGCCTACGCCGATGCCCAGTTGTGCGCCGATGGCGCGGGCGGTTTCGGCGTGATCGCCGGTGATCATCTTCACGCGGATGCCGGCGCGCTGGCATTCGGCGACGGCGGCGATGGCCTCCTCGCGCGGCGGGTCGATGATGCCGACCAGGGCCAGCAGGGTCAGCCCAGCTTCCACGTCGGCAAAATTCAGCGTGCGCTGTTCTGCCGCCGCTGGTTTGCTGGCCAGGGCCAGCAGGCGCAGGCCACGGGCAGCCAGGTCGGTGGCCTGGCGCCGCCAGTAATCGGCGTCCAAAGGCGCACTGCCGCCGCCTGCGCTGCGCTGGCTGACGCACATCTCCAGCACGCGTTCGGGGGCGCCCTTGAGGTAGATCAGGCCATGGCCGGCGTGGTCATGGTGCAGGGTCGCCATGAAACGATGCTCGGACTCGAACGGAATCGCATCGCTGCGCGGCAGCTGCGCCTGCAGGGCTTGGATATCGAGACCACTCTTCAGTGCCAGGGTGAGGAGGGCGCCTTCGGTCGGATCACCATGCAGCAGCCAGTGGCCGGCCTCGTCCTGTTGCAGGCGGGCGTCGTTGCACAGCTGCGCGGCGCGGGCGATCTCCAGCAGTTCGGCATCAGGTTCGCGCAGCTGGCCATTGTCGTGGAAGGCGCCTTCCGGGGCGTAGCCAACGCCCGAGACATCGAGGATGCGGCTGGCGCTGACCACGCGTTGCACGGTCATCTCGTTGCGGGTCAGGGTACCGGTCTTGTCCGAGCAGATCACCGTCACCGAGCCGAGGGTCTCCACCGCGGGCAAGCGCCGGACGATGGCGCTATGCCCGGCCATGCGCTGCACGCCGAGGGCGAGGATCACCGTCATGATCGCCGGCAGCCCTTCGGGGATGGCCGCTGCGGTCAGGGCCACCACCATCATGAACATGTCGCCGGGGTTCTGGCCGTTCCACAGAATGCCGAGGATGAAGGTGGCGAAGGCCAGGATCAGGATGATCACCGCCAGCCAGCGACTGAACTGCTCGATCTGCCGCAGCAGCGGCGTGGACAGGGCCTGCACCTGCTGCAGCATGGCGCCGATGCGCCCCAGTTCGGTGGCGGCGCCGGTGGCCACCACCACGCCGGTGGCCTGGCCGCTGCTGACCAGGGTGCCGGAATAGGCCATGCAGCGGCGGTCGCCCAGCACTGCGTCGAGGTTGCAGTGGGCTGTGGATTTTTCCACCGGCACCGATTCGCCGGTCAGCGCCGCTTCTTCCACCAGTAGGTTCTTCACGTCGAGCAGACGCAGATCGGCCGGCACCTTGTCGCCGGATACCAGCAGCACGATGTCGCCGGGCACCAGGCGTTCGGCATCGATCTCGTGGCGCTCGCCACCGCGCAGCACCATGGCATGGGGCGAGAGCAGGTTGCGGATGGCATCGAGTGCATTTTCCGCCTTGCCCTCCTGAATGAAGCCGATGATCACGTTGATCAGCACGGCGGCGAGGATCACCGAGGTGTCGATCCAATGGCCGAGCAGGGCGGTGATCAGGGCAGCCACCAGCATCAGGTAGAGCAGCACGTTGTGGAACTGATACAGCAGACGCAGCAGCGGCCCACGGCGTTGCGGCGGCGGCAGGCGATTGGCGCCGTGATGCTGCAGGCGCCGTTCGGCTTCGTCCCGATCCAGGCCTCTGGCGCTGCTGTGCTGCGCGTGTAGCGCTTGCTGTGCAGTCAAAGCGTGCCAGGCGTGGTCACTATGTTCAGAGGGGGCATTGCCCATGGGCGCGTCTCCTTCGGTGGGCCGGGCTGCGCTTGCAGGTCGCCATGCGGCGGTGCAAGCGGCAGTCCTGACCACCCTAGTCCGCTTTAGCGCGCCGGACCTGACCTGCATCAAGGAGTGCGGTGGCGGCAGGCGCTTGAATGTAACGCGGTGTTAAAGGCATGGAGGAAACGAGATGATCAAGATTCTGGTAGCGACCGACCTGTCCGAGCGTTCGGCGCACGCGGTGCAGCGCGCCGTGCAACTGATCCGTCGCCAGGGCGGCGGCGAGTGGAGCCTGCTGCATGTGATCGATGACGATGCGCCGGCCGCGCACGTGCAGCGCCAGGTGCAGCAGGCCGAGAGCCTGTTGCAGTCGCAGGCCGAGCGCCTCGGGGAGCAGGCCGGCAGCGTGCCGCGGGTGATCGTGGCCACCGGCGAGGCGGCCACGCTGATCGTCGAAGGGGCTCGGGGCATGGGTGCCGACCTGCTGGTGGTGGGCGCGCATCGCAAGTCGGCGCTGCGCGATTTCTTCGTCGGCACCACGCTCGAACGCGTCGTGCGCAGCAGCCATCTGCCGGTGCTGCGGGTCAATGGCCCGGTCACCCATGAGTACCGGCAGGCACTGGTGGCGATGGATCTGTCGCGCACCTCGCAACAGGCCCTCAAGCGCGCGCGTGATCTGGGCCTGACGAGCCTGGACAAGCTGTCTGTCGCCAGCGCGGTCGAACCGGTGGCGGCGGGTGTGGTGATGGAGGCGGGCATCAGCGCCGAGGTGCTGGAGAATCAGCGCGAGCTGCTGCGTCAGCAACTGGTCGAACGCCTGGATGCACTCGGCGCGACGCTGAGCCACGAGCGCCTGCTGGTGCAGGTCGGATCGCCCGAAGGGGTGGTCGGCGAGGCCCTGAGTCAATCGGGGGCCGACCTGCTGGTGCTTGGCACCCATGCCCGCGAAGGCGTCTCGCGCTTCTTCCTCGGCAGTGTGGCCAGCCGCCTGCTGGGCACGCTCGACTGCGATGCGTTGATCGTGCCGCCGGCCGGCTGAGCGGCTACGCCCTATAGTCTGGATGAAATGCGGGGAGCCCTTGCAGAAGCCCCGGATTGCATCCGGGCTACGCGGTGGATCAGGCGGCTTCGGCTTCGGTCGGCAGCATGACCGGCGTGTCCAGTTGCAGGGCGCAGGCTATTGCGGCCTGGCTGTGCCGAGCCAGTTCATTACGGCTGCGTGATTCGCTGGCAATCGGCTCGAGCAGGCGGATCTCCACCTCGCAGGCCGAGCTGGACAGCAGGCGCAGCAGGTGCGAGAGCATGTCGTCGTCGCCCACGAAAGGCGCCACCGGGCAGGGCTGACCATCGCGCAGATAACGAATCGCTACCGGCTGCACGGCCACGCCGCTGTCGATGGCGCTCGCCAGCAAACGGCCGTGGAAGGTGCGCAGGGCCAGGCCATCGGTGGTGGTGCCTTCCGGGAAGATCAGCAGGTTGCGCCCCTGCTGCAGGTGACGGGTGAGCTGCTGGCCGACCTGGCTGCTGTCGCCTGAGCCGCGCCGAATGAACAGCGTACCGGCCTTGTGCGCCAGCCAGCCGGCCACCGGCCAGGCGCGCACCTCGGCCTTGGACAGAAAGGACAGCGGCTGCAGGGCGCCAAGCAGCGGGATGTCGGTCCAGGACACGTGATTGGCGACCCACAGCATCGGCTGCGTCGGCAGCTCGCCTTCGACGCGCACGCGAAACGGCAGGGCGCCGCCCAGGCGCGCCAGGAACCAGCGCGTCAGGCGCTGGCGCAGGGGCATCAGATCATGCCGCACCACGCGTTCACAGAGGCTGACGATGCCGGCCAGCAGGGTACCGAAGGCGATTACCAGGGCCAGGTGCAGCAGGCGCAGGGCCAGGCGCAGTCGGGTCATGCAGGACTCCAGATGAAAAAAGCCGGCCTCTGTCTACAGGGCCGGCGCGGGGGATGCAAGTGCCGCTGTCAGACTGCGGCCTTGAAGTGCCGGGCGTAACGCGGGCACAGCTCGTCGCGCTTGAGCAGGATGAACACGTCGGCCACCTGGAAATCCTTGTCCCAGCAGGGTTCGCCGCAGATCTTCGCGCCCAGGCGCATGTAGGCCTTGAGCAGCGGCGGCATTTCGGCGATGACGTTGCCCGGTACGTCCAGCGGCGGCAGCGGGTGCCTGGGTTCGGCGCGCAGGTGCTCGGTGCACAGGTAGCGTTCGCGCAGGCGCTGCATGATGGCTTGGGCCTGGATGCCGCCGTCCTGCATGGAAATGCTGGCGCAGCCCATCAGGTAGCGGTAGCCGCCCTCGTTGAGGACCTCGGCCAGTTCGCCCCAGAGCACGGCGATGGTGGCGCCGTTGCGGTAGGCGGCATCGACGCAGGTGCGGCCGATCTCCAGCACCGGGCCTTCGAGACCGGCCAGACCGTGCAGGGCGAATTCCTCTTCGCTGTAGTAGCGACCGAGACCGGCGGCAGCCTGGTGGTCGAGCAGGCGAGTGGTGGCCACCAGTTGGCCGCTTTCCAGGTCGCGCACGCCGATATGGCGGCAGTGAATGTCGTAGTCGTCCATGTCCAGACCCAGTTCGGCACCATTGAGCTTGGCGTCGAATTCCGCGCTGAATACGCGGTAGCGCAAGGCCTGAGCTTCACGCAGGGCGGCGGGGCCTTGCAGGCGTTCGGCCTGCAGACGGCGAGCGTTTTGAGTCATGCCAGATCCTCCGTGTGCCGGCTGAATGCTTGCAGCCGGTCGATCTTGTTGGGCAAGCTCAGGCTAGGTTCGCGCGGTGTCACCACCGTGACGTTTTTTTGATGCTTATATGACGGCGCTTCGGGCGCTGCCCGAGGAGGACTGCGATGCCCTGGTCGAGCCTGTTTCAGCCCATCGAGCGCCTGACTGCCGAAGCGGGTCTGGAGGACTGGTATGCACGCCTGCTGGCGCGCCTGGGCGGCACCCCGCAACCCTTCGAACTGGCGCTGGTAGGTGGCCTGCAGGCGGCCACGCCGGGGCTGGCCTTTCTCGCCGGCTACCAGGCGGCGCTGCGCATGCTGTGGCCGGCGGCGCCCTGGACGGCCGGCGCGCTGTGTGTGACGGAAAATCGCAGCACCCGCCCGGCCGACATGAGCACGCGCATCCATGGCCTGTACATCAGTGGCCGCAAGGATTTCGTCACCGCCGCCGAATGCGCCGACTGGCTGCTGGTAGCGGCGCGCGAGGAGCAGGCCGACGAGGCGCCGCGCCTGGCCCTGGGCGTGGTGCGCCAGGGCGCGCCGGGCGTGCGCATCGAGCCGCTGCCGGCACTGCCGTTGATGCCGGATATCGGTCACGCCCGCCTGCACCTGGAGCAGGCGCAGAGCGAGCGCCTGGCCGGTGACGGCTGGGACGACTACGTCAAACCCTTCCGCACCCTGGAGGACGTGCACGTGCTCGCTGCGGTCTGTGCCTGGCAGTTCGGCGTGGGCCGCGAATGCGCCTGGCCGGACGCTCTGCTGTTGCGCCTAGAGGCGCTATTGGCCGCTTGCGCGGAAGTGGCGCGGCAGGCGCCGAATGCGCCGACCACGCACCTGCTGCTGGCCGGCCTGTTCGCTCAGCAGCAGGCACTGAGCGGCGAGCTGCAGGCGGCCTTCGCTGCCGGCCCGGCGCACTGGGCCGAGCTGTGGCAACGCGACCAGGGCCTGCTGCGCATCGCCGAGGCGGCGCGCACCAAGCGCCTGGAAAAAGCGCGGCAGATTGTCGCCGCGCGTTGACCCATATCAGTACCGGCTGACCCGCCTGCGCATAAGGTGACCTCGCGATTTATCTACGAGGTTTCCATGCGCCGCGAGCCCATCGTGCTGTTCGATAACGGCAGCCACCAATGCCTGATGTTCGATGACCTGGTCAGCGGCGATGGCGTGCAGTCCAACCAGTTCCTGATCACCGACAACGAGCAGTACCTGCTGCTCGATCCGGGTGGCGACCTGACCTATACGCCGCTGTCGCTGGAGCTGTCCAAGCACATCCCGGTGCAGGACCTGACCTACATCTTCGCCTCGCACCAGGACCCGGACATCATCGCCTCGCTGGACAAGTGGCTGCTGCACACCCGCGCGCGGGTGATCTGCTCCAAGCTGTGGGCGCGCTTTCTGCCGCACCTGACGGCCAACTACCTGGCGCTGAGCCGCGGCATCAATACCTATGACCGCATCATCGCGGTGCCCGACCGCGGCCAGAGCATCCCGCTGGGCAAGTGCATGCTCAAGGCGGTGCCGGCGCACTTCCTGCATTCGGTGGGCAACTTCCAGGTCTACGACCCGGTGAGCAAGATCCTCTTCTCCGGCGACATGGGCGCCTCGATGGTCGATGACGCCTCGCCGGTGCGCGACTTCGTCAACCACGTGCCGAACATGGAGGGCTTCCATCGCCGCTACATGGCCGGCAACAAGGCCTGTCGCCTGTGGGCGGCGATGGTGCGCGAGATGGACGTGGCGATGATCGTGCCGCAGCACGGCCGGCCCTTCGTTGGTGCCGAGATGATCAGCGCCTTCCTCTACTGGATCGAGAACCTCGAGTGCGGTCTCGACCTGATGGGCCCCGACGATTACCGCCTGCCGAACTAGGGCTGCGCGCATACCGGCGCAGCATCGCCCTACGTGGCGCCGCAACCACCGCTAGGGCGCGCCGTGCGCACCATTGAACGAGGGCGCGGCGCTCCCATTTTCTGACGCTTCAAGCCGTCATCCACTCCATGCTAGGGTGCGCCTCGATTTCCCCTCGAGGTCGCCCATGAGCATCCTTTCCCTTCGCCGTATGAGCCTGCTGCTCGGCCTCAGCCTGCTGGCCGGCTTTTCCCGTGCCGAGAACTGGCCGCAACCCGATTGGCAGAGCCAGCCTGCGCCAACGTCCGCCACCGTCGCTGACCTGGAGGCCTATGCCTTTGCGCCGCGCGACGAGGTGCAGCGCAGCGGTGTGCGCAGCGATGCGCTGCTGGTGGTGCGTGACGGCCAGATCGTCTACGAGCGCTACGCGGCACCGACCACGGCGCAAACCGCGCACCTGACCTGGTCGATGGCCAAGAGCCTGCTCGCCACCACCCTGGGTGTGGCCTACGGCGAGGGGCGCTTCAAGCTCGATGCGCCGGTGGCCAAGTACTATCCGGCAATGGCCGAGCACCCGCAGATCAAGATCGGCCACCTGCTCAATTGGGCCTCGGGCCTGGCCTGGGAGGAAGACTACGAATACGCACCGCTGAAATCCTCGGTGGTGGCCATGCTCTATACCCGCGGCCGCGGCGACATGGCGGCCTTCACCGCCGCGCACGCAGCCGATGCCGCACCCGGCGCGCGCTTTCGTTACTCCAGCGGCGACAGCAACGTACTGGCCGCGGCCCTGCGCGGCATGGTCGGCGAGCAGGCCTACGCCGACTATCCCTGGACGGCGCTGTTCGAGCCGCTGGGCATCCACAGCGCGGTGTGGGAGCGCGACGGCGCCGGTACCTTCGTCGGCTCTTCCTACGCCTACCTGAGCGCTCGCGATCTGGCCCGCGTGGGCCTGCTGATGCAGCGTGGCGGGCGCTGGGGCGAGCGCCAGCTGCTGTCCGAGGCCTGGGTGGCGTTCGTCAGCACCCCCTTTGCCGGCTACCAGCCGCAACTGGCCAAGCCGGGCGATGCCGTGCCGGGCGGGCATTGGTGGCTCAACGCCGAATTGCCGGGCACTACGCGCCCCTGGCCGGACGCGCCGGCCTCGACCATTGCCGCGCTGGGGCACTGGGGCCAGGGCCTGTACGTGCTGCCCGAGGACAAGCTGGTGGTGGTGCGCTATGCCGATGACCGCGACGCCAGCTTCAACCACAACGAGTTGCTCAAGCGCGTGCGTGCGGCCTTCGCCGCGGAGGTACAGCCATGATCCGTCGCCATCCGATTCTCAGCGTGCTGGCGCTGCTGTTGCTCCTGCTGCTGGCCTGGGCCTGGCCCAATCGCGCCCATCTGGTTGCCTTCCCCGACATCATCGGCGCCTACACGGCCAAGGAGTACTGCTCCTGCCGTTACGTCAGCGGCAATCCCGCGGCCTATTGCGAAGGCTATGTGAAGCAGTACGTGCCGATCAGCAGCCTGCTCGATGACGAAGGCGCCAAACGTGTCACCGCCAGCGGGCTGGGCCGCACGCACAGCGCGGTCTGGCTGGGCGAGCGCCAGGGCTGCCAGCTGTTGCCGAGCAAGTAGGGCGGGTGGAACCCGCCACCTCGGAAGCGGCGGGTTGCACCGCCCTACGGTGCGGTGCGCGCCGGGCTTTGCAACGCGGGCCATGGCGACTATCGTTGCCGCCTGGTCACACCGTTTTCGAGTTCTCATGCACCGTTCGTTTCTCGCCCTGCTGCTGGCTGCCGCCTTGCCCGTTCACGCCGACTGGTACCTGGACAACGAGTCCTCGCGCTTGTCGTTCATCTCCACTCACTCCGGCAGCCAGTCGGAGGTGCATCGCTTTCTCACCCTGCACGGACAGATCGCCGCCGACGGCCGCGCCCGCCTGCGGGTGGATCTGGACTCGCTGAGCACCGGTATCCCGCTGCGCGACGAGCGCCTGCGCAGCATGCTGTTCGACACCGCGCGCCTGCCCGAGGCGCGCATCAGTGCCAGGGTCGACCTGCCGCAACTCACCGACCTGGCGCCCGGCGCGCAGCTGGAACTGCGCCTGCCGCTGCAGCTGACGCTCAACGAACACAGCCGCGAGCTGCACAGCGAGCTGCTGGTCACCCGTCTCGACGAGCGCCGCTTTCAGGTGGTGACCTTGGCGCCGCTGGTGCTGCAGGCCGAAGACTTCGCCCTGGCCAGCGGCATCGAGGCGCTGCGCAAGGTTGCCGAGCTGCCGGCGATCAGCCTGTCGGTACCGGTGGGCGCCGTGCTGATCTTCACGGCGCGCTGAGCGTGCACGCGCGCGGTCGCATCTTTCCCTGGCGGGGTGGCAATCGCTTCGAGTTGCTGCTGGACGGCCCGGCGTTCTTCCCGCGCATGCTGGCGGCCGTCGAGCAGGCCCGGCAGCAGGTGGAAATCGAGCTGTACCTGATCGAGGATGGCCGCTGCAGCGAGCGCCTGGTCGAGGCCCTGTGCCGGGCGGCCGAGCGTGGCGTGGCGGTGCGCGGCCTGTTCGATGCCTACGGCGCGGCGGGCCTGGGCGGCGCGCTGCGCGAGCGCATGCAGGCCGCGGGCGTGCAGCTGCGCTGGTACAACCCGGTGCGCTGGCGGCGCGGCCTGCGCAACTTTCACCGTGATCACCGCAAGCTGCTGCTGGTGGACCAGCGCGTCGCCTATGTCGGTGGCACCGGCTCCACAGACGAGTTCTGGCTGCCGGACGAAGCCCTCAGCCCCTGGCACGAAGCCATGGTGAAGATCGAGGGGCCGCTGGTGGGCGACTGGCAGCAGCTGTTCGAACAGTTGTGGCACTCCCGATTTTCCTGGCGGCCGAGCCATCAGCCGGTCCCGCTGAACCTGCCGGAATGCCCGCCGGCAGGGCGCGGCCTGGGACGAGTGGCCTACGCCGATGCCGCGCAGCATCGCGACATCCTGCTCTCGCTGCTGCGCGCGCTGCGTGGCGCCAAGCAGCGCGTGTGGCTGGCCACGCCATACTTCCTGCCGACCTGGAAAATCCGCCGTGCCCTGCGCCGTGCTGCCGGTCGCGGTGTCGAGGTGCGCCTGCTGCTGGCCGGACGCAACACCGACCATCCGCCGGTGCGCTTCGCCGGGCAGCGCTACTACCCCAGGTTGCTCAAGGCCGGCGTGCGCATCTTCGAGTACCAACCGCGCTTCCTGCACCTGAAGATGGTGCTGGTGGACGACTGGGTCAGCGTCGGCTCGTGCAACTTCGACCACTGGAACCTGCGCTTCAACCTCGATGCCAATGTCGAGGCGCTCGACCCCGACTTCGCCCAGGCGGTGTCGGCCAGCTTCATCGAGGACTTCGGCAACAGCCGCGAAATCACCCTCGACGCCTGGCGCCAGCGCCCCTGGTGGCGCCGCGCGCAGCAGCGCCTGTGGGGCTGGCTGGACCGGCTGGCGGTGAACCTGCTCGATCGCTGGCGCTGAAACCCGCACGCGCCGGAGAAAGTTCCCCATCCCTCTGATACCCCGTCATTCAGCACGCTGAGTGTCGCGGCCTGCTGCCCGCGCTATGGCGCCATTCATCCTTTCGGGCTACAGGCGAAATCCCTCCTTGGTGCGCTTATCCGGCCATCGGTCGCTGCGTAGGGTGCAGTTGGCCTGCTGCCTTGTTCCGCGTGGCGCGCGAACGCGGCAGACAGGCTCGACAGCTGCACCCCCACTCAGGAGACCCGTATGACAAGAACAACAGGGCCCGGACTATTCCAGCCGCATACCTTGGCCTTGGCCATCGCCCTTGGCATCAGCGCTCCGGCGCATGCCGTGAACTTCAACATCGGCGAGATCGAGGGCCAGTTCGACAGCTCGCTGTCGATCGGTGCCAGCTGGTCGATGCGCAGTCCGGATCGCGATCTGATCGGCCCCAACAATGGCGGCCAGGGCCAGGCGCAGACCGGCGACGATGGGCGCTTGAATTTCAAGAAGGGCGAGACCTTCTCGAAGATCTTCAAGGGCATCCACGATCTCGAGCTGAAGTACGGCGACACAGGCGCCTTCGTGCGCGGCAAGTACTGGTACGACTTCGAGCTCAAGGACGAGAGCCGCCTGTTCAAGGACATCAGCGATCACAACCGCAAGGAGGGCGCGAAGTCCTCGGGGGCGGAAATCCTCGATGCCTTCCTCTACCACAACTACGCCCTCGGCGATCTGCCGGGTACGGTGCGGGTCGGCAAGCAGGTGGTGAGCTGGGGCGAGAGCACCTTCATCGGCAACAGCATCAACGCCATCAACCCCATCGACGTCGCCGCCTTCCGCCGCCCCGGTGCGGAGATCAAGGAAGGCCTGATTCCGGTGAACATGCTCTACCTGTCGCAGAGCCTCACCGACCGCCTGAGCATGGAGGCTTTCTACCAGCTGGAGTGGGACCAGACCATTCTCGACAACTGCGGCACCTTTTTCTCCACCGCCGACGTGGCCGCCGACGGCTGCGACAGCGGCTACCACATCGGCTCGCCGGCCATCGCGCCGCTGCAGCCGGTTGCCGCCGCGTTCGGCCAGGGCTTTCGCGTCGACAGCGAAGGGGTGATCCTGCCGCGCGCCGGCGACCGCGATGCACGCGACAGCGGCCAGTGGGGCCTGGCCCTGCGCTGGCTGGGGGACGAGACCGAGTACGGCGCCTACTTCATCAACTACCACAGCCGCACGCCCATCGTCAGCACGCAGAACGCCGGCCTGGCGACCGTGAATGCGCTGCCTGGAATCATCGGCACCGCCAACGGCATCGTGCCGGGCAGCGGCGCCGGCCTGGCGCAGAGCGTGATGCTCGGCAACGGTCGCTACTACCTGGAATACCCCGAGGACATCCGTCTCTACGGCCTGAGCTTCTCCACCACGCTGCCCACCGGCACGGCCTGGGCCGGCGAGATCAGCTACCGGCCGAACCTGCCGCTGCAGATCAACACCACCGACATGACCCTGAGCCTGCTCAACCCGATCACCAATGGAACCGCTGCTCCAGTGGTGGCCGGACCGGGCCAGGACAACGTCGGCTACCGGCGCAAGGAAGTCACCCAGGTGCAGACCACCTTCACCCACTTCTTCGATCAGGTGATGGGCGCCGGACGCTTCACCCTGGTGGGCGAAATCGGCATGGCCCATGTCGGTGGACTGGAGAGCCGTGAAGACCTGCGCTACGGCCGCGATTCGCTATTCGGTGCCTACGGCTTCCGTGGCGACACCCACGGCTTCGTCACCAGCACTTCCTGGGGCTACCGGGTGCGCGGCATCTGGGAATACAGCAACGTGTTCGCCGGAGTGAACCTGCGGCCGAACGTCTCCTGGTCGCATGACGTCGACGGCTACGGCCCCAACGGCCTGTTCAACGAGGGTGTCAAGGCGGTGAGCTTCGGGGTCGATGCCGACTACCGCAATACCTACACCGCCAGCCTGTCGTACACCGACTTCTTCGGCGGCAAGTACAACACCGCGGTCGACCGCGACTTCCTGGCGCTCAGCTTCGGCGTGAGCTTCTAGGCCATCAGGATCAGTTGAGGAATGCAGATGAATACAACCCTGAAGATGCTCGGCGCACTGTCCCTGAGCCTGCTGGCCGGCGGCGCGCTGGCCGCGGTCAGCGAGCAGGAGGCGGCCAAGCTCGGCACCAGTCTGACCCCGTTGGGCGGCGAGATGGCTGGCAATGCGGCCGGCACCATCCCCGCCTGGACCGGCGGCCTGGCCACCAATGCCGGGCAGGTCGATGCCCGTGGTTTTCTCAGCGACCCCTTCGCCAGCGAGCAGCCGCTGTTCACCATCACCGCGCAGAACCTGGAGCAGTACCGCGACCAACTGTCGGCCGGGCAGCTGGCAATGTTCGCCCGCTACCCGGAAAGCTATCGCATGCCGGTCTATCCGACCCATCGCAGCACCGTGGTGCCGGATGCGATCAACGCCGCGGCCAGGACCAGTGCGGTGAAGACCGGCCTGCGCGATGGCGGTAACGGCCTCACGGGCTTCACCGACAGCCGCTACTACGCCTTCCCGATCCCGCAGAACGGCCTGGAAGTGGTGTGGAACCACATCACCCGTTACCGCGGCGGCAACCTCAGGCGCACCATCGTGCAGGCCTCGCCGCAGACCAACGGCGCCTACACCCTGGTCAACTTCGAGGACGAGGTGGCCTTCCCGGACAACATCCCGGATATCGATCCGGGCAAGGCGGAGAACGCGCTGCTGTTCTTCAAGCAGCGGGTCACCGCGCCGTCGCGCCTGGCCGGTAACGTGCTGCTGGTGCACGACTCGCTCGACCAGGTGGCCGAGCCGCGCATGGCCTGGCTGTACAACGCCGGCCAGCGCCGGGTACGACGCGCGCCGCAGGTGGCCTATGACGGCCCGGGCACGGCGTCGGACGGCCTGCGCACCTCGGACAACTTCGACATGTTCAACGGCGCGCCGGATCGCTACGACTGGAAGCTGGTGGGCAAGCGCGAGCTGTTCATCCCCTACAACAACTACCGCCTGGCCTCGCCGCAGGTGAAGTACAGCGACATCCTCAAGGCCGGGCACATCAACCAGGACCTTACCCGCTACGAGCTGCACCGCGTCTGGGAGGTGGAGGCGACGCTGAAGGCCGGCGAGCGCAACATCTACGCCAAGCGGCGCTTCTATGTCGACGAGGACTCCTGGCAGATCGCCCTGTCCGAGCACTACGACGGCCGCGGCCAGCTGTGGCGCGTCGGCGAGGCGATGCTGATGCAGCACTACGCGCAGAAGATTCCGGTCTACGCCCTGGAAGCGCTGTACGACGTCATCGCCGGTCGCTATGTCGCCGTCGGCATGGCCAACGAGGAGAAGATGTCGATCCAGTACGGCACCCAGGCCTCGGCCAAGGACTTCACCCCGGCTGCCCTGCGCAACGCTGGCGTGCGCTGATCACCAAGCAACTCGAAGCAAGCCGGTGTCGCCTCGTGCGCCGCCGGCTTTTTTCTGCGCGCCTCTCTCACGTGAATCTCGCGCCATAAGCGTCAAGGGGTGGTCGCGCGAGGTGAGCGGGGTACCATCATCGGGTGGTTCAACAATGACAAGCAGAGAGAACCGCTGCCATGCCGACCCTCGCCATCGCCCGCCCGAGTGCGGCGCAGGTGCAACCTGCCGATCTACCGCGGCTGCCGCCGTGCGTCGTTTCCCGTCCCGCCCTGCTGCAGCGTCTGCTCGCCAGCGAATCGCGCCTGCGCTTGCTGTGCGCGCCCGCCGGTACCGGCAAGAGCGTGCTGCTCGGCCAGTGTGCACGCCAGACGCCGGCCGCCGTCGAGCGGCTGTGGCTCGATCTGGCCGGGCGCAGCCTGACGCCGGCGCAGCTGTACCGGCGCCTGGCGACTGCCTTGCAACTGCCGAACGATGAGGCCAACGAGGCGGGGCTCATCGAGCGGCTGCACGAGCGTGCGGGGCGTTTGTGGATATTCATCGACGACTACCCGCGACAGGTAGACGACGAGCTCGATGCCTGCCTCGACCGGCTCTTCGCCGCGGCGCCGGCGCACGTCACCTGGTGGGTCGCCAGCCGCCGTACGCCGGCCTGGAACCTGCCGCGCCTGCTGCTGCAGGGTGATCTGCTGGAGCTCGAGGGCGAGGAGCTGGCGCTGGACGAAGCGGGGCTGAGCGAGTTGCTGGCAGCGCTGCAGGTGAATCTGGCCGATGACCTTCGCCAGGCGCTGCTGCACAGCAGCGAAGGCTGGCTGGCGGCGATCCGTCTGCTGCTGCTCGATGCCGGCGAGGATGCGCTGCGTCAGCGGCTGCAGGATGGCTGCCCGCTGCTGCGCGACTACGTGCAGCGCGAGGTGCTGGCCGATCTGGACGAGGAACTGCGCAGCGATCTGCATGCGCTGGCCCTGCTGCCACGATTTGCCCTGTCGCTCTGCGAGCACCTGCTGGAAGGCCGCGGCGCCGAGCTGCTGAGCGAGCTGCAGCGGCGCCAGCTGTTCGTGCGCAGCCTCGACAGCAGCGGAACCTGGTTCCGTCTGTGGCGACCGCTGGCCGGGGTGCTGCGGCGCCTGCCGGGTGCGCCGGCGCCGGCACCGATTCATGTACGTGCCTGCCAGTGGTTCGCGCAGCACGGCGACATTCGCGAGGCGGTCGAGCATGCCTTGCAGGCGGGGCAGGTCGAGGTCGCCGTCAACTACCTGCAGCGCTTCGACCAGGAGCAGTTGCTGCAGGGGCACTCGGTGGCGCAACTGCTGCAGTGGCGCGAGGAACTGCCGCAGTGGCTGTTCGCCAGTTCACCGCGGCTGATCGTGCTGCAGGCCTGGGCGCTGATCATCTGCGCCCGATTCGACGAAGCCAGCGCCTGCATCAAGGGGCTGGCGCATTTCATGCCGCAGCCCGATGCGCGCCGCCAGCGCAAGCTGATCGCGCACTGGCAGGCATTGACCGGAGTGCTGGCGCGCCAGTGCGGTCGTCGCGATGCCCGGCTGCACTGTCAGGAAGCGCTGCAGACGCTGGACGAGGGCAGTTGGTCGCAGCGCGTGCTCTGCTACCAGGCGCTGGCCCAGCAGCACATGGCCGAACATGCCCTGGACCAGGCCAAGCAGGCGCTGGATCAGGGCCTGCGCCTGGCGCGATTGCACGGCAGCCTGATCTTCGAGGCCCTGCTCAATACCGATCACTGCCTGCTGCTGCAGATGCGCGGCGAGGCCGGGCGTGCCGCCGAGCTGGCCGAGCAGTCGCTGGCATTGTTGCGCGAGCGCTTCAACCACAGCCCGGTGGTTGCCCGTCTGCTGCTGGTAAGGGCCAGCCTGCTGGCGCGCCAGGGCCTGGACGAGGCAGCGCAGCAGGCCTATCGCCTGGGGCTGCAGGAAGCCGAACACTGCGAGGATGCCTACATCATCTCCGGCTATCTGGGCCTGCTGGAACTGGCCGAGAGCCGTGGCGACCTCGACGAGGCGCACCAGTGGCTGCAGAAGGCCGAGCGGGTGATGCAGTGGTCGCACGTGCCGGAGGTACGTTACCGCTGCGTGCTGCAGCTACAGGCCGGGCGCCTGCTGCTACGTCAGGGGCAGACCGGGCGCGCGCGTGAACTGTTCGCCCAGACCCTGCAGCAGTTGCAGCAGCGCCAGCAGCTGGCACCTTCGGAGTTCTACGACCTGTTGCCGCGCTTGCGCCACTGCCTGGCGATCAGTGACCTGCTGCTCGGCCATCAGGCGGCGGCCGAGCACGCCTTGCGTCTGTTGCTGGATGAAAGCCAGCTCGCCGGGCACCGCAGCCTGGCCTGTGAATGCCGCTTCAGCCTGGCCGAAGCGCTGCTGGCGCAGGGCCAGATAGAGCAGGCCGACGGGCTGTTGCAGCAGGCGCTCGGCGAGGCCAGGCAGCTGCGTTTGCTGCGGCCGCTGCAGGAGTTGCAGCAGCGCCAGGCGCAGTGGCTGGAACGCCTGTTGCCGGGGGAGGTCGGGCAGAACCTGCATCAGCGCCTGTTCGAACCGGCGCCGGCGCTGGACGAGCCGGCCAGCGCCGGCACCGCGCTGCTCAGCTCGCGTGAGCTGGCGGTGCTGCAGCTGATCGCTCAGGGGCTGTCCAATCAGGAAATCGCCGACCGTCTGTTCATCTCCCTGCATACGGTCAAGACCCATGCGCGGCGAATCAACGTCAAGCTCGGCGTGCAGCGGCGCACCCAGGCGGTGGCGATGGCCAAGGCGTATGGTCTGATGGGGGATTGAGAGGGCGAGTTCTGTTTAGGTCGCTGGTGGGCTAAAGCCCACCCTACAAAGGCGGATCGCCGCCCGGCCACCCTACAGAACCGTAGGGCGGGTGCAACCCGCCGGTGTTTGTGGTGGCGGGTTTCACCCGCCCTACGATTTCTCGCTCTCTACTCGCGCTTGATGGCCTGGCCGTCAGTGGCCAGGCCTTTCTTGGCTTGTGCGGTCAGCCAAGCAGATAGAACGCGCCGCAGATCACCACGCCCGAGTACAGCAGCATGATCAGGCAGTAGCCCATGATGTCGCGCGCGCCGAGGCCGACGATGCCCAGCAGCGGCAGCGCCCAGAACGGCTGGATCATGTTGGTCCAGGCGTCGCCCCAGGCAATCGCCATGGCGGTGACGGTGGGCGATACGCCCAGAGCCTGGGCAGCCGGCAGCATGATCGGGCCCTGTACGGCCCACTGGCCGCCACCGGAGGGCACGAACACGTTGACCACACCGGCGCTGAGGAAGGCCAGCAGCGGGAAGGTGTCGGCCGACGACCAGGAAATGAAGGCCTCGGTGATCTGTCGGCCGAGGGAAATGCCATCGGCGTTGGCGCCCATCATCATGCCCATGATCCCGGCATAGAAGGGGAACAGCAGGACGATACCGCCGATGCCGCGCACGCTCTCGTCCACCGCGCGCATGTAGCGCTCCGGGGTGCCGTGCATCAGCAGGCCGCTGAACAGGAAGATGGCGATGACCACGTCCAGGCCGAGCACGAAGCCCTTGCTGGCGAAGTGGTTGAACAGGTAGATGCCGGCCATGGCCACCAGCGCCAGGCCGAGGATGCGGCTGTCGTCCAGGCGCTGCGCCGGGGTGTCACGGGCCGGCAGCTCGGCGTGCGATTCCACCAGCTTGGCCGGGTCGGCCACCTTGGCCCCCTGACGCGGATGCATGGCGCGGTTGAGCAGTGGCAGGCCGATTACCAGCAAGGCGACTATGGTCAGGTTCAGCGGGCTGAACAGGGTCTGGGTGATGCTCACAGGTTCCGTCAGCACGCCGGCGGTGATACGCGCCAGATCGGGGCCGCCGGTGGCCATGGACAACGGCACCGAACCGGCGAGGCCGCCGTGCCAGACCAGAAAGCCCGAGTAGGCCGAGGCCACCAGCAACGGGTAGTCGACGCCTGCGACCTTGCGCGCCAGGGCGCGGGCGAACACTGCGCCGATCACCAGGCCGAAGCCCCAGTTGACCCAGCAGCCCACCAACGCCACCAGGGTGACCATGATGATCGCCTGGCCCGGCGTGCGCGCGATCGCTGCCAGGCGGTCGAGCTGACGGTTGATGATCGGCGCGCTGGCCAGGGCGTGGCCGGTGACGAAGATCAGCGCCATCTGCATGGCGAAGCCGAGCAGTGTCCAGAAGCCGCCGCTCCAGTGCTGGACCATGGCCGGCAGCGACTGGCCGGTGGCAGTCATGCCGGCGATCAGCACGCCCAGGGTGAGCAGGGTGGAAAAGACGAAGGGCGAGGGCAGGTACTTCTGTACCAGGCCCACGCTCATGCGGGTGAGTGTGTTGAACATCGAAGGTGCCTCTTTCTTATGGTTGTAAGGGCTTTGACCAGGCATTCGAGGGTTGGCTTGGCCGTTGCAGCACAAATGACAAAGCCCGGCACGAGGCCGAGCGGGTGGTTGTGTCGCTCCGTAGGGCGGGTGCAACCCGCCATTGCTCATAGTGGCGGGTTTCACCCGCCCTACCTCATTGTGGGAGGCGCGTTAGCCGCGCTCGATGGCCAGCGCCACACCCTGGCCGCCGCCGATGCACAGCGTGGCCAGACCTTTCCTGGCGTCGCGGCGGATCATCTCGTGCAGCAGGGTCACCAGCACGCGGCAGCCCGAGGCGCCGATGGGATGGCCCAGGGCAATGGCGCCGCCGTTGACGTTGACCTTGTCGGCATCCCAACCCAGCTCTTGGCCGACCGACAGCGCCTGGGCGGCGAAGGCCTCGTTGGCTTCGATCAGGTCCAGATCGGCCAGGCTCCAGCCGGCCTTGTCCAGGCAGCGGCGGGTGGCCGACACCGGAGCGATACCCATGATCGCCGGGTCGACGCCGGCATTGGCGTAGCCAGCAATCTTCGCCAGCACCGGCAGGCCGAGCGATTGCGCCTTGCTCGCGCTCATCAGCAGCACGGCAGCGGCGCCGTCGTTGAGGCTGGAGGCGTTGCCCGCGGTGACGCTGCCGTCCTTCTTGAACGCCGGCTTGAGCTTGGCCAGGGATTCGGCGGTGGTGCCGGCACGCGGCTGCTCGTCACGGGCAAAGGCGACGGGGTCGCCCTTGCGCTGTGGGATCAAAACAGGCGTGATTTCGGCGTCGAAGCGCCCGGCCTCGATGGCGGCCACGGCCTTTTGCTGCGAAGCGGCGGCAAAGGCGTCCTGGGCTTCACGGCTGATGCCGTATTTCTCCACCAGGTTCTCG
>NZ_FNJJ01000001.1:0-136381 GCF_900104265.1 Ectopseudomonas guguanensis
TCGCTGTCATCGCCATTCTGCAGCGGATGATCCAGCGGGCCTTGCAGCAGGAATTCGTAGCTGCCATCGGTACCCACCGTCAGGGTGAAGATGGTCTTACCGCCGGCTGTTGCCGTCAGGGTGGTGCCATCGACAGATACTGAATAGCTCAGCGCCTCACCACCCGACTTCAGCCCCAGGCCTTCCAGAGCCGTCAGGGCGCCGGTCTCGGTACTCAGCTTGAAGCCGCCACGCCCGTCGGCGCCGAAGTTCACCAGCGCATCCAGGGTGCCGGCACCACCGCTGACGCTCAGCACCTGCCCGCCGCCCTCGGCATTGCCGGGGGTCAGGGCGTCTTCATGCACCAGCCCGACCACGCGCGGGCCTTCGCCATCCTGCCCGGCCTGCACCGGTACGTCGTCTTCCACGTCGATGACGAAGGTACCCGCTGCAAAGCCGCCGACTACCGCATCGCCGTCGCCGTCGATGGCGATCAGCAAACCGGAGAAATCCAGCACCAGGCTGCTGCCGCCGAGGGTTTCGCTGTCATCGCCATCCTGGCGCAGATGATCCAGCGGCCCCTGCAGCGTGAACAGGAAGCTGCCGTCCGGATTGACCACCAGCGTGAAGACCGGGTTGCCGCCAGCGGAAGCGGTCAAGGTGGTGCCATCGGCCGAAACCGCATAGGTCAGCGGAACCCCTCCCGAGGTCAGCCCCTGACTGACCAGGGTATCCAGGGCCGCGGCACTGCCATCGAGGGAGAAACTGCCGCGGCCGTCGGCACCGAAATTGACCAGGGCATCCAGTGCGCCCGTTGCGCCTGCCAGGGTTGTGCTCTGCGGTGCGCCTTCGAAGTTGCCATTGCCCAGGGCATCCTCGTGAACCAGACCTGCGACCACTGGCCGCTCGTCAGACACACCGGCCTGCTCAGGCGTATCGTCGTTGACCCCCAGGGTCAGGCTGCCGGTAGCCGAATTGCCGATGCCATCGGTGATGACGTAGTTGAACAGAAGGAACAGGTCGTTCTCGCCGCTGCCGCCAGGCGGCGGGGCCGGATGATCGAGCGGGGCGAAAATGCTGAACTGATAGGTACCGGAGGATAGATCCGTCAGTTGCAGGCTGAATACCAGAACGTCCCCGGCGAAGGCGCTGAGGGTCAGGCCGTCGGCACTGACGCTGTACACCAGCGGTACGCCCTGAGAGGTGATGCCCAGGGCCGAAAGACCACCGGTGCTCCAAGTGAAGCTGCCGATACCGTTGGGACCGAAGCTGTAGCCCAGAGACCCGCTGACTATAGTGTCTTCGCCCGCGGCATCGTTGGGTCCGCCGGCAATGCCGCCAGGCAGGCCGTCCTCATCGACGATATTGCTGCTCTCCCCCGCGCTGGGGAAGCCGAGGATGGTCGGCGGTGCCGGATCGGGCGTGATGATCGGCTCGGCATCCGGAAACTCCGGCCCACCCGGCAGCCCCTGGGTGGGGAAGCCGATGACCGGATCCAGTGCGCCGCCCACCTCGCTGAGCAATACGAAGGAGTGGCCGCCGCCGGCGCCACCCGCACCACCGGCGCCAGCACCCGGACCGGCGGCCGTGGCTTCGCCTTCCTGGGTCGGGTCGACGCCGGCCTCGATGGCCGCCTGCAGGCGCTCGACATCGGTGAGGTCAGCATCACTGGGAGCGGCGGGAGGGGTTTCGGCGACCGGGGCTTGCGACTCACCGCGATAAGCGAGCATCTGCGCGTCGAGCATCATGCTGCTGTCGCGCCCAAGAGTCAGTTGCTGACCGTTGGTCATGGTGACGGCCACCGCGCCAGAGGCACCGGTTACCAGTTGCTCGCCGGCGTAGACCCGGTCTCCTTCGCTGATTGGCCGGCGCGATCCGTCGCTCGCTACCGCGAACACTTCGCCGACAACCTGACTGACGACACCAATGAGAGTAGCCATGATTCCATCCTCACTACAGCTGCCGACCACCGCCGACACGTACCTAGCGAAAGGGTCAGAACACCTGGCCGAAATCGAGGAAGGAACCCAGACAGCTGATTGAAATGGAACGGCGCACAATCCCGAAAAACGCTACTGACAAAAAAATGTCACTACAGCATGCGTCGCACTACTCCATCAGATGAATCCCCGCCCTTTTGGTGCCTGACTGCCCATTTCAGCTGCACAGCCCGCAGAAAATGCGGCCCCGGGCAGCTCATACCTTGAAACAATGTGCTGCTTTTCGCAGAGTTCATAAGATTTTTTCCGAATAAAGCTTGTGAGAAAAACATCTTAGCTCCTTCAAAAGTTGTTCTTATCTCTGATGTTACAAGCCTGAAACGGTTTCACAGGCAAAAACGCCATTTTTATGGCGACAGGATAAGAACTTCAGTCAGGAGAAACGCCGATGCGCACCTTAACCCCGCTATGGAGCGCCATGTTTTTGGCGACCCTTTGCAGTCAGGCGTACGCCATGAGTCTGTCGGAGGCGATTCAAAGCACACTGGACAACCATCCGGAAATTCACGCCGCTGCCAATAGCCGACTCTCGTCGGATGAGGATGTGAAATTCGCCAAGGGCGGCTACCTGCCCACCGTCGATCTGCTGGTCGGTTATGGTCGCGAGCGCACGGACAGCCCCAGCACCAGAGCGCTCGGCGATCACAACAAGGAGACGCTGAACTACCGCGATGCCGAGCTGCGCCTGCGCCAGATGCTCTTCGATGGCTTCAATACGCCCAACGAAGTGGCGCGCACCCAGGCCGTGGTCAACTCGCGTGCCTACCGCCTGCTCGGCACCTCGGAAAGCCTGGCGCTGCGCACCGTGGAGGTGTACCTGGACGTGCTGATGCGCCGCGAGATGGTCACCCTGGCCCGCAACAACCTGCAGGCCCACCAGCGCATCAACGACCAGATCGGCCTGCGCAGCCGCCAGGGCGTCGGCAGCACCGCCGACCTGGATCAGTCCGAAGCCCGCCTGGCCCTGGCGCAGAACAACCTCTACACCGAAGAGGTCAACCTGGCCGATGCCGAAGCCAACTTCTTCAGCGCCGTGGGCCGCCTGCCGGATCAGCTGGAGAGCCCCGCATCGGTCAAGGGCAACATGCCCGCCGACCTGCTGGCCGCCCGCCAGACGGTGATGAACAACAACCCCTTCCTGAAATCGGCACAAGCGGACGTCAACGCCGCCGAGAAGCAGTACGAGGTCGCCAAGTCGCCGTTCTATCCGCGCTTCGACCTGGAGCTGGCCACCACCGCCGACGACAACGTGCAGGGTGACGAAGGCCACTACAACACCTGGCGAGCTGCCGTGGTGATGAACTACAACCTGTTCAACGGCATGCGCGACAAGGCTCGCCTGCAGTCGGCCGCGCACCAGATCAACGAGTCGATGGACATTCGCAACAACGCCCTGCGGGTGCTCAACGAGAACCTCTCGCTGGCCTGGAACGCCATGGAAAACGCCCGCCTGCAAACCCCCAAGGCACGCGACTACGCGGACTACACCTCGCGCGTTCGCGAGGCCTATCAGCAGCAGTTCAGCCTGGGCCAACGCACCCTGCTCGACCTGCTCGACAGCGAAAACGAGCTGTTCACCGCCAACCGCCGCTACACCGAGGTTCGCTACAGCGAAGAGTTCTCGATGTACCGCGTCATCGCAGCCATGGGGGATCTGCTGCGCCAGCAACAGGTCGTGGTCCCGGCAGAAGCCGTAGCCCTCACCGAAGTGAAGAGCGAAGCACGCCTGCCGGACATGAAGTAGACCGGCTCGCAAGGCCCGCACGTCAGCGGGCCTGACGAGCAGCAGAGGGCTGAACAGGCTCCCAGGAGTAGTAGAAATTGACCACCATGGAACGGCCAGGGCAGGCCAGCGATCCTCGGCTCAGTCATGACGATCCGCTGCTGGATGGTTTGCTGATCCTCTGCAGGCTGCACGGCTGCCGCGCCAGTCGCGGCAGCCTGAGCGCCGGCCTGCCATTGCCGGCCCAGCGCCTGAGCCCCGATCTGCTGCCCCGCGCGGCGGCACGCGCGGGGTTGCAGGGCCGTCTGCTGCAACGCGATCTGGCCAGCATTTCCCCGCTCAATCTGCCCGTGCTGCTGCTGCTCAAGGATGGCCGTAGCGCCGTGCTGCGCCAGTGGGGACCGAAGCAGCAGGCGCAGATCCTGCCCTGCGAGACCGACGGAGGTGAACAATGGGTCAGCCGCGAGCAACTGGCCGCCGAGTACAGCGGCCAGGCGTTCTTCGCTCGCCCGCGGCACGAGCTGGAGGAAGCCCGCACGCCGCTGGTGCCGCGCATCGACGCCTGGTTCCGCGACACCCTCAAGTTGTCGCGCTGGCTCTACACCGACGCCGTGCTGGCCAGCCTGCTGATCAACCTGCTGGGTCTGATGGTGCCGCTGTTCGTGATGCAGACCTACGACCGCGTGGTGCCCAACCAGGCCACCGCGACGCTCTGGGTGCTGGCCATCGGCCTGTTGATCGGCACCGGCTTCGAGCTGCTGCTGAAGGTGCTGCGCGCGCATCTGCTTGACACCGCCGGCAAGAAGACCGACGTGGTGCTCTCGGCCACCCTGTTCGAACGTATCACCGGCATGTCGATGACGGCGCGACCGGCAACCATCGGTGGCTTCGCCCAGAGCATTCACGATTTTCAGGGGCTCCGCGATTTTCTCACCGCGGTCACCCTCACCAGCCTGATCGACCTGCCCTTCTCGCTGCTGATGTTGCTGGTGATCTGGCTGATCGGCGGGCCGCTGGTGTTCATCCCGCTGCTGGCCTTCCCCATCACCGCGCTGTTCGCCTTCCTCATCCAGGTGCGTATGCGCGACACCGTGCAAAGGAGCCTGCAGCTCGGTTCGCAACGCCAGGCGCTGCTGATCGAGACCCTGGGCGGGCTGGAAACGCTGAAGGCCTGTGGGGCGGAAAGCGAGCGCCAGCACCAATGGGAGCAGACCCACGGTGCCCTGACCCGCCTGGACGGCCACGCCAAGTTCCTCGCCGCGCTGGCCACCAACGGCACCCTGTTCCTGCAGCAGTTCGCCGGCATGGCCACCATAGTCGCAGGGGTCTACGCGATCATCGCCGGCAACCTCAGCGTCGGCGCGCTGGTGGCCTGCTACATGCTCGGCAGCCGCATTCTCGCGCCGCTCGGGCAGATCGCCGGGCTGATCACCCGCTATCAGCAGGCGCGCCTGACCATGACCAGTACCGATGCGCTGATGGCCCTGCCCCAGGAGCGTCAGGACAAGCAGCGGCCACTGGAACGCACCCAGCTCAAGGGGGCGCTGGAGGTGCGCCAGATCAGCTTCACCTACCCGGGCCAGAACGCGCCGGCGCTGAACAACGTCAGCCTGCGCCTTGCCGCTGGCGAACGCCTCGGTATCATCGGCCGCAGCGGCTCGGGCAAGAGCACCCTGGCGCGACTGCTGATGGCCTTGTACAGCGCCGACGAGGGGCAGATCCTGCTGGATAATCTCGATTTGCGTCAGCTCGATGTCGCCGACCTGCGCCACCAGATCGGCTACGTCGCCCACGACCTGCCGCTGCTGGCCGGTAGCCTGCGCGACAACCTCACCCTCGGCGCCCGCTACGTCAGTGACGCGCGCATGCTCGAAGTTGCCGAACTCACCGGTGTCGTCGACCTGGCGCGCCAACATCCGCAGGGGTTCGACCGGCCGGTGGGCGAACGCGGCCAACTGCTTTCCGGCGGCCAGCGCCAGGCCGTGCTGCTGGCCCGGGCACTGCTGCTCGACCCGCCGATTCTGGTGCTCGACGAGCCCACCAGCGCCATGGACAACACCAGCGAAGACCTGCTGCGCCAGCGCCTGCACAAGTGGGTGCAGGGCAAGACGCTGATCCTCATCACCCACCGCGCCTCCATGCTCAGCCTGGTCGACCGCCTGGCCGTGCTGGACAACGGCCATGTGGTGGCGGATGGGCCGAAGGAGGCCGTGATCGAAGCCTTGCGCAAGGGCCGTGTCGGCCCGGCCAGCCTGTAGGAGCGCCCTGCCATGCAAGCCACTCAGAGCCTTGGCGATTACTTCGGCAGCCTGCGCGAGAAGCGCCAGGACACCGAATTCATGCCGGAAGTGGAAGGCGCCATTCTGGAGGATTCCCCCTGGCTCAGCCGCGCCACCGTCTGGGTGGTCAGCGCCTGCCTGCTCGCGGCGCTGGTGTGGGCGCACTTCGCGGTGCTCGAAGAGGTCACCACCGGCGAGGGCAAGGCCATCCCGTCGAGCAAAGTGCAGGTCATTCAGAACCTCGAAGGCGGCATCGTCAGCGAGATCTTCGTTCGCGAAGGCCAGGTGGTGGACAAGGGCGATACGCTGCTGAGGCTGGATGACACCCGTTTCCTATCCAATCGTGGCGAAACCGAAGCCGATCGCCTGGCACTGATGGCCCGCCTGGAAAGGCTCAGCGCCGAAGCCGAGGGGCGCGAGCCCAGGCTTCCGGAACAGATCACCCAGGGCGCCCCGCAACTGGCCGAAGACGAGCTGGCCCTGTACCGCTCCAGGCAGCAGCGCCTGAAAAGCGAGCAGCGCACCCTGGGCGAGCAGTTGCGTCAGAAGGAGCAGGAACTTGCCGAATTTCGCTCCAAGGCACAGCAGTACCGCTCCAGCCTTGGCCTGCTGCAGCAGGAGCTGAACATGTCGCAGCCCCTGGTGGCCTCCGGGGCGATCTCCCAGGTCGAGGTACTGCGCCTGCGCCGCAGCCTGGTGGAAGTGCGCGGCTCGCTGGAAGCCACCAACCTGGCGATCCCCCGCGCCGAAGCGGCGATGAGCGAAATCAGGAGCAAGATGGACGAATCCGAGCTGAGCTTCCGCTCGGAGGCCTTCAAGCAGCTCAACGAGGTACGCACCGAGCTGCAGAAGATCACCGCCACCAGCGTCGCCATCGAGGACAAGGTCACCCGCACCACCGTGACCTCGCCGGTACGCGGCGTGATCAAGCAGCTCAAGGTCAACACCATCGGCGGCGTGGTGCAGCCCGGCAGCGACATGCTGGAAATCGTGCCGCTGGACGACAGCCTGCTGATCGAAGCCAAGGTACGCCCGCAGGACGTGGCCTTCCTCCACCCCGGGCAGAAGGCCATGGTCAAGTTCACCGCCTACGACTACACCATCTACGGCGGGCTCAAGGCCAACCTGGAGCTGATCAGCGCCGACACCATCAGCGACGAGGAAGGCAACAGTTTCTACCTGATCCAGGTGCGTACGGAGAAAAGCCACCTGGGCAGTGAAGAGCACCCGTTGCTGATCATCCCCGGCATGATCGCCACCGTGGACATCATCACCGGCGAGAAAAGCGTGCTGGCCTACCTGCTCAAACCCGTACTCAAGGCCCGCTCCGAGGCCATGCGCGAGCGTTGAGGCCGGTGCGCACGTAGGGTGCGCCATGTGTTCACCAGCTCTATCGGAAAACGCTCTGGTGCGCGCGGCGCACCCTACGTGACCCAGCGCGTAGCCCGGATGAAATCCGGGATTGATCGTCGAGACGCAGAACCTCCCCGGATTGCATCCGGGCTACGCGCTGATCATCCCCGGCATGATCGCCACCGTGGACATCATCACCGGCGAGAAAAGCGTGCTGGCCTACCTGCTCAAGCCCGTGCTCAAGGCGCGCTTCGAGGCCATGCGCGAACGTTGAGACCGATGCGCACGTAGGGTGCGCCATGTGTTCACCAGCTCTATCGGAAAACGCTCTGGTGCGCGCGGCGCACCCTACGTGACCCAGCGCGTAGCCCGGATGAAATCCGGGATTGATCGTCGAGACGCAGAACCTCCCCGGATTGCATCCGGGCTACGCGCCGAAGCGCTACCCTAGGGTGCGCCGCGCGCACCTCATCAGCGCTGATGGTTGCGGATGAACACGTCCTGCCCCATCGCTGCGATCTGCCCTTCGATCAAGACATCGAAGGGCCGCAGCAGCGCGTCGAAACGCTGTGGTGCTTCCAACACATCCAGTGCGGCAGCGATCGCCTCGATGGTCGACAGCGCCCCCTCCTGCGGCGCCTTGCGCAGACGGTAGCGCGACGGCGCGACGGTGCCCAGACTGACCCGCGGCAAGGCTGCCAGCACCGGATTGAGGTACAGCAGTTTGCGCGCCTTGCGCCAGGTGCCGTCGGGCACCACCAGCAGCAGCGGCTTATCCGCCGGCGCGTAAGCGCTCAAGGCGACGGACTCTTCGCCGGGAAACAGCAGGCAGGCCCGGTAGTCGGGCTGGGCGAGCAATTGCGGCAGGTCCTCGAACACCTCGCCGACACGCAGCTCGGCATTGCGCAGCCCAAGCGCAGCCAGGCGCGCGGTATTGAGCGCATGATCGACCTCGCTCGGGTGCTGCAGGATGAGCACGCGGGTACGGCTGTCGAGTTCGGGAATCAGCGCGCACAGGCAATGGCGCAGTGGGCGCTGACAACGGGGGCAGGATGGACGGGGCATGCCGCGCAGTGTGCCACGAAGCCTGCAAGGCCGAAACGACGGCTGAAAAAAGCACAGGGGCCCCGTGCCGCGGCGAAGCTTTTGCTGCGCGCTGCGTGCCCGGTCGCATTGGCTGCGGGGGTGACCGCTGCGGGCCGGGCAATCAGACCGTGGGAGGGGCTTTAGCCGCGACTCGGCCATTGCCGGCTCGTCGCTGAAGCACCTCCCACAAACTGCTCAGCATCAGCGGTTGAAGCGCTCCGCCAGGCTGTGCAGGTAGTCGGCCATTTCCTCCAGCTCGCGGCTGATGGCCGCGCCCTGATGCGCCTGCCCGGCACTGTGGTCGGAAAGTTGTGCGATACGGGTGATCTGCCGGCTGATGTCGTCGGCCACATGGCTCTGCTCTTCGGAAGCCGCCGCCATCTGCTGGCTCATGCCGGTGATGCGCGTCACCGCCGAGCTGATGCCCTCCAGCGCATCGCGCACCGATTCCACGCTCTGCACGCTGCCTCGGGAAATCTCCTCACCCTTGCCCGCCGTCAGCACCGCACGCTCGGCGCCTGCGCGCAGGTCCGAAATGATCTGGTGGATCTGTTCGGTGGACTGGCGCGTGCGCGACGCCAGCGAACGCACCTCATCGGCGACCACCGCGAAGCCGCGGCCCTGCTCCCCGGCCCTTGCGGCCTCGATGGCGGCATTGAGCGCCAGCAGGTTGGTCTGCTCGGCGATCGAGGTGATCACGTCGGCGACGCTGCCGATGGACTGGGTGGAGTTGGCCAGCTCGTTGACCGCCTGACCGATATCGTTGACGGCCTTGGCCATCTGCCGCATGGAGTCGAGACTGCCCACGGCCAGGTCACGCCCCTCGCGTGCCAGACGATCGGCCTCCTCGGCGGCGTGCGAGGTGTTCTGCACGTTGTGCGCGACCTCCTGAATGGTCGCCGCCATCTGGTTGATGGCGGTTGCCGACTGGTCGGTCTCGGCCCGCTGCTGATCGAGCAGCTGCGCGCCGGAGCGCGACAATTCGGCGGACTGCGTAGCACGTTTCTTGACGTTCTCGCCGGCATCTTCCAGGCGCGTCAACGCCGTCTGCAGACGCGCCTCCTCGCTGAACATCGCCATGTCCAGCAATGCCTGGGCGCCACGATTGTCGCTGTAGGTCAGCGCCACCAGATCGCTGGTGAAGGCCTTGGGGTGTTCTTCGAGGGTACGCAGGATCAGCGCTCGGCTTCGGTGTAGCTGATACCCCCCCAGGGCAATCATGATGGCGAAGGTGAAGGCGATCAGCGCAGCGCCACTGAGCAAGGACTCGGCGAGCAGAATGATCGCCGCGGCCAGGATCAGGGACCAGGATCTGGTCAGGCTGTACGTCCAGCGTTCCAGGAGCGGAACGGCCGGCTTGCCGTCACGCAGGCGGGCATAGAGGGCTTCGGCACGGCGTTTTTGCGCCTGCGTCGGCAATGAGCGCACCGACTCGTAGCCGGACACCCGGCCGTTCTCGTAGATCGGCGTGACGTAGGCGCTGACCCAGTAGAAGTCGCCATTCTTCGAACGATTCTTGACGATGCCCATCCAGGGCTTGCCCTGCTTGATGGTGTCCCACATGTGGCCGAACACCGCTGGCGGCATGTCCGGGTGGCGCACGATGTTGTGCGGCTGACCGATCAGCTCCTCGCGGGTGAAGCCGCTGATCTCCACGAAGGCGTCGTTGCAGTAGGTGATCTTGCTGTTGAGGTCGGTAGTGGAGATCAGGCGTTCTTCCGCGGGGAAGGTTCTTTCCCGCTGAGTCACGGGCAAATTCTGGCGCATCGAGGCTTCCTGTTCGAGATGAGTGTGGGGCATACACATGAAACATGAATAAGTACTAGCACAAGGCTATGCGCCTGCTAGGCAGTGCATGACCTACTTTCGCAGTACAAGACGACGCTGTTTCAGATCTGATTCAGCTGCGTCTTGAGCAGGTCGCGAAAGGTCTGGATCAGCGGCTCGCGGCTTCGCCCGCGACGCAGGATGAGGGAGAACGGCGCCTGGTAGCCGAAGGTGGTGGGTAGCAGCACCTTGAGCCGTTTCTGCTCGACCCAGGGTTGCGCGTAATGCTCCGGCAGATAGCCGACGTAGGCGCCGGAGAGCACCAGAATCAGCTGCGCCTCCATCGACTCCACCGTGGCCGCACTGTGCTTGAACCCATGCCGGGCCAGCTCCGCCTGGCTCCAGTAGCCGCGGCCGACCATGCGTTGCTGGGTGATCACCTCGGCGGGGATGCGGCGCTGCTCGTACAGCGAGTGGCGCTCGCTGCAGTACAGCCAGTGCTGCTCGCGATACAGCGGCTGGTAGACCAGGCCGTTCATGCGCGTGGAGAAGGCGCCGATGGCCAGGTCCAGACGGTTGTCCAGCACCGCCAGCTGCAACTCGTACGGGCTCATTACCGACAGGTGCAGATGCACACCGGGGTGCTCCTGGCTGTAGGCACCGATCACTTCGGCCAGCGGCAGTGCCGGGTCGCTTACCGTGGAATCGAGCACGCCAAGGTTAAGGGTGCCGCGCAGCTCGCCCTTGAGCGCCGCCGAGTAGCGCTCGAAGCCTTCCAGCTCGCCGAGCAGGCGCAGGGTTTCCTGATGGAACAGCTCGCCCTTGCTGGTCAGGCTGAAGCCGCCACGGCCGCGATGGCAGAGCACGATGCCGAGCTGGCTTTCCAGCTGGCTCATGTAGGTGCTGATGGCCGAGGTGGACAGGTTCAGCTCCTGCTGCGCGGCGGCGAAGCCCTGGTGGCGTACCACGCTGGCAAAGATGCGCAGCAGTTTCAGATCAGGCAATTGGCTGGTCATGGTGTTCTCGACGGCAATGGAACAGCGGTGCGCACGGCCCACCCTACGCCACCTGTAGGGTGCGCCGCGCGCACCACTCTATCCCGCCGGCAATTAGTTTAGAAATCTCTGAACTAAGTTTTTGCCCCTGCCGATTTTTCCCTGAAGGTGCCTGGCCAAGAATCCGGCCAACGATTCCTACAACCACAACAACCGTGAGGCCTTCCCATGGACAAGGTTTTCCATCAGCCCCTGGGCGGCAACGAAATGCCCCGCTTCGGCGGCATCGCCACCATGATGCGCCTGCCGCATATCCAGAGCACCGAGGAAAAACGCCAGCTCGACGCCGCCTTCGTCGGCGTGCCGCTGGACATCGGCACCTCGCTGCGCTCCGGCACCCGCTTCGGCCCGCGCGAGATTCGCGCCCAGTCGGTGATGATCCGCCCGTACAACATGGCCACCGGCGCCGCCCCCTTCGACTCGCTGAACGTGGCCGATATCGGCGACGTGGCGATCAACACCTTCAATCTGCTCGACGCCGTGCGCATCATCGAAGAGGCCTACGACGAGATCGTCGAACTCGGCATCAAGCCGCTGACCCTGGGTGGCGATCACACCATCACCCTGCCGATCCTGCGTGCCCTGCACAAGAAGTACGGCAAGATCGGCCTGGTGCACGTCGATGCCCACGCCGATGTCAACGACCACATGTTCGGTGAGAAGATCGCCCACGGCACCACCTTTCGCCGCGCCCAGGAAGAAGGCCTGCTCGACAGCCAGCGCGTGGTGCAGATCGGCCTGCGCGCCCAGGGCTACACCGCCGAGGACTTCAACTGGAGCCGCAAGCAGGGCTTTCGCGTGGTGCAGGCCGAGGAGTGCTGGCACCAGTCGCTGGCGCCGCTGATGGCCGAAGTGCGCGAAAAGGTCGGCGGCGGCCCGGTCTACCTGTCGTTCGACATCGACGGCATCGACCCGGCCTGGGCGCCCGGCACCGGCACCCCGGAAATCGGCGGGCTGACCACCATCCAGGCGATGGAGATCATCCGCGGCTGCCAGGGCCTGGATCTGATCGGCGGCGATCTGGTGGAGGTCTCGCCGCCCTACGACACCACCGGCAACACCTCGCTGCTCGGTGCCAACCTGCTCTACGAAATGCTCTGCGTGCTTCCGGGGGTTCAGCGCCGCTGACCGCCGGCTTTTATTGCTCCGCCCGGGCGCCCAACGAAGCGCCCGGTACATACAACAACAATCAAGGTGCCCAGATGAATCGCGAAGAAACCATGCCGCTGCTGGACGACCAGCCGCCGGCCGACACCTCCTACAGCTTGCGCCAGCTCTTGATCTTCCTGATCCCCTCGCTGCTCGGCGTGCTGCTGTTTCTCACCCCCATCGTCTACGAGGAGAAGGTCACCATCGGCCTCGGCGTGATGGCCGACGCACTCAAGGCCATGGTCAGCGATCAGCTGCCGGCCATCGCCACCGCCCTGCTGCTGTTCTCCGCCGCCCTCGGCTTGCTCGGCAGCCTGCTCAAGCCCAGGTGGCTCACCGAACGCCGGGCGCTGAATGACCTGTTCGTGCTGCATCCGCTGTGGCTGGGCCTGCGCGTGCTCGGCGCGCTGTTCGCTGCCATGACCTTCTGGCAGTTCGGCCCGGAATGGATCTGGAACGCCAACACCGGCGGCGTGGTGCTGAAGGACCTGGCGCCGGTGCTGATCACCTTCTTCCTGGTCGCCGGCCTGATCCTGCCGCTGCTCACCGACTACGGCCTGATGGAGTTCTGCGGCACCCTGGTGCGCAATGTGTTTCGCAAGGTCTTCGGCCTGCCCGGGCGCTCGGCCATCGACGCCATCGCCAGCTGGCTCGGCTCCGGCACCGTCGGCGTACTGATCACCGCCCAGCAGTACCAGAAGGGCTTCTACAGCGCGCGGGAAGCAGCGGTGATCGCCACCAACTTCTCCATCGCCTCGATCGCGTTCAGTCTGCTGATCACCAGCTTCATGAAGCTCGATCACCTGTTCGTGCCCTTCTATCTCACCGTGGTGGTCGCCGGCCTGGCCGCCGCCATCATCACCCCGCGCATCCCGCCGCTGTCGTGGAAGAAGGACGACTACGTCGCCGGCGTCGGCAAGCAGATCCGGGAAGACGTGCCGGCTGGCACCTCGCTGCTGCGCTGGGGCCTGCTGCAGGCAGTCAGACGCGCCAACGCCAACCCCTCGCCGGCGCAGATGGTCAAGATCGGCGTGCACAACGTGGTCGACATCTGGCTGGGTCTGCTGCCGCTGGTGATGGCCATCGGCACCGTTTCCCTGGCGATCGCCGAGTTCACCCCGATCTTCAACTGGCTGTCCTACCCCTTCGTGCCCCTGCTCGAGCTGCTGCAGTTGCCGGAGGCGGCCAAGGCGGCGCCGGCCATGCTGGTGGGCTTCGCCGACATGTTCCTGCCGGCGGTACTGGGCAAGGGCATCGAAAGCGAGCTGACACGCTTCGTGGTGGCATGTGTGTCGCTGACCCAGCTGATCTACATGTCCGAAGTCGGCGTGCTGATCATCAAGGCCAAGCTGCCGCTGAACCTGCTGGAGCTGTTCGCCATCTTCATCATCCGTACCCTGATCACCCTGCCGATCATCGCGCTGATGGCGCACTGGATCGTCGGCTGATGCCAGGAGAAATGACCATGACCACCTGTGGCGAATTTCTCGTCAGGCAACTCGAGGCCTGGGGCGTCGACACCGTGTTCGGCATTCCCGGCGTGCATACCGTGGAGCTTTACCGTGGCCTGCCGGGTAGCGGCATCCGCCATATCACCCCGCGCCACGAACAGGGCGCCGGCTTCATGGCCGACGGCTATGCCCGCGTCTCCGGCAAGCCGGGGGTGTGCTTCATCATCACCGGCCCGGGGATGACCAACATTCTCACCGCCATGGGCCAGGCCTACGCCGACTCGGTCCCCATGCTGGTGATCTCCAGCGTCAACGAGCGCGCGCGCCTCGGCCTGGGCAAGGGCTATCTGCACGAGCTGCCCAACCAGCGGGCAATGACCGCGGGCGTCACCGCCTTCAGCCATACCCTGATGAGCGTCGAGGAGCTGCCCGGCGTGCTGGCCCGCGCCTTCGCCGTGTTCGAGGGCGAGCGGCCGCGGCCGGTGCATATCGAGTTGCCGCTGGACATCATCACCGCCGACGCCACCCATATGGCCGTGGCGCCACGGCCGACCGTGCGCCGCCCGGCGCCCAACCGCACGTTGATCCGCGAAGCCGCCGGCCTGCTCAAGCAGGCCGAACGCCCCCTGCTGCTGCTCGGTGGTGGTTGCGTCGCCGCCGAAGCCGAAGCGCGCGCCCTGGCCGCCGCGCTGGATGCACCGACCGCGCTGACCATCAACGCCAAGGGTCTGCTGCCGCCGGGCCACCCGCTGCTGCTGGGCAGCAACCAGTCTCTGCGCCCGGTGCGCGACCTGGCGCTGGAGGCCGATGTGGTACTGGCCATCGGCACCGAGCTGGGCGAGACCGACTACGACGTGGTGTTCGACGGCGACTTCCGCCTGCCCGGCCGGCTGATCCGCATCGACATCGATGCCCAGCAGCTGCAGCGCAACTTCACCCCGCACCTGGCGATCCAGGGCGATGCCCGCGTGGCCATGCGCATGCTGCTGGCCGAGTGCAACCCCGGCGAACCCCGTGCGGACAGCCCCGGCGCACGACGCACCGCCGCCGTGCAGGCACGCCTGAACGAGGACTTCAGCGGCTGGGCGCATTACCGCCAGCTGTTCTACTGTATCCTCGATGCCCTGCCCGATGCCCGCTTCGTCGGCGACTCGACGCAGACCGTGTACAGCGGCAATCACCTGGTGGAGCTGGACGGCGCGCGGCGCTGGTTCAACGCCTCCACCGGCTACGGCACCCTCGGCTACGGTCTGCCGGCGGCCATCGGCGCCAAGCTGGCCGAGCCGCAGCGCCCGGTGATCAGCCTGATGGGCGACGGCGGCATCCAGTTCACCCTGCCCGAGCTGGCCAGCGCCGTGGAAGCGCGGGTCGGCATCATCGTGCTGCTGTGGAACAACGCCGGCTACGGCGAGATCAAGCGCTACATGCAGCGCCGCGACATCGAGCCGATCGGCGTCGACATCTACACCCCGGACCTGCTGGCCATCGCCCGCGGCTTCGGCTGCGCCGCCGAACGAGCGCGCGACCATGCGCATCTGGCCGAGCTGCTGCGCAGCGCGCCGCAGGATCGCCCGCTGATCATCGAAGTACAGGAGGCCGCGCCCTTTCATCCCTGAACCTATTGATCGCGGCTAAAGCCGCTCCCACAAGAACGGAGTACCTCGTGGGAGGGGCTTTAGCCGCGACATCCCGCCCCGGGATTGCATCCGGGCCACGGACATAACCACAAGATTCAGCTGTATCACTGACTGCCGTTCGACCAATACCAACAATCAAGTATCGGGGAGTCGTTCCATGTTCAAGCATCTCAGCCAGCATTTCGGCCAGGACGGTCTGGCCCCAACCGACAAGGGCCATCGCAGCCTCGGCCTCGGCGGTACCACCGCCCTGTGGCTCGGCGCCAACGTGGTGGTCACCACCATCCTCACCGGCATGCTGCTGGTGCCGGATCTGAAATTCACCCAGGCCATGCTTATCGTGCTGATCGGTTCGGGTATCGGCATTCTGCCGCTGGTGCTGGTCGGCCTGATGGGCCAGCGTTCGGGCCTGACCACCATGGTGCTGGCGCGCGGCAGCTATGGTGTGCACGGCGCCAAGCTGCCGTCATTGGTCAACCTGCTGACCCTGCTGGCCTGGAGCTGGATCCAGGCGCTATTGGCCGGCATGAGCCTGAACTATGCGGTGGAGCACCTGACCGGCTACTCCAACCTGCCGCTGTTCACCATCCTCTGCGAGACTCTGGTACTGCTGATCGCCCTGCGCGGCCATCTGGGCATCGAGCGGGTCGAGCGCTGGGCCGCCATCGGCATGCTCCTGCTGGCCGGCGCGGTGTTCTACGTGATGGGGCAGAAGTTCGAGTTCGCCAGCCTTTTGGCCATGCCTACCGAGCCACGTAACGAGATCAGTCCCGGGATCGCCTTCGATATCGTCATCGCCACCGCGTTCTCCTGGATTCCGCTGGCCGCCGACTACAACCGCAACTGCCGCAGCCAGGGCGTGGCGGCGGTCGGCACCTGGGTCGGCTATGTCGCGGCCACGCTGCTGGCCATGGGCCTGGGCGCCACCGTGTCGGGCTTCTCGGTACTCACCGGCATGGAGCAGACCTACGACCCGGCGGTGCTTCTTGCAGGCTTCGGTTTCGGTCTGCCGGCGGCCATCGTGGTGTTCCTCTCGGTGATGACCACCAACGTCATGTGCGTCTACAGCGCCTCGCTGTCATACCTCAACATCAGCCCGAACACCCGCTTCTGGAAGCCGGCGCTGTGCATCGGCGTGCTGTCGATCCTGGGTTCGCAGATCCCCGGCATTCTCGACAACTTCCAGAGCTTTTTGCTGGTGATCGGCAGCGTGTTCATCCCCGCCTTCGCCGTACTGATCGCCGACTACTTCCTGATTCACAAGGGCGACTACGCGGTGGACGAACTGCTCAGCGAAGATGGCGGCCGCTATCGCTACCTGAACGGCTTCAACCCGGCCGCCTTCGTCGCCTACGGCCTGGGCGCCGTGCTGGCCTACTACTGGGGCTGGGTCTCGCCGCTGGCCTGGGGCGCTTCGCTGCCGGTGTTCCTGATCACCGCCGCCAGCTACGCCGTGCTGCGCCGCTGGGTGCTGGTGCCACGGGCACAGCTGGCGTAGCACGGCCAATTGAACGAGCAAAAAGAGCCGGTGCGCACGGCGCACCCTACGAGACTGGTAGCGGAGGCGCAGCTGGCGTAGCGTGATGAGGAGCGCGGCGGGTTGCATCCGCCCTATCGGAAACGACGCCCCGTAGGGCGGGTGCAACCCGCCACCGAGGCCACCTCGGGATGCGAGCCCGGTTTGAGGAACCATCATGAAAATCGTCAGCCGTGACCGCTGGTTCGAGGTGCAGCACCGCCACGATGGCATCTGCCTGATCCACGAGCCCTACGTGCGCCCCTTCTATCGCTGCAACATGTGGCATGTGCAGGGGCGCGTGCATGACGTGCTGATCGATTCGGGCTCGGGGCTGGTCAGCCTGCGTGAGCAATTGCCATGGCTGACCGAAAAACCGCTTATGGCGGTGGCCAGCCACTGCCACTTCGACCATATCGCCGGGCATCACGAGTTCAGTGAGCGCCTGGTGCATCCGGCCGAGGCCGACATCCTCGCCGCGCCGGACGGCGCCAATACCCTGGCCACCGATTTCGTCGGCGACGAGATGTTCGAGGCGCACCCGGATTGCCCGCTGTGCTACGCCGAATACCGCGTACGGGCTGCGCCGGCCACGCGCCTGATCGAGGATGGCGACGTGCTGGATCTGGGGAATCGGGTCTTGCAGGTGCTGCACACGCCCGGCCACTCACCGGGCGGCATCAGCCTGTGGGAAGCGCAGACGCAGACGCTGTTTTCCGGCGACATCCTTTACGACGGCCCGTTGATCGAGGACGCCTACCATTCGAATCTCGAGGATTATGCGCGCAGCCTGGCGCGCCTGCGCGAACTGCCCGTGCGCACCGTGCATGGCGGGCATTTCGCGAGTTTCTCGGGGCAGCGGATGCGCGAGCTGATAGACGCCTGGTTCGACGTCCATCGGCTCCCGTAGGGGGTCAGCGGCGCTGATGGGCTTCGCGACGCAGGCGTTGCTGTTCGGCTTCGCTGATACGAATCGGCTGAGGTTGCGGGACCAGGCCAAGGGCCTGCAGCAGGGCTTGCAGTTGTTCTTGCAGCTTGGCGAGCATGGGTACGACCTCCTGCCAAGTAGATGAAAGAGCCAGCGCGGTGGGCTCCCCTATCAGATTAGGCCCGCCGCAGCGGATTTCAACCGGACCGGGTCAAATCACCGGACTCTTGCGCCGATAGGGAAACACGTCGATCACCTTGCCTGCGCGAATCGCCTCCTGCAATTGTTTCCAGTAATCGGCTTCATAGAGATTGCCGTGCAGCTGGCTGAACAGCCGGCGCTGCTTGATATCGGCGAACAGGAATGGCGGAAACTCCTCGGGAAACACGTCCATCGGCCCCACCGAATACCAGGGTTCGGAGCTCATCTCGTCCTCGGGGAAACGCGGCGGCGGAATGCGCCGGAAGTTCACTTCGGTGAGAAAGCAGATCTCGTCATAGTCGTAGAACACCACGCGGCCATGGCGAGTGACGCCGAAGTTCTTCAGCAGCATGTCGCCTGGGAAGATATTGGCGGCCGCCAGTTGCTTGATGGCCAGGCCGTAGTCGTCCAGCGCCTCGCGTACCTGGGCCTCGCTGGCGCCTTCAAGATAGAGGTTCAGCGGCGTCATGCGCCGCTCGGTCCAGCAGTGCCGAACCAGCACGGTGTCACCCTCCACCACCACGGTCGAGGGCGCTACTTCCAACAGTTCGGCCAGGCATTCGGGCTCGAATTTGGCCTTGGGGAAACGGAAATCGGAAAACTCCTGGGTGTCGGCCATGCGCCCAACCCGGTCGACGCTTTTCACCAGGCGGTACTTCTCGATCACCGTGTTGCGGTCCACCGTCTTGGCGTGGGCGAAGCGGTCCTTGATGATCTTGAACACGGTATTGAAGCCCGGCAGGGTGAACACGCTCATGACCATACCGCGCACTCCGGGGGCCATGATGAAGCGGTCGTCGGTGCTGGCCAGGTGGCCAATCAGGGCGCGGTAGAACTCGGACTTGCCGTGCTTGTAGAAGCCGATCGAGGTGTACAGCTCGGCGACGTGCTTGCCCGGCAGGATGCGCTTGAGAAAGCCGACGAACTCGGCTGGGATCGCCACGTCCACCATGAAGTAGCTGCGGGTGAAGGAGAAGATGATCGACACCTCCGCCTCGTCGGTGATCGCTGCATCGGCCTGGATACCCTGCCCTTCGCGGTGCAACAGCGGAATCGCCAGTGGCCACTGCTCCTCGCGGGTGTAGATGCGCCCGATCAGGTAGGCGCCCTTGTTGCGATACAGCACCGAAGAGAACAGCTCGATGCACAGCTGCGGGTCCTTGCATACCCAGTCCGGCAGGCTGGCGCGCAGTTGCTCTTCCAGACGCTGCAGGTCGCGCGGCAGGTCCTCGTAGGGCACATCGAAGCGGTAATCCTCGAAGATCGCCTGCAGCGCCTGATGCAACTCGCCGGCTGGCCGGTAGCTGCGCGTCTGCGCGGCGCTGGGCTGGTTGCGCAGCGAGGGCCGGGTGGTATGGATGAACATGCAGCCATCGCTGATCAGGTCATGGCTGAACAGGCTGCAGAAGATCGAGTTGAACCAGGTTTCCGCCAGTTCGTCGTCGAAGCGCAGGTCGATCAGGGCGATATAGGCACTCTTGACCAGCGGCCACTGGCCCACCTCCAGCAGCGAAGCATCGAACCCTTGCAGCAGGCGCTCGCGGGTTTCTGCGACCTTCTCTTCGTACAGGTTGATGCGCGCCGCCGAGGCCTGCTGCGCCTCCTGCCACTGCGCCCGCTCGAAGCGCATGCGCGCGCCATCGGTGATCAGGCGAAAGTGCTCGCGATAGTCGTCGAAGCCATCGAGGATCAGGCGAGCGATCTCGCCGGCCGGCCATTGTTGCCCCATGGAAGTGCCTCGCAAGGAAATGAGTGAAGCGAGCTTAGCCGCAAAGTCGGTCAAACGTAGCCCGGATGCAATCCGGGGACTATCACCCGGTCTTCCCGGATTTCATCCGGGCTACGGGTTGGCACAAACCTTGTTCGAAAGTGCAATGCGGATTGCCAGAACCCCGCCCAGCGGCAACACTCTCGGCCCCATCCTGACGGATATACCGCCTTGCGTACCGCCGATCTGCTTCGCCTGCTGCTGCTCGCCGCCATCTGGGGCGCCAGCTTCCTGTTCATGCGCGTTGCCGCGCCCATACTGGGCAGCATGCCGACCGCCTTCTTTCGCGCCAGCTTCGGCGCGCTGGGCCTGCTCGCGCTGCTCGTGCTGCTGCGCAGCGACTGGGACTTTCGCGGCAAGCTGCGCATCTGCCTGGGCCTGGGCGTGATCAACGCCGGCCTGCCTTCGGCCATGTACTGCCTGGCGGCGCTGATCCTGCCGGCCGGCTACTCGGCGATCTTCAACGCCACCACGCCCCTGATGGGCGTGCTGATCGGCGCGCTGTTCTTCCATGAGGGCATCACCCCGAGCAAGGCGGCGGGCGTGTTTCTCGGCCTGCTCGGCGTGGCGGTGCTGACCCGTACCGGGCCGGTGGCATTCGACCTGCAACTGCTGCTGGGTGCAGGTGCCTGCCTGGTGGCCACCACCTGCTATGGCTTCGCCGGCTTTCTCACGCGCCGCTGGATCGGCCAGCAGGGCGGCCTGGACAACCGCCTGACCGCCTTCGCCAGCCTGGTCGGGGCCAGCCTGTTCCTGCTGCCATTGTTCGCCGGCAGCCTGGCGCTGCAACCACCGCCGAGCTGGGGCGGCATCGAGGTATGGCTGTCGCTGGCCGCCCTCGGCCTGGTCTGCACGGCGTTCGCCTATGTCCTGTACTTCCGCCTGCTGGCCGATATCGGGCCGATCAAGGCCAGCACCACCACCTTCCTGATTCCGCCGTTCGGCGTATTGTGGGGCGCCCTGCTGCTGGGCGAGCCGCTCAGCTGGGACTACCTGCCCGGCTGCGTGCTGATCGCGTTGGCCCTGTGGCTGGTAGTCAGGCCTGGCGTGAGCAGAGCGTAGCCCGGATGAAATCCGGGAGACAGGCGGTGAAAATTCCCGGATTGCATCCGGGCTACAGACTGATAGTCAGGCCAAGCACCGCCAAAGCCTAGAGGCCTTGCGGAACCACGAACCTGTAGGAGCGGCGCCCCGCCGCGAATCTGGGCAGCGCGAAATTGAAAAGCTTCGCCCCGGGGCGGGGCTCCTACGAAAGCAGCCCGGATGCAATCCGGGGAGCAGGCGGCGTGACTCCCGGATTGCATCCGGGCTACGGGCTGGTGGCTTGATCAGGCACCGCCAAAGCCTAGAGGCCTTGCGGAATCACGAACCTGTAGGAGCGACGCCCCGCCGCGAATCTGGGCTGCGCGAAATTGAAAAGCTTCGCCCCGGAGCGGGGCTCCTACGAAAGTAGTCCGAATGAAAATCCGGGGCGCAGGCGGCGTGACTCCCCGGATTGCATCCGGGCTACGGGCTGCTGGCTTGATCAGGCGCCGCCAAAGCCTGAACGGCGGTGCGCACGGCGCACCCTACGGCCGAGTCGGCCGGGGCGTGGGGGGAACGCGCTTCATTGATCCACCAGAACAGTGGATGTGAAAAGCGACATCAACGCCCAGCTCCGCCTGTAGCCTGTAGCCTGCAGCCGCTCTTACTGCTGCAGCTCCTGCTCGGTGAACAGGTCGCTGAACAGCATGCTCGACAGGTAACGCTCGCCGGAGTCCGGCAGGATCACCACGATGGTCTTGCCGTGCATCTCCGGTTTCTCGGCCAGGCGCACCGCCGCGGCCATCGCCGCGCCGCAGGAGATGCCGCAGAGAATGCCCTCCTCGCGCATCAGGCGCAGGGCCATGGCCTTGGCGTCCTCGTCGGCCACCTGCTCGACCTGGTCGACCATCGCCAGATCGAGGTTCTTCGGCACGAAACCGGCGCCGATACCCTGGATCTTGTGCGGCGCCGGCTTGACCTCGTCACCGGCCAGGGTCTGGCTGATCACCGGCGACCCCACCGGCTCCACCGCCACCGAGAGGATCGGCTTGCCCTGGGTCTGCTTGATGTAGCGCGACACCCCGGTAATGGTGCCGCCGGTGCCGACACCGGCCACCAGCACGTCGATGGCGCCTTCGGTATCGCGCCAGATTTCCGGGCCGGTGGTCTTTTCATGGATGGCCGGGTTGGCCGGGTTCTCGAACTGCTGCGGCAGGTAATAGTCGGGGTTGGCGGCCACCAGTTCGTTGGCTTTCTCGATGGCGCCCTTCATGCCCTTGGCCGGCTCGGTCAGCACCAGCTCGGCACCCAGGGCCTTGAGCACCTTGCGCCGCTCCAGGCTCATCGAGGCCGGCATGGTCAGCACCAGCTTGTAGCCGCGTGCCGCAGCGACGAAAGCCAGGCCGATGCCGGTGTTGCCCGAGGTGGGCTCGACGATGGTCATGCCCGGCTTGAGCACGCCGCGCTCCTCGGCGTCCCAGATCATGCTGGCGCCAATGCGGCACTTGACCGAATACGCCGGGTTGCGCCCCTCGATCTTGGCCAGGATGGTCACGCCCTTGGGGCCCAGGCGGTTGATCATCACCAGCGGCGTATTGCCGATGGCCTGGGCGTTGTCTGCGAAAATGCGGCTCATGGTCCCTTCCTTAGCGGGTGGATGACGAACAGGGACATCAGCCTATGCCTGGGTGCGGCAGCAGTCCAGCCGAACAGATCGGCGCGGGTGCAGTCCATCGAAGATACCTGCCCTGACAGACGCTGATTATGAAACGACGCTACAGCTGGCCCCTCAAGGCCTTGCTCATCCTGGCTCTGCTGCTGATCACCGCGCAGCTCGCGCTGCCCTGGCTGATCCGTGACTACCTCAACGACAAGCTCGCCGACATGGGCGACTATCGCGGGCACATCGGTGATATCGACCTGGCCTGGTGGCGCGGGGCCTACCGCATCAACGACCTGCGCATCGTCAAGACCAGCGGCGACGTGCCGATCCCCCTGCTCGAGGCTCCGCTGATCGACATCTCGGTGAGCGGGCCGCCGCTATGGCGCGAGCGAGCGGTGGTAGCCGAGGTGTACTTCGAACGACCGCAGCTGAACTTCGTCGATGGCGGCGAGAACGACCAGGCCGACCAGACCGGTGCCGGCACCGACTGGCGCGATCAGTTGAACAAGCTGCTGCCCATCACCCTCAACGAACTGCGAGTGATCGACGGGCGCGTCACCTTTCACAACTTCACCACCAGCCCCAAGGTGGAACTGAGCGCGGACGAGGTCAATGCCAGCCTGTACAACCTCACCAATGTCGGTGACGAGCCGGGTGATCGGGTCGCACACTTCGAAGGGCGTGCGCTTCTGCTCGATCATGCGCCGCTGGAAGCCGAGGCGGCCTTCGACCCGTTCGAGCAATTCGAGGATTTCGAGCTGCGCCTGCGCGCGCGGGATATCGACCTGACCCGCTTCAATGACTTCGCCCGAGCCTACGGCCGCTTCGACTTCAAGCGCGGCAATGGCGACCTGGTGATCGAGGCACAAGCCGACAACGCCCAGCTCAGCGGCTACATCAAGCCCTTGCTGCGTGACGTCGAGGTGTTCGACTGGGAGCAGGACGTCGAGGACGAAGACAAGGGTGTCCTGCGCTCGCTGTGGGAAGCCATAGTCGGCGGCGGCGAGACCCTGCTGAAGAACCAGCGCCGCGACCAGTTCGCCACCCGCGTCGAACTCAGCGGTAACGTTCACGACCAGCAGACCAGCGCCTTCCAGGCCTTCGTCGCGATCCTGCGCAATGGCTTTGTCGAAGCCTTCACGCCCCGCTACGAACGCCCGCCACCCCAACAGGACGAGGGCTGAGCCGTAGTCGAAAGCTGCGGTGACCGCCCATTCAGTGACTGAATACTGCGTCTGCGTTCACAGCCACCGGAGCTGCGCGTTATAGTCGCGCTCTGAATTTCTGCTGCGGGCCGCCCGCGTTACCGTTCCGAGGATTTTCCGATGAAGTTCGAAGGCACCCAGTCCTACGTCGCCACCGACGACCTCAAGCTCGCGGTCAACGCCGCCATCACCTTGCAGCGCCCGCTGCTGGTCAAGGGCGAGCCGGGCACCGGCAAGACCATGCTCGCCGAGCAACTGGCCGACGCCTTCGGCGCCAAGTTGATCACCTGGCACATCAAGTCCACCACCAAGGCGCACCAGGGCCTCTACGAATACGATGCGGTCAGCCGCCTGCGTGATTCGCAGCTAGATTCCGACAAGGTCCACGACGTTCGCAACTACATCAAGAAGGGCAAGCTGTGGGAGGCGTTCGAGTCCGACGAGCGCGTGATCCTCCTGATCGACGAAATCGACAAGGCCGACATCGAGTTCCCCAACGACCTGTTGCAGGAACTCGACAAGATGGAGTTCTACGTTTACGAGACCAACGAGACGATCAAGGCCAAGCAGCGCCCGATCATCATCATCACCTCGAACAACGAGAAGGAGCTGCCGGACGCCTTCCTGCGCCGCTGCTTCTTCCACTACATCGCCTTCCCGGATCGCGACACCCTGAAGAAGATCGTCGACGTGCACTACCCCAACATCAGCGGCGAGCTGGTGGCCGAGGCGCTGGACGTGTTCTTCGACGTGCGCAAGGTGCCGGGCCTGAAGAAGAAGCCCTCGACCAGCGAGCTGGTGGACTGGCTCAAGCTGCTGATGGCCGACAACATCGGCGAAGCCGTGCTGCGCGAACGCGACCCGACCAAGGCCATCCCGCCGCTGGCCGGTGCCCTGGTGAAGAACGAGCAGGATGTGCAGCTGCTCGAGCGCCTGGCCTTCATGACCCGCCGCGCCAGCCGTTGAGAGGCTTGTCTCCCCTCTCCCGCTTGCGGGAGAGGGGCCGGGGGAGAGGGTAGCCGGCTGCGTCGATACGGTCTGAAAAGCCCCTCTCCCTAACCCTCTCCCATGAATGGGAGAGGGAACCGTTCGTGCATCACCGGGAGACCCGCAGCCATGCTGCTCAACCTATTCAACGAAATGCGCGCGGCCAAGGTGCCGGTGTCGGTGCGCGAGCTGCTCGATCTGATCAATGCGCTCAAGCACAACGTCGTGTTCGCCGACATGGACGAGTTCTATTACCTGGCGCGCGCGATCCTGGTGAAGGACGAACGCCACTTCGACAAGTTCGACCGCGCCTTCGGCGCCTATTTCAACGGGCTTGAGAACCTCAACCAGCACATCGAGGCGATGATCCCCGAGGAGTGGTTGCGCAAGGAGTTCGAGCGCCTGCTGAGCGACAAGGAAAAGGCGCAGATCCAGAGCCTTGGCGGCCTGGACAAACTGATCGAGGAATTCAAGAAGCGCCTCGAGGAGCAGAAGGAAAAGCACGCCGGCGGCAACAAGTGGATCGGCACCGGCGGCACCAGCCCGTTCGGCTCCGGCGGCTACAACCCGGAAGGCATTCGCGTCGGCGATGCCGGCAAGCGTCAGGGCAAGGCCGCCAAGGTCTGGGACCAGCGCGAGTACAAGAACCTGGACGACCAGGTCGAGCTGGGCACGCGCAACATCAAGGTAGCGCTGCGCCGCCTGCGCAAGTTCGCCCGCCAGGGTGCGGCCGAAGAGCTCGATCTGGACGGCACCATCGACCATACCGCGAAGGACGGGGGTCTGCTCAACATCCAGATGCGCCCGGAACGGCGCAACACGGTCAAGCTCCTGCTGCTGCTGGACATCGGCGGCTCGATGGATGCCCACGTCAAGGTCTGCGAAGAGCTGTTCTCGGCCTGCAAGACCGAGTTCAAGCATCTGGAATATTTCTACTTCCACAACTTCATCTACGAGAGCGTGTGGAAGAACAACCTGCGCCGCACCAGCGAGCGCACCTCGACGATGGATCTGCTGCACAAGTACGGCGCCGACTACAAGGTGGTGTTCGTCGGCGATGCGGCCATGGCCCCCTACGAGATCACCCAGGCCGGCGGGAGCGTCGAGCATTGGAACGAGGAAGCCGGCTACGTCTGGATGAAACGCTTCACCGAGAAGTTCAAGAAGATCATCTGGATCAACCCCTACCCCAAGGACACCTGGAACTACACCGCCTCCACCAATCTGGTGCGCGAGCTGATCGAGGATCGCATGTACCCGCTGACCCTGCAGGGCCTGGAAGACGGCATGAAGTACCTGTCCAAGTAAGGCAAGCCGCAACGAAAAACGCCGCGAACCCTGCACAGGATTCGCGGCGTTTTGCTATTCGGTTGCACGCGCCTGGTTTGCATATTCCTGCTCCAACCGGCCGAGCATTCTCTCGGTATAGTCGAAACAGTAATCCAGCTTCTCGTGCGCTTTTACATAGTCCACGGCGAACCTGAGCGACATGTCGCTCAGGCATTTCTCGACGAGGGCGCTGATGATCGGCAACGCCTCTTCTGGCACGTCGGGAATCCGTTCGCGAACGAAATCGGCACTGCTGGCCAGTCGATTGGTATCGACGGCAAAAGCCCAGTCCCGCATGGTCGCCTCATGCAGCGTACCACCCTGATCCCATCCCTCGGCGAAGCGATCCGCTTGGCCACAGCCGGCGCCCAGCAACAGCACAACCGCAAGAAAGGAGCCGCGCAGTACGTCCCAGTGCATGACACCACCCACGCTTCGAACTCAACGCTTGCCCGCGTCGTCCGGCTTGTTCAGGTCCATCACCGTCTGCGCCGGGGCCTGTACCGGCTCCTCGACCTTGGCCTCGGCTGGCGCTGCCACAGGAGCAGCCGGCGCACTCGCTTCTTCGCTCGCAGTGTCCTTCCTGCTCAGGCCGATACGCTTGAACAGCCAGCCGATCACCACCACCGGGATGAACCAGAACTTCTTCAGCAGTACCAGCAGCATGGCCAGCAGGCCGGTCTTGGCCGCCACCTTGCCGGCGACCAACGCACCCAGGCCGTAGGCGGCCACGGTGTCGAGATCCGGGTCGAATTCGGCATAGCGCTGGCCCGGGTTGAATTCGGTGGCTGCCAGCACGGCCGGTACGCTGGCCTCGATTTCTGCAAGCTGATCCATGTTGGCAACGAAATTCAGCACCAGCACACCCCTACGGCCCAGCACGCGGATGTTGTAGTTCAGGGTGTTGGCCTCGCTGTCGCCGAACTTCAGTTCCTTGGCCCAGTGCAGCTTCTTGCCCTCGGCATCGTAGCGTGGCGCAGCGGCCCAGCCGACCAGCTGTACCGGCTCGTAGCCGTTCTCTTCACGCCAGGTGTTGGCCTCACGCATGTCGGCCTGCATGTCCTTGAGCATGTCGCCGTAGTCGATGTCGGCGGCGTCCTCGTCGGACACATAACCGCTGTCCTCATATTCGACGGTCACACCCCAGGACTCCTCGGCCAGCGGCGATACCCCGGCCGGCAGGATCATGCCCAGCGGCGGAACGTCGTCCGGCGGGTTGCCCCAGGCATCGACCAGCAGGCGCTGGGCATTCTCGCCATCGAGGAATACCAGCGAATCGGGCAGGTTGAGGGTGGCCAGATCGTTGCCGAGCACCACTCGCCCAGTCTTGAACTCCAGGCTGGCGACGAATTCTTCGGGGCTGATGTACTGCGCCGAATCGTCACCCTCGGTGACCTCCTCGCTGACTGCAGCGACGTCTGGCTCGGTTTCGGGCGTGGCCTGGGCAACGCAGGTGAAGGGCAGCACGGCAACCAGCGCGGCTGCCAGGATCGAATCCTTGATCGACATGGAAACTCCAGGGAAACATCGGGAAAGGGATAAATGTAACGCCGTATTACATTAACACAGCCTGCCCCATGCCCAGGCGAACCAGCGCACCTTTTTACGGCCCCGCCAGCAGCGCTGTAATACCGGCTCTACACGACTCGCATCCCAGCTCAGGGCGACTTGTGTGGCTGTGCAACCTTCCGCTCAACGCCAGTGGCGTTGCTGCGCACGCCGAGTCTGCCCTGCTCCGAACATCCAGCCGAACAGCAGTACCAGCAGTTCCACCAGCCAGGCCAGCAGCAAGGCGCTGATCACCCCCCAGAGAATCGCATCCGGGGTGAACAGCACCTGGTAGCGATACGCCTGCAGGGTTTCCTGGAACAGTTCGTGGTCGGCGCCGGTGGCCAGGTGCCAGGCCTGGGCGTACCAGGGCCCCTGCATGGCCTGCCACTCGCGCTCGAGCAGTGCCGAACGCTGCACCAGGTGTCCGACGCTGTTGGCATCGCTGCGCATCACCGGGTCGTCGCTGACGCGGTAGTGCGCCACCAGGGCATCCATGTCGCCCTTGAAGAAGTTGCGCGCCGTTTCCCGGAACCCCTTGAGGCTTTGCTGCGATTCCAGGCGATGCGCCTCGACGCGCTTGGCGTAGTCGTCGATGAAACCCGGCACCTGCACGCCGAGCAACAGGCCGAAGGCGAACAACGTCAGACGCAGGTAGCTTCTAAGCATGGGATCAGGCCTTGCCGTGAGTGATGCATTCGCCGCAACGCCACAGGCGCCATTCGCCCGGCTGATACAGCGACCATTGTTCGTTGTCGGTCAGAGGTTCGGTGGCGATGACCGTGACCACGTCATCGGGTGTGGTTTCCGCCTGAAAATCGACCTTCAGCTCGGCGTCCTTTAGTTGTGCCGGGCCGAAGGGTGCGCGACGGGTGATATGCGCCAGCTTGCTCGAGCAGAAGCTGAACAACCAGTCGCCATCGCTGAGCAGGCAGTTGAATACGCCCAGCTGGCGGTAGCTGGCACAGGCGGCGACCAGCACCGGCAGCAGCACCTCCACCGAAACCGGCTCGGGAAAGGCGCGCCGCACGCGGTTGAGCAGGTCGCAGAAGGCGGCCTCGCTGTCGGTATCACCCACCGGCCGATAGAAGCTGGTGGCGCCTTCGAGGCCAGCCAGCTGGCCGTTGTGGGCGAAGCACCAGTTGCGCCCCCAGAGTTCGCGGACGAAGGGATGGGTGTTGGCCAGGCAGACCCTGCCGACATTGGCCTGGCGGATATGACCGATCACCACCTCGCTCTTGATCGGGTAGCGCTGCACCAGTTGCGCCACCTCCGACTCGCTGCTCGCTCGCGGGTCCTGGAACAGGCGTAGACCGCGCCCCTCGTAGAAACCGATGCCCCAGCCGTCGCGGTGCGGACCGGTACGGCCGCCACGCTGCATCAGCCCGGTGAAGCTGAAGACGATATCGGTGGGGACGTTGGCGCTCATGCCGAGCAATTCGCACATCGGATCAATTCTCCTTGCCGAGGATCAGGCGCAGCCGCTCGGCTTCGCCCTGCAGGCGCGCCTCGAGTCGCTTGCGGCCCAGCGGCAGAAAACGCACCAGCAACCGCCAGAGCAGCGCCGGCAGGTCGCCCGGCCGGCGCGGAATCAGGTGTAGATGAAGATGGGGCACGTGCTGGTTGGAATCCGGACCATCGTTGATCAGCAGGTTGATGCCGTTGACGCCGTAGCCCGCCTCGCGCAGCGCCCCGGCCATGCGCTCCGCCAGAGTCAGCAGGCGCTCACGAACCGATACGGGCAGGTCACGCAGGAACGGCGCATGCAGGCGGCTGACGATCAGCACGTGGGCCGGACGCATGGGAAAGATATCCAGCAGAACGATGAAATCATCGTCCTCGTAGAGACGATGAGCGGGTAGCCGTCGCTCGGCAATGGCACAGAAAACGCAATCCATCGGGCCTCCCTTGCACAAGGTGATCATGCTGAACGCCCGGGCAGGCAGGCGCAAGGGGGCGACTCAAATACGCGGTTCCATGCGGCCGTTGCGATCACGACCGTAACCGCGAAGCGGCAGGTCGTCGTCTTCTTCCATGCGCTCGCGCAGGGTACGCGGATCCTCGTCGGGCTCGGCTGACTGCAGGCCATCGCGCCCCTTCCACCAGCGTTCGATGGGCCAGCGAACGGCAACGAACAGCAGATAGACGGCCAATGCGATCAGGCTGTAGAGCGCCAGATCGGCCACGGCGCGCCAGGCGTTGTTGCCGACCTTGAGCAGCAGGTCCATGGCGGTGACTGCGAGCGCAGGGGCGAACAGCTCACGCGCCGGGTCGACGATGGTCGGGCTGAACAGCAGCACCGCCACCAGGACGGCCAGCGGCTCGCGCAGATAGCGCCACATCCAGCTGGTCAGGCGCATCCACACCAGCAGGCAACCCAGGGCAGCAATCCCGTAGGCCGCCCAGGCCATGAGGTAGTCGTTTTCATTCATCATAAGCAGGCGCCGGCGTGGCAGGTCTGGCAAAGGGGCGCTTATGATAGCGGTTTTTACCCGGCTCGGCGCTCTTGCCAGCCGAGCTGCTAAGGAGCTTCGCCATGTCCTCTGCCCCCATCGCCCGTCAGGAAGCCGGCAACGATCCCTATCGCTGGCTGGAGAACCGCGACAGCGACGACGTGCTGGCCCATCTGCAGGCGGAAAACGCCTACCTGGAGAAGATGCTGGAGGCGCAGCAGGGGCTGCGCGAGCAACTGTTCGAGGAAATCAGGGGGCGCATCCGCGAGACCCACCTGTCGCTGCCCACGCCCTGGGGCGACTACCTCTATTACCAGCGCACCACCGCTGGTGACGAATATCCACGGCACTATCGCTGCCGTCGCCCTGCCGATGGTTCGCTGCAGGTCGACAGTGCCAGCGAAACGCTGCTGCTCGACCCCAACGAGCTGGCCGGTGGCGGCTTTCTTTCCGTGGGTGCATTCAGCATCAGCCCCGACCAGCAACGCCTGGCCTACAGCCTCGACAGCAGTGGCGACGAGATCTACCGCCTGTTCGTCAAGGAGCTGGGCAGCGGCCAGGTCAGCGAGCTGCCCTTCGACGACTGCGACGGCAGCATGACCTGGGCGAACGACAGCCAGACGCTGTTCTTTACCGAACTGGACGACACCCACCGCCCCTACAAACTTTATCGCCACCGCCTCGGCGAGGCCGCAGCCGAAGCGGTATTCGAAGAGGCAGATGGCCGTTTCTTCCTGCATTGCTACCGCTCCAGCTCGGAGCGCCAGTTGATTCTGCAACTGGGCAGCAAGACCACCAGCGAAGTCTGGGTGCTCGACGCGCAACAGCCGCAGGGCACGTTCACCTGCCTGGCGCCCCGCGAGGAAGGCCACGAGTACGACGTCGACCACGGCATGCTAGACGGCCAGTGGTGCTGGCTGATCCGCAGCAACCAGAGCGGCATCAACTTCGCGCTCTACCGCGCCAGCGAGGACAAGCTGCAGCGCGCGCATTGGCAACAGATTCGTCCACATGACCCGCAGGTAATGCTCGAAGGTGCCACATTGAACCAGCGCGCCATCGTTCTGGCGCTGCGCGAAGGTGGCCTGCCGGTCCTCGAAGTGCAGCCGCAGGGCCAGATGGCGTACCGCGTGCAGTTGCCGGACGCGGCCTACAGCCTCTACGTACAGGACAGCCTGGAGTTTCACAGCCCGGTGATTCGCCTACGCTACGAAGCGCTGAATCGCCCCGCCCAGGTGCGCCAGCTGGAACTGGCCACGGGCGAGCAGCAGGTGCTCAAGCAGACGCCGGTAGAAGGCCCGTTCGATGCCGATATCTATGAAAGCCGTCGTCTCTGGGCCAGCGCCGCCGACGGTACGCAGATACCGATCAGCCTGGTGGCGCGCCGCGAGGTGTTCGCCGCAGGCCAGCCGGCCCCACTCTACCTCTATGGCTATGGTGCCTACGGCGCGAGCCTCGACCCCTGGTTCTCCCATGCTCGCCTGAGCCTGCTCGACCGCGGCTTCGTCTTCGCCATCGCCCACATACGCGGCGGCGGCGAGATGGGCGAAGCCTGGTATCGCGCCGGCAAGCTTGCGCACAAGCAGAACAGCTTCACTGACTTCATCGCCAGCGCCGAACGCCTGATCGCCGAAGGTCTTACCACCGCCTCGCAGTTGGCGATCAGCGGCGGTAGCGCCGGCGGCCTGCTGATCGGCGCCGTGCTCAACCTGCGCCCCGAGCTGTTCGCCGCCGCCATCGCCGAAGTGCCCTTCGTCGACGTGCTCAACACCATGCTCAACCCGGACCTGCCGCTGACGGTGACCGAGTACGACGAATGGGGCGACCCGAACCAGCCGGAGGTGTTCGAGCGCATCAAGGCCTACGCGCCCTACGAGAATGTGCGCGCCCAGGCCTATCCGGCGATTCTCGCCGTCGCAGGTTACAACGACAGCCGCGTGCAGTATTGGGAAGCAGCCAAGTGGGTGGCGAAATTGCGCCGCGACAAGACCGACGACAACCTGCTGCTGCTCAAGACCGACCTCGGCGCGGGACATGGTGGCATGAGTGGGCGTTATCAGGGCATCAGGGATGTGGCGCTGGAATATGCCTTCCTGTTTCGTGTGCTCGGGATAGCGCACGCCTAGGAGCGACTTCAGCCGCGATTGCCCAAGCATCGCGGCTGAAGCGGAATGCCGCCCAGCCACTCCTACAGGAAAACGACGCTCAGTCCTGCTTGCGCTGCCCTTCCAGCCCCTGGCTGTTGCGGCGTATCTGCTCGTCGAGTTGCGGGATCGGCTGATCACCACTGGAGCGTGGCGTCGCACCGGGCAGGGGCTGGCCCTGGGGCGGCGGAAGAAGGGGCGCTGATCCCTGGCGCTTGATCGGTACGGCGGTCGAGGGCTGGCCGTAGGGTTGTGGCGTCGCCGTTCCCGGAGAACCGGCCTCCGGAGTTGAGGGCATGCGTATGGGCTGCTGTGCCCATGCCAGCGTGGCGACAGCGGACGCCAGGATCATCGCGGCGAGAATGGGGATACGCATGATGGCTCTCCTGCTCGGCTGGCTTTCGTTCTATTCTGGCAACATCCGCCCACGAACGTTCCAGCGAAACGCCTCATGAATACGACCAGCAAGCTCGACAAGATCATCGCCGAAGCCCAGCAACGCCGCGAAACCAGCTATCGGGAAAAGGCGCTGCGCATGTACCCGCATATCTGTGGCCGCTGCGGCCGCGAGTTCAGCGGCAAGCGCCTGAGCGAGCTGACCGTGCATCATCGCGACCACAACCACGACAACAACCCGGAAGACGGCTCCAACTGGGAGCTGCTGTGCCTGTACTGCCACGACAACGAGCACCAGCGCCAGGTCGACCTGCACTACCAGAAGGAAGAGGCGGCCAGCGCGGGCTCCGGCAGCAAGGTCACGCACAAGGGGCTGGCCGGCCTGGCCGCACTGCTGAACCGCCCGGAAGGCAAGCAGGACTGAACAGCCAGCCCCACCACCACCCAGACGCCACGCTCCCGTAGGAGCCCCGCCCCGGGGCGAAGCTTTTGCCTTTGCGGTGCTCTTTACACTCACAGTCTTTAGGACATGTACCCGGATATTGCGAGACGGCAGCTATTCGCTGCGGCGCGCAGTTCCTGCATGAGACCGCGGTGTTCCATAGCCTGGTGTAGGCGCGAATTCATTGGCGATTCGCGGCTGAAGCCGCTCCTACTCGATTGTGCCAGGGCTCAGCGCAGCAGGCGCGTATCCAGGGTCTTCGACGGGCCGCCGATGACGTTCTCGGTGATGTCGATGAAGTCCTTGGTGCTGACCCGATCCAGGCGCATCAGCCCGCGGGTGACGTCGTCCAGCGAGAGATTGCCCTTGTCCTTGGTCTTCTGGCGGATTTCCCGGTCCAGCTCCTGCAGCAGCAGTACGGCACGCGCAGTGACCGGGCCGCTGGCGTTGTCGGTACGCAGGCTGCTGACCGGCTTGCTCCAGCGAATCAGCTGTTCGCGAATCTTCTGGTAGCGGTCCTCGCTGATGCCACCGGCGCGGCGCATCAATTCGATGGCGTAATACTCGGCCAGGCCTTCGGCGATCCAGTCGCTGCGGTCGCGGCCATAGATGCGGCCGAACACGTGCACCAGCTCATGCACCAGCGAGCTGGTGCCGTTCTCGCTGACCAGCGGACGGTCGGCGTGCATGTAGTAGGAGTTGGCCGCCGACAGGCCACCACGCCACATCGGGTCGCCGGCCCCGACGATCAGCAGCTTGTCCGGATCGCGCGGGAACACCTGCTGCATCTGCGGCCAGACGAAGGTGAGGAAGGTCATGATATCCATGCGCCGCATGCCCTCGCCCACCGGCGCGGAAATGGCGACCTCGGTATCGCCGAGGCGGGTTCGACGAGTGCCCAGCTTGCCGGCCAGTATCCAGCCGGTGGGACGGTCGAACTTGCGCTGCGGGTTGTCGATGCGAAAGCGGTTTTTGCCAATGCGCGGCCAACCGGTTTCCACGCTCTTCCAGCCCTTGGGCAGCTCGAACTGCAAGCGCGCCACCAGGTCGGTCTTGTCGCGCTGGTCGAGCACCGCGGCGGGCACCAGATTGTCGCCGCGCAGCAGCGCCCAGTCCGGCGTCATGCGTGCATCGTAGCGGCCGGGCTGGCGCTCCTTGTCGATCTTCACCCGATAGGTCAGCACGCTCTTGCCTTCGGCCGGCTGCCATATGCCGCGCCCCGGGGCCTGTTCCGACCATTGGCCGTCAGCCTGGAAGTCACTGTAGCGGCCGTCCTGGCCCAGGTTGAAGTCGAAGCTGCGCACGCGCTCGCCCTTCTCCAGGGTGATGCTGACCTCGGCCTGGTTGCTCTCGGGCAGAAAGCGCACGAGGTAATCCAGATCGACCTTCTGCGTGGCCGCGAAGGCAGGCAGGCTCAGAAGCAGCAGAGACGAGAACAACGGCAAGCGAAGGGACATCGAGCAAAACTCCTGATGCGGGACGTGGCGGCATATGACAGCTGCGCCACAAGGCGAATTCCATGAACCGAGCACAGATTTGCCACGAAGCGGCCGGGCAATCAACCGGCGCGGAAGATCAGATGCTCTTCCCAGTCCTCTTCGGCGACGCTGTTCTCGCTGAGCATGCGGCCCGACTGGGAAATCCGCTCGGCATGCACCGCGTCCGGGTCGCCGCTGACCAGATGGTGCCAGTGCGGCAGGTCCTTGCCCTCGCTGACCAGGCGGTAGGCGCAGGTCGGCGGCAGCCACTGGAACTGGTCGGCCTGCGCCGGGGTGAGCTGGATGCAGTCGGGCACGTGCCTGACGCGGTTGGCGTAGTCGCTGCAGCGACAGGTCTGCAGATCCAGCAGCTTGCAGGCGATGCGCGTGTAGTAGACGGCGCCGTCGTCCTCGTCCTCGAGCTTCTGCAGGCAGCACAGGCCGCAGCCGTCGCACAGCGACTCCCACTCGTGCCGATCGAGCTGGGCAAGTGTCTTGCGTTTCCAGAAGGGTTCGCGGTCGGCGGCCATGGCAGCGGTATGGACTCGGGTGGAAAAAAGCGCGGCAGTCTAGCCCGAGCGCCGGCCCCGGCCAAGCGGCGCATGCCGAACGGCAGCGCGCCGCTCCCAGGGCACGCCCTGATCAGCGCCTGGATGCTCAGTAACCGCGGGCGAAATCCACTTCACCCCGCAGTGGCTCTTCGGCTTGCCAGCGCACCAGGTTGTGCAGAAACAGCTCGGCCATCAGCGCCGGGTCGGTAGGCGCCGAGCTGTGACCGGTAAGCAGCAGGCGCGGCGCCGTCCAGAACGGATGGCCCGGCGGCAGCGGCTCCTGCCGGCAGACGTCGATCACCGCGCCGGCCAGCCTGCCCTGCTCCAGGGCTGCCACCAGATCGTCGTCGACCACCGCACTGCCGCGCCCGGCATTGATCAGCAGCGCCTCGGGACGAAAGCCGGCCAGCAGCTCGGCATCGTAAAGATCACGGGTAGCCGGGGTGTCCGGCAGCAGGTTGATCACATATTCGGCCCAGCCCACCAGGCGCGGCAGCGCATCCATGGCAGCCACCTCGGCGAAGGGCGCCTGCGTGCGCGCCTGGCTGGCCACGCCACGCAGCTGCACGTCGAAGTGCGCGAGAAACTGCGCCACCGCCTGGCCGATCTCGCCACAGCCGACGATCAGCGCGCGCCGCCCGGCCAGGCTGCGCGGCAGGCTGTGATCCCAACGCTGCTCCACCTGCGCGGCCAGGCGGGCGAACAGGCGCCGCTCGTGCGCCAGCAGATGACCCAGCACGTATTCGGCCATCACCTGACCGAAAATGCCCACGGCGCGGCTGAGGCGATAGTCACGCGGCAAATCGGCAGCCAGCAATGGTGTGATGCCCGCCCAGGTCGACTGCAGCCACTGCGGACGCAGGCCCTGGCGCAGCAGCGGCGCCATCAGGTCGGGCTGCCCCAGCCACACCGGGCAATCGCCCGCCGCCGCAGCCAGTTGCACGAGGTCGGCGCCTGCCACCAGCTCCAGCTCGGGCCGGGCATGGCGCACGTGCTGGGCGTAGAGATCGTGGTCGTCCTCGGCAATCAGCAGGCGCATGGCTCAGACCGGGTCGTTGCGGCAGAGCAGTTCGTCGGGCAGGTGCTGGATGTAATCCTCCTCGGGCGGCGGCATCTGCAGGTGATAGCCCTGCTTGTCGAGATTCTCCAGTACCGTGGCGATGTCCTCGCGGGCCAGTTGGCGCTCCGGGCTGAGTACCAGATCGAAGGCATGCGCGGGCGGGCCGAAGATGCCGAGCAGGCCCTCGGGCACACGGGTCAGGGCGTCGGCCTTGAGCACGTAGAGGTACATCTCGTTCTTGCGCGGGCTCTTGTAGATGGAACAGATGCGTTTCACGCGGATTCTCCTTCGGCGGCCAGGCAATCGAGCAGGGCCTGGCCCATCAGCTCCCGGCGCCAGCCGCGCAGGGAGTCGGGCAATTGATAGGGCCCCTTGGGAAAGCCGCTTTTCAGCAGGGCTTCCAGGGTTTTCTTGCGCAGCATCAGCTCGGGCGCGATATCCAGGCGTTCGCCTTCACGCTGGCCAACGGCACGCAGCTTCTTGAGCAGCGCAGACGCTTCGATCGGCAGCGGCTCGGGCAAGGCCTCGGGCCATTGCTCGGGTGGCAGTGCCGCGGCCTCGCGAATCAGCCTGAGCAGGGTTTCGCCATCCTGGCGCACGGTTTTCGGGTGCATGTCCTCGATACGCGCCAGCGCCACCAGGTTATCCGGCTGGGTGCGTGCCAGCGGCCATAGCGAATGCTCGCGCAGCACGCGGTTGCGCGGCTGGTTGCGCGCGCGCGCCTCGCGCTCGCGCCAGGCGCACAGCGCACGCAGCACGGCCTGCTGCTGACGCGACAGCTTCCAGGCCAGCTTGGCCTCGCGCCAGGCGTCCTCCGGTGCCACTTCACGGCTCAGGTTGGCCACCAGCTCGGCGCCGTCCTCCAGCACCCACTCGACCTTCTGCGGAGCCAGGCGCGCCATCAGCGCACGGTAGACCTCCACCAGGTGCAGCACGTCCTCGGCGGCGTAGCGCACCTGCAGCTCCGACAGCGGCCGCTGCAGCCAGTCCGAGCGGGTCTCGCCCTTGGGCAGTTCGATATCGAGCAGCGCCTGCACCAGGCGCGAATAGCCCATGGAGAAACCGAGGTTGAGATAACCGGCCGCCAGCTGCGTATCGAACAGCGGTGCCGGCAGGCTGCCGGTCAGGCGCAGGAGGACCTCCAGGTCCTCGCTGCACGAATGCAGGACCTTGACCACGTTCGGCGCCTCGAGCAGCGCTGCGAAAGGCCGCCAGTCGCCGATGCGCAGAGGGTCGATCAGATAGGCAATCGCCCCATCGCTGACCTGCAGCAGGCCGGCGATCGGGTAGAAGGTGTCGACGCGCATGAACTCGGTGTCCAGCGCGACGAAGGGCAGCGCCTGCCAGGCGGCACAATGCTCGGCCAGGCCGGCGTCGTCGAGAATCCAGTGAATGTCGTTAGCCACGAGGCTCTCCCATGAACAATGCCGCGCAGTATATATGTCCAGGCCATTGCACGGGGCGCGGCCTGCCGTCGACGATGGGAACTGTGTAATCTGTGCCGCGCACCACCTCCGACACGGAAGAACAACAATGCTGAAGAAACTGCTTGCCCTGCTCGTCGTGCTGCTGGCTGCAGCGGCCGGTTACCTGGCGCTCACCCCCAGCCCGATCGATCCGCTGCCATGGGACGCAGCGCCGGCCCCGGCGATGACTGGCGTGCTGGAACCCAACGACACCCTGATGAAGGCCGAGCTGCTCGGCCGCGGCCTGCTCCATGGCCCCGAGGATACCGCCGTGGATGGCGAGGGCCGGGTCTATGCCGGCCTGCACGACGGGCGCATCGTGCGCGTGCTGGCCGATGACAGCGTGGAGACCTTCGTCGACACCGGCGGCCGCCCGCTGGGCATGAACTTCGATGCCGCTGGCAACCTGATCGTCGCCGACGCCTACAAGGGCCTGCTGAGCATCGACCCGCAGGGGGCGATCAAGGTGCTGACCACCGAGGCCGACGGCCTACCCTTCGCCTTCACCGACGACCTGGACATCGCCAGCGACGGCACCATCTATTTCAGCGACGCCTCCTCGCGCTTCCAGCAACCGGACTACCTGCTCGACCTGCTCGAAGCGCGCCCGCACGGTCGCCTGCTGGCCTATGACCCGGCCAGCGGCGAAACCCGCGTGCTGCTCGATGGCCTGTACTTCGCCAACGGTGTGGCACTGTCGGCGAACGAGGACTTCGTGCTGGTCAACGAGACCTATCGCTACCGCATCACCCGTTACTGGCTCAAGGGCGACAAGGCCGGCCAGCACGACATCTTCATCGACAACCTGCCGGGCCTGCCGGACAACCTGCAGGGCGACCGCAAGGGCACCTTCTGGGTTGCCCTGCCCACACCGCGCAAGGCCGATGCCGACTTCCTCCATCGCCATCCCTGGCTCAAGGCGCAACTGGCCAAGCTACCGCGCGCACTGTGGCCGAAGGCGATTCCCTACGGTTTCGCCATCGCCCTCAACGAGCAGGGCGAGATCGTCCGCAGCCTGCACGACACCAGTGGCACCCACCTGCGCATGATCACCTCGGTGAAGCCGGTGGGCGACCATCTGTATTTCGGCAGCCTGGACAACGACCGCATCGGCCGTCTCGAACTGCACTGACAAAAAAGCCCCGGATAACCGTAATGCTGTTCACTTAAGCGGCGGTTGGGCGCGATCAGTCCCCTCGCCCCTGTGGGGAGAGGATTAGGGCGGGCCGCGTTCGGAGAGGGGGGCCGGCAGACTTGCGGCGATTTCAGCCCTCTCCCCCAGCCCCTCTCCCATGAATGGGAGAGGGGAGCAAAGCGCGCACAATCTTATGTGAATACCATTACCGGATAACCGGGGCTTTCTTTTATCGCGACGTTTCGAACCTCAGACCACACCCTGGGCCAGCATGGCATCGGCGACCTTGACGAAGCCGGCGATGTTGGCGCCCTTGACGTAGTTGATTCGTCCCTTCTCCTCGCCATGGTGCACGCAGGCCTGGTGGATGTTCTGCATGATGCCGTGCAGGCGCTCGTCCACTTCGCCGGCGCTCCAGTGCAGGCGCATGGCGTTCTGGCTCATTTCCAGGCCGCTGGTGGCCACGCCACCGGCGTTGGAGGCCTTGCCCGGCGCGTAGCAGATGCCAGCCTCGACGAACAGATCCACCGCTTCCAGGGTCGAGGGCATATTGGCCCCCTCGGCCACGCAGATGCAGCCGTTTTTCAACAGCGTGCGGGCGTTCTCGCCGTCCAGCTCGTTCTGCGTCGCGCAGGGCAGCGCGATGTCGCATGGCAGATCCCAGGGACGCTGGCCGGCGAGAAACTGCAGGCCATAGTGCTCGGCCATCTCGCGCAGGCGGCCGCGACGTACGTTCTTCAGATCCATCAGATGCAGCCACTGCTCGTCGCTCAGGCCACCTTCGGCATACAGGGTGCCGTCGGAGTCGGACAGCGAGATGACCCGCCCGCCCAGCTCCATGACCTTCTGCGCCGCGTACTGGGCGACGTTGCCGGAGCCGGAGATGGCCACGCGCTTGTCTTCGAAGCCCTGACCGATGCGCTTGAGCATCTCCTCGGCGAAATACACGCAGCCATAACCGGTGGCTTCCGGGCGGATCAGGCTGCCACCGTAGCTCAGGCCCTTGCCGGTGAGCACCGAGGTGAACTGGTTGGACAGGCGCTTGTACTGGCCGAACAGGTAGCCGATCTCGCGGCCGCCGACGCCGATGTCACCGGCTGGCACATCCATATCGGCACCGATATGCCGGTACAGCTCGCTCATGAACGACTGGCAGAAGCGCATCACCTCGCCTTCGCTCTTGCCCTTGGGGTCGAAGTCAGAACCGCCCTTGCCGCCGCCCATGGGCAGCGAGGTCAGCGAGTTCTTGAACACCTGCTCGAAGGCGAGGAACTTGAGCACGCCCAGGTTGACCGAGGGGTGGAAGCGCAGGCCGCCCTTGTAGGGGCCGATGGCACTGCTCATCTGGATGCGGTAGCCGCGGTTGACCTGCACCTGGCCGCGGTCGTCGACCCAGGGCACGCGAAACAGGATGGCACGTTCCGGCTCGACCATGCGCTCGAGAATGCCGGCCTCCCGATAGCGCGGGTTGGCCTCGAGGAAGGGCCACAGGCTGCGCACCACCTCTTCCACCGCCTGGTGGAATTCCGGCTGATCGGGATCGCGCTGTTTCAGGCGCGCCAGGAAAGACTCGACGGACAACGACATGCAGCACCTCGACACCACGAAGACAAAGTGGCCGGCACTCTATCAGGCGAACAAGCACCAAAACAGATCAAAATGTCGCTTTTATGAATCTTTTTAGTGCGACTCCATCAGCATCAAGTCAACCAATGCACCGCAAAGCCATCGATTCACATCCACCAGCGCACCAAAATAAATCCTACCGCGCACAGTTTTCGACCATCTCCTCCAGTTCGCCTTCTGTCGGCGCTACCGCTTCGGCGTCCTGCAGCCGGGCCTGCATGCTTTGCCGCGTATCGGCCATCAGCGTGCCCAGACTGTCGCGGTCATAGCGGCTGGCATCGATCGCGGCACCGATCGCCAGCTGCATCGGCTGATCGAGGTTCAGGCGCCAGGTGCGCGCCGGCAGCACATGCTGAATACCGCGGATGGCCACCGGAACGATCACCGCGCCGGTGTCCAGCGCCAGGTGGAAACAGCCCTTCTTGAACGGCTGCAGACGACCGTCGGCCGAGCGCGTGCCCTCCGGCGCCGCCCACAGCACGATGCCGCTTTCCATCATCTGGCGGGCGCGCTCCAGGTCACGGCGCGCCTGCTGCGAGTCGTGCCTGGCCACCGAGGGGAATTCGGCGGCGCGCATGGCACGGCCGAGGAAGGGAATGCGGTACAGCTCGCTCTTGGCCAGCATGCGAATCGAACCGGGCATGGCGACGAAACTGGCCGGAATGTCGTAGTGACTGGAGTGGGTGCAGAGAATCAGGTAACGCCGTCCATCGTTGAAGTCCGGACAGCGGCCCTGCACCGTCATGCGCATGCGCACCAGGCGCAGCAGCGCCGCCGACCAGGCGCGGGTATAACCATCGACATGCTCGCGGCGCAGTCGCCCTGCGGCGGCACGACCGATCACCAGCAGGCAGAAGTACAGCGTCACGCCCACCGATGCCAGCGCCACGCCAGCGCGGCGGGCCAGGTTCGCGCTGCGCGCGATGGGTTGCAGACTCGGCATGAAATGGCTCCTTACTTATCGGCAGACCGATCCGGGTGCAGTGGATCGGCCAGGCGGTATGATGCCGGCAAACGCGTCTACGACACAGGAGGCACCATGTCACTCGCTCAACTGATCAGCGCGCCGCACCTTCAGCAACGTCTCGGCCAGGAGAACCTGCTGGTCCTCGACTGCCGCTTCGCCCTCGAGGACCCGGCCTACGGGCGCCGCAGCTACCTCGACGGGCACATCCCCCAGGCGCATTTCCTGGACCTGGAACAGGACCTGTCCGCCCCGGTGGTCAAGGGCGTGACCGGGCGCCACCCCCTGCCGGACCCGAGCGCACTGGTCGAGCGCCTGCGGGCCTGCGGCCTGCGCGCGGACAGCCAGGTGGTGCTGTACGACGACGGCCCCGGCGCGTTCGCTGCCCGCGCCTGGTGGCTGCTGCTGTGGCTGGGCAAGCGCGACGGTCTGTACCTGCTCGACGGTGGCCTGAAGGCCTGGCGCGAGGCCGGCCTGGAACTCACCACCCAGCCGCCGAGCAACGCCCCCGGCGATTTCTCTGCGCGGCCCGACGCCAGCCTGCTGCTGAGCGCCGAGCAGCTGGCGCTGCGCCTGGGCAATCCGGACCTGACCCTGCTCGACGCTCGCGCCCTGCCACGCTTTCGTGGCGAGGTGGAGCCGCTCGACCCGGTGGCCGGGCATATCCCCGGTGCGCAGTGCGCGGCCTTCACCGATAACCTCGGCGCCGATGGCCGCTTTTTGCCCGGCGCAGCCCTGCGCGAGCGCTTCGACCGACTGCGCGGCGATCGCCCGCTGGACAACCTGGTGGCCTATTGCGGCTCCGGGGTCACCGCCTGCCACAACCTGTTCGCCATGTGCCTGGCCGGTTACCCCCTGGCACCGCTGTATGCCGGCTCATGGAGCGAATGGATCACCGATCCGCAACGCCCCGTAGCCAGCGGCGACTGAGACGGTTTAACAACCGCTGGGAATATGGGAAATAACCGAAAGGTGAAAACAATTTAAAAACAGCTCTTTACAGCACAAAGATCGCACTAGACTTGAAATTGAGCGGCTAACCCCGCTCCCGGTGGGGCCTTTACGTAGAATCACTAAAACCAGCTGCCACGCGCCCGGCCCCACCGGCACCCTCCGCGAGGATGCCATGGGAATAGCCGCCTGCGATCTCAGCCAGCATGTGATCCGCCCTACCCTTCTCTACCTGCAACGCCACAGCGCCACGGCCGAAGCCCTGCTTCTGGGCGCTGCGGCCTGCCAGTCGGCACTTGGCAGCGCCCTGGACACTCCGCAAGGCCATGGCCTGTATCGCATCAGCGAACAGCGTCACCAGCGGCTCTGGGATCGCTACCTGGCCTTCGACCCGGACCTGGCCAGCCGCGTCCGCGGCCTCGCCAGCCAGCATGCCTTCCTCGAAGCACCGCACCTGGAGCTGACGGTCAACCTGCGCTACGCCACGGCCATCGCCTGGCTGCTGATCGAGGCCGAACAACTGCAACTGCCCGCCGCCGATGACCTGCTGGGCATGGGCCGGATCTGGCGCAGGGTGTTTCAGCCGCACGGGCGGCAGCGCGACTTTCTCGAGGCCTGGCAACGCTGCATCGCGCAGACAAGCCAGGCAGCCTGACCGATTCGTCAGAAAAATCTGCGAGAAGATCGCCACACAAATCCAGCCAATTGTTCGACAATACGCTCTATTTCGGGAACTTCAGCGCCTTGGCAGGGGTCAGGAAAAACTGTAGCGTGCGCCCCCTCGTCTCACCACAGGAGCATCCCGTGAGCAAACGTCTTCTCCGGACCGGCCTGGCCGTCGCCATCACCGCCACTTCCAGCCATGGCTTCGCCAGCGGCTTTGCCCTCAACGAACAGAGCATTTCCGGCATGGGCACCTCCTTCGCCGGTCGCTCGTCGTCCGCCGACGACGCCAGCACCCTGTTCGGCAATCCGGCCGGCATGTCGCGCCTCAAACGCGATGAGGTGTATGTCGGTGCAGCGGCGATCCATGCCAGCAGCGATATCGATCGAGTCGGCGCCAGCTCGCCGCTCGGCCCGATCAGCGGCAGCAACGATGGCGACATGGTGCCGACCACCGGCGTGCCGATGGGCTACTACGTCAAGCCGCTGGACGACAAGGTCGCCTTCGGCATCGGCGTGTACGTGCCCTTCGGCCTGATGACCGACTACGAGAGCAGCTTTCAGGGCCGCTACTACGCCGACAAGAGCTACGTGCGCGTGATCACCGTGCAGCCGACCCTGAGCTATCGCTTCAACGACAAGCTGTCGGTGGGTTTCGGCCCCACCTTCAACCATATCGAAGGGGAACTGACCTCCTCCCTGTTCACTCCGCTTGGCGATGGCAAGGTGAAGGTCAAGGGCGATGACGTGGCGGTCGGCTTCAACGCCGGGGTTCTCTACGAGTTCACCCCCGGCACCCGCGCCGGCATTACCTACCGCTCGCGCGTCAAGTACGAACTGGAGGGCGACACCCGTGTCGAGGCCTCGCCACTGGTCGGCATCGCCGGCAAGTACGACGCCAGGCTGGACCTGACCACGCCCGAGTCGGTGGACATGTCCATCACCCATGAGCTTAATGACGCCTGGACCCTGTACCTGGGCAGCACCTGGACGCGCTGGAGCCGCTTCCAGGAAATTCGCGTGGAGAACGAGGCCGCGACGCTGCCGGCCAACCTCGCCACCATAGTCGAGGAGCAGAACTGGCACGACACCTGGGCCCATGCCGTCGGCCTGTCGTACAAGCTCAACCCGCAGTGGACGCTGCGTACCGGCATCGCCATCGATCAGTCGCCGACCAACAACGTCGACCGCTCGCCGCGCGTGCCCTCCGGTGACCGCACCATCTTCAGCGTCGGTGCCGGCTGGAGCCCGAATCAGGACATGACCATCGACCTGGCCTACTCCTACCTGCAGGAAGAATCGGTGGACGTGGACCACGTCAGCGCCACCCGCGGCACCTACCGCGCACGCTACAAGAACAGCGCGCACGGCCTGGGGGCTTCGCTCAGCTATCGCTTCTAATCGAGGCGCGGCATTGGCTAAACTCACGCGGCAGAACAACAAGAAAAGCCGCGTGAGAACATCATGACTGCCCTCTGCACCACCCTGCCCGACCACCTGCGCCTGCTGCTGGTGGACGACCACCGCATCTTCCTCGACGGCCTGGCCCTGGCCCTTGCCCCACTCGCCCGTGGCCTGCAGGTCGACACCGCACAGAACGCCGCGGAAGCGGAGCAGCGCCTGCAGCAGCAGACCTATGACCTGATCCTGCTCGACCTGCGCCTGCCCGACGAACCGGGCCTGGAACTGCTGCAGCGCTGGCTGGCGCGCGGCGAAGGCACGCCAGTGGCCATTCTCAGCGCCAGCGATTCGGCCGTCGATGCGCAGGCGGCGCTGGCCGCCGGCGCGCTCGGTTTCATCCCCAAGAGTGCCGACGGCAAGGCCCTGCGCCAGGCCGTGACGCGTGTGCTGCTGGGCGAGACCCTGCCGGCGCCGAGCAGTACCTCGCCGCTGACGCCCCGGCAGCTGGAAATTCTCCAGCTGCTGGCCGAAGGCCTGCCGAACAAGGCCATCAGCCGGCAGCTGGGCCTGGCCGAGGACACAGTGAAAACCCACCTCAAGGCGCTGTTCGAAACCTTCGAAGTACACACCCGCACCGCCTGCGTCAGCGCCGCCCACCAGCGCGGCTGGCTGTAGCCCTAACTATCGGCGCCAGCAGCGGTGCGCACCTGCAATTGGGTCGCCAGCACCTGGCGCAAACGCGCCGGCAGCAGCGGCTTGCCCAGAGGGATGACGTGCGCCGGCAGGCAGCGCTCGTGTAGCTCCGGGCTGAGATCGGCGCTGATCAGCAATGCCGGCAACATCTGCCCGGCCGCCTCGCGCAGGCGCTCGATGGCCTGCAGGCCATCGCCCTGCTCGGCCAGCCGGTAATCGCTGATCAGCAAATGCGGCGCCTGTTCCTGCAGCGCCGTCAGCGCCTCGGCCAGATCGGCACAGGCCTGCACCTCGCAGCCCCAGCGCCGCAACAGGCCGCTCAAGGCCTCGCGGCCAGTGTCGTCGTCCTCCAGCAAGAGGATGCGCCCCTTGAGCGCCAGCCCCGAACTGCTGCGCGGCGCCTGTTCCGCCAGTTCGGCGAGCGGCAGACGCAGAATGAAGCGCGTTCCGGCGCCGGGCTGCGACTCGAGCTGCAGCGGATGCTCCAGCACCTCGGCCAGTTGCCGCACGATGGCCAGGCCCAGACCCAGACCGCGCTCGGTACTGCGCCCCGGATTGTCCAGCTGGCGAAACTCCTCGAACACCAGCGCCTGCTCGGCCTCGCTCAGGCCACGGCCATCGTCGGCCACTGCCAGCACGACATGCTGCCCCTCACGCCAAGCGCTCAGGCTCAGCTCTGCGGCCCCGGCGTGCAGCAGCGCGTTATGCAGCAGGTTGCGCAGCAGCCGCTCCAGCAGCAGCGGATCGCTGCGCACGGCACATGCCTCGCTGTTCAGCCGCAGTTGCACAGCCTGCTGCTGCGCTTCCGGGGCGATCTCGCCGAGCAGACGCTCAAGCAGCGGGCGCAGGGCGAAGGCGTGCGGCCTGGCCTGCACGCCGCCTGGCAGGGTCAGGCGGCTGTAGTCGAGCAGCGACTGCAGCAGGCGTCCCAGCTGTTCCACCGAGGCGGCCAGGCGCGCGCTGATGCTTCGCGTCTGTGCATCGCCGCCCTGCTCCACCAGATGCTGGGCGTACAGTCCCATGGCATTGAGCGGCTGGCGCAGGTCATGACTGGCCGCCGCCAGCAGACGCAACTTGCGCGCATCATCGGCCTCGGCGCGCTGGCGGGCCAGGTCGAGCAGGCGCAGGTTGAGCCAGGCGCCGCGCTGGCCGTGCTCCTGCATGTAGGCACCAACCGTGCCGATCATGTTGGCGCAGAGCAGGAACAGCGCCTGATAGGCAAACTCGCGTCCCGGCTCGTCGAGCACCACGCCCGTGCCGACGAACAGCAGGCAGAACCCCCAGCTGCACAGGCTGATCACCCGAAACGACAGCCCGAGCAGGGCATAGCCGAACAGCAGGACCAGAAACAGGCCGTCATAGGGCATCGCCACGCCTTGGCGCCAACTCAGATGCACGATCAGCGCGACACTGACGCCGGTCAGCAGGTAGGCCAGGGCGTAGACACCGACTACCGCACCTGGCGTGGCGTGCGCGCGCCGACAATGGAAGAAGGCCAGTACCACCGCGCCTAGGGCCAGCAGGCGCAGGGGCAACACCGACAGGCTGACCTGCAGGGGCATGGCGAGAAAATCCAGCAGCGCGTAGATCAGTTGAAACAGCACGGCGGTCAGCGCGATCAACGGTAGCCGCCTGCGAATGCGCTGAGCCCGATGGGCGGCGAAAGCCTGCTCCAGCTCGGCCACGAAGCGCAGACGGCGATGGCCGCGGCGCTGCTGCGCCAGCAGCAGGGGCTCCAGCGCTGGCGCACTCATCGGCGGCGCCTCTCAGGGCTTGGGCGCAGGTTCCGACTGTTGGGCGGCGATGGCGTCATAGGTCTCCACACGGTGTCGGTCCTCGCTGGCGAACAGGCGCTCGCGCAGCTGCCGCTGCAACCGCTCGCCATCCACCGCACTCAGGCCGCGTCCCTGCAGGCCGTCCAGCTCGCGGCGGTAGGCCTGGTAGCGCTGCTGCCAGTCGCGCTCGCGGCGCTGTTCGACGAGCAGGCGCTGTACGGTGTCCGGATCATAGGTCATGGCCAGGAACTCGCGCACCTGCTGCTCGTCCGCGCCATCACGCCAGAGCTGTTCGCTACGCTGCAACTGCTCCAGTGCCAGCTGCTGGCGCTGCTCGCTGGCGCGCATGGCCTCGGGCAACTGCGCGCGCAGCTGCTCAGCCATCTGGGCCCGCTGCGCCTCGCTGAGGTCCTCACGCTGCTGCAGGGCCAGGCTGTCGAGGGTGTAGCGCGCGTAGGCCTGCTCGGCACCGAACAGCGCCTCCTGCGCGGCCGCGGAAAAATGCGCGCGGCGCAGTGCATCCAGGCGTTCGAAGGCCGCCTGCAGCACCTGCAGCTGCGCCTGCGGATCCGCCTGCTGATGGGCATCCAGAGGCTGCTGCAGCAGCGCCATGCTGGCGCGCTTGTAATCCAAGTAATCGCCGAGCAGGCTGATCAGCTGCCCCAGCGCCGGCTCCGGCAGGCGACGTCCGGCATCGGCCAGCAGCGCCGCGATCACCGCATCGAGCCCGGAACGATCGACTGCGCTGAGGAAATAGTCGAAATAATCGCGAACCGCCAGTTCGAGCAGCAGATTGCCGGCAGCGTCGACCTGCAAGCGACCATCCACCTCGGTGCCAGCCAGGCTGGGCAAGGTGGCCGCCGCTGGCACTTGCGCAGATGGCGCGGCAGAAGTGGCCAACGCCACCTCTGGTGGAGCCTGCCGCGCGGGCGCGGCAGGCGTGACGAGCGGCGCCGACTCCGGCACAGCCGCCGGCCAGCGCACGTAAAGGGTCAGACCGCCGGCCACCAGCACGGCAGCCAGGGAAAGACTGAGGAATCTGGACATAGCACCTCGCTGCGGCGGGACACCCCGCCGCGTTCGTCGGGATCAGATGCCCTTGTTCTTCAGGCGGTTGGCGTGCTGGCGGTACAGCGACACCGGCTCGGTCCAGCCGCGGATGCCGAACAGGTGGTTGATCGCATCGACGTGGTTCATGTTGTAGCTGTCGTCGATCACCTGCCCCAGGTAGGTGGAGCACACGCCCACCAGGCCATCGTTCTTCTCGCTGCCGAACACCAGGCCGGTGAAGGCTAGGAAGGGATCGGCGGCGTCGAGCACGTTGGTATAGGCGGTATTGCCGGTCCAGGAGTAGTAGCGGATGTTGTGCCCGCGCACGTTGTGCACTTCGCTGGATTTGGCGCAGTAGCTGGAGTTGTTGATGCCCCAGGGATGGCGGCCGTTCAGCGCGTTGGTGCCCGGCGTGGTCAGGGTCGCCAGGGCGTCGATGCCGCTCTGCGGGTTGCTGGACCCGGAGAGCAGGTTGATCAGCGAGCCCAGCGCGTTGGCGATGGCATTGGCGCCGCCCTCGATCAGCCCACCGGCGGGAATCACGCCACGCACCACGTCGGCGACCTTCGAGCCCTTGTTGACGCCGTTGACCGAGGTCACCGAGGCGACCAGATCGGGGCGCAGCGAGGCCGCCACGCGCGAGGTTGGCGAGCCCTGACTGTGGCCGATCAGGTTGACCTTGCCGCCGCCGGCCGCGGCCCAGGGCACGATCTGCCGGGCCAGCTCGGCGCCGCGCTGCTCGCTGTCGTTGAAGGCGGCGACGCTGGCGACGTGAACCCGCGCGCCGTCGCGCTCGAGGTTCCAGGGAATGGTGTGGAAGTAGTTGACCAGGCCACCGATGGTATTGAAACCGGTGACGCCGTGAACCAGCACGATGGGGTACTTGGTCTGGGTGTAGTTGGCCTGGGCCTGGACGGCGCCAAGCAGGGCCAGGCTGGCCACAGCAGTGGTAAAGACGCGACGCATGGGTGCCTCCTTATTGTTTTTGTCGGGCACGCCGGGTTACTGCGTCCGGCGCCTGGCCAGTCTAGGCAGGCAGGCGGAGGCGGCCCATCGCCCAGATGGGTGAGGGGCCGTGAATCAGCTCTCAGGGTTGCGAGGCGATAGCCTTCTCCACCGCGGCGACCAGCTCGGGATCGTCCGGCTTGGTCAGGCTGGAAAAACTGGCCACCACCTTGCCCTGGCGGTCGACCACGTACTTGAAGAAGTTCCAGCGCGGCGCCCTGCTCTGCTCGGCCAGCCCCTTGAACAGTGGAATGGCATCGCCCCCGGAAACCGGCTGTGGCTCGGTCATGGTGAAGGTCACGCCATAGTTGACGTAGCAGACGGTAGCCGTTTCCTTGCTATCCGCGGACTCCTGGCGGAAGTCGTCGGACGGTACGCCCAGCACTTCCAGGCCCTGATCCTTGTAGCGCTGGTAAAGCGCTTCGAGCCCTTTGAACTGCGGGGTAAAGCCGCAGAAGCTGGCGGTATTGACCACCACCAGCGGCTTGCCGGCGAACTGGCAGAGTTCGACGCTCTCGCCCTTGGCACGCAGCTTGGGCAACTCGCCCTGCAGCAGTGCCGGACAGTCGGCGGCCAGCACCGGCAAAGCAAGACTGGAGAGCAGCAAGGAGCAGGCAAGACGATGGAACGACATGACGATGACCTCGAGCGAAACGCGATCCCGCCACGCTACTCGCAGCTCCGTCCTCAGGCAACTAGCAGATACCGACGCCCAGCTGCAGCAAGGCCAGCCCGCCCTGGCGCCAGCCCCACCAGGCCAGCGCCAGCAGCAGGCCAATGCCCACTGCCACGGCGCTGAACCTCAGCGCCTTGCGGCTCACGCCGGCACACCCTGCAGACGCGCCACCGGCACCTCGCGCACCGGCCAGTTGAGCGCGGCGGCCATCACACTCAGGCCGATGGAGATCTGCCAGACCAGGTCGTAACTGCCGGTGGTGTCGTACAGATAGCCGCCCAGCCAGCCACCGAGGAAGGAGCCGAGCTGGTGGAACAAAAAGACGATACCGCCGAGCATCGACAGGTTGCGTACACCGAACAGGGTGGCCACGGTGCCATTGGTCAGCGGCACGGTCGACAGCCACAGCAGGCCCATGGCGATGCCGAACAGGTAGGCGCTCCACTGGGTCAGCGGCGCCACCAGAAACAGCGTGATCACCACCCCGCGCAGCAGGTACAGGGCACTGAGCAGGCGCGGCTTGGCCATGCGCCCGCCGAGCCAGCCGGCGATGTAGGTACCGAAGATATTGAACAGGCCGACCAGCGCCAACACCGTGGTGCCGGTCAGCGCCGGCAGGTGGTGATCGACCAGATAGGCCGGCAGGTGCACGGCAACGAACACCACCTGGAAGCCGCAGACGAAGAAGCCCAGAGCCAGCAGCCAGAACCCCGAATGCCCGGCTGCCTCGCGCAGCGCCTCGCCCAGCGTCTGCTGCGGCCCGGTGCTTGCCGGTGGCGGTGTCTCGTTGATCATCGCGGCCAGTGGCAGGATCAGGGCGACCAGCAGGCCCAGCGCCAATAGCGCCGCCGACCAGCCCAGCCAGCCGATCAGGCCCAGCGTACCCGGGAGCATGGCGAACTGGCCGAAGGAGCCGGCAGCGGCGGCAATGCCCATGGCCATGCTGCGCTTCTCCACCGGCACGGCGCGGCCGACCACGCCAAGGATCACCGAGAACGAGGTGCCGGACAGGCCGATGCCGATCAGCAGGCCGGCGCTCAGCGACAACGACAGCGGCGAGTCGGCCATGCCCATGCACAGCAGCCCCAGCACGTAGAGCACGCCGCCGACGAGGATGGCCTTGCGCGCGCCGAAGCGGTCGGCCAGCGCCCCGGTGATCGGCTGCGCCAGGCCCCAGATCAGGTTCTGCAGGGCGATGGCGAAGGCGAACACCTCGCGCCCCCAGCCGAACTCCGCGCTCATCGGCGGCAGGAACAGGCCGAAACCATGGCGAGTGCCAAGCGACAGCGCGAGGATCAGCGAGGCGCCGAGCAGCAGCCAGGTGGTTGAACGCCATGCAGTTGTCATCGGTATCTCCAGCGGACGGTCGCCTGCGACCGTGTAGGCAGTGATGCGGCCATCAGGCCAGTTCTTCGAGCAGTTCCATCAGCTCGGCACGGCGATCTGCGCCTAACCGGGCATTGAGTTCACGCTGCACCTGTTCCCACAGCGGCAGCGCCTGTTCGATGCGTTGCAGGCCGGCTTCTGTGAGCCGTACCTCGCGAGCACGCAAATCGCGCCCTTCTCCCAGTTGCAGCAGCTCCTGCTCCTCCAGCACCCGCAGATTGCGCCCAAGCGTGCTGCGATCGAGCCCCATGGCCTCGGCCAGCACTGAAATGCTCGGCTGTCCGAGCCGCTGTACGTGGCGCAACAGGGAAAACTGGGCGGCACCGAGCCCGACGGCAGCCAGGGCGTCGTCGTATAGGCGGGTTACGCCACGGCTGGCGCGACGCAGTTGGGTGCAGAGACAGGAAGTCGGCAACATGGATACAGGTATATACCCGCATCAGCGATTGGCACTCATACAGTTACCTAGCGCGTCGCCATAACAGTTGTTTCAGAGGCTCAATGCCAGAGCCAGCAGTGCAGCACACTCGGCAAGCTCGACCAGCGCACCGGCGGTATCGCCCGTGGTACCGCCCAGGCGCTGCAACAGGGCGCGGCGTAGCCAGACGAAAAGTGCCAGGGCCGTGGCCAGGGCAATCAATGCCCCCCAGCCCAGCAGCAACATGGCCGCCACATGCCCACCCAGCACCCAGGGCAACTGCCTGCCCGGCAGATGATCGACCAGCGCCTGGCCCAGACCACCGGCGCGCACATAGGGCGTGGTTGCCAGCAGCAGCGGCAGCAGGCTGCGCCCCAGCCAGGGCAGCAGCAGCAGATAGATGGCCTGCCCGGCCTGCAACAGGGTCAGCAGCGCGGCGAACTTGAGCAACAGCAGTAGCACCAGCACCACCACGGCAATCGGCCCGCTGCGCGGGTCTTTCATGATCGTCAGGGTGCGCTCGCGGTCGCCGAAGCCGCCAACCCAGGCGTCGGCCGTATCGGCCAGGCCGTCCAGGTGCAGGCCGCCGCTCAAGCCCACCCACAACGCCAGAATGATCGCCGCCTGCAGCACGTCCGGCGTCTGCCCCAGCAGCAGATGGGCGAGCCACAGCAGCAGGCCGAGCAGCAGCCCCACCGCCGGATACCAGAGCAGCGAGCGGCCGATCTGCTCGGGCGTCGGCATGCCCGGCAGGTTGACCGGCAGGCGGGTGAGAAATTGCAGGGCGATCCGTGGCGCGATCATGCCAGCTCCGTCAGTTGCCCGTCGGCATCCAGGCGCAGGCGAACGCGCTGGGCATAGCCGACGTTGACCTGCAGCAGATCCTGGCGCGGCAGACCGCGAGCGCGCGCCAGCAGCAGGCGCATCACCCCGCCGTGGGTGATCAACAGCAGGCGCTGGCCGGCATGGGTTTGCACTAGGCTCTGCAGCGCGGCCAACACCCGGGCCTCGAACTGCAGCAGCGGCTCGCCGTTAGGTGGCGTGAAGGTGTAGGGGTCAGCCCAGAACTGGCCCAGCGCCTCGGCATGAGTTTCCATCAACTGCGCGGCGCTATGCCCTTCCCAGTCGCCGAAATGCAGCTCCTGCAGACCCGGCTCGTAGTGCAGCGGCAATCCATGAGCCGCCGCCACTTCCTCGGCGAAACGTGCGCAGCGTTGCAGCGGCGAGCTGATCAGCCGATCCCAGGGCCCCGCTCCCTGCACGGCGGCGCGCAGCTGCGCCCAGCCATGCGCGGTCAGCGCATCGTCCAGGCTGCCGCGCAAGCCGCCACCCTGCTCGGTTTCGCCATGACGCAGCAATTCCAGCTCAAGCATCACTGAGGCCTCTGCGCCACGGCCGCCTCGGCAAAGGTAGCCATCTGCCCGTGCAGCGCACAGGCCAGGCGCAACACCGGTACCGACAGCGCCGCCCCGCTGCCCTCGCCCAGGCGCAAGCCGAGCTCGAGCAAGGGTTCGGCGCCCAGCGCCTGCAGCACGCGCACATGGCCCGGCTCGGCACCATGATGGGCGAACAGCAGCCAGTCGCGGCAGCCGGGGTTCAGGTGCACCGCCAGCAAGGCCGCGACGCTGCAGATGAAACCATCGACCAGCACGGCGATGCCCTGCTGCGCCGCGGCCAGGTAAGCGCCGACGAGCGCGGCGATCTCGAAGCCACCGAGATGGATCAGCGCCTGCAACGGCCCATCGATACGCGTCCGGTGCAGGGTCAGTGCCGCATCGATGACCCGCGCCTTGTGCGCCACGCCCGCACTGTCCAGGCCCGTGCCGGGGCCGGCCAGCTCGCTCGCCGGGCAATTCAGCAACCAGCAGGCCAAGGCCGCCGCTGCCGTGGTGTTGCCGATGCCCATCTCGCCACCGACGAACAGGTCGCAACCCGTCGCGCGCGCGCGCAGCAGACTGTCGCGCCCGGCGTCCAGGCAGATCTGCATCTGTGCCCCCGACATGGCTGGCTCGCGGGCGAGATTCCGCGTACCGGCGCCAGCCTGCACATGACGCACGCCCGGCAACGGCGGCAGCGGCTCGGCGGTGCCGAGGTCGATCACCTCGAGCGCTGCATCCAGCTCGCGCGCCAGTACGCTGATGGCTGCGCCACCGGCGACGAAGTTGGCCAGCATCTGCCCGGTCACCGCCTGCGGGTAGGCGGAAACGCCCTCGGCCACCACTCCGTGATCGCCAGCGAAAATGGCGATCCACAAGGACTCCAGACTCGGTTTTTCGCGCCCCTGCAGCGCCGCCAGATGAATGGCCAGTTTCTCCAGACGTCCCAGCGAGCCAGCGGGCTTGGTCAATTGCCGCTGACGGTTTTCAGCCTTGACTCGAGCGACGTGATCGAGCGGCTGGCACGGCCCCTGCCACCATTGCAGACTCATAACGCATCCCCCTTGAGCACCATGGGCAGGCCGGCGACTGTGAACAGCACACGCTGGCTGCGTTCGGCCAGGGCCTGGTGCAGCCAGCCGGCCTCATCGACATAACGCCGGGTCAGTTCGCCCAGTGGCACCACGCCCAGGCCGGTCTCGTTGCTGACCAGCAGAATGCGCCCGGGCAATTGCTCGACACAAGCGAGCAGCGCCTCGCGCTCGGCAGCCAGACGCTGCGCGTCCTCCAGCATCAGCAGGTTGGTCAGCCACAGGGTCAGGCAGTCCACCAGCAGGCAGCGCCCGGGAGCGGCCTGCTCCTGCAGCACACGGGCCAGCGCCAGCGGCTCCTCCACCAGCGCCCAGTGCGCCGGGCGGCGGGCGCGATGCTGGGCAACGCGCTGGCTCATCTCGCCGTCGAGCGGCTGGCTGGTGGCGATGTAAACCACCTCCAGCCCGGACTCGCCGGCCAGCCTCTCGGCCAGGCGGCTCTTGCCGGAACGGGCACCGCCGAGGATCAGTTCAAGCATGATTCAATCCACATTCATTTCTACCGGTAGGAGCGAGCTTTGTTGGCGAAGCAACTTCGCGAGCAGAGCTCGCTCCTACAGGCCGCAAAGCACTTTGAGTTTTTCGCTATCCAGGTGCAGTTCCACCTGGTCGGCCAGGCGCTCGATATCGCGCTCGCGCAGGGCCTGGTAATCCACCGTCTGTACTTCATGCAGCCCGGCCCAGCGCAGTAACGCGGCGAACGCCGAGGGCTGCTCGAACAGGCCATGCAGGTAGGTGCCGAGCACCTGACCGTCGCCGCTGAGGCCGCCGTCGCTGCGGCCGTCGTCAAGCTGCACGGCGCCATTGAGGCCCGGCCCGCGACTGACGCCGGCGTGAATCTCGTAACCACTGACCTGCGCCTGCTCCAGGCACAGCTGGCCACGCACGTTGCGCAGCTGTTTCTCCGGCTCCAGCACCGTCTCGAAATCCAGCAGGCCGAGGCCCTCGCTGCTGCCGGCAGCGCCTTCCAGGCCATGCGGGTCATGAATCTGCCGACCGAGCATCTGCAGGCCGCCGCAGATGCCCAGCAGTTTGCCGCCGTAGCGCAGGTGGCGGGCGATAGCCGTGTCCCAACCCTGCTCGCGCAAGCGGGCAAGGTCGGCGCGCACGCTCTTGGAGCCTGGCAGAATGATCAGGTCGGCAGGCGGGATGGCCTGGCCCGGTCCGACGAAGGTCAGCTGCACCTGCGGATGCAGGCGCAGCGGGTCGAAATCGGTATGGTTGCTGATGCGCGGCAGCACCGGCACCACCACGCGCAGCGCCTGCGCGCTCTTGGCCTGCTGACGGGTATCGACGGCGTCCTCGGCTTCCAGGTGAAAATCCGTCAGGTACGGCAGCACGCCGAGCACCGGCTTGCCGGTGCGCTGCTCCAGCCAGTCCAGCCCCGGCTTGAGCAGGGCGATATCGCCGCGAAAACGGTTGATCACGAAGCCCCTGATCCGCGCCTGTTCGCTGGGGCTGAGCAACTCCAGGGTGCCGACCAGATGGGCGAACACGCCACCCTTGTCGATGTCGGCGATCAGGATCACCGGACAGTCCACCGCCTCGGCGAAGCCCATGTTGGCGATGTCGCCGGCGCGCAAGTTGATCTCGGCCGGCGAACCGGCGCCTTCGACCAGCACCAGTTGGTGGCGCTCGACCAGGCGGGCGTGGGACTCCAGCACTGCGGCCATCGCCACCGGCTTGTAGCCGTGGTAGGTCAGCGCCTGCATGTTGCCGATGGCGCGGCCGTGGATGATCACCTGGGCGCCCATGTCGCTGTTGGGCTTGAGCAGCACCGGGTTCATGTCGGTGTGCGGCGCCAGGCCGGCGGCCTGCGCCTGTACCGCCTGGGCCCGACCGATCTCGCCGCCATCGGCGGTCACCGCCGAGTTGAGCGCCATGTTCTGCGGTTTGAATGGCGCCACGGACACGCCCTGGCGCCGCGCCCAGCGACACAACGCCGTCACCAGGGTGCTCTTGCCGGCATCGGAAGTGGTGCCCTGCACCATCAGGGTTGGCATCAGGAGGTTTCCTCGAGGCTGGCGAGGATCGGCGCGCAGTCCCGCAAGCCCTGCTCCAGGCGCAGCCAGCCGGCCTCGTCTGCCGGCAGGCCGAAGCGCAGGCTGTCCAGCTCGGCGAACAGGCGCACCAGGATGCCGCGCCGTGCCAGCAGCTCCATGCAGGGCACCGCACGGCGCGTACAGCAGAACTGGAACAGCGCCGAACCGCCGGTAGGCGGCAGGCCGCAGTCGCGCAGCAGCGCTGCCAGACGCGCGCCATCGGCCAGCAAACGTTCGCGCTGGCGGCGATGGCCGTCGCTGTCAGCAAGCAGATGGCGGGCGAGGCTGCGCGCCGGACCGCTGACCGCCCAGGGACCGAGCAGCGCGTCCAGCTCATCCAGCAAGGCCTGCGCCGCCAGCACGAAGCCCAGACGCAGGCCGGCCAGACCGAAGAACTTGCCGAACGAACGCAGCACGATCAGCCCCGGCATGTCGCTGTAGGCCGCCAGGCTGTGCTGCGGCGTGCAGTCGATGAAGGCTTCGTCGACCACCAGCCAGCCGCCGCGTTCGGCCAGCTCGTCGTGCCAGTCGAGCAGGCGCGCCGGCTCGATCAGGCGCCCGGTCGGGTTGTTGGGATTGACCACCAGCAGCACGTCGAGCTGCGGCAGCGCGCGATGCACCGAACCCTCGCTGAGCTTGGTGATGCGATGGCCTTCGCGGCGCCAGGCCGCGGCGTGCTCGGCGTAGGTCGGCGCGAGGATGCCCACGTTGCTGTGCGTGCGCAGGCGTGGCAGGGCCTGGATCGCCGCCTGCGAACCGGCCACCGGCAGCAGGCTGGCGGCGCCGTAGTAATCGCGCGCGGCCGCCTCCAGGCCATCGTTGATCTCGGGCAAGCGCGCCCAGGCCTGAACGGGAACCGGCGGCAGATCCCAGCCATAGGGGGCGATACCGGTGGATAGGTCCAGCCAGTCCTCCAGGGGGATGCCATAGCGCTGCGCCGCCGCGCGCAGTCGACCTCCGTGTTCAAGCACCCAGCACCTCCCAGATCATCAGGCACAGCAACCACAGGCCAACGCCGGCAACGACCCGGTTCATCGCCCGTTCGATATCCCGCGCGCGCGGCGCCGGGCCCTCGCCCAGCTGCGGGCGCTCATGCAACTCGCCGTGGTATTCGGCGGCACCACCGAGACTCACCCCCAGGCTGCCGGCACCAGCAGCCATCACCGGGCCAGCATTGGGACTGTCCCACAACGGCGCCTGCCGGCGCCAGCAGCGCAGCGCCAGAAGGGTATTCCCGAGCAGCGCATAGGTCAGCACCACCAGGCGCGCCGGGATGTAATTGAGTAGGTCATCGATCTTCGCCGCCGCCCAGCCGAAGCGCTCGAAGCGCTCGTTGCGATAGCCCCACATGGCGTCCAGGGTATTGCTCAGGCGGTACAGCACCACGCCGGGCGCACCGGCGACGATGAACCAGAACAAGGCGGCGAATACCGCATCGGAGCCGTTCTCCAGCACCGACTCGGTACCGGCGCGGGCCACACCGGTGGCGTCCAGCTCGGCGGTGTTGCGGCTGACCATCCAGCCGACCCGCTCGCGTGCCAGCGCAAGGTCGCCCAGGCGCAGCGCGCGGGCCACCGGCTGCGCGTGCTCGTAAAGACTACGCAGGCCAAGGGCGAAATACAGGGCGAAGATCTCCACCGCCCAGCCCAACCCGCTGATCTGCGCCAGCAGCCAGGTCAGCAGGGTCAGCGGCAGCACGGCCAGACACCAGGCGGTGACGCCATGACTGCGCCAACCACCGCCGGCCGGGTTGAAACGCTGCTCCAGGCGCTCGGCCAGGCGCCCGAAGGCCACCAGCGGATGCGCGCGGCGTGGCTCGCCCAGCACGGCGTCCAGCGCCACACCGGCGCAGGTGATCAGCGCCAGGCTCATCGTTCAGTCACCCTGCACTCCCCATCGATTCTCGAACAGCAGCTCGCTCAGCGGTCGAGGCGTGGCCCAGCCCTCTTGCACCAGCATGGGTTTTTCATAGAAGGCATCCACCGGCCCCAGGCAGAGCAGCGCCACCGGCTTGCTGCCGGCCGGCATGCCCAGCAGCTCGGCCAGCGCTGCGGGATCGAACAGCGACACCCAGCCCAGCCCAAGACCTTCGGCGCGCGCGGCCAGCCACAGATTCTGAATCGCGCAGGCCACCGAGGCCATATCCATTTCCGGCAGCGTGCGTCGCCCGAAGACATGTGCCTCGCGTCCGTCCATCAGCGCCACCGCCAGCAGCTCGGCGCAATCGCGGATGCCCTCGACCTTCAGCCGCATGAATTCGTCGCTGCGCTCGCCCAGGGCCTCTGCGGTGCGTACCCGCTCGGCCTCCACCAGCGCATGGGCCGCCTCGCGCAGTTGCGGATCGCGGATGCGCACGAAACGCCAGGGCTGCATCAGGCCAACGCTGGGCGCGTGGTGAGCGGCTTCGAGCAGGCGCGCCAGCACCTCGGCCGGCACCTCGCCACCGCTGAAATGGCGCATGTCACGACGCTCGGCGATGGCGCGGTACACCGCCGCGCGCTCCTCGGGGCTGAAGGCGCGCTCGCTCATGGGCGCAGCAGCGCGGCGGCTGCCTCCGGGTTGGACGGCAGGTAGAAGTGGATATAGCTGGCGGTCAGTCGCCCCAGGCGATACACCGCCTCGGCCACCGGCTTGCCGTTCGGGCAGCGCCCGCGCACCAGCGGCTCGAGCGGGCTGTCCAGGCGCGAGTGATGGTAGCTATGGCCACGCAGCTCGCCCTCCGGCAGCGTCACCTCCTGCAGGGCCAGCGCGGTCAGGCGCGGCTGCAATGCGGCGCTGCCCGCCAGCAGACCGAGCATCCGGCCGCTGGCGCCCTGCTTGTCGCGCAGTTCGTCGAGCAGATAGAGCATGCCGCCACATTCGGCGAGCAACGGCTTGCCGGCCTGATGATGGGCACGGATGGCCGCGGCCATGGCCTGATTGCCTGCAAGCTCGGCCAGATGCAGTTCGGGATAACCGCCAGGCAGATAAAGGCTATCCACCTCGGGCAGCGCGCTGTCGGCCAGCGGCGAAAAATAGCGCAGCTCGGCCCCCAGCCTCTGCAGCAAATCGAGATTGGCCTGATAGAGGAAGGCAAACGCCGCATCGCGCGCCACGCCGATGCGCACATCCTGCAACAAGGGCGCAGGTTCATTGATAGGCGGCGCGGCGAAACTCACCGCCGGCGGCAGGTCGACATCGGCACTGGCCGCCAGCGCATCGGCGGCAGCGTCCAGGCGCGCATCCAGATCCGCCAGCTCGGCGGCCTGCACCAGACCCAGATGGCGACTGGGCAACTCCACCGCGGCGCTGCGCGGCAAGGCGCCGAACCAGCGAATGCTCGGCGGCAGCGCATCGCGCAAGATCTCGCCATGACGGCTGCTGGCAACGCGATTGCCGAGCACGCCGGCAAAGGGCAGATCGGGCTGGAAGGTGGCCAGGCCATGGGCCAGGGCGCCGAAGGTCTGCGCCATGGCCGCGCCGTCGATCACGCCCAGCACCGGCACGCCGAAATGACGCGCCAGGTCGGCCGCCGAGGGTTTGCCGTCGAACAGGCCCATCACCCCTTCGATGAGGATCAGATCCGCCTCGCCGGCGGCCTGCCACAGCAGGCGACGGCTCTCTGCCTCACCGACCATGGCCAGGTCGAGCTGGTACACCGGCGCGCCGCTGGCGCGGGCGTGGATCATCGGGTCGAGAAAATCAGGCCCGCACTTGAACACCCGCACGAGTCGTCCCTGGCGCGTATGCAAACGCGCCAGCGCAGCGGTGACGGTGGTCTTGCCCTGGCCGGAAGCCGGGGCGGCGATCAGCAACGCCGGACAGTGACGTGTCGTCATCAGAATTCGATGCCCTTCTGCGCCTTCACGCCAGACTTGAACGCATGCTTGACCAGGTTCATCTCGGTGACCGTATCGGCCGCCTCGATCATCCCAGGCAGGGCACCGCGGCCGGTCACCACCACGTGCTGCAGCAGCGGCCGGGCCTCGATGTCGGCCAGCACCGCATCCAGTTCGAGGTAACCGTGCTTGAGGGCGATGTTCAGCTCGTCCAGCACCACCAGGCCGACGGACTCGTCGCCGAGCAGACGCCGGGCCACGGCCCAGGCCTCCTGCGCCTTGGCGATGTCGCGCTGGCGATCCTGGGTCTCCCAGGTGAAGCCCTCGCCCATCACGTGGTAGCTGACTTCCTCGGGAAAACGGCGGAAGAAGGTTTCCTCGCCGGTGCTGGCGGCGCCCTTGATGAATTGCACCACGCCAACCCTGATGCCATGACCGAGGGCGCGCGCGACCATGCCGAAGGCACTGCTGCTCTTGCCCTTGCCGTTGCCGCTGTGCACCAGCAGCAGGCCGTATTCGTCCTGGGCCTGGGCGATCTTCTCGTCGATCAGGGCTTTCTTGCGCTGCATGCGCGCCTTGTGGCGGGCGTCGCGTTCGGCGGATTCGCTCATGCTTTGCTCCTGCAAGTCAGGTGCCCGCGTTGCCTGCTTCTGGAACAGTGCGAACGACAATGAAGAATCGCGATGATCCGCGCGACCTCATCCAGGCGCCAATGGCTGGTCAGGCGAGCGGAAGGCAGGCAACACCGAGGCCCCGGTAGAACCGGAGCACTGGCCGGACAACGCCCTCCGCGATGCCGTGGAACTGCGACAGGCCGGTCTCCGGGCTCGTGAGCGAACCTGAAAGGTTCGACGCTGCGCCTTCCCGTGCATTACACAGTGGCCTGAAACAGCGTTTGACTCACCTACCGTTGCGGGGGCAGCGCCGGCATTGGAACCGGCTTCCCTGTTTCACCCCGGCGCCGTCGGAATAGACGGAGCGGGGCACCTGAAGCAAGGCGCGCAGGGTAGAGGCAGGGCGACCTGCGCGTCAACGCTCGGCTCAGCGTGCGGCGTCCGGACGGGCACGCGGCCCCGGCAGAATGCCGTTGTGAGTGTTGCTCGAGAGCAGGCGGATACTGGTAATGCCGGCGATTTCATGACCGCGATCGCTCAGGGTGTTCACCACCTGATCGACCAGCGCCACGATCAGCATGCCGACCAGGCCACCACCGTTGTTTTGCTGCTGCTCGGCGCTGCTGGCACGGGCAGTGCCTTCCCACAGCAGCTTGCCGTTGCGCAGATCGACCAGCTTGGCCGAAGCGGTAACTGCCACTTCGCTGCTGATGATCTTGTAGCTGCTGCCGTACTCGGTCACGTCCAGGTAAAGCACGCTGTCGGCACCGAAGATCTCGCGCAGCTTCTGCGGCGAGGCCTGGCGAACCTCCTCGGCATTCATCAGGCCGTTCTGCTTGAAGGTCTCGTCCACCACGCCAACCGGCATCACGTAGTAGCCGGCTTCGCTGAGTGGCAGAGTGACCTGCGAATAGAGGCTGTAGGAGGCCTTGACGTCCGGCGACTGATTCACCGGCGGCAGAACCAGGATCGACGCAGGTTTGCTCTCCAGGAAAGCGGTGTAGTCATAGCCCTTGGGCGCCGCGCAGCCACCGAGGATGGCCAGGCAGACCAGCAGTGCACCGGTTTTCAGTGCGGTCAGGAAGAACGTCATCTTCATTTGTCGAATTTCCGCATCAGAAAGTCCATGTAGGTGGCGGACTCGGGGTACAGCGCCTTCTCGGTCTCGAACTGCTGGCGCACCTGATCGAGCTTGCCGACATCGGCATAGAGCATGCCCAGGTGGGCATGGAAGCCCGGCGGCAGCGTGCGGTCGGCGGCACGGGCTTTCTGCACGCTGGCCTCCAGCGCGGCGATCTGCTCTTCGGTACTGCTCTTGCTGTCGAAGCGCTGATAAACCTGCTGCTGGTAACCATCCCAGTAATACAGGGACTGCGGGCCACTGGCGCAGCCTCCCAGCACGCCGAGTACCAACATCCCGGACAAGGCGGCCAATTTGCGTATGGCGATCATGTTCGTAGCTTCCCTTTACTTGGCCGGATTCCATGCGCCACTGTCGACGCCATTGACCAGGTTGTTCACCGCCTCGCGGATGGCCAGGTCGAGCACCTTGCCATTGAGGGTCGAGTCATAGCTGGCGGTGCCGCCAAAACCGACGATCTCGCGGTTGGACAGGCTGTACTCACCCGCGCCCTGGGAAGAGAACACCACTTCGGAGGTCTTCACATCGACGATGTTGAGGTTGACCTTGGCGTAGGCGATCTGCTGCTTGCCACGGCCGAGAATGCCGAACAACTGGTGATCACCGACTTCCTTGCGGCCGAACTCGGTCACGTCGCCGGTCACCACGTAGTTGGCGCCGCGCACCTGCTGCGCCTGCTTGGAGAATCCCGACTCCTGCTGCAGTTCGGCGAGGTTGTCGCGATCGAGCACGTTGAAGCGGTTGGACTGCTGCAGGTGGGTGATCAGGATGGTCTTGGCCTGGCCACCCAGACGGTCGACGCTGTCGGTGAAGATGCCGCGCATGTAGCTGGAACGGTTGTCGAACTTGCCGACGGAAATCGGACTGCGTACACCTGCGTAGGTAACCTGCGCAGTATTGACCTTGGCCACCTCCAGAGTGCGCGACTGCTCGGTGGCGCAACCGGCGAGCAGCACAAGCAAACCGGCAAGACTGCCGGCAAGGGTCTTTTTCATGGAAACCTCGTTCGAATAGATGAATACGCCCATTCAGCACATGCCGAAAGACCGGAAGCGGGGAGCGCCAGAGAGAACGGCCTGAATGGACAGGCGAGACGAAGCGAGAAAGGCGAGTCTGTCCCTGACGATTGAATCCACTGCTCAGCCTGGGTAGTGGTGCATCCTGCAAGCGCGGCGATTCTAGCGAGACAGAAGGCACTTTGCCATCCTCAGGATGAGACTCAGTGCTTATAAGCGCAGTGACATCGCCCTGCGCCAGCCGGGCAATGGGGTGCGCGAGGCGAGGCGCAGGCACGCGCAGCCCTGGCAGCCAGGGCTGAAACAGGTGGTCGAATCGCCCCGCGCTCAGGGATTACGCGCCAGCTCCGGGGTGAGGATGCGCTTGGCATCGAGGTAGACGCCCTGCCAGTAACCGCCGGCAAGACTGTCCAGGCGCACCGTGCCACCTGTGGAAGGGGCATGAACGAAGCGACCCTCGCCGACATAGATACCGGCGTGACTGACGGTACGCCCGCCATTGGTGGCGAAGAACACCAGATCGCCGCTCTGCAGGGCGTCGCGCCGCACATTGGGCACGCGCATCGCGCTGAGTTCACGAGTGGAACGCGGCAGGCTGATGCCGGCAGCGTCCCGGTACACGTAACCGATCAGCCCACTGCAGTCGAAGCCGCCATCGGGGGTGTTGCCGCCATAGCGGTAAGGCGTACCGACCAGGCCCAGCGCACGAAACAGCACGTCTTCAGCGCCGCCCTGATAGGAGGACGAGGAAACGGGAGGGCTATAGGTGGGCTGGGGAGCGGGAGCGCGACTGCTACAGGCGCTCAGCAGCAGGGCGAAGGAAATGAGGACGACGCGGGTCGTGACGGGCATAAGCGAGGCGATCCAGAGCCTGAATGCGCTCTACTCTGCCGTTTGCAGGCAAACGGCGCAACCCTGGGGTTACGCCGTGACACATCAATTGTGGCGTTTGGCTGCCACCTGATCTTCCACCGGAGCCAGCGCAAGAACGCGCTTGGCCTGCAGGTAACTGCGGTTCCAGTAGCTGTCGTCCAGGCTGTCGATGCGCACGCCACCGCTGCGGCTGCTGCTGGAATGGATGAACTGGTCATCGCCCAGGTAGATGCCGGCGTGGCTGACGCGACCGCGGCCGCGGTCGTTGAACAGGATCAGGTCGCCCGGCTCCAGATCGGCACGCGCCACCTTGGGCGCGTCGAGGTTGATCAGCTCGCGAGTGGAACGAGGCAGCTCCAAGCCGACTTCCTCGCGGAACAGGTAACCGACGAAACCGCTGCAGTCGAAACCGGACTGCACCGAGTTGCCACCGTAGCGGTAACGGGTACCGATCAACGAACGCCCGAGATCCAGCAGGCTGTCGGCCAGCTGCGGCATTTCGTAGGGCTTGTCATCGATCAGCGCGTTGATTTCATCATCGGCAGCTGTGACCGGATGAGAGAGCGGACGAGCGACCGGCTCGACATTGGCTTCGCTGATCTGCGGCTGCGGCGAGTGGCCGGCGCAGGCAGCGAGAAAGACTGTGAGTGCAAGAGGCACGAGGGGTGCGAAGCGTTTTAGCATGGGCACGACCGTGTCGGTTGAATTTACAAGTTCGCGACTATGCCCTCAATAACGCTCATTTGCAAATTCTATCGTCAGAAATGTGACCCAGTGGTTTCGCCGCACCATCTAAAGCGCCCGACCACCCGCGCAGCCGGGCAATCGGATGGTTAGCCGAGAATCTCGCTCAGGGGAATGAAGCGCAACATGTCGCCTTCGGCCAGCGTGCTGCCCTCCATCACCTCGGCCAGCCCCTCGGCCCAGGCGGCGCTGCGTAGAACGCCGGAACTCTGGTTGGCATAGGGCACCACCCGGCCGTTCTCCAGACGCGCACGCAGATACTCACGGCGCACACCCGGCTTGCCCCAGGTGAAGCCCGCCGGCACCGCGAAGCCCAGCGGCTCGACCCGCTGCACGCCGAGACGACGCAACATATAAGGACGCGCCAGCAGACCGAAGGTGACCAGGGTCGAGGCCGGGTTGCCCGGCAAGCCTATCACCGGCACGCCCTGGTAATGACCGAAGGTCAGCGGCTTGCCCGGCTTGATCGCCAGTTTCCACAGCGCCAGCTCACCCGCCTCGCGCAGGGCCAGGCCGAGATAATCCGCCTCGCCCACCGACACACCGCCGGTGGAAAGAATCAGATCCACATCGCCCAAACCGCCCAGCGCCTCACGGGTACGCTGCAGGTCATCGGGCAGGATACCGGCATCGACCACGGCGCAGCCCAGACGCTGCAACCAGGCGATCAGCAGGCGCCGGTTACTGTTGTAGATCTGCCCCGGGCCGAGCACCTGGCCCGGCTCCACCAGCTCGTCACCGGTGGACAGCACCGCAACGCGCAGGCGCCGACGCACCGCAAGCTGGTCCGCCCCCAGGGAAGCAGCCAGCCCAAGCTCGATAGGTCCCAGGCGCGTGCCGGCCGGCAGCACGCATTCGCCGATGCGGGTTTCCTGCCCCTGAGCGCGAACGTTCTGCCCGACCTTCAGCGGCTCGCGCAGATGCACGAGCCCGGCTTCATCGAGCTCGACGTTCTCCTGCATTTCCACGCTATCGGCGCCTGCCGGCAGCGGCGCGCCGGTGAAGATACGCGCGCAGGTTCCCGGCTGCAGAGGCTCGGGCGCAGTGCCGGCCTGGATACGCTGACTGACCGGCAACGGCTGGCCGTTCCAGTCAGCCAGGCGCAGGGCATAACCGTCCATGGCGCTGTTGGCCCAGGGCGGCAGGTCCAGCGCTGCGATCAGCGGTTCGGCCAGTACCCGGCCAGCGGCGTCGGCCAGCGCAACCTGCTCGGTCTGTTCGATGGCAGCGGCGTCGGCCAATGTCAGCAGACGCTCCAGCGCCGCCTCCATCGGCATCAGCCCGGGGTGATCGCAAGCGCTCATCCGCGCGACTCGCAGGCGCCCACCGATTTGAGGTGCGGTACGAAATTGCAGGGACGATGCCGTGCATCCAGTTGCTCGGCGAGAATGCCGTCCCAGGCGGTGCGACAGGCGTTGGTCGAGCCCGGCAGGCAGCACACCAGCGTGCCATTGGCCAGGCCGGCCAGCGCGCGCGACTGCACGGTCGAAGTGCCGATATCGGCCACGGAAATCTGCCGGAACAGCTCGCCAAAACCGTCGACCTGCTTGTCCAGCAGGCAGGCGACCGCTTCCGGCGTGCTGTCGCGCCCGGTGAAACCGGTACCTCCGGTGATCACCACGACCTGTACCTGATCCTCGGCGATCCAGGTCGCCACCTTCGCGCGGATCTTGTACAGATCGTCCTTGAGCAGCACACGTTCGGCCAGCTGATGCCCGGCAGCGGTCAGGCGATCGACCAGCAGTTGCCCCGAGGTATCGGTCTCCAGCGTGCGCGTATCGCTGACGGTCAGCACGGCAATGTTCAGCGGCACGAAAACCGCATCGGCCTTGTGGTTCATGGCAGGCTTCCAATTGCGAGAGAATGGGCGCTGTTATATCACACAGCCTGATCCCGGAGACTGCCACATGCCTGCATCCCCTCACCTTCCCGCCTGCTCGGTGCTGCTGCTTTCCGGTGGCCGGGGCCAGCGCATGGGCGGGCGCGACAAGGGGCTGATGCAATGGTGTGGCCGGCCGCTGATCGCCTGGCTGCATGATCTGACCCGGCCACTGAGCGATGACCTGATCATCTCCTGCAATCGCAACTCCGAGCGCTACGCACCCTATGCCGATCGGCTGGTCGCCGATGCGGATCAGGACTTTCAGGGGCCGCTGGCCGGCATTCGCGCCGGCATGGCTGCGGCACGCCACGAGCAGATGCTGGTACTGCCCTGCGATGCACCACTGGTGGACCGCGCGCTGATCCAGGCGCTACTCGCCCACGCCGGCAGCCAGCCGGTGGTGATTCGCCAGGGCCCTTACTGGCAACCGCTGTTCTGCCTGCTGCCGACAGCCCTGAAGGATGATCTGGAACAGGCCTGGCAGGCCGGCGAGCGCAGCCCGCAACGCTGGTTCGGCAGACTGTCGCCGATCGCCGTCGATTGCCAGCCGGAAGACCCCCGACTGGCCAACCTCAACACCCCGGAAACGCTGGGGCAACCTGTGCCTGATCGCTGAAGCGAAACGCCCGCTGCGGAACTCATACGACTGTTTTACGTCTGAGCGAGGGTATGGCACCCATTCGTATGCAAGGAGACAAACCATGAGCAAACGGACCATCCCCGCCCTATTGATGACCATCGGCTTCGCCGTTCTGGCCGGCTGTTCCACACCGTCGGTGATCACCCTGAATGACGGGCGCGAGATCCAGACCGTGGACAAGCCCAAATTCGATGAAGAATCCGGTTTCTACGAATTCGAGCAACTCGACGGCAAGCGCGCCACCATCAACAAGGATCAGGTGCAGACCGTCAAGGAACTCTGAGGCGAGAGCCTCGAGGCGACTGGCGAACGACAGCGGCGCTCGCACCGGCCGCATCGAGGGATGAGTGGCCCGTAGATTTTTTCAGGCTAACCCCTTGTGCGGTAAAAGTTTTTCGGTAGAATACGCCTCATTCGGAGTGTAGCGCAGCTTGGTAGCGCGTCTCGTTCGGGACGAGAAGGTCGCAGGTTCGAATCCTGTCTCTCCGACCAAATCAAAAACCCGCCCTAACCGGCGGGTTTTTTATTGCCTGCGATTTGTCGGCGGCAGCCTTTCAGCTCAAAAAGGCCACCACCTGATCGGCATCGAATGGCCAGTTCAGCTCGCTGCCGGTATCGCAACGGCGCAGTACCGGAATACGCAGACCGTACTGCTCGACCATCCCCTCATGCTCGGCGATGTCGATCAACTCGACCAGCAGACCGTTCTCGACGAACGGCATCAGCAGCGCCTCGGCCACCTCGCAAAGATGACACCCCAGGGTTCCGAAAAGTTGGCATTCAGGCGTCATGTGCGCACCTCACTCTGGCAAGGCACGCAGTTTAGCACCGGCCCGGATCAGCTCGCGTCGACGTTCTTGCCGGCCTGACCGGCAAGCAGCGACTGCAGGCCATCGATCAGGCTGCGGTTGAGGCTGTCGGCCTTCTCCAGACGCGGCAGGTCGAAGCGCTCATCGAGCGAGAAGCCGCCCTTGAGCAGCTCCTTGAGCACACCGCCGGCATTCTGCGCCAGGTCGTTGGCGCTGCGCAGCGCATCGAGCAGGCCCTGCGCATATTCCTGCAGCCCGCCGTTGACCGCACTGGCGCCCTGCCCGGCCACTGCACCGTAGGCGTCGGTAGCCTGACGAATGCTGGTCTGGGTCAGGCGCAGCGACATCGAGGCCAGCTGTTCGCCATCCATCTCCAGCGCCATGGCCCGGTCGAATGCCCCGGCCAGGTCACCCGCGTAGAACTTGTCGGAGAGTTCCTGCACCTGGCTGAATAGCTTCTCCAGCGCCTTGATCTCGTCGTCGTCCAACTCGCCCTCCACATTCACCTGCCAACCGCCGATGCGCAGGCTGCCGGACTGGCTGCTGCCGGCCACGCTCGTGGACTTGCCATCGCTGGAGGCCGCGAAGCTGCTCTGCGACCAGCTGGCCGAAGCCTGCGCCACGGAAATGCGCAGGCGATCACCATCGCGAGTGGTGACGGAAAGATCGAACGTTTCGGCCAGGGCACTGAAGCGCTCGCTGTAACCGGCCATGGCAACCGGGCTCGAGGTACTCGGAGCGGCGCCGCCGAAGCGCCTGTCGAGATCGCCAAGGCCATCCTGAATGCGCTTGTAGGTGTCATCGATATCGCTGGCCACCTGCCCCTTGAGCACGCCCATGCCATCGAGAATCTTGCGCGCCTCGGCGAAGCCCTTCTCCACGCCTTCGCGCGCCTGCGACAGCAGCTTGCCCAGCTTGGCCGAATCGGCACCAGCAGCTGCCTCGCTCTGCAGGCGCTGCTCGATGAAATCGAGAATCCGCCCGGCGACCTTCTCCGGGGTGTAGTCATCACGCGATCCGGAAAGCGAACCCGGCGGCACACCCAGTTTCTCGGCAAGGCGATTGGCCAGGGTGGCCTGCGCATCGGCTGCATTGTTGCGTGCCGCCATGGACTGGCTGGCTTGCGCGGTACGGGATGCGGCGGAATTGAGTGAGTTCAAGGGATTCATGACTGGGTACCCGAATAGGTTATCTGCCGAACTTAACGGCCGGAAAAAGGCAAGCTTTAGCCATTTATCGACCAACGGTCCCTGCCTGATCGCCCTTTCCTTCGGCTTGAAGGCATTTTTTTAGACCTGCGGTGCAACAGCCACGTTCCGCGCGAGCACCCGTCCTAGAGAATCCGAGGCCCCCGAATGCCAACCGCCTTGGCTGCTGCGCCAGACTAAAGTCTTAGAGTCGACTCCTCGGCGAAGTGTTTTATTTCATCGCGCCGTAACTGGCCGGTCACATCGTGGCCGAGCTCACCATAACAACGAGGAGACAATAATAATGAGTAAGACTCCCCTCGCCCGCGCCGTGGCTCTCGCCACGCTGGGCGCCAGCCTCACCATGCCGAGCCTGGCTCACGCCGACTTCATTGGTGACAGCAAGGCCACCCTGGAACTACGCAACTTCTACATGAACCGCGACCTGCGCGAGACCACTTCCGCCCAGCAATCCAAGCGCGAAGAGTGGGCACAGGGCTTCATACTCAAGGCCGAATCAGGCTTCACCGAGGGCACCGTTGGCTTCGGTCTGGACGCCTACGCCGGCCTGGGCCTGAAACTGGACTCCTCCGACGAGCGCGCCGGCACTAACCTGCTGCCCAATGCCTTCGGCAACGAAGGACCGGACGAATATTCCGAAGCCACCGGCGCGGTCAAGGCACGTATATCCAAGACCGTGGCCAAGGTTGGCGGCCTGATGCCCAAGCTGCCCATCGTTTCGTCCGGCGACTCGCGCCTGCTGCCGCAGGTATTCACTGGCGCGATGCTGACCTCGCAGGAAATCGACGGTCTGACCGTCAATGGTGGACAGCTACGCGAAGTGAACTTCCGCAACTCCACCGACCGTCAGGACATCCTCGCCACCAACGTCGGCGGCAGGAGCGATCGCTACAACTACGCTGGTGGCGACTACAAGTTCAACGGCGGCAACACCACGGTCGGCCTGTGGTATGGCGAGCTGGAAGATATTTACGACCAGAAGCTGTACAACCTGATCCATGTGCAGCCGATCGGCGACTGGAAGCTGGGCGCCAACCTGGCCTATTTCGACTCCCAGGACAACGGCCGCAAACTCGGCGGCAAGCTGGACAACGACCTGACATCGGTCAACCTGTGGGCCGGCATCGGCGCCCATACCTTCCGCCTGGGCTATCAGAAGGTCGGTGGCGACAATGCCTTCCCGTTCCTGAACGAAACCGATCCGTACATCGTCAACTACCTCCAGATTCTCGACTTCACCCGTAAGGACGAGAAATCCTGGCAGGCGCGCTATGACATCAACTTCGCCAGCTACGGTATTCCTGGCCTGACCGCCTTCGTGCGCTACGTAACCGGCGATGGCTTTGACGGTGTGGGCGGCGTAAGCGGCAAGGAATGGGAGCGCAACGTGGATATCAGCTACATCATCCAGGAAGGCCCGCTGAAGAACCTCGGCGTGCGCTGGCGTAACGCGATGGTGCGCTCCAACGCGAGCATCGGCGACCTGGACGAGAACCGTCTGATCGTCAGCTACACCATCCCGCTGATGTAAGACCAAGGCATCGCCTCCACGCAGGGCGATTGCCACCGAAACGAGAAACGCCGCAATGCCCTCTGGGGATTGCGGCGTTTTCATGCACAGCCGGTAATGCCCGCAAGCCTCGGCTAGGCTCAGAACAATGCGGAGGACGACTCGATGGACGACTACCAGCCCCTGGCCTGCGATCTCTATGACTACCTGGAGATCGCCTGCCTGCATCGCTATCGCCTGGATATCGAACTGGTCGACGGTGCACGACTGCAGGGCCAGGCCCTGAACACCGAAACCACGGCGAGCAAGGAAGAATTTCTGCTGGTGCGCACGGCAGAAGGCGAGCAACGCCTGCGCATGGATCGTCTGCTGGCGATCACGCCGCTGGACGCAGGCGCCAGCTTCGGTCGGGTGCTGTTGAGCGGCAATCGCTGCTGAGTGCAGCGCACCTGCGGGTTGGGGTGCGCCATGCGCACCTGCGGGTTGGGGTGCGCCATGCGCACCGGCAGTCGTCACACCAATACTCGGTGCGCGCAGCGCACCCTACGCACGCGTGAAGTAACGCTGTATTACCACATCAGATCGTCAGGGATCTGATAGGCCGCGTAGGGATCATCGGCATCCGGCTCCTCGACATGGGTGTTGAGCAGGACGATGCGCGAGGCGTCGCGCTCCTGGATTTTCAGCGCAGCCTCACGCGGAATGACTTCGTAACCACCGCCATGGCGAACGATGGCCAACCAGCCGTTGGAGAGCTTGTTGCGCATCATGGTGTTGACCGGCAGGCGCTTGACCTTCTTGTCATCGACGAAGTTGTAGTAGTCCTCGCCGTCGAGCTTGGGCAGGCGCGAGCGCTCGATCAGTTGCTTGATCTGCGCCGCACGGGCCTTCTGTTCGGCCTTCTCCTGCTGCTGACGGTTGAGCTCCTGATCACGCGCGGCCTTTTCGGCCTGCGCCTGCAGCGCAGCCTGGCGCGCGCTGTCGTCCAGCTCGGCCTGGCCCTTGTGCGCCAGACGCTTCTGCTTCTGCTGCTGCTTGCCAACCTGCTTGGCCTGTTTTTCGTTGACCAGGCCGGCTTTGAGCAGCTGGTCGCGCAGGGAAAGACCCATGGCTAAATATTCCGAACATGATTTCGTTGCGGCAGCGACGCAGATTCGCGCTGCCAGTCCAAGGCGCCCAGCATAATGGCTTACAGCCCGCCGCTCCAGCCGCGTAGCCCGGATGCAATCCGGGGGAACGAATAAGGCATTTCCCGGATTGCGTCCTGGCTACGGTTCTCAGCAACCGGGCGCCTGCTTCTCCAGTTTCTTGGCCTCGCCCCACAGGGCGTCCAGTTCTTCCAGCTTGCACTCGTCCAGGCTGCGCCCGGCTTCGCGCACGCTTTGCTCGATGAAGCGAAAGCGTCGTTCGAACTTGCCGTTGGCAGCGCGCAGCGCGGCTTCCGGGTCGACCTTCAGGTGCCGCGCCAGGTTGGTGACGACGAACAGCAGATCGCCGATTTCCTCGGCAACCGCCTCGGCATCGTTCTCGCTCATGGCTTCGAGCACTTCGTCCAGCTCTTCGCGCACCTTGTCCACCACCGGCAGTGCTTCGGGCCAGTCGAAACCGACCTGCGCCGCACGCTTCTGCAGCTTGGCCGCACGCGAAAGCGCCGGCAGCGCAGTGGGGACGTCATTGAGCAGCGACAGCTGCTCGGGGGCGGCGGCCTTTTCGGCGCGCTCCTGGGCCTTGAGTTCTTCCCAGCGCTGCTTGACCGCCGCCTCCTCAAGCTTGGCCGCATCCGGCGCGCCATACAGGTCGCCGTCGGGAAACACATGCGGATGGCGGCGAATCAACTTGGCGGTGATGCCGTCGACCACCTGGGCGAAATCGAAACGCCCCTCCTCCTGCGCCAGCTGGCTGTAATAGACCACCTGGAACAGCAGATCGCCCAGCTCGCCGGGCAGGTGATCGAAATCACCGCGCTCGATGGCATCGGCGACTTCATAGGCCTCTTCCAGGGTGTAGGGCACGATGCTCGCGTAGCTTTGCTTGAGGTCCCAGGGGCAGCCGTGTTGCGGATCGCGCAGGCGCGCCATCAGGTGCAGCAGGTCGTTGAGTTGGTACATGGAATCTCCTGGGTTTCAAGCTGCAAGTGAAAAGCCCGGTACCTGCAGCTTGAGACTTGCCACTCAATTGGCCCGGTGGCGGCGCGCCTCGATGATATTGGGCAACTGGCCGATACGCGCCAGCAGACGGCCAAGCGCATCGAGCCCGGGAATCTCCACGGTGATCGACATGGAGGCGGTGTTGTCCTCCTTGTTCGAGCGCGTGTTGACCGCCAGCACGTTGAGCTTCTCGTTGAGCAGCACCTGGGTGACGTCACGCAGCAGACCGGAGCGGTCGTACGCCTTGATGACAATTTCCACCGGGTAGGTCTGCACCGGCACCGGCCCCCAGCTCACCTGGATCATCCGCTCCGGCTCGCGCGCGGACTGCTGCAGCGCGGTGGGGCAATCCTGGCGATGAATGGTGACGCCACGACCGAGGGTGATGTAGCCGACGATGGGATCTCCCGGCAGCGGCTGGCAGCAGCCGGCCATCTGCGTCAACAGGTTGCCGACACCCTGGATCTGGATGTCGCCGCGCTTGCCCGGCTTGAAGCCCTGCGCCTTGCGTGGGATCAGTTCGAGCTGCTCGCTGCTGCGCTCCGGTTCGACCAGCTGCTGGGCCAGGTTGACCGCATGCGCCAGGCGCACGTCGCCGGCACCCAGCGCCGCGAACAGGTCCTCGGCGATTTTCAGGTTGGCCTTCTCGGCCAGCTTGTCGAAATCCACGCCGTGCAGGGCCAGGCGCGCCAGCTCGCGTTCGAGCAGCTGCTTGCCGGCAGCGACGTTCTGGTCGCGGTCCTGCAGCTTGAACCAGTGGACGATCTTGGCCCGCGCGCGGCTGGTGGTGACGTAGCCCAGGTTGGGGTTGAGCCAGTCGCGACTCGGCGAGCCCTGCTTGCTGGTGATGATCTCCACCTGCTCGCCGGTCTGCAGACTGTAGGTCAGCGGCACGATACGGCCGTTGATCTTGGCGCCGCGGCAGTTGTGACCGATCTCGGTGTGCACGCGGTAGGCGAAGTCCAGCGGCGTGGCCCCCTTGGGCAGGTCGATGGCGTGGCCGTCGGGGGTGAAGACGTAGACCCGATCCGGCTCGATGTCCACGCGCAGCTGTTCGGCCAGACCGCCGATATCGCCCAGCTCCTCGTGCCACTCGATGACCTGACGCAGCCAGGAAATCTTCTCTTCATAGTGGTTGGAGCCGGACTTGACGTCGGTGCCCTTGTAGCGCCAGTGCGCGCACACGCCCAGTTCGGCTTCTTCGTGCATGGCGTGGGTGCGGATCTGCACTTCCAGCACCTTGCCTTCCGGACCGAGCACGGCAGTATGCAGCGAGCGGTAGCCGTTCTCCTTGGGGTTGGCGATGTAGTCGTCGAACTCCTTGGGAATGTGCCGCCACAGGGTGTGCACGATACCCAGGGTGGTGTAGCAGTCACGCACCTCCGGCACCAGCACGCGCACCGCACGCACGTCGTAGATCTGGCTGAACTGCAGGCCCTTGCGCTGCATCTTGCGCCAGATCGAATAGATGTGTTTCGCCCGGCCGCTGATGTCGGCCTTGATGCCGGTGGCTTCCAGCTCCTGGCGCAGGTGGGCCATGGCGTCGTTGATGTACTGCTCGCGATCCAGACGGCGCTCGTGCAGCAGCTTGGCGATCTGCTTGTACTGCTCCGGCTCCAGGTAGCGGAAGGACAGGTCTTCCAGCTCCCACTTGATATGGCCGATGCCCAGGCGGTGGGCCAGCGGTGCGTAGATGTCGAACACCTCGCGCGCCACACGCTGGCGTTTCTCTTCGTCGGCTTCCTTGACCGCGCGGATGGCGCAGGTGCGTTCGGCCAGCTTGATCAGCGCCACGCGCACGTCGTCGACCATGGCCACCAGCATCTTGCGCAGGTTCTCTACCTGCGTCTGCGAGCCGACCACCACCGATTCACGCGGATTGATACTGGCGCTGATCGCCGCCATACGCAGCACGCCTTCGATCAGCTTGGCCACCACCGGACCGAAACGCTGATGCACCGCGGCCAGGGTGATCTTGCCTTCGCGCACGCCACGATAGATGACCGCCGCGACCAGTGAATCCTGATCGAGCTTGAGGTCGGCGAGGATTTCCGCGATGTCGAGGCCGGCGCGGAACGTCGAGGCGCCCTCGCTCCAGTGATGCTGGGTGGTGTTGGCCTGCTGCTCCAGATCGCGGGCGAATTCGCAGGCCTCTTGCAGTGCCTGACGATCCAGCGCCGGGTCGACGCTGGCGACATGATCCAGCCAGGCCTCGAGATTGATGCTGCCGTCATCGTTGACTGGCTGATGCGCTCTTACCTGAACCATCGTCTTACCTTCCCTACGGTGCGCATAGGTCGCACCGAGCAGTCGCCGGCCTTCTCTGAGCCGGTCGGATTAACTGAAAGAACGTACCTCCTGTACGTCCCTGTGACACCGAACGTGCCACTTACCGCTAAATCTTTTCGAACAATGCCATGGCTTCGACATGCGCGGTCTGCGCGAACATGTCGAGAATCCCGGCACGGCGCAGCCGGTATCCCTGCTGCGCCAGCTCCGCAGCGTCGCGCGCCAGGGTGGTCGGGTTGCAGGAGACGTAGACCAGACGCTGAGCGCCCAATGCACTCATCCCACGCACCGCCTCCAGCGCGCCATCACGCGGCGGATCGAGCAGCACAGCGGCAAAACCGCCACGCGCCCAGGTTTCATTGGCCAGCGGGTTGGACAGGTCGGCACGGAAAAAGTGCGCATTGTCCAGCCCGTTGCTCCGTGCGTTGGCCGCAGCCCGCGCGACCATCGCCTCGACACCTTCCACGGCCACCACTTCGGCCGCCTGACGCGCCAGCGGCAGGGCGAAATTGCCCAGGCCGCAGAACAGGTCCAGCACCCGCTCGCCGGGTTGCACTGTCAACCAGTCTAGCGCCTGAGCGACCATGGCCTCGTTGACCGGACCGTTGACCTGCACGAAATCGCCCGGGCGATAGGCCAGCCGCAGTTGCCAGCGCGTCAATTCGAACCCCAGCTCGGCCGCCGGATCGTCAGGCTGCGGCTGCCCCTCGCCCTGCAGCCAGAGCTGCGCGCGATGCTCGCCGCAGAAGGCGCGCAGACGGCTCAGGTCGGCCTCGAGTAGCTGCGCGGTATGGCGCAGCAGCACGGCTTCGGCGGTGCCGCTGAACAGCTCCACATGCCCAACCGCCTGCGGTTTTTCCAGGCTGCGCAACAGCGCCGGCAATGCCCTGAAAATCGGCTGCAAGGGCTGTACCAGTACCGGACAGTCGTCGATGGCGACGATGTCCTGGCTGGCTTCGGCGCGGAAACCGACCTGCAACTGACGCGCCTTGGCATCCCAGCGCACGGCAACGCGCGCGCGGCGGCGGTAGCCGAACTCGGGACCGACCAGGGGCGCCGCCCATTCATCCGGCTGCACGCCACCCAAACGTGACAACTGCTCGGTGAGCGTGCGCTGTTTCAGGGCGAGCTGATCGGCATGCGGCATGTGCTGCAGGTTGCAACCGCCGCAGCGCTCGGCATGAATGCAGGCCGCCTCGCGACGCTCGCTGCTGGCGACGATGATGCGTTCGGCGCGCGCCTCGACGGTCTGGCTGCGGGCGCCGAGCACCCGCGCCTCGACCTGCTCGCCAGCCAGGGCGCCGCTGACGAACCAGGTGCGCCCGCCTTCGAAGGCGATGCCGCGACCGTCACCGGCCAGGCGCTCGATGGCGAGTTTCTGCTTCTTGCCGACCGGGACCTGCGCCGCGCGACTGCCGCCGCTGGGCTGAAAGCGCAGGTTGGAGCTGCGTCTGGCCATCAGTGCGCCGGTTCTTGGTAAACGCCGGTGGACAGGTAGCGGTCGCCGCGATCGCAGATGATCGCTACCAGCACCGCGTTCTCCACCTGCTGCGACAGGCGCAGCATGCCGGCCACCGAGCCGCCGGAAGACACGCCGCAGAAGATGCCCTCTTCCCGCGCCAGACGCCGCATGACGTGCTCGGCCTCGGCCTGGCCCATGTCCATCACCTGGTCGACCCGTTCGGCCTGATAGATCTTCGGCAGGTATTCCTGCGGCCAGCGACGGATGCCGGGGATGGCTGAGCCTTCCTGCGGCTGCAGGCCGACGATCTGGATCGCCGGGTTCTGCTCCTTGAGGTAGCGCGAGGTGCCCATGATGGTGCCGGTGGTGCCCATGGAGCTGATGAAGTGAGTGATGGTCCCGCCGGTCTGGCGCCAGATTTCCGGGCCGGTGCCGCTGTAGTGCGCCTCGGGGTTGTCGCCATTGGCGAACTGGTCGAGCACCTTGCCGCGACCTTCGGCCTGCAGTCGCTCGGCCAGGTCACGGGCGCCTTCCATACCCTCCTCCTTGCTGACCAGAATCAGCTCGGCGCCGTAGGCAGTCATCGCCCACTTGCGCTCGGCGGTGGAGTTGTCCGGCATGATCAGGATCATCTTGTAGCCCTTGATCGCCGCCGCCATCGCCAGGGCGATGCCGGTATTGCCGCTGGTGGCTTCGATCAGCGTATCGCCAGGCTGAATGTCGCCGCGCAATTCGGCGCGGGTGATCATCGACAGCGCCGGGCGGTCCTTGACCGAACCGGCCGGGTTGTTGCCTTCCAGCTTGACCAGCAGGGTGTTGCTGGTATCACCGCCCAGGCGTTGCAGACGTACCAGGGGGGTATTGCCGACGCAGTCGGCAATGGTGGGGAATTGCAGGGTCATGGGTCGCTCGAATCCAGACTGACGCGAAGGGGCGTCATGATACGCCGAACCCGCGAGCGCAGCATCCCGCGAACGTAACGCGGCGCTGCGCGGCAGGCTCAGGTCGCCGGCAGCTGGATATGCACGCGCAGCCCGGGCTCACCGTTGTGCGCCCATACGCGGCCGCCCTGCGTCTGCACCATGCTGCGGGCGATGGCCAGACCCAGGCCGAAACCGTCGCCACCGGGCCGCGCGGCACTGAGGCGGGTGAAGGGGCGGAAGATGGTCTCCAACTCGCCCTCGGCGACCCCCGTCCCCTGATCCTCGATCCACAACACCCATTGTTCTCCCTGACGCCGGCCAGCCAGGCACACCACGCCGCCGTCCGGCGAGTGGCGAATGGCATTGCGCAGGATGTTCTCCAGCGCCTGCGCCAGGCCGTTGAGGTTGCCCCGCACTCGACAGTCCGCGGGCAGGTCGCAGGGCATGCGTTCGACCGGCCAGCCGGTTTCGAACGAGGCGTTCTCGCGCAATACGTCCCAGAGCCGGACGACGTCCACCTCTTCCAGCGGCAGGCTGGGTCGTTCAGTGTCCAGCCAGACCAGTTCCAGCGCATCGCCGACCAGCTTTTCCATGGCCTGGATCTCCCGTCCCAGGCGCTGACGCAGGGCGTCGATGTCCTGCTCGCTCTCGCCGGCGACGCGCAGGCGCGCCAGCGGCGTGCGCAGCTCGTGGGACAGGTCGCGCAGCAGTTGGCGCTGGAACGCCACGGTACGCTCAAGACGCTCGGCCATGTGGTCGAAGGTGCGCGCCAGCTCGCCCAGTTCGTCCTGGCGCCCTGTCACCTGCGGCCCGAGCCGGGCGGACAGGTCGCCGGCGCTGAGTGCTGCGGCCTGCCGCCGGAGGATGGACAGCGGCGCGATCAGCAAGCGGTACAGCAGCAGTGCCACAACGACCGCCAGAATCGCCGGCAGCACGCGCTGCAGCAGCAGCGAGATCAGCGCGTTGTACTGGCGCGGATCCAGGCGCTGCGGCAGCTCCAGCACCAACCGGGCCTCGCTTTGCGTGAAGGGAATGTAGAAGGTCGGCGTGCCACCCGGCCGCCCCACGGGGAAATCCAGCCGGCGAACGAAATCCAGGCGCTGCGCCTGCTCGGCGGTCAGCGGCTGCGAGGACAGCGAATCCTTGTGCGCATCGACCACCACGGCCCAGATCCGCTCGCGCTCCTGCAGGCGCTGCAAGAAGGCATCGACGCCTGGCGTGCCCCGCTCCTGCCAGCTCGCTTCCGCCTCGCGGGCATAGCCCTTGAGCGTCTGCCGGGTGGATTCGGGCAGATACGAGGTGGCCTCGAGCAACAGCCGGCCAACATCCGCGTAGAGGCTGACCAGCAGCAGGCAGAACAGGGCCAGTGCGCCGGCCAGGCGCCAGAGCAGCGAGTGCCTTGCCGGTAGGCTCATGTGCCGGCCTTTACCAGGACGTAGCCCTTGCCCCAGACGGTGTCGACGCGCGCAGCCTCGTAACCGACGGCCTGCAGCTTGCGGCGGATATGGCTGACATGCATGTCCAGACTGCGGTCGTGCTGGGCGTAGGCGCGGCGTAGCGCCTGCTGATAGAGGAAGGGCTTGCTCAGGGCCTCGTCCGGGTGCCGCCAGAGCAGCTCCAGCACGCGGTATTCGCTAGGGGTCAGGCCAACCCAGTGGCCGCAGAAGGCGACATCGCTGCGCCCTTCGTCGAACTGCAGATCACTGCCGGCCGTACTCGGTTGCGGTTCGCGGCGCTCATAGGCGACGCGGCGCAGGATGGCCTCGACCCGCACGCTCAACTCGCCCAGGCTGAAGGGTTTCGGCAGGTAGTCATCGGCCCCCTGGCTGAACCCGGCGATGCGGTTCTGCTCGTCGCCGAGGGCCGACATCAGCAACACCGGTACGCTGCGCTGCCGGCGCAGACGCTGCAATGCCTCGAGACCATTGGTCCCCGGCAGCATGATATCCATCAGGATCAGGTCGAAGTCCTCGCTTTCGGCCAGCTGCAGGCCTTCACTGCCGTCATGGCTGAGCGTCACGTCGAAACCGCAGCCCTGCAGATGGGACTGCAGGTGGCCGGCAAGCAACGGATCGTCCTCGACGGCGAGGATTCGAGCCGAGGCGGGAAAGGAGGTCATCATGCGAAGAACCGAACGGGCAGAATGAGAACAATTCTACCTACTAAACGACAATCGCTCACCTACAGATTCCCGCGCGCCGAATCGCTACACTGCCCAGATGTTCTGAAGGAGGAAGGTCGTGTTCAAGGATCTAGGCATCAAGGGCCGCGTACTGCTGCTCACCCTGCTGCCCACCAGCCTGCTGGCGCTGGTGCTCGGTGGCTACTTCACCTGGGTGCAGCTCTCCGGCCTGCAGACCCAGCTGCTGCAACGTGGCGAGATGCTGGTCGAACACCTGGCGCCCCTGGCAGCACCGGCGCTGGAACAGAAGGACGTGAAAAAACTCGAACGCATCGCCCAGCAGGCGCTGGAACATCCAGACGTTCGCGCCGCGGGTTTTCTCTCCCCCGAGCGCGCATCGCTGGCGCATGCCGGGCCGAGCATGCTCAATCCCTCACCCGGCGGGCAGCCGGGCGTCAGTCTGCTCAGCGGCCAGGATGCCACGCGCTTTCTGCTGCCGGTCTACGATCAGCACTTGGTGCTCAGCGACAACATCGACGAGGAGCGCAAGCTGGATCTGCTCGGCTGGGTCGAACTGGAACTGTCGCACCAGGGCACGCTACTGACCGGCTATCGCAGCCTGTTCGCCAGCCTGCTGCTGATCGCTGGCGGCCTTGCCGTTACCGCCCTGCTCGCCCTGCGCATGGGCCGCAGCATCAACGAGCCGCTGCGTGCGATCAAGGCCGGCGTGGCGCAGCTCAAGGACGGCCACCTGGAAACCCGCCTGCCACCGCTGGGCAGCGTTGAGCTGGACGAACTGGCCGCGGGCATCAACCGCATGGCCGAGGCCCTGCAGAACGCCCAGGAGGAATTGCAGCACAGCATCGAGCAGGCCACCGAGGACGTGCGGCAGAACCTGGAGACCATCGAGATCCAGAACATCGAACTGGACTTCGCGCGCAAGGAGGCCCTGGAGGCCAGCCGCATCAAGTCAGAGTTCCTGGCCAACATGAGCCACGAGATCCGCACCCCGCTCAACGGCATTCTCGGTTTCACCAACCTGCTGCAGAAGAGCGAGCTCAGCCCACGCCAGCAGGATTACCTGTCGACCATCGAAAAGTCCGCCGACAGCCTGCTCGGCATCATCAACGAGGTGCTCGACTTCTCCAAGATCGAGGCCGGCAAGCTGGTGCTCGAATCCATCCCCTTCAACCTGCGTGACCTGCTGCAGGACACCCTGACGATCCTCGCCCCAGCGGCCCACGAAAAACAGCTGGAGCTGGTCAGCCTGATCTATCGCGACACGCCACTGGCCCTGCGCGGCGACCCGCTGCGCCTGAAACAGGTGCTGACCAACCTGGTGAGCAACGCGATCAAGTTCACCCGCGAGGGCACCATCGTCATGCGCGCCATGGTCGAGGACGAGAGCGCCGACAGTGCGCAGCTGCGCATCAGCGTGATGGACACCGGCATCGGCCTGTCCGACGAAGACCTGCGCGCACTGTTCCAGGCCTTCAGCCAGGCTGACAACTCGCTCAGCCGCCAGGCCGGTGGCACCGGCCTCGGCCTGGTGATTTCCAAGCGCCTGATCGAGCAGATGGGCGGCGAGATCGGCGTCGACAGCACGCCCGGCGAAGGCTCGGAATTCTGGATCACCCTGACCCTGCCCAAGGCCCGCGACGACGCCGAGGACCTGCCGCGCGCCGCCCTGCAGGGCCGCCGCGTCGCGGTGCTGGAGAGCCACGAGCTGGCGCGCCAGGCGCTGGTCCATCAACTCGAAGACTGTGGTCTGGAGGTGGAGAGCTTCACCGCCCCCGGCCAGCTCTTCGAGGCCGTGACCGAACGCCAGCACGGTGAACGGCCGCTGAGCCTGGCCGTGCTGGGCATCACCGCCAGCCAGCTACCGCCCGACGCCCTCGGCCAGCGCATCTGGGAGCTCGACCGGCTCGGCTGCAAGGCACTGGTGCTGTGCCCGACCACCGAACTGGGGCTGTTCCACGAATCGCTGCCCGATGCCTACACCCAGCTGCAGGCCAAGCCGCCTTGCACGCGCAAGCTGCACAAGGCGCTGGTGGAAATGGTCAGCCCGCAGCGCCCGGTCAGCGAACCGGTCGCCATCAGCGAAACGCGCCGGCCGCAGATCCTCTGCGTCGACGACAACCCGGCCAACCTGTTGCTGGTGCAGACCCTGCTCGAGGACCTCGGCGCTCAGGTGAAAGCGGTGGACAGCGGCTACGCCGCGCTGGAAGCCGTCCAGCAGGGCAGCTTCGACCTGGTGTTCATGGACGTGCAGATGCCCGGCATGGACGGCCGCGAAACCACCGAAAGAATCCGCCAATGGGAAAGCGAGGAAGGCCGCAGCGCCACGCCGATCATCGCCCTGACCGCCCACGCCCTGGCCAACGAGAAACGCGCCCTGCTGCAAAGCGGCATGGATGACTACCTGACCAAGCCGATCAACGAACGCCAACTGGCCCAGGTGGTGCTCAAATGGACCGGCCTGAACCTGCGCAACCAGCCGAATCACAAGATCGCCGCGGCTGCACCAACCCAGTTGCAGCCCAAGGTGCTCGACGCCGAAGAGGGCCTGCGCCTGGCCGCCGGCAAGGCCGATCTGGCCGCCGACATGCTCAGCATGCTGCTGGCCGGCCTGCCGGGTGATCGCCAGGCCATCCGCCAGGCGCGCGATGCCGGCGAACGCACGGCGCTGATCGAGCGGGTTCATCGGTTGCATGGCGCCACCCGCTACTGCGGCGTGCCGCAGCTGCGCGCCGCCTGTCAGCGCAGCGAAACGCTGCTCAAGCAGGATGACCCCGAGGCGCAACGCGCCCTGGACGAGCTGGACGATGCCATCGCGCGCCTGACCGAAGCAGCGGCGCAGAGCGCCTGAGGAAGCGTCATGCGAATCTGCCTGTTCAGCAGCAAACCTTACGATCACCAGTCGTTCCTCGCAGCCCACAGGCCATCGCACTGGCATCTGCAATTCCACGAGACGCGCCTGACCCACGACAGCGCCGCGTTGGCCGACGGCTGCGAGGTGGTCTGCGCCTTCATCAATGATGATCTGTCGGCGCCGGTGCTGGAGCGCCTGGCCGCTGGCGGCACGCGCCTGGTCGCCCTGCGCTCGGCCGGCTACAACCATGTCGACCTGGTCACCGCGCAACGCCTCGGCCTACCGGTGGTACGGGTACCAGCCTATTCGCCACATGCGGTGGCCGAGCATGCGGCGGCTCTGGTACTGGCGCTGAACCGGCGCATCCACCGCGCGTTCAACCGCACCCGCGAAGGCGATTTTTCCCTGCACGGGCTGACCGGCTTCGACCTGCACGGCAAGACCGTCGGCATCATCGGCGGCGGCAAGATCGGTCAGGTATTCGCCCGCATCATGCAGGGCTTCGGTTGCCAGGTGCTGATCCACGACCCATTCCCGCTCGCCGGGCTCGATGCCATAGGCGCACGCCAGGCGCCGCTGGACGAGGTGATCGGCCAGAGCGATATCCTCAGCCTGCACTGCCCACTGACCGAGGCCAGCTACCACCTGATCGATGCCACCCGCCTGGCACAGATGAAGCGCGGCGTCATGCTGATCAATACGGGCCGCGGCGCCCTGATCGACACCCCAGCGCTGATCGGCGCGCTGAAAAGCGGCCAGCTCGGCTACCTGGGTCTGGACGTGTATGAAGAGGAATCGGAACTGTTTTTCGAAGATCACTCCGACCTGCCGCTGCAGGACGATACCCTGGCCCGCCTGCTGACCTTTCCCAATGTCATCGTCACCGCGCACCAGGCCTTCCTCACCCACGAAGCGCTGGCCGCCATCGCCCAGACCACGCTGGACAACATCGCCGCCTGGCTCGCCGGCCGGCCGAGCAATGAGGTCAGGGCTGGCGCGTGATAGCATGCCGGCTGATCCGGAGGACCCATGGCCGAACACGATTTCCGTTATTCCCTGCTCAACCCGCAACACACCCTCACCGAATGCCGCGCCCTGGCGCCGGGCCGCTACCAGGTCACCGGCAACGGCGGCTCGATCCAGGCGGGCGACACGCTGCTGGTCACCCTCAAGGGCAGCCGCGACCTGCACATGCGCCTGGATGTGGAGAAGGTCCGCCATCTGATCAATCCGCCCGGCCAATGGCTGGCGGTGTGCAAGGGCCCGCAGTTCAAGGAGCTGGCCATTCACAACTGGCAGGTCAACTGCGACAGCTGCGGCAAGCAGCTGGACTTCGAATTCGCCGTCGATGCGTCCCTCGGCAAGGCAGCGCAAGCCCCGGCCGCCGAGGCCCGCATCGCCGAACTGGGCTGGCGCAACGACGCCGGCCGGCATCTGTGTCGCACCTGCCAGGAGGCCTGACACCATGAACCGCACCCTGCCCTTCGCCCTGCTCGCCGCCACCCTGGCCGGCTGCGCCACTGATGCACCGCAGCTGGAAACCGAGCGCAGCTACCGCGTGGAATGGATCGGCGAACGTCCGCTGATCGACCGCAGCCACCTGACCATCACCTTCGCCGCTGACGGCCGCGCCCATGGCCATGCCGGCTGCAACCACTGGTTCGCCGGCTATACGCTCAAGGGCGACGCGCTCAGCTTCGAGCCCGCCGGTAGCACCCGCAAGATGTGCGCCCCGGCGCTGATGGAACAGGAGCAGCGCTTCCTCGCCGCGCTCGGCGAAGTCAAGCGCTGGGATTTCAACGGCATCGGCCAGCTGCAGCTGTGGCCCGCCGGCAGCAAGCCGATTCGCCTCTGGGCGGAGTGACACGAGGCTCGCCCTGCAGGACGCACACTGCTCCTGCAGGAGCGGCTTCAGCCGCGATAAAACCCCGCGGCTAAAGCGCCCAGCACATTCAACACAGGCAACCCTACGTAGCCCGGATGCAGTCCGGGTCCCGGCTCAAGAACACCCCGGACTTCATCCGGGCTACGCACTGTTCCTGTGGGAGCGGCTTCAGCCGCGATAAACCCTCGCCGCTAAAGCGCCCAGCACATTCAATACACGCACCCTCCGTAGCCCGGATGCAATCCGGGACCAGGCTCAAGAACACCACGGATTTCATCCGGGCTACGCACTGTTCCTGTGGGAGGGGCTTCAGCCGCGATAAACCTCGCGGCTAAAACCTCTGGCACATTCAACACACGCACCCTACGTAGCCCGGATGCAATCCGGGTCCAGGCTCAAGAACACCACGGATTTCATCCGGGCTACGCGAACAGCTCCAGCTGCTCCTGCCGGCCGCGCAGATCGTGCAGCCTGACCCCGACGCCGAGCAGGCGCACCGGCTTGTCGCCACGGGCATGGGCGCTGGTCAGCAACTGCCGATAGCTTTCCAGATCGCGACTGGCCCCCGCCTGCTCCAGGGTGGTCTGGGTGAAGTCGTGAAACTTGACCTTGACGAAGGGCTTGTCCGGCCGGTAGCTGGAATCCAGGCGCTGCAGGCGGCCGTTCATTTCCTTGAGCAGTGCCGGCAGCTTCGCCAGGCAGGCCTGCAGATCCGGCAGGTCCTGCTCGTAGGTGTGCTCCACGCTCAGCGACTGGCGGCGGCTATCCACCTTCACTTCACGTTCGTCGATGCCGTGGGCCAGGCGCCACAGGCGCTCACCGAAACTGCCGAACTCGCGCACCAGCGCCAGCTTGTTCCAGTCGCGCAGATCCAGGCAGGTGCGAATCCCTAAGCGCGTCAGCTTGTCCGCCGTGACCTTGCCAACCCCGTGCAGCTTGTTCACCGGCAGCTCGGCCACGAAGTCATCGACCTGATCCGGCGTGATGACGAACAGCCCATTGGGCTTGCGCCAGTCGCTGGCGATCTTGGCCAGGAACTTGTTCGGCGCCACCCCGGCCGACACCGTGATGTGCAACTCCTGCGCCACGCGGCGGCGAATCTCCTGGGCGATACGCGTGGCGCTGCCGGCAAAATGCGGCGAGTCGCTGACGTCCAGATAGGCCTCATCCAGCGACAGCGGCTCGATCAGGTCGGTGAACTGACGAAAGATGCCGTGGATTTCCCGCGACACCGAGCGGTACACCTCGAAGCGCGGCTTGACGATCAGCAGATCCGGACACAGCTTCAAGGCATGCCGCGACGACATCGCCGAGCGCACGCCGTAGGCACGCGCCTCGTAATTGCAGGTGGCGATCACCCCGCGACGGTCCGCCGAACCGCCAACGGCCAGCGGACGATTGGCCAGGCTCGGGTCGTCACGCATCTCGATGGCGGCGTAGAAGCAGTCGCAGTCCACGTGAATTATCTTGCGCACATCACCCTCGAAAGCCTTGCCCAGCCTGGCCTGGAGCCCAGGAGTCTAACAGCTGTTTAACGCTAAGCACCTGAGTTGAAAACACTTTTCTTGAAAATAGCGGTTGACACCCGATCATCTGGCTGTAGAATGCCGCCCCACAGACGCGGGATGGAGCAGTCTGGTAGCTCGTCGGGCTCATAACCCGAAGGTCGTAGGTTCAAATCCTGCTCCCGCAACCAGCTTCACAAAAAGGCCACTCAATCGAGTGGCCTTTTTGCTTGAGCGAAAATTAATGTTTTCGATCAAAAGCAATAAATCGATTGACAACACTTTAAGCAAGCGTAGAATTGCCGACGCGGGATGGAGCAGTCTGGTAGCTCGTCGGGCTCATAACCCGAAGGTCGTAGGTTCAAATCCTGCTCCCGCAACCACCTTCAGAAAAAGGCCACTCAAGCGAGTGGCCTTTTTCGTTTCCGCTCCTTGGCCAGCACTGGTCAAGCGTATGATCCGCCGCTAGAATTGCGCACTTTTTGATCAGAGGCGCCGCCCAGGTGCCCTTAGAGGTTAGCCCGCATGTCCACCGCCACTCCCAAAGTAGGCTTCGTCTCCCTTGGCTGTCCCAAGGCCACGGTCGACTCCGAACGCATCCTGACCCAGCTGCGCATGGAAGGTTACGAGATCGTGCCGACCTACCAGGATGCCGATGTGGTGGTGGTCAACACCTGTGGTTTCATCGACAGCGCCAAGGCCGAGTCGCTGGACGCCATCGGCGAGGCACTGGCCGAGAACGGCAAGGTGATCGTCACCGGCTGCATGGGCGTGGCCGAAGACAGCATCCGCGACGTGCACCCCAGCGTGCTGGCCGTCACCGGCCCGCAGCAGTACGAGCAGGTGGTCAGCGCGGTGCATGAAGTGGTACCACCGAAGACCGAACACAACCCGCTGATCGACCTGGTGCCGCCGCAGGGCATCAAGCTCACCCCGCGCCACTACGCCTACCTGAAGATTTCCGAGGGCTGCAACCATAGCTGCAGCTTCTGCATCATCCCGTCGATGCGCGGCAAGCTGGTCAGCCGCCCGGTGGGCGACGTGCTCAGCGAGGCCGAGCGCCTGGTCAAGGCCGGGGTCAAGGAGCTGCTGGTGATCAGCCAGGACACCAGCGCCTACGGCGTCGACATGAAGTACAAGCTGGACTTCTGGAACGGCCAGCCGGTGAAGACGCGCATGCTCGAGCTGTGCGAGGCGCTGTCGTCGATGGGCGTGTGGGTGCGCCTGCACTACGTCTACCCCTACCCCAACGTCGACGACGTGATCCCGCTGATGGCCGCCGGCAAGCTGCTGCCGTACCTGGACATCCCCTTCCAGCACGCCAGCCCGAAAGTGCTCAAGGCCATGAAGCGTCCGGCCTTCGAGGACAAGACCCTGGCGCGCATCAAGAAGTGGCGCGAGATCTGCCCGGAGCTGACCATCCGCTCCACCTTCATCGTCGGCTTCCCCGGCGAGACCGAAGAGGACTTCCAGTACCTGCTGGACTGGCTGACCGAAGCCCAGCTCGACCGCGTCGGCTGCTTCCAGTACTCGCCGGTCGAAGGCGCTCCGGCCAACGACCTGGGCCTGGAGCCAGTACCGGATGACATCAAGCAGGAACGCTGGGAGCGTTTCATGGCGCATCAGCAGGCCATCAGCGCCGCGCGCCTGCAGGCCAAGATCGGCCTGGAAATGGACGTGCTGGTCGACGAAGTGGATGGCGAAGGTGCCGTGGCCCGCTCCTGGGCCGACGCCCCGGAAATCGACGGCAGCGTGTTCATCGACTCCCCCAACGTCAAGCCGGGCGACAAGGTGCGTGTACGCATCGTCGATGCCGACGAGTACGACATGTGGGGCGAGCTGGTTTAGCACCTAGCTGCCTAAAAAAACCCGCTCGATGCGGTAATGCTGTTTACTTAAGGTTGTACACGCTTCGTTCCCCTCTCCCCAGAGGGGCGAGGGGACTGATTGCGCTCGACCCTTTCTTATGTGAACGGCATTACGCTCGATGCGGGGTTTGTTTTACCTGTTGGCGCGCAGCGGCGCGCCCCAGGGGCGATAACCCAGGGAGAACACGGCTTCGACGTGGCACTGCGGGTAGATGTGCCTGGGTTCGGCCGGCTCGGCGCGAAACGGCTCGCCATCGGCGCTGACCTGACGGAAGGCCTCTCGGATGATGCCCACCTCGCAAGGCAACGCTCGGCCATAGGCGCGGCGCACCACCTTCGGCAGGCTGCCGGTGCCCTCGCCATCCTGCCACCACACCAACAATCCCAGCGATTGCAGTTCATAGAGCCAGGCGGCATAGACATCGGGCGCCAGCTGCGCGCCGGTGTAGGCGCTCAGGTGCAGTGGCGCGTCCAGCTGGGCGGCGAAGTCCTGCAACTGGCGATACAGGGTCCGGCGCCGCTCGGCGGCCTGAAACTGCACATCATCGAGCTCCATCGGCAGGTACCAGCCAGCCACCGGCAATTGCCACTGCTCGCGCAGCACGCGCTGCTGCGCCAGGGAAAGCCCCAACTGGTGCTGCCAGTAAGCCTCCAGCCCGGGGCCGTCGAGCTGAGCATGGCGCTGGTAGTAGGCCGGGTCCATATACAGGCCCAGTACCAGTTGCAGGCCCTGCTCGCGGGCCAGGCGCAGGCTGTTGGCCAGCCAGCCGTCGCGACCGCCGAAGGTCGACTCACCGTGGGCGGTCCATTGCACCACCACCACCTTAACGCCGGCCTTGGCGGTATCACGCCAGATGCTGCGCCAGGTCTGTTGATCGAGACTGCTGTCGACGTTCAGCGGCTGGAAGAACAGGCGCTCCTCGGCCTCTGCCTGCACCACGGCCAGGCTCAGCAGGATGCCTATCAGTAGACGGCGCATCAGAAATTGACCTCCATTCCGAGCAGCCAGCCATTGGCGCGCTCGTACAGATTGCCGCCCAGGCCCAACTGGTACTCGGTGCGCACCGTGACATGGGCAGGAAAGGCGTTATAACGACTGTCGCCATACCACAGTTGCCAGCGTAGACCGATTCCGCCGCGCAGGTCCTGCCGCCAGTCGTTATCCGGGTCCTGCGTGCTGAATTCGCCGAAGCCATAGACCATCAGCGTCTGCGCGCGCTCGCCGTGCAGTTTCCACACATGCCCTTGCTGGAAGCGCGACAGCCACTGATGATCGCCAGCCTTGGTCCACCAGGCGGCATCCAGATACAGCGAGCGTTCGTTCCACTGCTGTTCGTCGACGCGCCAGTCGTTGCGGTACTCGCCCTGATCGAGGAAGGACGCGGTGGCGCGCAGCAGGTAGTCGGTGGAAGTCTGCGCATAGTGCTCGCGGTCACGTACGCGCCGCTCGAACTTCTCCGGCGTCCAGATTTTGCTCCAGCGCTCGCCGTCGAAGCCGCCGTCGGGGTACTCGTTCTGCTTGTAGAGTTCGCCGTAGAGGTTCAGGTTGAGATCGCCAACGGGCTTGTAACGCAGCCCGACGCCGGCGGCGAGGTACTGGTTGTGGAGCTTGCGCCCGGTGGCGCCGGCCAGGGCGCGCCCATAGACGGACAGGCTGCTGCCGTTGCGCGTCGGTTCTTCACCCAGCGCGTGATCCCAGATCGCCATCTGCACGTTCTGCGAAGAGGCGCGCCGAGCGCTGCCGGTGGGCGTCGCCACGGTCGCCACGCCGGCCGGTGACCAGGTGCTGGCGAGGGTGAAGCTGTCACGCCGCGACAGGGTTTCATGGGCGCGGCGCTGACGATAGCGGCGCGCCTCCATGCTGCCGTATTCGTCGTCGGCGGCGACCGGATTCTGCTCCAGGTCGATCACCCGGCGCAGTTCATCGCGTGCCGCAGCGCTGTTCTCCACCTCGTCGTAGCGCCAGGCCAGCGTCTCGCCCAGACGATAGTCTTCGGGGTAGTCACGCGTGGCCCGCTCCAGCCTGGCAATGGATGCGCGTCGCTCCTGCGGCGTGGGTGCTGCGGCCAGGCGCATCGCGTAATCGGCGTTGTAACGCGGATGATCCGGATCGAGGCGCACGGCCTCGGCAAGCCAGTCGCTGCTTTGTCGCGTCTCGCCTGCCGCCTGCGCAGTCGCCGCTGCGCCATAGTAATGGCCTGCCGCAGGCTGTCGGCTCAGCGCCGTGCGCTGGCGCTGCAGGGCCAAGGGCAGATCGTCACGCGCCTGGGCGATGGCCGCTCCGAGCGCCCAGTCATCAGCCGACCGGGCTTCGCTGCTGCGCCAGTAGCGTTCGGCGGCTGCCGAATCGCCCGCCGCCAATGCACTACGGGCGGCGGTCAGACGGGCAATGTGGTCGAGCTGCGAGATCGGCAGTTGGCGCCAGATGCTCCAGGCGCCCGGGGCATCGCCGGCTGCCTCCAGCGCGTAGGCCAACGGCAGGCGACTGGCTTCGTCGCCCTGAGCCAGGGCCGTACGATAGTGCACCACCGCCTCACCGGGCCGCTGCGGCATGGCGCAACGGCCGAGCACTCGCCACTCGCCCGGGGTTCGTGGTGAATCGCCGATGCTCTCGCGCACCCAGGCGCAGTCGCCGGTTTCGGCCAGTCGCCCGAGCAGCGCCACACGGCCTGGCGCGTCCAGATAAGGCACCAGCCCGCGTGCACGCAGCGGATCGAAGGTCGACCCCGTTTCCGTGTAGAGCCCGCCCAGACGCTGCAGCAGAGGCAGCGGGAGGCGCTGGCGATGCTTCTCGAACGCCTCATCCAGCCACTGCAGAGCCTGCTCGCGCCGCCCGGCCTGAAGCGTCAGGAAGCTGGCCTGATCCAGCGCCTGCAGATCCCCCGTACGCCGATAGAGGTCCAGCCACTGGCGCTCGGCCTCCTGGAGCCGCCCGGAGGCCTGCAGCAATTCGGCACGGCGCCGCGACAGCGCCGGCGTCTGCGGCTGACGCGCCAGCCAGGCCAGGGCCAGATCGTCGCGTCCCTGCGCGTGCCAGGCTTCCAGCAAGCGTGCCTGACGCGAGGCTTCCCAGGGCTCGGGGAGCGTCTGACGCGCCAGCAGGTCGGCGGCCCCCAGACGCTGAGCCAGGACCAGCCAGGTCTGCGGGTCCTCGTCTGCGCGACAACTGCGCAACTGCTGCAACGCCGACTCGCGTTCATGGCGGGAAAGCCATTCGGCCGTTTCCAGGCATGGTCGCCCGAGCTGTTCGCTCAACATGCGTACCTGCTGGCTGTTGCCGCCCTGACGAGCCAGTTCCCAGACGCGCGTACGCTCCTGCGTGCCACGGTCCGCTTCGGGCAGGGTATCCAGCCAGCGCTGTGCCATCTCCGGACGCTCCAGCGCCACGGCGCGGTCGAGCATCGCCAGGCGCACGCGCCGTTCCGCAGCGGGCGATGGCGGCCGCTCGAGCAGACGCTGCAGCCCCGCCTCATCGAGCAACTGCACGCGGGCATTGGCCAGGCGCTGCCAGTCGTCGGGCTGGAGGCTGCCCTCGGCCTCCAGCGGGGCCAGCTGCTCCTCGCTGGTCTGCCAGTCACGCAGGCGCTCGGCCCAGTTGGCGCGTGCCAGGCGCATGGCCATGCCGTCACCCCGTACCGGCACCTGATTGAGCCAGTCCAGCGCGCGCTTGGCGCCGCCGAACTTGGCCAGCGTCAGGCTGTAGGCCTGCCACAAACGCACCCGCTGATCGCCTTCGCTCTCTTCCAGCCAGCGCTCCACCATCTCGCGGGTGGGCGGGTCCTGTTCGATCCAGGCCATACGCAGCTCGAACAGCGCCTCGTGGCTATTGTTCAGTTGCGCTGCCAGGGCTTCGGAATCCCGATAACGCCGCTGCTTGGCCAGGGCCTCGACCAGCAGGCTGCGCCCTTCGTCGTTGTTCGGCACGCGCTCGAGCAACTGGCGCATGAGCCGCTCCACTTCCACCCAGTTGTGGCGCTCGGCCTCACGGTAGGCACGATCAAGAAAGGGGTAACTGCGAAACTGCTGGAAACCGCTGAGCGCTTCGGTGGCGAACGCGGTCGGTGCGAACAGGCAGGCCGCCAGGGAAAAACCGAGCAATCGCCTCATGCCATGGCCTCCACCGCGCGATACGACTCGCGCTGTTCCTCGGCCTGCTCGCGCAACGCCTGCTGCAATACGTCCTCGGTGATCACGCCGCGCTGCAGCAGGTGCTGGCCGAGCGAATGCTGCTCAGGATCGAAGTCGATCAGCGCCTGGTTGAACAGCGACGGCGGGAGCAGGCCACGGACCTGCAGCAGGTCGCCGAACAGCACCTGATGCTTGCACACCTCTTCCAGCAATGCCTCGTCCCCCGCGTGACGCTCGAGCACTTCCAGCAATCTGCGCACCTCCTCGCCGGCATGTCGACCGCCATACCAGTAACGCAAGCCGAGCGTTACCCGCCCCTGCTGCGCCAGCTGCCAACGCACCGGCCGCCCCAGCTGACGACTGATGGCACCGACCGATACCTGGCTGAGCAGGCGCTCGCAGGCCAGCACCAGGGTGTCGCCGTCCTCCTCCACCGGCAGCACGGCGTAGCGCAGCGCCAGGCGTCGCGGAAAGGCGCGGACAAGGCGTTCATCGATACGAAAAGGATTGAGCGGCGCCCAGGGCTCGTCCAACTGCTCGGCCAATGCCTGCACCAGTTGCCGACTGTCGAGCAGCCCGTCGAGCAGCAGTTGCCGGCCCAGGCGACGCCGCACCGGGTTGGTCAGCGCGGCGCCCAGTTGCTCTTCACTGATCAGCCCCTGCTCCACCAGACGCTGGCCCAGTGGCGTCTGCTGGTTCTGGCCCAGCGAGGGGAATTCGTGAGTGGTCTTGTCCCAGGCCACTCGCCGCGAGTCGCCCATCGCCAGCACCTGCTTGAGCGCCCGCACATTGGCGAAGAAGTTGACGAAGTTGCTCCACATCATCCTCGGTGCGGACAAGAGCCCCTGGCCGATGCCATAGAAACGGGTGACGAAGTAGGCACGCTGGAACAGGCGATTGAGCAGCAGCACGCCATTGAGCCAGAGCAGCGTGCTGAGCAGCGGGCTGCCGGACAGGATCGACGGGAAGTGCCAGGCATCGGGATTGAACAGGCCGACCAGCCACATGCCGAGCAATACCACCAGCAGCATGTTGACCAGGAAACTCAGCAGGTAGGCCAGGAGGCCGCGGCGATCGCGCCAGAGGAAGTAGTTGAGTGTCTTGCGCGAGCTCCAGCCGAGATTGGTGGTGCCCTGAAAGACGATACCGGTGATCCAGCGCGACTTCTGCCGCACGGCATGCGACCAGGTGCGCGGGAAGTGTTCGCGTACGCAGATCACCTGGGAGAAACGCTTGCTCATGCCCCAGCCGGATTCCTGGGCCAGGGCCAGCTTCGGATCGCTGACCGGGAAACGGGCGAAGATGCACTTCATGCCCTTGGCCTTCAGGCGAAAACCTATGTCGTAGTCCTCGGTCAGGCTCTGCACGTCGAAGGCGATGCCATCGCCGTCTTCCAGCAGTGCGGCGACGGCACGCCGGCTGAAGCAGGTACCGACCCCGGCGCTGGGCACCTGACCGGTGAGCGCCTCGCGCACCACCACGTCCTTGCCATGGTTCTCGGCGAATTCATCGACGTAATGCCCCGCGGTGAAGCCGCTCCACTCCGGCGCGTAGGGATAGACCGGCACCTGGATCAGATCCTTGTTCGGCAGCAGGTAGTTGAACAGGCGCAGTTCCAGCGGGGAAATCACGTCCTCGGCGTCGTGCAGGATGAAACCGGCGAACTCGACGCGCGCCTCGGCCTCGAAACGCAAGATCGCATCGATCACGTTGTTCAGGCAGTCGGCCTTGCTGGTCGGGCCGGGGCGCGCGCACACCACCTTGTGCACGTTGGGGTAATGCAGGCACACCGCGTCGACATCGCGCTGGGTATCGGGATCGTTGGGGTAGGTGCCGACGAAGATCTGATAATTCTCGTAGTCCAGAGTGGAAGCAGCCAGGCGCGCCATCTCGCCCACCACACCGACCTCCTGCCAGGCCGGCACCATGATCGCCAGCGGTTTTTCCGGCGTGCCGTAGAGCAGTTTCTCGTCGGCGCGCTTGCGCCCGGAATAGATGCGAAAGCGACGGATCAGCACACGCCCCCAATAGACCAGGTCGATGAACAGATCATCCAGGCCCAGCAGGAGCATCAGCGCGGCCAGGGCGATGGCCACGAATTTCAGGGCATAGAGTACGTAGGCCAGCAGATCGACCAGTTCCAGGCTCATGCGCGCCTCACTTGCCGTGACGTTCTGCAGCCCAACGCGTCAGGCGTTGCGCGATCTTCTCGCTGGCATGGCCGTCGCCATAGGGGCTGAACACCCGGCTCATCGACTGGTAGGCCTGCGCGTCATCCAGCAGGCGCGTGGTCTGCTCGACGATGCGCGCGGGGTCGGTGCCCACCAGCAGCACCGTACCGCCCTCCAGCACCGAGGGCCGCTCGGTCACCTCGCGCAGTACCAGCAGCGGTTTGCCCAGTGCCGGCGCCTCCTCCTGCACGCCGCCGGAGTCGGTCAGGATCAGATAGGCGCGATCCATCAGCCAGACGAAGTGCTGATAGTCCTGTGGCGCAATCAGATGGATGTTGCCGTAGCCGCCCAGCAGCGCACGCACCGGCCCCTGCACCTGCGGATCGAGATGCACGGGGTAGACGAACTGCACGTCAGGGTAACGCCCGGCCAGTTCCGCCAGTGCCTGGCAGATATGCTCGAAGCCCTTGCCGAAGTTCTCCCGGCGATGGCCGGTGATCAGCACCAGGCGCTGCTGCGGGTCGAGCTTCGCCAGCGGTGAATCCGCCGCCGGATGCCACTGAGTCTGCTGCAGGTGATCGCGCATCCACAGCAACGCGTCGATCACCGTATTGCCCGTCACCTCGATCTGATCGGCGCAACGCCCCTCACGAATCAGGTCGTCGCGCGCCTTGCCGATGGGGGCGAAATGCAGATCGGCCAGCACGCCGGTGAGGGTGCGGTTGCCCTCTTCCGGCCAGGGCGAGCGCAGGTTGCCGGTGCGCAGGCCTGCCTCGACATGGCCGATGGCGATCTGCCGGTGATAGGCGGCCAAGGCCGCGATGAAGCTGGTGGTGGTGTCGCCGTGTACCAGCACGATATCCGGCAGTACCCGCGCGTAGCTCTCGTCGAGCCGCTGGAGCAACTGCTGCGACAGGCCGTTGAGGGTCTGCCCCTGGGTCATGACATCGAGGTCTTCGTCCACCTGCAGTTCGAAAGCGTCGAGTACCTGCTGCAGCATTTCCCGGTGCTGCCCGGTGGAGCAGACGAACAGGTCGATTCCCGGCCAGTGTTTCAGCACCCGTGCCAGCGGCGCCATCTTGATCGCCTCGGGGCGAGTACCGAAGACCATCTGTACCTTGAGGGACATGCGCAGCTCCTTGGCTGAAAGCTTCCGTCGATAACGATTATTGACGTCCATCCTAGGGCAAGAGTTCGTCAGGGCAAGCAAAAGTCTGACTCAAATTCTGTCCATGACGGTTTTGTGCGCGTCCCGGCAGGCACGGCGCTACAATGTCGCCCCCCTTACTCCGAGCCAGCCCATGAGCGAACCCACCCGCCTGTCCAAGCGCGTCATCGAACTATTCGGCTGTTCCCGGCGCGAGGCTGATCTGTACATCACCGGCGGCTGGGTCGCGGTGGACGGCCAGGTGGTCGAAGCGCCGCAGTTCAAGGTAACGGAGCAGCGCATCGAGCTGCTGCCCGGCGCCAGCCTCGAGCCGGTAGAGCCGGTCACCCTGCTGCTGCATTGCCCGGCCGGCGCCAGCGCCGCGCAACTGCAGCATCTGCTGGTGCGCGAGCGGCACTGGGAAGACGATCCGCACGCCCAGCGTATCCTGCATGGCCATTTCCTGCGTCAGGAACAGAGCCTGCCACTGCAGAACGGCGCCAGCGGCCTGGTGGTGCTCAGCCAGGACTGGCGCGCCCAGCGCAAGCTGCGCGAGGACGGCGCCAAGCTGGAGCAGGAGTATCTGGTCGATGTCGCCGGCGAACTGGCGGCCGGCGCCCTGGAGCGCCTGAAGAAAGGCCTGATTCACAAGGGCACGCAGTTCCCGCCGTGCAAGGCCAGTTGGCAGAGCGAGCAACGCCTGCGCTTCGCCCTGAAGAATCCGCCAGCCGAACTGCTGCAGCAGATCTGCAAGGCACTGGGCCTGCAAGTCAAAGCCATGAAACGCATCCGTATCGGCGGCGTGCCGATGGCCAAGCTGCCAGCCGGGCAATGGCGCTACCTGGGCGACAAGGAACGATTCTGAGGCCATGTTAGGCTGTGCCCGTCACGCTCTGGAGGCAATCATCATGCGCACCCTGCTCCTCACCGCCCTGCTCGCCCTGAGCCTGCCCAGCCTCGCTGCGCCAGCACCCTTCTTCCTCTGGCAGAGCAAGGTCGACGGCCACCTGACCTGCGCCCAGACCAGCCCCGGCGAGGGCTGGATCGCCTTCACCGGGCCGTTCCGCGACGCAGGCTGCCGGGTGCCGTACGACGCCCCGGTCAACCGCCGCTAAGCAACACACCATGCAGCATCTGGTCTCCCCGGTCGGCATCGTCCGCTCCTGCTTCAAGGAAAAGTTCGCCATCCCTCGTCAGCCGCATCTGGCCCCCGCCGCCCGCGGCGTGCTGGAACTGCTGCCGCCCTTCGATCAGGGCGAGGCCGTCCAGGGTCTACAGCAGGTCAGCCACGTCTGGCTGCTGTTTCTCTTTCACCAGGCGCTGGAAGACAAGCCACGCCTGAAGGTGCGTCCGCCACGTCTGGGTGGCAATCAGTCGGTCGGCGTATTCAGCACCCGCGCCACCCATCGCCCCAACGGCATCGGCCAGTCGGTGGTGCGCCTGGAACGCGTGGAGCCGGGGCGCCTGCACCTGTCCGGCATCGACCTGCTCGACGGCACGCCGGTACTGGATATCAAGCCTTACGTGCCCTATGCCGATGCCGTGGCCGACGCCCGTAACGAGATGGCCGATGCCCCGCCGCCGCTGATTCCGGTGGACTGGCAGGACGATGCCCTGGCAGCTGCGCGCAGCCACGGGCTGCGTTTGGACGAACCGCTGGTGGCGCTGATCGAGCAATGCCTGGCGCAGGACCCGCGCCCGGCCTACCAGCAACCGCAGCCCGAGCGGCGCTACGGCGCGCGCTTCTGGGATCTGGACGTGCACTGGCATTACCCGCAACCAGGGCGTATTCGTGTGCTGGATGTGCAGATGGCGAGTCGCGGCTAAAGCCCCTCCCACGCAATCGATGCTCCGTGGGAGGGGCTTTGGCCGCGACAAGGCAAAACGCATGAATCGTCATTTCGACCGGCAATAGTGCCTGATTTACCTGGCGCCAGGTTCTAGGGTGAAGACCTCATCATTCATCGAGGCCTTCCCATGCATCCGTACTTTTCCCTTGTCGGCCGCACCGCCCTGATCACCGGCGGCACGCGCGGCATCGGCCTGATGATTGCCAAAGCCTTCGTCGAGGCCGGCGCCCATGTCTACGTCTGCGCCCGTGACAGCGAAGCCTGTGCGCAGACCGCCGCCGAGCTCTCGGCACTGGGCCGGTGCACCGGCATAGCTGCCAACCTGGCCAGCGAGGAAGGCGTGCAGGCACTGGCCGCCGAACTAACCGGGCGTATCGACAAGCTGGATATCCTGGTCAACAACGCCGGCACCACCTGGGGCGCGCCGCTGGAAAGCTACCCGGCCAAGGGCTGGGAGAAGGTCATGCAGCTCAACGTCACCTCGGTGTTCGGCTGCATCCAGCAGTTGCTGCCGCTGCTGCGCAGGGCCGGCTCGGCCGAATGTCCGGCACGGGTGATCAACATCGGCTCGGTGGCCGGCATCAGCGCCATGGGTGAACAGGCTTACGCCTACGGGCCGAGCAAGGCCGCGCTGCATCAGTTGTCGCGCATGCTGGCCAAGGAGCTGGTGGGCGAGCACATCAACGTCAACGTGATCGCGCCGGGGCGCTTCCCGAGCAAGATGACGCGCTTCATCGCCGAGGACGAAGCGGCGCTGGCCGCCGATACCGCGGTGATCCCGATGAAGCGCTGGGGCCGCGAGGACGAGATGGCCGCCCTGGCGCTGAGCCTGGCCGGCAGCGCCGGGGCCTACATGACCGGCGCCATCATCCCCATCGACGGCGGCTTTCACCTGGGCTGAGGGTCAGGTGCGAAACTGCCGCACCAAACCCTGCAGTTCCACGCCCAGACGCGCCAGCTCGGCGCTGGAGGCGGCAGTCTGTTCGCTGGCCGCGGCACTCTGCTCGCCGATGTCGCGCACGCGGGTGACGCTCTCGTTGATCGCCTCGGCCACCGCGCTCTGCTCCTCGGCGGCGGCGGCGATCTGCTGGTTCATCTGTTCGATGGTGCTGACGGCCTGGGTGATGCGGCCCAGCGCGTCACCGGCCTCGCCAGCCAGTTCGACGGTACGGCGGGTCAGGTCGCGGCTGCTGTCCATCTGCTGCACCGCGCCCTTGGCCATGCGCTGCAGCCCGGCGATCAGGCTCTCGATCTCTTCGGTGCTGTCCTGGGCACGCTTGGCCAATGCCCTGACCTCGTCGGCGACCACGGCGAAACCGCGGCCCTGCTCACCGGCCCGCGCGGCTTCGATGGCGGCGTTGAGCGCCAGCAGGTTGGTCTGCTCGGCGACGTTGCGGATCACCTCCAGGACGCTGCCGATGCGCGCGCTTTCCTGATTGAGGTCGGCGATGGCCTTGGCCGACTGCTCCACCTCGTTGGCCAGGCTGTCGATCTGATCCACCGCCTGTTGCACCACGCGATTGCCCTGCTGCGCCTCCAGGTCGGCATCGCGCGCCGCCAGCGAGGCCTGCTCGGCGTTCTGCGCCACCTCCTGCACGGTGGCGGCCATCTGGTGCATGGCGGTGGCGGTCTGTTCGGTTTCCAGTTTCTGCGTCTGCACCCCGGCGCTGGTCTGCGCGGTGATCGCGGACAGCTGCTCGGCAGCCGCGGCGATCTGCCCGACGCCGCCACCGATGCGGCTGACCAGGTTGCGCAGGCTGAGGGTCATGTCCTGCATGGCTGCGAGCAGCTGTCCGACTTCATCGGCGCGATCCTGCGGGATGTCCTGGCTGAGGTCGCCAGCGGCGATACGCTGGGCGAAGACCACCGACTGGCGCAGCGGCGCAACGATCAGGCGGGTGATCAGCAGCGCGGCGCACAGTCCCAGCACCACGGCAGCGAAGCCCATGATGCCGAGCATCACCAGCGCACGCTCACTGTCGCCGAGCATGCCCTGCTCGGCAGCGGCCTGGGCGGCCTCGGCCAGATCGACGACAGAGCGCGCCCGTTCGATCATGGCCTGCTCGGTGGCCTGGTTCTGCTCACGAAGCTGCTGGTAGTAGAGGAAGGAGCGCTGATAAAGGGTCAGCGCCTGCAAGGCGGTGTCGATGGACGCTTTCTGGTCATCGTCGAGCCAGACCTTCAGGCTGCTGGCAACGGTCTGCAGGTCTTCGCTGACGTAGGCCCACTCCTTCAGCGCTTCGGCGGAACCGTCGATGATGTAGAGGCTTTCATGCCCCCGCAGGTCGAGCATGCGCTTGCTCAGTCCGGACGCGGTTTCCGCCAGGGTCAGCGGATCGCTGCCACGCAGGCGATCGCCCTGCAGACGCAGCTCGCGCACCGCGTCGTACATGTCCAGCTCGATCACCTCGAACTGATCGCGGGCCTCAGCCGCGGCGGTGCGCATGTCCTGACGGGCTTCGCGTGCCTTGCCCTGCTGCTCGACATAGTTGTCGAACTGCTTGAGGTACTCGGTGGTGGCTTGCTGCATGGTCTGCACGCGCGAACCCTCGGCCACCTGCTTGCCGAGCTGCTCCAGCATGCTCTGCACCTTGAGCAGGCTGTCGCGCACGCGAGCGGCGTTTTCCTGGGTCTGCTCGATGGCGAAACTGCGCTCCAGACGACGCGCCTGGAGAATTTCCTGATTCACCTGCGCCAGCTGTCCGACCTGCTCGTGTCCCTTCAATACCGCTTGCACGGCCAGGTAGCCGCTGACCGTCATGGCAGCGGTGAGCAGTAGCACCAGGCCGAAACCGATGAAGAGTTTCTTGCCTACGGCAAGGTTGGCGAAAAGACGTGCGGCAGGCTTGAACATAGGGTAACTCCGGGTTCTTCTTATACAGCCGCGCCTCGTGAGCGCGACCTGGTCGATTGGCAAGGCAACAGCTATGCCATGTCGAGTCCATGCTATCGGCAGCAGAGTGGCGCCGCTTGAGTGCTGGCAATTCGCCAATCCACCTCTTGCAGCATAGCCAGCGGATCGACGGCAGACGGGAAAACTCGGCAACTATCCGCTTATTGACGCCCAATAACTGGCGATTTATCGCCGATCGACCAACCCCATCCCACAAAAAAGGTTCTTCGCGTTCTCGCGGGGAAGATGCGCTTGACACCGAACTGGCAATTACGTGTTAGCTGTCGATGACTTGGCACTATCCCTTAGCGTGTCGTCTGACCTGCTGGGTTTCGCCCCTTACGGGCGACTCACTTTCTTTGCTTGTGCAAAGAAAGTAAGCAAAGAAACACACCCCTGCATACGGCCCCGGCTGCGCCGGGGTTCCCTCGCTCCATCACCGCTCCAGGGGCACGCTGCGAAGGGCCATCCCTGGCCCATCGCAGCTCTCGCGACATCCATGTCGCTCAACCCCTTCCACGGCGATTCCACTCGGCCTCCTGAAGGGGGCTTGGGCGTCGTCTGTTCCATCGCAGTTGAAGAGCAAGGGCAAAGGCAAAGGCAAAGGCAAAGGCAAAGGCAAAGGTCAGACGACGCCAATTTCAACTTCGCAAAGATAATGCAAGCTCGCGACCCGGTCCCCTTCAGGAGGCCGAGTGGAGGTGTTGCGTAGGGGGACGAGCCGCATGGATGCGGCGAGATACCGATGGCGGCCCCGCTTAAAGGGCCATGGACGGCCCTTGTAAGCCGGCCCCCGGAGCAGCACCGGAGCGAGGGAAGTTTCGCGTAGCGAAACCCGGATGTCGGGGTGCCCTTCTTTGGCACACCTTTCTTGGGCAAGCAACGAAACGTAGCGCAGCGGAGTAACAGCCGCAGGCTGGCCCGAAGGGTGAGCGCAGCGAATCAAGGTGTGGCGCCCGTAAGGGGCGCAACCCAAACGATCAGTACACGCGGTAATGGATAGTGCTAAGTCCGCAAGCGATACGCACACAAACTTGCCAGTCCGGTATCAACCCGCATTTTCCCGCCTGTTCCAGCGGGGCGCGGTTCAGCGACCGGCAAGCACCGGCATCACTCGAGGCCGCAGGGCTTCACCGGCGACCGCCAGCAGGCCGATGGCTCCGGCGATCCAGTACCACTGGGCGACCGGGTCGAACAGCAGCCAGCCCAGCGCATGCAGGAACACCACCATGATCAGCACCGGGCTGACGTAACGCACCATGAACAGCCACAGGGCGTAGCCTGCAGGCGGCAGATCCAGCTCGTCGCGCATGATTTCGCTGCGCAGCGCATAGCCGGCGAGCACCACCATGAAGATGCCGCCCAGCGGCATCATCCAGCGCGAGGTGAGGTAATCCAGCCAGTCGAAGAAGTTCTTGCCCAGCGGCGTCCAGCCGGCCAGCAGGTTGAACGAGAGCATCGCCAGCAGGCTGATTACCAGCAGCACGGCGCCGGAAGCCAGCGCTGCACGCAGACGGCTGATACCGTGTTTCTCGTTCAGATAGGCCACCGTGGCTTCGATCATGGAGATGGCCGAGGTCAGCGCGGCGATCGACACCATGGCGAAGAACAGCACGCCGAAGGCGATGCCCAATGGCATCTGCTGGAAGGCCAGCGGCAGGCTCATGAAGATCAGCCCCGGCCCTGCGCCCGGGCTCATGCCGTTGGCGAAGATGATCGGGAAGATCGCCAGGCCCGCCAGCAACGCCACGCAGGTATCGCAGATCGCCACCAGGAAGGTGGTGCGGGCAATCGACTGGCCGTCGGGGATGTACGAGCCGTAGGTGAGGATGGCGCCCGAGGCCAGACTGAGGGTAAAGAAGGCATGACCCAGAGCGGCCAACAGCGCCTCGCCGGTGATCTTCGAGGCATCGAAATGGAACAGGAAATCGAACCCAGCCTGGAAGCTGCCGCTGGTGAAGGCGTAGCCGACCAGCACGATCAGCATCAGGGCCAGGCCCGGCATCATCCAGCGCACCGCGTTCTCGATACCCTTCTGCACGCCCTTGGCCACGATCCACAGGGTCAGCAGCGCCACCAGCACGCTCCAGCCGCCGAGCTGCCAGGGGTTGGCGTTGTGCGCCTCGAACACCCCGCCGAGCGCCTCGACGCTGGTGGCAGCCAGCGAGCCGTCGAGCATCTTCCAGGTGTAGGCGAAGGCCCAGCCGGCGACGACCACGTAGAAGCACAGGATCATGAAGCCGGCAAGCATGGCCATGCCGCCCACCGCCTTCCACAAGGGGTTGCCGCCGTTCTCGCGGACCACGCGGCCGATGGCATCGATGGGGCTGCCGCGACCACGGCGGCCGATGGCGATCTCGGTCATCATCACCGGAATGCCGATGGCCAGGATGCACGCCAGGTACATCAGCACGAAGGCGCCGCCGCCGTACTCACCAGTGATATAGGGGAATTTCCAGATATTGCCCAGGCCCACGGCCGAGCCGGTTGCAGCGAGGATGAAACCCCAGCGCGAGAGCCAGAGGTTCTTCGGTTTTTCACGGGTCATGCGTCACCTGTTTGTTTTTATCTGTGACGGAATCGGACCCGCCGCGCTCGTGGCGCAGCGGAATGCAAGGCTTGGGTTGAAGCCGGAGATGTCACTGGGCGTCGGCTTGCACCTCCGGCGCGGCCAGTTGGAAGGCCTCCAGGGGTTCACAGCGCGCCGCCATGGCGACGATGCGTGGGTACGCGGCAAGGTCACAGTTAAAACGCCGCGCATTATACAGCTGCGGGATCAGACAGGCTTCCAGATATCCGGGCCGCTCGCCGAGCGACAGGCGACCGTCGAACGCGGCCAGCCCTTCCTCCACCGCTGCAAGACCGAGCGTGACCCAATGCCGGTACCAGGCGTTCTTCGCCTCGTCGGAGGCGCCCAGCTCGCTGGACAGGTACTGCAGCACGCGCAGGTTGTTCAGCGGATGCACGTCGCAGGCAATGTGCAACGCCAGCGCCCGCACCTGGGCGCGCTCGGCCGGGTCGGCCGGCAGCAGCGCCGGCACCGGAAAGATTTCCTCGAGGTATTCGATGATCGCCAGGGACTGGGCGATGCGCACGCCGCCGTTCTCCTCGTCCACCAGCAGCGGCAGCAGCCCCTGCGGGTTCAGCGCGCGGTAGTCGGCGCCGTGCTGCTGGCCGCCATCCTTGACCAGATGCACGGGCACCTGCTCATAGGCCAGGCCCTTGAGGTTGAGGGCGATGCGCACGCGATAGGCAGCGCTGGAGCGCCAATAGCCGTAGAGTTTCAGCATTACGGATTCCTTTCGAAACGCGACCTGGTAGGAGCGGCTTCAGCCGCGATGCTTTAAGCGACTGCTGGCGAATCGCGGCTAAAGCCGCTCCTACCGATCAGCGGGCGTCGTACTTTTCCACCACCTGATCGATGGCGCCGAAGATGCTCTGGCCGGCTGCGTCGAACATCTCGATACGCACCCGGTCGCCGAACTTGAGGAACGGCGTCTTCGCTTCGCCCTGCTCGACGATTTCCAGCATGCGCTTTTCCGCCAGGCAGCTCGATCCGGCGCTGCGGTCATAGTTCGACACGGTGCCCGAACCGATGATGGTGCCGGCTCCCAGCGGACGGGTCTTGGCGGCGTGGGCGACCAGGGTGGGGAAGTTGAAGGTCATGTCCACGCCGGCGTTCGGCTGGCCGAACAGCGCACCGTTGATATGCGAGACCAGCGGCCGGTGCACCTTGCCGTCCTTCCAGCTTTCACCCAGCTCGTCCGGGGTGACCGCCACCGGCGAGAAGCTCGACGACGGCTTGCTCTGGTAGAAACCGAAGCCCTTGGCCAGTTCGCCGGGGATCAGGTTACGCAGCGAGACGTCGTTGACCAGCATAAGCAGGCGGATATGGCCTGCCGCTTCGGCCGGCGTGGCGCCCATCGGCACGTCGTCGGTGATCACCGCCAGCTCGGCTTCCAGGTCGATGCCCCAGGCTTCGTCGGCCAGGCGGATCGGGCTGTGCGGCGGGATGAAGGCATCTGCGCCGCCCTGGTACATCAGCGGGTCGTGCCAGAAGGATTCCGGCATCTCGGCACCACGTGCCTTGCGCACCAGCTCGACATGATTGACGTAGGCGCTGCCGTCGGCCCAGTGGTAGGCGCGCGGCAGCGGGCTGTGGCAGGCGGCCTGATCGAAGGCGAAGGCGCCCTCCTCCAGGCCGTCGTTGAGGCGCTGATAGACCGCTTCGAGCTTGGGCCGGGCCACGGCCCAGTGGTCCAGCGCGGCCTGCAGGGTGAGAGCGATTTGCGGCGCGAGCACGGCGCGGGTGAGATCGCGGGAGACGACGATCAGCACGCCGTCGCGGCCCTGGTTCAGTGATGCGAGTTTCATGGTTCCTACCTATTCGTCTGTTCGCGTGCGGGCTGTTCCCCCTCTCCCACTTGTGGGAGAGGGGCCGGGGGAGAGGGTGTGTTGCCAGCCCCCTCTCCCTAGCCCTCTCCCCAAGGGGAGAGGGGACGATTGGTGCCCGCCCTTAACCTTGTGTACCCGGCGCACGCCAGGAGTTGACGTACTCGGCCACGTCCACCGCACTGGCGGCATCACTGACCTCCAGGGCGCGGCGGGTGTCGATCATCACCGCCACCTCGTCGATGAAGGTGGCCGGGTCCTCCTGGCTCTTCTTCAGCGCCTTGGGGTGCGGCCCGTGCGGGAAACCGCAGGGGTGCAGGGTGACCATGCCGGCCTCGATGTTGTCGCGGCTGAAGAAGTTGCCGCGGTGGTAGAACAGCACCTCGTCGTAGTCGTCGTTGTTGTGGAAGAACGGCACCTTGAGCGCACCGGGGTCGGATTCGACCGGCCGCGGGGTGAAGGTGCAGACCACGAAGCCATTGGCGACGAAGGTGGTGTGCGCCGAAGGCGGCAGGTGGTAGCGATGGCTGATGAGCGGGCGAATATCGCGCCAGTTCAGGCGCACCACGGTGTTGTCGCCGTGCCAGCCGACCACGTCCAGCGGGTTGTACGGGTAGGTCACGGTGCTGATCTGATTGCGCCGCTTGATCCTGATCTGCCAGGTGTTCTCGTCCTGCTGCGCCTTGAAGGCCTCGTCGAGCCGCGGATGATCGAGCACGGCGGGGTCGAAGATCGCCTGCGGACCCAGCAGGCCCTTGTCCGGCAACTGGTAGGCGCCGTCGCTGTTCTCGATCAGCAGGAAGTAGCTCGGCGTGCTGGCCTCGATGCGCCAGGCGGTGCCGCGCGGGATCAGCAGGTAATCGCCGTCGCGATACTCCAGATGACCGAAATCGCAGTACAGGTGCCCTGCCCCCTCGTGGACGAACAGCAACTCGTCGCCGTCGGCGTTGCGCACCAGGTGGCGCATGGCGCCGTGGGTGCGCCACACGCGCAACTTCACATCAGCGTTGTGCAGGGTCAGCGGCGCCGCCAGCGGGCAGTCGCGCTCGCTGGGGATGTCGTTGAAGTTGAAGGCATGCGGGCGCAGCGGGCCTTCCCAGTCGATCCAGCCGGTTGGCGGATGCTTGTGGTGCAGGTGCGCGGTGGGGCCGAAGAAGCCCTCACGGCCCATCTCGCGCTCGTAGGTGCCCTGCGGCAGGTCGCAATGCGCCTGGCGCGAGCACTCGCCTTCACGCAGGGGAAAGCGGATCCATTGGCGGCTCATGGCATCACTCCTCGGAGATCACACCGCGACGCAGCTGGTCTTCCTCGATCGACTCGAACAAGGCCTTGAAGTTGCCCTCGCCGAAACCCTGATTGCCCTTGCGCTGGATGATCTCGAAGAAGATCGGGCCGATCACCGTGTTGGTGAAGATCTGCAGCAGGATGCCGTCGTCGCCCGGCGCCCCGTCGATCAGGATATTCAGCTCGCGCAGCACATCGGTCGGCTCGCCATGGCCGGCGACGCGGCTGTCGACCTTTTCATAATAGGTGTCCGGGGTGGTCATGAAGTCCACGCCGTTGGCGCGCAGCTGGCGCACGGTGGCGTAGATGTCGTCGGTGGACAGGGCGATGTGCTGAATGCCCTCGCCGTGGTACTCACGGATGAATTCCTCGATCTGCGACTTGTCGTCGGCCGACTCGTTGATCGGGATGCGGATCTTGCCGCACGGCGCGGTCATGGCGCGGGAGAAGAGGCCGGTGAGCTTGCCTTCGATGTCGAAGTAGCGGATCTCGCGGAAGTTGGCGATGCGCTCGTAGAAGCCGGACCAGACATCCATCTGCCCGCGGCGCACGTTGTGGGTCAGGTGGTCGATGCACTGCAGGCCGACGGCGTTGTCGTTGGCACTGCGGCCTTCGATGTACTCGAAGTCGACGTCGTAGATGGTCTTGTCGCCATAACGGTCGACCAGATACAGCAGCGAGCCGCCAATGCCTTCGACGCAGGGAATGTTCAACTCGCCGAAATTGGCGTGGCTGCCCACCAGCTTGGCGCCCTGCTGCTCGACGTAGGCCGCGGCCTGGGCGGCGTTCCTGACCCGGAAGGCCATGGCGCAGGCGCTGGGGCCATGCTTCTCGCCGAAGGCGCGCACGTGCCCGGTGGGGCTGCCGTTGAGCACGATGTTGATGTCGTTCTGCTGGAACAGCCACACCTCTTTCGAGCGGTGCTTGGCGGTTTCGGTAAAGCCCATGGCGGTGAACAACTGGCGCAGTTGCTCGATGCCTTCGGCAGTCGGTGCGGTGAATTCGACGAACTCGAAACCGTCGGTTCCGATGGGGTTGTGCTGCTCGATCTTGGCCACGGCGGTCATTTCGCCTCCTGATTGTCATTGTTATGGCAGCCGCACGAATGCGTTGCGGACAACCTCATGACAACCGAGCGCAGAGGCGCTCTCAAGATGGCTTGCGACACTTCGACACAGCAGGCGGGCGCAGCACCGGCAAATTTTCTTTACGCCATGCAGTTCGAGCAGGCAACGCCCCGGCTGGCGTAAAGAAAATCTTACAGACCGGTCTGCCGGCTTGCCGCTGGCGCTCACTCAGAGCGCGAGAAGCTGTAGGCGCGCTCGACCTTGGCCACCCGCGTGGTGAATGCAGCGTACCAACCGGCTCGCCCCTGCTCACGCACGGCGCTATGCTCGGCGTGCTCACGCCAGGCGCGGATAGCCCCCTCGCTCTGCCAGTAGGACAGGGTGATGCCCAGGCCATCGCTGCGCGCCGACTCCACGCCGAGAAAGCCGGGCTGCTCTGCGGCCAGTTCCAGCATGCGCTGCGCCGCCTCGGCGTAGCCGGCGTCCACCTCGGTGCGCAGCGAGGTGAAGATCACCACGTAATAAGGCGGCTGTGGCGTGGCAGCGATCACGAGGCCACGGCCAGGTGCGCCTCGTGCACCGACTGCACCGCGCAGGCACCGACCAGGCCGGCGACCAGCGGCGGCAATCGACCTTCCAGCGCCGCACGCTCGGGCTGGAACAGGGTGGCGATGAAGAACGGATGGTCCTCCAGTTCGATCGCCCGCACCGCACCGGCCGCGTCATGTCCGGAAGCCTTCAGCGCCTGGGCCATCAGTGGCTCGACGAAGGCATCGACGAGACCGTAGCGGCACAGGTACTGCTCGCTGATCTCACGTACGCCGTAGAGTTGGGCAATGCGCGAGCCGGAGACCAGATGCACATGCTCGCTGACATCCAGCAGCGCACAGGTCAACGGCGCGATCATCGGGCTTTGCGCCTGCGGCGACAGCTCGGCGTGCTCGGCATCGGTCCAGCCCAGGCGGTTGCGTGCGTATTCGAGCAGTGCGTGCTGGAAGCCGCCACAGGTGCCGAGAAATGGCACACCCTGCTCGCGGGCAAAGCGAATGGCACGTAGCGCCCCCTCGGTGGCGGCGTAAGGGCTGCCCGGCACGCACCAGATACCGTCATAGGCGGTCAGGGTGGCGTCATCGACAATGCGCTCGGTGGCCAGCCAGTCGTGCTCGACCGCCACGCCCAACGCCTCGCTGGCCAGGCGCAAGGCCTCGGGAATGGCCCGGTGCGCGGCGATCGCCGCATTGTAGTTACCCACCAGAGCGATCTTGACTCGACACTTGCTGTACATACGCCTACCCCCTCTTGCATGACGGCCTGCCTGCCACTATAAGATGGCGTCCGCGCAATAATAATTGGCGAATAGACAAGCAGAGATTGCAGCCGTGCAATATCAAATCGACCACACCGACCTCTCGCTGGTACTCGCCCTGGTGCGCGGCCGCTCCCTGGCGCGGGCCGCAGAACTGCTGCAGGTGGACGTCTCCACCGTATTTCGCGCCGTACGCCGGCTCGAAGCGGCATTGGGTGTGGCGCTGTTCGAGAAAAGCCGGCGCGGCTACGAACCCAGCGAGACCGCTCGCGCCCTGGCGGAACAGGCCGAACGCGCCGAACAGGCGCTGGATGCCGCGCGTGTGGCGCTGGAACTGGGCAAGCAGGTAGTCAGCGGCACGGTGCGCCTGACCTGTACCGACGCCGTACTGAGCAGCCTGCTGCTACCGGCGCTGGCGCGCTTCATGCCCAGTTACCCGGCCCTGGCGCTGGAGCTGGTGACGTCCAACGACTTCGCCAACCTCAGCCGGCGCGATGCCGACCTGGCCCTGCGCCTGACCAACGAGCCGCCGGAGCATCTGGTGGGGCGGCGTCTGGCCAAGGTGTCGTATCGGGTTTGCGCCCGCGATGATGGCGAGGATCGCAGCGATCTGGCACGGCAGAGCTGGATCGCCCCGGACGAGGCGATGCCGGATCACGCCACGGTACTCTGGCGTCTGCGCGAACTGCCGGGCGTCACCCCCAACTACCGCTGCAGCAGCATGTACGCCGTGGCGCAACTGGCGCGCGCCGGCTTGGGCGTTGCCGCCCTGCCCGACTTCGTGCTGCGCGCCCATCCGGAACTCAAGGCACTCGGCCCGCCGCTGACCGGCTGCGACACCGAGCTCTGGCTGCTGACCCGCCCCGACTGCCGGGCGTTGCGTTCGGTGCAGACGCTGTTCGAGGAACTGAGCGAAGCGCTGATGAGCCATGGCTGAGGCGGAGCATCGCCGCTAAAGCGCCTCCCACGGAGCGGGGGCAGCCTGTCATTGCAGCGGCGAAACCTTGTGGGAGGGGCTTTAGCCGCGACAGACCAGAAAGCTGTGTAGCCCGGATGCAATCCGGGGACGTTGGCTGCGCAAAAGAGCATCGCGGCTAAAGCGGAATGCCGCCCAGCCGCTCCTACCTATCCCGTAGAAACGGCTTCACATCCGTAGGGCGGGTGCAACCCGCCACTCATTTACTGAAGCGCCTCCCACGGAGCGGGGGCTGCCTGTCGTTGCAGCGGCGAAACCTTGTGGGAGGGGCTTTAGCCGCGACAGCACAGAAAGCTCTGTAGCCCGGATGCAATCCGGGGACGTTGGGCATCGCGGCTAAAGCCGCTCCTACCTGTCCTGTAGAAGCGGCTTCACACCCGTAGGGCGGGTGCAACCCGCCACTCACTTTACATGGTGGGTTACACCCGCCCTACAACTCAGCCGCGAAGAACTTCCCGAGATCCTGATCGCCGCGGTGCGCACGGCGCACCCTACGGTTTACCCTTGCTGCAAATGTCCGTAGAGCTTGGCGTACAGCCCGCCTTCGGCAATCAGTTGCTGATGGTCGCCATCCTCGGCGACGCTGCCGCCATCGAACACCAGCACCCGGTCAGCCTGCTTCACCGCACTCAGGCGGTGGGCGATGATCAGCGTGGTGCGGCCTTCGAGAAACTGCGCCAACGCTTCGTGCAGGGCATACTCGGTGGCGGCATCCAGCGCCGAAGTGGCTTCGTCGAGGATCACCACCTTGGGTTCTGCCAGCACCATGCGGGCAATGGCCAGGCGCTGGCGCTGGCCGCCGGACAGGCGCACGCCGCTGCGGCCGACCACGCTGTCCAGCCCCTGGGGTAGTTGCGCGATGCTGTCGTGCAGCTGGGCGATGCGCAGCGCCTGCCAGCAGGCCTCGTCGCTGCGCTCACGGCCCATGCACAGGTTGGCGCGCACCGTGTCGTTGAACAGCGCCGGGTGCTGCAACACCACCGCGACGTTGTCGCGCACGCAGTCCAGGCCTATTTCCTCCAGCGCGCTGCCGCCGAAGCGGATGCTGCCGGCCTGCGGCGTATACAGGCCCAGCAGCAACTGCACCAGGGTGCTCTTGCCTCCGCCGGAGGCACCGACGATGGCCACTTTCTCGCCTGGAGCGATGGACAGGTCGAGCCGGTCGAGCACCGGTTCCTCGCCATAGGCGAAGGTCAGCCCCTGCACCTCGATACCGACCGTGTCGCGCCCCTTGAAAGGGTCGACGCGCCCGGCGTACTGCGGCTCGTCCTGGCGCGCCAGCAGCTCGTTGATCCGCGTCAGCGCACCACCAGCAGCGTAGAAGGCATACTGCAGGCTGAGCAGCTGCTCCACCGGGCCGATCATGAACCACAGGTAGCTGAACACCGCGAGCATCTGGCCGATGGACAGGTCGGAAAACAGCACGGTGAGCATCGCCGCGGCGCGGAACACGTCGATACCGAACTGAAACAGCAGGCCGCTGGCGCGGTTCGACGCGTCGCTCTTCCATTGCGAGGCCACGGCGTAATCGCGCACCTCGCGCGCCCGCCCGCCAAGGCGGCCGAGGAAGTAGCCCTGGCGGTTGCCGGCGCGCACTTCCTGGATCGCCTCCAGGGTTTCGGTCAGCGCCTGGGTGAAGCGCGAGGTGCTGTCGTTCTCCAGCTTCTTCAGGTGCTTGACCTTCTTGCCCAGCAGCACGGTGGCGTAGATCACCAGCGGGTTGAACAGCAGGATCAGCAGGGCCAGCTGCCAGTGCATCCAGATCAGGATGGCCGAGGTGCCGACCAGGGTCAGGATCGCCACCAGGAAGCGGCTGAGGGTCTCGCCGACGAACTTGTCCAGGGTGTCCAGATCGGTGACCAGGTGGGTGGTCACGGTGCCGCCGCCCAGGCTCTCGTACTCGCCGAGTGAGATACGCTTGAGCCGTTCGATCAGGCGCATGCGGATGCGGTAGACGATGTCCTTCGACAGCCTGGCGAACAGGCGTGCCTGCAGAACGTTGAAGATCAGCGCCGAGCCGCGCAGCAGCAGGGTCAGCAGCAGCATCAGGCCGATGTAGCCGGCGGCGGTTTCCCACTCGGCGGGCAGGAAGTTGTCCATCACCTTGAGCGCCGCATCGCCGTCGTGCAGCAGCACTTCGTCCACCAGCAGCGGCAACAGCAACGGGATCGGCACGCTGCACAGGGTGGCCAGCACGGCGACCAGGTTGGCCAGAATCAGCGCTTTCTTGTGACGCAGGGCCAGGCGACGGACTTCTGCCCAGCTCAACCGATCAGGCATTGACAGCACGCTCCAGCCAGCGGCCCAGCAGCGGTGACAGCGCCTCGAGCGGCTGATAGCCGTTGGTCAGCAGCGCCAGCTGACCATCGCGCTCGGCCAGCAAGGTGGGGAAACCGGCGATGCCCAGATCCTGCACCCAGCTGAAATCGGCGGCGGTGGCATCGACCATGGCCTGACTGTCGAAAGCCTCGGCGAATTCGATGCGCGGAATCCCTGCCTGCTCGGCCAGCTCGACTAGCACACTGGCCTGGGTGACGTCGGCGCCCTCGGTGTAGAAGGCCTGCTGGATCAGCTTGAGCAGGGCCCAGGCGCTGGGCTCATCGAGCTGGCGCGCGGTGACCAGCGCGCGGCAGGCCGGCTCGGTGTCGTAGACCATGCCCTCGGGCAGGCCGCGGTCGAAGTCGAACAGCTGCCCGGTGCTGGCGTTGACCGCCTGCCAGTAGCCCAGGTATCGCACCCGCGCTGCGGCATCGATCGCCACCTGATCGCGGCGCAGGCCGCCCACCACGATCTGCAGCGGCACGCCGGCGGCAGCCGCCTGCTCGGCGAGGGCTTCGACCACGGGTGCGAAGCCCCAGCACCAGGAGCACATCGGGTCCATCACGTAGAGCAGGCGGCTAGCCATGGTCAGGCCTCGTTCAGTTGGCGGGGGTCGCGGCCGATGGGGTGCGGCTGGTTGCGCGCACGCGCCAGCTCGATCTGCTTCTGCCGCTCGCGGGCGCTTTCACGGGTCTTCTCCGGCAGCGAATCCCAGCAATGCGGACAACTGACGCCGGGGCTGTAGAACTCGGACTGGCGGTCTTCCACGGAAATCGGATTGCGGCAGGCATGGCACTGATCGTAGTCGCCTTCGGACAGGTCGTGGCGCACGGTCACGCGGTTGTCGAAGACGAAGCAGTCGCCGCGCCACTTGGTCTGCTCCTGCGGCACTTCCTCTAGGTATTTGAGGATGCCGCCCTTGAGGTGATAGACCTCCTCGAACCCCTCGCCGAGCATGTAGCTGGAGGCCTTCTCGCAGCGGATACCACCGGTGCAGAACATCGCCACCTTCTTGTGCTTGCTCGGATCGAAGTGGGCCTTGACGTACTCGGGGAACTCGCGGAACGACTTGGTCTTGGGGTCGATGGCGCCCTCGAAGGTGCCGATGGCCACCTCGTAGTCGTTGCGCGTGTCGATCAGCAGCACCTCGGGGTCGCTGATCAGGGCGTTCCAGTCCTTGGGCTCGACGTAGGTGCCGACGCGCTGGTTGGGGTCGACGCCCGGCACGCCGAGGGTGACGATTTCCTTCTTCAGCTTGACCTTGGTGCGATAGAACGGCTGCTCCTCGCAATAGGATTCCTTGTGGTCGATATCGGCCAGGCGGGCGTCCTGGCGGAACCAGGCGAGCAGCGCATCGATGCCGGCGCGGCTGCCGGACACGGTGCCGTTGATGCCCTCTTCGGCGAGCAGCAGGGTGCCTTTGATGCCGTTGTCAAGCAGGGTTTGCAGCAGGGGTTCGCGTAGCGCCTGGTAATCCGGCAGGGAGACGAATTTATACAGCGCCGCGACGACGATCTTGTCGGTCATGAATATTCTCTCAGTAGTCACCCACGTAAAGGGCGGACTGGACTTCGATCAGCTGCGCGTCGGCCCTGCTGCGTTAAAAACAGGCTCGGAATGCTCATGTACAAAAGTACACTGCGCTTCCTCGCCTGCTTTTGCCTTGCATGGCTCTAGCTCGCTAGATCGAGAATCTAAACGAAAGCGCCGGCGTGGGCCGGCGCGGGAGCGATTGTAGCAAAGCAGAGAATCGCCGGGGCGGGTTGGCGACAAGGCGCGACAGCCTGTCACGTAGCCCGGATGCAATCCGGGAACTGCCGAGGGGTTTCCCCGGATTGCATCCGGGCTACCTCAATGCCCGCCGCGGCAGGTCGGCGAAGCCGGGGCCGCGCCCTGCTCTGCCCATTCCTGCGGGGTGTAGGTATGCAGGGCCAGGGCATGGATCTGCCCCATCAGTTCGCCAACGGTGGCATAGACCTTCTGATGTCGCTTCACCGCATTCAGACCGGCGAACGCCGGGCTGACGATCACCGCCTTGTAGTGGGTCTCCAGGCCGCGGCTGTGCATGTGGCTCTCGTCCAGCACCTCGAGGTGCTCGGGTTGCAACGCGGCCAGGGCGGCGGTGATCAGGTCTTGCTTGGACATCGTGGGCTCCATCAGGGTTGTTTCGGCAGGCCGAGTTCGCTGCTCATGTCCGCCAGAAGCTTGTTCACCTCGGGCACGGCGGTTTCCAGCTTGCTCTGGGTGATCTGCGCCGACTGGGCGGTCAGGGTCGGCATCTTCTGCAGCACCTTCTGCCCCAGCGGCGACTCATAGAAGGCGATCAGGTCCTTGAGCTCCTGCTCGTTGAAGTTGCTGGTATAGAGCTTGACCATGTCCGGCTTGAGCTTGTCCCAGCCCACCGCCTTGTCCAGCGCGGCGTTGGCCTTGGCCTGATAGCTTTCCAGTACCGCCTTCTTGCCATTCGGCGCCTCGGCGAAGCGCTGGGCGAACATCTGCTGCACCTGGCCGTACACCGGGACGGTCAGCTTGTCGGCGTGGGCCAGTTTGAGAAAACGCTCGGCATCGGCAGCATGGCTGGCGGCATCGGCCATGGCCAGGGATGCGCTCGCGCTGAGCAGAACGGCAGTGCAGAGTTGGGTGAAACGGAGCATGAGAAGGCGTCCAGGGCTATGAATGAGTCTGGGTAGACTGCGGTGCCGGCATTTTGTGCCCTGCGCGCAAAACCCTCAAGAGATGCGCATTGTGCGCTGGATCACAGAGCGCCTGCACACTGGCGCACCCGCTGGTCAGTTGCCAAAGTGCCAGTAGTTGCTCATGCTTGGCCCGGCTCGGCATGCTGTGCGACCTTCGCTATTCTTGACAAGGCGTGCGTACTTCCCGACCCGGCGACTGATCGCCAGCCTGCGCACATACATGGACGTGCCCGATGACCAGCCTCACCTCACACGCGCCCTTCCCGCTCCAGCCACTGTGCGACCGCAAGGGACGCCTGCAGGAAGATGCCATCGGCTGGTCAAGCCGCCCGCAGGTGGATTGCACCCTGCACGGCCACCTGGGGCGGCGCAAGCGCTGGAATCACTGGTGCATCACCACGCCCGACTGGATGCTCGCGCTGACCTTGGCCGACCTGGATTATGTCGGTTACGGCGCCGCCTACTTTCTCGACCTGGGAACCGGCCTGGCCGTCGCTCATACCCAGCTGCGCCCCTTCGCACTGGGCTGCCAACTGCCGGACCTGCCGCTGGAAAGCCACGCCTTCAGCCACTCCCGTTTGCAACTGCGTATCGACGAGCATCCCGGCCGCCTGCGTCTCACCGCCGCGGCGCCCGATATCGGCGGCCAGCCCCTGCAGGTCGCGCTGGACATCCAGCGCCCCGCCCATCTGCAATCGGTCAACCTGGTCGCACCATTGCGCAATGGCGGTTTTCACGCCACCAGCCGCCAGCTGGGGCTGCCCACCGCCGGCAGCCTGCAGCTGGGTAACAGGCATTACGACTGCGTACCTGGCCAGAGCTTCGCTGCGCTCGACTTCGGGCGTGGCGTCTGGCCGCTCAACAGTTACTGGCAGCGGGCGGCCTTCGCGGCGGCCGGCGGCATCGCCGGCAACTTCGGCTCTGGCTGGCTGGACTACAGTGGCCTGTCGGAAAACACACTGTGGTTCGGCGGCGAAGCGCAACTGCTCGACAGCCCTCTGCACATCGTCCGCAGCTCGCAGGCGCCGCTGGCGCCCTGGCGCCTGGACAGCGAGGACGATCGCGTCGCCCTGCGCTTCATCCCCCGCCAGTTGCACAGAGCCTGTCCCAAGCTCGGGCCGCTGCATGCCAACACCATGCAGCGCTTCGGCCATTACGACGGCGTGCTGCGCGGCCCGAAGGGTGAGCGCGTACCGGTGCATGGCGCCCTCGGCTGGCTGGGCGAGACGCACGCGCGCTGGTAATCGCCGCGATAGATAAGTTGCGGAACCTGTCTCCGGCGGCACGACCTAAACTGCCAGCAACCTCGAATATGCCCGGAGAACGCCATGAGCCGCACCGAAACCGACAGCATCGGCCCCATCGAAGTCCCCAACGACGCCTACTGGGGCGCACAGACCCAACGCTCGCTGATCAACTTCGCCATCGGTCAGGAGCGCATGCCGCTGGCCGTGCTGCACGCCCTGGCGCTGATCAAGAAGGCCGCCGCACGGGTCAACAGCCGCAGTGGCGAGCTGCCTGCGGATATCGCCCGGCTGATCGAACAGGCAGCGGATGAAGTGCTCGAAGGCCAGCACGACTCGCAGTTCCCCCTGGTGGTCTGGCAGACCGGCAGCGGCACGCAGAGCAACATGAACGTCAACGAGGTGATCGCCGGCCGCGCCAACGAACTGGCCGGTGGCCAGCGTGGCGGCAAGAGCCCGGTGCACCCCAACGACCACGTCAACCGCGCGCAGAGTTCCAACGACTGCTTCCCCACCGCCATGCACATCGCTGCCGCTCAGGCGGTTCGCCACTGCCTGCTGCCGGCGCTGGCCGAGCTGCGCGACGGCCTGCAGGAGCAGGCGCAGCGTCACGCCAACCTAGTCAAGACCGGGCGCACCCACATGATGGACGCCACGCCCATCACCTTCGGCCAGGAGCTGTCCGCCTTCGTCGCCCAGCTCGGCCATGCCGAAGCGGCCATTCGCGCGGCCCTGCCCGCCGTCTGCGAGCTGGCCCAGGGCGGCACTGCCGTTGGCACCGGCTTGAACGCCCCGGCCGGCTTCGCCGAGGCCATCGCCGCCGAGCTCGCCGCACTGTCCGGCCTGCCGCTGACCAGTGCGCCGAACAAGTTCGCCGCGCTGTCCGGGCACGAGCCGCTGGTGCAGCTTTCCGGCGCGCTGAAGACCCTGGCCGTGGCCCTGATGAAACTGGCCAACGACCTGCGCCTGCTCGGCTCCGGCCCGCGCGCCGGCTTTGCCGAGGTGCGCCTGCCGGCCAACGAGCCGGGCAGCTCGATCATGCCCGGCAAGGTCAACCCCACCCAGTGCGAAGCGCTGTCGATGCTCGCCTGCCAGGTGCTGGGCAACGACGCCACCATCGGCTTTGCCGCCAGCCAGGGACACCTGCAGCTGAACGTGTTCAAGCCGGTGATCATCCATAACCTGCTGCAGTCGATCCGACTGCTGGCCGACGGCTGCCGCAACTTCCAGCAGCATTGCGTGGCCGAGCTGCAGCCGGACGCCGCGCAGATGGCCGCGCATCTGGAGAACGGCCTGATGCTGGTCACTGCGCTCAACCCGCACATCGGCTACGACAAGGCCGCGGAGATCGCCAAGAAGGCTTACGCCGAAGGCAGCACGCTGCGTCAGGCCGCGCTGCAGCTCGGCTATCTGAGCGAAGAGCAGTTCGACCAGTGGGTTCGCCCGCAGGACATGCTTGGAGCCGGACGGCATGACTGAAGGCAAGAGCGGCGCCACACCGCTGGAAGGCGACGGCAAGCGAATCCTGCTGATTCTCGGCACGCCGAAAAGAGATAGCCTCTGCCACGCCCTGGCCGAGGCCTACAGCCACGGCGCACGCAGCAAGGGCCACGTGGTGCGTCAGCTCAGGCTGGGCGAGATGCAGTTCGACCCGATACTGCGCGACGGCTACGACCAGAGCCAGAGCCTGGAGCCGGACCTGCTCGAGGCCCAGCGCCTGATCCACTGGGCCGAGCATCTGGTATTCGTCTATCCGGTCTGGTGGGGCGGCCTGCCGGCGCTGCTCAAGGGCTTCTTCGACCGGGTGTTCCTGCCCGGTTTCGCCTTCAGGTACCGCAACCGCTCGCAGCTGTGGGACAAGCTGCTCAGCGGCCGCAGCGCCGACCTGCTGGTGACCCTCGACACACCTCGCTGGTACTTCCGCTGGATCTACGGCGCCCCGGCACATCGGCAGATGGTGCGCACCATCTTAGGTTTTTGCGGCATCCGCACCCGCCGCCTGAGCGAATTCACCCCGGTACGCCCGTCCAGCGAGGAGCAGCGCCAGAGCTGGCTGCGCAAGGCCGAAGCGCTGGGAAGCAGCGTCTAGGCCCAGCCGGCTACAGCACCAGGCCGTCACGGCCCAGGCTGACGGCTCCCGGCAGGGCGTCGGGATGCGCCTGCAGCCAGGCATCGAAACTGTGACCGATATGGGTCAGCACCGCTTGCGTCGGCCGCAGGCGTTCGATGATCTGCAGCGCACGGGTCAGGTCGTTGTGGTTGCGCGGCGCCACCGGCTGCGGCGCGGTGGAGCAATCGAGCACCAGCAGATCCAGCGGCGCACGCTCAAGCTCGGCGCAACTGGCCTCGGGCACGCCAACCGTGTCGGTGAGGTAGGCAATGCGCCGCCCCTGCCCTTCGAACCCCTTGCCCTCGAACAAATACCCGAAGGTCGGCCTGGAATGCGTCAGCGGCAACGCGGTGACCTTCAATTCGCCCAGTTTACGGCGCTCGAAAGGGATGAAAGGCTGGCTGAAATCGAGAATGCCGGGGTGCTTGTACAGATCGGCCAATCCTTCCGGGTCGTCCGGGCCGTGCACCGGAATCACCAACCCCTGGCCCCAGCGCAGATGCAGCAGGCCCTGGGCGTGATCGGCGTGGTAATGCGTCTGCAGGATGCCGCTTAAGCTGTGCGGCGCGAAGCGCTCGGTGAGATCGGTCAGGCCGCTGTCGATCAGCCAGCGCTGCGTGCCGCATTCGATCAGCGCGCAACAGGGGCCGCGGCGCCGCGACGGATACACGCGCGCCGCATCGCAGGCCGGGCAGCTGCAGTTGTACACGGGCACCTGACGGGCATCGCCGGTGCCGAGCAGGGTCAGGCGCATTGGCGGGCCTCGTCGAGCAGATGCAGGAGGCGGCTGACGGTTTGTGGCAGGGGGCCGGAGTTGTCCAGGGTGATAGTATCCGCCTGATCTGCCCTCTCCCCCGGCCCCTCTCCCATAAATGGGAGAGGAGAGGAAGCAACGCCAGCCTGCAGTTCGCGGCTACGCGCCAGACGCTGCTCGATCTGCTCCGGCGTCTCGCGGCCGCGAGCCAGCAGGCGCTGGCGCAGCACCGCTTCGTCGACCTGCAGCAGTATCGCCAGCAGCTGCGGGTAACGCTGACGAGCCACCTCGAGATGACCGCGCGAGCCGTTGATCAGCACGTCCTGCCCGGCGCTCAGCCAGTCGTCGATCTCGCGCGGGATGCCGTAGGCCAGGCCGTTGGCACGCCAGCTCAGGGCGAAGGCACCCTCGCCTTCCAGGCGCTCGAACTCCGCGGGGGTGACGCCCAGCGCGTCCTCGCCGACGGACTCGGCGCTACGGGTGATCACCCGCCGGGCGAAACGGCAGCCGTGCGCCTCCAGCGGCGCACGCGCGGCTTGCAACAGGCTGTCCTTGCCCGAGCCCGAAGGCCCCATCAGATAGATCAACCTGCCCTGCATCAGAATACCCTTCGTGCTTGGCGCCACACCTGCTGGATCACCGGTTGCTGGCCATGGGTCCTGGCCTGTACCAGATCGGCGCGCAGACCGACGCGGATCTCGCCGCGGTCATCCAGTCCGGCCGCCCTGGCCGGCGCGCGGCTCACGGTGGCGATGGCCGCAGGCAAATCATAGTCGTTGTCCTGTCCGGCGAGCAGCCAGGCCGCATGCAGCAGGCTGGCCGGGTAGTAGTCGCTGGAGAGGATATCCAGCACGCCGTGGCGCGCCAGTTCGGCGGCGGCGATATTGCCGGAGTGCGAGCCGCCGCGCACCACATTCGGCGCCCCCATCAGCACCTTCAGCCCCAGCTCGTGGCTGGCTCTGGCCGCTTCCAGGGTGGTGGGGAACTCGGCGATGGCCATGCCGAAGCCGGCCGACTCCTGCACATGGGCCAGTGTAGCGTCGTCATGGCTGGCCACCGAGATACCCCGGGCGTGGCAGTCCTCGACGATGGCGCGACGCTGGCGGTCACTGTACTGACGCGAGTTGGCGATCTGCTCCTGGAGAAACTCCTCCATCTCCGCCGGGCTCAGGTGGTACTTGCCCATGTAGTACTCGCGGTACTTCTCCACCTTGGCGAACTGGCGCTGTCCGGGCGAGTGATCCATCACCGACACCAGCGCCACCAGCGGGTGTTCCACCAGGTCGCGGTAGATGGTCAGGGCATCGGGGTGGCACAGCTCGCAGCGCAGGTGCAGGCGGTGCTCGGCGCGGGTCTGCCCGGCCGCCTCGCTGGCGGCTATGGCCTCGATCATCGCCGGCAGCTGCTGCATGCGCCGGCCACGTGGGTTGATGTCGCCGATGGCCAGCGCATCGAACACCGTGGTGATGCCGGCAGCGACGATCTGCGCATCGTGAGTCAGCACCGCCGAAGCCGAGGGCCAGTCCACACCAGGGCGCGGGCTCATATGTTTTTCCAGGTTGTCGGTGTGCAGCTCCACCAGCCCCGGCAGGAGGTAATCGCCGCCCAGGTCCTGGGCCTGCGGCAGGCGGCTGGCGCCCTCGTCCACCGCGGCGATCAGCCCGTCACGCAGCAACAGGGTGCCATGGAACTCGCGCTCGGCGGTGACGATACGGGCGTTGCTGAGAATCTGTTCAGACGACATAGACGTACTCCGGTTGCGCCGCCGCGGCGCTCATGTCGAGGTGACGGTCGGCCACCGCCTCGCGGGCGATGCGGTCGTGGAAGATGCCGATCAGCGCGCTGCCGGCAGCCTTGGCCTCATTGATCAGCTCCAGCACCATCTGGCGGTTGGCGTCGTCCAGCGAGGCGGTGGGTTCGTCGAGCAGCAGCACCGGCCACTCGACCATGAAGCCGCGGGCGATGTTGACGCGCTGCTGCTCGCCGCCAGAGAAGGTGCCCGGCGCCAGTTGCCACAGCGCCTCGGGGATATTCAGGCGACTCAGCAGGCTCTTGGCCCGCGCCTCGGCATCGCTGCGCGTCCAGCCGCGGGCCAGCGCCGGCTCCATCACCACGTCCAGGGTCGAGACGCGCGGGATGACCCGCAGGAACTGACTGACGTAACCCAGGCTCTGCCGGCGCACCGCCAGCACCTGGCGCGGCTCGGCGCCGACCAGCTCCACCGGCTCGCCCTGGTGACGGATGCGAATGCTGCCGCCGGCCGCCAGGTAGTTGCCGTACAGGGTGCGCAGCAGGGTCGACTTGCCGGCGCCGGACTGCCCATGCAGCACCAGGCACTCGCCGCCGCGCACGGCGAAATTCAGGTCACGCAGCACCTGCAGGACGACGCCGTTCTGCTGGTGCAGGGTGAAGGTCTTGCTGAGGCCGCTGACCTCGATCAGGTTGTTCATACACACCTCGATTGCTGTCGTAGCCCGGATGCAATCCGGGGGTGGCTGGCACGGGCTTCCCGGATTGCATCCGGGCTACGGGTTGACGGTTGCAGGCCGTAGGGCGGGTGCAACCCGCCATTGCCTGCGTGCGTGGGAGGGGCTTTAGCCGCGACAAAAGGGATCGCGGCTAAAGCCCCTCCCACAAAACGGAATCAAGGCTGCAACACCGACGACACCAGCAGCTGCGAATACGGATGCTGCGGGTCGTCGAGAATCTGATCCGTCAGCCCCGCCTCTACCACCTTCGAGCGGCGCATCACCATCAGCCGGTCGGCCAGCAGCCGCGCCACCGCCAGGTCGTGGGTGACGATCACCACCGCCAGATCCAACTCGCGTACCAGGCCGCGCAGCAGGTCGAGCAGACGCGCCTGCACCGATACGTCCAGCCCGCCAGTCGGCTCGTCCATAAACACCAGGCGCGGCGCGGAGACCAGGTTGCGGGCGATCTGCAGGCGCTGCTGCATGCCGCCGGAAAAGGTGCGCGGCAGGTCGTCGATACGCGCCGGGTCGATCTCCACTTGGCTCAGCCAGTCGAGCCCGGCGGCGCGCAGCTCGCCGTAGTGACGCACGCCCTGGGCCATCAGCCGCTCGCCGATATTGGCGCCGGCCGACACCGCCATGCGCAGGCCGTCGCGCGGGTTCTGCTCGACGAAGCCCCACTCGGTACGCAGCAGCGTGCGCCGCTCGGCCTCGCTGGCGCTGTACAGGTCGAGCCACTGACCACTGCGCGCGCGATAACTCACGCTGCCGCGATCCGGCGGGCAGCGCCCGGAGAGCAGGCTGAGCAAGGTGGACTTGCCCGAGCCGGACTCGCCGACGATGCCCAGCACCTCGCCGGGATAGAGGTCGAAGCTCACCCCCTGGCAGCCCTTGTCCGGGCCGTACAGGCGGGTCAGGTCACGCGCCGAGAACAGCGGCTCGGCCGCTGCCACGGCAGGTTGCAGACGTTCGGCGGCGCTCATTGCAGGTTCTCCTCAAGGCGCTCGGTGCGCTGGCGGCAGTAGTCGGTGTCGGAGCAGACGTAGCGCTTGCTGCCGGCGTCGTCGACGATCAGCTCGTCGAGGAAGGACTCGCTGCTGCCGCAGAAGGCGCAGCACTCATCCCACTGCTGCACGGCGAAGGGGTGATCCTCGAAGTCCAGGCTGACCACCCGGGTAAAGGGCGGCACCGCGTACAGGCGCTTTTCACGACCAGCGCCGAACAGCATCAGCGCCGGGCTCATGTCCAGCTTGGGGTTGTCGAATTTGGGAATCGGCGACGGATCCATCACGTAGCGCTCGTCCACCGTCACCGGGTAGGCGTAGGCGGTGGCGATATGGCCGAAGGTGGCGATGTCCTCGTACAGCTTCACGTGCATCACGCCGTAATCCTCCAGCGCGTGCATGGTGCGCGTCTCCTGCTCGCTGGGCTCGATAAAGCGCAGCGGCTCGGGGATAGGCACCTGATAGACCATGATCTGCCCTGCCGACAGCGGTGTTTCCGGAATACGGTGGCGGGTCTGGATCACGCTGGCCTCAAGCGTGCGCTCGGTGGTGGCGACGCCGGCGGTACGGGCGAAGAAGCGGCGGATCGACACCGCGTTGGTGGTGTCATCAGCGCCCTGGTCGATCACCTTGAGCACGTCATCCGCGCCGAGAATCGCAGCGGTCAGCTGCATGCCGCCGGTGCCCCAGCCGTAGGGCAGCGGCATCTCACGGCCACCGAAAGGCACCTGGTAGCCGGGGATCGCCACCGCCTTGAGCAGGCCGCGGCGGATCATGCGCTTGGTCTGCTCATCCAGATAGGCGAAGTTGTAGGCCGACGCCTCGCGGGCGCCGCTTGCGATGGAAAGGTTCATCAGCGGTTCTCCTCTGCCGGCGCCTGGCGGCGCAGCTTGCGGATCAGTTCCAGTTCGGCCTGGAAGTCGACGTAATGCGGCAACTTGAGGTGCGAGACGAAGCCGGCGGCCTCGACGTTGTCGCAGTGCATCAGCACGAATTCCTCCTCCTGCGCCGGGCCCTGCACTTGCTCGCCGTACTCGCCGGCACGCAGGGCACGGTCGACCAGGGCCATACCCATGGCCTTGCGCTCGGCGTAACCGAAGGCCAGGCCGTAGCCGCGGGTGAACTGCGCCTGCTCGGCGCTTTCCCCGACGAACTGGTTGACCATCTCGCACTCGGTGATTTCGATGTCGCCCAGCGGTACGGCGAAACCCAGTTCGGCGGGCGTCATCCACACCTCGACATCACCGATGCGGATCTCCCCGGCGAAGGGGTGGTTGCGTCCGTAACCACGCTGGGTGGAATACCCCAGCGCCAGGAGGAAGCCCTCGTCGCCACGGGCCAGGGCCTGCAGGCGCTCGGCGCGGCTGGCGGGAAAGGCCAGCGGCTCGCGGGTGATGTCGGGTACTGGCGCGCCGTCATCCGTCTCGCGGGCCATCAGCCCTTCGCCGGCGAGAAAATCCAGCACCCGCGGACAGGGCTTGGGCTCAGCGGTAACGGCTGCTTCCGGCGCCGGATAGTCGCCCTCAGCCAGCAAGGTGAAATCCAGCAGACGGTGGGTGTAGTCGAAGGTCGGGCCGAGCAGTTGGCCACCGGGCAGGTCCTTGAAGGTGGCGGAGATGCGCCGCTCCAGCTGCATCTTCGTGGTATCCAGCGGCTCGCTGGCGCCGAAGCGCGGCAGCGTGGTGCGGTAGGCGCGCAAGAGGAAGATGGCTTCCATCAGATCGCCGGCCGCCTGCTTGATGGCCAGCGCAGCCAGTTCCTCGTCGTACAGCGAGCCCTCGCTCATCACCCGGGCCACAGCCAGCGGCAGTTGCTGGCGCACCTGCTGCACGCTCAGTTCGGCGACGGCGGTATCACCACGGCGACGGTTGGCCAGCAGTTGATGGGCGTTGTCGATGGCGCGTTCGCCACCCTTGACGGCGACATACATCAGGCGGCCTCCTCGGTTTCGATCAGCACGTGGGTGCTGCGTGGCAGGCCGATGACTTCGCCGTCAGCGGCGAAGAAGCAGTCCAGGCCACGGGGAAAAGCGTTGCGCGCCTGGCGCTGCTGCCAGAACGAGGCCGGCAACGGCAGGCTGACGCTGCGCACGTCCTTGATGCCCGGGCCGCGCCAGCGCAGGGCTGGGCCAGCGTGCAGATCGTCGAGTTGAATCAGCAGCGTGCAGGACTGATCCGGGTAGCGTTCGCTGCCATTGTCGAAGTCCGACAGATCGCTCAACTCGCTCTCATCGAGCAGGGCGAACAGGGCGATCTCGCGCTCGGCGACGATTGGGCAGCCGCAGTGGAAGGCCAGGTTGGCGCGAATCAACGGCGTATCGAAGCGCGGCGCCAGCCAAAGCGGCGTGTCGCTGTCGAGAAAGGCCAGACACAAGCCATAAGTGGCCGGCGTCAGATCCCCCAGGGTGTGGGCGCGGTCCATGGCGCGTGGCAGGCCCGGCTCGGCCAGGGCGCCGAGAGCAGCGCGGAAGCTGACCTGGGCGTCGAGCACCGGGTCGTCGAAAGCCGGTTGCAGCCAGTGCGAGCTGTGCGGCGTAGTCATCAATCCTCTCCTCTGACCAGGGTGAAGAACTCCACCTGGGTGGTGGCAGTCTTTGCGGCCCGGGCCAGGCGCTGTTCGCGTTGCTGGCGGGCCAGGGGTTCGATCAGGCCGTCGAGCCAGCGCGCCTGATCACAGCCCTGCAGGTGGGCGTCGGCCAGGGCGGCCAGTTCGGCGCGGCGCTTGTCGCGGCCGGCCAGGTAGCTGTAGCCGGTACGGCCGTCGGCCAGGCGCACCACGCAGCGGGTCACGGTCATCTCGCCCAGGTTGAAGGCGCTGCCGGTGCCGCCCATGCGCCCGCGCACCAGGGTCATGCCCACCTCGGGCGCGCGGATCAGCTGGTAGGCGCTGTCCTTCAGCGCCGCTTCATGGGCGTCGAGGGCGCTGCCGGCACGGGCCAGCACGCCCATCCAGCGCTGGCGCGCGGCGATGTTCGGATCAAGATCGTTCATGCGGGTCTCCATCAGGTCGCTACCTGGTACTGGAAGCGGTCGGCGCGGCTGCTGGACTGCGCCAGCTCTACCGCCCGGCCAGCGGGATCGCGGGACAGGGTAAGTACACTGAGCAGCGGCGCGTGGCGCGGCATCAGCAGGTGCGCCGCCTCTTCGCGGCTGGGCAGGCGCGCGCCGATCAGGCTGAAGGTGCGCGCCAGCGGCAGGTCGCGCTCGGCCAGGTACTGGCGCAGCGAACCGCCCTGGTAGTCGGCCAACAGTGGCGCCAGGCTGGCGCAGAAACGGTGGCGGATCAGGCTCAGCGGCTGGCCCTCGAGCAGGCGCAGGGTGGCCAGTTCGATCAGCTCGCTGCCGTCGGGCAGTTGCAGGTGGCGGCACTCCTCGCTGCTGGCGGTGCGCCGCAGGCGCTCGATCAGCCTGGCCTCGACACGGTGGCCGAGCGCCGACAGTGACTGGCTGAAGGCGCTGCCCGCCTCCACCGGGTACACCAGTGGCTTGGCCAGCACCTGGGTGCCCTTGCCCTGGCGGCGCAGCAGGCGGCCTTCGAGCACCAGCTCGTCCACGGCGCGGCGCAGGGTGTGGCGGTTGACGGAAAAACGTGCGGCCAGTTGCATCTCGCCCGGCAGGTAGTCGCCAGGGCTCATGCGCTGCACGTCCTCGCGCAGCACGGCGGCCAGTTCGAGGTACAGCGGTTCGCTTTGTCTAGACAAGTTCATCGTTTGAAAAGGGCGCACGCAGGCGCCCTCCTCCTCCTTCAGATAAAGAGCTTGCGCAGGCGCTGGGACAGGATGTCGATGGCGCTCACCACCAGGATGATCACGATCAGCAGGGCGCAGGTCTGGGCGAACTGGAAGCCACGAATCGCCTCCCAGAGAATCACCCCGATGCCGCCGGCGCCGACCATGCCGACCACCGTGGCCGAGCGCACGTTGGACTCGAAGCGGTACAGCGAGTAGGAAATCCACAGCGGCAGCACCTGCGGGATGACGCCGAAGATCACTTCCTGCAGGGCACTGGCGCCGGTGGCGCGCACGCCCTCGACCGGGCCGGGATCGATGGCCTCGACCGCCTCGGCGAACAGCTTGGCCAGCACCCCGGTGGTGCTGATGAACAGCGCCAGCACGCCGGCGAAGGGGCCGAGGCCGACCGCGACGACGAAGAGCATGGCGAAGACCATTTCGTTGATCGAACGGCAGGCATCCATCACCCGGCGTACCGGCTGGTACACCCACCAGGGCACGATGTTCTCGGAACAGAGGATGCCCAGCGGAATGGCGCAGAGAATGGCCAGCACCGTACCCCACAGGGCGATCTGCACGGTGACCACCATCTCCTTGAGGTAGTGCTGCCAGTTGCTGAAATCCGGCGGGAAGAAGTCGGCGGCGAAGGTGGCCATGTTGCCGGCATCGCGCACCAGCGCCAGCGGGTTCATTTCCGCGCCCTGCCAGGACCAGGCGAGCACGGCGAAGAACAGGCCCCAGCCGATCAGTTGCAGCCAGCTGCGCTTGCTATCGACGGTCGGGGTATGGGTGGTCAAAGTGGTCATCGAGGCATCTCGGGAAAACGACTGCAGTCAGCCCCTCGGTCGATACCGAGGGGCTGCCAGGATCAACCGGCGCTGGCGCCGCCCTGCTTCTCACGCTCGGCCATGCGCTGCTCCAGCTTGGCCAGCTCGGCGTCCAGCTCCTTGAGCTGAGCCTGCTTGTCGGCGTCCTTGAGCTTGTCGTTGTTGGCCACTTCGGTGCGCTTCTTGAACAGCTCGAGCTGACGGATCGGCAGCAGCTGGTCGTTGTCCGAGGGTTTGAACTGACCCCACTGCAAGCCTTCGAGCACCTTCTTCTCTTCCGGCTTGGCGCCGTAGGTCATGAAGAAGGTGCGCAGCTTGTCGCGGGTTTCCTGCGGCAGGTTCTTGCGCCAGACGATGGGGTCGGACGGGATCAGCGGCGAGGTCCAGATCACCTTGAGCTGCGCGGCCTTGTCCGGCGCGGTCACTTCAAGACGTTCCATGCCTTCGCTGTTGAAGGTGCCGACATCGACCTGCTTGTTGGCCACCGACAGCGCGTTGACCTCGTGGCTGCCATTGAGCGAGCGTTTGAAGATCTTGCCGGCGTCGGCGTTGTTCTGGGCGAACACGTAGTAGCCGGGCACCAGATAGCCGGAGGTGGAGTTGGGGTCGCCGTTGGCGAAGGTCAGGCTCGAAGCGTTCTTGAGCATGTCCTCGACCGAGTTGATCGGGCTGTCCTTGTGCGCCACCAGCAGGCTGTAGTAGCCCTGCGCGCCGTTGGCCGCCACGGTCTGGGCGAAGATCTCGCCGCCGGCGCGGTCCACCGCCTCCATCGCCGACTTGTTGCCGTACCAGGCCACGTCGACCTTGTCGAAGCGCATGCCCTGGATGATCCCGGCGTAGTCCGGGGCGAAGAAGGCGTTGATCTTCACCCCGGTCTGCTTGCTCATGTCAGCCAGGAAGGGGTCCCACATGGCCTTGAGGTTCTGCGAGGACTCGGTGGAGATGATGCCGAAGTTGAGTTCCTCGGCGGCCTGGGCCGAGCCCAGCAGGGAACCGGTGACGAGCGCAGAGGCAGCCAGCACCTGGCCGATGCGTTTGAACATGGAGCACACTCCTGTTGCTAGTTGGCGTTGGTGTTTCGAATAGGGAACCTGACGTCAGGCCTTGGCCAGCGTCAGCGGACGCTCCACGGCACGCGGGCGCTGCCCTTGCGGCAGCAGCAGGCTGATATCGAGATCGCCGCCATAGAGGTCGTTGAGGAAATCGGGGTTGAAGCTGTCGGTGGGGCCATCGAAATGAATGCGCCCGCCCTTGAGCGCCACGGCGCGCTGGCAATAGCGCACCGCGTAGTCGACCTGATGCAGGGTCACCACCACGGTCTTGCCGTCGCGGCGGTTGATGTCGGCGAGAATCTCCATCACCTTGCGCGCCGATTCCGGATCGAGCGAGGCGATCGGCTCGTCGGCGAGAATCACCTCGGCCTGCTGGCACAGCGCGCGGGCGATGGCCACGCGCTGCTGCTGGCCACCGGACAGGGTCGAGGCGCGCTGCGCGGCGAACTCGGCCAAACCGACGCGCTCCAGCGCCTGCATGGCGCGCTGTTTCTCCTCGGCGTTGAACAGACTGAGGCTACCGCGCCAGCGCGGCATGCGGCCCAGGCCGCCGAGCAGCACGTTCTGCAGCACGCTAAGGCGGCCGACCAGATTGAACTGCTGGAAGATGTAACCGATATCGGCGCGCTGGCGACGCACGTCGCCATTGAGGCGGCCCTCGGCCTGGACCTGGCGCCCGAGCACTTCGATGCTGCCGGCATCGCCGCGGGCCAGCCCGGCCAGATGACGCAGCAGCGTCGACTTGCCCGAGCCCGACGCGCCGATCAGCGCCACCATCTCGCCCGGCTGCACCGACAGCGCCAGGTCGAACAGCGCCTGCTTGCGGCCGAAGCTCTTGTTCAGACGGTCGACTCGAATCGCTGCGCTCATGTGCTGGCCCTCTACTATCATTTTCGATAAGAAGGCTGCTGGCGCCCTCTGGTGTAGACCAAGGTAGGCGCAAGCTGTGTCAGACCCGTGAATCGCGGGTGACGTTTGAATGAACGAAACTTGAAACTTTTGTGTTGGAGCGAGACACCAACCTGAGTTCTGCCGAGTACCCCGCATTTCGGACAATCGGTGCTGGCATAAAGCCGCCACCTGAATCACAATGCGACACGTATTTGGCGTCAAGGAACTGTTCAGACGACCCACGGGTCGTTAAGACGCAGAACGCGATACCGGTTGAACGGCTAGTGCGAAACTCGGTCAAACCGGTGACAATCTCGACACTGACTACCAGTATCGCTCCCTGAACTAACCGGTAATGTATGCGCCCTATGAAACAGGCTATTTATTCCAGCCGCACGGCTGACAAATTTGTCGTTCGCTTGCCCGATGGCATGCGTGAGCGTATCGCTGATGTAGCACGCAACCATCACCGCAGCATGAATTCGGAAATCATCGCCCGCCTTGAGCAGAGCATGCTTCAGGAAGGCGCACTGGATGACGACCTCAGTCTGCGCCTAGACAGCCCCGAACTGAGCCTCCATGAGCGTGAGTTGCTGCAGCGTTTTCGTCAGTTGTCGCGCCGCCAGCAGAACGCACTGGTCGCTCTGATCGCCCACGATGTGGAAATGGCCGCCGAAGAAGCCTGAGGCGAGCTCATGAAAAAACCGGCCTAGAGCCGGTTTTTTTATTCCTGCCGTTCTCGCCAAGCGAAGCGCGGAGCGAACTCCGCGCCTTCATCAGCCAACGAAGCTGAGCAGCACCCCCGCCGCCACGGCCGAGCCGATCACCCCGGCCACGTTCGGCCCCATGGCATGCATCAGCAGGAAGTTCTGCGGATTGGCCTCCAGGCCGACCTTGTTCGACACCCTTGCCGCCATCGGCACCGCCGATACCCCTGCCGAACCGATCAGCGGGTTGACCTTGTTGCTGCTGAACAGGTTCATCAGCTTGGCCATCAGCACCCCGGCTGCAGTGCCGGCGCAGAACGCCACCATGCCCAGCATCAGGATGCCGAGGGTCTTGAGCTGCAGGAAGGCCTCGGCCGACAGCTTGGAGCCCACGGTCAGGCCGAGGAAGATGGTGACGATGTTGATCAGCGCGTTGCGCGAGGTGTCGGCCAGGCGCTCGACCACACCGGCCTCACGCAGCAGGTTGCCGAGGGCGAACATGCCGATCAGCGGCGCGGCATCGGGCAGCAGCAGGCCGACCAGGATGCACAGCACGATGGGGAAGATGATCTTCTCGGTCTGCCCCACCGGACGCAGTTGCTGCATGACGATGGCGCGTTCTTCCTTGCTGGTCAGCGCACGCATGATCGGCGGTTGCAGCAGCGGCACCAGCGCCATGTAGGCATAGGCCGCCACGGCGATGGGGCCGAGCAGATCGGGCGCCAGCTTGGAGGTGACGAAGATTGAGGTCGGCCCGTCCGCCCCGCCGATGATGGCGATGGACGCCGCCTCCTTGAGGGTGAACTCCATGCCGGGAATGCCCAGCGCGGTGATCGCCAGGGCGCCGAGCAGCGTGCCGAAGATGCCGAACTGCGCAGCCGCGCCAAGCAGCAGCGTCTTGGGGTTGGCCAGCATCGGGCCGAAGTCGGTCATGGCGCCGACGCCGAGGAAGATCAACAGCGGGAAGATGCTGGTCGGCAGGCCCACTTCATAGATCAGGTGCAGGAAGCCGGCACCTTCGGCCATGTTGGCCACCGGAATGTTCGACAGCAGCCCGCCGAAACCGATGGGCACCAGCAGCAGGGGCTCGAAGCCCTTCTTGATGGCCAGGTAGATCAGCAGCAGGCACACCGCGATCATGAACGCCTGGCCAGGCTCCAGATGGTACAGACCGGTACTCTGCCAGAGCTTGAGCAGCTTTTCCATGGTGCGCTCCTCAGCCGATGGTCAGCAGGCTGTCGCCCACCGCCACTGCATCGCCGACCTTGACGTTGACGGCGCCGACGGTGCCGGCCCTGAAGGCGCGGATCTCGGTTTCCATCTTCATCGCCTCGAGGATGATCACCAGTTGGCCCTCCTCCACGGCCTGGCCGGGTTGCACCAGTACCTTGAAGATATTGCCGGCCAGCGGCGCCGCCTGCGGCTCGCCACCGCCCGCTGCGACCGGGGCCGCGGCCGGCGCGGCGCTCGCTGCGCCACCGACAGGCTTGATGCCTTCGATATCGCCGCCTTCGCTGACCTGCACGACGAACGACTTGCCATTGACCTCGACGGTGTAGACCTCGGGCTTTCCGACCTCGCGAGCCGGAGTTTCCTTGCCGGTCGGCGCTGGCTCGAAGGCCGCCGGGTTGCCACGGTTTTCCAGGAACTTCAGGCCGATCTGCGGGAACAGCGCGTAGGTCAGCACGTCGTCGATCTCGTCGGCGGCCAGCTTGATGCCCTTCTCCCGGGCAATGCCCTTGAGTTCGGCGGTCAGCTTGTCCATCTCCGCTTCGAGCAGATCGGCGGGGCGGCAGGTGATGGCCTCGCCGCCATCCAGTACACGAGCCTGCAGCTCGGCATTGAACGGCGCGGGCGCGGCACCGTACTCGCCCTTGAGCACGCCAGCGGTTTCCTTGGTGATGGACTTGTAGCGCTCGCCGGTGAGCACGTTGATCACCGCCTGGGTGCCGACGATCTGCGACGTGGGCGTTACCAGCGGGATGAAGCCGAGGTCTTCGCGCACGCGCGGAATCTCGGCCAGCACCTGATCGAATTTGTCCTGGGCACCCTGCTCCTTGAGCTGGCTTTCCATGTTGGTGAGCATGCCTCCCGGCACCTGGGCGACCAGGATGCGCGAATCGACACCCTTGAGGTTGCCCTCGAACTTCGCGTACTTCTTGCGCACTTCGCGGAAGTAGGCGGCGATTTCCTCCAGCAGCTCCAGGTTCAATCCGGTGTCGCGCTCGGTGCCCTGGAACATCGCCACCACCGACTCGGTCGGCGAATGGCCGTAGGTCATCGACAGCGAGGAAATGGCGGTGTCGACGTTGTCGATACCGGCCTCCACCGCCTTGAGAATCGCCACGGACGAAAGCCCAGCGGTGGCGTGGCACTGCATATGGATCGGAATGGCCAGGCTGGCCTTCAGGCGCGAAACCAGCTCGAAGGCGGTATAGGGGGTGAGGATGCCCGCCATGTCCTTGATGGCCACCGAGTCGGCGCCCATGTCTTCGATCTGCTTGGCCAGGTCGACCCACATGTCCAGGGTGTGCACCGGGCTGGTGGTGTAGGAGATGGTGCCCTGGGCATGCCTGCCCTGCTTCTTGACGGCCTTGAGTGCGGTTTCCAGGTTGCGCGGGTCGTTCATCGCATCGAACACGCGGAACACGTCGACGCCGTTGACCGCGGCACGCTCGACGAACTTTTCCACAACGTCATCGGCGTAGTGGCGGTAGCCCAGCAGGTTCTGTCCGCGCAGGAGCATCTGCTGGCGGGTATTGGGCATCGCCTTCTTCAGCTCACGAATGCGCTCCCAGGGGTCTTCGCCCAGGTAGCGAATGCAGGCGTCGAAGGTCGCGCCGCCCCAGGACTCCACCGACCAGAAACCGACCTGATCGAGCTTTGGAGCGATCGGCAGCATGTCCTCCAGACGTACGCGGGTGGCCAGGATGGATTGGTGGGCGTCACGCAGCACCACATCGGTGATCCCGAGCGCTTGTTTAACTGCAGTCATACAGGTATTCCCTCTGAACCTGATCAACCGCGACGTGCGCGGTGCTGGGCAATGGCGGATTGGATGGCGGCCAGCGTCTCGGCATCCGGCTCATGGCTGGCCGACCTGGCACTGGGTATGGGAGAGGAAACGGCAGGGGCCGGCGCAGGCGGGGCGAACGTCGCGATAAGGCGCGACATCAGGCTGACCACCCCCACCAGCAACACCAGAAAGACAAACACGAAACCCATGCCGAACAACATGAGTTCGACACCCTCGAGCAGCAGTTCACTGGGGGTCATCTTGGCTCCTTTGGCCAGCAGCCAGGCGGCCGCATTCATTATTGATCAGGAGCGCCCGGGCCTGCGCCTGGGCAAAGCTGCCGAACCTTAGCCTGAAACGAGCGTTTGAAGCAAACGCCAAAGGGGCTGATTGGGCCAATTATGTAGTGGCTTTTTCACACCCACTACCAAAGCAGGAGAACGCTGCTGCGAGCGCGCCGTCAGGAAGCGGAGCGCGCACCGATGTCGACGGCAGGCGCCAGCGCCAGCAAGTTCTTGAAGTGGCGCGTCTCATCGCCCGGGGTACGGCCGAACAGGCGCTTGAACTCGCGGCTGAACTGCGACGGGCTCTCATAACCGACGCGCTGCGCCGCACTGATCGCACTCATGTCGTTGCGAATCATCAGCAGGCGCGCCTGATGCAGGCGTATGGCCTTGAGGTACTGCAGCGGCGAGCGGCTGGTCATCGCCTTGAAGTGCACATGAAAGGCCGGCACGCTCATGCTGGCGATTTGCGCCAGTGAAGGCACATCGAGCGACTCCTGATAGTCGCGATGGATGCGCTGCAGTACGCGCGCGATACGGCCGAAATGGCTGTTCTGTGCCAGGGTTGCACGCAGGCCGTTGCCCTGCTCGCCCTGCAGCACGCGAAAGACGATCTCGCGCACGATCGACGGAGCGAGCAGTCGCACTTCGTCGGGGTCGGCCAGCGCTTGCAGCAGGCGCAACGTCGCATCGCTCAGGCGCGCATCCATCGGGCTGGAATACAGCGTTGCCGGCTCGGCAGCCTGGGGCTCGTCCAGCTCCATGGCCAGCTCGGCCACCAGCAGCGGGTCGACCCGCAGCGCTACGCCCAGCATGGGCTCCTCGGCGCTGGCCTCGGTTTCGATGGAAAAGGGCAAAGGCAGCGCCAGCACCAGATAGTGCTGCGCGTCATAGATGTAGAGATTGCCATCGTGCAGTCCGCGCTTGCGCCCCTGGATCACGATCACGATGCTCGGCTCGTACAGCGCCGGCGTTACCGGCAGCGGACGGTTGGAACGCATGAAGGTGACTCCGTCCAGTTGCGCCGCGGTGTAGCCCTCCTCGGGAGCCAGCCGCAGCATCAACTCGACCATGCGCCGTTTCATGCTCTCGGAACTTGCGCTCATGCCTGGGCTTCCGCTGGTGATGAAGACCGGCACATTGTAGGAAGCAGTCAATAGAAACAGGCAATATCGAAAGAGTAACGAGACTTAGCAGCCGTCCCGCACCTCCATAGCATGAACACACCATCACGCAAATGGAGACCGACATGAGCAAAGTCATCCTCATTACCGGCGCCAGCAGCGGCATCGGCGAAGCCATCGCCCGACACCTCGCCGGCCAGGGCCATCAGGTAGTCCTCGGCGCACGCCGCATCGAACGCCTGCAGAAACTGGTAGAAGAGCTGCAGGCGCAGAGCCAACGCGCCTCCTGCCGCGCCCTGGACGTCAGCCAGCTGCACGACATGCAGGCCTTCGTCGAGCATGCCGAAGCGCGTCACGGCCCCGTCGACGTCATCATCAACAACGCCGGAGTCATGCCGCTTTCACCGCTCAACGCCCTGAAGGTAGAGGAGTGGAACCGCATGATCGACGTCAACATACGTGGCGTGCTGCACGGTATCGCTGCCGTGCTGCCAGGCATGGAAAAACGCGGGCGCGGCCAGGTGATCAACATCGCCTCGATCGGCGCCCATGCCGTATCGCCGACCGCAGCGGTGTACTGCGCCACCAAGTACGCGGTCTGGGCGATTTCCGAAGGCCTGCGTCAGGAAAGCGAGCGCGTGCGCGTCACCACCATCTGCCCGGGCGTGGTCGAGTCCGAGCTGGCCGACAGCATCACCGACGCCAGCGCCCGCGATGCGATGAAGACCTTCCGCCGTATCGCCATTACGCCGGATGCCATCGCCCGCGCCGTGGCCTACGCAGTCGAACAACCGGACGACGTCGATGTCAGCGAAGTCATCGTGCGCCCGACCGCCAGCCCTTACTGATGGAGGCGAGCATGATAACGAAGAACAACCTCGCAGCACTGCTGCTCGGCCTATCGCTCTGCCTGCCGACCTGGGCGAATGACGACACCGTAGCCAATCAGGCCCTGATTCAGAAAGCCTTCGAGGATTGGCGCGCCGGCCAGGGCGGCATCTTCCAGTTGCTGGCCGATGATGCCGTCTGGGTGGTGGCCGGTAGCAGCCCGTACTCCGGGACTTACCGCACGCGCGAGGCGTTCATGGAAGATGCAGTCAAACCCATCACCGACAAGCTGGCCACGCCCATCGTGCCCACCGTCCGCCAGATCGTGGCGCAGGGGCCTCACGTGGTCGTGCACTGGGATGGCCAGGCGACCGCCAGGGATGGCAGTCGCTACGAGAACAGCTACTCCTGGCACATGCAGCTGGAGAACGGCCGGATCACCCGAGTCACGGCCTTTCTCGATACCTGGCGACTGGTGCAGTTGATGGACTGATCTACAGCAGGAAGATCGACGCCAGCCCCAGGAAGATGAAGAAACCGCCGCTGTCGGTCATGGCGGTGATCATCACACTGGCCCCCATGGCCGGGTCGCGCCCCAGGCGTGCCAGGGTCATGGGGATCAGCACCCCCATCAGCGCTGCCAGCAGCAGGTTGAGGGTCATCGCCGCGGTCATCACCACGCCCAGCGACCAGCTGCCGTAAAGCCCATAGGCGACGGCGCCGATCACACCACCCCAGAGGATGCCGTTGATCAACGAGACGCCAAGCTCCTTGCGTAGCAGGCGCTTGGTATTGCCGGTGCTGACCTGATCCAGCGCCATGGCGCGCACGATCATGGTGATGGTCTGGTTGCCGGAGTTGCCACCGATACCGGCGACGATGGGCATCAGCGCCGCCAGCGCCACCAGCTTCTCGATCGAGCCTTCGAACAGGCCGATCACGCGCGAGGCGAGGAATGCAGTGACCAGGTTGATCGCCAGCCAGGCCCAACGGTTGCGCACCGACTTCCACACCGAGGCGAAGATATCCTCCTCCTCGCGCAGACCGGCCATGCTCAGCACTTCGCTTTCGCTTTCCTCACGAATCAGGTCGACCATCTCGTCGATGGTCAGACGGCCGATCAGCTTGCCGTTCTTGTCCACCACGGGGGCGGAGATCAGGTCGTAACGCTCGAACGCCTGGGCGGCGTCATAACCGTCCTCATCCGGGTGAAAGCTCACCGGATCATCGGCCATGACCTCGCCGACCTGCTTCTCAGGATCGTTGACCAGCAGGCGCTTGATCGGCAGCACGCCCTTGAGCACGCCGTCGTAATCGACCACGAACAGCTTATCGGTATGGCCCGGCAGCTCCTTGAGACGGCGCAGGTAACGCAGCACCACTTCCAGACTGACGTCTTCGCGAATGGTGACCATCTCGAAGTCCATCAGCGCCCCGACCTGATCCTCCTCGTAGGACAGGGCCGAACGCACGCGCTCGCGCTGCTGGGCATCGAGCGACTCCATAAGCTCGTGAACCACGTCGCGCGGCAGTTCCGGCGCCAGGTCGGCGAGTTCGTCGGCGTCCAGGTCCTTGGCCGCGGCGAGAATCTCGTGATCGTCCATGTCGGCGATCAGGGTTTCGCGCACCGCGTCGGAAACTTCCAGCAGGATGTCGCCGTCACGCTCGGCCTTGACCAGTTGCCAGACGGTCAGGCGGTCATCGAGCGGTAGGGCTTCGAGGATATGGGCGATGTCCGCGGGATGCAGGTCGTCAAGCTTGCGCTGCAGCTCGGCAAGGTTCTGCCGATGTACCAGGCTTTCCACCAGGTCTTGATGCTGGCCTTCCTGGCGATGGGTCAGGCCCTCTACCAGCTTGTGTCGATGCAGCAGCTCGATCACCTGGGCCAGGCGATCCTGCAGGCTCTCTTGCGGCTTTTTGGCTTCTACTTCAGTCATAGCGCGCTCCACCCCCAGTTGGCGGGCACGCCAAAGGGGATCAATCAGGTCTTACACGATTGTGCGAGGGGAGTATTGAGTAACTACTGGGTAAGTCCATGGTGGTATTCCACAAGCCCCGGCGGGGCTGACGCGGCGAATGATAACACCGCAAAACAGCTTTGTACGTGACAAAAGCGCGGCAAGAACAACTGCTTGCATCGCAAACTTCAATCGCGCATGAAAACCTGGCTATGCGACGCCAGCCAACCAGGCCAGGACACCCTGGCATGAGCGAAAAAACGGTCTAACCTGAAATGCGCAACGTCATGGAGGACGATTCATGCAAGGACGACACTTCGCAGCGCTACTGGCCGCTGCGCTTCTCTCCCCTATTGCAGACACTTCAGCCGCCAGCGTGTTCCGCTGCGTGAGCGCTGACGGCCATGTCACCTTCACCCGTCACGGCTGCGCCAGCGATCAGGACGTGCACCTGCAGGATGCCCGCAACCCCACGCCCAGCAGCGGCGAGACCATCCCACTGGCCGACCCGGCCCGGCGCGCGATGACCGCCCCAGCCAACACGGGCGAGCTGGTGATAGTCGGCCAGCAGGACGATGGCTGCGGCAACCTGCTGAACGCCAGCGAGAGACGTCAGGCGATCATCCGCAAGGAGGTGCGCCGCGGCATGAGCCGCGCCGACGTGGAAAACAGCCTGGGCAAACCGGACAGGGTCACGGCGAGCAATGGGCAGCAGCGCTACCACTATCGCGAACAGCGCAAAGGCGGCAACAGCCGACAGGTCAGCTTCGACGAAGCCGGCTGCGTGAAGAAATGACGGGCAAAGAAAAAGGGCCTGCATTGCTGCAGGCCCTTTGGGTGTGGCGGACTCAGGAGGATTCGAACCTCCGACCGCTCGGTTCGTAGCCGAGTACTCTATCCAGCTGAGCTATGAGTCCGTTTGGCGCTTTTAGACC
>NZ_FNJJ01000001.1:136556-511368 GCF_900104265.1 Ectopseudomonas guguanensis
TTGAATATGGCGGACTCAGGAGGATTCGAACCTCCGACCGCTCGGTTCGTAGCCGAGTACTCTATCCAGCTGAGCTATGAGTCCGCTTCTTGGTGCTTTTATACCAGATCACCTCTGGTGATTCGCCAGCCCGGCTTACGCCCGACTCGCTGAATAATGGCGGAGAAGGGGGGATTCGAACCCCCGACACCCTTTTGAGGTGTACTCCCTTAGCAGGGGAGCGCCTTCGGCCACTCGGCCACCTCTCCGCAACACGGGGCGCATGATAAACATGTTTTCCCCGTTTGCAAACAAAAATTTGTAGAAAAATTAGTGGCTTGGTTCGTCACCCTTCTCTTTCTGGATGCGCTGGTAGATTTCTTCACGGTGCACGGCAACCTCTTTCGGCGCATTGACGCCAATACGCACCTGGTTACCTTTCACACCCAACACGGTGACAGTCACATCATCACCGACCATCAGGGTCTCTCCGACCCGGCGAGTCAGAATCAGCATTCCTTTCTCCTTACGGATTACATTTTTTCAGGACAACAGTCTGCAAAAGAAAATGGTGCCAGCTCCCTGCTCCAACAAGCCTGAGAACCTCCACCCAAGTATTGACCAGCCCGCGCAGAAAGAAAGTTCCCGCGAATCGGTCAAAAAAGCGAAAGGCGCGGAACCAGCCGCGCCTTTCGGATCAGATCAATCACTCGCCCTGCCGGGCCGGGGCATCCAGCTCGAAGGCAGTATGCAGGGCACGCACCGCCAGCTCCAGATACTTCTCCTCGATCACCACGGACACCTTGATTTCCGAGGTGGAGATCATCTGGATGTTGATGGTTTCCTTGGCCAGCGCTTCGAACATGCGGCTGGCGACGCCGGCATGGGAACGCATACCGACACCGACGATGGAAACCTTGGCGATGTTGGTGTCACCCACCACTTCACGAGCACCCAGCTCGTCCGCGGTCTTCTGCAGCACGCCCAGGGCGTTGTTGTAGTCGTTGCGGTGTACGGTGAAGGTGAAGTCGGTGGTGTTATCGTGCGAAACGTTCTGCACGATCATGTCCACCTCGATGTTGGCGGCGCTGATCGGGCCGAGAATCTTGAAGGCGATGCCGGGGATATCCGGTACCCCACGGATGGTCAGCTTGGCTTCGTCGCGGTTGAAAGCGATGCCGGAAATGATCGGCTGTTCCATGGATTCCTCTTCATCAAGGGTAATGAGGGTGCCCGGCCCCTCCTGGAAGCTGTGCAGGACGCGCAGCGGGACGTTGTACTTGCCGGCGAACTCCACCGAGCGGATCTGCAGCACCTTGGAGCCGAGGCTGGCCATTTCCAGCATTTCCTCGAAGGTGATCTTCTCCAGGCGCTGGGCCTTGGGCACCACACGCGGGTCGGTGGTATAGACGCCATCGACGTCGGTGTAGATCTGGCACTCGTCGGCCTTCAGCGCCGCGGCCAGGGCCACGCCGGTGGTATCGGAACCGCCACGACCGAGGGTAGTGATGTTGCCGTGCTCGTCGACGCCCTGGAAACCGGCAACGACGACGACGCGACCGGCCTTGAGGTCAGCGCGAATCTTCTGGTCATCGATCTGCAGAATGCGCGCCTTGTTGTAGGCGCTGTCGGTGAGGATGCGCACCTGGTTGCCGGTGTAGGAAACCGCCGGCACGCCACGCTTGATCAGCGCCATGGCCAGCAGGGCGATGGTCACCTGCTCACCGGTGGACACCATCACATCCAGCTCACGCGCAACCGGCTCGCCATCGGTGATCTGTTTGGCCAGATCGATCAGGCGGTTGGTTTCGCCGCTCATGGCGGAAACCACGACGACGATGTCGTCACCTTTCTCGCGGAACTTCTTAACCTTCTCGGCCACCTGCTGGATACGCTCGACGGTGCCGACGGAGGTGCCCCCAAACTTCTGTACGATCAAAGCCATTTCAAAAAGCCGCCTGATTCCTCGAAGGGCGCCCATTAAACCCGCATCGGGTCACACTGCCAAGGCCCGCCGGACGCACTGCGGGCCCCGCTTTTCCACCTGTTACAGACCCTGTTCGACGAAAGTCGCAGCCAGTGCCAACGCTTCGTCCAGCTTGCCGGCATCGACGCCGCCGCCTTGGGCCATGTCCGGGCGACCACCGCCCTTGCCACCTACCACCGCAGCGGCCTGACGCATCAGGTCACCGGCCTTGAGCTTGGCGGTCAGGTCCTGGGTCACGCCCGCGACCAGCACCACCTTGTCCTCGAACACGCCGCCGAGCAGGATCACGCCACTGCCCAGCTTGTTCTTGAGCTGATCGACCAGTGCCAGCAGCGCCTTGCCGTCCAGGCCATCGAGGCGCGCAGCCAGCACCTTGGTGCCCTTCACGTCCACGGCGGAACCGGCCAGGTCGTTGCCGGCGGCGCTGGCGGCCTTGGCCTTGAGCTGCTCCAGCTCCTTTTCCAGCTGGCGGTTGCGCTCGATCAGGGCAGAGAGCTTGTCCAGCACGTTGTCGCGGTTGCCCTTGACCAGGGAGGCCGCTTCCTTGAGCTGTTCCTCGGCACCGTTGAGCCAGGCCAGCGCGGCTGCACCGGTGACCGCCTCGATACGACGCACGCCAGCGGCCACACCACCTTCGCTGGTGATCTTGAACAGACCGATGTCGCCGGTACGCGATACGTGGGTACCGCCGCACAGCTCGACGGAGAAGTCGCCGCCCATGCTCAGCACGCGCACCTGGTCGCCGTACTTCTCGCCGAACAGCGCCATGGCGCCCTTGGCCTTGGCGGTTTCGATGTCGGTTTCCTCGGTCTCGACCGCGGAGTTCTTGCGAATCTCGGCGTTGACGATGTCTTCCAGCTGTTTCAACTGCTCGGGCTTGATCGCCTCGAAGTGGCTGAAGTCGAAGCGCAGACGCTGACTGTCGACCAGCGAGCCCTTCTGCTGAACGTGCTCGCCCAGCACCTGACGCAGCGCGGCGTGCAGCAGGTGGGTGGCAGAGTGGTTCAGCGCGGTGGCCTGACGCACGCTGGCCTCGGCCTCGGCCTTGACGCTGGTGCCGACGGAGAGGCCGCCCTTGGCCACCACGCCGTGGTGCAGGAAGGCGCCGCCGGCCTTGGTGGTGTCACGCACGTCGAAGCGCACGCCGGCGCTCTCGAGATAACCGCAGTCGCCGATCTGGCCGCCGGATTCGGCGTAGAACGGGGTCTGATCCAGCACCACCACGCCCTCCTCGCCTTCGGCGAGGCTGTCGACAGCAGCACCTGCCTTGAACAGGGCAATGATCTTGCCGCTGCCGCTGGTGCCTTCGTAGCCGAGGAAGCGGGTGTCGGCGTCGACCTTGACCAGCGCGTTGTAATCCATGCCGAAGGCGCTGGCGGAACGGGCGCGCTCACGCTGCGCTTCCATCTCGCGCTCGAAGCCTTCTTCGTCCACCGACAGCTCGCGCTCGCGGGCGATGTCGGCAGTCAGGTCGACCGGGAAACCGTAGGTGTCGTACAGCTTGAACACCACATCGCCCGGAATGACCGAGCCCTGCAGGCCGGCCAGATCCTGCTCGAGGATCTTCAGGCCCTGCTCCAGGGTCTTGGCGAACTGCTCTTCCTCGGTCTTCAGCACGCGCTCGATATGCGCCTGCTGCTGCTTGAGCTCGGGGAAGGCTTCGCCCATCTCGGCCACCAGGGCGGCGACAATCTGGTAGAAGAAGCTGCCCTTGGCGCCCAGCTTGTTGCCGTGACGGCAGGCGCGACGCACGATGCGGCGCAGCACGTAGCCACGGCCTTCGTTGGACGGGGTCACGCCGTCGGCGATCAGGAAGCTGCAGGAGCGGATATGGTCCGCCACCACCTTCAGCGAAGCCTGGCCTTCGTTGGTGCAGCCGATGGCCTTGGCCGAGGCGGCCAGCAGGTTCTGGAACAGATCGATCTCGTAGTTGGAATTGACGTGCTGCAGCACGGCGCTGATGCGCTCCAGGCCCATGCCGGTGTCCACGCTCGGCGCCGGCAGCGGGTGCAGCACGCCATCGGCAGTACGGTTGAACTGCATGAACACGTTGTTCCAGATCTCGATGTAGCGGTCGCCATCCTCTTCCGGGCTGCCGGGTGGGCCACCCCAGATGTGCTCGCCGTGGTCGAAGAAGATCTCGGTGCAGGGGCCGCACGGGCCGGTATCGCCCATGGCCCAGAAGTTGTCGGAGGCGTAGGGTGCGCCCTTGTTGTCGCCGATGCGGATCATGCGCTCGGTGGGAATGCCTACTTCCTTGGTCCAGATGTCGTAGGCCTCGTCATCGGTGGCGTAGACGGTGACCCAGAGCTTCTCCTTGGGCAGGTTCAGCCACTTGTCGGAGGTGAGGAATTCCCAGGCGTAATGGATGGCATCGCGCTTGAAGTAGTCGCCGAAGCTGAAGTTGCCCAGCATCTCGAAGAAGGTGTGGTGGCGCGCGGTGTAGCCGACGTTTTCCAGGTCGTTGTGCTTGCCGCCGGCACGCACGCACTTCTGGCTGGTGGTGGCGCGGGTGTAGGCGCGCTTTTCCAGGCCCAGGAAGCAGTCCTTGAACTGGTTCATGCCCGCGTTGGTGAACAGCAGGGTCGGGTCGTTCGCCGGGATCAGCGAGCTGGAAGCGACACGGGTGTGCCCTTTTTCTTCGAAGAAGCTCAGGAAGGCTTCACGGATTTCTGCGCTTTTCATAGGGGTATCCACGGAATCAGGCGGCCACGGCAAAAGCCGGCAAAGGGCCGCATTATATCGGGCCTACCGCGCGCGGCTAGTGCCTTTGTTGATAGCAGGCGCCTATCGGACGCTGCGGTTACGACTCAAAGCGAGCGAAAAGCGGCAAAGACCTCGATCACCTGCTCGATTTGCTCGGCGCTGACGTCCAGATGAGTGACCAGACGCAGGCGTGGCGCCGCGCTGACGGCGATGCCGCGTTCGGCCATGAAGGCCTTGATCTGCCCGGCACGCTCGCCGAGCTGCACATAAACCATGTTGGTCTGCACCGGTTCGACGCTGTAGCCCAGTGCGGCCAGGCCCTCGCCCAGACGTGCGGCGTTGGCGTGATCCTCGGCCAGGCGCTCGACCTGATGCTGCAACGCATACAGCCCCGCTGCTGCCAATACCCCGGCCTGACGCATGCCGCCGCCGACCATCTTGCGCAGACGCCGCGCCTTGCCGATCAGCGCCACGCTGCCGCACAGCACCGAACCGACCGGCGCGCCGAGGCCCTTGGACAGGCACACCGAGACGGAATCGAAATGCCGGGCGATCTCCCGCGCCGGCACGCCCAACTTGACCGCAGCGTTGTACAGCCGCGCGCCGTCCAGATGCAGGCCCAGACCTCGGCGCAGCGTCAGCTCGCGGGCGGCAGCCAGGTAGTCGAGCGGCAGCACCTTGCCCTGCATGGTGTTTTCCAGCGCCAGCAGGCGAGTGCGGGCGAAGTGGAAGTCGTCCTGCTTGATCGCCGCCTCGACCTTGGCCAGGTCCAGCGAGCCATCGGCCTCGCCGTCGATGGGCTGCGGCTGGATGGAGCCGAGCACGGCGGCGCCGCCACCTTCGTACTTGTAGGTGTGCGCCTGCTGACCGACGATGTACTCGTCGCCGCGCTCACAATGGGCCATCAGGCCGAGCAGGTTGCTCATGGTGCCGGTGGGCACGAACAGCGCCGCCTCGAACCCCAGCTCCGCCGCCAGCCAATTTTCCAGGCGGTTGACGGTCGGGTCTTCGCCGTAGACATCGTCGCCCAGTTCGGCGGCCATCATGGTCTCGCGCATGGCGACGGTGGGTTGGGTGACGGTGTCGCTACGCAGGTCGATCAGGGGCATGACAGGCTTTCCCGGCAATTGGCGAAAGGCTCATGCTAAAGAGGTCGCCCGAAGGGTGACAGATACAGTTGCGGGCAAAAACCGTGGGAGGCGCTTCAGCGGCGATCAAGAGGCCGCAGCGTCGCGGCTGAAGCCCCTCCCACATACGTCGCTACGCCAGGCCTGCACCATCGTCGGGGACGATCAGGATGGCGGCGCGCAGGCCGTTCTTGACCTTAGGGTTGGGGAAGATGATGCGCGCGCCCTGCTCCTCCACTATCCAGCGGGTATCGGCGATATCCTCGGCGAGCAGGTAGCCAGGCTCCAGTTCGGTGAAATTCTCGATATCCGCCGGTACGTGCAGCTGGAAGCTGTCGCTGTGCTTGATCACTTCACGCGAGACCGAGAACAGCTGCATGCCGTCGAGCGTCGAATCCTCGCCGACCTCGCGCCCTTCGATCAGCGCATGCAAGGCGCTTTCCAGCAGGTCGAGGTTGACCAGCTCGTTCTGCCCGAAGGCACGGGCCTTGCCCAGTTCCAGGGTGAAGGCCTCGGCACCGAGCTGCGCGTAGGTGTAGGCACTGAAGGTGATCGAGGCCTTGTTCTGCAGCAGCACCGCTTCGATACCGGCAGCGCGCAGCCGCTCCAGCTCGCTACGGGAATGGGCGCGCCCCTCCTGCCAGGGGTAGAGGGCGAACTGCTCGATCTTCGAGCCACGGATGGCGGTGTGCAAGTCGTAATGCAGGCGAGTGCGGCCAGTGTCCTTGCCGAAGAAATTGGCAGCCAGGTGCTCCAGATCGCAGGCCCTGATGGCCTCGAAGCCGCTGGACTGCTCGTGACGACCGCTGAACAGGCGATTGAGGTCCTGTTCGACATAACGCTCGCCACGGCGCATGGCCTCGGGGTTGCCGAACAGAAAGAGAATCCGCGCCGCCGGATGCAGTTCGTTGCGCGCGATGCCGCGCAGCAGGCGATCGAGCAGTTCGATGGGCGCGGTTTCGTTGCCATGGATGCCGGCCGACAGCAGCAGGTCCAGACCATTGTCGCGGGCGGCAGGCGGGGTCACCTCCAGCGCGCCTTCGTCGAGCCAGCGCAGACGCGTGCCATCGGGCGTCAGTTGAATCTTCGCCGACGGCTCATGGCCGGCCAGGGTCAGTTCAAGCAGTTTGCCGAGGGCAAGCATGAGGTCTCCTTGGTTCGCAGCATTTTCGTAGGGTGGGCTTCAGCCCACCAACAGCGGCCAGCCTTGGTGGGCTGAGGCGGAGCGCCGCCCGGCCCACCCTACAAGATTCGATCAGTGATTGCAGTCCGGGCCATGAACATGATCGTCTTCATCGGCGAGCGCCGGCTCCATTTCCAGTTGCAGGCTGACCAGGTTGGTGGCCTGGGGGCGCAGCAGCAGGTTGGCGTATTCGGTGTCACCTTCGGCCACGTCGACGCCGATCAGCAACTGATCGCCAACGGCCTGGACCCACAGCTCCTTGCCCTGCCAGACCACGGCAAAGCGGCTGCAGGAGGTTTCCAGCTGGGTGCCGTCGTTATCTTCGAGAATCAGTTGCAGGGCGTCGCTCATAAAATCTCCGAGGTGGGGCCAGGTTCAGGTCATCTGGAAAGGATAGACCGAGCCCAGTTTAAGGATCTGCGTCAGTTCATCCAATGCCGTACGGCATTCGGTGAGCAACTGCGGGTCGGCCAGGTCGGCTTCGCTCAGGCGGTCACGGTAGTGCCTGTCGACCCAGGTTACCAGCTTGTCATGCAGCGCGTCCGTCATCACCACGCCCGGATTGACCGCGGCCAGCTCCTGCTCGTTGAGCGCCACGCGCAGACGCAGGCAAGCCGGACCGCCACCGTTCTGCATGCTCTGCTTGAGGTCGAACACACGCACCTCGCGGATCGGCCCACCGCTGGCAGTCAGCTGTTCCAGGTAGCGCCAGACGCTGGCGTTGCTCTTGCACTCCTCCGGCACGATCAGCAGCATGCTGCCGTCGGCACGGCTCAGCAGCTGACTGTTGAACAGGTAGGAACGTACCGCATCCTGCACGCTGACGGCCGAAGCCGGCACGCACACGGCCTGGAAGTTGCCGCCACGCCGGGCCAGCTTGTCGCCCAGTTCGCTCAGCACCCGGTCGGTATCGAGGAAGGCGTCCTGGTGATAGAACAGCACCTCGCCGTTGCCCACGGCGATCACGTCGTTGTGGAACACGCCCTGGTCGATCACCGCCGGATTCTGCTGGGCATAGACCACGCCCGCCTCGCTCAGGCCGTGCAGACGCGCCACCGCCTGGCTGGCCTCCAGGGTCTGCCGCGCCGGGTAGCGGGCCGGCGCCGGGTAGCGGCTGTCGAAGGCGCTGCGCCCGTAGACGAAGAACTCCACCCCGGCATCGCCATAGGCCTTGCAGAAACGCGTGTGGTTGGCTGCGCCCTCGTCACCGAACTGCGCCACCGCCGGCAATGCCGGGTGATGGGCGAAGTGCGCCTGGCTGGCGAACATCGCCTGCAACACGCGGCTGGTGGTCGGGTGCTCGATGCTGCGATGGAACTTGCAGTTGAGGTTGGCGGCGGTGAAGTGCACGCGCCCGTCTGCCGTGTCGGCGCTGGGGCTGACGGTGCAGGCATTGGCCGTCCACATGCTCGAGGCCGAGCAACTCGCCACCAGCAACGGCATGGCCTCGCGCGCTGCACGCTGGATCACCTCGGCGTCACTGCCGGTAAAGCCCAGACGACGCAGCGCGGCGACATCCGGGCGCTCCTGCGGGGCCAGCACGCCCTGCTTGAAGCCCATGTCCATCAGCGCCTTCATCTTGGCCAGGCCCTGCCTGGCGGCTTCCCTGGGGTTCGACACGGCCTGGCTGTTGCTCTGCGAGGCCACGTTGCCGTAGGACAGGCCACCGTAGTTGTGGGTCGGCCCGACCAGGCCGTCAAAGTTCATTTCATAGGCAGACATCAGAGGGTCACTCCCGGGGTCAGGGTCGCGGGCAGGGTCAGACTTTCACTTTCCAGCCCGGCCACCGGATAGGCGCAGTAATCGGCTGCGTAGTAGGCACTGGCGCGATGGTTGCCCGAGGCACCGATACCGCCGAACGGCGCGGAGCTGGCGGCGCCGGTAAGCTGCTTGTTCCAGTTGACGATGCCGGCGCGGCTGTGCAGCCAGAACTGCTCGAAGCGCGCACGCGAGTCGGACAACAGGCCAGCGGCCAGGCCGTAGGCCGTGGCATTGGCTTCGGCGATGGCATTCTCGAAACCGTCGTAACGGATCACCTGCAGCAGCGGACCGAACAACTCCTCGTCGGCACGTTCGCCAACCGCCGTGACGTCGAGGATGCCCGGTGTCAGCAGCGCGGCGTCGGCTTGCGGCTGGGTCATGGCCAGCAGCGCAGTGGCGCCCCTGGCCAGCAGTTCGGCCTGCGCCTGCATCAATTGTGCGGCGGCCTGCAGGGAAATCACCGAGCCCATGAACGGCGCCGGCTGCTCGTCGAAGCGCCCGACCCTGATCTGCCCGGCGACCTGCACCAGGCGCGCCAGCAGCGTGTCGCCCCACTCGCCAGTCGGTACCAGCAGGCGGCGGGCGCAGGTGCAGCGCTGACCGGCGGAGATGAAGGCGGATTGCACGATGGTGTAGACCGCCGCGTCGACATCGGCCACCTGATCGACGATCAGCGGGTTGTTGCCGCCCATCTCCAGCGCCAGGATCTTGTCCGGGCGCCCGGCGAACTGGGCGTGCAGCAGATTGCCGGTGCGGCTGGAACCGGTGAAGAACAGCCCGTCGATACCGCAGTGGCCGGCCAGGGCGACACCGGTTTCGCGGCCACCCTGCAGCAGGTTGAGCACGCCTGCGGGCAGGCCGGCCTCGATCCAGCATTTGACCGTCAGCTCGGCGACCTTGGGCGTCAGCTCGCTGGGCTTGAACAGCACGCAGTTGCCGGCCAGCAATGCCGGCACGATGTGGCCGTTGGGCAGGTGGCCGGGGAAATTGTAGGGGCCGAACACCGCCACCACACCGTGCGGCTTGTGGCGCAACACGGCAGTGGCGTCGCCCAGCGGGCCGCTTTTCTCGCCGGTGCGCTCACGGTAGCTCTGGATGGAGATGGCGACCTTGCCCACCATGCTGTTCACTTCGGTGGCGGCTTCCCAGAGCGGCTTGCCGGTTTCTTCGCCGATCGCCCGGGCCAGTTCGTCGGTGCGCGACTTCAGGCAGGCGGCAAAGCGCTCCAGCACGCCGATACGCTCATCCAGCGAGCGCGCCGCCCACTGCGAGAACGCGCCACGCGCGGCGGCAACGGCGGCATCGACCTGCGCGGCAGAGGCGCCCTGGCCCTGCCAGAGCACGGCCTGACTGACCGGGTCGAGCGATTGCAGCGACTCGCCCTGCCCGGGCTGCCACTGACCTGCGATGTAATGAGTGTTCATCTTGTTCTACCACTCCAGCACGTGCGACGGCCATCAGCAGCCGCCGCGCAAAACGAATAGCTCAGCCGTGCGCCGACAGCGGCACGGCGCGCACCTGGTCACCGGCCGAAAGGCGCAGGCGCTTGGCAGTCAGCGGATCGACCACCAGGGTGCCGGCCGCCATGCGTGCCGGCGCGGCGGTAATGCGGCAGTCCTGACGCTTGCGGTTGTGCACCAGGAAGGGCTCGGCGTCATCGCCGGGCGTGCCGATGGCCAGCACCAGGTTCTGGCTGTTCTGCACGGCGCGAATCTTCGAGGTTTGTGCCTCGATGGCCGGGCCTGCATCGAAGATGTCGACGTAGCCCTGGTAGCTGAAGCCCTCGGACTTGAGCATGGCCAACGCCGGCTCGGTGTCCGGGTGCACGCGACCGATGACGGCACGCGCGTCCTCGGAAAGGAAACAGGTGTAGAGCGGAAACTTGGGCATCAGCTCGGCGATGAACGCCTTGTTGCCGACACCGGTCAGGTAGTCCGCCTGGGAGAATTCCATCTTGAAGAAATGCCGACCGAGGCTTTCCCAGAACGGCGAGCGCCCGCGCTCGTCGGACACGCCGCGCATTTCGGCGATGATCTTGTCGCCGAACAGCTCGCGAAACTCGGCGATGAACAGAAAGCGCGCCTTCGACAACAGACGCCCATTGAGGCCGCTGCGGTGATCGGCATGCAGGAACAGCGAACAGAGTTCGGAGTTGCCGGTCAGGTCGTTGGCCATGAACAGCGTCGGCACCTGGCGATGGATGTTCAGCTCCTGCGAGGCACTGACGGTCAGACCGACCCGGTAGTTGTACCAGGGCTCACGCAGGCCGACGGCGCCGGCCACCGCGGAAATGCCCACCACCTTGCCGGCATCGTCTTCGAGCACGAACAGGTAGTCGGCATCGGCACGCTCGGCCTCGCCGCGAAAGGTTTTCTCCGCCCAGCCGACCCGATGCGCCAGGCGCTCTTCATTGGCCGGCAACGTGGTCAGGCCAGCGCCGGTGCTGCGCGCCAGGTCGATCAGGGCCGGCAAATCGGCACTGCGCACGGGACGAACGATCATAGAACCTCCGGTTCGGCTTCAGGCTGCAGGCGCCAGGCCTCAGGCAAAAGCCTCGATACTCTGTCTGCAGCCTGCCGCTGGCAGCCTGCAGCCCTATTGTTCAAACCGCCACCAGGCGAACGCTGCCGCCCTCGCCCACACCGAGCACTTCGGCGGTCTCGGCACTGAGGGTCACGGGCTTGCCCGGTACCCAGTCGAGGTCGGCGACGATGGCGCGGAAGTCCTGCAACTGGCCGTTGCTGACCAGGTACTGGCGACCACCGCTCTCGGCCTCGCCGATCCTCACCGGCACCAGGCGGCTGTGGGCGATGCTGCGAATGCCCGAGGTGCGCGCATGCAGGGTCGGGCCACCGTCGAAGATGTCGATGTAGTGATCGGTTTCGAAGCCTTCGCGCATCAGGATGTCGAAGGTGATCTGCGCCCGCGGGTGGACCTGGCCCATGGCCTCCTGCGCCTCGTCCGGCAGCAGTGGCACGTAGATGGGGTAATGCGGCATCAGCTCGGCGAGGAAGGTGCGACTCTTCAGTCCGCACAGACGCTCGGCCTCGGCGTAATTCATGTCGAAGAAGTTGCGCCCCACGGCGTCCCAGAACGGCGAATCACCGTTCTCGTCGCTGTGGCCGACGATCTCCACCACCACCGCATCGGCGAAGCGCTCGGGATGCCCGGCCATGAACAGCAGGCGCCCACGTGAGTTGAGTTCGGCGAACACGCTGCTGACCAGCGGCCGCTCGACGTAGAAGCTGGTCAGCAGGCTGTTGCCGGTCAGGTCGTGACACAGCGACAGCACATGGATCTTGTTGTGGATCTTCAGCTCACGCGAGTTGTGCACGAAGGTCTCGTTGCGAAAGCTGTAGAAGGGTTCGGAATAGCCGGCCGAGGCGACGATGGCCGAGCAGCCGACCAGGCGCCCGCTGTCGGTGTCCTCGAGGACGAAGAAGTAGCTTTCCTCGCCATTGAAGCTGACTTCCGCGGCGAAGGACGCCTCCGAGGCAGCGATCTTGTCGCGCAGCCGATCGGCGTCGTCCGGCAATGAAGTGACGCCCACCGGGCTGTCAGCAGCCAGTCGCTGCACATCCGCCAGGTCCGCCATTTGCGCAGGGCGCATCACCAGCATGGGGTCACTCCTTCTTCAAGAAAAGCTCCGGAGACCGCGCAGGGGCAACCGGAGAACGCCAGGCCAGAGGCCCGGCACACACAGGAACATCATCCGTGGGAGAAGCCCGGCGCTACCTGCGCCGGGCGTTCGCTCAGGCGTTGGCCAGCTTGCTCAGCGCACGCTCGAAACGGGCCAGGCCTTCGTCGATATCGCGCTCTTCCACCACCAGGCTCGGGGCGAAACGCACCACGTCCGGGCCGGCCTGCAGCACCATCAGCCCTTCAGCGGACGCCGCGTCCAGCACCTGCTTGGCCTTGCCCTTCCACGCCTCGTTGAGTACGCAACCGAGCAGCAGGCCCATGCCGCGCACCTGTTCGAACAGGCCGTACTGCTCGCCGAGCGCCTGCAGACGGGTCTTGAAGCGCTCGCTCTTGGCCTTGACGCCATCCAGCGTCTGGCGGGTATTGACGATATCCAGCACCGCTTCACCGACCGCACAGGCCAGCGGGTTGCCGCCATAGGTGGTGCCGTGGGTGCCCGGAGTGAAGTGCTTGGCCAGGTCGGTGGTGGTGAGCATCGCCGCGATGGGGAAGCCGCCGCCCAGGCTCTTGGCGCTGGAGAGAATGTCCGGCACCACACCGTAGTGCATGTAGGCAAACAGCTCGCCGCTGCGGCCCATGCCGCTCTGCACTTCGTCGAACACCAGCAGCGCGTTGTGCGCATTGCACAGCTCGCGGGCACCTTCCAGATAGGCCTTGTCCGCCGGCAACACGCCGCCCTCGCCCTGGATCGGCTCCAGCACCACGGCGCAGGTCTTGTCGGAAATCGCCGCCTTCAGCGCCTCCAGATCGTTGTACGGCACATGGGTGATGCCCTGGATCTTCGGCCCGAAGCCGTCGGAGTACTTCGGCTGGCCGCCGACGCTGACGGTGAACAGGGTGCGGCCATGGAAACTGTTGGTGGCAGCGATGATCTCGTGCTTTTCCGGGCCGAAACGGTCATGGGCGACACGACGGGCCAGCTTGAACGCCGCCTCGTTGGCCTCGGCGCCGGAGTTGCAGAAGAACACGCGCTCGGCGAAGGTCGCCTCGACCAGCTTCTTGCCCAGACGCAGGGTCGGCTCGTTGGTGAAGACGTTGGAGATGTGCCACAGGGTATTGGCCTGTTCGGTCAGCGCAGCCACCAGCGCCGGGTGACAGTGACCCAGCACGTTGACGGCGATGCCGCCGGCGAAGTCGATCAGCTCTCGACCGCTCTGGTCCCATACTCGCGAGCCCAGGCCGCGCACGGGTACGAAGGCAGCAGGGGCGTAGTTGGGGACCATGAACTGGTCGAAATCGGCGCGTTGCACCGCATCGTGCTGAACGGACATCGAAACTCTCCTGAAGAAGGAAAACCAGCCTGCAGCGGGCCACACGAAAGGCCCGTTACGGCAGGGAATGCAAGGATTGTAGGGACTGAATCAGGGCCGGCATTGCCGCCATGCGACAACTTCTTACAGCGCCACCCCAGGTTTTCCGCGGGTTTTCGTCAAAGCGACAGAAACCGTCGGAAAGGCGCAGTTTAAACGCAGTTCGATACCGGAGCGCACGCCGAGGGAAAAATTCTCCGCAGGCTGACTGGTCGGTATCGCAACCCTCGTCTATGTAGCCCGGATGAAATCCGGGGGCGATCGCTACGACTGCCCCGGATTTCATCCGGGCTACGCACGGCAGAGACTTTAGCCGCGGCAGCCTTGATCAGCCGCGCTCGACCGGCGTGGAGGTCAGTTCGAAGGGGCTGTTGCTGCGGCGCTGGTTGCGATCGTCACGCGGGGTGGCGCCGAAGAAGTTGCGGTAGGCGCTGGAGAAGTGCGGCCCCGAGGAGAAGCCGCAGGACAGGCCGATCTGGATGATCGACTTGCTGGTCTGCATCAGCAACTGGCGCGCCTTGTTCAGGCGCAGCTCCAGGTAGTACTGGCTGGGCACGCGATTGAGGTACTGCTTGAAGATGCGCTCCAGCTGCCGGCGCGACACGCACACGTGCTGGGCGATCTCGTCGGTGGTCAGCGGTTCCTCGATGTTGGCCTCCATCAGCAGCACGGCCTGGGTCAGCTTCGGGTGGCTGGAACCCAGACGGTTCTGCAGCGGAATGCGCTGACGCTCACCGCCCTCTCGGATACGCTCGACCACCAGCTCCTCGCTCACCGCACCGGCCAGTTCCGCACCATGATCACGAGCCAGCACCGCCAGCAGCAGGTCGAGTACCGCCATGCCGCCACAGGCGGTCAGGCGATCACGATCCCAGTCGAACAGATGACTGGTAGCGATGACCTTGGGAAAGCGTTCGGCGAAATCGTCCTGCCAGCGCCAGTGCACCGCTGCGCGATAACCATCGAGCAGGCCCAGCTGGGCCAGCGGATAGACCCCGGCTGACAGGCCGCCGATCACGCAACCACTGCGCACCTGTTGCTTGAGCGCGGCAGCCAGGCCGGCGGACACCTGCGCCGGCGGCGCGTCGGCAAGCAGGAACAGCTTGTCCAGCCCTTCCAGATGCCCGGTCCAGGGCTCGCCCGGCAGGCGCCAGTCGCCCGCCACCAGCGGCTCGGCCTGAAGGAACACCAGCTCGTACACCACTTCCGGATGCACGCGCTGGGCGACACGCAGGGCTTCCTCGGCCAGGGACAGGGTCAGGGCCTTGGTGCCGGGCCAGTATAAAAAGCCAATTCGATGGGGGGTCATGAAAGCCTGTTCAAAGTTTGCTGCGCGTCGGGCCTGCCGGGTTAGCAACAGGCTCGGAATGCTCATTTACACCAGTAAACTCCGCTTCCTCGCCTGCCTTTGCCTTGCATGCCTCTCGCTCGCAAGACTTTGAACAGGCTTTGACTCGCAGTCTAGCTTCTTATTATTTGAGACTGCCGGAAAGGAACTGCTTGAGACGTTCGGACTGCGGATTGACCAGAACCTCCTTCGGGCAGCCGCGCTCTTCCACCAGGCCCTTGTGCAGGAACACCAGCTGGTTCGATACCTCACGGGCAAAGCCCATCTCGTGGGTCACCACCACCATGGTACGGCCTTCGGTGGCCAGGTCCTGCATGACCTTGAGCACCTCGCCGACCAGCTCGGGATCGAGGGCCGAGGTGGGCTCGTCGAACAGCATCACCTCCGGCTCCATGGCCAGGGCACGGGCGATGGCCACGCGCTGCTGCTCGCCGCCACTCATGTGCGCCGGGTAGGCGTCCTTGCGGTGGGCCACGCCGACCTTGGCCAGGTAGTGCTCGGCCTTGTCACGGGCTTCGGCCTTGCTCTGGCCGAGCACGTGCACCGGCGCTTCCATGACGTTGTCCAGAGCGCTCATGTGCGACCACAGGTTGAAGTGCTGGAACACCATGGCCAGGCGCGAGCGCATGCGCTGCAGCTGCCTGGCATCGGCGGCGCGCAGCGAGCCGTCCTTGGCCGGCACCAGTTTCAGCTCTTCGTTGTTGAGCAGAATCTTGCCGGCATGCGGCTGTTCCAGCAGGTTCAGGCAGCGCAGGAAGGTGCTCTTGCCCGAGCCGCTGGAGCCGATGATGCTGATCACGTCGCCAGCCTTGGCCGCCATCGACACGCCCTTGATCACCTCATGGCTGCCGTAGCGCTTGTGCAGGTCCTGAACTTCGAGTTTGTACATGTTCGGGTTCTCTTGAATCGTCATGGCATCAGGCCTTGCGCGGTGCCAGGTAGGCCAGCCAACGACGCTCGGCCAGCTTGAACAGGCGCACCAGGATGAAGGTCAGCACCAGATAGAACAGGCCGGCGGTGATGAAGGCCTCGAACGGCATGTAGTACTGCGAGCTGACCGTGCGTGCGGCCCCGGTGATATCGATCAGGGTCACGATCGACGCCAGCGAGGTGGTGTGCAGCATCATGATCACTTCGTTGCTGTACTGCGGCAGCGCGCGACGCAGTGCCGACGGCAGCAGGATGCGGCGGTACAGCTTGCCCCGCGACATGCCCATGGCCTTGGCCGCCTCGATCTCGCCCGGCGGCGTGGCCTTGAGGCTGCCGGCCAGAATCTCCGCGGTGTAGGCGCTGGTATTGATGGCGAAGGCCAGGCAGGCGCAGAAGGTGGCGCTGGAGAAATACGGCCACATGAAGCTGTCACGGATGAACTCGAACTGGGCCAGGCCGTAGTAGATCAGAAACAGCTGCACCAGCATCGGCGTACCGCGAATCACGTAGGTATAGAGCCAGGCCGGGAAGTTGACCCAGGGCGACTTCGACACCCGCATCAGCGCCAGCGGCACCGCGAGGCTGAGGCCAATGGCCAGGGAGATCAGCAGGATTTTCAGGGTGACCAGCACGCCACCGAAGTACAGCGGCAGGTTTTCCCAGATCATTTGGTAGTCGAAGATCATAGTTCAGCCGCCTTGGTACCCACCGAGTAACGCTTCTCGAGGAAACGCAGCGCCAGCAGGGAAACGCTGGTCAGCACCAGATACAGACCCGCCACCGCCAGATAGAAGGTGAACGGCTCGCGCGTGGCGTCGGCCGCGCTCTTGGCCTTGAACATCATGTCCTGCAGGCCGACCACGGAGATCAGCGCAGTGGCCTTGGTCAGCACCAGCCAGTTGTTGGTAAAACCGGGAATGGCGAAACGGATCATCTGCGGCACGAGGATGCGGAAGAACACCTGCACCCCGCTCATGCCATAGGCCGCACCGGCTTCCGCCTGCCCCTTGGGGATCGCCATGAAGGCGCCACGGAAGGTTTCCGATAGATAGGCACCGAAGATGAAGCCCATGGTGAAGACGCCGGCAACGAAGGGGTTGATGTCGATGTACTCGTCATAACCGAGCATCGGCGCGATGCGGTTCACCAGATCCTGGCCGCCGTAGAAGATCAGCAGGATCAGCACCAGATCGGGGATACCGCGGATCACCGTGGCGTAGGTGTCGCCCAGCGCCGCTAGCCAGCGGAGCGGCGACAGGCGAAAGGCCGCGCCAAGCAGGCCCAGGAAGATCGCCACTGCCATCGACGTCAGCGCCAGGAGCAGAGTGAGCCAGGCACCGTCGAGAATGGTCGAGCCGTAGCCTTGAAGCATGCGCTAATACCTCTCAGGCACCACAGCGGCGCCGCATAGCACAAAGGGAAGTCAAGTCGCTTGCGCGACGAACCACAGGTTGAGTGCAAGGCCTGGCGCTCAGGGCGACCCCTGAAGCACCGGCCCTGCAGAGCCAAGAAAAAAGTGGCACAACCTCAGCGAAGGTCAGTGCCACTTCATCTGCCTCGCAGCGCTTACTTACCGTAAACGTCGAAGTCGAAGTACTTGTCCTGCACTTCCTTGTACTTGCCGTTGGCGCGAATGGCCAGGATGGCGGCGCTGATCTTGTCGGCCAGCTCCTTGTCACCCTTGCGCACGGCGATACCGGCTCCCTCGCCGAAGTACTTGGTGTCGGTGTAGTCCGGGCCGACGAAGGCAAAGCCCTTGCCGGCATCGGTCTTGAGGAAACCGTCGTCGATGTTCACCGAGTCGGCCAGGGTGGCGTCCAGACGGCCGGACTGCATGTCGAGGAAGATTTCGTTCTGCGAGCTGTAACGCACCACCTCGATACCCGCCGGAGCGAAGACATCGGTGGCATAGCGGTCATAGATGGAAGCGCGCTGCACGCCGACCTTCTTGCCTTTCAGATCGACCAGCGGGTCCTTGATCTCGGTCCCGGCCTTCATCGCCAGCTTGGCGGGGGTGTGATAGTACTTGCCGGTGAAGTCCACGGACTTCTTGCGTTCCTCGGTGATCGACATGGACGACAGCACCGCGTCGAACTTGCGCACCTTCAGCGCCGGGATCAGGCCGTCGAACTCCTGCTCGATCCACTTGCACTCGACCTTCATCTCCTCGCACAGGGCGTTGCCGATGTCGTAGTCGAAGCCGGAAATCTGGCCATCGGGAGTCTTGAATGCGAAGGGTGGGTAGGCCGCCTCGATACCGATGCGCAGCGGCTTCTCGGCCAGCGCCAGGGGCGACATCAGGGACAGCGCCAGGGCGCCGAGCAGTGCGATCTTCTTCATTCTTTGCTCCTTCGAATTGGGTATGGCATCGATGGCAGTGAGGGGGCCCGACCTTTTATGAATTGTAGAAGGCGGCGCTGCGCTGTCGTGGTGGACGAGCGACAAAGGGGCCTTGGCTGGGTGAGCGGCATTCTAGCGGCAGGCAATGAGGCGATATTTCCTCAATGCGACAACTAATTACAGAAGCACAGGATGCGCGCGGCGCAGATATTGACAGGCAGGAAAAGGAGTGATCAAGCAGAAAAGGGCAAACGGATATCTACAGCAATACCCAGGCCAATAATCGCGAAACACCCGCAGCATGGGCTCTGGCGCCGCTTCACGATTTCCTTGAGGGGCGACAAACGGCACTGTATCGGCGCAGCAGCGTTTCCTAAACGCCCAAATGGGTGCGCGATGTTACCGCGGCGTTATGCAAACCGCAGGGTGCGCCGTGCGCACCGCGGGAACATTCCATGCAAAAGCCGTCGTTACTCCACGAACAAGCGTCATTACGCCAGGGGACAACCGTCATTGCCACTCAGGCCCTTGCGCAGTGCGCGCGCGAGCATCGTGGCTCACTCGCCGGCGCGCAGACTCAGGCGTGCGACCACGCGGTTTTCCTCGGCGCGATCCAGCCCGGCTTCCTCCACGCGTATGCCCTGCCCCTCCAGCGCCTCTATCCAGCCCAGCAACTGGGCGAAGGCCACCGGTTGCAGGTTGACCTGCACCGCGCCGAGCCCCTCGGTATCCAGGCGCTCGATCACCAGCCCCTGCTCGGCCGCACTTGCCGTGACCACCCCTTGCAGGCGCGCCGGCTCGAGGCTGGTACGCGGTTGCAGCTCACGCCCCTGTACCAGCGGCGCCCGACTCCGCAGGTAGGCATACAGCTCGCGCTGCTCCTCGAACGCGGCGCGTGCGGCCTGGGCGTGGCGCTGCGCCGGCTGCCACAGCGCCAGGTAGAACAGCACCAGCAGCAGGAACAGACTCAGGGCAAGCAGCGCCAGACGATCACGCGCCGGCAGCGTCTGCCAGCGCAGCGCCAGTGGCGAGCGCTGCCAATGCAATTGCAGGTTTTCGCTCCATCCCATTCTCGACATGCCGCTCATCCTCCGATCACCACACGTGCGCTGACACCCTCTGCCTCGCGGCTGGCCGACCCCATCTGTACCGCCAGACCGGCCTGCTCCAGGCGCTCACGCAAGCGCTCGAGTTCGGCGAACCCCGGCGCCTGCAACTGCAGCGACAGGTCGCCGCGAGTCGCGCTGAAATCGAGCTGATTGACCTGCACCTGCGCGCCCCCATCGCCGTTCAGAGCCGCCGCCACTTCGGCCAGCAGCCCCAGTAGCGGGCTGTCACTGCCAGCGGACTGCGCCAGGTGCTGATCGAACTGTGCACGCAGGTTGATCAGCTTGTTGTCCTGCGGGAACAACTCGCGGTACAGCGCCTCGCTGGAGGCGGCGTAGGCATCGGCTTCGCGCTGCAGGTACCAGCCCTGCGCCAGATTGAACCCCCACTGCAGCGCCAGACACAGCGCCAGCACCGCGGCCAGCGGGCGCCAGCGCAGCCAGCCCTCGCCGCTCTGACGCAGGGCGAAAGCCCCTTGCGCCAGATCGACACCGCTGCCCTGGCCTACCAGCCATTGCGGCGCATCTTCCAGCAGATGCACCTCATCGACCGGCTCGGGCAGCACCTGCCCCGCCGGCGCACTGGCGATGCACGGCGTCGGGCAACGACTGGCCAGTGCCGGCCAATCCTCGGCTTGCAGGGCCAGACGCCAGGGCGCCTCCCCGCCCAGCAGCCAGCGCGACTGCAGCCAGAGCAGCTGGCTGCCCTGGCGTGGCAGCAGATCGGCATCGATGCGAATCGCCTGCGGCGGTTGCGCGGCGAACAGCGCCAGGCATTCGCGTAGCCAGGCGGCGCGCACGGCATAGACCCGGTGACGGCCGTCGGCCAGCTGTTCGCCCAGTGCCAGGTGCATCAGCTCGACGTCCTCGGCGAGCAGTTCCTCCACGGCGAACGGGAGGGCCTGACGCATCCAGCGCGCCTTCTGCGTCGGCAACTGCACGGCGCACGCGGTGACCGCCTCCACCGGCAGCACCAGTTCCCAATGCACTGGCAGGTCCGCCAGCGCCTCGCTCAGGCTCAGCGTATGGCTATGCTCGGCGGTCACCCGCTGCACCGGCAACGCCGGGCCGAGCTCGTGGCACGCCGCAGGCGGCAGGAAAATCCATAACGGGTTCATTCTCGTTCTTCCTCAACGGACGGTGGCGGCATGCCGCCCTGCCCCAGATCACGCGCCAGGACACTGACCTGGCCATCATTGCTGCGCTGCAACAGGCTGCGCAAGACCACCCGGCGCTCGCCCAGGCTGACCTCGCTGAACACTTCGAAATACTGGCTGCCGACCGCCAGCCCCTGCACCACCTGCTCGCCCATGCCGGCGAGTGCAGGCTGGGCGGCGAAGGCTGCCGGGCTGGGATAGCCCTCGGCGCCGCGCGCGGCGATCAGCGCCGTGGCCGTGTCCGGCGTCAAGCCATCGGACAGGCTGGAGAGCACCATGGCGCTGGCCGTATTGACGTTGAGCAACGCCTCGCCCGGCAGCGCGCTGACGAAGGGCAGCAACCGGCGATAGTCGGCCTCGTCCATCTCCAGCAACAGGCGCAGCTCGGACACATCGGTGACCTCGCGGTTGGCCGCGCGATAAGGCGGCGTTGCCAGCAGGTACTGGCCGTCCTCGGCGCCGTTGCCGCCCTGCGGCTCGCTATCGGTGTCCAGCCAGTCCAGCAGGCGCTCGGCATAGGGCTTGTCGATGCCCAGGCGCAGCAGCAGGCGACGCAAACGCAATACCGCCAGCTCGTTGGGCCGCCCCTGGCGAACCAGGCTGTTGAGGTTGAAGCGAGCGCTGGGATCGACGATGCGCACGCGCAGCTCGCCGCCCTCGTCCAGCGGGAAGGTCAGCGGCCTGGCCCAGGGCTCCAGCAGATGGTCCACCGGCTGACGCGGATCGCCGCGGCGCACATCACGCTCCAGCACCGCCTTGGCCAGGGTTTCGCCACCCAGGGCATAGTGCCAGGCCTGGTTCACGTGCAACTGGTTGGCGCTGCTGCGGATTGACAGCTGCTGGCGGGCAATCAGCCCGGCGCAGACCACCGTGACCACGGCGACCACCAGCAGTACGGTGATCAAGGCTACCCCGCTCTGCCGCCTCATGCTTGCGGCACCTCTTCGTCGTCTTCGGTCGGCGCGCCGTTGCGCTTCTGCGCCGGCAGATCCGGCAGGCGCAGCAGACGACGCAGTTCGCCATAGCGACGATGTTGCAGGCGCAGCTCCACCGCACGCGGCAGTTCGGTGAGGGCGCCGTCACCCGTCGCACCGACTGGCGGCCAGTCGGGCTGCCACTGCCCGTCCTTGTCCAGGTAGCGCAGGCTCAGCGACTCGACCCCATTGAGCGCCTGCTGAATCTGCGGCGTACTGTCCTGCGCCCGATCCAGCACAGACCAGTAACGCCGCTGCCATTGCTCGCCACTTAGCTGCCAGCGCACCCGCTGTATCTCGGCGCGCGGCTGGCCGAGCGGGTTGCGCCAGCCGGCACGGCTCAACTCCAGCGCCGTGGCGTCGGCCAGATCACTGTGCAGCGCCGGCTGCGCGTCGCCGAAAGCATCGCGAATCGGCCGCACCGTCACCTGCCGCAGGTCGCGCTCGAAGGCCGACAGGGCACGGGTCAGCTCGCGCAACTGGCGCTCGTGCTCACGGGTCACGGCGTCGGCACTGAGCACGCTGTCGAGCATGCGGTAGGTAGCCAGCCCCAGCAGGGCGAAGATGGCGATGGCGATCAGCAGCTCCAGCAGGGTGAAGCCGCGCTGAGCGCTCCCACACATCATGGAGCCCCGAGAAAGCCGCTGAAGGTCACCAGGTAGGGTGGGCTTCAGCCCACCATGGCTGGCCGCTATTGGTGGGCCAAAGCGGAGCGCCACCCGGCCCACCCTACAGGCTGCTCGCGAACCCGCATCGACGCTATTTCGCGAGCAGAGCTCACTCCAACAGGGCAGACGAATCACTGCGGCGCCCCCAGAAAACCGCTGAGGGTCACCAGTTCGTAGGGTGGGCTTCAGCCCACCATGGCTGGCCGCTGTTGATGGGCTGAGGGTCACCCTACAGGCTGCTCGCGAACCCGCATCGACGCCATTTCGCGAGCAGAGCTCACTCCAACAGGGCAGACGAATCACTGCGGCACCCCCAGGAAACCGCTGAGCGTGACCAGCGCGCGCTCACGCAGATCACCCCTGGCGCCACGCTCGTCGGCGGCGACCCACAGTGTCACGCGACGCATGGCCGGCTCGCTGGTGGCCTGGATCTCGCTCTGCCACAGCCAGCGCCGCCCGGCGAACTCCAGCTGACCCTGGTCACGGCCATCGGCAGGCGGCGTATCGGTCAATTGCAGCTCGGTCAGGCGGTTGTCGGCCACCCACATGGCCAGGGTCTTGTTCTCCAGCTGGCTGGCGGTGCGCACGCTGCGCCCACTGGCAGTCAGCACGCTGGCGGCGACCAGGGCGAAGATGGCCAGGGCCACCAGCACCTCGAGCAGGGTGAAGCCGCGCGCGCCCCTCATCCCGCACGCCCGCTACCCAGGTCCTCGACACGCGGCAGGCCAAAGCCGTCGCTGGACAGTTGCAGGCGCAGGCCGTCGCGTCGGCGCTCGGCCAGGCGCAGACGAAAGGGCGTCAGCTCGCCACTGGAGAGGATCAGCAGCTGCGGCGCGCCCGTGCTGGCCGTCGCCGGCAGGGCGAAGGCCTCGCCCTCGACCTCGAACGCCAGCTCGGCCCAGTCCGGCAGGCGATGGGCCTGACGGTCCAGCGCCTGCCACTCGGCGCGCAGCGGGTCGTAACGCATCACTCGATAGCCTTCACGGGTAAAGCTCAGCCCGTATTCGCGGTTGTCCAGCACCGCTTCGTCGACCAGCACGCCGATCAGCCCGCTGAGCCGCTCGGCCTCGCTGCGCAGCTCGCGCGACGGCCCGGCCATGCCGGTGCTGAACACCGCCAGGCCGATCAGGCTGCCGAGAATCACCAGCACCACCAGCAGTTCGATCAGGGTGAAGCCACGCTGGCCGCGGTGCGCAGGACTGAGCGACATGGTCGGGTCAGAGATCCCAGTTGCCGATGTCGGCGTTCAGGTCGCTGCCGCCCTGCTTGCCATCGGCGCCGAGCGAGTAGAGATCGAAAGCGCCGCGGGTGCCGGGCGCCAGGTATTGATAAGGGTTACCCCAGGGGTCAACGGGCAGGCGCTTGAGGTAGCCGTCCTTGTTCCAGTTCTTCGCCGGCGGGTTGCCGCTCGGCCTGCTCACCAGCGCCTCCAGCCCCTGCTGGGTGCTGGGGTAGTTGTGGTTGTCGAGCTTGTACATGTCCAGCGCCGCGCCGATGGCGCGAATGTCGTTCTGCGCCGCGGTGACCTTGGCCTGATCCGGCCGGCTCATCACCTGCGGCACCACCAGCGCAGCGAGAATCCCGAGGATCACCACCACCACCATGATTTCGATAAGCGTGAAGCCTGTCTGACGTTTTCTCACCTGTTACCCCACCATTTGGTTCAACGAAAGAATCGGCAGCAGGATGGCCAGCACGATCACCAGCACCACTGCGCCCATGAAAACCAGCATGAACGGCTCGAACAATCCGACCAGCAAGGCGATCTGTGCGCCGAGGTCGTTTTCCTGGTTCTTCGCCGTGCGCGCCAGCATCTGATCCAGCTCGCCGGAGCGCTCGCCGCTGGCGATCATGTGCAGCATCATCGGCGGGAACTGTCCGGTGGCCTCCAGCGAACGGGTCAGGCTGCCGCCCTCGCGCACCTTCTGCGCGGCCACCAGCACCTCGCCGCGGATCACCCGGTTGCCGATCACCTCGCCGGCGATCGCCAGCGCCTCCACCAGCGGCACGCCACTGCGGGTGAGGATCGCCAGGGTCGAGGCGAAGCGCGCGCAATCGGTGGCGCGGCCCAGCCGGCCGATCAACGGCAGGCGCAAGAGAAATCGATGCCAGCGCAGCCTGAACGTCTCGTCGCGCAGCGCCGCGCGCAAGGCGACGATCACCAGTATCAGCGCCACCAGAGCGACCAGCCCCCAGGCCTTGACCCAGTCGCTCAGGGCGATCAGCCCGCGGGTCAGGGCAGGCAGGGTCTGCCCGGAATCGACGAAGACCTTGACCACGTCCGGCACCACGTAACCGAGCAGGAAGCCGACGATCAACAGGGAGGCGCACATCAGGATCACCGGGTAGAGCAAGGCCAGCTGCACCTTCTGCCGCGACTGCTGACGCTGCTCGGTGTAGTCGGCCAGTTGCTCCAGCACCGGGCCGAGATGCCCGGCATGCTCGCCGGCTGCCACCGTGGCGCGGTACAGCTCGGGAAAGGCGGCCGGGAATTCCTTGAGGCTGCCGGCCAGGCTGTGACCTTCCAGCACGCGGGCGCGCACCGCCAGCAACATGCCCTGGATACGCGAATTGGTGGATTGCGCAGCCGCGGCGCGCAACGCTTCCTCGATGGGCAGCGCCGCCTGGATCAGTGTCGCCAGCTGTCGGGTGACCAGCGCCAGATCGCGCGCCGACAGGCCACGGGCAAAGCCCAGGCGCGCCTGGCCACTGCCCTGCTCGCGGCTGCGCGTGGCCTTGACCTCTAGCGGCGCCAATTGACGCTCGCGCAGCAGTTGGCGCACCTGACGCGCGCTGTCGGCCTCCAGTACACCCTTCTGCTGGCGACCGCGCCCGTCCAGGGCGATGTATTCAAAGGCTGCCATCGAAAGGTCGCCCCAGTTGTTTCCGTAGGAGCGGCTTCAGCCGCGATTCACAACGACCCGCGGCTGAAGCGCAATGCCGCCCTGCCGCTCCTGCAAGAGCCATTGCCAGTATCCCTCTCAGCATCATTCTTCCCGCGTCACGCGCAGCACTTCTTCCACCGTGGTCACCCCTTCCAGCACCTTGCGCCGGCCATCGTCACGGATGCTCGGCCCGAGGGTACGGGCGTGACGGGTCATGTCCTGCTCGGAAGCGCGGCTGTGCACTAGGGTGCGCATGGTTTCATCGAACACCACCAGTTCGTAGATGCCGGTCCGCCCGCGATAGCCCTGCTGGTGGCAGTGGGCGCAACCGCGCGCATGGTAAAGGGTCGGCGGCGAGCTGGCCGGTACGCCGAGCAATGCGCATTCGGCCGCATCGGCCGGATAAGGTTCCTTGCACGCCGGGCAGAGCACGCGCACCAGGCGCTGGGCCAGCACGCCGAGCAGCGAGGAGGAAAGCAGAAAAGGCTCCACGCCCATGTCCACCAGGCGGGTGATGGCGCCGATGGCGCTGTTGGTGTGCAGGGTCGACAGCACCAGGTGACCGGTCAGCGAGGCCTGCACGGCGATCTCGGCGGTTTCCTTGTCGCGGATCTCGCCGACCATCACCACGTCCGGGTCCTGACGCAGGATGGCGCGCAGGCCGCGAGCGAAAGTCATGTCCACCTTGCTGTTGACCTGGGTCTGGCCGATGCCTTCGAGGTGGTACTCGATGGGGTCCTCGACGGTGAGGATGTTGCGCGTGTGGTCGTTGAGGCTGACCAGGCTGGCGTACAGCGTGGTGGTCTTGCCCGAGCCGGTCGGGCCGGTGACCAGCAGGATGCCGTGCGGCTTGCGCACGGTTTCCTCCATCAGCGCACGGTCCTCGGCGCGCATGCCCAGGTGCTGCAGCGACAGGCGCCCGGCCTGCTTGTCGAGCAGACGCAGCACCACCCGCTCGCCATTGGCCGAGGGCAATGTGGAGACGCGAATATCCACCTCGCGCCCGCCGACCTTGAGCGAGATGCGTCCGTCCTGCGGCACGCGCTTCTCGGCGATGTCCAGTCGCGCCATCACCTTGACCCGTGAAACCAGCAGCGCGGCCAGTTCACGCTTGGGCTCGAGCACCTCACGCAGGATACCGTCGACGCGAAAGCGTACCACCAGGCGTTTCTCGAAGGTTTCCAGGTGGATATCGGAAGCATTCTCCTTGATCGCTTCGCCGAGGATGGCGTTGATCAGGCGGATGATCGGTGCATCGTCCTCCTGCTCCAGCAGGTCTTCGGTTTCCGGCACCTGATCCGCCAGCGAGGCCAGGTCGAGGCTGCCGCCGATGTCCTCGGCCAACTGCATGGAAGCGGAGTCGTGTTGATAGGCAGCGCCCAGCGCCTGGGCGAATTCCTGGGCGCCGAGCACCTGCAACGGCAGCGCACGACCGGCGAAGCGCTGCGCTTCGGCCAGCGCCACGGGGTCGCAATCGGCGCGGTGAGCCAGGCTGGCGCGCCCGTCATGCATGACGAAGACCACGCCATGACGCTTGGCGAAGCTGAAAGGCAGGCGGCGCAGTGGAGTATCGAGCAGCGAAGCGTTCATGCGTGACCTTAGAACAGAACCTTATCCCGGTAGTACAGCCTAACCTGACTGCTTGACCCAATGACTACATATGGGACGGTCTTTTTTGTAATGGTTATCAAATTATCTTTAACACATTGACTAGAAGTGCACACTCACCCTATTTGGGGGATGCCAAGGCCGCGCAGGCTGTTATGATCGACGCGCGACGCCCCAGGCCATAAGAAGAACAGGGTCGGTATGAAAAGTCGTCGAGCGAAGGTCAGGCCATAGCGGTGGCAAGGAACGCATGGAGCCGTGCTCGTTGCACACTCCATCAGCGAACACGCCGAGCCTGTTTCAGCGCTGAATCACCCAGGACTTTTCGTACAGAGCCTAGAACGTCGTTTGCGGAGTACAGCCTTTGCCCAATCCGGCCCTTTCCCTGCGGCTCAAGGAAAATGCCCCGAGCCTGATCGGCATGCTCGTGCTGATCCTTTCAAGCGTGAGCCTGGCATGGCAGAGCGCTGAATTGCTGCGCCTGGTGCGCGGCCCCCTGCAGTCGCCCCCCGGTCAGACCGCCTCCCTCCCCGAACAACGCGCCCAGGCGCCGATCGCCCAACTGTTCGGCACGCCAAGCCAGGCCGACAGCGGCCCGCCACCGGCCACCAACCTGCAACTGACCCTGCTCGGCAGCTTCGTGCACAACGACCCGCAACGCTCCAGTGCACTGATCCAGCGCCAGGGTCAGAGCGCCCAGCGCTATGCCATCGGCATGGACGTGGACAACGGCGTACGCCTCGACGCCGTCTACGCCGACCGCGTCGAGCTGCTGCGCAACGGCCGCCGTGAAAGCCTCACCTTCCCGCGTCAGCAAAGCGGGCAATACAGCTACACGCCGCCGGTCGAAGTCGGCGGGGACGATTCGCTGCAACAGCTCGATCAACTCGAACAGGACAATCTCGAACAACTGCGCCAGCGCATGCAAGAGCTGCGCGAACAGATGGAAGCCTCCGGCACCCTGCCCGAGGAAACGACCGCCGATCAGCCCATGGAAAGCGACTGAACCGATGCATGTTCTCCGAAGCCGACTGACCCTTGCCCTCCTCGCCGCCAGCCTGGCCACCGCCCCCCCGCCCCTGCTCGCGCAGATCCAGCAGGCACCGGCCAGCGCCAACCAGCAGGAAGAAAGCTGGACCATCAACCTCAAAGGCGCCGATATCCGCGAATTCATCGACCAGATCGCCAGCATCACCGGGCAGACCTTCGTCGTCGACCCGCGCGTGAAGGGCCAGGTCAACGTGGTATCGAGCACGCCGCTGGGGCTGTCCGAGGTCTATCAACTGTTCCTCTCGGTGATGGCCACCCACGGCTTCAGCGTGCTGACCCAGGGCGACCAGGCGCGCATCGTGCCCAACGCCGAGGCCAAGGCCGAAGCCGATGCCGGGCGCCCGGCGCCGGATCGCCTGGAAACCCGCCTGATCCAGGTGCAGCATGCACCGGTGGCCGAACTGATCCCGCTGATTCGCCCACTGGTGCCGCAGTATGGCCACCTGGCAGCCGTCACCTCGTCCAACGCGCTGATCATCAGCGACCGCAGTGCCAACATCGCCCGCATCGAGGACCTGATGCGCCAGCTCGACCAGAGCGGCGCGCAGGATTTCAGCGTGGTCACCCTGCAGCACGCCTGGGTGATGGATGCCGCCGAAGTGCTCAACACCTCCATTGCCCGCGGTCAGGCCAAGGGCACCAGCGCCACCCAGGTGGTGGCCGATGCCCGCACCAATCGCCTGATCCTGCTCGGCCCGCCGGACGCGCGCGCCAAGCTGGCCGACCTCGCCCGCTCGCTGGACAGCCCCAGCAGCCGCTCGGCCAACACCCGGGTGATCCGTCTGCGCCACAACAATGCCAAGTCGCTGGCCGAAACCCTCGGTGATATCTCCGAGGGCCTGAAGAACAAGGAGGGCAGCGAAACCACCGGCCGCCAGTCCAACATCCTCATCCGCGCCGACGAGAGCCTCAACGCCCTTGTACTGCTGGCCGAGCCCGACCTGGTCGCCACCCTCGAAGACATCGTGCGCCAGCTCGACGTGCCGCGCGCCCAAGTAATGGTCGAAGCGGCCATCGTCGAAGTCTCCGGCGACATCACCGACGCCGTCGGCGTACAGTGGGCGGTGGATGCCCGCGGCAATACCGGCGGCCTGGGCGGGGTCAACTTCGGCGGCACCGGCCTGTCGGTCGGCACCGTGCTGCAGATCCTGCAAAGCGGCGAGATCCCCGAGAATACCACCCTGCCCGACGGCGCCATCATCGGCATCGGCAGCGACCGCTTCGGCGCGCTGATCACCGCCCTGTCGGCCAACAGCAAGAGCAACCTGCTGTCCACCCCGAGCCTGCTGACCCTGGACAACCAGAAGGCGGAAATCCTCGTCGGGCAGAACGTGCCCTTCCAGACCGGCTCCTACACCACCGACGCCTCGGGCGCCGGCAACCCCTTCACCACCATCGAGCGCAAGGACATCGGCGTGACCCTCAAGGTCACCCCAAGCATCAACGAAGGTGCCACCCTGCGCCTGGAGATCGAGCAGGAAATCTCCTCCATCGCCCCCAGCACCGGGCTCAATGCCCAGGCGGTGGACCTGGTGACCAACAAGCGCTCGATCAAGAGCACCATCCTCGCCGACGACGGCCAGGTGATCGTGCTCGGCGGCCTGATTCAGGACGACGTCACCCAATCCATCTCCAAGGTGCCACTGCTCGGCGACATCCCGCTGATCGGCGGGCTGTTCCGCTCGACCCGCGACTCCCACGTCAAGCGCAACCTGATGGTCTTCCTGCGGCCCACGGTGGTACGCGACGGCGCCGGCCTGGCCGCGCTGTCGGGCAAGAAGTACAGCGATATCCGCATCATCGGCAACGGCGGCAACAACAATGGCCGCCCCAGCATCCTGCCCAGCCAGCCGAGCCAGCTGTTCGACGGCCAGGGCGCGCCGGCAGTGGATTTGCGCCAGCAGTAAGGTAGAGCGTCATCTCGCGGACGGGTGCAATCCCCGGGAAAGGCAATAGCGGCGCCACCAACCGTGGGAGGCGCTTCAGCGGCGACGGTGTCTAAAGCAGTCGCGGCTAAAGCCCCTCCCCCTGAGCCAAGCGGCTTGCCCCTCTTCACAGCTGCACAAAAGATCGTAAGGCGGTTAAAAACGCCGGAATGGCGGCGGGTTGCACCCGCCCTACGCTGAATCGAGCAGCCCCACAAACCGTGGGGGGCGCTTTAGCGGCGACGGTTTCTACAGCAGTCGCGGCTAAAGCCGCTCCTACAGCCAACGCGGCTTCGCCCCCCTCTTCACAGGTGCACGAAACATCGCAAGGCGGGTGAAAAACGCCGGAATGGCGATGGCGGGTTGCACCCGCCCTACGCTGAATTGAGCAGCCCCACAAACCGTGGGAGGCGCTTTAGTGGCGACAGGCTGCGCAGCAATCGCGGCTAAAGCCGCTCCTACAACTTGCCCCTCTGCCATCACGACCCTTGAAGCCCCCTTGCCTCTCGAACAATCAGCCCAGCGGCGGCGTGCGCGGCGGCACCTGGCGCTTGTTGCCGGTGGACTCGTAGGCCGCCGCCAGTTGCAGCAGCGCCGAATCGTCGTAGGCGCGGCCGGCGAAGGTCAGGCCCACCGGCATGCCGATATCGGCCATCACGCCCATCGGCACGGTCACGGTGGGCACACCCAGGTGACGAATCGCCAGGTTGCCGTTGGCCACCCACACGCCGTTGCTCCAGGCGATGTCGGCGGAGGCCGGGTTGACGTCGGCATCGGCCGGCGCCACGTCGGCTACGGTGGGGAACAGCACCGCGTCCAGGCCCAGCTCGTCCATCCAGTCTTCCAGGTCGATCTTGCGTGTGCGCTCCAGGCCGCGCAGGCCGTCGGGCAGCGTGGCGATCTGATCCCAGGGCTTGATGCCGCGCTTGGCCATGTTGACGTACTCGTCCATGCCCGCCGCCAGGTCGCCCTCGCGGTTCGGCAGCGTGCCGGGGTCGTGCGGGAAGATCTGCGGGCCGTCCACATCGGCCAGACGGTTGAGCTTCGGGTCACCGTTGGCGCGCAGGAAATCGTCGAAGGCCCAGCCACTCAGCTCCCATAGCTCGTCATGCAGGAATTCAGGGCTGACGATGCCGCGATTGAACACGGTCGGCGCGCCGGGGCGGTCGCCCTCGCAGTTGGATACCAGCGGGAAGTCCACTTCCACCACTTCGGCGCCGGCCGCCTCCAGCGCCTGGCGCGCCGCCTGCCACAGGGCGATCACCGTCGGCCGGGTGTGGATGCGCTGGCCGGTCGGCCCGCCGATACCCGGATTGTCACTGGTACCGGCCAGTTCGTCCTTGTTGATGAACATCTTCGGCACGCCCAGGCGCTTACCCTTGAGCGCGTCGGCCTTGGCCGCCAGCGCCAGGTAGGACTCGGGACGCACATCAGAGGCTTTCGGGATCGGCACCCAGGGCTGCAAGCGCCATAGGTCGCCACGGGTGTCCGGATCATCGGCCACCACCACGTCGAGCACCTGCAGCAGGTCGGCCATGGTGCGGGCATAGGGCACCACCACGTCCATGGTCGGCGTCAGCGGCCAGTTGCCACGCACCGAGATCACCCCGCGCGACGGCGTGTAGGCGCACAGGCCGTTGTTCGAGGCTGGGCCGCGCCCGCTGGACCAGGTTTCCTCAGCCAGACCGAAGGCGGCGAAGCTGGCAGCAGTGGCGGTACCGGCGCCGTTGGACGAGCCGGAAGCGAACGGCGCGGTGAGGTAATCGGCGTTGTACGGGCTTTCGGCGCGGCCATAGACGCCGCGCTGCATGCCGCCGTTGGCCATCGGCGGCATGTTGGTCTTGCCCAGGCAGATGGCGCCAGCGGCGCGCAGGCGCTCGATAGTGAAGGCGTCGCGCTGCGCCACCAGCGCCTTGAACGCCGGGCTACCGGAGGCGGCCGTCAGGCCCTTGACCAGGTAGCTGTCCTTGGCGGTGTAGGGGATGCCATCGAGCGGGCCGAGCGTCTCGCCGCGGGCGCGGCGCGCGTCGGAGGCCTCGGCTTCCTTCAGCGCATCGGGGTTGCGCACCACCACCGCATTGAGTCTGGTCGGCGTGTTCGGGCCGTCGTAGGCATCGATACGCGCCAGATAGGCCTTGACCAGTTCGACCGCCGTGGTGCGGCCGGACTCCAGCGCAGCACGCAGTTCGGCGATGGAAACTTCGGTTACCTCGATCATGGTGTCATCACTCGCAGAAGGCGGGCCGGCGCAACCGGCCCCGGATACGAAAACAGCACGTGCACGGCCAACGCTCGAGGGCAGTCCAGCCGTGCAACCATGCGCCCGATGATACATGTCGCCGGGCCTTGGCAGCAGTCCGTGCCGATGGTCAGGCGGCGGCCAAGGCGATACAGTCTCGGCACCGCGCTGCAGGTAGAGAAAGGCTCATGACCCGCGAAGAACGCATCCAGCTGTGGTCGGCACTGTCGGAAGTGTTCGTCGACAACGAGGCCGACTACGCCTTCATCGCCAGCCAGGTGGCAGGTTTCGACCGCACGATGGTGCAAGCGGCCTTCTACGAGGACGTCGCCCCGGCGTGCTACTCCAACATGCTCGCCCCCATCCCGCCGATCTGGACAGGCTTCGACAGCTCCTGGCTGAGTGCAGCCATCGAGCAGGCCCGAGCCGCCCGGGGCCACTCCAGCCTGCGCCGCCTGCGCGACCGACTCTTCGTCGCCTACTTGCGCCGCGCCCTGCAATCGGAATGGGCGAAGATCGTGCAGGAGCTCGATCGCCTCTGACCCCTCCCGACGTCGCCTGCTAAGGTCTCTATGCAGGCCAAAGCCTGGGAGGACAAGAATATGGATCGAACCACCGGCGGCTGCCTCTGCGGCCAGGTACGTTTCGAAACCAGCGGCCAGCCTTATCGAGTCGGCATCTGTCACTGCCTGGACTGCCGCAAGCACCACGGCGCGCTGTTTCACGCCTCGGCGATATTTCCCCTGGAGGCGGTGCGGATAGAGGGCGAAACCGGCCAGTATGCCGGCCGCCACTTCTGTCCGCGCTGCGGCTCCTCGGTATTCGGACGCTCGGCCGACGAGATCGAGGTGAACCTCGGCGCGCTGGATCAACCGGACCGCTTCACCCCGACCTACGAGCTCTGGACCATTCGCCGCGAGGCCTGGCTGCCGCCCTTCCCGTTCGACCGACACTACCGGCGCGATCGCGACGAGAGCCAGCGCTGCGAAGGCTAGCGCCGCGCCCTACGCCTCGCCGGTGCTATTGGCTCGGCAGAGCCAGGCATGCATCAGCCCGGCCTGGAAGAACTGCACCGGCGCCGCGAAACCGGCTGCCTGGATGATGCCGGCCACCTGCAGTGCCGGCAGCACCGCCACGTCCGTGGCATAGGCCGCACGTGCCCGGTCCAGCATCTGCGGGTCGACACCGGCCGAGGACATCAGCGTCATCCAGCTGTGCAGCAGGTACTCGTAGGCAGGCGATCGGGTGTCGGCCGCCAGGTCCGCATTGGCCAGCAGCCCACCTGGCTTCAGCCGCTGCGCGATCTGCCGGAAGAAGCCGGTACGCGCCTGCGCGTCGGTGAAGAACTGCGACACCAGAAAGCAGGTGGCGCCGTCATAGGCCTGACCGGCCTCGAGTGTTTCGAGATAGCCCTGATGAAAGTCGCAACGGTCGAGGAAGCCGCCCTGCCGTGCGCGCTGGCGGCACAGGTCCAGCATTGCGCCAGAGGGGTCGAGCGCGGTGAAGCGCCAGTCGGGGAAACGCTCGGCCAGATGAGCGATCTCCGCTCCGGTGCCGGCACCGACGCAGAGCATCCGCGCCTCTTGCGGCAGGCCGACGAACAGCGAGTCGAGCAGGAAGTACAGGGTATTGCGGATCGGCGCCATGCCCGCCCACTGCTGGTCGTAGCCTGCGGCCTGTTGATCGAACAGCGCCTTGAGTTCTTCTTCGCGCATGCAGCACCTTCCTTTGCGGTTTGAGGACGGCCGCGCCACACGCGGCGTTTCATCCAGTATCCCAGAGCTGTCAAGCCCCTGCCGCCTGAACGACTGGGCATTCTGTTCGCACTTTGTTCCTGGCACGCAGGACTAACAGGCATGAACCCACCCTGCGAACCGATCATGCCCAGTCCATCCGTCGAACAGAAAGCCTTCATCCTCCTGCTCGTCCTGGTGACCATTGCCTTCTTCTGGATACTGCTGCCCTTCTATGGCGCCGTGTTCTGGGCCATGGTGCTGGCCGTGGTCTTCGCGCCCCTGCAACGGCGCCTGGCCCGCCGCTTCGGCGGCCGAGGCAACCTGTCGGCGCTGCTGACGCTGATCGTCTGCCTGCTGGTGGCGATCCTGCCGGTGATCTTCGTCATCTCGGCGGTGGTGGCCGAAGGCAGCCGCCTCTACCAGCGCCTGGAATCGGGGGAACTGGATATCGGCGCCTACGTCACCAATACCATCGAGATGCTGCCGCCGTTCATGCAGGACCAGCTCGACCGCTTCGGCGTGAGCAACCTCGAGGGCCTGCGCGAACAGATCTCCAAGGGCGCCATGGCCGGCAGCCAGTACCTGGCCACCAAGGTGTTCGTCATCGGCCAGATGACCTTCGAGTTTCTCATCGGCTTCTTCATCATGCTGTACCTGCTGTTCTTCCTGCTGCGCGACGGCCAGACCCTGGCGCGCGACATCCGCACTGCCGTGCCGCTGGGCGACACCACCAAGCGCCGCCTGCAGATCAAGTTCACCCGTGTGGTACGCGCCACGGTGAAAGGCAATATCGTCGTGGCGGCCGTCCAGGGCGCCCTCGGCGGCCTGATACTCTGGGTCCTGGGCCTGCCCAGCCCGCTGCTGTGGGGGGCGCTGATGGCCTTTCTGTCCCTGCTGCCGGCAGTCGGCGCCGGCCTGGTCTGGGCGCCGATGGCCGCCTACCTGCTGCTCAGCGGCAGCGTCTGGCAAGGGGTCACGCTAAGCGTATTCGGCGTGCTGGTGATCAGCCTGGTGGACAACATCCTGCGCCCCATCCTGGTCGGCAAGGACACGCGCATGCCCGACTACCTGATCCTCACCTCCACCCTCGGCGGCCTGGCCCTGCTGGGCCTCAACGGCTTCGTGATCGGCCCGCTGGTGGCAGCCTTGTTCGTCGCCAGCTGGAATCTGTTCGGCAGCAGGAAAAAGACGGTCAGGCTGCCGCAGTAACAATCCTTGAACGAGAGCAACGCCAGCAGTTGGGAACAGCGCCTGGTCCGCTACTCCTGTGACGGACGCTCTTCTGTGCACCAGTCAGGATCATCGCTGAGCACCACACGACGTATGCGACCGCTGTCGAAGTAGGGCACCTCGGGGCAATAGCGTTGGCCGGCGGTTGTATCGGTAGCGATCCACGTGACACCTTCGGAACGCAGCAGGACCGGTTTCTCCCCAGGCAGGGCGGGCTTCCAGATATCGATGTAGGTGCGCTGCAGAAACGCCCAGTCGTCGACCTCACAGGTTTTCGGGTCGATCTGATGCAGCCTCAGGCGCCCATCGGCGGTCTGTTCAACCCGCCCCGGATACTCGATGAAGCCCTCGTTGTAACCGGGCGCGATATAGCAAATGCGCCGTACGCCGCCATCCATGACCGGCAGGAGGTAACTGCTCTGGGTATCGACCTCCTGCAGGTCACCGCCCTTCCAGCGGTAGATCGATACGCCATGCTCACAGCAGCTGGCCCGCCAGAAGGAATACACGACCTGATGCTCAGGGTCGAAATCAGCAGAGGTAATGCCCTGCAACGTTGCTGGCGCATCGACGAAACGCGCCGAGGCCGGATCATAGAGCCAGGTCTGATACGGAATGTTGGGACCAGCAGGGAGAAACTGGGCGATGCTCAGATCCGGCCAGCCATCGAAGTTCGCATCGAGCAGCTCGGGCGTGAAAATGCTGCAAGTCCCCTGGGATTCGGTTTCCAGGGTCTGGAACAACGCGCCGTCCTTGTATAGACGGATGGCCGAAACCAGTGGCGGCGTCCGGCAACCGTCGCCCTGCTGCTCGGGCAGCGCATCGGCGAGCAGACGTACATCGTAGGGAAAGCGAGCTTGCAGCGCGTCGGCAGACTCGGCCTTGCGCAAGGCCAGTGGCAACCTGCGCTTGCCGTCGGGCGAACCCCAGGTGCCAGTGACACTGCCATCGAGCGACTCGATCGTCCAGACGCCCGTAGTGATCGCCCTATTCCCACGATCATGCTCGATCAACTCCGCCCCATCCCCCCGTACCCTTCCCTGTAGCACAAGCTGGTGGCGCGTCTGGTTGTTGCAGGGCTGATAGCAGTAAGTGCCTGAAAGGTCATCGGCAATACGGCTCAGCGAGACCTCGACATGCTTACTGCCCAGCGTGCCAACGAAGGCATGACTCCAGACGGGAAACTCCACGGCACCATCAGGCGCTTGTGCTGCGCTGGCCCGCATCGCCAGCGGCCAGAGCGAGGCCAGGATGAGCGTCAAGGAGCAAAGGAAAACACGGGAATTACGGAGTGAGCGCATGCAACGTCCTTGTTTCGTGGGGAGCGAACGCAGCGCAGTATGCCCTCGCGAAGGTGGGAAGACGACTCTCGCCCGGGGCTCGCCAGTGCAAATGGCAGAGCCTGCGATGACAGACCGCTCGATTCCCCTCACGCGCCGGCCTGCGAGCGATGCATTTGCGCCAGCTGTCCCTGGCGCAAACGCATCGCCCATGGCCGGTCAGCCAGCCTTCACCGTCATGCCGCCATCGGCCATGACCACCGCGCCAACCATAAAGCTGGCCCGCTCGGAGGCGAGAAATGCCACTACCTCGGCAATCTCCCGCGGCTGAGCCGCACGGCCGATCGGCGCGGCCTCGCCGTGCTGGGCCAGGAAGGCCGGGCCGTCCTCCACCACATCGTTGAGGATGTTGGTCACCACATCTCCCGAACCGACGGCGTTCACCCGAATGCCATGCTCGATGGCCTCGAGTGCCAGCGTGCGAGTGAGCTGGGCCAGCGCCCCCTTGGAAGCGGCGTAGGCAGCGATGGTGGGAAAGGCGAAGTAGGACGCATAGGACGCGATGTTGACGATGGCGCCGGACTTGTTCGGCATCATCGCCTTGATCGCTTCGCGGCAATGCAGAAAAGCTGCGGTGGCGTTGACGGCCTGGATGCGCTCCCAATCCTGCCGGGTCATGTCCACCACTGCCTTGTTGATGATGATGCCCGCATTGTTCACCAGAATATCGAGCCGGCCGAAGCGCTCCACCGCCAGCGCCACCGCGCGCCCGGCGGCGCCGTCCTCGGTGATGTCGGCCACCAGCGGCACCAGCCCCGGCTGGGCCAGTTCCTCCACGGCGGGATCGATGTCCTCGGCAATGACCTTGGCCCCGCGGGCATGCAGCAGCAACGCGGTGGCCTTGCCGATGCCGCTGGCGGCGCCGGTGACCAGAGCGACCTTGCCCGCCACTTCCTGGGTGATGATGTTCTTGATGTCAGCCATGGTGATACCTCCTCAATGGGGCGAAGCGAAACCTTCGCCAATGCACCACGTAGGGGTGCGTTAGAAGACGGTTTCATCCTCTCCCGATTGGTCATGGCGGGCTTGCGCCGCCTTGGCTGGCTGTCGCGGTCTTGCGCTCAATCCACCCGAACGGCCGCCGGGGCATGCGCGGATGGCAGCCCAGCGCCCGTGCGCTAACCTGTCCAGCGCCGCCCCGACAGGGGCACCAACGATGGGAGCCTTGCTGGTGAGCCAGTCCGAACCTGTCGCCTCTACTGACGCCCTGCGGATTCCGGCCGAGGCCATGCAGCACTACCTGCCCGGCGGCCACCCCGCCCTGCCGCTGCCGCATGTCACCCCGGACGTGGTGCTGCACCTGTTCACCCACTGCAGCATCACCGAACCGATCCTCGTGCCTGCGGTGGCCGAACCGCTGCTGGTGATGGTGCTGGCGGGGTCGGCCATCGTCGAAGAGCGCGCGGCCGGCGGTGAATGGGCGCAGACCGAGGTGCGAGTTGGCGACTTCTTCCTCACCAGCACCATGCAGCCCTACGAAATGCGCTGGCAAACCAGGGATGGCGACAGCTTCGAAGTGATGCATTTGTATCTCGCGCCCACGCTGATCGATCACGCAGCCCGTGACCTGGGGCTGCAACAGGCCGGCCCGGTGAGCTTCGTCGACCTATCCGGTGGTCATGACGACTGGGTTCGCATGCTGCTGGAACAACTGCGTGCGGAGCTCACCGGCAGCCGCACGCCGAGCCAGCTGCTCGTGCACAGCCTGGCCCAGGCGCTGGCCATTCACCTCGTGCGAACCTATCGCGCCCCGCTGCCAGCAGGCAGGCGCAGCAACGCGCTGCAGGCTTACAAGCTGAGGCGCGTCATCGACCTGATGAACCAGCACCTGGCGCAGGACTTCTCCCTGGCCAAGCTGGCTCAGGCCGCGCAACTGAGCGAATACCACTTCAGCCGACTGTTCAAACGCGCCACCGGGCTGTCGCCGTCGCACTATTTCATTCGCCTGCGCATCGCTCGCGCCCGGCAACTGCTGCTGGAAACCGAGCGCAGCGTGATCGATATCGGGCTGGAAGTGGGCTACTCGAGCCCTAGCCATTTCTCACAAGTCTTTCGCCGTGAAGTGGGCGTGACGCCGAGCGCCTATCGCGATCCGGGGCGGGATTGAAGATGGTCGAGCTGCAAATTGCAGGTGCACCAGTCGCGGCGAGCTGAAGTACGTTTAGAGCGAAGCTGATCCTGGCACTTCCCACGGAATGTACGCATCGAGCCGATGGATGGGCTCTCTCATTACTCGTACCTGTACGCCGCTGTACCCAGGATTTGCGCATTGCTCGTCAGCGAGTGACATAGATCCTGATGGGCTACTGGGGCAGCCCGGGGGTTCTACCGCTATCGCTTCGCCGCACCCTGGGACAGCACATCGGTCAGGGCCACCGAGGGGCACACCACACGCAAGAGCTTGCGAAAGCGCGGGCACTCCATATGGGACGGCGCGGGGCATTCGGCAACATGCCTGAGCAGACGGCTCATGGTGCTCATGCGCAGCACCTGGCGATCGAGCTCATCGGCTCGTTGAAGCAGGGTCGGCCGGGCCAGATCCGGGTTGCGGTCCTCGTCGAACATTGCGCCGATATCCTCCAGCGAAAAACCGGCGGCCTTTCCCAGCCCGATCAGGGCAAGCTGGACGATGGTTTCCTCGCTGTACTGTCGACGCAAACCGTTGCGGCAAACGGGCCGGATCAGCCCCACCTGTTCGTAATAGCGGAGCGTGGAGGTGGGCACCCCGCTGGTTTTCGAAAGCACTCCAATATCGACGAGTTTCATGCTTGACCTCAAGTTGACTTGAACTTGCATAGTAGGCCATCGCCACTCCGACAGGCAGACAATGCACATGAAACCTAACCCCTGCCCTGCGACCAACAAACGAACACTCGCGGCACTGGCCGGTGCCATCCTGCTCGCGTCGCTGGGCATCAGCATCGCCACGGTTGCACTACCCAGCGTGGCAAGCGTGTTTTCGGCCGGCGTCCAGCAGGTGCAATGGGTCATGCTGGCCTACCTGCTCGCCGTGACTGCCGTCATCGTCGTGGCAGGACGAATGGGCGATCTCTACGGGAATCGCCGGGTGCTGATCGGTGGCATCCTGCTGTTCACCCTGGCCTCTGTCGGCTGCGCAGTAGCGCCGACCCTGGGTTGGCTTATCGCTGGCCGCGCGGTGCAGGGGCTGGGCGCGGCAACGCTCATGGCGCTGCCGCTTTCTATCGCCAAAACCCTGATTGCAAAAGAGCGCCTGGGCGCATCGATGGGCCTGCTCGGCACGATGTCAGCCATCGGAACCGCACTGGGCCCGTCGGTCGGCGGCATCCTGATCGGCGAATTTGGCTGGCGCTCCGTTTTCATGCTGTTGGCGCTAGGCGGCAGCGGCTTGCTGGTACTGGCCGTTACCGGCCTTGGAAAAATGGTACCCACTGGAAACTCCGCCCGCATCGATTGGGCCGGCAGCGCCTGGCTATCCGTAGCACTGCTGTGCTTCGCCCTCTCGGCCAGCGGAGGCAGGGTCGGCGTGAACATTGCGCCCTGGATGCTATTGCTGCTGGCCACCGCCGCGCTTCTGATCTTCATCCGTACCGAGCTGGTCGTGCCCAATCCCCTGATCCCGGTGGCGCTGGCGCGCGGACGCGGTATCGCCACATCGCTGTCCATGAACCTCGTGGTGGCGACCATCATGATGTCCACGCTGGTGGTCGGCCCATTGTTTCTCTCGTTTGGCCTGGGTCTCAGCGAAGCCGGGACAGGCTTGGTAATGGCCGCCGGGCCTTGCGCCGCGGCGCTGTCGGGGGCGCCGGCGGGTAGGCTTGCAGATCGGTTCGGAACCGACCGGACACTGCTCGCGGGCCTGCTGCTCGCCAGCGTTGGGCTGTGCGGCTTCGCCGTGTTGCCTATCCTTATCGGGATTCCGGGCTACATCCTGGCGATGGTGCTGATGACACCGGGTTTTCAGCTGTTCCTGGCGGCCAACAACACAGCTGCGATGAACCTGGCGGCCGAAGCGCACCGAGGGGTGCTCTCGGGGCTGCTCGGCCTGTCACGCAACCTAGGCCTGATGACGGGAGCTTCCCTGCTGCCGCTGCTATTCGCCTCGCTGCTGAATAGCCGGACATTGGCGGATAACTCCGCGGCTACGATCAGCAACGCCTTCTCCGCTACCTTCCTGAGCGTGGCCGGCCTGTGTGTTCTCACCTTCCTGTTCGCAGCGCGGGAACGGCTTCGCGATGTTGGAAAGGTTGGTTGCTAACGGCAAAAGCGGCCATGAAAGGCTGCGAAACCAGGGGCGATTCAATGATCAACATCGGCGCGCTGGTCTACGCTCTTCGTCCGGCGTTCTGGCAGCACAATTGCCATAGCGCATACACTTACGTACTTCACTTACTGTTGAACTGCTCAGAGAGGAAGTCGATCAACACCCGCACCTTAGCCGGCACCAGGCGGGTCTCGGTAATCGCGTAAACCGGCAGGGCCTCTGCCCGCCAGCTGGGCAATACGCGCTGCAATCGGCCTTGGGCAAGATCCTCGCCGATCATCTCGTCCACCAGCATAGCGATACCCTGACCGAGCAAGGCTAGGCGACGCAGCATGCCGATATTGTTCAGCAGGTAGCGTCCCTGGATCGGCAGGCTCACTTTCTGCTCTGCAGCGTGCAGGATCCAGGGCGCATCCAGCATGCGTAGACACTGATGTTGCAGTAATTCTGCTGGGCTGCTCGGTACACCATAGCGGGCCAGATAACTTGGGCTGGCAAAGAGGTTTCGCTGCAGGGTACCAAGGGGGCGGGCAATCAACTGCGAGTCGGGTAGGGCGCCGATACGGATCACGAGATCAACAGGGTCACGGATCAGATCCAGACGCTTTGGTGTGAGATCCAGATCGAACTGGATCTGCGGGTAGCGTTCGGCAAACTCGGCCAGGAGCGGTGCCAGGTAGACCACACCGAAGTCGATGGGTATGGAAAGGCGGATCAGGCCGCTGGGATTGTCTACCAGATCAGAGATCTCTTCATGGGCCAGGCGGGCTTCGTCGACGATACGCCGACAGCGCTCATAGTAAAGGCGACCGCCTTCTGTGAGTTCGATACGCCGTGTGGTGCGGTTGAGTAGGCGCAGACCGATACGTCGCTCCAGTTCTGCAATTCGCCGCGAGACCGTGGAGTTGGGCAAGCCAACTGCCTCGGCGGCGCCGCGAAAGCTGTTGGCTTTGATCACTTCAACGAACAGGGCCATGTCATTGAGCAGCCTCATGTAGAACTCCATTGCTCCACTGGTGGAGCAATCATTCCTGATTTTGTGACTTTATCCTATACATGCTGGGCCGGATGATCTGCTCACGCCTGATATCCCTCTGCGTGAACTTGGAGACTTCCCCATGACCGCTCAATTGCTTAGCCCGGCTCGTCTGCATGATCTTGTTCTGCGCAACCATATGGTGATGGCGCCGATGACGCGCTCAAGGGCCGACGCTGACGGGGTGCCACGGGCATCCACGGCCATCTACTACGCCCAGCGTGCCAGTGCCGGACTGATCATCAGTGAGGCAATCAATATCTCGGCAGACGCCGTCGGAAGTCCGCTCACACCCGGCCTCTTCAGCGATAAGCAAATTGCCGCCTGGCAACAGGTCACGTCGGCAGTGCATGAGGCAGGTGGCAAGATCTTTGCGCAGCTCTGGCACACCGGCCGGGTCGGTCATTCCAGTGTGCGTGGTGGTTTGTTACCCGTGGCTCCGTCTGCTGTTGCGATCCAGGGCCAGCAGCATTTCACCTTGGAAGGTATGAAGGATTACGAGGTACCGCGCGCACTGACCTTTAGCGAAATCCAGGCCGTCATCGGTGACTACCGCCGAGCCGCTGAAAACGCCAAGCGTGCGGGGTTTGACGGTGTTGAATTGCACGCCGCATTCGGCTATCTGCCGAACCAGTTTCTCGTGGACTCGGCCAATCTGCGCACGGACGAGTACGGCGGAAGCATCGCCAAGCGCAGCCGGTTCGTGCTGGAGGTGATGCAGGCGCTGATCGAAGTTTGGGGCTCAGCTCGCGTGGGGATCAAGCTATCGCCGGTGATTCCTTTCAACAGCATGATCGACAGCGATCCGCTGGCCCTCTACAGCTACCTGCTGGGCGAATTGAACAAGCTGCAGCCTGGCTATGTGCACCTGATGCGCGCGCTGTTTCCGCTGGACAACTTCCCGCACTGGCCGCGTGACGTACTGGCAACTTTCGGTACGCAAATTAACAGCCCATTGATTGCCAACGGTGGCTACGACGCAGCGAGCGGTGAGGCTGCTCTCAGGGCTGGCGAGGCAGCACTGGTGTCGTTCGGCACTCCGTTCGTGGCCAATCCCGACCTACCGGAGCGCTTTGCACGTGGCGCCGAACTGGCTCAAGCCGACCGCGCCACCCTATACGGCGGCGAGGATGCGGGCTTCATTGACTATCCAAGCCTGTGAAGGAGGCCATCATGACTCGCTCATTACTTGGTAAAGCCCTGCTTGGTTTCGCTATCGTCGCCACCGTGGCGATAGTGGCAATCGCCGATGTGTTCAATGCCACCCATCTGTTCAATCCGGATTGGCCAGGGCATGCGCGGTTTCATATAGGCATGCAGTTCACCACGCTGGTTTTGGTCAGTCTGTTTTCTCTGGTCGCACTGAAGCGTGGTCAGGTATGGGCGGCGGCATTGGCGCCAGGCAGTTTCTGGCCGGGTCTGTTCGTGGCTTACCTTATTCCCGGTACAGATGTATATGCCAGCCAGGCATTGCGTGAGATCGGAGTGCCGATCAATCTGCTGTTAGCGGCAATACTACTAGGCATCACTGCGTTTGGCATTCAACTGCAGTCCTCCAAAGAAAAATGATCATCGGCCCCAAACTGGACGATCATGTTTGCGAAGATGCTTATGACTGACCACTACTTTACGGCGAGCACTGACCGATTAACTCAGCCGCGTAGTGCTCGATGCTCCAACTTTTGAGCACCACTATTTTGGAGTCTTTGACTGACTACCTTTAGCCGATAGCTGCCGATCCAAACCTTGCCCTGCTCCCTCCCCCACGCTACAGTCCGCTCTGTCACGGTCAATCCCGTGACCGGGTGTGGTAGCCCGATTCACACGAAGGCGCGGTAGCGCCATAGTCGAGAGCAGGCGCTTTTTTTGTGCCCGCTGTTTTCTCGCGCATTTATGGCGGGCCGTGTGAGGCAGGCTTCGGCCTGGCCGGCGTCCTTCGTGGGTCGGTCTACCACCCTTGCACGGTCCGCCTCCATATCGTGTGGTAGCGAATGGAAAGCGGCTCCTTAAATCCACGAAGGAGCATAAGGAAAATGCGCTATCCCCCTTTTACCCAAGGGCTCCGCCCTGGGCTGTTGGCTGTCATGTCCACTTCCGTTCTGGAGGTGCTGCATGACCAGGTCTGAATCCGTCGTTATCCCCTTCCCCACGCCTCGCAATCCCTTGCATAGCCATATCGCGGACGAGTGCCCGCCCCAGGCGGCGGCCGAATATCGGGCGGCGCTGCTGGCCAAGTTGCTAAGGCGCTTGCCGGAGGCAGAGCTGTCGAATACCGGCAGCGCGCTGTTGAGCGAGTTGATCGTGCTCTATCGCCAGGCCATCGCGCTGGCCAGCGGGAGGGTCGAGCATGATTGAGCCGCAACGTTACCTCACCCGTCTGCCCGCCCATGACGGTCACCCAGGCGCGGAGTTCGGCTGGAACGAGCAGAACCAGGAGAGCTTCTTACACGGCGTGCAGCAGGCGCAGGCCTGGCTGGATGACGCCAACAGTGGCTGGCTTTGGGCCAACCTGCTGCTGGAGCGGCAGCTGTTCCCGCCGGGCGCACAGCGCCATGCCTTCGAGTTGGGCTTTCTCAGCCGCATCCACCAACGCCTGTGTTCGCCGCTCGGTGGCGGGCATCTGGCCAGGCGCACGGAGCTGCAGTTGTAACTGGGCCTGGAAGCCGGGTGGGCAAGGTTGCTTGCCCATCCGGCTTGCACCTGCACCCGTTCGCCGGAGAAAAACACTGAATACCTGGCACGCCCGCAGTCTAAAGCCTCACTCCCCTGGCAGCCGTTGGGCCGGGTAGCGAAGCCCCCGACAGTCGAGCAAAGGCGATGAAAACCTCGCGAATCATTACTTCCGAAACCCATGGTGCGCAGCGTGAGCAGCAGGCGGAGCTGATGATCTTCGGTACGCCGAAGGAGCGGCTCGATTTCTACCGGCGGGAAATTCAGTACGAGACCAGCCTGCTGGCCGGACGCACCAATGCCTATCTGACGGCGCAGTCGTTTCTGGTGATCGCCTATGCGTCGTCCATGGCCAACTCGAACGAAGACTGGGGAGCGGTGTTCACCCTGGTGGTGCCGGCGCTGTTCACGCTGCTGGGCATCATCAGTTCGCTGCACGCCTGGCCGGGCATCAGGGCCTCCGCGACGATCATCGAGCACTGGCACTACAAGCAGGAACAGTTGCTGCGCAGCGATCCCGAGTTCGGCCATGCCTATGACGACTCGCCGCTGTTCAGCGAGCAGGAGGCCAGCCGGGAGAGCACCTACAAGTCGCTGCTGTTCTTCCTGCGCTCGCCCTGGCTGTTCATCGTGTTCTGGAGCGCGCTGGGCGTGTTCTCCATCTGGTTGCAGCTGCCCTCGGCGAATCTGTGAGGCCGCCGCGACAGGCCTGATGGCAGCCAGCGCCGGCCAATCTGTTCGAACTTCTGCTTCTTGCGCCTTTCAATCCTGATACATGCCGCGTTGACCAACGCGACCATTCACTGCGCCCGTGCGGCGCATCAGCGGAGGTATCGATCATGAGTTCGAATCTGCAAGGTAGAAAGGTGCTGTTCATCACCGCCAACATCGGCATCGAGCGCGACGAGCTGCTCAAGCCGATGCAGGCGCTGAAGGATCAGGGTGCGAGCGTCACTCATGCCAGCGTCGAGGGCGGTGAGGCCGAAACCTGGCTGAACGACAGCGAGAAGGACGTTACCGTGCAGTCCGACACCCAGCTCAAGGGGCTCAGCGCCGCGGACTACGACCTGCTGGTGATCCCTGGCGGCACGGTGAATGCCGACAACCTGCGCCAGGACAAAGACGCGCAGCGTCTGGTGCAGGAGTTTCGCGATGCCGGCAAGACGGTCGCGGCGATCTGCCATGGCCCCTGGCTGCTGATCGACGCCGGCGTGGTGCCGGGCAAGGTGTTGACCTCGTATGCCAGCGTGCGCCTGGACCTGGCCAACGCCGGTGCGGACTGGGTGGACGCCGAGGTGAAGGTGTGCCCGGGGCAGGACTGGACGTTGATCACCTCTCGCACACCGGACGACATTCCGGCGTTCAACGAGGCGATCAGCCAGGCGCTGCGCGCGGCTTGATCGCGGCAGCGATCAATGGTGCTCGATGCGGTTTCGCCCGCCGCGCTTGGCGCAGTACAGGGCGATATCGCTGCGCGACAGTGCGGCCTCGACGCTGGCATCGCCGGCATCGAGCAAGGAGATGCCGACGCTGACGGCCAGGTAGATGGACTCTCCGGCATGCTGGATCGCTGCTCTAGCAAGCTCCTGCTGGATACGCGTGGCGAAGTGCATGGCCTTGTCCAGGTTCGCCTCGCTGAGCACCACGGCGAACTCCTCGCCGCCCAGGCGCCCGGCCGTGTCGGTCTTGCGCAGCTGGCTGCGGAGAATCCCGGCAAAGTGGCGCAGGGCCTGATCGCCGACGTTGTGCCCCCAGCGATCGTTGATGGTCTTGAAGTAGTCCAGATCGAACATCAGGATCGCCGCACTCTGCTCGGGGTTGCGCTGCAGGCGGGCCAGTTCGGCTTCGAGCTGACGCATGAAATGCCGGCGGTTGGCGAGCTGGGTCAGGAAATCGGTGGTGGCGAAGGCCTGCAGCTCGGCCTCGATCTGCTTGCGTTCGGTCACATCGGTGAGAAAGCCGTACCAGGTCACGCTGCCATTCTCTTCGCGGCGTGGCCGGGCTTCCCCCTGGCACCAGGTGATCTCGCGCCCCGGCACCTGCACGCGAAACTCCAGATGCCAGGGCAGCAGGTCCTCGGCAGAACGCGCGAAGGAGTCGATGAAGGCCTGGCGGTCGTCCGGGTGGACGATGTTCGCCAGCGCCTGGGCATCCTCCATCAGTTGCATGGCACTGAGGCCGCAAACGGCCTGCGCGCCGGCGCTGACGTAGGTGAAGGCCGAAGCGCCACCGGCTTGTCTGCGGTACTGGAAGACCATGCCGGGAATCTCGTTGGTCAGATCGGTCATCAGGGCGACGCTCTGTTGCACCTGCTCCGACAGCCGGCGCATGGCGGTGATGTCGGTGGTGGTGCCGATCATGCGCAGCGGCCTGCCCTGTTTGTCGCGCTCGACCACCTTGCCGCGGCTGCACACCCACTTGTACTGGCCATCGCGGCAGCGCAGCCGATGCTCGACCTCATAGGCCGCGGTGCGCTGATCCAGATGCGCCTGGATGGTCGCGCGGACGTAGTCCAGGTCGGCCGGGTGCACGCGGGTGTAGCTCTCTTCGATGCGATTGCCGATTTCATGCTCGGCGTAACCGAGCAGGGCCTTCCAGCCGCTGGAGTAGTGAATTTCACCGGTGGCGACGTTGCGGTCCCAGATGCCGGTGCCGCTGCCGGCGATGGCCAGCGCCATGCGCCGCTCGCTCTCGCGCAGGGCCGCGATCTCGTGGCGCTGCTGGGCGTCGTCAGCCTCGCGCGTCAGCAGGTCCAGCGCCAGGGTGGCGAAATCCTGCAGGGCCTGGCGCTGACCGGCATCCAGTTCACGCGGCCGGCTATCGAGCAGGTACAGGGCGCCGAGCCTGCGCCCCTGGCTCGCCAGAGGGTAATGCGCGATCAGCTGCGGGGAGCTGCCCGGCGGGCTCGTCTGCTGGCCCGGGCCAGGATGGAGCGTTTCACTGGCGTCCTCGGCCTCGACGATCTGCGCCCGCTGCAGTTCGCCGAGGGCGGAGCTGGCCAGGATGCGCCGCGCGCTCCCCGTGCCGGTCACGAGCACGGCAGTCAGCGCGAAGTGCCGGCCGATCAGGCGCAAAAGCCCGTCGAACCGCTCATCGTTGGCGCTGATAGACACATTGGTCGAACACAGGGGCTGCATAGGCATTGTGTCAGGCAAGGATGGAAACGCTGCCTGATATTGATACGCCATTAATGTGTCGGCGTCTAATCGTTCACGGTCTGGATACCGGATTGCCGCAAAGCCCTTGCCACAAGCCGCTCTATCTCGAGCCTTCTGGGGCTCACATCGCAGCTCAGCGGGGTGATCCTGCAGCAGCAAAACGTTATGATATAACGTCATTTTCGAGACCACAGATCGGTCCGCCCCAGGCAACCGTGCGCAACAACCTCCCCTGAAGAAGAACGCAACCTTAGGAATACCTATGAAAGCCACCTCGGCCTCCCTCGCCGTCATGACCGCGCTGGTCACCCCGCCGATTCACGCAGCCTCGTCCAACTCCACCGTCTCGCTCGGCTCGGTCTACGTCACCCCCGAGGCCAAAGGCGCGCTGCGCACCGACAGCATCCTGACCTCGGTGGACATCATGGGCAGTGACAGAATCGAGGACAAAACCGTGATGAACAGCTGGGAGCTTGTAGGCCAGATGCCCGGCATCCAGCTGACCGAGACGCGCATGGGCGCCGAATCGGGCAAGGTGACCTTCCGCGCCTTCAACGGCGAGGGTTATATCAACGGCATCAAGACCCTGATCGACGGTGTGCCGAGCAACGTCAACAGCGGCAACCAGCGTTTCATCGACATGATCTTCCCGCTGGAGCTGGACTACATCGAGGTGGTGCGCGGCACCAACGACCCGCGCTACGGCCTGCACAACATTGGCGGCAACATCAACTTCGTCACCCGTCAGGGCGGCAACTACACCGATGGCCGCCTGACCTATGGCAGCTTCAACACCCGCGAATTCCAGCTGGCGGTCGGCCACGAGGAAGGCAATTTCGCGCAGAACTATTTCCTGGCCAAGCAGGACTCCGACGGCTTCCGCGACCACAGCGACTCCAACAAATACTCACTGGGCGGCAAGTGGTTCGTCACCGATGACGAGCAGACCATGAAGCTCGGTGTGGTCGCCCGCCTCTATCATCATGAGGCCGAGGAGCCGGGCTTTCTCACCGCCCGGCAACTGGCCGCCAGCCGCACGCAGTCGCCAGCGAAGAACGCCAACGACGGCGACGACCGCGACATGAAGCACCTCAGCGGGCATGCCGACTTTCAGCCCAGCGACGGCCTGAGCCTGAGCAACAAGCTGTACTACAACAGCTACGACGATGACCGCACCGTGACCTTCACCGACTACCCGGTCGGCAACGCCCCACGCCAGCGCCGCCAGTGGCAGGAACGGCAGACCGGTATGCTGAGCAACCTGACCTGGCGCGCCCACGAGATGCTCACACTCGATGGTGGCGTCAACTACGAGCAGCAGAACAACGAGTACCGCCGCTATCGCTACAACTTCGGCATCCCCACCGACTTCGACGCGCCGCCGGCGCGCACGCAGAACGATGACAGCTACACGCTGTACAACACGGGTGCCTACGCTCAGGCGATCATCCAGCCCATCGAAAAACTGAAGATCATCCCGGCCTACCGGGTGGACAAGTTTTCCGGCAACACCGAGTTGCTGAGCGGTGAGAAGGCCAAGCTGCAGGACTACGGCTGGATCGAGCAACCCAAACTCAGCGTGGTGTACAGCGTCACGCCGGACGTCAACGTCTATGCCAACTGGGGCCGTACCTTCCAGATTCTCACGGGGTCGGAGGGGCCGGCGTACCTGACCGCCGGCCAGACTGCGTACAAGCCCTCGATCAACACCGGCAAGGAAGTGGGGGTGAAGTTCAAGCCCTTCGCCGGCTCCGAGGCGCGCATCGCCGTGTGGCAGCAGGATGCTACCGACGAGGTTTCCAACATGCCTGCCACCGGTACCACCGTCGGCCTTGGCGAAACCCGGCGGCGCGGCATCGACATGCAGCTCAGCGCGCAACTGAACCAGCAATGGACGGTATGGGGCTCGCACGCCATCCAGCAGGCCAAGGTGCGCAGTGCCTTCACTGACGGCGGTCGCTCCCTGGCGGGCAACGAGGTGATCTCCACCCCGCGCTACATCAGCAATGCCGGCGTCGACTATCAGTTCAACGACGCCTGGCGCTTCGGCCTGCAGGCGCGCGCCCAGGGCGATTACTACATTGATACGCTCAACGAACAGGGCAAGTACGGCGGCTTCGCCGTGCTGGACGCCAACGTGCGCTATCAGGTGTCGGCGACCACCAGCCTCGACCTGCAGCTGAAGAACCTGACCGACCGCGAGTACGAGTACGTGTGGTTCGACAACTTCTTCTGGGGCGGTGACGACCAGCCGATGTTCTCCCCGGCGCCGGGCCGCTCGGCCTATGTGTCGGTGAACATGAAGTTGTAACGCCGGAGCCGTTCGGAGGAGGCGCCGAAACCCGGCCCGCACAGCAAGACATAGAACGTAGGGTGCGCCGTGCGCACCAGGGGGCAAGTCGCAACCACAACCGGCTCTGCAGTCCCCCCACGAACGCAAAAGGCCAGGGTTCGTCCCTGGCCTTTTCGTAGGGTGCGCCGTGCGCACCAACTGGCACTGCGAAAAACTCGGTGCGCACGGCGCACCCTACAGCCGCTGAACGTCGCGCCTTGAGGGGCAAGTCGCAACCACAACCGGCTCTGCAGTCCCCCCACAAACGCAAAAGGCCAGGGTTCGTCCCTGGCCTTTTCGTAGGGTGCGCCGTGCGCACCAAATGACACTGCGAAAAACTCGGTGCGCACGGCGCACCCTACAGCCGCTGAACGTCGCGCCTTGAGGGGCAAGTCGCAACCACAACCGGCTCTGCAGTCCCCCCACAAACGCAAAAGGCCAGGGTTCATCCCTGGCCTTTTCGTAGGGTGCGCCGTGCGCACCAACTGGCACTGCGAAAAACTCGGTGCGCACGGCGCACCCTACGACAGAGGCTCTTAGAGGTACTTCAACCAGCGAATGTCGCGCCGCCTCGCCTTGAGCCGGGCGAACCATTGCGTGGGCGTAAACAGCAGCACCGCCAGCACCAGCGTCGCGGTCCAGATCCAGGCCATCGAGTCGAAGCCGAAGTAGTGCCCCTGGTTCGCGCCCCAGATGGCAAAGGCGGCGATATACAGCAGCTTCAGCACATACAGGTGCAGCAGGTAGAAGAACATCGGCGCGCTGCCGAACACGGCCAGGGTACGCACCATGCGCCCATCGTTGCGCCGCTCGAAGTACGCCAGCAATAACAGACCGACGCCCAGCGTCAGCGCCAGGAACAGCAGCGACGGCGGATACTTGGTGATGTTGAGCAGGGCCATCAGCGTCTGCACCCAGGTTTCCCCGACCGCCCAGGGCTTCTCGCCATAGCCGTTGACCAGGCGCAGCAGCACGAACAGCGCCAGCGCGCCGAAGCCCGTCCTGCGCAATGCCTGCAGACGCTGCTCCGGCGCGCTCGACCAGCGAAACCACGGGCCGATCACATAGCCCAGGGCGATCACCCCGATCCACGGCAGCACCGGATAGGACGTGCGCAGGCGCAGGGTTTCGGAGAATTCGATCCAGCCACGATCATGCAGCACCGCCCAGGGGATGTGCATGACCGACTCCGGGCCGAAGTGCAGGCCATCGAGCAGGTTGTGCCCGGCCACCAGCACCAGCCCCAGCACGGCCAGCAGCGTGCGCGGCAGCCACAGCAGCAGGGATAGCGCCAGCATGCTCAGGCCGATGGCCCAGATCACCTGCAGGTAGATCACCGTAGGCGGGAACTGGAAGGTCCAGGCGAAGTTGACCAGGGTGAACTCCAGCACCACCAGAAACACCCCGCGCTTGAACAGAAAGGCGCTGGTCGCCGCCCGGCTCATCTGCTTCTCGCCATAGAGAAACGCCGAAAGCCCGGTGAGCAGGATGAACACCGGCGCGCACAGATGAGCCAGGGTACGGCTGAAGAACAACGCAGGATCGGTAGCGGTCACGTCCATCGGATCACCGACCTGCTGGTGCAGGTAGAAGGTTTCGCGAACGTGATCGAGCAGCATGAAGAGGATGACCAAGCCGCGCAGGGCGTCGATCGAAAGGAGACGATTGGAGGGCATGGATGACTTCGAATGGCACATGGAGGAAACGTAATACTATAACCAAAACTGCCCACGGCAGCGCCAGTGCCGCACGGTTCGCAACAACCGGCAGCCCCCATCGCGGCTGAACGAAGCCCGTCGAAGAAAGTCGGAAAAAGCAGAACAACCGCCACGGAGGCCCGTCCCATGCTGCCCAACCGCGCCTTTCTTTGCATGCTCGTCATGGCCCTGCTAAGCCCGCTGGCTGATGCGCAGCAGGCCCTGCGCATCCAGAGCCTGCAACGTTGCGGCGATCTGCTGGCAAGCGAGAAGCAGGACTGGTGCCTGCGGGTGCGCGGCCTTGGCGAGAAGCTGCCCAGGCTGCGGCTCGGCGATGACACCCTGCCCTCCTCGGCGGTGCAACGCAATGGTGACAGCCTGCGCCTGCAGCTGAGCCGCAACGAACATCGCAGCGCGCCGCTGTGGCTGGAAGACGGCTCGCGTGTCAGCAACCCGGTGTGGCTGTCGCTCAATGGCAGCCACGTGCTGGCCGCCGGCCCCGATGAAGTGGCGAAGAACATGGACGGGCTGACCACCTACCTCGACCTGATCAGCCTGCTGATCGAGGAGAGCCACGACGGCCTCGAAGAGGCCAGGCGCCTGGCGCAGAAGTACGACGCCGAGGTGGTCGGCGCCATCCCGCCGCTGAACGTCTACCAGCTGCGCCTACCCGTGAAGAACCTCACCGAGCGCGATGCGCTGGTGCTGCGCATCGGCAACGAAACCAGCGTCGATGCCGTGGTCGTGGAAGAAAGCGCCCCCGAGCGCGGCGAGGAGAGCGAAGGCGCGCGCAAGCCGGCACGCAAACCGGAGAAGAACTCCGAGGAATGGGCCGCCAACCGCTTCATGGACGCGGTCAACTACTACCAGCGGCGCATCCCCGCGGGCGACTCGCCCATCGAGGCCGAGCGCATACGCGTGGGCGTGATCGAGCGGAACGTCGACTTCGACGCACCCGATTTCGCCGACTACCTGGGCGCCTGCCCGGACGGCAAGCCCCGCACCTGCCTCTATGCACGCGATGCCGACGAGCCGGACAACCACGGCAGCACGGTGGCGGGCATTCTAGCCGCGCACTGGGACAAGGGCGGCAACACCGGCTTCCTGCGCGGGCTGGACAAGGCCAGCAAGGGCTTCGAGGTGATAGTCGAGCGCAATTCGGATGCCGGCATCACCGCCAACATCGCCGCCTCGGTCAATCTGGTGGAAGACGGTGTGCGCGTGCTCAACTGGAGCTGGGGCATCCACCGCGTCGGCACGCGCAATGTCGAGGGCGATGAGATCGACTCGCTGGTGCGCTCGAACATCGCCATGAGCGGCTACGAGGAGCTGCTGGAGGAATTCTTCCTCTGGCTGCGCAACGAACACCCGGACGTGCTGGTGATCAACTCCGCCGGCAACGGCTCCTCCTACTCCGGCCGCGACGAGTACCGCCTGCCCTCCTCCTTCATCACCGAGCAACTGCTGGTAGTCGGCGGGCACCAGCGCAGCAAGAAGGATGAGGTCGAGATCGACGACCCGAGCTACGTGGTCAAGCGCGACTCGTCGAACGTCGACATGCGCGTCGACATCACCGCCGCTGCCTGTGCCCAGGCCTCGACCCATGAGGCCGACGTCACCGGCGATGTGCATTGCGGCACCTCCTACGCCACGCCGCTGGTCACCGGAGTGGTCGCCGCCATGCTGTCGATCAACCCGGACCTGCAGCCGGAACAGGTGCGCATGCTGCTCAGGCGCAGCGCCATGACCATAGGCGGCGAGTACGACTTCGAACCGATGGACGCCGAGGACCTGACCGCCCCCATCCTGCCGTCGGAACGCAACTACGAGCTGAGCGACAAGGATGTGGGCCGTTCGGCGCGGCTGGATATGCAGAAGGCATTGGACCTGGCGGTGCAGAGCCGCGACCGGGTGCGCTGACGCACGTCACTCGCCGGAAACGCGCTCGTACAGTTCCACCGGCTCGACCTTGCCCTGGCTGCCGCACTCGCTGTGGCCCAGGCCCAGGTGGCGAAAGCCGGCCTTGAACAGCACGCGCCCGGATTGCGGGTTGCGCGCCAGATGGCTGGCATACAACCGGCGCAAGCGCAGCTGGCGGAAGGCGAAATCCACCAGCGCATTGCAGGCTTCGCTGGCATAGCCGCGACTCCAGTACGGTACGCCGATCCAATAGCCCACCTCGGCCTCGCCGCGGCCGATGTCCTTGAGCGTGATGCTGCCGACCAGCTGGCCGCTGCCCGTCTCGATGATCACGAAGCTGGCCGCCTTGCCATCGAGCCAGTCCTGCGTGCAGCGCGCGATCCATTGCTGCGCGAGCTCGGGCGGATAGGGATGGGGAATGCTGCGGGTGACATCGGCAATGCGAAAATCGCCGGCCAGGCGCTGCACCTCGTCGGCATCCTGCGGCTGCGGCGGGCGCAGCGTCAGGCGTTCGGTTTCGATGCGATGCTCATCCATTTGCCTCTCCTGTCAAACCCATAGGGTGCGCTGCGCGCACCGGCGTTGTTCCTGAAGCGCCCGCTCAGACCGGGGAAGGCCCGATGGGGTAGAACTGCCCGCTGCTCCACACGCCCAGCCAGGGCTTGCCGTCCACTTCGCGCTCCACCGCCAGCTCCACCAGCTGGTAGAACACGTTGCGGTGAATCAGCGCTTCGAGGTTACGCCGCACCAGAATGTAGGGCGAGGGTTCGAGTGTCGCAGGGTCGATCTCCACCCGAATCGGGTGTTCGGCGCCGGCCACCACCTCGTCCTCGACGTTGGTGATGAAACGCAGCACCTGCGTTTCCCCCTCACCTTCCACCTGCAGGGTCACGGCGACGAAGGGGGCGTCGTCCACCTTGATACCCACCTTCTCCACCGGCGTGATCAGGAAGTAGTCGTCGCCGTCACGGCGGATGATGGTGGAAAACAGCCGCACCATGGGTTTGCGGCCAATGGGCGTGCCCTGGTAGTACCAGGTACCGTCGCGGGCGATACGCATGTCGATATCGCCACAGAAATCGGGGTTCCACAGGTGCACGGGGGGCAGGCCCTTGCCTTCGCCCTTGGGGATCTGCGCCAGCAGGTCGCCGGCCTTGCCTGGATCGCTCATGCTCTCTCCTCGTCCATATCTTGCCGGGGACTGAAGAGGATACACCGTGGCACCTGTCGCGGCTAAAGCCCCTCCCACAAGAGCGGCGCGCCGATTGTTCCTATTCTTAGCGGCCAACGCCCATCAGGCTGCGTGCGTAGTCATGTAGCGGCGGGCCGATCAGGTCCTGCGGTTTGGCATCGTAGAACGTCAGGAATCCGCCACGGCTGCGAATCCGCGCGGTATCCACCAGATAGCGGGTATTGGTTTCGATCAGCATCAGCTGAATCACCGCGCGGTCGGTGCCGAGGCGATCCAGCGCCTCCTGATCCTCCCATTCCTCCACCGTGCCGATGCGGTCGTCGCTGTAGGCGAAACGGGCGTACAGCAGATAATGCGCGCCAGCGCCGCGCGCCTCGGCCATGGCTTCATCCAGACCTGCAGGCTGACGTGCGCGGCGCACCAAGGGGAAGTACTCGATGAAGCCGTTGAAGGCTTCCTCGGCTACCACGTTGGGCCGCGGATAACCGTGGCCAGGCGGCACGAAATGGCCCTGGGCGATATAGATGAAGGAGTCCTGCTGCAGGCGCCGCGAGGCCATGCGCTCGGTGCGCCCGTGGTCGAGAAAACCGGCGTCGCGCAGGTGGTACTCGGCGCCGGCGGCCATATCGCTGACCTTCATGCAGCCGCTCAGGCCCAGCAGCGCCACCAGTAGAAGCAGGTTACGCATGAATCCATCCTCCTCGTGCCGGTGACGGAAAACCGGCGGATAAGACCCAGATGCAGATTCTGCGCCAGCCTGGTCAAAGCCCGCGCTGCCACTCCTGGCGCAGGTTCGCCTGCTGCGGTCGCTCGATGGCCTCGCGCACCTGCGCCAGCAGACGCGCCTTGTCACGCCCCAGGTTGCCCTTGAGCACCAGGTAGTTGGAGGCGTGGTCGCTGCGAAACACCGTCTGCTGCAGCTCGAGGCCCTGCAGCAAACGCTCGACTTCGGCGAACAGCTGCAGCTGCGTCAGCGGCTGATAATCGGCGAACTGCTGGCGAAAGCGCGCCTCGCCCATGGGGAAACTGACCACCAAAGTGGAAAGGTATTCGGGCTGGGACTCGTTCATCAGGCGCGCCGAATTGTCGGCATGCTGAGCGCTGAGCACCTGGCCACCGAGCCCGTTGAGAATCATCACCGAGCGGGTGATGCCGGCCTGGCCGAGCTTGTCCAGGGCGCTGAGGCTGGACTCGAAGGTTTCCCCCTTGTTGACCCGCGCCAGCACCTCGTCATCGCCCGACTCGCAGCCGACATAGGCCATCTTCAACCCGGCATCGGCCAGTTCCTTGAGCTCGTCCACCGACTTCTTGCGCAGGTTGCGCGGCAGGCAGTAGCTGGAAACCCTACGGACCTCGGGCATGTGCTCGCGGATGGCCTGCAGGATGGCCAGCAGGCGCCGAGTCGGCAGCACCAGGGCATCGCCGTCGGCGAGAAATACGCGGTTGACGATCAGTTGCTCGCCGGCGCGGCGAATCTCCTCCAGCACCTGAGCTTCGTCACGCGCGCGGAATTTCTTCTGCGGCGCGGTATACATCTCGCAGAAGGTGCACTGGTTCCAGGAGCAGCCGTTGGTGACCGGCAGAATCAGCGACTGGGCCTCGCTCGGCGGGCGGAACACCGGCTCGATGTAGGCGATGGGAAAGGTGGTGGACATGCGGAAGGACACTCGTTCGGTTGACGCCCCGCCAGTGTATCCGCGCCGGACGTGACTGCCGAGCCACCTGGGTATTGGCCACCCGGCTGCAAGTCGCTCAGGTTGCGTTGAACTCACGTGGGACGGGGTTCGAGAATGAACCGTGGGCTGAAGCCCACCCTACGGCACTGGGCATTGCACCCCGTTGCAAGTCGCTCAGGTTGCGTTGAGGTCGTGGGGACGGCGCTCGATGACGGCCGTGGGCTAAGGCCCACCCTATGGCACTCACGTCGGACGGCGCTCGAGTATGAACCGTGGGCTGAAGCCCACCCTACGCGTTGCCGGCGGCACCCTACGGATCAGCCGCCGATGATCTTCATCACCGTCACGCCGCCGGAGAAGGCCAGGTCCTGCTTGTCGCCGAGGGCCTTGACCAGCAGCCGTTGCAGGGCAGGCAGGGCCTGGTGGCGTGGCTTGTCCAGCAGGTCGCCGACGTAATGGCGATTGCTCGACGACAGGCAGCCATGCAGCCAGCCGGTGGAGGACAGGCGCAGGCGCGAGCAGGTGCGGCAGAACGGCACGCTTTCGTTGGCGATCACGCCGAAATGGCCTGCACCGGGAATGGCGTAGCGCATCGCCGTGGCATCTACCGGTGCATCGGCCTGGACGTACTGGTGGCGGCTACCGATCAGCTCGAGCAGCTCGGGCAAACCAACGAACTGCTGGTTGAAGGCATTGGGGTCACGTGCCAGGTGGCCCATGCGCATCAGCTCGATGAAACGCAGTTCGAAACCTCGCTCCAGACAGTAGTCGAGCAGCGGCAGGACCTGGTCGAGGTTCTGCCCACGCAGCGGCACCATGTTGACCTTGATCTTCATCCCGGCTTCGCGCGCCGCTTCCATGCCAGCCAGCACGCTAGCCAGGTCGCCACCACGGGCGATGCTGCGGAAGGCGCTGGCGTCGAGGGTATCGAGCGAGACGTTGAGACGGCGGATACCGCATTCGACCAGCAGCGGCAGCTTGCGCTCGAGCAACTGGCCGTTGGTGGTCAGGCTGATGTCGTCGAGACCGAGCTGGCTGACTTGCCGCAGAAAGGGGTCGAGCCGCGTGCTGACCAGCGGTTCACCGCCGGTGATGCGCAGGCGCTCGATACCGGCCGCTTCGATCAGGTAGGCGACGCCACGCGCCAGGGCGTCGGCGGACAACTCATCCTGAGCAGCGACCAGGCGCTTGCCGTTCGGTACGCAGTAGGTGCAGGCGTAGTTGCAGGCGGCGGTCAGGCTCACGCGAAGGTTGCGAAAGCGTCTGCCCTGGCGGTCGACGATCATGGCGTACTCCGAAAAGGATGACTGGAGTATATCGCCGTAGCCGGCCGCGGCACATGGACCATCGGCCGGCTGAATGAGCGGGGTCGCGTTCGCTATGGGTCGGTGTCGCCCGCAGCGAGCCCCGTCGGGACTCAGTCGCGCTTGCGCTTGTTGCCCATGCGCACACCGATGTCCATGAGGAACTGGAAGAAGCCTTCCTGATCCTCGAGCACGTTGCTCCAGAACGGCGAGTGGTACAGCGCTACGGCACCATGTACCAGCGCCCAGGCAGCGCAGTAATGGAAGTACGGCGGCACGTCTTCCAGTTTGCCTTCGGCGATGCGGCCCTTGATCAGCTGGGTCAGGCGCTCGAAGTTGGAGGCGCGGATCTTGTGCAGCTGCTCGACCATCTCCGGCACCTGATTGCCCTTGACCACCTTCTCTTCCAGACGGTCGAACAGGCGATAGCGCTGCGGGTCGCGCATGCGGAACTCGAAATAGGCACGCGACAGCGCTTCCTTGTCGCGATCAACGTCGGCCGAATGCAGCAGCTCGTTGAGGTCGCGCTCGTAGTCGAGCATCAGGCGCAGGTAGATCTCCGCCTTGGATTTGAAATGCTTGTAGATGGTGCCTTTGCCGATACCGACCGCATCAGCGATCATCTCGACGGTGACGCTGTCTTCTCCCTGTTCGAGGAAGAGTTTCAGCGCGGTATCGAGAATTTCTTGCTCGCGGCGACGGAATTCGCGGACCTTACGGGGTTCTTTCTGCATAAAGGGACTGCGGGGTCAAAAATCGAAGCCGCCTATTATGCCCAAATGCGGCCAAATTGCACGGATCATCCGACCATGTACGTGTTTCATGATGAGTTCCCCCTGGAAAATGGACTGCGCTATCTGAACCATGCGGCGGTCGCTCCCTGGCCCAAACGCAGCGCTGAAGCGGTGCGGCGGTTCTCTGAAGCGAACGTGACCAGCGGCGCACGTGATTATCCCGACTGGCTGAAACTTGAGCGTAGCCTACGCGAACGCCTGATGCGCCTGCTGAACGCACCAAGCACCGGCGATATCGCACTGGTCAAGAATACCTCCGAGGCGCTGTCGTTCGTGGCCTTCGGCCTGGATTGGCGCCCCGGCGATCAGGTGATCATCAGCAACGAGGAATTCCCCTCCAACCGCATCGTCTGGCTGGCGCTCGCCGCTCAGGGCGTGGAGGTGGTCGAAGTCAGCCTCAAGGGCGATGATCCGGAGGCAGCTCTGCTCGCCGCCTTCACGCCTCGTACGCGCCTGCTGTCGATCAGTGCCGTGCAGTTCGCCAGCGGCCTGCGCCTGGATCTGCCACGCCTCGGCCGCGGCTGCCGTCAGCACGGCGTGCTGTTCTGCGTGGATGCCATCCAGCAGCTCGGCGCCCTGCCCTTCGACGTCCAGGCCTACGACTGCGACTTCGCCATGGCCGACGGCCACAAGTGGATGCTTGGCCCGGAAGGCCTGGGGGTGTTCTATTGCCGTACCGCCGTGCGTGATCAGTTGAAGCTGCATGAATACGGCTGGCACATGCTCGAGCACGCCGGCGACTACACCCGCCAGGACTGGCAACCGGCGCGCAGCGCCCGGCGCTTCGAATGCGGCAGCCCGAACATGCTCGGCGCCTTCGCCCTGGAGGCGAGCCTGTCGCTGCTCGAAGAGGTGGGCATGGAGCGCGTCGGTGCGCTGCTGGAAGAGCGTGTGCAGCAATTGACCGACGGCATTGCCAGGCTGCCGGGGGCTACACTGCGCAGTCCGCTGGCTACGCAACGCCGCGCCGGCATCCTCAACTTCAGCCTGGCGGGCTGGGACAACGCCGCGCTGTATCAGCGCCTGCGCGAGGAGCAGGTGATCTGCGTGCAGCGTGGTCCGGGGGTCAGGCTCTCGCCGCACTTCTACACCCGCGAGCAGGTGATCGAAGAAGTCCTGGAGCTGCTGACCCAGTTGGCAAAAGGGTGAGAATCTGCGCACGGCCTGCTGCGCGTCGACCCTGCCGCGTTAAAAACAAGCTCGGGCGGCTCATTTACAACGCGTAAACTCCCCGCCCTCGCTTTTTTTGCCTAGCAGGACTCTAGCTCGCAACGCAGTGAACAGATTCGGAGGACTCAGCAGCGTCCGTGGTATTCCAAATCCGTTTAAAAAACTCGGACTTTGGCCTGGACGCTTGCTGATCATGGCCAATACTAAAACTTACTGGCGTGCGGCATCTCCCCCCAAGTGCCCCGCCAGCCAAGGTACCGTGGACCGCGTATCTTGATTTACTCCTAATGGTCTTGACCCGGATTCATCCCCCAGAGTCCGGGTTTTTTTTGCTCGGCAGATCAGCGTTTCCGCAGGGTGGGTTAGCCGCCCGTCACGGTCGTAGATTGCTTCGCTGGATAGGGGGCGGCGTAACCCACCATTGCTGCAATGGTCGCCTATCGCCTGGTGCGCGCGGCGCACCCTACGGGCTGTCACGCCTCGGCAACGCTGGCCAACGATAACAGCAAACCGTAGCCCGGATGCAATCCGGGAAATATTTACCGACCACCCCGGATTGCATCCGGGCTACGCCATAGTTTCAGGCCACACCAGCTAGTGGGAACAGGCGCTTGAAGTTGCTCAAGGTCTGCTCGGCTAGGGTCTCGTAACTGACGCCACGCAGCACCGCCAGGTATTCGGCCACTTCCCGGACGTATTGCGGCAGATTCGGCTTGCCGCGATGCGGCACGGGCGCCAGGTAAGGCGAGTCGGTTTCCACCAGCAGGCGGTCGGCCGGCACCTGACGGGCCACCTCGCGCAGCGCTTCGGCATTGCGGAAGGTGACGATGCCGGACAGCGAGATGTAGAACCCGATATCCAGCGCGGCCTTGGCCATCTCCCAGTCCTCGGTGAAGCAGTGCAGCACCCCGGCCTGCGGCAGCGCCGCCTCGCGCAGCAGCGCCAGGGTATCGGCGCGCGCCTCGCGGGTATGCACGATCACCGGTTTGCCGGTGATGCGCGCCGCTTCCAGATGCAGGCGGAAGGACGCCTGCTGCAGAGCGGCGGATTCCGGCTCGTAGTGGTAGTCCAGGCCGGTTTCGCCGATGGCGACCACCTTCGGATGCGCCAGCTCGCCCAGCAGCCAGTCCAGCGCCGGTTCCGCGCCCGGTTCGAGGTCCAGCGGATGCACGCCCACCGAGCAGTCGACATCGGCATAACGCTCGGCCAGGCCCTTGACCGTGGCCGCGTTGTCGGCGCTGACACCGATGCACAGGAAATGGCCGACGCCGGCGGCGCGCGCCGCATCCAGGGCAGCATCCAGCGAACCGCCATGGGCAGCGAGGTCGAGACGATCAAGGTGGCAATGGGAGTCGATCAGCACAGCAGTAAAACTCGGGCAAAGGGAAAGCCCGAATTGTAATCGAAAGCGGCAGGTGCCTGGACGCTCAGAGGGAGATGCTTTGGCCGCGAGGAGAGTTCGCTCGCGGCCAGCGAATCACATGGTGTGCGTCGGGCGGTCGGACTTCAGTGCGCCGGCTAGGTAGGTTTCGATCTTGTTGCGCGCGGTATTGTCGCCATCGTTGAACTGCACGCCGACACCGGCGGCGCGGTTGCCCTGAGCGCCTTTCGGGGTGATCCACACCACCTTGCCGGCTACCGGAATCTTCTCCGGCTCGTCCATCAGATTGAGCAGCATGAACACTTCGTCACCGAGCTTGTAGCTCTTGTTGGTGGGAATGAAGAGACCGCCGTTCTTGATGAAGGGCATGTAGGCCGCGTACAACACGGACTTGTCCTTGATGGTCAGGGACAGAATTCCGTTACGGGGACCCAGATTGGGTGGCAGGCTCATCAGCACATTCCTGGCGTTTATTGCTTAATGCTCGATTCTAGGGCCTGTACATACTCCTGCGCAAACCAGCGGATGGCAGGCAGCCAGCAGAATGTGACGCCCTGCCGAATCCGGCCGTGCTCAGCCGCGTCCTTGCCCTGGCAGAGCGGCCCACTGCACCAGCAAGGCTTCCAGCAGCAGCACACGGTTGAGGTTGGCCTTGCCGATCACCTTCTGCCTTTGGCCAAGCAGCCATTCCTGAATGGCCAGCACCCTGGGCTGCGGCGTCTTGTCCGCCAGGTATTGCACTACCTTGCGCATATCGGCCTGGCCCAGGCCCTCCTCGTCCTGGGTCAGCTGGTAACGCAGCATCAGCTGCGCCCAGTCGCTGAACCAGTCGAACAGCAGATTCAGCGGCAGCGCGTTCCAGCTTTCCGCCAACTGGCTCGGCGAAACCTGCTGTTTGAGCAGCTTCTTCACCCCCTCCACCGCCTGCGCGCGCTGCTCGCGCACGCCCTGCGCCTGCAAGCGCACGGCGGCCAGTGGCGAGCCCGCCGCCAGGGTCAGCAGATCGCTTCGTTCATCCTCACCCAGTTCGGGCAAAGCCTCGGCCAGCCAGGCCAGGCTCGTCATCTCGCTCGGCAGCGGACAGGCCTGCTGCACGCAGCGGCTCTTGATGGTTGGTAACAGGCGGCTGGGCTGATGGCTGATAAGCAGCAGCACGGTATTGCCGGATGGCTCTTCCAGGCTTTTCAGCAGCGCGTTGGCGGCGTTGAGGTTCATCGCCTCGGCCGGTTCCAGCAGCACCACCTTGCGCCCGCCAAGCTGAGCGGTCTGTACCACGAAATCGACCAGCTCACGTACCTGATCGACCTTGATCGGCTTGTCCGCCTCCTCGGGCTCGAGCACGAAGTTGTCCGGGTGAGTGCCGGCGGCCAGCAGATGGCAGGACTTGCAGTTGCCGCAGGCGTCCAGGCCGCTCGGGCTTTGGCAGAGGAGATATGCCATCAGGCGCTCGGCCAGAGCACGCTTGCCGATGCCGGTGGGACCATGCAGCAGGTAGGCATGGGCATGCTGACTGCGCCCGGCCAGTTGCTGCCAGAGCGGTTGCTGCCAGGGGTAGATCTCAGCCACGGCAGGCCTCCAGCAGGCTCGGCAGCAAGGCGTCGATATCGTCCTGCACCTGCGCCAGGGTCTGCCCGGCGTCCAGCACGCGATAACGTTGTGGCGCCTGCGCGGCGCGCTGCAGGTAGGCCTGGCGTACCGCTTCGAAGAAGCCACGGCCTTCCTGCTCGAAACGGTCCAGACGACCGCGCGCCGCGGCGCGCGCAAGACCCACCTCCACCGGCAGATCGAAAATCAGCGTCAGGTCAGGACGCAGCTCGCCCTGAACGAACTGCTCCAGCTGCGCAATGCGCTCGATGGACAGTCCTCGCCCGCCGCCCTGATAGGCATAGGTGGCATCGGTAAAACGGTCGCACAGCACCACGCAGCCCTTGGCCAAGGCCGGGCGAATCACTTGTTGCAGGTGCTGGGCTCGCGCGGCGAACACCAGCAACAGCTCGGTATCGGCCGCCATCGGCTCGCCGCTGGGGTCGAGCAGCAGTTCGCGGATACGCTCGGCCAGCGGTGTGCCGCCGGGCTCACGGGTCAGCAGCACGTCGACGCCCCGCTCGCGCAGGCGCTCGGCCAGATACTCGCGGTTGGTGCTTTTGCCCGCGCCTTCCGGGCCTTCCAGGGTAATAAACAGACCGGTCACGGATTGCCCTTATTCGGTTTCGGCCGCCGCGCGCGGCGCGGGGCTGGAGCGGTAGTCGGCGCGACGCTTGAGCTGGTATTCGCGCACGGCGCGATTGTGCTCATCCAGGGTGTTGGAGAACACATGACTGCCGTCGCCTCGCGCGACAAAATACAGGGTGGTGCCATCGAGCGGGTTGAGCGCGGCGTGAATGGCCTCACGCCCGACCATGGCGATCGGCGTCGGCGGCATGCCGTCGATGGTGTAGGTGTTGTAGGGCGTCGGTGTACGCAGGTCTGCACGAGTGATACGACCGTTGTAGCGCTCGCCCATGCCGTAGATCACGGTGGGGTCGGTCTGCAGACGCATGCCCAGGCGCAGCCGGCGGACGAACACGCCGGCGATCTCGCCACGCTCCTCGGGCACGCCGGTTTCCTTCTCGATCATCGAGGCCATGATCAGTGCCTCGTACGGCTCGCGGTAGGGCAAACCCTCGGCACGCTTCTGCCACTCTTCGGCGAGCACGGCTTCAAGGCGAGCATTGGCCTGCTTGAGCAGGTCCTCGTCGCTCATGCCGCGCACGTAGCGATAGGTATCGGGAAAGAAGCGTCCTTCCGGATTCTGTCCGGCCAGGCCCAGACGCTCCATCAACTGGGCATCGGTGAGATCGGCCAGACGCTGCTCCAGGCGCTCCTGACGCCCAAGGGCCGCACGCACCTGGCGGAAGTTCCAGCCCTCGACCAGGGTCAGGCTGTATTGCACCACTTCGCCGCGCTGCCACAGGCCGAGCATGTCCCGCGCGCTGTGCTCGGGCAGCAGGCGATATTCGCCGCTGTGCATGGCCGGAGCACGCAGGTTGAAACGCCAGTAAAGGCGCAGCCAGAAAGCGTTGTCGATCACGCCGTCGGCTTCCAGACGATTGAGCAGGCCGCTCGGCGTGGCGCCGGACGGCACTTCCAGAAGCATTTCTTCAGTCAGATGCAGAGGCTGTTCCAGCGCCCTCTGCTGCTGCCAGGCGGCCCCGACCACCAGCAGCGCAGCCAGCAGCACGCCGCACTCGAGCAGCACCAAGATCTTGCGTAGCACCAGTTATTTACTCAGTAGGTCGCGGACGATGGCCTGCAGTTTACGGGTGAGCGGCCCGACCGACCAGTGTCGCTCCTGCAGCGCCCGCACAGGCCAGATGCCATAAAGGCTGTTGCAAACAAAGACTTCATCGGCATTCAGCAGTTCGTCGAAGGAAATATCGCGTAACTCGATGGCCAGCCCGAGCAACTGCGCCTGCTGCAGGATCTCCGCACGCATCACACCGGCCACGCCGCAGCGCGACAGATCGGCCGTCACCAGAGCGCCGTCGATGATCAGGAACAGATTGCTGTACACCCCCTCGATGACCCGGCCACTGCTGTCACGCATCAGGCCTTCTGCGCACTCGGCGTCCTGCCATTCGGCGCGCGCCAGCACCTGTTCCAGGCGGTTGAGATGCTTGAGCCCGGCCAGCAAGGGTTGCTCGGCCAGACGGGTCGCGCAGGGGAACAAACGCACGCCCTGCTCGGCATGGGCTGGAGGATATTGCGGCAACGGCGCAGCCTGCAGAATCCGCAGCGGCTGACAAGGCTGCGGCGGCGCGTAGCCACGCTGCCCTTCACCTCGGGTGACGATCAGCTTGGCCACACCCTCGCCCAGTTGCCCGGCAAAGGCCTGCAATTCGCTTTCCATCAACAGCAGATCGAGCGGCATGGACAGGCGTCGGCACCCCTCTGCAAGGCGCGCCATATGCCGCGCCAGCAAGGGGATGCGCCCGCCACGCACGGCGATGGTCTCGAACAGGCCATCGCCATAAGCCAGGCCACGGTCGCGAACCGACAACTGCTCGCCGGGCGCGCCGTTGACCCAGCTCAGCATCAGCCGTGGTACCGACGGAACAGCAGCGAGCCGTTGGTGCCGCCGAAACCGAAGGAGTTCGACAGGGCGATCTCGATCGGCATGGCCTTGGCCTGGTGCGCGACGAAGTCCAGGTCGCAGCCTTCGTCCGGCTCGTCCAGGTTGATGGTCGGCGGCGCGACCTGGTCGCGGATAGCCAGCACGCTGAAGATCGCCTCCACCGCGCCCGCAGCGCCGAGCAGGTGACCGGTCATGGACTTGGTCGAACTCACCGCCAGCTTGTAGGCGTGATCGCCGAACACGTTCTTCACCGCCGCGGCTTCGGCAACGTCGCCCGCCGGGGTCGAAGTGCCGTGGGCGTTGATGTACTGCACCTGGTCAGCATTGATGCCGGCATCGCGCAGGGCTGCCGCCATGCAGCGCGCGGCACCGGCGCCATCCTCGGGCGGCGAGGTCATGTGGAAGGCGTCGCCGCTCATGCCGAAGCCGATCAGCTCGGCATAGATGGTGGCGCCACGCGCCTTGGCATGCTCCAGTTCTTCCAGCACCAGGGCGCCGGAACCGTCGGACAGCACGAAACCGTCACGGCCCTTGTCCCACGGACGGCTGGCCTTGGTCGGCTCGTCGTTGCGGGTCGACAGCGCACGCGCCGCACCGAAACCGCCCATGCCCAGGCCGCAGGCTGCCATCTCGGCGCCACCGGCGACCATCACGTCGGCTTCGCCATAGGCGATGTTGCGTGCTGCCATGCCGATGCAGTGGGTGCCGGTGGTGCACGCCGTGGCGATGGCGTAGTTCGGCCCCTGCAACCCCAGGTGGATCGACAGGAAACCGGAAATCATGTTGATGATCGAGCCCGGCACGAAGAACGGCGAAATACGCCGCGGCCCCTGCTCATGCAGCGATTTGCAGTTGTTCTCGATATTGGTCAGGCCGCCGATGCCGGAGCCCATGGCCACACCGATACGCTCGCGATTGGCGTCGGTGATGTCCAGGCCGGAATCACGCACGGCCTGGAAGCAGGCAGCGAGGCCGTACTGGATGAACAGGTCGAGCTTGCGCGCCTCCTTGGCGGAGAGGTATTCCTCGACGTTGAAACCCTTGACCGACCCGCCAAAACGGGTGGAGTAGGCCGACAGGTCCATGTGTTCGATCAGACCGATGCCACTGCGCCCGGCCAAAATGCCCTGCCAGCTGCTCGGCACATCGTTACCCAGCGGCGACAACATGCCCATACCGGTAACCACGACGCGTCTACGCGACACAGCAATCTCCTCTTGTTCTACTCAGGCGCCACATGCGCCTTGCACGTAAAGAAAAGCCGCACGCCTGATGAGGGCAGTGCGGCTTTTCTCGTCAGAAAGCTGACTGTGACTTATTGCGCGTGGGCAGTCACGTAGTCGATGGCTTCCTGAACGGTGGTGATCTTCTCAGCTTGCTCGTCCGGGATCTCGGTCTCGAATTCTTCCTCGAGAGCCATCACCAGCTCAACGGTGTCAAGAGAGTCGGCACCCAGGTCTTCAACGAAGGAAGCGCTGTTGGTCACTTCCTCTTCCTTGACGCCAAGTTGCTCGGCAACGATTTTCTTGACGCGTTCTTCGATGGTGCTCATACCTTGTTTTCACTCCTATTGGACAAATCCAGGCAGCTGGTAGCGGCCAAGTGTATAGAAAGGGTTTTTAGCATTTCAAGCTGAATGCCGGGGAGCCCCCAGGAACACTTCAACGATCTGTCTATAAACCTGTTGCAGCTTTATAACGGATTTTAGACAGCCACTATGACAGTTTTCTGATGGCTCGCGTCACATTCGAGAGCCTCCGGGGTTTCCAGAGGCGCCCTTTTTAGCTCATGTACATACCGCCGTTGACCGGAATGGTAGCCCCGGTGACATAACCTGCGCCATCGGAAGCCAGGAAACCGACCACCTTGGCGATCTCTTCGGCCTGGCCCAGACGACCCAGCGGAATCTGGGTCAGCAGCGCATCACGCTGGCCTTCCGGCAGTTCGCGGGTCATGTCGGTGTCGATGAAACCGGGCGCCACCGAGTTGACCGTGATACCGCGCGAACCCACTTCACGCGCCAGTGCGCGGCTGAAACCTTCCAGACCGGCCTTGGCTGCAGCGTAGTTGACCTGCCCGGCGTTGCCCATCGCCCCGACCACGGAACCGATGTTGATGATGCGCCCGAAACGCGCCTTGGTCATGCCACGCAGCACGGCCTTGGACAGACGGTAGAGGCTGTTCAGGTTGGTGTTGATGACGTCATGCCACTCGTCATCCTTCATGCGCAGCATCAGGTTGTCACGGGTGATGCCGGCATTGTTGACCAGGATCAACGGTTGACCAAGATGTTGCTGGATGTGTTCGAGGGTGGTGGCGACCGATTCATCGTTGCTCACGTCGAGCACCAGGCCGGCGCCTTCGACGCCGTTGGCCTTGAGCGTTTCGGCGATGCGCTCGGCGCCCGAGGGGCTGGTGGCAGTGCCGATGACGATGGCGCCCTGGCGACCCAGCTCCAGAGCGATTGCCTGACCGATACCACGGCTGGCGCCGGTGACCAGTGCGACTTTACCTTGCAGACTCATATTCGTTCTCCTTGCTCAAGCCAGGGCTGCGCGAGCGGCAGCAAAAGCATCCGGGGTATCCAGGTTGTGAGTATTGATGCCTTTGACGCAGCGCTTGTTCAGGCCGCTCAGCACCTTGCCAGGGCCGCATTCGACCAGATCGGTCACGCCCTGCTCGGACAGACGCACCATGGACTCGACCCAGCGAACCGGGCTGTACAGCTGCGCCAGCAGGTCAGCCTTCAGGGTGGCCAGGTCGGACACCACGGCGGCGCTGACGTTCTGCACCAGCGGGATCTGCGGCGCCTGCCAGTTCAATGCCTCGACCGACTCGGCGAAACGCTCGGCAGCCGGTTTCATCAGCGCGCAGTGCGACGGCACGCTGACCGGCAGCGCCATGGCGCGCTTGGCACCACGCGCCTTGCACGCCTCGATGGCGCGCTCGACGGCAGCCGCGCTACCGGCGATCACCACCTGACCGGGGGCATTGAAGTTCACTGCACTGACCACATCGCCCTGCGCCGCTTCGGCGCAGGCGGCGAGCACATCGGCATCTTCCAGACCGAGGATGGCGGCCATGCCGCCCTGCCCGGCCGGAACGGCCTGCTGCATCAGCTGACCGCGGCGCTCCACCAGTTTCACGGCATCGGCAAAGCCGATGCTGCCAGCGGCAACCAGCGCGGAATACTCACCCAGGCTGTGGCCGGCGACGAAAGCCGGCTTGGCGCCGCCCTCGGCCTGCCACAGACGCCACAGGGCGATGGAGGCAGTGAGAATGGCTGGCTGGGTCTTGTCGGTCTGGTTCAGTTGCTCTTCCGGGCCTTGCTGGGTCAGAGCCCAGAGGTCGTAGCCGAGCGCTTCGGAGGCTTCGCCGAAGGTATCGAGCACCAGCTTCTGCTGGGCACCGTGCTCGGCGAGCATGGCCAGGGCTTGCGAACCCTGACCGGGAAAGACGAATGCGAGGGATGCAGACATGAATAAGTCCCTTGAGTCGAAAAACCAACGCCAGGGGAGCCTGGCGCAGCAAACTGACAGTTGGATGACAGGCCGCGTGCCGCGGTCACATTCGGGCACGGATCGCGCCCTGAAGGGCACCTCTAAAAACGTAGGCGAGGCAGCCAGCGCAAGGCAAAAACAGGCGAAAAAGCGCAGTTTACGCGTTGTAAATGAGCACTTGATTCGCTTCGCTCACCCCTGCGGGGCCGCGCTAAAGCGCGTTCAGCCTTCGGCTGTGAGCCTGTTTTTAACGCCGCGATGGCAACGCAGGTAGTTTTTAGAGGCGCCCTGAAAGCGCGACGAGTCTACAACAACAAGTCCTCGAGTCGACCATGCAGTCGCTGCGGCAGATTTTCCTGTACCTCGCGCAGCGCGCAGCGGATGGCGCTCTGGAAGCTCTCCTGACCGGCGGCACCGTGACTCTTGACCACGATGCCCTGCAGCCCGAGAAAGCTCGCGCCATTGTGCCGAGCGGGAGCCAGATCGGCCTTGAGGCGGCGCAGCAGGGGCATCGCCAAAGCACCGACCGCCTGAGCGAACAGCCCCTCATTGAACAGCGTCTCGACCCGCCCGGTGATCATCTTCGCCAGGCCTTCGCTGGACTTGAGCAGGATGTTGCCGACAAAACCGTCGCACACCACGACATCGGCTTCGCCACGGTACACCCCGTCGCCTTCTATATAGCCGATGAAATTCAGCCCGCGTGCCTGCTGCAGCAGGCTGGCGGCGAGCTTGACCTGCTGGTTGCCCTTGATGTCTTCGGTGCCTACATTGAGCAAGGCGACTCGCGGCCGAGACACACCCAGCGTCTCGGCCGCCACGGCGCCCATGATCGCGAACTGATAGAGGTGCTCGGCACTGCAATCGACATTGGCGCCCAGATCCAGCAGGTAGCAATGCCCACGCTCGGTCGGAATCGGGCTGACCATGGCCGGCCGGTCGATACCCGGCAGCGTCTTGAGCACATAACGCGACAGCGCCATCAGCGCACCGGTATTACCGGCACTGACGCAGGCATGGGCCTGGCGCTGACGTACCAGCTCCAGCGCCACGCGCATCGAGGCATCGGGCTTGCCGCGCAAGGCCTGAGCCGGACGTTCGTCCATGGCGATCACTTCGCTGGCGTGATGAACCTGCAGGCGCGAGCGATCGACGCCGGACTGGCGAGCGAGCTGTTCTTCGATAAGGGGAGCTTGACCGACGAGGGCCAGGTGCAGCGAGGGGAATTCGGCCAGCGCAGAAATGCAGGCCGGAACAATGCAGTGGGGACCGAAGTCCCCACCCATTGCATCAATCGCGATGATCGAGGCAGACAAGGATTACTCGTCAGCGCCCTTGTCGATCACTTTGCGACCGCGGTACACGCCTTCCGGAGAAACGTGGTGGCGCAGGTGAACTTCACCGGTGCTCTTCTCTACGGACAGGGTGCTGGCCTCGAGAGCGTCGTGCGAACGACGCATGTCGCGGGCGGAACGGGATTTTTTGTTCTGCTGAACAGCCATAACTCATTAACTCCTAAACGTTTGGGTCACGCTTTAACTGCGCCAATACACTGAACGGGTTGGACCGCGATACCTCGTCCTTGCCCGGCTCGGGCTCATCGAGACCGTCCGGCTGCTGGCAATCACCTGGGGCATGAGCGGGAACGATCGGCAGGGCGAGAAGCAATTCATCCTCGACCAGACCGAGCAGCTCCAGCGGCTCTTCACCCACTTCCAGCACGTCGTAGCCCTTCGGCAAGGACTGAGTGTTCGCTCCAACCCGAACCACCGCGTATTCACATTCGCTGCGGATGGGTAGCGCGACCAGCTCCAGACAACGCTGGCAGACCATTTTGACCTCAACCTCGAGCTCACTGCGGATCACCACAGTTTTCTGCTCGTCACGCCCGAAATGAAATTTCGCCTGCACCGTGCCAGCCGTATCGGCAAGCGGGTCGCAGAGACGCGGCAGGCTGGCCAGTTCGAGCTGCCCTTCGAGGGTAGCTTCGCGGTCGGCGAGCTTGCGCGGATCAACGTGAGGTGGAATCGGCCCATTCAACATAGGCGCAGCATTCTAGGGATGCACCCTGCCCGTGTCAAAGGAAATTCGGCCTGTCTTCAAGCAGTGGCGATCAGTAGAATTCTTCGCCCACCTATATAAAGGAAGAGAACATGCCCGCGCTGCTGCTCGCCTCCAGCTCACCCTATCGCCGCGAGCTGCTCGACCGCCTGCAACTACCCTTTACCTGGCAGTCACCCAGCATCGATGAAAGCCGCCGCGAAGGCGAAGCCGCCATCGACCTGGTCAAACGCCTGGCCGAAGAAAAAGCCCGCGCCCTCGCCGCAAGCCATCCCGACCACCTGATCATCGGCTCGGATCAGGTCGCCGTACTCGGCGACGGACAAATACTCGGCAAACCCCACGACCTGCCAAGAGCCCAGCAACAACTGCGCGCCGCCAGCGGCAGCAGTGTCACCTTCCTGACCGGCCTGGCACTCCTCAACTCGACCACCGGCAAATGCCAGGTCGACTGCGTGCCCTTCACCGTGCACTTCCGCCCACTGAGCGACGAGCAAATCCTGCGCTATCTGCAACGCGAGCAGCCGTTCGACTGCGCCGGCAGCTTCAAGTCCGAAGGACTGGGTATCAGCCTGTTCCGCAGCACCGAAGGCGAAGACGCCACCAGCCTGGTCGGCCTGCCGCTGATTCGCCTGGTGGACATGCTGCTGAACGAGGGAGTCGAGATACCCTAGGACGGGCGAAACCCGCCGACCGAGATCGGCGGGTTGCACCCGCCCTACCAAACTGCTGCCTGCAGCCGCCCTTATTGCAGCGTCGGCCCCTGGAAGCCCATCCACAACGCGATGCGATCAGCCACGCTGGTACCCAGGCGCTTGGCGAAGCGATCGAACGGCGTGTCACGCTGGGTGAAATCGACCATTTCCTTCTCGCCGATCACTTCACGCGCCACGTAGCTGGCACTGCCCAGCGCATCGACCAATCCAAGTTGCAGCGCCTGCTCGCCGGACCAGACCAGCCCCGAGAACAACTCGGGATGCTCGTCTGCCTTGAGACGATCACCACGCCCCTTCTTCACACTGTCGATGAACTGGCGATGAGTGGTATCCAGCACGGTTTTCCAGAAGCGGGTTTCCTCTTCCTTCTGCGGCTGGAACGGATCGAGGAATGCCTTGTGCTCACCCGAGGTGTACACGCGACGCTCGACGCCAAGCTTCTCCATGGTTTCGACGAAGCCGAAGCTGGCCGCCGTGACACCGATGGAGCCGACCAGACTGGCCTTGTCGGCATAGATCTCGTCAGCCGCACTGGCGATGTAATAGGCCCCGGACGCGCCCAGGTCACTGATCACCGCGTAGACCTTGATCTGCGGGTACTCGCCGCGCAAACGACGAATCTCGTCGTAGATATAGCCGGACTGCACAGGGCTGCCGCCCGGGCTGTTGATGCGCAGGATCACGCCTCTGGTGTTGGCATCTTCGAACGCCGCACGCAGGCTACCCACCACCTTGTCGGCGCTGGCTTCCTCGCGATCGGCGATCATGCCGCGAATCTCGATCAGGGCCGTATGAGCGGTGCCGGTCGAGGCCGATTTCAGGTCGAGCGCCGGCAACACCAGCGCCAATACCCCGAACAGATAGAAGAAGGTCAGCAGCTTGAAAAAAATGCCCCAGCGGCGCGAACGGCGCTGCTCCTGAACACTGGACAGCAGCGCCTTCTCCAGCAATCTCCAGCTCTTGGCATCCTCACCCTCGGACTTCGCCGATGACTTCCACTCATCCGACATCTTCACTCACCTCTGCAGGACGCTGCGCGCAACGACCATCCAGCCATGCACGCAACTCATTGAATTCATTGATTGCCAGACGCGGCGAACACTCGCGCAACAGCGACAGCGGCTGCGCGCCGAAACCCACCGCTACCGCATCCATCCCGGCGTTGCGTGCCATCAAGAGGTCGAAGGTCGAATCCCCCACCATCAACGCGCGCTCAGGCTGCACACGGCAATGCGCCAGAATCTCGTGCAGCATCAGCGGGTCCGGCTTGCTCGCCGTCTCGTCAGCGCAACGGGTGATATCGAAGTAATCCAGCCAACCCTTGTCAACCAGCACCCGATGCAATCCCTTGCGCCCCTTGCCGGTCGCCACCGCCAATTGATAGCCCTGCTCGCGAAAGGCTTCGAGCGACTCGCGCACCCCCTCGAACAGCGGCGACGGCTCGGTCTCCAGCGCCAGGTACTGCTCGCTGTAGGCGCGCCGAATGGTTTCGATGCGCAGCGGCTCGTCGAGTTCCGGATAGAGCGTGCGAATCGCCACCCCCAGCTCCAATCCGATGATGCCGCGCACCGCGACATCCGTGCAGCGCGGCACGCCCGCCACATCGGCCGCGCGATGCATGGCCTCGACGATGCGGCCGATGGAATCCACCAGCGTGCCGTCCCAATCGAAGATCAGCAGTTGATAGTCAGGCACTGAGCCGCTCCAGGGTTTTGGCCCACATCTCGTCCACCGGCGCCTCGAGCTTCAGCACACCGCCATCGGGCAGCGGCACATGCAACTCGTAGGCGTGCAGGAACAGGCGCTTGCCGCCCAGCTCGCGTATCTCGCGGGTAAAGTCGTCATCGCCGTACTTGGAATCGCCGGCGATGCAGTGCCCGGCATGTTTGGCATGCACGCGAATCTGGTGGGTACGGCCGGTCACCGGCTTGGCTTCGACCAGCGTGGCGAAGTCGCCGAAGCGGCGCAGCACGCGAAACAGCGTCAGCGCCTCCTTGCCCTCGCCATCGACCTCGACCATGCGCTCGCCGGAGCGCAGGTTGCTCTTCTGCAGCGGCGCATTGACCTGCTTCCTGGCGGTCGCCCAGTGGCCGCGCACCAGCGCCATGTAGCGCTTGTCCACGCCATCGCCACGCAGTTGCTCATGCAGATGGCGCAGCATGCTGCGCTTCTTGGCGATCATCAAAAGACCGGACGTATCGCGATCCAGGCGGTGTACCAGCTCCAGATCCTTGGCATCGGGACGCAACTGACGGAAGGCCTCGATCACCCCGTAATTCAGGCCACTGCCGCCATGCACGGCGATGCCGGCGGGCTTGTTCAGCACGATCAGTGCCTTGTCTTCGTAGACGATGGCCGCCTCGAGCCGCTCGAGCAGCCCCTGGGCGACCGGCTCGGGCTCGTCGCGCTCGGCCAGGCGCAGCGGCGGCACGCGCACGATGTCGCCGGCCTGCAGCTTGTACTCGGGCTTGATCCGACCCTTGTTCACCCGCACTTCGCCCTTGCGCAGAATGCGGTAAATCAGGGTCTTGGGCACGCCCTTGAGCTGTGTCCTGAGGAAATTGTCGATGCGTTGGCCGGCGAAATCCGGTGCAACCTCGATCAGCTGGACGCCGGAGGTTGGAGAGGCGGGAGTAGTCATCGCGCAATCATAACAATTTTTTATGGAATTGAAGCACTTAATCATTACTGCTATAGTCGCGAACGCCGCCAAAAGCGGCCTGGCTTGTGGATGATCGCCTAACTTGCCATCCCCTGCCCGCGCAAACCTTTTTGGACGTGAGGCCGTCCGACGGATTCTTCGGCTTGGAAAGCCGCAAAAGGCCACGAAGATTTCGGAAATAAAGCCTTGAGTATGATGCGCGATTCGCCCACTGGGCGGTCGCGGTAACTGACAACCGCTGCGGAATCCGCGCGCGGCACCCGATTTTCAGCGATACGTGTAGGGTGGAGATGTACAACTGTCGGACTGCGTAGCTTATCGCTTGATCAAAGACGCCTCATCTCGTCCGCTACCGCCAGTTGATTCCTCTTCCTGACTGAGTGCTTTCTGTCACAACAGCAAGCAGGAGACGTCCGTCGCGACCGCAGCCTCTGATGGCAGGCCGTCGCTCGACAGTGGAACGATTTACGACCGTTTCTGACGCGCCTGACACCGACCCTGAGAGTCGTGTGTGCCTAACGTGGCTTCCGCTAGCCCGGAACCCATTGGTACCACATGAAAAGAATGCTAATTAACGCAACTCAGCCTGAAGAGTTGCGTGTTGCCCTGGTAGATGGCCAAAAACTCTACGATCTGGACATCGAGTCCGGCGCCCGCGAACAGAAGAAGGCCAACATCTACAAAGGCCGCATCACCCGCGTAGAACCCAGCCTCGAAGCCGCCTTCGTCGACTTCGGCTCCGAACGCCACGGTTTCCTCCCCCTCAAAGAAATCTCCCGCGAATACTTCTCCAAGGCCCCTGAAGGCGGCCGCATCAACATCAAGGACGTGCTCAAGGAAGGCCAGGAAGTCATCGTCCAGGTCGAGAAGGAAGAGCGCGGCAACAAGGGCGCAGCCCTGACCACCTTCATCAGCCTGGCCGGTCGTTACCTGGTGCTGATGCCGAACAACCCGCGTGCCGGTGGCATCTCCCGCCGCATCGAAGGCGAAGAGCGCAACGAACTGCGCGAGGCGCTGAACGGCCTCAACGCTCCGGCCGACATGGGCCTGATCGTGCGCACCGCAGGCCTGGGCCGCTCCAGCGAAGAAATGCAGTGGGACCTCGACTACCTGCTGCAACTGTGGAGCGCAATCAAGGAAGCCTCCACCAGCCGCCCTGCCCCCTTCCTGATCTACCAGGAATCCAACGTCATCATCCGCGCCATCCGCGACTACCTGCGCCAGGACATCGGCGAAGTGCTGGTCGACAGCGTCGAAGCCCAGGAAGAAGCCCTGAGCTTCATCCAGCAGGTGATGCCGCAGTACGCGAGCAAGATCAAGCTGTACGAAGACAGCGTGCCGCTGTTCAACCGCTTCCAGATCGAAAGCCAGATCGAAACCGCCTTCCAGCGTGAAGTGAAGCTGCCGTCCGGCGGCTCCATCGTCATCGACCCGACCGAAGCCCTGGTTTCCATCGACATCAACTCGGCGCGCGCCACCAAGGGCAGCGACATCGAGGAAACCGCGCTGCAGACCAATCTGGAAGCGGCCGAGGAAATCGCCCGCCAGCTGCGCCTGCGTGACATCGGCGGCCTGATCGTCATCGACTTCATCGACATGACCCCGGCCAAGAACCAGCGCGCCGTCGAAGAGAAGGTGCGTGAAGCCCTGGAAGCCGACCGTGCCCGCGTTCAGGTCGGTCGTATCTCGCGCTTCGGCCTGCTGGAAATGTCCCGTCAGCGCCTGCGTCCGTCCCTGGGCGAGACCAGCGGCATCGTCTGCCCGCGCTGCAACGGCCAAGGCATCATCCGCGACGTGGAATCCCTGTCGCTGGCCATCCTGCGCCTGATCGAAGAAGAAGCACTGAAGGACCGCACCGCCGAAGTCCGCGCCCAGGTGCCGATCCCGGTCGCCGCGTTCCTGCTCAACGAGAAGCGCAACTCGATCACCAAGATCGAACTGCGTACCCGTGCGCGCATCGTGATCCTGCCCAACGATCACCTGGAAACCCCGCATTTCGAAGTGCAGCGTCTGCGTGACGACAACCCGGAAGCGCTGAGCGGCCAGACCAGCTACGAAATCGCCGCCACCGCGGAAAACGAGGAAGCTGCCGCTCACCCAACCGCAGCGACCCGCACCCTGGTTCGCCAGGAAGCCGCGATCAAGGCCGCGCCGCGCAGCAGCGCTCCGGTTGCCGCCGAGCCGCAACCGGCTCCGCTGGCTCCGACCAAATCGCCAGAGCCGAGCCTGTTCAAGGGCCTGGTGAAGTCCCTGGTCAGCCTCTTCGCCGGCAAGGAAGAAGAAGCCCAGCCTGCGGTCACCGAGAAGAAGAACAACGAGCGTCCGCCGCGCGAAGAGCGTCGCAACGGTCGTCAGCAGAGCCGTAACCGTGGCGGTCGCCGCGATGACGAGCGCAAGCCGCGCGAGGAACGCGCCCCGCGTGAAGAGCGTCAGGCCCGTGAACCGCGTGAAGAGCGCCAACCTCGCGAAGAGCGTGCCCCGCGTGAAGAGCGCGCCCCACGTGAGCCGCGCGAAGGCCAGGAAAACCGCCGCGAGCGCAAGCCGCGCGAAGAGCGTGCCCCGCGTGAAGAGCGCGTACGTGAACTGCGCGAGCCGCTGGACACTGCTGGCAACGAACAACGCGAAGAGCGTGCCGAGCGTCAGCCACGTGCCGAACGCCAGGAGCGTCAGCGTCCGCCGCGCGAAGAGCGCCAGCCGCGTGCCGAGCAGGCCGAGGCTCTGCAGGACGAAGCACTGCCGAACGAAGAGCAGCTGCAGGATGACGAGCAGGACAACAATGACGGTGAGCGCCCACGTCGCCGCTCCCGCGGTCAGCGTCGTCGCAGCAATCGCCGTGAGCGTCAGCGTGATGCCGATGGCAACCTGATCGAGAGCGCCGAGAACAGCGAAGCTGCCGGTAACGACGCTCAGGCCGTCACCCCGGCTGCCGTGGCTACTGCCGCCGCTGTAGTTGCCGAAAGCGTCGACAGCAGCGAGAACGTCGCCAGCGAAGCACCGGCTGTCGAAGCGCCGGTCGCACAGGCTGAAGCTCCGATCACTCAGCCGGTCGAGGTGCAAGCCGAGGCTGCCGTGACTGAAGTGGTCGAAGCTGCTCCTGTCGAGGCTGAACCTGTTGCCGTCAGCGAAGCACCTGCTGCCGTCGAAGTGCCGGCCACCGAGCCCGTCGTGCAAGCCGAGCCGGTTGTGGAAGTTGCCCAGGAGCCTGCTCCGGCACCGGTCGAGCAAGCACCTGCAGTCGCAGCGGTCCCGGCCAACGCCACCGGCCGCGCCCCGAACGACCCGCGCGAAGTGCGTCGTCGTCAGCGTGAAGCCGAGCGCCTGGCGCGTGAGGCAGCCGAAGCGGCAGCCGCAGCTCCGACCGTTGAAGCTGCTCCGGCTGTCGAGGCCGCTCCCGCCGTGGAAGCAAGCGCCCCGGTAGAAGCCGAAACCGTCGTGGTAGAAACCGCACCTGCAGCCGAGCCGGTCACTGAAGCGCAAGTTGCTCCCGTCACCAGCGAGCACGAGCAGGATGCGAGCGAAGCGGTGGAGCCTGCGCAACCTGAAGCTGAGCCGCAAGACGACAAGGAAGAGGTCAAACCTCAGGTTTGATCCTTCTGCGGTCACGAAAAAGGGGATGCCTAGGCATCCCCTTTTTCATATCCGCTGCAAACAGACCGGATGCAATCCGGAAACGGCAGTCGCCGGATCACGGCCGGCCCACAGCTCAAAGCACGTTGGGTTCGATTTCCAGCGCTACGCCAAAACGCTGCAGGATATCGCTCTGAATGCGCTGCGCCAGTTGCAGCAGTTGCGCACCTGTGGCGCTGCCGTAGTTGACCAGCACCAGCGCCTGCAGACGATGCACGCCGGCATCACCCTCACGCGCGCCCTTCCACCCTGCCCGCTCGATCAGCCAGCCGGCGGCCAGCTTGACCAGACCATCGCCCGCCGGATAGCTGACCAGGTCGGCGTGCTCGGCACGGATGCGCTCGGCCAGCTCGAACGACACCACCGGGTTCTTGAAAAAGCTGCCGGCATTGCCCAGTTCGGCGGGATCGGGCAGCTTTTCGCTGCGAATGGTGCAGATGGCCTGGCTGACGTCGCTGGCAGTCGGCGCCTCCACGCCCATCTCGGCAAGACGCTGGCGCACCGGGCCGTAGTCCAGGCGCAGCGAAGCCAGGCGGCTCAAGCGAAAGCGCACGCGCAGGATCAGCCAGCGCCCGGCTTCGCGCTTGAACAAGCTGTCGCGATAGGCGAAAGCGCACTCCTCCAGCGCAAAATCGCGCAGCTCGCCGGTATGCCGGTCCAGCGCGGTGAGGCCGGCGAACAGATCCTTGATCTCCACACCGTAGGCGCCGATGTTCTGCATCGGCGCGGCGCCGACGGTGCCGGGAATCAGGCTGAGGTTTTCCAGGCCGTTCAGACCCTGTGCCAGGTTCCACTGCACGAACGGATGCCAGGGCTCGCCGGCTTCGGCCTCCACCAGCACCTGCTCGCCATCGTCCTCGAGGATGCGAATGCCGCGACTGGCCATGCGCAGCACCAGCGCCTCGACATCGCGAGTCAGCAGCAGGTTGCTGCCACCGCCGATCACCAGCAGCGGCAAGCCCTGCTGCTCGGCCAGGCTCAGCGCCTCGCGCACTTCGTCATCATTGCGGGCTTCAGCGAAGCAGCGTGCGTGTACATCGACGCCAAAGCTGTTGAAGGCCTTGAGCGAAACGTCGCTCTGCAGATTCAGGCTCACAGGCGCCCCTTGATTTCGTTCAGCAGCGCATCGCTGGCCTGCTCGATCAGGTCCAGTACCTGCTCGAAGCCCTCGTCGCCGCCGTAGTACGGGTCGGGCACCTCATCCAGCGCCAGTTCATAGCGACGCAGGTACAGATCGAGATCGGCGCGGGCTTCGGCCGGGCGCAGCGCCTGGAGATTGCGCAGATTGCTCTGATCCATGGCCAGGATCAGGTCGAAGCGTTGGAAGTCGGCGGCCTCGACCTGACGCGCCCGTTGTGCGGACAGATCATAGCCACGGCGTAGCGCCGCCTGGCGCGTACGACTGTCCGGCGCCTTGCCGACGTGCCAGTCGCCGGTGCCGGCGGAATCCACCTGCACGCGATGCTCCAGCCCTGCCGCACGCAGCTTGTGACGGAAAACGCCTTCAGCCGTGGGCGAACGGCAGATGTTGCCGAGACAAACGAACAGGACCTTCATCAGGCCCCCAGCAGGTGGCGCACCCGCTCCAGGTCTTCGGCGGTATCGACACCGGCAGCCGGTGCTTCGAGGGCATCGGCGACATGGATACGCACACCGTTGTACAGCGCGCGCAGCTGCTCCAGGCACTCGGTGTCTTCCAGCCAGCACGGGCCCCAGGCGACGAAGTCATGCAGGAAGCCCGCGCGGTAGGCATAGATGCCGATATGACGGCGATAAGGCACGCCGGCCGGCAGCACGTCGCGGCTCCTGGCAAAGGCATCGCGCGCCCAGGCCAGCGGCGCGCGACTGAAGGTCAGGGCCAGGCCATTCTTGTCGGCGACCACCTTGACCACATTGGGGTTGAACAGCGCGGTGACGTCTTCGATGGGCTCGGCCAGGGTGGCGATACCGGCCTGCGGGTTGGCCGCCAGGTTGGCCGCCACCTGATCGATGATCACAGGCGGAATAAGCGGCTCGTCACCCTGCACGTTGACCACGATGGCATCGGCCGGCAGGCCGAGCTGGGTAGCCACTTCGGCCAGACGGTCGGTGCCGGAGTTGTGATCCTCGCGGGTCAGCAGCACCTCGGCGCCGAAAGCCTTACAGGCCTCCTTGATGCGCGCATCGTCGGTAGCGACCACCACACGGCTGGCCGAGCTCTTCCTGGCCTGCTCCCAGACGTGCTGCACCATGGGCTTGCCGGCGATGTCCTGCAGCGGCTTGCCGGGCAGACGGGTGGAGGCGTAACGGGCGGGAATGACGACGGTGAAGGCTGCGCTCATTTACTTGTCCAGACGCTCGTCGGTATTGAGGGTGCGTGCTTCGCTCTCCAGCATCACCGGGATGCCGTCGCGAATCGGGTAGGCCACGCCGGCACCCTTGCTGATCAGTTCGGTCTTGTCTTCGGAGAGCTGCAGCGGGCCCTTGCAAATCGGGCAGGCGAGAATGTCGAGCAGTTTCAGGTCCATGGCGCAGTCCTTGGTGAGGTCATCAAGACCTCGGTATGAGGCGAGCCAGCTCCTTGTCCAGCCAGTCGACGAAAGCCGGCGTGGGCACGGCGTCGACGGCCAGGTACCACCAGTCGGCGGCGGCGAAGGCCCGGCATTTCACCGCATCCTTTTCCGTCATCAGCAGGGGCAGCGGTGGCTCGAAGCTGAGCTGGGCGGCATCGTACTGCGCATGGTCGGCAAAGGGGTGCGGAACCGGGCGCCAGTTTAGCGCTTCGAGGGTATTGAAGAAACGCTGCGGGTTGCCGATGCCGGCCACCGCATGCACGGCCTGGCCGGGCGGGAAGTGCTCGAGGCCGACACGTTCGCCACTGGCCAGGTTGACCAGTGCGGCCGGCTGCAGGCGAAAGGCGTAACCCTCGGCACTATCGGTGTCGGCGCCATTGAACAGCACGGCGTCCACCTGAGCCAGACGCTCGGCCGGCTCGCGCAGCGGCCCGGCCGGCAGGCAGCGGCGATTGCCCAGGCCACGCGCGGCATCGATCAGCACCAGCTCCAGATCGCGCGCCAGACGGTAGTGCTGCAGGCCATCGTCGCAAAGGATCAGGTCCAGCGGTTCTTCGGCCAGCAGCGCACGCACGGCGCGGCTGCGGTCCGGGTCGATCATCAGGGGCACGCCGCTGCGCTGGACGATCAGCAGCGGCTCGTCACCGGCCTGTGCGGCCGGTTGATCGGCACGCACGCGCCACGGCAGGCTCGGCGGCGTGGCGCCATAGCCGCGGCTGACCACGCCGACCTTGAGGCCTCGGGCGCGGCAGTGCTGGATCAGAAAGAGAATCAGCGGCGTCTTGCCGGTGCCGCCGACGGTGATGTTGCCCACCACCAGTACCGGCACCGGCGCACGGTAGATGTCGCCCTCGCCGGCGAGAAAGCGCTTGCGCTTGCCCTGCACCACGCGGCGGTACAGCCACTCCAGCGGGCGCAGCAGCGCCAGCGCCGGGTGGCCGCGGTACCAGGCCTCGAGCAGGCGATCGGCAGCGCTCACCTAGGGAGTTTCCTGTGCTTCCACCGTGGTGATGCGCAGGTGCGAGAAGCCCAGCTTGCCGGCGGCGTCCATAGCGGTGATCACCGCCTGGTGCGGCGTCTTGCCGTCGGCGCTGATGATCAGCGGCAGGCTGTTGTCGCCGTCGGACTCCTTCTGCAGCGCCGCCATGAGGTTGCTCAGGTTGCTCTCCAGCAGCGCCTTGCCGTTGACCGAAAACGCGCCGTCGGCACCGATCAGCACCTCCACCTGCTTGAGCTCGGTCTGCTCCGGCGGCGTGCCGCTGGCCGCCTCGGGCAGGTCGACCTTGAGCTGGGTCTCGCGAGTGAAGGTGGTGGTGACCACGAAGAACAGCAGCAGGATGAATACCACGTCGATCAACGAGGCCAGGTTGATCTCGACGTTCTCCCGCGGTTTGCGCCGGAATTTCACGCCTTGCCCTCGCCCAGGTCGACGTCGCGATCACCCTGGACCATTTCCACCAGCTTGATCGCTTCCTGTTCCATGCCCACCACCAGCTCGTCGACGCGGCGCTGCAGGTAACGATGGAAGAACAGCGCAGGGATCGCCACCATCAGGCCGGCCGCGGTGGTGATCAGAGCCTTGGAGATACCGCCGGCGAGCATCGGCGCGTTGGCCATGCCCGAGCCCATGAAGGAGCTGAAGATCTCGATCATGCCCAGCACGGTGCCGAGCAGACCGAGCAGCGGCGCGATGCCGGCGATGGTGCCGAGGGCATTGAGGTAGCGCTCCAAATCATGGATGACGCGCGCGGCGGCCTCCTCGATGCACTCCTTCATGATCTCGCGACCATGCTTGGAGTTGGCCAGGCCGGCGGCGAGAATCTGCCCCAGCGGCGAATCCTCGCGCAGCTCCTTGAGCTTCTGATTGTTGAGTTTCTTGTCCTTGATCCAGCGCCACACCTGGGCCAGCAGGTTGGCCGGGGTGACGCGGGCGGGCCGCAGGGTCCAGAGGCGCTCGGCGACGATGCCGGCAGCAGCGATGGAACAGAGAATGATCGGCAGCATCATCCAGCCGCCAGCTTTGACCAGTTCCCACACGGTAGAGAATCCCCCTCGAAAAAGTGGCGCCACTCTAGCATAGGGTTTAAAGGGTCTGTGGGCGTTTCGTCACAGCCGCGACGGTGCCTGTTTTGCTGCAGGGCTAGGCGCGAGGAGTGTGGTTTGGTCATTCCAAACGAGCGACGAGCAACGACGCACTGCAGCAAAACAGGCCCGTCCCTACGGGTTGCGCGGCAAATAGCGCCATGCGTTGTTGCAGGACTAGGCAAGGGGACACCATTACCTGCGTCCTGCGCCTAGCCTGGCGCCATTTGGCGCAGCAACGCGACTTGTGACGAAACACCCACAGACCCTTCCCGCCGACCGCCGCCGTTCTCATTTTTCCCGCCAGAAACGTGGCTCGCGTCGCAACGCCCGCGCTGCGGCATGCTCGCCCAGGCGCAGATGCAGTGCGCCGTCGAGCGCGGTGTCATGTACCTCGACACCTGCGGCCCGATAACGCTCCAGCACCTGCGGGTGCGGATGGCCAAAGGCGTTGTGGCGACTGCGGGTGATCAGAACATGTTGCGCCTCGACGGCATCGATAAAGGCCTGGCTGGACGAAGTGCGACTGCCGTGATGCGGCGCCAGCAACCAATGCGAGGCCAGGGGAAAGTCTGCCTGCATCAGTGCCCGCTCGGCCTGCACGTCGATATCGCCGGTCAACAGCAGACGTTCGCCCGCTGCCTCGATCTGCAGGACACAGGACAGCTGGTTGCCGGAGCTGGCCCGCTGCCACTGCCACAACCTGAAGGTCACCTCGTTCCATTGCCAGCTCTGCCCGGACTCGCAAGCTTCCGCGCCGAGCGCGTCGGCCAGCCTTTGCGGCTCACCGCTGATCACCCGCCTCACCGGCATACCGGCCTGGATCGCCAACGCGCCGCCAGCGTGATCGTTGTCTGCATGGCTGAGCAGCATCAGATCGAGATGCCGGACGTTCAGCGCGCGTAACGAGGGCAGGACGATACGCTCACCCGTATCGAAATCGCCAAAGCGCGGCCCGGCGTCATACAGCAGGGCGTGTTCCCGGGTACGCACCAGCACGGCCAGGCCCTGCCCCACGTCCAGCACCCAGACATCGGCACGGCCATCGAGCAGTTGCTTTGACGGCAACAGCAAGGCCGGCAGCAACAGTGCAAGGCCGGGTAGACGCAGCGGCACACCGGCCGGCAGCAGGAGCAACAACGCTCCTGCCGCTGCCAGCAGCCAGGCCCATAGCGGCAGATCGCTCGGCAGCCAGGCAGGTAGCCACTCGGCAATAACGCCGAGCAGTTCGAACAGCAGGTGCAGCGCACCGCCGGCCAGCCACAGAAGCCCCTCCCCGACGACGGGAACCGGCAGCAACAAGGTGCCCAGCAAAGCCAGGGGCACGACCACCATCCCGACCCAGGGCACGGCGACCAGGTTGGCCAGCGGCCCGCTGCTGCTGACCGGCAGGCCGAGGATCAGCATCATCGGCAGCAGGCCGATGGCCATGGTCCATTGCGCACGCGTGAGTCCGCGCCACCAGCCCCAGACGCCGAGCCGACCGCCGAATACCAGAACAAGCACCGCCACCGCCGAGAACGACAGCCAGAAACCAGGCTGTAGCGAAGCCAATGGCTCCAGCAGCAGAACCACGATCAAGGCCAGCAACAGCGGCCACCATGCGCCCAGATGGCGAAAGCGCATGCGCCACAGCAGCACCAGCGCGACCATCACGCAGGCCCTGCGCACCGGCACCTCGAAACCCGCCAACACGCCGTAGATCAAGGCTCCGCTCAGCGCCAGGGCACAGGCGCAGGGTAGCCAGGGCCAGCGCGCCGGCCATGCGCCGAGCTTTGCCAGTAACGCCACCAGGCCGTAGAGAAAGCCGGCCAGCAGCGCGATGTGCTGCCCGGAGATGACCATCAGATGCACCGTGCCGGTGTGCTGCAGCAGGCGCCAATCGTCGGTGCTCAGGCCCGAACCGTCACCCAGGACCAGAGCGGCGATGGCGCCTTCTCGCTGAAAGGCCGGTACGGCCAACAGGTGCTGACGCAAACCGTCGCGCCAGCTTCCCAGGCCCGAAGCGGGAGTCAGACGCTCCCCGGCTTTGATCGTGCCCGTGGCGCCAATACGCTGAGCCAGCAACCAGGCCTCGTAGTCGAAACTCTGCGGATTGACCAGACCATGCGGGCGTTTCAGGTTGACTGCCAGACGCCAGCGTTCACCGCCCTGCACCCGTGGCCCGCCATACCAGGCCACCCGTATGCTTTTCGGCAACTCGGCGCGACGCGAATGCGCCTCCTCCAGCAGAAAGCGCACGACACCATCGGAAACTTCGGGCAGCCCGACCACCCGTCCCTCCAGCCACAGCGTGCGGCCGTCGAGCTCAGGGGCGAGGCGATCATCCAGCGCCCACTGCGCTGAATTGCACGCCCAGGCCAGCCCCAGCAGGAAGAACCCCAGCGGGTACACGCGCGTGAACAGCAAGGACAGACCGGCACAGGCTGCAGCCAGCAAGAGCCAGCCCGGCGGCAGGCTCGGCAGAAAACGCAGCGTCAATAACCCCAAGGCCAGCGCCAACATCCCTGTTCGCATCCTTCCTCCTCATAGAGCGGCTGTGGGCGCGTCCGGCGCTCACCTTCGGTCACAATATGGCAACGCTGGCCCTGCTGAATCCGTGCATAATATCGGCGCTTTTGCCTGCCCAGAGACTCTTCATGCCGCGTCGTTTATTCAAGCGCTACATGCCCACCCCCGACAGCATCAAGGGTAACAAGTCCCTGCGCTTTCTCGGCAAGCTGATTCATGATCCCAATCTCTGGCACCTCAACCGTCACTCGGTAGCCCGGGCAATGGCCATCGGCCTGTTCTGGGCGATGATCCCCATGCCCATGCAGATGCTGGCCGCTGCTGCCGTGGCCATCCCGCTGCGCGCCAACCTGCCGATCTCCATCGGCCTGGTCTGGCTGACCAACCCCATCACCATGCCGCCGATCTTCTACTGCACCTACAAGATGGGCGCCTGGATCATGCAGACGCCGCCGGTGCGCATGCCACAGACCCTGAGCCTGGAGTGGATCACGGCCGAAGTCGCCGTCCTGTGGAAACCACTGTACCTGGGCTCCTTCGTCTGTGGCCTGATCCTGGCCGCACTGGCTTATGTGCTGACCATGCTCTACTGGCGCTGGTGGGTCCAGCGCAGCTGGCGCAAGCGCCAGGAAAAGCGTCGACTGGAACGCCGCTGAAAAGAAAAAGCCGTCGAATGCGACGGCTTTTTCGTTCTTACTCGTAGCGTAGCGCTTCGGCCGGCTGCACCTGTGCCGCTCGCCAGGATGGATAGAGCGTGGCGAGGAAGCTCAGGATCAATGCCGCCGAGCAGATCAGTGCCACATCCAGCCACTGCAGGTCAGATGGCAAGCTGCTGATGAAGTACACGTCGGAGCTCAGCACCTGCTGCCCGGCGAAGGATTCCAGCCAGGCCACCAGCGCACTGACATTCAGCGCCGCGAGCACGCCGAGCACCGTGCCGATCAGGGTGCCGACCAGGCCGATCACCGAGCCCTGCACCATGAAGATGGCCATGATCTGCCGCGGTGTGGCGCCCAGGGTGCGCAGGATGGCGATATCGCCGCCCTTGTCGGCCACCACCATGATCAGGGTGGCGATGATGTTGAAAGCGGCGACTGCGACGATCAGCAGCAGCAGCAGGCCGATCATGGTCTTTTCCATCTTCATCGCGCTGAACAGACTGCCCTGGGTGTGGGTCCAGTCATCGGCGCGGTAGCCAGCACCCAGCTCAGCCAGCAGCGCCTTGGACACCTGCGGTGCCTGGTACAGGTCCTTCAGCGCCAGGCGGATGCCCGGCACCGTGCCCTCCGGCAGGCGCTGCATAGCCGCGGCATCGGCGACGTTGATCAGCGCCAGCGAGCTGTCCAGCTCGGCGCCGACCTTGAACACCGCCGCCACGTTCAGACGCTGCATGCGCGGGGTGACACCACCGGGCGCACTGCTCAGCTCGGGAATGATCAGCGTCAGCTTGTCGCCGACCTGCAGACCGAAGCGCCGTGCAGTGATGTCGCCGATCACCACGCCAAACTCACCGGGCTGCAGATTGTTCAGGCTGCCCTGACGAATGTGTTCGGGCAGGATCGACACCTTGCCCTCCTCTGCCGGATCGATGCCGTGGATCTGAATCGGCTGCATCAGCCCGCGATGCGACAGCATGCCCTCCAGCTCGGCATAAGGCGCGGCAGCCAGCACCTGCGGATTGGCCATGACCTTGCCGGCCAGGGCGCGCCAGTCGGCAACCGGCTCGGCACCATAGACCATGGCATGCGGCACCATGCCGAGAATCCGCGAGCTCATTTCCTTCTGAAAGCCGTTCATCACCGACAGCACCACGATCATCGCCAGTACGCCAAGCGCCAGGCCGATCATCGAAGTCAGCGAAATGAAGGAGATGAAGTGATTGCGGCGCTTGGCCCGTGTGTAGCGAGCGCCGATGAAGATACTCAGCGGACGAAACATCAGAGGGCCACCAGCTTGCCGTCCTGCAGGCTCAGCACGCGATCCATCTGCCGCGCCAGCTGCATGTCGTGGGTCACCACCAGGAACGCCGTATTGGAGTCGCGGCTGAGCTCGCGCATCAGTTCCTGAATGCCTTCGGCGGTGTGCTGATCAAGGTTGCCGGTTGGCTCGTCGAGTAGCACCAGCCCAGGACGATTGACCAGCGCACGGGCGATGGCCACACGCTGGCGCTCGCCACCGGACAGCTCGGCCGGCTTGTGATTGAGGCGATGCCCCAGCCCCACGCGCTCCAGCAATGCCGTCGCGCGCTGACGCGCTTCGGCGATCGACGTCTTGCCGATCAGCAGCGGCATGCAGGCGTTCTCCAGCGCGGTGAACTCGGCCAGCAGGTGATGGAACTGATAGACGAAACCCAGCGCACGGTTGCGCAGCAGGCCACGGGCGGTCTCGCTCAGCGCCGACAGCTGCTCGCCGGCCAGCCAGACACTGCCCTCGCTGGGCGTATCCAGACCACCGAGCATATTCAGCAGGGTGCTCTTGCCGGAGCCGGAGCTGCCGACGATGGCCACGCGCTCGCCGGGGAAGAGTTCCAGTTCGAGCCCGTCGAGCACGACTACCGACTCGGGACCTTCGTCGTAACGCTTGCTCAGGTTGCGGCAGCTGAGCACGGCATTGTGCTGTTTCATGGCGTTCTGATTCATGGATTCACTCATAGCGCAGGGCCTCGGCGGGCTGGGTGCGCGCGGCGCGCCAGGCCGGATACAGGGTAGCGAAGAAGCTCAGCAGCAGCGCCGCGGTACAGACCATCACCACGTCGGCGCTCTGCAGTTGCGAAGGCAGGTAATCGATGAAGTAGACATCGGCATTGAGAAACTTGATGCCCAGCAGGCGCTCGATGCCGGCGATCAGGCTGCTGACGTTGAGCGCCGCGAGAATCCCCAGTACGGCGCCGATGAAGGTGCCGACCACACCGATCACCGTGCCCTGCACCATGAAGATGGCCATGATCTGCCGTGGCGTGGCGCCAAGGGTGCGCAGGATGGCGATATCACCCTTCTTGTCGGTCACCACCATCACCAGGGTGGAAATGATGTTGAAGGCGGCCACTGCGACGATCAGCAGCAGCAGCAGGCCGATCATGGTCTTCTCCATGCGGATGGCCTGGTACAGGTTGCCGTGGGTGCGGGTCCAGTCACGAGCGTAGAAATCACCGTCGAGGGTCTGGGCGATCTCCCAGGCGCTACGTGGCGCCTGGAACAGGTCGTCGAACTTCAGGCGCAGGCCCTGGACCTGATCCGGCTGCCAGCGCTGCAGGCGCGCCAGGTCGCTGATGTTGGCCAGGGCCAGGGCACCGTCGATCTCGCCGGCACCCACGTGAAAGATGCCGGTGACGGTAAAACGCTTCAGGCGTGGGAACATGCCGGCCGGGGTCACGGTGACTTCGGGGGCGACGAAGGTGACCTTGTCGCCCAGCTTCAGGCCCAGCTTGGCCGCCGCCTTGTCGCCGATAACCATGGCGAAATCGCTAGGCTGCAGGCTGTCGAGGCTGCCTTCCTGAAAGAAGCCGTCGATGATCGATACCTTGCGCTCCTGCTCGGGATCGATGGCATTGATCAGCACCTTCTGCACCTTGCCGTCGTGCGTCAGCAGGCCCTGCATCTGGGTGAAGGGCGCCAGCGCCTCGACACGCGGGTGGCGCTCGACCTGTCGCGCGAGTGCTGGCCAGTCACTGACCGGGGTCGGCGATTCGACCGTGGCGTGAGGAATCATCCCCAGCACGCGAGTGCGCATCTCGTGGTCGAAGCCGTTCATCACCGACAGCACCAGGATCATCACCATCACCCCCAGGGTGAGGCCGAGCATGGACGTCAGGGAAATGAAGGAGACGAAGTGGTTGCGGCGCTTGGCTCGCGTGTAGCGCGTACCGATGAATACGAACAGAGGTCTGAACATGTCGGAGAGATTCGGGGGAAAAGAAAAACGTCCATGTGGCGGGGCCGGATCAGCGGCCTTACACTCAGAAGCGACTCGGAGTCGGCTACGCGCCGGGCCGGCTGCGTTAAAACACCTGGAAAGCCCATCATGGCTATCGCACTTCAGTGTGACCCCGAAGGGGCGAGCGAAGCGAGAGTTGCTCGTTTACCATTCGTAACCGGCGCCTGCCCAGCGATACCCGCCTGGCACGCATCCCGTTCTCGAGACTTTCAACTGGGTCTTCGACCACCACCGCTTTCATGGGTTCGCCATGTCGACTAACGATGTAGATGATCGCCGCGAATACTACCGTATCGAGGATACGATCGCACTGGAATTCAGCCTGCTGTCAGGGGCCGAAGCCCAGGCCAGCGACGTGCTTCACGACCCTTCGCCGCTGTTCAACCTGCTCAGCGATCTGCACCTGATGGACTTCGAGTCGCAGCATCTTTTACGCCATATCAGCGAGCGCGACCGCACCCTGGCCAATTACCTGAAGGTGATCAACAAGCGTATCGACCTGCTCGGCCAGGCCGTGGCGCAGAGCCTGCTGCGCGACATCGGCGCCCCGCGCCAGGTTTCGCTGTCCGAGGGTGGCATCAGTTTCAGCCACCCCCAGTCCGTGGCAATCGGCAGTCACCTGGCGATCAAGATGGTCTTGATGCCACAGGCCCTCGGTCTGCTGCTGCGTGCTCAAGTGGTGCATTGCAGCACACGCAGCGACGGCCAGTACGAGATCGGCACCGAGTTCGAAGCGTTGACCGACGCACAGCGCCAATTGCTGGCCCGGCATATCCTGCAGAGACAGGCCTTGGAACGTCGCCAGGCCCGCGAATGAACGCCGTCAAGGAACCGCCATGTATCGCTTCGCTCTGCTGCTCGCACTGCTTGTCCCTGCCCCCTCGTTCGCCGACATCCTGACCATTCCGCTCGGCAGTCAGGGGGCAGACATCGATGCCCGCAACCTGCCACAGAAGGGCGAGTCCAAGCGCTCGGTGCTGGAGCGTTTCGGCCTGGCCGATGAGGAGCACCAGCCGGTCGGCCAGCCGCCGATCACCCGCTGGGACTACCGCGAATTCAGCGTCTATTTCGAATACGATCACGTGATCAACAGTGTGCGCCACCACCAGCCGCGCCACCTCGACACCGCCAAGGAGCAACAGTGACCCTGATCTACGGCCATCGCGGCGCCAAGGGCGAAGCCCCGGAAAACACCCTCGCCAGCTTCCAGCGCTGCCTGGAGCATGGCGTCAACCGTTGCGAGCTGGATCTGCACCTGTCACGCGACGGCGAACTGATGGTGATTCACGATCCGACGCTCAAGCGCACCACTGGCGTGCGCGGCAAGGTGGTCGAACACGACGCCGCCGAGCTGATCCAGTACGACGCGCGCAAGGGCGGCCCGGGCTGGGTGCGTCCCTGCCCCATTCCGCGCCTGGAAGACCTGTTCGAGCAATGCCGCTTCGAGCACTGGCAGCTGGAAGTGAAAAGCGCCTCGAAAGTGCGTGCCGCACGCACCGTGCTGGCCATCGCCGAACTGGCCGAGCGCTTCGGCCTGCGTGAACAGATCACCATCACCTCCAGCTCACGAGAGGTGCTCAAGGCCGCGCGCGAGCTGACTCCACAGCTGCAACTGGGCCTGGTCGCCGAATACGCCTGGCTCGATCCACTGAAGGTGGCCGCCCATTATGACTGTCACCTGCTGGCACTGAACTGGACGCTGTGCACCCCGGAGCGCCTGCTCAAAGCGCAGAAGCAGGGGCTGCACGTGTCGGTGTGGACGGTCAACGAGCCGGCGCTGATGCGCCGCCTGGCCGACTTCGGCGCCGACAGCATCATCACCGACTTCCCCGGCCTGGCGGTGCAGACGCTGCGCGGCTGAGCCATGTAGGGTGCGCGGTGCGCACTAGCATGGGTTGATTGAGTTTCCCACCGAGAGCAGAACGCCCTGGTGCGCATGGCGCACCCTACGGCAAAGCATCTGGCGCGCCTTCGTCACCACCCACGGAAACGGCAGGTTCCACCCGCCCTACAGGATCCAAAACGACAAAACCGGCCAGGAGCCGGTTTTGTCGTTCTGCTGCCGCCTGAGACGCTAGAAGCTCTCCCGATTCGGCCAGCGCCATTCGGAAGCCACTACCCAGCCTGTCTCCCCGACCGGCTCAGGCCGCCGGCCGGAGCCGCTCAAAAAAGCCGGTTGAGGCCGTCGAATGCGGCAACCCGATAGGCCTCGGCCATGGTCGGGTAGTTGAAGGTGGTGTTGATGAAGTACTTGATGCTGTTGGCTTCGCCCTTCTGGTTCATGATCGCCTGACCGATATGCACGATCTCAGAAGCCTGATAGCCGAAGCAGTGCACACCCAGCACTTCCAGGGTTTCGCGGTGGAAGAGAATCTTCAGCATGCCCACCGGTTCGACCGAGATCTGCGCACGCGCCATGCCCTTGAAGAAAGCCTTGCCCACTTCGTAAGGCACCTTGGCCTGGGTCAGCTCACGCTCGGTCTTGCCGATCGAGCTGATCTCCGGAATGGTGTAGATACCGGTCGGCACGTCGTCGACGAAACGCCAGCTGCCATTGTCGACGATGCTGCCGGCTGCGGAACGGCCCTGGTCGGCCGCGGCGCTGGCCAGGCTCGGCCAGCCGATCACGTCACCGGCGGCGTAGATGTTGCTGACCTCGGTGCGATAGTACTCGTCGACCTGAATCTGGCCACGGCTGTTGACCGCGATGCCGATGTTCTCCAGACCCAGCTGATCGGTGTTGCCGGTACGGCCGTTACACCACAGCAGCGCATCGGCCTTGATCTTCTTGCCGGACTTCAGGTGCAGGACCACGCCATTCTCCACCCCCTCGATGCGCTCGTACTCCTCGTTGTGACGAATCAGCACGTTGTTGTTGCGCAGGTGATAGGAGAGCGCATCGGAGATTTCCGAGTCGAGGAAGCTGAGCAACTGCTCGCGGTTGTCGATCAGGTCGACCAGCACCCCCAGACCGCTGAAGATCGAGGCGTACTCGCAGCCGATGACCCCGGCGCCGTAGATGATCAGACGGCGCGGCGTGTGCCCCAGGCTGAGGATGGTGTCGCTGTCGTAGATACGCGGGTGGCGGAAATCGACATCGGCCGGGCGGTAGGGGCGCGAGCCGGTGGCGATGACGATCTGCTTGGCCACCAGCTTTTCCACCACGCCATTGAGGCAGACCACTTCGACCGTCTGATCGTCAGCGAAGCTGGCGGTGCCGAAATAGGTGTCGATACGGTTGCGCGCGTAGTAGCCGGTGCGCGAGGTAACCTGCTTGGCGATCACCTTCTCCGCGCTTTTCAGCACGTCGGGGAAGGAGAACCAGCGCGGCTCGCCGATCTGGCGGAACATCGGGTTGGTGTTGAACTGCATGATCTGCCGCACCGAATGGCGCAGCGCCTTGGAGGGAATGGTGCCCAGGTGGGTGCAGTTGCCGCCGACCAGCGGCCGGTTGTCCACCACCGCCACCTTGCGCCCGGCCTTGGCCGCGTTCATCGCCGCGCCCTCGCCCGCCGGGCCGGAACCCAGCACCACCACATCGTAGTTGTAGACCGCCATGTTTACTCCTTCGCATCAGGCCGGGGCACTTGTGCCGCACCCTCGGCGGGGCCGGCGCCGCGCGGGCGGGGCCGGCAATCAATCATAGGTGCTTCAGCGCTTGCTCGCGTCGTAAGCCAGGTCGGTGTTCGGCGCATCGGCCTTGTCGCGATTGACCTCTTCGCACTTCTCGCGGCTACCGCCGCAGATCGAGCATTCCTTTTCGATACCCAGGTTGGCGATGCCACCGCAGGAACCGGCGATGGGTTTGCGCCCCATGATCACGCCGACGGCCATCATGCCGACGACCAGGACCATGGCCAGAAATACAACCAGAAACGTCATTGCTCATCTCCTGCAGCGAATAGCTGCTCGAATGCGGTCGTGCCCTGTGTGACGAAGCCCTCGCCCTCACGCGTCACGAAAAACGCCGCGATACCGTTGCGCTCGGCGAAGGCCATGCCGACGTCCGGCCCGAGCACCATCAATAGGGTAGACAAGCCATCGGCGCGTAAGGTCGATGGATCGGCCACCGTCACGGCCGCCAGCTTGTGGTTGACCGGCTTGCCCGTCAGCGGATCGAGCGTGTGCGAGTAGCGCTGGCCGTTCTCCTCGAAATAGTTGCGGTAATCCCCCGAGGTGGAGATGCCGTAGCCATCGAGTTGCAGAATGCGCTGGGCGACTCGCTGGTCGTCGCGCGGTGCCTCCAGGCCTATGCGCCAGTGGCTGCCATCAGGCTTGAAGCCGGCCGCCTTGAGTTCACCCGTGGCCTCCACCAGGTAACTGGTGACGCCCAGCTCGCCCAGGCGCGCCACGATCAGATCCACGGCATAACCGGCCGCGATGCTGTTGAAGTCGACCTGAACATCGGCATCCTTGCACAGCTGCTCGCCCTCGATCTTCAGGTGCTGCTGGCCAACGCGCTGACGCACCTCGGCCAGGCGCTCGGCATCCGGCACCGCTTCGCCCTGCCCCTTGGGCCCGAAGCCCCAGAGGTCGAGCAAGGGTTCAAGGGTCAGGTCGAAGTGACCCTGACTCTCCTGATGCAGACGATTGCCGGCGCGTACCAGGTCGAGCACGCCCTTGGGCATGGTCTGGCAGGTGCCGGCCGGCGCGCGGTTGAACTGCTCGATCAGCGAGTCGTCGCGATAGGTGGACATCTGCAGATCGATCTCGGCGAGGATCGCCTCGGTCGCAGCCTTGAGTTCGGCTTGCGGCGCGACATTTTCACTGCGGACGTATTTGACCGAATAGGTGCTGCCCATGGTCGGGCCACCGAACTCTTCGATCCGTTCAGAATGCAAGCAGCCCGTTAGGGCTGCCGCCAGGGCGACAGCGATAACGGGCTGGAGTACAGCAGACCTCATGCTTAGCCGCCGAAGTCGTCGAGGAGAATGTTCTCCGGCTCGACGCCCAGGTCGGTGAGCATCTTGATCACGGCGGCGTTCATCATGGGTGGGCCGCACATGTAGAACTCGCAATCTTCCGGAGCCGGGTGGTCCTTCAGGTAGTTCTCGTACAGCACGTTGTGGATGAAGCCGGTGAGCCCGGTCCAGTTGTCTTCCGGCTGCGGATCGGACAGCGCCAGGTGCCACTGGAAGTTCGGGTTCTCCGCGGCCAGTTGATCGTACTCTTCGTTGTAGAACGACTCGCGCATGGAGCGCGCACCGTACCAGAAGCTAATCTTGCGCTTGGACTTCAGGCGCTTGAGCTGGTCGAAGATGTGCGAACGCATCGGCGCCATGCCGGCACCACCCCCGATGAAGACCATCTCGGCGTCGGTGTCCTTGGCGAAGAACTCACCGAACGGCCCGTACACGGTGATCTTGTCGCCCGGCTTGAGGCTGAACACATAGGACGACATCTTGCCCGGCGGCAGATCGTCCTTGCCGGGGGGCGGCGAGGCGATACGGATGTTGAACTTCACCAGACCGCGCTCTTCCGGGTAGTTGGCCATGGAATAGGCACGGATCACGGTCTCGTCGACCTTGGACACGTATTTCCACTGGTTGAACTTGTCCCAGTCGCCGCGATACTCCTCCTGGATGTCGAAGTCCTTGTAGTACACGGTGTGCGGCGGGCACTCCAGCTGTACGTAACCACCGGCGCGGAAGTCGACGTTCTCGCCTTCCGGCAGTTTCAGCGTCAGCTCCTTGATGAAGGTGGCGACGTTGGGGTTGGACACCACGGTGCATTCCCACTTCTTGACGCCGAAGACCTCTTCCGGGACTTCGATCTTCATGTCCTGCTTGACCGGAGTCTGGCAGGACAGGCGCCAGCCCTCGCGGGCCTCGCGCTTGGTGAAGTGCGACTCTTCGGTGGAGAGCATCTCGCCGCCGCCGCTTTCGACGATGCACTTGCACTGGGCGCAGGTACCGCCGCCGCCGCAGGCGGAGGACAGGAAGATGTTGTTGTCGGCCAGGGTCTGCAGCAGCTTGCCGCCAGCCGGTACCACGATGGTTTTTTCGCCGTTGATCTCGATGCTCACGTCACCGCTGGACACCAGCTTGGCGCGCGCAGCGAGGATGATCAGCACCAGCGCGAGAACGATGGCGGTGAACATGCCGATGGCGAGGAAGATTTCGTAATTCATCTGTTCATCCTTTCCTTACAGCTGCACGCCGGAGAAGGACATGAAGCCCAGCGACATCAGACCGATGGTGATGAAGGTGATGCCCAGACCCTGCAGGCCAGCCGGTACGTCGCTGTACTTGAGCTTCTCGCGAATGCCCGCCAGCGCGGCGATGGCCAGTGCCCAGGACACACCCGCGCCGATACCGTAAACGGTGCTTTCGGCCAGGTTGTAATCACGCTCGACCATGAACAGCGAGCCACCCATGATGGCGCAGTTCACGGTGATCAGCGGCAGAAACACACCCAGGGCGTTGTACAGCGCAGGCACGTACTTATCCAGGGTCATCTCGAGGATCTGTACCAACGCCGCGATCACGCCGATGAAGGTCAGCAGGCCGAGGAACGACAGGTCCACTTCAGGCAGGCCGGCCCAGGCCAGCGCGCCATCCTTGAGGATGTTGGCGTAGATCAGGTTGTTCACCGGCATGGTGATACCCAGCACCACGATCACCGCAACGCCGAGACCGATGGCGGTTTCCACCTTCTTGGAGATGGCGATGAAGGTACACATGCCGAGGAAGAACGCCAGCGCCATGTTCTCGACGAACACCGCACGGACGAACAGGCTGATGTAATGTTCCATTAATAGGCCTCCTTGCTGGATACCTGAGGCGCCATCTTGTAGACATTCTTCTCGATCTGATCCTTCTTCCAGCTACGGATGCCCCAGATGAACAGGCCGATCAGGAAGAAGGCCGAAGGCGGCAGCAGCAGCATACCGTTAGGCTGGTACCAGCCACCGTCGTTGACCACCGAGAAAATCTCGTAGCCCATCAGCTTGCCCGCGCCGAACAGCTCGCGGATCACGCCCAGGGCCACCAGCATGGCGCTATAGCCCAGGCCGTTACCGATACCGTCGAAGAACGACAGCACCGGCGGGTTCTGCATGGCGAACGCTTCGGCACGACCCATCACGATGCAGTTGGTGATGATCAGACCGACGAACACCGACAGCTGCTTGGACAGACTGAAGGCATAAGCCTTGAGTACCTGGTCGACCACGATCACCAGGGACGCGATGATCACCATCTGCACGATCATGCGGATCGAGCCGGGGATCTGGCTGCGGATCATCGAGATGAACAGGTTGGAGAAACCGCACACCAGAGTCAGCGCGGCGGACATCACCAGCGCGGTCTGCAGGTTCGAGGTGACCGCCAGGGCCGAGCAGATCCCGAGGATCTGCAGGCCGATGGGGTTGTTATTGAAGACCGGGTTGAGCAGGACTTCTTTGATAGTCGGTTGCGACATGATCAGGCCTCCCCTGCGCGCAGGTTAGCGATAAACGGACCGAAGCCGTTCTGGCCGAGCCAGAACTTCAGCAGGTTGTCCACACCGACGCTGGTCAGGGTGGCACCGGCCAGGCCATCGACCTGGTGAGTGGCTTGCGGGCTCTGCGGATCGACACCGCCCTTGACGATCTGCACGGCCAGCTTGCCGTTGTCGTCGTACAGGGTCTTGCCGGGCCACTGGCCAGTCCATTTCGGGTTATCCACTTCGCCGCCGAGACCCGGGGTCTCGCCGTGCTGATAGAAACCCATGCCGACCACGGTGTTCAGATCGCCCTTCACCGCGATGAAGCCGTGCAGGGTCGACCATAGGCCGTAACCGCGCACCGGCAGGATCAGGGTTTCGACTTCACCGTCCTTCTCCACCATGTACACGGTGGTGTAGCGCTCCTGGCGCTTGATCCCGGCAATGTCCTCGCTGCTCCTGAGCGCGCTGGAGGTCTTCGGATCCTTCGAGGCCTTGAGCGGGTCGAAGGTGATCGGATCGAAGGCATCGGAGAACTTGCCGCTCTCCAGGTCCACCAGCTTGGCGGTGATGGTGCTGTCGAATACTTCCTTGACCTTGGCACTGGACATGCCCGCCTGACCGAGGCCGGCGATGGCCAGGATGCTGCGCTGCTTGTCCAGCAGGCGGTTTTCCACCTGGGTCGGCTTCAGTGCGATGGCGGCGCCGGCGACGAACACCGAGCACACCAGACACACCAGCAGGGCCACCGTCAGCGTACGGACGGTGGATTCTTTTTGACTAGACATTGCGTGCCAGCCTCCGCTTGATATTGGCCTGAACGACGAAGTGGTCGATCAGCGGTGCAAACAGGTTGGCGAACAGGATCGCCAGCATCATGCCCTCGGGGAAGGCCGGGTTGACCACACGGATCAGTACGACCATCACGCCGATCAGGGCGCCGAAGATCCACTTGCCGGTGTTGGTCATGGAGGCCGACACCGGGTCGGTGGCCATGAAGAACATGCCGAAGGCGAAGCCGCCTACCACCAGATGCCAGTACCAGGGCATGGCGAACATCGGGTTGGTATTCGAACCGATCAGGTTGAGCAGCAGGGACAGGCCGATCATGCCCAGCATCACGCCGGAGACGATGCGCCAGGAAGCGATCTTGGTGATCAGCAGGACCAGGCCGCCGATGGCGATGGCCAGGGTGCTGGTTTCGCCGAGCGAGCCATGAATGGTGCCGATGAAGGCGTCCATCCAGGTGATGCCGTTGTTGATCACGTTCTCGATGCCGCCGGAAGCCGCCAGACTCAGCGAAGTGGCGCCAGCGAAGCCGTCGACCGCCGTCCACACCGCATCACCCGACATCTGCGCCGGATAGGCGAAGAACAGGAAGGCACGGCCGGTCAGTGCCGGGTTGAGGAAGTTCTTGCCGGTACCACCGAACACTTCCTTACCGATCACCACACCGAAGCTGATGCCCAGGGCGACCTGCCACAGCGGAATGCTAGGCGGCAGAATCAGGGCGAACAGCACGGAGGTGACGAAGAAGCCTTCGTTGACTTCATGCTTGCGGATCGAGGCGAACAGCACTTCCCAGAAGCCGCCGACGATGAAGGTCACCGCGTAGACGGGCAGGAAGTAGGCCGCACCCTGGATGAAGTTGTCCCACAGGCTGTTCGGATCGAAACCGGCCAGCGAGCCGATCAGGGCGAAGCGCCAGCCTTCCTGGCTCGCCAGCAGCTCGGGGCTCTGGGCGAAGATCAGGTTGGCCTGGTAGCCGGTGTTCCACATGCCGAAGAACATGGCCGGGAAGGTGCACAGCCACACGGTGATCATCATGCGCTTGAGGTCAATGCCGTCACGCACGTGAGCGGTGGTCTTGGTCACGCTGCCAGGACGATAGAAGAAAGTGTCGATGGCTTCGTAGAGCGCATACCACTTCTCGTACTTGCCACCCTTCTCGAAGTTGTGCTCGATCTTGTCGAGGAATGCACGAATGCCCACGGATTAACCCTCCTTCTCGATGCGGGTGAGGTTGTCCCGCAGGATCGGGCCGTATTCATATTTGCCGGCACACACGTAGGTGCACAGCGCCAGGTCTTCTTCGTCGAGCTCCAGGCAACCCAGTTTCTGGGCCATCTCGGTGTCACCGACGATCAGGTAGCGCAAGAGTTGAGTCGGCAGGATGTCCAGTGGCATCACAGCTTCGTAGTTACCCACCGGCACCATGGCGCGCGGGCTGCCATTGGTGGTGGTGGTGAAGTTGAACAGCTTGGAGCCGGCCAGCTTGGAGACGAAGATATTCAGTACCGAGTGCTTGTTAACGCCGGCACGCAGGTAATGCATCATCTCGCGCTCGTTACCCTCGCTCAGGCAGGACACCTGATTGTGGTAGCGGCCAAGGAAGGCGAAAGCGCCCTGCGCGGTACGCCCGCCGAACACCGAACCGGAAACCACACGATTGAAGCCGGGCTTGAGCTCACCGGCAGTGAGTTCTTCCAGGCTGGCGCCCAGACGGGTGCGCAGCAGACGCGGCTGCTCCACGACCGGGCCGCCGAGGGCAACCACGCGCTCGACAAACAGTTGGCCGGTGGTGAACAGCTTGCCTACGGCGATCACGTCCTGATAACCGATCTGCCATACGCTCTTGCTGGTGCTGACCGGGTCGAGGAAGTGAATGTGAGTGCCCGGCAGGCCTGCCGGGTGCGGGCCGGCGAAGGCTTCGCTGTGCACCTTGGCCAGTTTCTCGCCAGGCAGGTTGGCGCCGTCGGCCTTGCACAGGAACACCTTGGCCAGGTTGCCCAGTACCTTCAGGCCATTTTCGAAATCAGCGGCATGTTCACCGATGATCACCGCAGGATCAGCGGCAAGCGGGTGCGTATCGATCGCAGTGACGAAGATCGAGCTGGGCACGGCATCGAGCGCCGGCACCTTGCTGAACGGACGCGTACGCAGCGCAGTCCAAAGGCCGGACTGCTGCAGGTTTTCGCGAACCTGCTGGTCGCTCAGGGCTTCGAGCTGATCGGCGGCGTATTGAACGAAGGTTTCCTGCTCGTCGCCCTCGATATCGATGACCACGGACTGCAGGATACGCTTCTCGCCACGGTGAATGGCGCTGATAACGCCGGCAGCGGGGGCGGTGTAGCGCACGCCGGGTGTCTTCTTGTCGGTGAACAGCAATTGACCGAGCTTGACCCGGTCACCGACCTGCACTTCCATCGTCGGCTTCATCCCGTGATAGTCGAAGCCGATGACGGCGACACTGCGCACGGGCCTTGCGGCCTCGATACGCTGTGCCGGCGCACCCGTTATGGGCAAATCGAGCCCATGCTTTAGTTTGATCATAGGTTTGCCTAACCACTGATTTAGAAAGCTTTTTATAGGACAGGCGGCGCAACCGAAGGTCTAATAGACCCGACCACGCCAATGACATATGGGCGTGGAGGACGGCGCCAAACCTGGGTAAAAAATCCGCTTGATTATAAAGATGCCCCCCTGCACTGACCACCCAAGCGCTTGCTTTTTTTGGCTTTTCGGTAACAGGGCGCAACAAACTGGATGCCGGCCGACATCCATCCGTCACCTTCGGCGATGCAGATTCCGCGCAAGAAAAGGTTCTGCGCGTTCTCGCGGGGAAGATGCGCCTGACACCGGACTGGCAAGTTTGCGTGCGTACCGCTTACTGACTTAGCACTATCCATTGCCGAGTGCGCTGAGCGTTCGGGCCAGCCAGCGGCTGTTACTCCACTTCGCTGCGTTTCCTCGCCCCGGCGCTGCTCTGGAAGCCGGGTCGCAAGCGCATAATCTTTGCGAAGTTGAAATTGGTGGCGTCTGGCTTTTGCCTTTGCTCTTCAACAGCGATGGAACAGGCGACGCCCAAGCCCCCTTCAGGAGGCCGAGTGGAATCGCCGCGGAAGGGGTTGAGCGACATGGATGTCGCGAGAGCCACGATGGGCCAGGGATGGCCCTTCGTGGCGTGCCCCTGGAGCGGTGATGGAGCGAGGGAACCCCGGCGCAGCCGGGGCCGGATGCAGGGGTGTGTTTCTTTGCTTACTTTCTTTGCACAAGCAAAGAAAGTGAGTCGCCCGTAAGGGGCGAAACCTATCAGTTCAGACGACACGCTAACGGATAGTGCCAAGTCATCGACAGCTAAACACGTAATTGCCAGTCCAGTGTCAACCCGCACTTCCCCCAAAATATGCGCAGAACCAAAAAAAACGGGAGCCGAGGCTCCCGTTGTTTTGTCAGCCGACCCGGCTATCAGCGCGGAAAGGCCGGCGGGTTGACCCCAGCCATGTCTTCCATCACGCGTACCACCTGGCAGCTGTAACCGAACTCGTTGTCGTACCAGACGTACAGCACGACGCGGTTGTCGTTGGCGATGGTGGCTTCGGCATCGACCACACCGGCGTGGCGCGAACCGACGAAGTCGGTGGACACCACTTCCTGCGAGCTGACGAAATCGATCTGCTTCTGCAGGTCCGAGTGCATGGCCATCTGGCGCAGGTACTCGTTGATCTCTTCGCGGCTGGTGGCCTTCTCCAGGTTCAGGTTGAGAATGGCCATGGACACGTTCGGCGTCGGCACACGAATGGCGTTGCCGGTCAGCTTGCCTTTGAGCACCGGCAGCGCCTTGGCCGCAGCGGTGGCCGCGCCGGTTTCGGTGATGACCATGTTCAGCGCAGCACTGCGACCACGACGACTGCCTTTGTGGAAGTTGTCGATCAGGTTCTGGTCGTTGGTGTAGGAGTGAACGGTCTCGACGTGACCGTTGACGATGCCGTACTTGTCGTTGACTGCCTTGAGCACCGGCACGATGGCGTTGGTGGTGCAGGAAGCCGCGGAGATGATCTTGTCCTCAGCGGTGATTTCGCTGTGGTTGATGCCGTGCACGATGTTCTTCAGCGCGCCCTTGCCAGGCGCGGTGAGCACCACGCGATCGATCCCCGGGCAGGTCAGGTGCTGACCCAGACCCTCGGCATCGCGCCATACGCCGGTGTTGTCCACCAGCAGCGCGTTCTTGATGCCGTACTGGGTGTAGTCGACTTCCTTCGGGTCCTTGGCGTAAATCACCTGGATCAGGTTGCCGTTGGCCGTCAGGGTGTTGTTCTCTTCATCGATGGTGATGGTGCCGTTGAACTTGCCGTGCACCGAGTCACGACGCAGCAGGCTGGCACGCTTGACCAGATCGTTGCTGGCGCCCTTGCGCACGACGATGGCACGCAGGCGCAGGCCGTCGCCGCCACCGGTCTTCTCGATCAGGATGCGCGCCAGCAGGCGGCCGATACGGCCGAAACCGTAAAGCACCACGTCGGTGCCTTCGCGGGCAGCGCCGTTCTGCTTGCCGACCACATCGGCCAGCTCGTCCTTGACGAACTGCTCGACGGCGCGACCGGCGCCTTCGGCCTTGAATTTGGCAACCAGCTTGCCCAGGTCCACCGAAGCGGCGCCCAGCTTGAGCTCGCTCATGGCCTTGAGCATGGGGAAGGTGTCGTGCACCGACAGCTCGGCCTCATCGGCCAGGCGATGGCGCGCGAAACGGTGAGCCTTGAGGATGTCGATGACCGAACGGTTGATCAGGCCGCGGCCGTAGATCGAGGTCACCACGTTGTTGTTGCGATAGAGCTGACCAATCAGCGGAATCATCGCTTCCGCGAGGGCCTCACGATCGATCCATTCACCGAGACACTGGTCGGGCTTCTGAGTCACGGGCAGTACCTTCCACATGTAGGGGCTGAAAAAAGGGGCTACATTATGACGGTGCGCGCGAGCATGAGCAATGCGCGCCTGTCGCGACTGACATTGACCACCAAGCCCCGCTACAATTCCCGGCCTTTTGTCACGACCGTGAGCCGCCCGTGTCCGTACTGCGTCTTCCGTCTCTACCGGCCAGCGCCGGCAAACAGCAATGGGGCAACCTGCCTGGCGCCGCCCTGTCCCTGGCCATCGCCGAAGCGGCCAGCAACGCCGGGCGCTTCACCCTGGTATTGACCGAGGGCAGCCAGAGCGCCGAGCGCCTGCAGGAAGAACTGGCCTTCTTCGCCCCGGATCTGCCGGTGCTGCATTTCCCTGACTGGGAGACCCTGCCCTACGACGTCTTCTCGCCACATCAGGACATCATCTCCCAGCGTATCGCCGCGCTATATCGGCTACCGCAACTGAGCCGCGGCATTCTCGTAGTGCCGATCGCCACCGCCCTACACCGCCTGGCGCCGAAGCGCTTCCTGCTCGGCAGCAGCCTGGTGCTGGATGTAGGCCAGAAGCTGGATGTGGAGCAGATGCGCACACGTCTGGAGGCCGCCGGCTACCGCTGCGTCGACACCGTCTACGAACACGGCGAGTTCGCCGTACGCGGCGCGCTGATCGACCTCTTCCCCATGGGCAGCGAGGCGCCCTATCGCATCGACCTGTTCGATGACGAGATCGAAACCCTGCGCACCTTCGACCCGGAAAATCAGCGCTCGGTGGACAAGGTCGAGTCGATCCGTCTGCTGCCAGCGCGCGAGTTTCCGCTGGAAAAGAAGGCCGTCAGCGATTTCCGCGGGCGCTTTCGCGAGCGCTTCGACGTCGATTTTCGCCGCTGCCCTATCTATCAGGACCTATCCAGCGGCATTACTCCGGCCGGCATCGAGTACTACCTGCCGCTGTTCTTCGAGGAAACCGACACCCTGTTCGACTACCTGCCGGGCGACACCCAGGTGTTCTCCCTGCCCGGCATCGAAAAGGCCGCCGCGCAATTCTGGCTGGATGCACGCAACCGCTACGAGGACCGCCGCGTCGACCCCGAGCGCCCGCTGCTGCCACCTGCGGATATTTTCCTGCCGGTGGAGAACTGCTTCGCCCGCCTGAAAAACTGGCCGCGCGTAGTGGTCAATCAGGACGACATCGAAGCCGGTGTCGGCCAGACCCGCTTCGAGGCGCGCACCCTGCCCGACCTGGCGATCCAGGCCAAGGCCGGCGAGCCGCTGGCGGCGCTACGCCGCTTCATCGAGGAATATCAGGGGCGCGTGCTGTTCTGCGCCGAGTCGGCCGGGCGCCGCGAAGTGCTGCTGGAACTGCTCGCCCGCCTCAAGCTCAAGCCCAAAGAAGTCGACGGCTGGCCGGCGTTCGTCGAAAGCGGCGAACGCCTGAACATCTGCATCGCGCCGCTGGACGAAGGCCTGCTGCTCGACGAACTGGCGCTGGTCCCGGAAAACCCGCTGTTCGGCCAGCGCGTGATGCAGCGTCGTCGTCGCGAGAAGGGTCGCGACGGCGGCGACAACGTGATCAAGAACCTCACCGAGCTGCGCGAAGGCGCGCCGGTGGTGCATATCGATCATGGCGTCGGTCGCTACCTGGGCCTGGTGACCATGGAATTCGACGGCCAGGCCGCCGAATTCCTTGCCCTGCAGTACGCCGACGACGCCAAGCTCTACGTGCCGGTGGCCAGCCTGCACCTGATCGCCCGCTACAGCGGCAACGATGACGCCCTGGCGCCGCTGCACCGTCTCGGCTCGGAAGTCTGGCAAAAGGCCAAGCGCAAGGCCGCCGAACAGGTGCGCGACGTCGCCGCCGAACTGCTCGACATCTATGCACGCCGCGCCGCCCGCGAAGGCTTCGCCTTCCAGGACCCGGCCCTGGACTACGCCACCTTCAGCGCCGGCTTCCCCTTCGAGGAAACCCCGGATCAGCAGGCCGCCATCGACGCCGTACGCGCCGACATGCTGGCCGGCAAGCCAATGGATCGCCTGGTCTGCGGCGACGTCGGCTTCGGCAAGACCGAGGTGGCCATGCGCGCCGCCTTCATCGCCGTGCACAGCGGAAAGCAGGTGGCCGTGCTGGTGCCCACCACCCTGCTCGCCCAGCAGCACTACAACAGTTTCCGCGACCGCTTCGCCGATTGGCCGGTGAAAGTCGAGGTGATGAGCCGCTTCAAGAGCGCCAAGGAAGTCGAAGGCGCCGTGCAGCAGTTGGCCGAAGGCAAGGTGGACATCGTCATCGGCACCCACAAGCTGCTGCAGGACGACGTCAAGTTCCAAAACCTGGGCCTGGTGATCATCGACGAGGAACACCGTTTCGGCGTGCGCCAGAAGGAGCAACTCAAGGCGCTGCGTAGCGAGGTGGACATCCTCACCCTCACCGCCACGCCGATCCCACGCACCCTGAACATGGCCGTGGCCGGCATGCGCGACCTGTCGATCATCGCCACGCCACCGGCGCGACGGCTGTCGGTACGCACCTTCGTCATGGAGGAGAACAAGCCGACCATCAAGGAAGCGCTGCTGCGCGAGCTGCTGCGCGGCGGCCAGGTGTACTACCTGCACAACGACGTGAAGACCATCGAGAAATGCGCCGCCGATCTGGCCGAACTGGTGCCCGAAGCACGCATCGGCATCGGCCACGGGCAGATGCGCGAGCGCGAGCTGGAACAGGTGATGAGCGATTTCTACCACAAGCGCTTCAACGTGCTGGTGGCCTCGACCATTATCGAAACCGGCATCGACGTGCCCAGCGCCAACACCATCATCATCGAGCGCGCCGACAAGTTCGGCCTGGCCCAGCTGCATCAGCTGCGCGGCCGTGTCGGTCGCAGCCACCACCAGGCCTACGCCTACCTGCTCACCCCGCCGCGCAAGAGCATGACCGAGGATGCGCAGAAGCGCCTGGAGGCCATCGCCGGCGCGCAGGACCTGGGCGCCGGCTTCATCCTCGCCACTCACGATCTGGAAATCCGCGGCGCCGGCGAGCTGCTCGGCGATGGTCAGAGCGGGCAGATCCAGGCCGTCGGCTTCACCCTCTACATGGAAATGCTGGAAAGGGCCGTGAAGGCCATCCAGAAAGGCGAGCAGCCCAACCTCGACCAGCCGCTGGGCGGTGGCCCGGAGATCAACCTGCGCGTGCCGGCGCTGATCCCCGAGGATTACCTGCCTGACGTGCACGCGCGTCTGATCCTCTACAAGCGCATCGCCTCGGCCACCGACGAGGACGGCCTGAAAGAGCTGCAGGTGGAGATGATCGACCGCTTCGGCCTGCTGCCGGAGCCGACCAAGCACCTGATGCGCCTGACCCTGCTCAAGCTGCAGGCCGACAAGCTGGGCATCACCAAGGTGGACGCCGGCCCGCAGGGCGGCCGTATCGAGTTCGCCGCGGAAACCTGCGTCGACCCGCTGACCCTGATCAAGCTGATCCAGGCCCAGCCGAAACGCTACAAGTTCGAAGGCGCCACCGTCTTCAAGATCCAGGTGCCGATGGAGCGTGCGGAAGAGCGCTTCAATACCCTGGAAGCCCTGTTCGAGCGCCTTGCGCCCACCACCTGAAGGACTCACACATGCGCCCACTGCACCTGATCGCCCTGCTGCTCTGCCTGCTCGCACCCAGCGCCTTCGCCGAACGCCTGTACCAGGTCGAACTGCTGGTGTTCCGCCAGGCGGGAGAAGCGCTGATCGCGCCGAAGACTGCCCCGGACGACTGGGCAGGTACCGCCCTGCCGATCGCCGGCAGCGAACGCCCCACCAGCCTCGACAACGAAGCCGCCAGGCTCAATCCGGGCAACGGCTATCAGGTCCTGCTGCACAAGGCCTGGAGCCAGACGCTGAGCAGCACACCGAGTCGTGTCGCGGTGAGCAGCGGCGAGGCGCATCTTGGCCACTACCCGGTCGAAGGGACCCTCGCCTTCACCCAGGATCGCTTCGCCGACCTGGAGCTGGAGCTGTGGATCAACCGCTTCAGCGCCGACGGCCTGCTGGAGAGCAGCGAACACATGAAGGTCGCCCAGCGCCTGAAGGACAACAGCCTGACCTATCTGGATCACGGCAGCCTGGGCGCACTGGTGCGCATCAGTCCGCTTTGAACAGCAACGAAAAGGGCCGCCAAGCGGCCCTTTTCGTTGCGCTAGCAAACTAGGCGCTCAGCACGCGCGCCAGCACCGCCTTGATGGTGCCCATGCCCTGCTCCAGCACCCGTTCGATCTCTGCCATGGTGATGGGGCCACTGGTTTTACCAGCCGCCGGATTCACCACCAGGGCCAGACAGGCATAGGGCAAGGCCAACTCCCTCGCCAGCGCCGCCTCCGGCATCCCGGTCATGCCAACCAGATCGCAGCCGTCGCGCTCCATCCGCAAGATTTCCGCAGCCGTCTCCAGGCGCGGCCCCTGGGTGCAGCCATACACGCCATGACTGCTGAAGGCCGCCCCCTCGGCCTGCAGGGCGGCGATCAGGCGCGCGCGCAGCGCCTCGTCGTAGGGGTGGCTGAAATCCACGTGGGTCACATGATCCAGCTTGCCCTCGAAGAAGGTGTGCGCACGACCGGCGGTGTAATCGATGATCTGATGCGGCACGCAGAAGTGGCCTGCCCCCATCGCCGCATGGATACCGCCCACCGCGTTGACTGCCACTATCGCCCGTGCTCCGGCCTGCTTCAGCGCCCAGAGGTTGGCGCGGTAATTCACCTGATGCGGCGCGATCCGATGCGGCTGGCCGTGACGCGCGAGAAACAGCACGTCGCGGCCGGCGTACCCGCCGCGCAGGATGTCGGCCGAGGGCGCGCCATAGGGCGTATCCAGCGTCAGCGCCTGGTGAATCTCCAGGCCTTCGAGCTGCGTCAGGCCGGTACCACCGATGATGGCATGAACAGTCACAAGTCGATCCTCAGTCGAGCAGTTGTGCAGCCCTCAACGCCGCCACCGCCGTCGACCAGCGCGGCGCCTGGCGATACTCCGTGCAGGCATGACCCCGTCCACGCATACGCTGCAGGCGCTCGGCCGGCCTGACCTGCAGGCGCTGCAGTGCGCTCAGGGCCAGCTCGGCCGAAGCGCGATCGTTGCACACCAGGCCCATGTCGCAGCCTGCGGCAAGCGCGGCCTCGATACGCTTGCCGGCATCGCCGACCACATGGGCACCGGCCATGGACAGGTCGTCGCTGAAGATCACGCCGTCGAAACCCAGCTCGCCACGCAGGATGTCCTGCAACCAGCGACGCGAGAATCCCGCCGGCTGTTCATCGACCTGCGGGTAGATGACGTGGGCCGGCATCACGGCGTCGAGTTCGTTCGCCAGGCGCTTGAATGGCTGCATGTCGCAGGCGCGGATTTCATCGAGGCTGCGCTCGTCGACCGGGATGGCGACATGAGAGTCCGCCTCGGCCCAACCGTGCCCGGGAAAATGCTTGCCGGTGGCGGCCATACCGGCCTGATGCATGCCGCGAATGAAGGCGGCGGCCAACGCGGTGGCGCGCTGCGGATCACCCTCGAAGGCGCGGCTGCCAACCACCGCACTGCGCTGATGATCGAGATCCAGCACTGGTGCGAAGCTGAGGTCCAGGCCTACCGCGAGCACCTCGGTAGCCATCAGCCAGCCACAATGCTCGGCCAGCTCCTCGGCATTGTCGTTATCGGCAATCGCGCGCATCGCCGGCAGCCGCAAAAAGCCCTGGCGCAGACGCTGCACCCGCCCGCCTTCCTGATCCACCGCCAGCAGCAGGTCCGGGCGCACGGCACGAATGCTCTGACAGAACTCGCGCACCTGGCGCGGTGATTCGATATTGCGAGCGAAGATGATCAGGCCGCCCACCTCGGGCTGGCGCAGCATCTGGCGATCCTCGGCGGTCAGCCAGATGCCGGCGATGTCCATCATCAAAGAGCCTTGCATGAACCTATTCCTTATTTGAAAACCGGGTTGGCAGCCCATTGCGGGCAAGGCGCCTCGTCGATGCGCACCCTGCAGTGCGCAGGCACACGGTCGAAGAGCGCCAGCATGTCGTCGTTACGCAAACGAATGCAGCCATGGGACAGCGGCTGGCCCATGGGTTCCGTGTCCGGCGTGCCGTGCAGGTAGATGTAGCGACGGAAGGTGTCGACCTCCCCCAGGCGATTGCGCCCGGCTTCGAGGCCGCTCAACCAGAGAATGCGGGTCAGGATCCAGTCGCGCCCGGGAAACTGCTCGTGCAGCTGCGGCGACCAGACCTCACCGGTCCAGCGTCGACCACGCAGCACGGCAGCCAGCGGCAGCCCGGCGCCGATCTTCGCACGCACCTGGTGCAGCCCACGCGGCGTGCAGCCCGAGCCATTGCGCTCGCCCGCACCGTTGCGCGCGGTGGATACGGGCAAGCGAACCTTCAGTTGCCCCGCGCTGAAGCCGTAGAGCATCTGATCGGCAATGGAGATATGGAGTAAATCGAGATCGGACATGGGCCGCTAGCTTAGCAGGCCGCCGAAAAACTACCTACGCTGGCAATCGTGACGAAACCGGGCACAGCTTCCGCCGCTCAGGCCTTGGGCGCAGTGCTTGGCGCCTTGCTTCGCGGCTTGAGCTGCGCGCCGGCCAGCGCCGGGTCGTTGACCCCGGTTTCCGAGCGCATGCCGGCAGCGAGGAAGGGCACCATCATGCGCATTACCTGCTCGATCGAGGTGTTGACGCCGAAATCGGTCTCGGCCATTGCGCGCAGCGCCTTGATACCGGACATGCTGAACGCCGCGGCACCGAGCATGAAGTGCACACGCCAGAACAGCTCCAGTGGCGGAATACGCGGCGCCGCCTCGTGCACCAGCAGCATGTAGCGGCGGAACACCTTGCCGTAGACTTCTTCCAGGTATTTGCGCAGGTGGCCCTGGCTCTGGCTGAAGGCCAGCCCCAGCAGACGCATGAAGATGGACAAATCGTTGCCGCTGCGTGGCTTCACGGCCAGCGCCTGCTCCACCAGCAGCTCGAGCAGCTCCTCGAGGGTAGCCTGGGTTTCAGCCTTGGCCTGGCGGCGATCGAGTTCCTTTTCCAGGCTGGCACAGAAGGGCCCGAGGAAACGCGAGAAGACCGCCTGGATCAGCGCCTTCTTCGAGCCGAAGTGATAGTTGACGGCTGCCAGGTTGACACCTGCCTTGCTGGTGATCAGCCGCAGCGAGGTCTCGGCGAAGCCCTTTTCCGCGAACAGCTGTTCCGCAGCATCGAGAATGCGTTCAACGGTTTCCGACTGAGCCATGAGTTATCACCTGACAAACACTTGTTTGAAACATACGTTTCAGCTCATCGAATTGTCAAGCCGCGCAAGCCGTGTTTTGGCCGGCGGGTCACAGCTTACAACAAGCGAAGACGCACGTTGCCGCAAGCAGGTTACAAGCCAGGCGGCAAGCAGGAAAAATTTGGGCGTTGCCAAGCCGTGCTTACTGTATATAATCCCAGTCACTGTATAAAAAGACAGAGCCCCGCCATGCTGAAACTGACGCCACGCCAAGCCGAGATTCTCGCCTTCATCAAACGCTGCCTGGAAGACAACGGCTACCCGCCCACGCGGGCTGAAATCGCCCAGGAGCTGGGCTTCAAATCGCCCAACGCGGCAGAAGAACACCTCAAGGCCCTGGCGCGCAAAGGGGCCATCGAAATGACCCCGGGCGCTTCGCGCGGCATTCGCATCCCCGGCTTCGAAGCTGGCGCTGCGAACGAGGACGAAGGCCTGCCGGTGATCGGCCGTGTCGCCGCCGGTGCTCCGATTCTTGCCCAGCAGCATGTCGAGGAATCCTGCCAGATCAACCCGGCGTTCTTTCAACCCAAGGCCGACTATCTCCTGCGCGTACGCGGCATGAGCATGAAGGACATCGGCATCTTCGACGGTGATCTGCTCGCCGTGCATACCACCCGCGAAGCACGCAATGGCCAGATCGTCGTCGCCCGCATCGATGACGAGGTCACGGTCAAGCGCTTCAAGCGCGAGGGCAACAAGGTCTGGCTGATAGCCGAGAACCCCGAGTTCGCTCCGATCGAAGTGGATCTGGAACACCAGGATCTGGTTATCGAAGGTTTGAGTGTCGGTGTAATACGCCGCTGAGGAAACGCCATGCAAGTGCAGCAGTCGTTCGAGCGCCCACAACTCCCACTTTTCGACGCCTTCCTGGGAGCCTCAGGCACGCCCCTGGTTACGGATGACGTCGCTCGCAGCGAGGATGATCAGGCATTCAGCGAACTGGCTCTGCGTGGCGCCGCCGGCCACTGCCTGCACCTGCTGGCACCTATCCTGCGTGAGCTGAGCCAGAATCAGGACGCGCGCTGGCTGACCCTGGTGGCGCCGCCTGCGAGCCTGACCCAGGCCTGGCTTCGCGATGCCGGCCTGAACCGCGAGCGCATCCTACTGCTGCATCCGCGACAGGGGCAAAGCGCCCTGCAGCTGGCGGAAGAAGCGCTCAAGCTGGGGCGCAGCCATACGGTGATCAGCTGGCTGCACCCGGTCGAGCGCGGCACGCGCCAACGCCTGGCACAGGCCGCCGTTAGCGGTGCCGCGCAGAGCCTGAATATCAGCCTGGGCTGAGCAGGCTACAGGCTACAGGCTACAGGCTACAGGCTACAGGCTACAGGCTACAGGCTACAAAAGCGTCCGGCCGGACGACGATTCGTCAATGACGTGGTTCATAAACGCGCCCCAATGAAAAACCCCTCATATTCGAGGGGCTTTTCGTTCCTGCCTGCAGCTTGTGGCCTGCAGCCTGCGGCTGATCCTTCAATGCAGGACTCGCGGTCCTTCATCTTCTTCGCTGCTGAAATCACCCTCGGCCATGCGACCGGCCATCTGCACCCCGACATTGAGCATGGCCTTGGCCACCTCGATGTGCTGGCCCTGCAAAAACGCCTTGGCATCAGCGGAGAAGTCCAGGGTCACCAGCGCCTCTTCATCCTCTGCGCGGCGCAGGGCAATACGCCCATCGGGCAGTTCGACGATTTCCAGAAAGGATGTAGGCATTGGCTCAGTCTCTGTGCGAAAACACGACATTGTAACAGTCAGTCAGGCTCATCCCCAGCCCACTGGTCCAGTTGAACGCAATCAGCACTCGCTGAGGCCTTCACGGAAACGCAATACCAAGGCCTTGAGTTGCTGACGCCAGGCATCGACATCATCGAAGCTCAGTTCAACGGGCTCTTCGCCAACGCTGACGGCCGTGATCAGCGGCATCGAGGGGTCGACCTTGGCCTTGCGCTCCTCGCGCGGCGGCTGAAACAACGCGGCATAAGCGGCCAGCAACTCGGCCAGCCAGGTTTCACGCTGCTGCGCCAGCTCCACCAGCTCGGCCAGTTCCGGGCTGGGCGCGCCCTCGAGCACCGCCTGCTGCACGAACGCCTCGACCCGTGAAGGCGCTGCGTCATTCATGCGGTAGTAGCCGGCGATCTCGTGACACAGCCCGAGCAGCCCACCGTACAGATGAAACAGTGCGGCCTCGCGCTCGGCCTGTACCAGTGCCTGTACGTTGAACGCGGAGGACGCCTCGGCCTTGCGCCAGTTATCCAGTGCGATACCGGCGAAGAAGATCTTCTGATTGGTGCGGGTATAGATTTCTTTAGCCATTGCGGCGACCTCCACAGCTGATCGGGTCATGATACGCGCGCCGGCCGTAGCCGGACGCGCATCTCGTCAGCCCTCCTGACCTTGTGATCTGGCAAGCCAGAGCCGGGCCTGTTAGACGTCAGGCCTTAGCGCTTGTCCTCGACCTTCCACTTGCCACCATCGTAGAACGCACGCCAGCCGGTCGGCTTGCCATCGACCTCGGACTGCACGTACTGCTCCTTGGTCTTGCGGCTGTAGCGGATCACCGCCGGACGACCGTCCGGGTCCTTCTGCGGCGCATCGCAGAGGAAGTGATACTTGGGGTCGATCTCGTGCTTGTGCGGGATGATCTCCAGCACCAGCGGCGCGCGCGTCTCACGATTCTTCGGGAACTGGCTGGCCGCGAGGAACAGGCCCGACGCACCGTCACGCAGCACGTAGGTGTCGTCCACTTTCTCGCACCTGAGCTCGGGCATGTCCACCTTGTCCATCTTCGGCGGCGCCGCCTCGCCATTTTTCAACAGCTTGCGGGTGTTCTTGCAGCTCGGGTTGGTGCAACCGAAGAACTTGCCGAAGCGGCCGGTCTTGAGCTGCATTTCGCTGCCGCACTTGTCGCATTCCAGGCTCGGGCCTTCGTAACCCTTGATGCGGTACTGCCCCCGCTCGATCTCGTAGCCGGTGCAGTCCGGGTTGTTGCCGCAGATATGCAGCTTGCGGGTTTCGTCCAGCAGGTAGGCATCCATGGCTGTGGAGCAGATCGGGCAGCGATGCTTGCCGAGCAGCACGCGGGATTCGGACTCGCCCTCGTCGTCGGCGGCGATTTCGTCGCCCGGCACCAGGTTGATGGTGGCCTTGCAGCGTTCCTTCGGCGGCAGCGCATAGCCGGAGCAACCTAGGAACACGCCGGTGGAGGCGGTACGAATCATCATCGGCCGGCCGCACTCGCGGCAGGGAATGTCGGTCAGGGTCGGCTGGTTGGCGCGCATGCCGCCCTCGCCTGCCTCGGCGGCTTCGAGCTTCTTCTTGAAGTCGCCGTAGAACTCGTCGAGCAGATGCTTCCACTCGCGCTCGCCCTGGGCCACGTCGTCGAGATGCTCTTCCATGGTGGCGGTGAAGCCGTAGTCCATCAGGTTGGCGAAGCTCTCGTCGAGACGCTCGGTGACGATGTCGCCCATCTTCTCGGCGTAGAAGCGGCGGTTATGCACCGTGACGTAGCCACGATCCTGAATGGTGGAGATGATCGCCGCGTAGGTGGAGGGGCGGCCGATGCCACGCTTTTCCAGCTCCTTGACCAGGCTGGCTTCGGAGTAGCGCGCCGGCGGTTTGGTGAAGTGCTGGCTGGGGTCGAGCTGGATCAGCTTGAGGCCCTCGCCCTCCTTCATTTCCGGCAGGACGTCGTCCTCGCCCGGCTTGCTCTGCTGCGGCAGCACACGGGTGTAACCGTCGAACTTGAGGATGCGGCCCTTGGCACGCAGCTCGAAGGCGCCGGCAGCCACGGTGACGCTGGTGGACAGGTACTCGGCCGGCGGCATCTGGCAGGCGACGAACTGGCGCCAGATCAGGTCGTACAGACGCTCGGCGTCACGCTCCATACCCGATAGCTGGGCCGGACGCAGGTTGACATCGGACGGACGAATCGCTTCGTGCGCCTCCTGAGCGCCTTCCTTGCTCGAATACAGGTTGGGCTTGCCCGGAAGGTACTTGTCGCCGTACTCGCTGCCGATAAAGCCGCGCACCATCTCAACCGCGTCGTTCGACAGGTTGGTCGAGTCGGTACGCATATAGGTGATGTAGCCGGCCTCGTACAGCCGCTGGGCCATCATCATGGTCTTCTTCACGCCGAAGCCCAGGCGGTTGCTCGCCGCCTGCTGCAGGGTGGAAGTGATGAAGGGAGCCGACGGCTTGCTGCTGGTCGGGCGGTCTTCGCGCTTGACCACGCTGTAGCTGGAGGCCTTGAGCTTCTCCAGCGCGGCCATGGCCTGAGCTTCATTGACCGGTTTGAACGCCGCACCGCCCTCGCGCACCACCTCGAAACGCACCTTGGCGTTCTTCGCGGTACCGAGATCGGCGTGCACTTCCCAGTATTCTTCAGGGACGAAGGCACGGATTTCCTTCTCGCGCTCGACCACCAGCTTCACCGCCACCGACTGCACGCGGCCGGCGGACAGGCCGCGGGCGATCTTGGCCCACAGCAGCGGCGAGACCATGTAGCCCACCACGCGGTCGAGGAAGCGCCGCGCCTGCTGGGCGTTGACGCGGTTGATATCCAGCTCGCCGGGCTTGGAGAAGGCTTCCTGGATCGCCTTCTTGGTGATCTCGTTGAACACCACGCGCTTGTAGCGGCTGTCGTCGCCGCCGATGGATTCGCGCAGGTGCCAGGCAATGGCCTCCCCTTCGCGGTCCAAGTCGGTTGCGAGATAGATGGTGTCGGCATCCTTGGCCAGACGGCGTAGTTCCTCGATCACCTTTTCCTTGCCGGGCAGGATCTCGTACTTGGCCTTCCAGCCGTGCTCGGGGTCGACGCCCATGCGCGCGAACAGCTGACGTTTGGCCTTTTCCTTGGGCGACAGCGCAGGCGCCTCGGCGGCGGCCTTGCCGCGCTTGGCAGGCTCCTTGGTGGCGCTTGCCGAGCCGCTGGTAGGCAGGTCACGGATATGGCCGATGCTCGACTTCACCACGTACTGGCTGCCCAGATACTTGTTGATGGTCTTGGCCTTGGCCGGGGATTCCACGATGACCAGCGATTTGCCCATGGATCAGAGAATTCCTAAAAATGCGAAATATAGAAGGCTGGGAGCCTTGAGGCCCCGCTATATATAGTGGCGACCAAGCGAAGGTCAAGCGTAGGGGCCGTGCAGTCAGACTTCAGAACCACCGATAGGGCTGACTTCGGCCTGAATCAAAGCAAAGCGTGGAACGCGCCTGCCGTCCACCTCGATCTCTTCGCAGAACATGCTCAGCGGCCGCACCCACAGGCCGAACTCGCCGTAAAGGGCCTGATAGACCACCACCTCTTCCTCGCTCTCGGAATGGCGCGCCACGCCGAATACGCGGTATTGCGGGCCCTTGTAGTGGCGATAGAGTCCTGGCTGCAGTTGCATGAGAGGTTCCCGAATTGAAAAGCCGTAAAAAGCAAAACCGGGGCACTGGGCCCCGGTTTGTTGTCCACTGACGCTTAAACGCGTTCGAAGACGGTGGTGATGCCTTGGCCAAGGCCCACGCACATGGTGGAGACACCGAGGGTGCCACCGTTCTGCTTCATGACGTTGAGCAGGGTACCGGAGATACGGGCACCGGAACAACCGAAGGGGTGACCCAGGGCGATGGCGCCGCCGTGCAGGTTGACCTTCTCTTCCATCTTGTCGAGCAGTTTCAGGTCCTTCAGTACCGGCAGGGCCTGGGCAGCGAAGGCTTCGTTGAGCTCGACAAAATCGATGTCGGCCATGGTCAGACCGGCGCGCTTGAGCGCCTTCTGAGTGGACGGCACCGGGCCATAACCCATGATCGCCGGATCGACACCGGCCACGGCCATGGCGCGAACCACGGCCATCGGGGCGATACCCAGATCCTGAGCGCGCTGGGCGCTCATGACGATCATGCAGGAAGCACCGTCGGTGATCTGCGAGGAGGTACCCGCAGTCACGGTGCCGCCTTTCGGGTTGAAGGCAGGCTTGAGGTTGGCCAGGCTCTCCAGGGTGGTTTCCGGACGAATGGTTTCGTCGTAGTCGAAGACCTTCAGGAAACCGTTCTCGTCGTAGCCCTGCATCGGGATGATTTCATCCTTGAACTTGCCTTCGACGGTAGCCTTGTGCGCCAGACGGTGCGAACGCTCACCGAAGGCGTCCTGCTGCTCGCGGCTGATGCCGTGCATCTTGCCCAGCATTTCGGCGGTCAGGCCCATCATGCCGGACGCCTTGGCGGCGTACAGCGACAGGTGCGGGTTCGGGTCGACGCCATGCATCATGCCGACGTGGCCCATGTGCTCCACACCGCCGACGACGAACACGTCGCCGTTGCCGGTCTGGATCGCCTGCACGGCAGTGTGCAGGGCGCTCATGGACGAACCGCACAGACGGCTGACGGTCTGGCCGGCGCTGGTGTGCGGGATCTGGGTCATCAGCGACGCCATGCGCGCGATGTTCCAGCCCTGCTCCAGGGTCTGGTTGACGCAGCCCCAGATCACGTCCTCGACTTCCGCCGGGTCGATCTTGGAATTGCGCTCCAGCACTTTGCTGATCAGGTGCGCGGACATGGTCTCGGCACGGGTGTTGCGGTGCATGCCGCCCTTGGAACGACCCATCGGGGTACGACCGAAGTCGACGATCACTGCATCTCTAGGATTCAGGCTCATATATTCACTCTCGCTCTGTTCGCTGCGCGATTAACCGAAGAACTTCTGGCCCTTGGCGGCCATTTCGCGAAGTTTGGCGGTCGGGTGGTACAGGGCGCCCAGCTCGGCGTACTTGTCGGCCAGGGCGACGAACTCGGCCACACCGATCGAATCGATGTAGCGCAGTGCACCGCCACGGAAGGGAGGGAAGCCGATGCCGTAGATCAGGCCCATATCGGCCTCTGCTGCGGTGTCGACGATGCCGTCTTCCAGGCAACGAACGGTTTCCAGGCACAGCGGGATCATCATGAAGTTGATGATGTCCTCGTCGGTCAGCTCGCGCTGTTCCTTGACGATGGCCTTGAGGATTTCATAGGCCTCGGGATCGGAGACCTTCTTCGGCTTGCCGCGCTTGTCGGTCTCGTAGGCGTAGAAGCCCTTGCCATTTTTCTGACCCAGGCGGTTGGCCTCGTACATCACGTCGACGGCGGTCTTGCCTTCCACGGCCATGCGGTCCGGGAAGCCTTCGGCCATCACGTCACGGCCGTGGTGACCGGTGTCGATGCCGACCACGTCGGAGAGGTAGGCCGGGCCCATGGGCCAGCCGAACTTCTCCATGATCTTGTCGATGCGCACGAAGTCGACGCCGAATTCCAGCAGCTTGGCGAAACCGCCGAAGTACGGGAACAACACACGGTTGACCAGGAAGCCCGGGCAGTCGTTGACCACGATCGGGTTCTTGCCCATCTTCTTGGCGTAAGCAACGGTGGTGGCCACGGCCACTTCGCTGGATTTCTCGCCACGGATGACTTCCACCAGCGGCATCATGTGCACCGGGTTGAAGAAGTGCATGCCGACGAAGTTCTCGGGACGCTTGAGCGCCTGTGCCAGGTAGCTGATGGAAATCGTCGAGGTGTTGGAGGCGATGATCGCGTCCTCACGCACCTGACCTTCCACTTCGGCCAGCACGGCGTGCTTGACCTTCGGGTTTTCGACCACGGCCTCGACCACGATGTCGACGTTGCCGAAATCACCGTAGGACATGGTCGGACGGATGGCGTTGAGCGCTTCGGCCATCTTCGCCGGGGTCATGCGGCCCTTCTCGACGCGCTTGCCGAGCAGCTTGGAGGCCTCGTTCAAGCCCATCTGGATACCCTCTTCGCGGATATCCTTCATCAGGATCGGGGTGCCCTTGGAGGCCGACTGGTAGGCGATACCGCCACCCATGATGCCGGCGCCGAGCACGGCGGCCAGTTTCACGTCACGGGCGATCTCGTCGTGCTTCTTGGCCTTCTTCTTCAACTCCTGATCGTTCAGGAACAGGCCGATCAGGCTCGCGGCGACCGAGGTCTTGGCCAGCTTGACGAAGCCGGCGGCCTCGACTTCCAGCGCCTTGTCACGACCGAAGTTGGCGGCCTTCTGGATGGTCTTGATGGCTTCGACCGGAGCCGGGTAGTTGGGGCCGGCCTGACCTGCCACGAAACCCTTGGCGGTCTCGAAGCACATCATCTGCTCGATGGCGTTGAGCTTGAGCTTTTCCAGCTTGGGCTGACGCTTGGCCTTGTAGTCCAGCTCGCCGGAGATGGCGCGCTTGACCAGATCGAGAGCCGCATCCTTGAGTTTTTCAGGCGCCACAACGGCGTCCACGGCGCCGACTTTCAGAGCGTCGGCAGCCTTGCTTTCCTTACCGGAAGCGATCCACTCGACAGCGTTGTCGGTACCGATCAGGCGCGGCAGGCGCACGGTGCCGCCGAAGCCCGGGTAGATGCCCAGCTTGACTTCCGGCAGGCCAACCTTGGCGGTCTCGGCCGCTACGCGGTAGTCGGCAGCCAGGCACATTTCCAGACCGCCACCCAGGGCGATGCCGTTGATGGCGACGACGGTCGGTACGGCAAGGTCTTCGAAATCGCTGAAAATCTTGTTGGCTTCCAGGTTGCCAGCCACCAGCTCTTCGTCGGGCAGTTTGAAGTTGTCGACGAATTCGGTGATATCGGCACCGACGATGAACACGTCCTTGCCACTGGTGACAATCACGCCCTTGATCGAACCGTCAGCCTTGATCGCGTCGACGGCGGCGCGCAGCTCGTTGAGGGTAAGACGGTTGAATTTGTTGACGGACTCACCCTTGAGGTCGAAATTCAATTCGACGATGCCGCTCTCAAGAGCCTTAACCGTGATGGCTTTACCTTCGTAAATCATCAACTGATCTCCACGGTATGGAAGCTGAACAGTACACATCGGAGCCAACCGGCAGGCCAGCCCACGGCACAGCCGTCGAGCATAGCTCCAATCGGTACGACACACCCACCGACGCGATATTCGGGCTGTAGTGGCGCGCCTGACCAGGCAAACGCTCAATTCATACGCCCGTTTGATTTGGGTATGCACACCTTCGGGGAAAAGCCTGCGCTTGTCAATTGGCCTGTTTTCGTCGATTTCTCGACGAATTCTCCAGGCCCGGTCATCCGCGGCCTCCAGCGATTTTCGATAAACCGCGTCAATATCGCGCCATTGCGCGCTTTTCCCGGCCGCTGCCGGCGTGCCCGAGTCCCTAGCCAAACGCCCGAGCTGCGGGTACAGTCGTCTCACTTTCGGCTGGCACAGGGCCATCCGCGAGCATTAAAAAAACAAATCGAGCCCCACGACGGGCCACACGGAGTTGCCAATGTCGAGCCGCCGTTCGCTTGCATTTTCCCTGAGCGCCCTGCTCGTATTTCTCTTCACCCTGCTCCCCTCCTCCCTGCTCAGCGCCGCGCCGGCCGACGATCTGCTGCGCCTGCACCAGCTGCGCCTGGCAGCCCAGAAAAGCCTGGGCGACTTCTACATGTACAACGGCATGGAAGGCGACCAGCGCTATGCGCGGATGATCGGTGAGTCCCTGCAGGAGGGCCAGGCGCGTCTCGATAGCCTCGGCGAAATGCCCGGCGATGCGAGCAAGGCGCTGCGAGCGCAGCTGCAAACCAGTTGGCAGAGTTATCGCAGCGGCCTCCAGGCCCTGATGGACGCCATGCGCAAGCAGGGCTATACCGACCTGCAGCCTGTCGCCGACCTGGCCGATCACAACCAGCGTCTCATGGCCATTAGTCAGGAGCTGTATCAGAAGATTCAGCAGGAAAGCGGTTTCAGCGTGCCGCCGCTGACCCAGAAGAGCCGCGAACAAAGCCTGCTGATGCAAAACATCGCACTGGACTATGCTTCCCGCAGCGCATCGGTCGGCACCAGCTTCTTCGGCGGCGGTGAAGAACGCGCCATGGACGTGCTGGTCGGTGATTTCGCCAGCAAGCTCGGCAGCCTCAGTGCCGCACAGCAGAACACGCCGCAGATCACGGCTGCACTGAGCGCCATCGAAACCAAGTGGCGCTACATCGAGAAGTCGCTGCGCAACTACAACGAGAACACCGTACCCTTTCTCGTCAGCAAGTATTCCGACAGCATCATCGAAGGCCTGGAAGGCGTGTCTGCCCAGTACGCCGCCAACCAACAGTGATGCTTTATGTTTCCGGCCTGCCTGGCCTGTCCCCGCCCGGTGCTCGCACCGGGCTTTTCTTTGTCCGGATGATGACAACAGGCCCCTTATCGTGCACAACGGGGCCATACTTGCTGCATAGCCATTTGCCCCTTCGAGGAGGAGTCAACCATGCCCTACCAGCACATTCTGGTCGCCGTCGACCTGACCGACGAATGCGACCCCGTAGTGGTCCGTGCGCAGAAGCTGGCCAAGGCCAGTGGTGCCAGGATGTCTCTGGTGCATATCGTCGAGCCCATGGCCATGGCATTCGGCGGTGACGTGCCGATGGACCTGTCGATGCTGCAGCAACAGCAGTTCGAACAGGCGCGTGAACGCCTGGACAGCTTTACCGGCAAGTACCCGGAGCTCAGCGCGGACCAGCGCCACCTGGCCTACGGGCAGCCACGCCAGGAAATCCACCGCCTCGCCGAAGAACAGGGTTGCGACCTGATCGTGGTCGGCAGCCATGGCCGGCACGGTCTCGCGCTGCTACTGGGCTCCACCGCCAATGACGTGCTGCATGGCGCGCCCTGCGACGTGCTCGCCGTGCGCCTGAAGAAAGGCGAAAAAGGCGCTTGAGATCGCGTCGCGGCTGAAGCCCCTCCCACAGTAGCCGCGTTGGCTCTGCCCGTGGGAGGCGCTTCAGCGGCGAGCTTGGCTTCGGCCTTACTCGAACGACTCGCCCGCGCTCATCACCAGCGGGCGAATCTTCTGCAACTGGGTTTCCAGTGACACCGTCATGCTCGACGACATCGAGAAGAAGGTGAGAAACGCCTTGAGATTGGAGTCGCCCTCACAGGTGTCGTGAATGCGCTGCCAGAACGCCTGGTTGACCAGCTTGAGCTGCTGGAACAGACGCACCAGGCCCTTGAGCTCCCAGTCGGCCAGGCGCCCCTCGCGCATGTTGAAATACTGCCGCGTCAGGTACAGCGACACCGCACGCAGAATGAACTCCTGATTGTTGGCAAAGGGCAGGTGATGCTGCGCCATGGGCTTCAGACGCGCCAGCACCGGGCAGGCGCTGGTGGCCATGATCACGCCCAGCAGCGCGCGCAAGCCCTCCTCCAGCCCGACCTGCTTGGTGTACTCGCGCTCCGGCGTACGTACCCAGACGCTGACCTTCTTGAACGCGGGCAGGCCGCGGAAATCCTCGATCACCCGATGCAGATCGACTGCAGCCGGGCAGTGGCTGAACTGATCACGGCTCAGTGGGCAATTGCTGCATTGCTGATGCCCGAGACGGGTCCAGGCCGGCGCCTGTTGCGCTACGGCCACGTCGTATTCCCGGTTCAGCTCGATCCGGTAGCTGAACTGATGATTGTCGTCGAGAGTGATGCGGTACTCGATGGCCATAGCTCGTTCGTTCCTTCGTCAGCCTTCCAGCTCTGCCCAGCGCTCGAGCAACTCGTCCATTTCCTTTTGCAAGCTCTCGAGACGCGCCAATACCTGCGTGGTGACCTGCACCGGCTGCTGATAGAAGGCAGGGTCGGATACCTGCTCCTGTACCGCTGCCATTTCCTGTTCCAGGGCGTCGATACGCCCGGGAATGGCTTCCAGCTCACGCTGCAGCTTGTAGCTTAGTTTCTTCTTCGCCGGTTCGACGCCCTCCTGCACCGGCGCTGCGGCGACCGGAGCTGGCGCTTCGACGATGGCAGTGGCCAGTTCGGCCTTGCCGGACTTGCTTTCACCCACACCCAGCAGGCGTGGCGAGCCGCCCTGACGCAGCCAGTCCTGATAACCGCCGACGTATTCACGCACCCTGCCCTCACCCTCGAACACCAGGGTGCTGGTCACCACGTTATCGAGGAAGGCACGGTCGTGGCTGACCATCAGCACGGTGCCGGGGAAGCCAAGCAGCACTTCTTCGAGCAGTTCCAGGGTTTCCACGTCCAGGTCGTTGGTCGGTTCGTCCAGCACCAGCAGGTTGGCCGGCTTGCTGAACAGCTTGGCGAGCAACAGCCGTGCCCGTTCGCCACCTGACAGCGCCTTGACCGGCGTACGAGCCCGTTGCGGACTGAACAGGAAGTCCCCGAGATAGCTCAGCACATGACGGTTCTGGCCATCGATGGTGATGAAGTCGCGGCCTTCGGCGACGTTGTCGATCACCGTCTTCTCCGGCTCGAGCTGGTGACGCAATTGGTCGAAATACGCCACTTCCAGCTTGGTGCCGACCTCGATGCTGCCGCTGGTGGGCTGCAGATCGCCGAGCAACAACTTGAGCAGCGTGGTCTTGCCGGTACCGTTGGCGCCCAGCAGACCGATGCGGTCGCCGCGTTGCAGGACCATGGAGAAGTCCTTGACCAGGAACGGTCCGCCGGCATGGGCAAAGCTGACGTTCTCCGCCACCATCACCTGCTTGCCGGACTTGTCCGCGGTCTCCAGCTGGATATTCGCCTTGCCCTGGCGCTCGCGACGCTCGGCACGCTCGGCACGCATCGCCTTGAGCGCCCGCACGCGGCCTTCGTTACGGGTGCGACGGGCCTTGATGCCCTGGCGAATCCACACCTCCTCCTGGGCCAGGCGCTTGTCGAACAGCGCATTGGCGGTTTCCTCGGCCGCCAGTTGCTGCTCCTTGTGCACCAGAAAGCTGGCGTAGTCACCGTTCCAGTCGATCAGGCCGCCGCGGTCCAGTTCAAGGATGCGCGTGGCCAGGTTCTGCAGGAAGGAACGGTCGTGGGTGATGAACAGCACGGCGCCGCCGAACTCCTTCAGCGCCTCTTCCAGCCAGGCGATGGCGCCGATGTCCAGGTGGTTGGTGGGCTCGTCGAGCAGCAGCAGATCCGGCTCGGACACCAGCGCCTGGGCCAGCAGCACGCGGCGGCGCCAGCCACCGGAGAGCTCGGCCAGGGTCTTGTCGGCAGGCAGCTGCAGGCGACTCAGGGTGCTGTCGACCAGTTGCTGCAGGCGCCAGCCATCCTTGGCTTCCAGCTCCTGCTGCACGTGCATCAGTTGCTCGAGATCGTCGTCGCCGTGGATGTTCTGCGCCAGGTGGTGATAGCGCGCCAGCAGCTCACCGACGCCGGCCAGCCCCTCGGCGACCACGTCGAACACCGTGCGCTCGTCGGCGCGCGGCAACTCCTGCGGCAATTCGCCGATCTTCAGCCCCGGGGCGCGCCAGATCTCGCCGTCGTCGGGCATCTGATCGCCCTTGACCAGGCGCAGCATGCTCGACTTGCCGGTGCCGTTGCGGCCGATGATGCACACCCGCTCGCCCCGGGCGATCTGCCAGGACACCCCGTCGAGCAGGGGCATGGCGCCATAGGCGAGGGATACGTCGGCGAACTTGAGCAGGGTCATGGGCATCTCCAGAAACAGGCCGCGCATTCTACCCGAGTTGCGCGCCGGGGGTGGCAGGCGTGGTGAAGGTGCTCTGCCAAGGCCTGCACGTGCATTTTTGCGGCATGTGTCCAACTGCCCGGGCGGCATTCACCGCGCCCCGATGAAACGCTAAGCTAGAGGTATGCAACGACACGGATCGTGTTGCCCCTTACCCCTGCTTGCCCCTGGAAATGCCATGCGCAGTCGCTTTCTCTCTGTAGTTTCCTGTCTGATTCTCACCGCCACCGGCATCGCCAGCGTCGAAGCCGCCAGCCTCACCCAGCAGCGCCAGTACTACGATGAGGCCAAGCGCGCCCTGGCCAAGGGCGATAGCGGCCCTTACCGCCAGTACGCCAGCGCGCTGCGCGATTACCCGCTGACGCCCTATCTGGCCTATGACGAACTGACCAATCGACTCAAGTCGGCGAGCAATGCCGAGATCGAGAAGTTCCTCGCCGAACATGGCGACCTGCCCCAGGCCAGCTGGATGAAACTGCGCTGGCTGCGCTGGCTGGCCGAGCGCGGCGACTGGAAGCCGTTCCTCGATCACTACGACCCGGCGCTCAACTTCACCGAACTGGACTGCCTGTACGGCCAGTACCAGCTGAGCCACGGCCTGACCGCCGAAGGCAATGCCACCGCCGAGAAGCTCTGGCTGGTGGGCAAATCCCAGCCCAATGCCTGCGACCCGCTGTTCGAGCGCTGGGCCGCCAATGGTCAGCTCACCGAGCAGCGCCGCTGGCAGCGCACCAAGCTGGCCGTGGAGGCCGGCAATTACGGCCTGGCCAACTTCCTGATCAAAAGCATGCCGACGCTCGGCGAACGCGGCAGGCTGATGGTCGAGGTCGCGCAGAAACCGCAACTGTTGAAGAACACCGCACGCTTCACTCCCGCCGACGACGCCATGAGCGATGTAGTCGGCTTCGGCCTGCGCCGCCTGGCCCGGCAGAACCCCGAAGATGCCCTGGCCCTGCTCGAGGGCTATGCCCAGCGCATGAAGTTCTCTGCCGACGAACAGGTCGCCATCGCCCGCCAGATCGGCCTGCGCCTGGCACAACGCTTCGACTTGCGCGGCCTGCAGGTCATGGACAAGTACGATCCGCAGCTGCGCGACAACACCGTCAGCGAGTGGCGTGCACGCCTGCTGCTGCGCCACGGCCGCTGGGAAGAGGCTTACCAGCTGACCCAGCGCATGCCGTCCGACCTGGCCAGCAGCAACCGCTGGCGCTACTGGAACGCGCGCAGCCTGCAGCTGGCACAACCCAACAGCCAGCAGCCGGCAGTGCTGTTCCAGGCCCTGGCCAAGGAGCGTGATTTCTACGGTTTCATGGCCGCCGATCAGGTCAAGGCACCCTACCAGTTGAACAACCAGCCGCTGGCCCTGGACCCCAAGGTGGTGCAGAAGGTGCGCAATACCGCAGGCATCAAGCGCGCCCTGGAATTCCATGCCCGCGGCCAGATCGTCGACGGTCGCCGCGAGTGGTATCACGTCAGCCGTCTGTTCAGCCGTGACGAGCTGGTGGCCCAGGCGCGCCTGGCCTACGAGATGGAATGGTATTTCCCGGCCATCCGCACCATCAGCCAGGCCCAGTATTGGGACGATCTGGAAGTGCGCTTCCCCATGGCTCACCGCGACCAGCTGGTGCGCGAGGCCAAGCGTCGCGACCTGCACTCGAGCTGGGTATTCGCCATCACCCGCCAGGAAAGCGCCTTCATGGCCGACGCCCGCTCGCATGCCGGCGCCATGGGCCTGATGCAGCTGATGCCGGCAACCGCCAAGGAAACCGCGCGCAAGTTCGGCATCCCCCTGGCATCGCCTCAGCACGCGCTCAACCCGGACACCAACATCCAGCTGGGCGCCGCCTACCTCAGCCAGGTATACGGCCAGTTCAACGGCAATCGCGTGCTCGCCTCGGCCGCCTACAACGCCGGTCCGGGCCGTGTACGCCAGTGGCTGCGCGGCGCCAATCACCTGAGCTACGACGTCTGGGTGGAGAACATTCCGTTCGACGAAACCCGCCAGTACGTACAGAACGTGCTGTCCTACTCGGTGATCTACGGCCAGAAGCTCGGCGCACCGCACCCGCTGGTGGCCTGGAACGAACGATTCTTCGACGATCAATAAAGCGGCTGCAGGCTGCAGGCTGCAGGCTGCAGGCTGCAGGCTGCAGGCGATCAGGATGCCGTTTTTTCCTGAAGCCTGCGGCCTGTAGCCTCGAGCCGCTCTATTCCAGCACTTCCACCGTCATACCCAGCTGCAGCTCGCCAACGCCGCGCGGCAGCAGGTTCTGCCCGAAGAACACGTCACCCTCGCGTTCGCGATAGGTCTTGAGCGTGGCCAGGGGTTCACGCTGGGCGTCACGCTCGCCGGTCTGCGGGTCGATGGTGGTGAGAATGCAGCGTGAACAGCCCTTGGCCACCTCGAACTCGACCTCGCCGATACGGATGCGCTTCCAGCCATCCTCAGCATAAGGCTCGCTGCCGGTGACCACCAGATTGGGACGGAAACGCAGCATGGACAGGGGCTGCCCGACACGTTGCGAGAGATCGTCCAGCGATGCCTGGCCGATCAGCAGCAGCGGGAATCCATCGGCGAAGGCCACGCGGTCACCCGGCTGGGCATAGGCGGTGTCGACCTGGCGGGCACGTTCCTCGGGTACCTGAACCAGACGGCAGGCCTTGCCCAGCAGATCGCTGAGCCACTGCGCCGCCTCTTCGCCGGCATCCGGCACGCGCAGGCTGTCACGCCAGACGATCACCCCGCGCAGGTCCTGTTCGGGATCGGGCAAGGCAACGGCCAGATCGGCGCGGCCCGGCGCGCTCAGGGTCAAGCCGCCGCGTGCATCGTAGCGGGCGCTGAGCTGGCTCATCTGCGGCAGCAGACGCTGGGTGATGAAACGCCCGTTGTCGGCGTCGACCAGCATCCAGCGTCGGTCGCCATGCAGGCCCAGGCCATCGACCGCACTGCGCTGCAGCGCCTCGCCACGGCCGGACTTGAGCGGATAACGATAAAGCCCCGAAAGACTCGGCATGGGTCGGTTTCCTGTTGGCAAAACGCCGTTATACGAGCTCGCGGCCTCGCTCACAAGACCGGGATTCGGCAAGCGCTGCGGCCGGCGCGGGGCGCCTTGCGATCAGGCGGGTTGCACCCGCCGTACACCGGCGGCAGGCGGGAAGCCAGGTATCAGCGCGCTTCGTCCAGCTCCAGACGCTGGCGAATCACGTCCACCAGCTTGTCCGGCTGAAACTTGGAGAGGAAATTGTCGCAACCGACCTTCTTCACCATCGCCTCGTTGAAGCTGCCGGACAGCGAGGTGTGCAGCACCACGTAAAGGTCCTTCAGCCGGGGGTCGTTGCGGATCTCGCTGGTCAGGCGATAGCCGTCCATTTCCGGCATCTCGGCATCGGTGAAGATCATCAGCAGCTTGTCGGTCATCACCTCGCCGCTGTCGGCCCACTTCTTCAACAGGTTGAGCGCCTTGAGGCCGTCGCTGGCCATGTGCAGGCGAATGCCCAGTTGCGTCAGGGTATCGCGCAACTGGCTGAGCGCCACGCTGGAGTCGTCCACCAGCAGCACTTCACGACCGCGGGCCTTCTCCAGCAGCGGATCGGCGAGCTTTTCCGCGGAAACCTTGGTGCTCATCGGTACGATCTCGGCCAGCACTTTCTCCACGTCGATGATCTCGACGATCTGATCCTCGACCTTGGTGATCGCGGTCAGGTAATGCTGACGCCCGGCGCCACCGGGCGGGGGCAGGATCGACTCCCAGTTGAGATTGAGGATACGGTCGACGCTACCGACCAGGAAGGCCTGCACGGAGCGGTTGTATTCGGTGACGATGATGGTGCTGCGCTCATCCGGCACCAGCGGACGCATGCCGATGGCCTGCGACAGGTCGATGACCGGCAGGGTCTGGCCGCGCAGGTTGACCACGCCGCAGACGAAGCGATGACGCTGCGGCATCAGCGTCAGCTTGGGCATCTGCAGCACTTCCTGGACCTTGAACACGTTGATCGCGAAGAGCTGTCGGCCAGCCAGGCGGAACATGAGAATTTCCAGACGGTTCTCGCCGACCAGTTGCGTGCGTTGATCCACTGAATCGAGAATGCCGGCCATCGACTGCTCCTGCTGAAATATGAACGGATGCCTACCAGGCGCGAGGTCCTGGCAAAAGGTTATCGGCAGGCCCGGAAAAAGCCGCAGTTTGGCTTTCTGCCACCATACTCGCTGCCATCTACAGATACCAGCCCGTCCAGCCCCGGGCAACGGACATCGGGGCGCCCCCGGGGGGCCCCTAGGGGAGTCCCCGATATCGCAGCGGCGTACCGCTCTCTATCGTTGCCACATTCCCCTTGCGATAGAGATCCGCTGCCGTGCTCGTCTACTCCGCTCTCTGGACAGGTATCGCCATCAGTCTCGCCGGGCTGGCCGCCGGCATGCCCTGGCTGATCGGCGCAGGCTGTGCCCTCAGCGCCCTGGCCGCGGTTTTCCAGCGCCCGGTACGAGCGCCCACGCCCCTTGCTGCAAGCATAGATGAAGCCGCTGCCGATGCGACGCCGCAGCCCAGCGTCGAGCCGCTGCTGCTCGAGGTGCTGCCGGCCTGGAGCCAGAACCTCGGCCAGGTTCGCCAGCTGGTGCAGGACAACATCCAGCGCCTGTTCGAGCGCTTCGCCGGGCTCAGCGGCCGGCTGGAGCAGACCCTGAGTAGCTCGGAGCAGGCCATCGGCGGTGGCGGCGTCAGCGCCAACCTGCGCGAGGCGCATCAGCGTCTGGACGAAGTCATCGCCTCCTTTCACGGCGCCAGTGCCCGCAAGACCGAGCTGCTTGCCACCATCGCCCACCTCGACAGCTATGCCAGCGAGCTGCAGAAGATGTCGAAACTGGTGCAGGACATCGCCAGCCAGACCAACCTGCTCGCACTCAATGCCGCCATCGAGGCGGCCCGCGCCGGCGAGCATGGTCGCGGCTTCTCGGTGGTCGCCGACGAGGTGCGCAAGCTCTCCAGCCTGTCGGCCGAGACCGGTCAGCGCATGAGCGAGAAGGTTGGCGAAATCAACCAGGCGATCCGTGCCACGGTGATCGCTGCCGAAGAACTGTCCGGCAGCGAGAAAAGCAACCTCGACTACCTGGACCAGGTCGCCGGCGAAGTGATGCAGCGCCTCAGCGCCAACCTCGACGAACTGTCCAGCAGCTCCCTGCAGCTGCAGCAGGATGCCCGCACCACCCAGGCGGACATCCAGGAAATCATCGTCAGCCTGCAGTTCCAGGACCGTACCGACCAGATGCTCGACCACCTGCAGATCGACCTCGATCGCCTGCAGCACGCCGTGCGCGAACAGGACAGCATCCTCGCCAACCCGAGTCGCTGGCTGAAGGAGCTGCGCGACCGTTTCACCACCGAGGAAGAACGCCACGGTGGCCGGCGCAGCACCAAGCAACACGATGACGTGACCTTTTTCTGATCCGCCAAGGAGCAACCCGGCATGGCCAAGACCATTCTGATCGTCGACGACTCCCTTTCCATGCGCCAGCTGGTGAAGATGACCCTTTCCGGCGCCGGCCACACGGTGATCGAAGCCGTGGACGGACGCGATGCCCTGAGCAAGCTCAACGGGCAGAAGATCAACCTGATCATCAGCGACGTGAACATGCCCAACCTCGATGGCATCGGCCTGGTCAAGGAGGTGAAGGCGCGCAACGAATACCGCTTCACCCCTATCGTCATGCTCACCACCGAGAGCGAACAGGGCAAGAAAGCCGAGGGCCAGGCCGCCGGGGCCAAGGCCTGGATCGTCAAGCCATTCCAGCCGCAGCAGCTGCTGGCGGCCGTCGACAAGCTGGCCAGCTGAAATGTTCGAACTCATTCATGAGCCGCAGCAGCAGCCCGAGCGCCTGACCCTGGTCGGCAGCCTGACCATCTACGAGGTGCGCCAGGCTCACGAGGCCCTGCTGGCGGCGCTGAGCGGCAGCGGCGAAGGTAGCCACTGGCAGCTCGCCCTGGATCAGCTGGAAGAGCTGGACAGCGCCGGCGCCCAGCTATTGCTGGCCCTGCAGCGCCAGTTGACGCAGCGCCAGACGCGACTGGAAGTGATCAGCGCCGCCGACGGCCCGCGCGAGCTGCTCGATGTGCTGCACCTGCATTCGCTGCTTCCCGCCCACCCGACGGCGCAGGCCTGAGCCGGAGACCCAGATGCTCAATGGAGATCAATGGAGCCAGTTGCTCCGCGGTTTCATCGACGAAGCAGGCGACCTGATCAAACAGGCCGAAGAATACCTGCTGCAACTGGACCAGACACCCGACGACGAGGATGCGGTCAACGGCCTGTTTCGTGCCATGCACACCCTCAAGGGCTCGGCGGGGCTGTTCTCGCTGACGCCGCTGGTCAGCTTCACCCATCACCTGGAAAGCCTGCTGATGTCGGTGCGTGACAGCCAGCGCACGCTGGAGCCCGCACTGGTTTCGCTGATGCTGCGCTGCCTGGATGAGATCGCCAGCATGGTCGGACTGATCGATGCCGACACCGGCGAACTGCCGGTGGACGAAACGCACCAGAACGAACTGCTCGCCGCCCTCGCCGCCTTTGGTGCGCCGACGAGGATCGAGACCGTTGCCGTAATGGCTCCCGAGGCCTCTTCAGGGGCCTGCGCGCAACGTGGCAGCCTGCCTCGCTGCGCAGGCTGCGACGCCGAGGGCGCCTGGCACATCTCCCTGCGATTCGACGCCGATCTGCTGCGTAATGGCTTCGATCCGGCATCCTTCGTCCGCTACCTGACGCGTCTGGGCGACATCCTTCGTCTCGAAGTGATCGACGAAGCCCTGCCACCCTTGGCCGAGATGGACCCGGAGAGCTGCTACATCGGCCTGGAAATCGATCTGTGCAGCGAAGCCAGCAAGGCCGAGATCGAGGAGGTCTTCGCCTTCATCCACGATTTCTGCACCCTGCGCATCCTGCCGCCGCACAGCGCGCAGGAGGACTATCTGCAACTGATCCGGGAGCTTCCGGAAACCGACCAGCGCATCGGCAGCATGCTGATCGCCAGCGGCCTGCTCACCGAGCACGAGCTCAACCAGGGCCTTGCCCTGCAGGCACAGGCGGAGCCGCAGAAGGCGCCACTGGGCAGCGTGCTGGTGGAAGAAGGCATGGTGGCGCCGCAGGTGGTCAACGCCGCCCTGGCCAAGCAGCAGTCGGTGCGCGAGAAACGCAGCCAGGAAAGCACGCAGATCCGCGTTGCCGCACACAAGCTCGACGAGCTGATCAACCTGGTCGGCGAACTGGTGATCAGCGCCGCCGGCGCCCAGCTACGCGCCCAGTCCCATGGCGATGCCGGCTGCGTGGAAAGCACGCAGATCGTCAACCAGCACGTCGAGCAGATCCGCGAGGCGGCGCTGAAGCTGCGCATGATCGAAATCGGCGACACCTTCAACCGTTTCCACCGCGTGGTGCGCGACGTCAGCCAGCAACTGGGCAAGGACATCCGCCTGCAGATCCGCGGCGCCGACACCGAGTTGGACAAGTCGGTGATCGACAAGCTCGCCGACCCGCTCACCCACCTGGTGCGCAATGCCATCGACCATGGCATCGAGCCGGCCGAGCAGCGTCTGGCCGCCGGCAAGCCGGCCGAGGGCCAGCTGCAGCTCAACGCCTACCACGAGTCGGGAATGATCGTCATCGAAGTGGCCGATGACGGCCGCGGCCTGAATACCGAGCGCATCCGCCAGAAGGCGATCGACCGCGGCCTGATCGACCCCCAGGCCAACCTCAGCGAGCAGGATATCCACGCCCTGGTGTTCGCTGCCGGCTTCTCCACCGCCGACAGCGTCTCCGACCTGTCCGGCCGCGGCGTCGGCATGGACGTGGTGCGCAGCGTGATCGACGGCCTGCGCGGCAGCATCGAGATCGACTCGGTACTCGGCGCCGGCTGCACCTTCCGCATTCGCCTGCCGCTGACCCTGGCGATCATCGACGGCTTCCTGATCAGTCTCGGCGAGGAGTACTTCGTGGTCCCCCTGGACATGGTCACCGAATGCCTGGAGCTGGACGCCGAGCAACTGGGCGACAGCACCTACGGCTACCTGACCCTGCGCGGCAAACCGCTGCCGTGCATTTCCCTGGCGGCGCATTTCGAACTGCCGACCAGCCACAGCAAGCGCCGCAACATCGTCGTGGTCAACCTCGGTCGGCAACAGGCCGGGCTGGTGGTCGACCATCTGCACGGCGAGCTGCAAACCGTGATCAAGCCGCTTGGCCTGCTGTTCCAACATCTGCAGGGCATCGGCGGCTCGACCATCCTGGGCAGCGGGCAGGTCGCGCTGATCCTGGATATCCCCAGCCTGTTCCGTCACCTGCAAAACCAGGTGGAAGGCAGTGCTGGCAACCTTCGTCCATCCCGTATCGACATCAGCGGCTCCTGAGGAGTACTCCACCATGCAATTCATCCGCAATCTCAAGATTGGCGTCAGGCTGATCGCCGGCTTTACCCTGGTGGTGATCCTCACGGTCGCCATCGGCGTGCTGGGCATTCGCAACCTGGGCGAAGTCAGCCATCTGTCCGATCGCATGTACGAGAACGACATGCTCGGCCTGAACGCGCTGCAGGAAGCCAACACCCAGCTGATCGTCGCCGGTCGCTCATTCCGCAGCGTGCTGCTGGCCAGCGACGAGGCGGCCCGCGATGCCGCGGCGAACCGGGCATTCAAGGCCCTGGGCGACACCAAGGCGCTGGTGGAGCGATCCAAGGCCACCTTCCTCACCGCCGAAGGCAAGGCCTTCGCCGACCGCCTGGATCAACCGCTGAACGACTACGCCGTGCTGCTCGAGCAACTGCTCAGGTCCTACCTGGCTTCCGGCTCGCTGGCCTCGGAAACCAGTGTCAGCGCACAGATGCCCGAATTGGCCCGCCGTGGCGATACCATCGACAACCTGCTCAGCGAAGTGGTCTTGCACAAACGCGACCGGGCCAGCGAAGCCAACAAGCAGATCAACCAGATCTACCTCAGCTCGCGCACCCAGATGATCGTGCTGATCGCCATCGCTGCCGCGCTTGGCTTCGCCATCGGCATCTTCATCACCCGCTCCATCTCCAAGCCGCTGAACCGCGCGGTGGACGTGGCCAACAGCCTGGCAGAAGGCGACCTGACGGTCAGCGTCGACGCCGACAGCCGCGACGAGACCGGCCGCCTGCTGGCGTCCATGCAGCACATGACCGAGCGCCTGCGCAGCGTAATGGCCGACGTGCGCAGCGCCGCCGACTCCTTGTCCTCGGCGTCCGAGGAAGTCAGCGCCACCTCGCAGTCGCTGAGCCAGGCCGCCACCGAACAGGCCGCCAGCGTCGAGGAAACCACTGCCTCGGTGGAACAGATGTCCGCCTCCATCGCGCAGAACACCGAGAGCGCGCAGATCACCGACGGCATCGCCGGCAAGGCCGCCAACGACGCCGTGCAGGGTGGCCAGGCGGTACGCGACATGGTATTGGCCATGAAGCAGATCGCCGACAAGATCGGCATCATCGACGACATTGCCTACCAGACCAACCTGCTGGCGCTCAACGCGGCCATCGAAGCAGCGCGTGCCGGCGACCACGGCAAGGGCTTCGCCGTGGTCGCGGCCGAGGTGCGCAAGCTCGCCGAGCGCAGCCAGGTGGCCGCTCAGGAAATCGGCGGCGTGGCCAGCAACAGCGTGCACCTGGCCGAACAGGCCGGCGCCCTGCTCGACCAGATCGTGCCGAACATCCAGAAAACCTCCGACCTGGTGCAGGAGATCACCGCCGCCTCGCAGGAACAGAGCAGCGGCGCCGGGCAGATCAACGTCGCCATGGGTCAGATGAACCAGATCACCCAGCAGAACGCCTCGGCCTCCGAGGAGCTGGCCGCCACCGCCGAGGAAATGAACGCCCAGGCCAGCCAGCTGCAGGAGCTGATCAGCTACTTCCGTCTGGGCACCGCCAGCCCCGCCAAGGCATCGGCACCGCGGCGCGAGGAGCGCAGCCCGAGCAACGTGCGTGAACTGCGCCGCAACAGCGAACGCAAGGTGTCTGCGGCACCGGCCGATGAAGGCCAGTTCGTCAACTTCAACTGAGGGCACCGGCATGAATGGTCTATCCGCCAGCCATCAGGTGGCCCCACCGGACAGCGTGCAGCACCTGTCGTTTCGCGTGCGTGACGCGCGCTATGCCCTGCCCATAGAGCTGGTGCGGGAAATCATCGAGTATGGCCAGGTGACTACGGTGCCGATGATGCCGGGCTTCATCCACGGCGTGATCAACCTGCGCGGCAACGTGGTACCGGTGCTGGATCTGGCGGCGCGCTTCGGCTTCGAGCTGACCCAGGCCGGCAAACGCACCTGCATCGTGATCATCGAGCTGAACCTGGATGAGCAGCAGCAGCGCATCGGCCTGGTGGTCGATGCGGTGGACGCAGTGCTCGACATCGAACCCGGCGAGGTCGAGCAGGCGCCGCCGTTCGGCGCCGGCATCCGTACCGATTTCATCGCCGGCATGGCTCGCGACAATGGAGGCTTCACCATCATCATCGACGTGCGCCGGGTGCTCTCGCTCGACGATATCCGCCAGTTGAGCCTTGCGCAGCAGGCCAGTTGATGCCCAGCGGTCACCTGCCCAGACTCAACGTTCAAGACTTCCGCTTCCTCCAGCGCCTGATGCTGGAGGAATCGGGCATCCGCATGGCCGAACAGAAACGCACCCTGGTCGCAGGACGTCTGATGGGGCGCCTGCGCTCACTGCAGCTGCAGGACTACAGCCAGTATCTGCAACTGCTCAACCGGCCGGAGTCGGTGGACGAGCGGCGCACGGTGATCGACCTGCTGACCACCAACGAGACCTACTTCTTCCGCGAGCCGCAGCACTTCACCGTACTCGGCGAATGGGTAGCCAGTCAGCGCCGCCCTCTGCACCTGTGGAGCGCGGCCAGCTCCTCCGGAGAAGAGGCCTTCAGCATGGCGATGACCGTGGCCGAACACGCCCGCACCCAGGACTGGTCGGTATTCGCCAGCGACATCAGCCGCCGCGTGCTGGAGCGCGCGCGCAGCGCCACCTATTCCATCGACCAGGCCGGGCAGTTCCCTGCCGGCTGGCTCAAGCGTCACTGCCTGCGCGGCGTGGAGGAAAGCGAGGGGTTGCTGCGCATCAGCCAGCCGCTGCGTCACCGGGTGACCTTCGCCGAGGTCAACCTGATGCGCCCGCTGTCCCAGGGCATCGGCCCGTTCGACGTGATCTTCCTGCGCAACGTGCTGATCTACTTCGCTGCCGAGCAGAAGCGCGAGATCGTCAACCGCCTGCTCGAGCGCCTGCGCCCGGGCGGCCTGCTGTTCATCGGCCATGCCGAAAGCCTGCACGGTTTCGGCCTGCCGCTGCGTACCCTGCGCCCGTCGGTCTTCGAGCGCCAATGACGTCACTGCCTGGAGTGCCACCATGCCCAGCGCCGCACAGATCAAGGTCTTCATCGTCGACGACTCGGCATTGGTACGCCAGGTACTGACCACCTGCCTGGACAGCCATCCGGGTATCCAGGTGATCGGCCAGGCCGCCGACCCGCTGTTCGCCCTGGAAAAGATGCACAAGCAATGGCCAGACGTGCTGGTGCTGGACGTGGAAATGCCGCGCATGGACGGCATCACCTTCCTGCGCAAGATCATGGCCGAACGGCCGACGCCGGCGATCATCTGCTCCACTCTCACCGAGGCCGGCGCCGCAGTGACCCTGGATGCGCTGGCCGCCGGCGCCGTGGGCGTGTTCACCAAGGCCAGGCTGGGCCTGCGCGAAAGCCTGCAGCAGATGTCCGGCGACCTGATCCGGCAGATCGAGGTCGCCGCCCGCAGCCAACCGCGCGCGATGCCGCGCAAGACGGTCGAAGCGCCGCCCGCCACGGCAGTCAAGAGCGAACGCGCAGCGGCCGCTCACCTGACCACCACCGACCGCGTGGTGGCGCTGGGCACGTCCACCGGCGGCACCCAGGCTCTGGAGGTGGTGCTGCGCCAGCTACCGGTGGACTGCCCCGGTATCGTCATCGTCCAGCACATGCCGGAGAAGTTCACCGCCGCCTTCGCCCAGCGCCTGGACAGCGTCTGCGAAATCGAGGTGCGCGAGGCGCGTCATATGGACCGCGTGCGCCCCGGCCTGGCACTGGTGGCGCCGGGCGGCCGGCACATGCAGCTCAAGCGCAGCGGCGCGCAGTACTTCGTCGAGGTGCTCGACGGCCCGCCGGTCAACCGCCATCGTCCGTCGGTGGACGTGCTGTTCCGCTCGGTGGCCCGGCATGCCGGACACAACGCGCTAGGGGTGATCATGACCGGCATGGGTGACGACGGCGCCCGCGGCCTGCTCAGCATGCGCGAAGCCGGCGCGCGCACCGTGGCGCAGGACGAGGCCAGCTGCGTGGTCTTCGGCATGCCCAAGGAGGCCCTGCGCCTGGGCGCGGCACAGGGCACCGAATCGCTGCAGGGCATACCGCGGCTGATCGAACAATACGGGCGCGGCTGAAGCCGCCTGGCTTGACCGATCCGTCAGGCTCGACCTGACATCTCAGCAGCATCGACTATGCTCTGCCGGTGCGGCGCCGCAGTTCATCCATCTGATCCGCAACACCCTCCGCGTCATCTGCCGGCCGGCCGCTTGCCATGGATCTCCGGACTTCTGTCCGGACAAAAAGGGAGCGTCCCTCATGCACAGTTCCTCTCTTCATATCCCACTTCGACCAGCCAAGGCGGTGCTGCCATGACCTGCCGGGTATTGCTGGCCGACGACCATGCGGTGATTCGCGCCGGCGTGCGCGCGATGATTCAGGACATCGACGACTACACCATCGTCGGCGAGGCCGAGGACGGCAAGGAAACCGTGGAGCTGGCACGCGAGCTGGAGCCGGACATCATCCTGCTGGACATCTCCATGAAGCGGGTCAGCGGCCTGGAAGCCCTGCAGGTGCTCAATCGTCATTCACCGGATTGCAAGGTGCTGATCCTGTCCATGCATACCGGCCCGGAGGTGGTGCTCGAGGCCCTGCAGAAAGGCGCCCACGGTTACCTGCTCAAGGACGCCGCCGCCATCGAGCTGCGCCTGGCGCTGGAGGCAGTACGCCGCGGCGATCGCTATCTGAGTTCGGCCATCGTGCAACCGGTGATCGAGCAGGCGGTTTGCAAGGTCAACGCCCACGCCGAGCACGGCCTGACCGAGCGCCAGCTGGAGATACTGCGCCTGATCACCCGCGGCGAGTCGACCCGCTCCATCGCCAACGGCCTGGGCCTGAGCGTGAAGACCGTGGAGGCGCACCGCGCGCAGATCATGAAACGCCTGCAGATCCACGACGTGCCGAGCCTGGTGCTCTATGCCGTGCGCGAGGGCATCATCAGCCCGGACGACTGACGGACGCCGTTACCCCGCGCGGCCCAGCAATGCGCAGCGCGGCGGCAGGTGCAGACGCAGTGCCGCCGGGCGCGTCTCGAACCGCAATCGGCTGCTTTGCGTCGGCTCGCCATCGAGATTCAGATCGAGGCCCTCCAGCGCTTCGACCTCCAGCCAGGGCAAGCGCGCGCTGACGGCCACGCTCTGCAGGCCGTGCATGCCGCCGGTGAGCAGCGTGCCGAGGGTGCTCACCACATCCTGTGCAGCCGGCACGATGCTGACATCCAGCAGGCCATCATCGACGGTCGCATCCGGGCAGAGCAGATGCCCGCCGCCAGCCTGACGACCATTGCCGATACCCAGGGCGAGAAATTCGCCCTGCCATTCGAAATCCGGGCCATGAAAGCGGCCTGCAGCGGCACGCACTTCGGAAAAGCGGCTAAGCCCGGTAAGCAGATAGGCGGCGCCACCCAGGACCTTCTTCAGGTCTTCCGACGTGTTGGCGGTAACGTTGGAGCCAAAGCCTCCGGTGGCCATGTTGAGAAAGGCGCGCTCGCCGGCCATGCCCACGTCCACCGCCACCGGCTCTACCTCGAGCAGCGCCAGCGCCGCTGCTGGCGTCAGCGGCACGCCAGCGGCGTGGGCGAAATCGTTGGCCGTACCCAGCGGCAAGAGTGCCAGACTGGCATCGCTGCGTGCCCTGACCAGCGCCTCGACCACATCACGCAGGGTGCCGTCACCGCCGCCCGCGATCAGCGTCGGATAACCGGCTGCCAGCCCCTCGTGCACCAGACGTTCGGCATCGCCGCCTTCCCAGGTCAGGCGCACGGCCAGATCCCAGCCGCGCTCGCGCAGGCCGTGCACCGCCGCCCTCACCTCTTCGTTCAACGCCTGCTTGCCATGCAGGATCAGCCAGGCCTTGCGCTCGCGCATCGCAGTCCTCCTTGAAAGGATCAACGAAAGCCTAGCGCCGGGCCTCCGCGAAAATTAATCGAATAAATGAATTGTTATTCTGAAAATATTGCGCTTTTAAATCGATCCATCCAAATGGATCATGCGCCCAATCGACGCTGAATGGGACTGAGCCCATAGGCAACTGGAGGATTGACCATGATCGATGTACGTCCGTTCGAACAACTCGGTGGCGCTCACCACGGCTGGCTGAATGCCCGCCATCACTTTTCCTTCGCCGAATACTACGATGCCGAGCGGATGAACTGGGGCCGCCTGCGCGTCTGGAACGACGACGAGATCGCGCCGCACTCGGGCTTCCCGCCGCATCCGCACCGCGACATGGAAATCATTACCTACGTTCGCGAAGGGGCGATCAGCCATCAGGACAACCTGGGCAACAAGGGCCGTACCGAAGCGGGCGACGTGCAGGTGATGAGCGCCGGCACCGGCATCGCCCACAGCGAGTACAACCTGGAGGACGAAACCACCAAGATCTTCCAGATCTGGATCCAGCCGAATCAGGCCGGGTTGCCGCCGTCCTGGGGCGCCAAGCCGTTCCCCAAAGGCGAGCGCTCCGGAGCCTTCGTCACCCTGGCCAGCGGCTACGAGGAAGACGTCGATGCCCTGCGCATCCGCACCGACGCGCGACTGGTTGCCGCTACGGTCAAGGCCGGGCAAAGCGCCGAATATGCGCTGCAGCCGGGTCGCAAGGCCTATCTGGTAGGAGCCACCGGCGCCTTCACGGTCAACGGCGTAGCGGCCAAGGCACGCGACGGCGTGGCCATCGCCGATGAAACGCTGATCCGCGTCGAGGCCCAGGAAGACAGCGAAATCGTGCTGGTGGATGTGGCTTGAGGGCAGGCTACAAGCCGCAGGCAAAAGCATCCGCCTGCAGCCTGTAGCCTGTAGCCTGTAGCCTGTAGCCTGTAGCCTGTAGCCTGTAGCCGCTGTTATGCCGGATAGCCGGTGATCTTGCGAATGCGCTGGTACAGCGGCTTGAGCTGACGATACATGCGCTGATAGACCTGCCCGTAGAGCTGCTGGTAAACGCGCTGGGCCTCCGGGTTCGGCTGGAATACCTGGCCGACGCGGGTCATGGCAGCGATGGCGCTCGGGTAATCCGGGTGCAAGCCCAGACCTACCGCGCAGTTGATCGCCGCACCCAGGCCGCTGGTCTCGTACAGGTGCGGGCGTTCGGCCGGCAGACCGAAGATGTCGGCGGTCAGCTGCATCGCCGCATCGCTCTGCGAACCGCCACCGGACACGCGCAGGCGCTCGATACGGGTGCCGGCGCGTTTCTCGATGCGCTCCTTGCCCTGACGCAGGGCATAGGCCAATCCCTCCAGAATCGCCCGATACAGATGCGCGCGGGTATGCACGTCGCCAAAGCCGATGATCGAACCCTTGGCTTCCAGGCCCGGCTCGCGGATGCCGGGCGTCCAGTAGGGCTGCAGCATCAGGCCCATGGAGCCGGGCGGCACGGCGTTGACCAGCTCGTCGAACAGCGCCTCGGGCGGCACCCCCAGCGCCTCGGCACGTTGCATCTCGCGCAGGCCGAATTCGCGCTTGAACCAGCTGACCATCCAGAAGCCGCGGTAGATCATCACCTCGGTATTGAAGTGATCCGGTAGCGCCGCCGGGTAAGGCGGGATCAGCGGGATGGTTTCCAGATAGCGGCTGCGTATGGTGTTGATGGTCGCGGTGGTGCCGTAGGACAGACACGCGGTGCTGGGCTCAAGCGCGCCGGAACCCAACACCTCGCAGGCCTTGTCAGCCCCGGCGGCGATCAGCGGCAGGCCTTCGGGAATACCGGTATGGTGGCTGGCTGCGGCCGTGATGCTGCCCAGGCGCTCGCCCGGCTTGAACAGCTCGGGCAGTTGCTCGGGGCGCACCTTCAGCGCCTGCCATTTCCAGTCGCCCGGCGCCGCCCAGCGCAGGCGCTTGTAATCGAACGGCAGGTAGGCCACGCAGCTGCTGGTGGAATCGACGAAACGGCCGCACAGGCGCTGGGTGAGAAACCCGGACAGCAGCAGTACCTTGTGCGTGCGATCCGCGATGTCCGGCTGATGCTGAGCCACCCAGTTGACCTCGGCCTGGGCGCGGAAGTGATCCACCGCCTCCTCCGCACGCGCCAGCTTGAACAGCCAGCCCCAGGGCCCCTTGATCCGTCCCTGCACCTCGGCGCGGCGCTGGTCGAGCCAGAGAATCGCCGGGCGCAGCGGCGTGCCCTGCTCGTCGACATGGATGATGCTGCCACGCTGGGTGGTCACCGCTACGCCCTTGATCAGACTGCGGTCGATGTCCACCTGCTGCCACAGCAGCCGGCAGGCCTCGCCGAGGCTGGCCCAGTAGTATTCCGGGTCCTGCTCGGCCCAGCCGGGCTGGCTGGAGAAATAGGGGTCGAGCTCGACCTTGCCCTTGGCCAGCAGGTTGCCTTGGGTATCGAACAGCAGCGCTCGCACGCTCTGGGTGCCGTTGTCGATGCTCAGCAGGTAGCTTGGTTCGCTCAAGGTGTGGTCCTTCTTGTTATACGCATGGCTACGTAGCCCGGATGAAATCCGGGAGCTGCCTGTTGGTTCGGTCCCGGATTTCATCCGGGCTACAGCAAGTCTGGATCGGCGGACTGCAGGCGCGCATGGCCTAACTCCAGGCCTGTAGGAGCGAGCTCTGCTCGCGAACGCGGCTGACGTAAAAGCTTCGCGAGCAGAGCTCGCTCCCACGGCCAGCAGGCAGCGCCTTCATGCTGTCTCCGGCAGGCTGTAACAGCGCTTCCACAGCACCAAATAATCGCTCTCTTCCCGCTGCCAGCGCGCATCACTCCGACCCAGTGGCTACGTAGCCCGGATGAAATCCGGGAGCTGCATCGTCGTTCATCCCCGGATTGCATCCGGGCTACAACCGGGTAGCAGCGGATTGTCGGTGTGCACGGCGCACCCTACGTACATCATTCGCTGTCATCCGGCAGGCTGTAACAGCGCCGCCACAACGCCAGATAATCCGTCTCTTCCCGCTGCCAGCGCGCATCGCTCCAACCCAGGCGCGGCTGGCACAGCGCGCGGATGCGCGGCAGCTCGGCGCGGCCGCCTTCTGCCAGCAGCAGGCCCAGGCGGGTGCGGCGCAGCAGCAGGTCGTCCAGGTGCAGCACCAGCTCGCCCTCGGCGGCCCAGGCCAGTTCGGCCCACAGGGTGTTCGTACCCGCGACGCAGTCGCCGCCCACCTCGTCGATCAGGCGCAGCACCTCGCCCAGCTGGCGGCCATGGCGGCCGGCCAGCCGCCGCTGCTGCGCCGGGCTCAATGCCGGCATCGGCGTCGGCGTACTCGAAGCGAAGACCGCGCCGCCCTGATCGTCCACCGCTTTGCCGACGAAGCCCGCGCAGGCGCGCAATACCTCCAGCGCCAGCAGGCGAAAGGTGGTCAGCTTGCCGCCGGCCAGGGTCACGCTGCCCGGCTCGATCCACAGCGCGTGTTCGCGCTTCTCATCCGAGGGTTTCAGCCCGGCGCTGCCATCGCCCACCACCGGGCGCACGCCGGCCCAGGTCGACAGCACATCGCCGCGCATCACCTGGGCGGTCGGGAACTGCTGGGCACAGGCGGCCAACAGATAGTCGACCTCCTCGTGACTGATCACCGCCTCGGTGTCCAGATCGTCCGCATGATCCAGATCGGTTGTGCCGATCACCGTCGCGCCCTCCCAGGGGAAGACGAATACCGGCCGGCCATCGGCCGCATGCATAAAGCTGAAGGCATGCGCCACCGGCAGGCGCCAGCTCGGCAGCAAAAGGTGGCTGCCGCGCAGCGGGCGGATGCAACCATTGCCGGGCTGACGCAGGCGATCGGCCCAGGCGCCGGTGGCCTGGGCCACGGCGCGGCTGCGCAGGCGGTAGCGGTTGCCAGTCTCGATATCCTCGGCGAGTACACCGACTACCTGCCCTGACTCACGCAGCAACTCGACCACGCGCATGCCATTGAGCGCCTCAGCGCCTTCGGCACGTGCCTCGCCCAGCACGCGCTGCACCAGGCGGGCATCGTCGGTCACTGCGTCGAAGAAGCGCGTGCCGCCGAGCAGGCCGTCCTCGCGGATGCCCGGCGCCAGGTAACGCAGCTGCTGCAGCGGGTAGAACAGATGGTTGCGTTTGCCGGCCAGGGCGTCGTACATGCTCAGCAGGCCGCCGAAGACCTTGGGCCCGGGGAAGCCGCCGCGGTAGTGCGGCATGACGAAGCTCAGCGGCTCCACCAGCCCCGGCGCCTCGCCGAGCAGACGCTGGCGCTCGCGCACCGAGTCGCGAGTCAGCCCGATCTGGCCCTTGGCGACGTAGCGCAGGCCACCATGGACCATCTTCGACGAGCGACTGGAGGTGCCCCAGGCAAAGTCACGCTGCTCCAGCAGCAGGCAGCGCCAGCCGCGTCGCGCCGCCTCCCGCAGGATGCCGGCGCCGCAGATACCGCCGCCGATCACCAGCAAGTCCCAGTCATGCGCGGCCAGCTCGGGCAGCGCACGCTCGCGCCAGCGGGCGTTCCACAGTTCCATGCTCAGTCCTGCAACAGCACGCCAGGAGCCAGGCGCTGCTCCGGGTCGAAATGCGTGGCCAGGCTGCGCAGCGTGGCCATGCCCAGCTCGCCCTTCTCCGCCGCCAGATAAGGTGCGTGGTCACGACCGACGCCGTGCTGATGGCTGATGGTGCCGCGATTCTCGGCGATGGTGCGGCTGGCCGCCGCCTTGAGCCGCTGCCAGCGCGCCATGGCGGTGGCGTAGTCGGCGCCGGGGCGGAACACGTAGGTGGTGTAGATGCTCGAACCTTCGCCGTAGACGTGCGACAGGTGGGTGAAGACGTGTACCCGCTCGCCCTCGCCGACCAGCTCGTCACACAGGCTGGCCTCGACCTTGTTCAACAGGTTGTCGACGTTGGACCAGTCGGTGGCGGTTTCCAGGGTATCCACCAGGTAGCCGCGCTCCCACAGACCATGACGCAGGTAAGGGAAGCGGAAGCGGTTGTGCTCCCACTTCTTGCCCAGCAGGGTACCGGTGAACACGCCACCAAAGCCTTTCAGCAGGCGCCGCGTCTGTTTCAGCGAGGCGGCGTTCTGCACCCGGCTGCCGGTGACGCCAAAGGTCAGCATGCATTTCTCGTCACGGGCGCCGCGCAGCGCCAGGTACTTCTCCAGCAGCGCGATCTGCTGCGGATGGCCGGCCAGGGCCAGCTGGGTACGGGTTTCGATGGCGTTGGACAGGCGCAGCATGGACAGCGGCACGCGCGCCTGGGCCAGGCTGCGAATGGCGCTCAGCGCCTGCTGCCAGCTGGGCAGGAACACCGCATAGAAGCGCTCCTGCTCGGCCAGGCGACTGATGCGCACGCGCACCTCGGAGATCACCCCGAAGCGCCCTTCCGAACCCAGCACCAGCTCGCGCAGATCGGGGCCGGCGGCCGACGCCGGGAAGGTCGGAATCTCCAGAGTGCCGGCGAAGGTTTCCAGCTTACCGCCGGCGAACAGTTGCTCGATGCGCCCGTAGCGCAGCGACTGCTGTCCGCTGGAGCGGCTGGCGACCCAGCCGCCGAGGGTCGACAGCTCCCAGGACTGCGGGAAGTGGCCCAGGGTGTAGCCACGGGCGCGCAGCTGGCTTTCCACCTGCGGGCCGTTGGCACCAGGGCCGAAGGTGGCGATCAGGCTGTCCTCGTCGATATCCAGCAGGCGCGTCATGCGCTCCAGCGACAGGGTCAGCACCGGGCGCTGGCCGGCCTGCGGGTTGATGTGGCCGGCCACCGAGGTACCGCCGCCGTAGGGAATCAGGGTGACGTCATGTTTCTGTGCCCAGGCCAGCAGCTCGCGGATCTGCTCGGCGCTTTCCGGGCAGGCGACGCCATCGGGGAACAGGCCGAACTCGCCGGAGCGCATGGCCAGCCAGTCCGGCAGGCTCTGGCCGCGGGCATGGCGCACGCGCACCTCGGCATCAACGCAGATCAGCGGATGCGGGGCCAGACGCGAGACCGGCACACGCGCCAGCACGTCCTGCAGGCTGGCGTCGGCCAGGCGCTGCCCCGGCCCGATCAGCTCGGCGAGAAAAGCCTCGCCATGGGCCGGCAGTTCCACCTCGGTCGCTTCGTCTCCCCATCCGTTCCAGCGTCGCATCGCATCCCCCATTCCGATCAGCACTTATGGCTGCCTATACTAGCCAGCCGCCGATTTCCGTCACTGTCGAATCGGGACAGGCCATATCGCCAATCAAGACAGGCCTCGCAGAACAAGAAGAATCCATGGAAAACCTCGGCTACACCTCGGTTCCCGCTCTGCTCAAGTACCTGCGCCAGGCCGAACAGCTCGGTCTGGATATCGACCGTGCGCTGGCGGCCGCCGGTGTCCAGGCGCAGGATCTGGCCGACAACGGCAAGCGGATTCCCAGCGAGGTGCACGAACGCCTGCTGGCGCATCTGCTGGAGGTGTCCGGCGACCCGCTGTTCGGCCTGCACGCCGCGCGTTTCGTGCAACCCGGCTCGTGGAGCGTGCTCGGTTACATCGCCATGAACTGCGCCACCCTGGGTGAGGCCATGGGCCGCATCGTGCCGTACGAGAAATTGGTGGGCGACATGGGCACCAGCCGTCTCGAAGCCGCCAAGGATCACGTGCGGCTGATCTGGAGTTGTCGCCATCAGGCGCCGCAGGTGCGCCGGCACATGGTGGAGAACGTGCTCGCCTCCTGGCTGCTGTACGCACGCTGGATCGCCGACTCCGAGCACTCGCCGCGCGAAGTCTGGTTCGAGCACGCGCAACCGGCCGGCACCGAGCTGGCCGAATACCAGGCGCTGTTCGGCTGCCCGGTACTGTTCGAGCAACCCTGCAACGCCCTGCTGGTGCCGCTGGACTACCTCGGCGTGCCGCTGCGCCAGGCCGACGCCAACCTGCTGCGCACCCTGGAAGAACATGCTCTGGCGCTGATGGCCGGGCTCGACGAGGACGAGCCGCTACCGCTACGGGTGAAGAACGCCCTGCGCCTGCTGCTCAAGGACGGCCTGCCACGCAAGGAGCGGGTGGCGGAGAAGTTCGACATGACCGTGCGCACCCTGCAGCGCCACCTGCAGCAGGCCGGCACCAGCTACCAGCAGATTCTCGACGAGCTGCGTCAGGAACTGGCCGAGCACTACCTGCTGCGCAGCGACCTGGCGATCCAGGACATCGCCTGCTACCTCGGCTTCACCGAGGCACGCTCCTTCCACCGCAGCTTCAAGGGCTGGACCGGGCAGACGCCGGGCGAATTTCGTGAGAGCCGGCGCCGCGACAATCCGCTGGGCTAACGGGACATTCTGAAACGCCGCGCCAGCCAGTAGTCGAGACTCAACCAGCGCCCTGCCCCGCTGAAGAACAACGCCACCAGCATCACCAGGTAGGTGGCGGCGAACTCGATGCCATTGTTCAGCACCACGAACTTGCCACTGGCGGTCAGCCAGTCGTAATTGCCGTGCTCACGCAGGATGCTGCGCGCCCGTTCGAGCTTCTCCGCCGCCGCCAACACGCGCTCGTTGGCGAAGGGCGCGGACGGGTCGGCAATCGCCTGCCAGCCATAGGGCCAGTGCACGGCGAAGATCGCCACCAGCATGGTGACGATCAGCGGGATGCTAATCCAGCGCACCGCCAGGCCGAACAGCAGCAGAATGGCGCCACCGGCCTCGGTCAGCGCCGCTGCCCAGGCCAGCAGCTCGGGAAACGGCAGGCCGAGCCCCCAATCCGGATTGCCGAACCAGGCGGCAGTGGCGTCGATGTCCTTGAGCTTCTGCGTGCCGGCCATCCAGAACACCGGCACCAGATACAGGCGCAGCAGCAGCGGGCCGAGAAAATCCAGGCGCCGGGTAGCCTCCAGCGCGTCCTGGAAGCGATTGAGCAAAGCGATCATGGCGGTCAGTCCTCGGAATAGGGAAACCAGATATCGCGCGCCAGCCAGTCATCCAGCAGCGCGTGGGCGTTGGTGAAGTAATGGTGGTCGGCAGCCAGGCCGTGCTCGGTGGCCAGCGCCTGTAGCGCCTGCCCAGGCGGCTCGCCGGCCTGCAGGTGCAACGCCAGCTGATAGGCGAACGGCGCCAGTTGCATGAAGCGCACCTGATCCTGGCGGTCACGCCACACCAGCAAACAAGTCGGCTCGGCCGGTGGCTGCGTGGGGCAGTGATCAGCACCGATCCTCTGCACCGGCCAGCGATAGGCCAGCGGCCAGGCCAATGGCGACCAACCGCGCTCGGGCAAGTGCGCATCGCTGACATCCAGCGCCAGCTCGACCCACTCGTAGTGCGCCAGCTCCAGCATGAACGCAGGGTCGTCAGGCTCGGCGCGATAGCCCTGCTGCAGCCAGGCAATGAACTCCTGACTGATCTCGAGAAAGTACGGCGTGCTCGACCGGTGCTCGGCGAAGAACGCGCGCAGCAGCCGCCGCCAGCGCTCGGCCCCGAGAACCCCGCGCAGCACCGGAAAGGCGCCGCCCACCAGGCTGGCGACATTGTTGAAGAACAGCTCCTCGTAGATCGCCATGCGCTCGCCGCTAATGCCCGGCAACAGCGGCTGCACCTCAGGCTGGCGAATACGTGCAGCGAAGTCGCGCTGCTGCTGAATGCCACTCATGTGCCGTACCTGCTCAGCGGCTGCACGGCCTGTTGCAGGCTGCGGATATGTGCCAGCTCGGCATACAGCTCAGCCAGCGGCGGGAAGTTGAAATCGCGCTCCAGCAGCGTCGGGCGCACGCCATGCTGCACGTAAGCGCTGCTCAGCAGTGCCCACACCGGGTCGATGACCGGCGCACCGTGGGTGTCGATCTTCAGGTCCGCCGCCTGATCGTAATGACCGGCGACGTGCAAATAGGCGATACGCTCACTCGGCATCGCGGCGATGTAGGCATCGGCATCGAAACCGAAGTTCAGGCTGTTGACGTAGACGTTGTTGACATCCAGCAACAACTGGCAGTCGGCACGTTCCAGCACGGCGCGAACGAAGTCTGCCTCGTCCAGCTCGCCGGGCAGGCGTGCGTAAGCCGAGACATTCTCGATGATCAGCGGCCGCTCCAGCAGATCCTGAACGATGCGCACGCGCTCGGCGATGCGCACCACCGACTCTTCGGAAAACGGCAGCGGCATCAGGTCATACAGCTGACCATCGTCGGCGCAGGCCGACAGGTGCTCGCTGTAGGCCAACACGCCATGCGCGTCGAGAAAGCCCTTGATGGCGTGCAGCAACTCCAGGTTCAGCGGCGCGAAGCCGCCGAGGTTGAGGGACAGACCATGGCACAGCAACGGCCGGCCTTCGCTCAGGGCGCGCAACTGCTTGCCCAGCCGGCCACCGACACCGATCCAGTTCTCCGGCGCCACTTCGAGAAAGTCGGCGCCGCCGGCATGATCGCCGATCAGCTCGGCGAGCAGCCCGCGACGCAGGCCGAGACCGGCGCCGGTGAGGTTTGCGAGGTGCATGATCCGTCCTCCCCTTGCTCTTACTCGCTCTTCTCGCTGCCGCACTTGCCTTCGCCGCATTTACCCTCGGCGTCGGCCTTCTTCTCGCCGCCACACTTGCCCTCGCCGCACTTGCCTTCCTTGTCGGCTTTCATCTCGCCACCGCATTTGCCTTCGCCACAGGAACCTTCCTGCGCCTTCTCGGCAGCGGCCAGGCTGTAGCCGCTGGCCAGTTCCTGCGCAGCGAAGGGGTTGCTCGCGGCGTGGGCAGTGAAGGCCACGGAAGTCAGCAGCGCAGCGCCCAGGGTGGCAGTCAGGGTATTGAGTTGTTTCATGGCATCTCTCCATCGGTTTCGAATGCGGGGCCGGATTGGCGCCCTCGCAGCAATGGACGAGGCAGGGATGCGGGCGTTACAGCGGGCGAAAAAAGTTTTCGTAGCCCGGATGAAATCCGGGGGGCGCTTTGCCCGCTACCAGTCGCGGCTACGACTGCATGGATGCAGGAGGTAGAGCGAAGCAGGATGCCAGAGCCGAAAGCCCTCCCGCAGGCACAGGAACATCCACCGCACCGTGGGAGGCGCTTCAGCGGCGAGGCTTTCGATAGCCAGTAGCTCGAACATCCACCGCAAACGGTGGATAAAAAACGTCATCGCCCCTACACGCGATGTACCAAGCGTAATGCTGGAGCCAAAAGAGGAGGTCAAGCGAATACAGCGGACTGCCGGAGCACAGCGATAAGGCCATGATTGGAAGGGATTTTTAGTGCGAAGCGAAACGGGATGGTGCGGAGTTAGATGGAAGGCTCTACTATCGGATTCGTACCGCCATCCATCTAACCCCTGTTATGAGTCTGAGCGAAGCTCCGTTAGAGCATATTAAAAAGTTTAAATATTCACTTTACTTAGGCTTGGGAATTTGAATTGAGATATATAGTTCTACTAATTATCATGACGTTGCTGGTGCTTGGATCGGTGAGTGTTGACGTGGGCAAGATCACCCCGTGGCTTTTGGGTGTTAACTTTACGATAGCTATATTCTCTATTAACTTTACATTTTTTTGGCCATCAACTCTCCAAGTACAAAGCGATATACAGCGAGATAACAACAAGGCAATGGTTCAACGTTGTTGCGTTATTGACTTTGCCACTTTTGCCTCTAATCTGCTTTTTAAGCATACCCGAACACTTTGGAAAAATAGCGTTGTGGATGCTTCCTATATTGATTTTCTCTTCTATAGATAATGCAATTCTGACAACCAGATACCTAAGCGCTAAAAAATTTATTGAAGATTCCATCAGCGAAAACACCATATCCCGATACCTAGAGCAGCTATCTATAGAAATAAAGTCTGAGGTAGAATTGCATCAGAGTTATTTGAATGATGGGGGAAATTATCAAAAACCCATACATGCCTATGATTTCGAGCCTAGCACGTTAGGGATTGAACCAAATGATATATGGGACTCAATGACTACCATAACAAACTTGGCCGTTGAGAATAATGACTATCCGATTTTTCGGCAGTCATTAAATGCAATTTTAAAGCTTGTCGTCAGATTCTACTCGTTCAAATTTAAAGACGCAGACTCTTATAAGATAGATGCCGGAATAAAGTATATAGCCAGAAAAAGGCTGCGTTCAATTATCGCTTCTGTGGTTGAGAAAGATCAGAGCGGTATATTTTTTCAATCACTATCGAGTGATCTATGTGATTTCTTAATGAAAGATGAGCTGCTTCAAAAGCCATGCTCAGATTTAGCAAGATCGATTGCTTCTGATGCCGTATGGATTGCTAAAAAAATGCTCGAATCACATAGTGTTATAGAACCGATAAAAGTACTGAACACTATTCATAGAATTGCTGAAGTTAATATTTACGAGATGGAGAATAACGTTTCTGAGAACAATTTGGAACAGCTTGATAAATACAACATATCAGCTTACGCTTATGATATTAAGGTGCTAGGTGTCTCTGCCCTTAATAATGGCAATTCTCATTTTGCATATAGATGCATGGAAAGCCTTTCTTACCTCGGATGCAATTCTGCTAAATTAAAGTCCACGCAGACGGTTGTGGCTGTTTTTGAGTCCATTGTTCAGTTAGGTCGACTGGCTAGAAACTTGAAAATAGGCTGCTTTTGGTCTCGCTGCTTGATTCCTGCTGAAAGCCATGCTGAAGAGTTTATGGGTCATATATTGACTTGGCTGGTGCAGGATATTGAGCCTGACGGAAACTTCTTTATGAGGGGTTATGCTGAGCAGGCGTATTCTCGTATTCGAGGAGTTAAATGCTCAATTAAGCCAAAAGCAAATAGCAATCCGTGCTTCTGGATAGAGGAATTAGAAAAAGATGGTAAAAAAATACCCCATATAGAATATGAATCAGGCATGTATGGTTATGGTGGAAATTCGGATTATTCGGATTATTCAAATTTGAAAGAATATGTCCTACATGGAATTAGATCTGAGAGCACCGCGATGATATTTCATAGCACACCTATACCGTTGAATATAGAGTGCGAGGACGGTGAAGAAAATTGAAGCGAACAACACATAACAAAGCGCTGTTGCCGGATTGCATTTCCGCTAGCGCTACAATGCAGCCGCAAAGCGCCGCGTTAGCGGTCAATGAATATGCCTTTGCTGAACCTCTCTGCTGATACAGCCCCTGCGCTCCTTAAAGCATTGCGGGAAGTTGACATTAAAGTACCGAGCATTACTAAAGGCCGTTCGCACACACATCGCGAACGCTATTTGATGGCTCGCTTCCTTGCAACAACAGCAGAATCGCAGCTGATCGATTATCCACTGACCGTGACACATCGCGACAAGCCTGACTTTGTGCTGCAAATCGCCTCCAATCTTATCGGTGTTGAATGCATTGAAGCTGTCCCGGAGGAGTGGTACGAAATTGAAGCAATACGGGGTCGCAAGTATCCGCATGCATTTAATTTTGGCCAGAAATTTGAACCTGGCAAAAAACTGTTCAACTCCCAGCAGAAAGACGAAATTGCAAGCGGAAACCGTGCGGGTTTGCCATGGATGGGAAACAGCGCAGAGCTTGAATGGGCTGAAGCCATGGCGCATTTTATCCGATTAAAAACCGAAAAACTTCGCTCGGGGGATTACACAGAAACACATAATATGTGGCTTCTCATCCAAGACGAATGGCGCGTTCCTATCCACGACCCAGAAGAGATTAAAGAGGCCGCCACCCTATGCCTTCCGCTTATTGCACATTTACAGGTACAACCTTGTTTCAGCGCAATATTCATTTGTTGTCGTGGCTGGCTTTTATCATTCGGGCATGGAAACTACAGCATGGAGCCAATTCGTGAACTTTGGCGTGACGATTAACTATGCGCTCGCAGCGGGGCCAAGCGTTCAATCGATCACGGGGACCATCATTGTTATCGGCCTTTTTCCGCTGCAGGACTCGCCTGATCCGAGGATAGGCATTTGAAAAACCAACCAAACCCTCGGATCACGGCTCACCCCTGATTACGCCGATCCTGCGCCAGACGCTCGGCCAGGGCGTCGAGTTCGGGTAACTCCTCATCCGGCATCTGCCGGATCACCGCCTGAGTCAGTTTCATCTGGCGGATAAAACGTCGGCAGTTGCCGCACATGGCCAGGTGCGCGCGTACGGCCAGGCGCTGGCGCAACGTCAGTTGGCCGTCGAGATAATCGCTGGAATGAGCGACCAGTTCCTTGCAGGTCAGCATTGGCCCGTCTCCTCGAAATGTTCCAGGGTGGCGAAGACTTTCAGGCGTGCCCGGTGCAGCAGCACACGGGCATTGGAGAGCGAGATGTCGAGAAGATTACAGATCGCCTCCAGCTCCAGGCCCTGGCGTTCGCGCAGCACCAGCACACTGGCCTGCAGCTCGGACAGGCTGGCCAGCGTGTGTTCCAGGCACTGGCGCAGCTCGTCCTCGGTGAGCAGGGCTTCGGGGCTGTCCTGGTGCCAGGCATGTGGCGCCAGCAGCCAGTGGCCGTCATCGGCGAAACGCTCGTCACCCACCGTGCCATGGGGTGCGGGCAGGTCGTCGAGCAGCACCTCGCGGCGGTTGTGCTTGAGTCGGGTCTTGGCGGTGTTGGCGGTGATGGTCAGCAGCCAGGTCTTGAGGCTGGCGCGGCCTTGAAAACCTGCCAGGTTGCGCACCACGGCGAACCAGGCATCCTGCACCACCTCATCGGCGTGGCGGCTGCCGACGATGGCGTAGGCCACCGCCCGCATCGCACCCTGATAGCGAGCCACCAGCTCGCGGTAGGCCTTCTGCTCGCCGGCGAGCAGGCGCCCCAAGAGATCGGAATCGGACATGGAACTCCCGTAGGTCAGGCCTGCGCACGAAGCCGAACGCCCCGTGCACGTCAGGCATTCCTACAGAGAGTTCAACGCTTGCGCAAAATTACACTGCCGATGGAATAACCGGCACCGAAGGAGCTTAGAACACCCAGGCTGCCGGCGGGCAGGTCGTCCTGATGCTTGTGCAGGGCGATTACCGAGCCGGCCGAACTGGTGTTGGCGTAGGTATCGAGAATCACCGGCGCCTCGTGCGGCTCGGCGTCGCGCCCCAGCAGCTTGCGGGCGATCAGCAGGTTCATGTTGAGGTTGGCCTGGTGCAGCCAGAAGCGCTTCACATCTGCGACGTTGAGCTGGTTTTCCGCCAGGTGCGCGGCGATCAGCTCGGCGACCATCGGGCAGACGTCCTTGAACACCTTGCGGCCTTCCTGCACGAACAGCTTGTCGCGCGCGCCGATGCCCTCTTCCGCCGCGCGGTTGAGGAAGCCGAAGTTGTTGCGGATGTTGTTGGAGAACTGGGTCAGCAGCTTGGTGCCGACCACGTCGAACTGGTGCTTGGAGGTAGCCAGGTCGGCACGCTCGATGATCACCGCAGTGGCGGCGTCGCCGAAGATGAAGTGGCTGTCGCGGTCGCGGAAGTTGAGGTGGCCGGTGCAGATTTCCGGGTTGACCATCAGAATGGCGCGGGCTTGGCCGGTCTGGATCGCGGTAGTCGCGGCCTGGATGCCGAAGGTGGCCGAGGAGCAGGCCACGTTCATGTCGTAGCCCCAGCCGTCGATGCCCAGCGCGGCCTGCACTTCGATGGCCACCGCCGGATAGGCGCGTTGCAGGTTCGAGCAGGCGACGATCACCCCGTCGATGTCGGCGACGGTCTTGCCGGCGCGCTGCAGCGCTTCCTTGGCGGCGCCCACGGCCATTTCGCAGAGGATGCCCCACTCGTCATTGGATCGTTCGGGAATGCGCGGCACCATGCGCTGCGGATCGAGGATGCCGTCCTTGTCGATGACGAAGCGGCTCTTGATGCCCGACGCCTTTTCGATGAAGGCCGTGCTGGATTCGCTCAGCGCCTCGACCTCGCCACGGGCGATGGCCTCGGCGTTGTCGGCGTTGAACTGCTGTACATAGGCATTGAAGGATGCCACCAGCTCGTCGTTGGAAATGCTGTTGGCCGGAGTGTAGAGGCCGGTACCACTGATCACGACGTTATGCACGCTCATTCCTCTTGTTCGCTGCCGCAGGTGGCGGCCGGTTATGCGCTGGGCCTTGGCCAGTACGGGCCAGGAAATAACTGGGGTTGGTCGAACGTTGTAGCGTTCTGTCAGTAGCCGCTGAGTTTGCCACAGCCGCGGTCCCTTCGTCCGCTCTGCTGACAAGCGTTCGTGGGCAATAGGACGAAGATGGGCGCATCGGGATACAGGTCGGACTGAGCCCGGGGCGACCACCCATTTGGGCGATTCAAGATTGTCCAACAATCTATAGGCTGCATGCACCTCAATAACAATAAAAGGCCCTGCCATGCGCCAGTTCCTGCTAATGCTCGTGCTGAGCTTCTCCTCCATGACCCAGGCCGCCGTCGGCGTGTTTCCCGACAGCGTCTTCCAGAACCTCGACCATGGCCTGTACTGGTTCGGCTACGGCGACAGCTGGCAGAAGGCCGTACCCGGCCACAGCAACGCCTACTACAGCAACAGCAAACCCACCGTCATCTATATCCACGGCTGGCAGAACGGAGCCACGCAGAGAAAGAACCGCGAAACCTTCAATCGTCAGGATGCTGGCGGGCCGAACCTCGACCTGGCGCACGCCTGGCTCACCGCGGGCTACAACGTCGGCATCCTGTACTGGAACCAGTTCGCCGACGAAGCTGAAGTGAAGGATGCCGAGGCCAAGATCTGGACCGCCAGCGGCCCGCGCGCCATGCGCTGGCGCAACAGCAGCGGAACCTACAGCAACGGCCCTAACGTGTCGGCCGGCGACCTGCTGTTCGATCACTACAAGGCCAACCTGGCCGGCTACACCGGCAACAACATCCGCATCCTCGGCCACTCCCTGGGCAACCAGATGGCGATCGTCCTGACCAAGAAAATCAGCGATGCGGTCAGCGCCGGGAGTCTCAACAGCCGCTTGCTGCCCAAGCGCGTAGCTCTGCTCGACCCGTTCTATTCCAACCAGGCCAAGAGCTGGCTGAACAATCGCTGGGTCGGAGAAGTCAGCCGCTCCTATGTCAGTGAACTGAAGGGCAAGGGGGTGATCTTCGAGGCCTACCGGACCTCTGCGGTCACCAGCACCATTTTCGTTGGCGATGACAACGCCGGGCTGATGAACATGACCGCCTTTACCGAGCTAAAGCCCTGGTACTTCAGCGCCACCCAGCAGACCGAGAAACACAACGCTGCCGTCTGGCACTATCTCTGGTCCTTCTCATTCAACCCGCCGTTGATCAAGGGCAGCAGCGACCAGGCGGCTTCGGCGAAAACCAGCGACAGCCGCATCGCCACCCTGATGAACGGCAACAAGAAGCTGGTGCACGACCAGGGCGCCTATACCAAGGAACCCTCGGACGACAACTTCCAGAGCGTCAACCGCTGATCGCCTGCCCCTCTCCCCACCGGGAGAGGGGGAATGCCGAGCCTGGGCTGCTCGCCGTGCAGCGTCGCAGCCCCCGTTACCACCGGCGCAACGCCAGTGAAGGCCACTCAGTTGACTTTGTAACAGCATGGCCAGCGGGCGTGACGAAACTTCCGACGCGCCAATCCCCCCATTCGACTTGACCCGATCGCCCCCAAGGCGTCTAGAGTGAGCATCGCGCCATCAGATGCCGGAGCCTGCATGAACCTGTCGCTGCTCAGCCGCTACGCCTTCTTTGCCTTCTGCGTTCTTTTCACTCTGGCCAGCCTGCCCTTTCTCTCGCTTCACGAATGGCTGTGGCCGTTCACCCTGCTCGCGGGCGTGCTCAGCCTGATCGGCATCGGCGATCTGCTGCAGACGCGCCATGCGGTCAGGCGCAACTACCCGATCCTGGGCAATATCCGTTATCTGGTCGAAGGCATCCGCCCGGAGATTCGCCAGTATCTGCTCGAGGGTGACGCCGAACAGCTGCCCTTCTCCCGCGCGCAGCGTTCGCTGGTCTACGCCCGCGCCAAGAACGAAGGCTCGGACAAGCCCTTCGGCACCCTCAGCGACGTGTACCAGAACGGCTTCGAGTTCATCAGCCATTCCATGCGCCCGGCACCGCTGAGCGACCCGTGCAGCTTTCGCGTGGAGATCGGCGGGCCGCAGTGCAGCCAGCCGTACTCGGCGTCGCTGTTCAACATCTCGGCGATGAGCTTCGGCTCGCTCAGCGCCAACGCCATCCGCGCGCTGAACCAGGGCGCCAAGCTCGGCGAGTTCTATCACGACACCGGCGAAGGCAGCATCAGCCCCTACCACCGCGAGCACGGCGGCGATCTGGTCTGGGAACTGGGCAGCGGCTATTTCGGCTGCCGCGCCTCGGACGGCCGCTTCGACCCCGAGCGTTTCGCCGTCCAGGCGGCCAGCCCGCAGGTGAAGATGATCGAGATCAAGCTCAGCCAGGGCGCCAAACCGGGCCATGGCGGCATCCTGCCCAAGCACAAGGTCACCGAGGAAATCGCCAACACCCGCGGCGTGCCAATGGGTGAGGACTGCATCTCGCCCTCGCGCCATAGCGCCTTCTCTACGCCGACCGAGCTGCTGCAGTTCATCGCCCAGCTGCGCGAGCTGTCCGGCGGCAAGCCGGTCGGTTTCAAATTCTGCCTGGGCCACCCCTGGGAGTTCATGGGCATCGTCAAGGCCATGCTGCAGACCGGCATCCTGCCCGACTTCATCGTCGTCGACGGCAAGGAAGGCGGCACCGGTGCAGCGCCGCTGGAGTTCACCGATCATCTCGGCGTGCCGCTGCGCGAAGGGCTGCTGTTCGTGCACAACACCCTGGTCGGCAGCAACCTGCGCGACAAGATCAGGCTCGGCGCCAGCGGCAAGATCGTCAGCGCCTTCGATATCGCCCGCGTGCTGGCCATCGGCGCCGATTGGGCCAACTCGGCACGCGGCTTCATGTTCGCCATCGGCTGCATCCAGAGCCAAAGCTGCCATACCAACAAGTGCCCCACCGGCGTGGCGACCCAGGACCCGCTGCGCCAGCGCGCCCTGGTGGTCGAGGACAAGGCCCAGCGCGTCTACAACTTCCACCGCAACACGCTCAAGGCGCTGGCCGAGATGCTCGCCGCCGCCGGCCTCGATCACCCCTCGCAGATCGATGCCAAGCACCTGGTGCAGCGCATGTCGTCTACCGAGATCAAGCTGTTCGCCCAGCAGCATGTGTTCCTCGCACCGGGCGAACTGCTCGGCGGCAAGATCGAGGGTGAGTTCTACGAGCGCATGTGGCGCATGGCGCGTGCTGACAGTTTCGATCCCGCCGCGGCCTGATGCGCATGCGTCTGCTGCTTTTCGCTTTGCTGGTTTCGCTGAGCGCCGTTGCCAGCGCGCAGGAACAACGCCCGCTGCGCTTCTCGGTAACCGAGAGCTGGGCCATGCCGATGATCCGCATCGAAGATGGCCGTGCCACGTCCGGCGTTCTCTACGACCTGCAGATGCGCCTGGCAGAAAAGGTCGGCCGCCGCGCCGAACTGCTGGTGATGCCGCGCCTGCGCGTACAGCGCCTGATGGCCAGGGGCGAGATTGACGTGCGCTGCTACGTCAACCCGGGCTGGCTCAGCGAAACGCACCATCAATACATCTGGAGTGTGCCGTTCATGGTGCAGCGCGACCTGATCGTCGGGCGCCACGACGAAGCCGACATCAGCCTGGCGCAGCTGCCCGGCGAGCGCCTGGGTACCGTGCTGGGGTTCAGTTACCCGCGTCTGGAATCCCTGTTCGCCAGCGGCCAGGTGCTGCGCGAAGATGCCCGCACGCAGGAGCTGGTACTGGAGAAGCTGGAAGCCGGGCGCTATCGCTACGCGCTCAGCAACGAGCTGGCCCTGGCCTGGTTCAACCGCAATCTGCCGGAACACAAGCGCCTGCGCGCACTGGCCGAGCTCAGCGCCGATGCGCTTTCCTGCCTCGTTCGCGATGCGCCGGACGTGCCCACCCAGGCACTGCTGCGGGCCCTGGTACAGATGAAACAGGATGGCGAGTTCGAGGCCATTCTCTCCCGCTATCGCTGAATCGCCGGGCTCCTGCCCAGGTGCCGCAGCGCCTGTTCGAGGCGCTGCGTGGGCGAGCCCGCCAGGCGCGTGAAAGGCCATCCGCGCCGCTGCAACTCCTGCTCGTACCACTGGTTCTGCCGACGGCGGAACGTCTCGTCGCGCCGCGTACCGTCCTGCACGAAGGGAAAGTCGTCGACGCACAAAAACAGATGCTGGTAGTGCCGCTCGGCCAGGCGCTCCAGCTCGGGCTCGGCACGGCCGAACATCTCGCGACAGTAGAACAGCGTGGTCAGCGGCGTGGTGTCGCAGACCAGATAGCGCCGGCACTGCCCGGCCAGGCTCTGCTCACGGTCGACCTGGGTGCGGCCTATGCGCAGCAGATCCTCATAGGCCAGCACACCGCCCTGCTCTTCCCACAGTTCGCGGCCATATTCGGCGGCATGCCGCGTACCCAGCTTCTCGGCCAGCGCCAGCGCCAGGCTGCTCTTGCCGGTAGACTCGCCGCCGAGCAGGGCGATGCGCTCGACGAAATCGCCGTAGACCTGCGGTGCCAGGTACTGGCGCAAGCCGTGGATGTCGGCGCGCAGTCGTGTGCCGGACACCGGCACCTGAATGCGTGCGCGGTCTATCTCGACATGCTGCACCGGCAGCCCGAAACAGCGCGCCAAATGTGCAGCAAAACCATCGCCATAGTCCTCGCTGGTGAAGACTGCATCCACCGGCTGGCCCAACTCGGCCAGGCAGAACGCGGCGACGAACTGGCGCTGCACGGCGTCGGGCTCCTGCTCATCAGGTAGGTCCGGTAACTGCAGGCCCTGAGCGCGCCGCTGCTCGACCCATTCAGGCGTGACCACCCAACTGGCCAGTTCGGGAAAACGCAGCCGCAACCAGGCTGTTCGTCGCTCAGGTTCGCAGCCCGGCAGCTCCGGCCGCGCCCAGCTGAGCAGCACCAATTGCTCGCACTGCTCTTGCGCCTGGCGGATCAGCCATTCGTGCCCCAGATGCAGCGGCGCGAACTTGCCCACAACCAGGCCACGGGCGAATCGCTTGCTCATCTCAGGCCGCCTGCGCTTTCATTTCGCGGCGCCAGCGATACAGGCCGTACCAGGCATTGCACCAGAACAACAGGTAGATGAAGGCGGTCAGGTACAGCTCGCGCGAGGCGAACAATGGCACTGCCAGGGTATTGACCAGCAGCCAGCCGTACCAGGTCTCCAGCTTGCGGCGCATCAGCAGTAGCTGCGCCAGCACGCTGAAGGTCAGCACCAGCGAATCGATAAAGGGCGCGTAGGCGTCGGTGAAGTGGTGCAGCAAGGCTCCGTAGGCGACGGCCACGACAACGGCGATCGACAATGCCAGGCCCAGCCCCGGCCAGGCCGTACGGCTGATCGGCATGGGGTCACCGTTGCGCCCACGCAACCAGCTCCACCAGCCCAGCAGACTGGTGGCGATGAAAAAGCCCTGCAAGGTCACGTCGGCATACAGCTGCACGCTGAAGAACAGCCAGCCGAACAGCGCACAACCGACCAGCCCGACCGCCCAGGTATGCACGGAGTTGCGCGCCGCCATCAGCACCGAAACCAGGTAGAAGAGGTTGGCGAAAATCTCCAGCGACGACGGCATGCACGCATCCTTATGAACATGGAATCAGCCGCGCAGCCTACCACGTGACGTATGCCACAGCCGTGCATGCGCCACCTGACAACAGGGCTGATCCATGCTCTGATATGCCTCCCACCGCACTCCAAAGGACTGGATCGCACCATGCCTGTACTCGCTCTGCTAGTCATCGCCTGCCAAGTCACCTGTGGCCTCCACGTGGTGCGCAGTGGTCAGGAACGCTACTGGCTGTACCTGATCATCGCCCTGCCAGGTCTCGGTTGCCTGATCTACTTCATCGGCATCATGCTGCCCGACCTGCTCGGTAGCCGTCGCGGCCGCCGTACGCTCAACCGCCTGCACGACAGCATCGACCCAGAGCGCCATCTGCGCGCCCTGCGCGATGAGCTGGACATTCGCGACACCCGCGATACCCGCGTCAACCTGGCCGACGAATTGCTGCGCATGGGCCAGGCCGAAGAAGCGGCCACGCACTATCAGATGGCATTGCGCGGCATTCACAGCGACGCACCCGACATCCTCCTCGGCCTGGCAAAAGCACGCTTCGCCCTGGGCGATTTCGCCGGCTGCCAGGCGAGCCTCGACCAACTGATCGCCCACAACCCCGACTTCCGCTCCACCGATGGCCACCTGCTGTATGCCCGTGCGCTGGAAGGCCAGGGCAACGACCTCAAGGCCGAAGAGGAATACCGCGCACTCGGCAGCTACAGCGCCAGCCCGGAAGCCAATTACCGCTATGCCCTGCTGCTGCGCCGGATGGGACGCCAGCGCGAAGCCATCGAACTGCTGCAGCAGATCCACACCCACGCCCGCCGCTCCGCCCGGCATTACCGGGTTCTGCACAAGGAGTGGCTGGACCTGAGCCAGAAGGCGCTGCTCGATCTGCAGCGCAGCTGAACGGCGTCAGGTTATTCCCACGCCTCCCGCTCCCCCGTCCAGGCATGCAGCTCGCGCTGCTGCGCACCGGACCATAGCCAGCCGCTGCGCGCACCGACCAGGGTGCTGACCGCATGCTGGCGGCCGAAGCGGTTGTGGCGGGCCAGCGTCAGGGCGATATCGCGCAGCACGGCCAGGGTGTGGCTGTTGGACTGGAACAAGGGCGTCAGCAGCCGACTCGCCTGGCGGTAGTACCGCAGGTGATCACGGCGAGCATCACCGTAACGAGCGAAGATGGCGTTCCAGTCGATTGCATGCTGGGCCTCGTCGCCCGCGTTGCCGAGCGTATCAGCGAGCGCGGCGGCATCGACCAGCGCCATGTTGGCGCCCTGTCCCAGTTGCGGACTCATGGCGTGGGCGCAATCGCCGATGGCCAGGACGCGGCCATCGTGCCAGCGCTGCATGCGCACATCGGCATAAGCCGCCAGGGTCAGCTGTTGCGGGTCATCGATGCGCTGCAGATAGGCCTCCGCCGCCTCGCCAGCCAGACGGCGCACGCGGGTTTTCCAGGCATTCAGGCCGGCCTGGCGCCAGGCCTCGTGCTCGCTCAAGGGCAGGCTCCAGAACAGACTGGTGAGCGAGCGTTCGCGTGCCTGATGGGTACAGCCGGTGGGCATCAGCCCGAACATTTCCCGGCAACCGCGATACCACTGACGCAGCTCGCCGGTTTCGGCCGACGCTGCAGTCGGCAACATGCTCCATAAGGCGCCCCAGGGATAGGGCCGCGACCACTGGCGCACCTGCATCTGCGCGCGCAATGCCGAGCGGGTGCCATCGGCCAGGATCAATGCGGCGAAATCACCTAGGGGCTGGTCCTGACTCAGCAGGCGGATATGACCGCTGGCCTGCTCGAAGCGGCTGACGTTGACGCCGGTTTCCACTTGTACGCCGGCACGCTGCGCCGCATTGAGCAGCGCCGTCATCAGCACGCCGCGGTGGATGCCCAGGCCGAAACTGCCGGGCTGCCAGTCGTGATAACGGGTATCGAGGATTACCCGTCCCCGGCAACTGGTGCCGTAGAGTCGGCTGACCGGCGCACCCAACGCGGTGCATTCGGCGAGCAGCCCCAGCCGTTGCAGCACGGCCAGACCGGAGGGTTGCAGGAGAATGCCGGCGCCCACCGGCTGCAGCTGTTCGACCCGCTCCAGCAGCCGCACCGCATAGCCCTGGCGGGCGAGAAAAGTCGCAGTGGCCAGGCCGGCGGTTCCGGCTCCCACTATGGCGATCGGTAATCCGTTCACAACTACTCTCCCTGACTCGATGCGGCAAATACTACCCGCATCGCCTGCGAGGCGGCTTGATGCGCCGCGCAAGTCAGCCGTCAGCGCCCATCCGGCAGGATGTCGAAGCCCCCACGATTCTGGCTGACGATACGCAGGTGATGGGTTTCCCCGGCCTTCACCGGTACCGCCACTTCGCGCAGCAGGCGGCCCATGCCGCAGAGGGTGTCGTCCATGCGGTCAGGGGTGATACCCACCACACGGGTGCCAGGCGGTACCTGGAAGGTTGCGACCTCACCGACGCCAATACGCGCGGCGACCTTACGATCCACTTCGATGGCCACGTAGCAGCCGCCGCCCATCATGCCGAAGTCGCGATTGACCACGATCTGCGCACCGTTGGCCTGGGTTTGCTGAAACGCCAGCAGGCGCTCTTGCGGGACGGGACGAATGTTCTCCGGATCACCTCGAAAGGAGGAGCAGCCGGCCAACAGCAACAACGGCAACGCGATGAGGATCGAACGCATGAAGCCCTCCATGGGCGGGTGAATGCCGCCTGAGTATTGGTGCAGCCGGGCGTTCGGGCAAGGTATCGATGACAGCGATCTTCGCTAGCACAAGCATCGATTTCTTCGGCGAAGCGACGAATGTTTTCATCTCTCTCGACCCCAGCGCCAATCTTCCAGGCGCCCCAGATCGGAGATTATCAAGATGAAATTCGCAGCCCTCAACGCCAGCGTCCTCGCCGTCCTTGCCCCCTTGGCCATCGCCAGCGAGAAAGCACCTGCCACTCCCAAGGTCGAAGTACAGGAATACCAGTACGGCATGCAGCTGGATATCGATCAGGTCCTGCAACGCACCGACAACAGCCGCAAGAGCGGTGTGGTACCGAGCGTTCTGGTCTACCGCGACAGTCAGGGTGAAGTGCACGCCGTGCGCTTCATGGAATGGGGCGGGCTGAGCAGCCAGAACGGCTAAGCGCTCGTTCAGCGCGTGCTTCGTGCCCCGGCCGATACTTCGGCCGGGGCGAAACCATTTTCAACCCTGCAGACGTTTGACCAGACGTGTCTGCAGCGCCTCCAGCTCGGCCGGGTCGGCCTTGTTGGCCGCGTGAATACCCAGCCCCTCGCCCTCGAAGCGCGGGATCACGTGCATGTGGATATGGAACACCGTCTGCCCGGCAGGCGCGCCGTTGAACTGCGCCACCTGCACGCCAGCCGGCTGCAGTTCGTCGACCACCGCCTGGGTGACCTTCTTCACCACGGCCATCACCTTGGCCAGGCTGGCGTCGTCGATTTCCAGGATATTGCGCGCGGCAGCGCGCTTGGGAATGACCAGACTGTGGCCCTTGGATTGCGGGAACAGATCGAGGAACGCCAGTACATCGTCGTCCTCGTAGAGTTTGTAGCAAGGCAGGTCGCCACGAATGATCTGGGCGAAGATGTTCTGGGGATCGTAGGTACCGTGCAGGCTCATGCCGATGGGCTCCGTGCCGGGTGGATGAAAACCCGCACCATACCGCCTCGTTCGCGCACAGGGAACCAGGCAGGATCGCCCGAGTCGATGACTACTAGCAGCTGGATCGATTTCCTGCGTACCTGCCACTCGTGTTCTGATCGCCACTTCTTCGACCCATTCGACATGGAACTCCACATGACCGACCTCAGCCCCTTTCACATCACCCGCAAATGGCCCGCGCAGCATCCCGAGCGCCTGCAGCTCTACTCACTGCCCACGCCCAACGGTGTCAAGGTCTCGATCATGCTGGAAGAAATCGGCCTGCCCTATGAGGCGCACCTGGTCAGCTTCGACAGCAATGACCAGTTCAGCCCCGAGTTCCTTTCACTGGCGCCGAACAACAAGATTCCCGCGATCCTCGATCCCGACGGGCCGAATGGCCACCCGCTGCCGCTGTTCGAGTCCGGGGCGATCCTGATCTACCTGGCGGAGAAGACCGGCAAGTTGCTGCAGCAGGACGCCGCCGCCCGCTACGAGACGATTCAATGGCTGATGTGGCAGATGGGCGGCCTCGGCCCGATGTTCGGCCAGCTCGGCTTCTTCCATAAGTTCGCCGGTGCCGAGTACGAGGACAAGCGCCCGCGTGATCGTTACGTCGCCGAATCCGCTCGCCTGCTCGGTGTGCTCGACCAACACCTGGAGGGCCGTAGCTGGATCGCCGGTGAGTACAGCATCGCCGACATCGCCGTGTTCCCCTGGGTGCGCTGCCTGGTGGACTTCTACAAGGCCGGCGATCTGGTGCAGTTCGAACGCTTCGGCAACGTGCGCCGCGTACTCGACGCCTTCCTCGCGCGCCCAGCCGTGCAGCGCGGCTTGAGCATTCCGGCACGCGGCTGACGAGTTTGCAGGAGCCGTGCCTGCGGCTCCTGCAAAGTCCGCTCTATGTAGCCACCAGTTCCTGCCGCTCGGCGGCCTTGCGGTCCGCCTGGGTCCCCAGATACCAGCCGAGCAACCCCCACAGCGCCGCGCTGGCCGCGCCCACCAGCGCCACCAGCCAGGCGCCTTGTGCGAGCATGTCCAGCAGGCTCTTGAGCCAGCCACTCATCGCATCGCCGGCGCGGTAGACCACGGTGTCGATGAAGTTCTTCGCCTTGTATTTGCTCTCGGCATCCAGCGGCGCGAAGAGCATCTCCCGCCCCGGTCGCACGAAGGCGTATTCGCCGATACGCCGTACGATCATCAGCGCTGCCAGCATGGCGAAGGTCGGCAGCAAGGCCAGACCGATGAAGCCGACGCATACCAATAGCGGCACACAGGCCAACAGCACGCGCACACCCAGACGCCGCGCGATGCGCCCGGTGATGAACAGCTGGGAGATCAGCGCACCGGCCTGCACCACGAAATCGATCACCCCGAACACCCGCACCTGCGCGGCGCGATCAGGAAACAGCTCGGCCACCAGGCGCGCCTGCTCGAAGTAGAGAGAGGTGCTGGCCGTGGCCAGCAAGATGACGAAACCGGCGATACCAAACAGGTAGGGTGAAGACAGCACGCGCATCAGACCGCTGAACGGATTGCCCGGTACCGGACGCCGCGGACTTTCCGCCTGCACGGCGCCGGCACGTCCCGCGCCACCCTCCTCGCGCCAGCGCATCAGCACCTGCTTCAGTGACAGCGCTACGGCCAGCAGCACCGCGGCCAGCAGAATCAGCCCACTCTGCCCCAGCGTGCTTACCAGCAAGGCACTCAGCGCCGGGCCGACCAGACCGCCGACACTGGCACCGGCGGCGATGAAGGCGAACAGCCGCTTGGCCTGCTCGCTGTCGAACACGTCGGCCATCAGGCTCCAGGCCACCGAGACGACGAAGAGGTTGTAGACCGAAATCCACACATAGAAGCTGCGCGCCAGCCACACGCTTTCATCCGCACTGAAGAATAACAGGGCGAACAACGCCAGGTTCAGGGTGAAGAAGCCATACACCCAGTCGATGAAATGGAGCCGCGGCACCCGCGAACTCAGCCAGGCGAACAACGGCACCGCGATCAGCATCACCACGAAGGTGGCGGTGAACAGCCACTGCAGGTTCTCCACGCCTGAGACGATGCCCATGGCTTCGCGGATCGGCCGCAGCATGAAGTAGCCCGAGAACAGGCAGAAGAACAGGGCGAAACCGGCCAGCGCCGGCCACAGCTCGTTGCGCTGCGCGTTGATGGCCACGGCCACGCGCTGCGCCATCGTTGAAGATGACATGGCAAATTCCTCGAAGGGGGCGCGCCTCGAGGCGCGCCAAGATTCAGCCGTACTTCACGCCCGTCAGGCGCTCGGCCACCGACCACAGGCGCGCCGCATCATCGGCATCCGCTGCGGCAGCCGGCACCCTTGCCAGCCCCAGTGGACCGCGCTTTTCCTCTTCGCCGGTGGGCCCGTAGTAACGGCCACCCTCGGCTTCAGCCGCCGTCGCCGCGAACAGTGACGACAGCGCGCCCTGCGCCGCCGAGTGATAGACCTCGCGATCCTTCGCCCACTGGCGGGCGAACTCGCTTTGCAATCCAGGACCGCGCTCGACCAGCTCGGTGACGGCCACGCCAGGATGCGCGGCGACGCTGCGCACGCCCCAGTTGTTGGCCAGGCTGCGCCGCTGCAGCTCGAAGGCCATCATCAGACAGGCCAGCTTCGACTGGGCGTAAGCCGCATAGGGGTCGTAGCTGCGCTCGGACTGCAGGTCGTCGAAATCGATCCGACCACGATTGACGGCGATGCTCGCCAGCGTCACCACGCGCGGATCGGATGACTTGCGCAGCGACGACAGGAGCAAACCGGTCAGGGCGAAATGGCCGAGAAAATTGGTCGCCAGCTGCATCTCGAAACCGTCGCGAGACACGCCGCGCTGCGGCGGCGCCATGATCGCGGCATTGTTGATCAGCACGTCCAGCACCTCGCCCTCGGCATTCAGGCGCTGAGCCAGGCTGCGCACCGAGGCCAGGTCGGCCAGGTCCAATTGTTCGAAACGCACCTGCGCATCCGGCACCTGGGCACGAATACGTTCGATGCTCTCGGCGCCACGCTGCGCATTACGCGCGGCGATGATCACCTGCGCACCGGCCCCGCTCAGGGCCAGAGCATCCTCGAAGCCCATACCGCTGGTGCCGCCGGTGACCAGCATGCGCTTGCCGGTCAAAGGCGGCATGTCCTTCGCCTGCCAGCCCGTTGCAGGGTCGGCCCAGGCGAACCTCGGCACACCGCCCAAGATACCTTGCAAGGCAAGACTGCCGCCCAGCATGCCGAACAGCTTCAGTGCATCCCGGCGCGTATGGCCCAGCCCCGCTTCGTTTCTCTTGCTCATTGCAGCTTCCTCCTATCCGTTAGCTCGATGCGCCAAATCATGCAACGGCGCAGGACATAGGGTGCGAGCAGAAACACTGTTCGATAAGCCGGTCACGACCGAACAGGGTATACGGGCAGGCGTACAGTTACCGGGTGTTTCAAAGGCGCGAATCGTAGCCCGGATGCAATCCGGGGCCATTGGTAGGATTGCATCCGGGCTACATCCTCAGGATTGGCAAAGCGGGCGCTGCGCCGCATTATCGGACCTTCGTCATATCCCAGCCGACGCTCATGCGCCAACCGAATCTGTCCGATATCGCCCTGTTCGCCGCCGTGGTCGAGGCCGGTGGTTTTCGTGCCGCAGCGCAGCGCCGCGGCACGTCAGCCTCGTCACTCAGCGATTGCATACGCCGCCTGGAACAGGAGCTGGGCGTGCGCCTGCTCAACCGCACCACCCGCGGCCTGACGCCCACGGAAATCGGTGCGCGACTGCTGAAGCGCCTGCGCCCGGCGCTGGACGAGATCAACACAGCACTCAACGACCTGCAGGAAGACCCGCAGCATCCGGTCGGCTCGCTGCGCCTGCATGTGCCCGGCGTGATCGCCCGGCACATTCTGCCGCAGCTACTGGATGGTTTTCTCGCGCGTTACCCGGGCATCGCGCTGGAAGTGAACATGGACAACACCTTCATCGACGTGATCGGCGCCGGTTACGACGCAGGCATCCGCTACGAGGAAAGCCTGGCCAAGGACATGATCGCCATCCCCATCGGGCCGCGCCGGCAGTGCTTCATGGCAGTCGCCGCGCCCAGCTATCTGCAGCGCCACGGCACGCCACAACATCCCGGCGAACTGAACGAGCACCGCCTGCTCGGTTACCGCTTCGCCAGCGGCAAGCTGGGTGTGTGGGAGTTCGAGCGAGATGGACGCACCTTGCGCATCGCCCCGGAGGGCAGGTTGGTCAGCTCCTCGCAGGACCTGCTGATCGCCGCGGCCTGCGCCGGCCACGGCATTCTCTACACCTTCGAGGAATACATCGCAGCGCATCTCGCCAGCGGCCAGCTGCAACCCATCCTGCATGACTGGTGGCAGCACTTCGAAGGGCCTTACCTGTACTACCACAGCAGGCGCAACGTGCCGGCACCGCTGCGCGCCTTCGTCGACTACGTGAAGGCCCTGAACAACGCCGACCATTCGTCTCAAAGCCCGAAATAGAGCGGCCGCGAATATCCAGGCAATGCGCTCGGAGATTATAATCGCGCGCTTGCTTTTTGCCCCTCCAGGTCCCTCATGAACAATCCCACCGCCAGCGCTGCGACGCATCTGTCGCCGGGCGCGATCCTTCTCATTCAACTCGCCCTGGCCCTCGGCGGCTTCGCCATCGGCACCGGCGAGTTCGCCATCATGGGCCTGATGCCCAACGTCGCCGCCGACCTTGGCGTCAGCGAACCGCAGGTCGGTCACGTGATCAGCGCCTACGCCCTCGGCGTGGTGGTCGGCGCACCGCTGCTGGCCCTGCTCGGTGCACGCCTGCCACGGCGCATCCTGCTTCTGCTGCTGATGGGCTGCTTTGCCCTCGGCAACTTCGCCAGCGCCCTGGCGCCGGGCTACGAGCCGCTGCTGATGTTCCGCTTCATCGCCGGCCTGCCGCACGGCGCCTACTTCGGCATCGCCATGCTGGTGGCCGCCTCCATGGCGCCACCGCACAAACGCGCCAAGGCGGTGAGCCGGGTGCTGGCCGGCCTGACCGTGGCCATCCTGATCGGCAACCCGCTGGCCACCTGGCTAGGCCAGTTCATGAGCTGGCGCTACGCCTTCGCCCTGGTCGGCATCATCGCCATCACCACCATCGTCATGGTGGCGATCTTCCTGCCAGCCGACCCCAACGAGCAGCGCAGCAGCCCCAAGGGCGAGCTGCGCGCCTTCAACCGTGCGCCGATCTGGTTGGCCCTGGGCATTGGCGCCATCGGTTTCGCCGGCATGTTCTGCGTATTCAGCTACATGGCGCCCACACTGCTGCACGTCACCCAGGTCGGCCCCGGCTGGATTCCCCTGGCCATGGGCGTGTTCGGAGCCGGCTGCATAGTCGGCAACAGCGCCGGCGGCTGGCTGTTCGACCGCCTGCGCCTACGCGCCGTGGCCTGGATCCTGGCGTGGAGCACCCTGGTGCTGCTGGTCTTCCCCTTCGCCGCGCACAGCCTGTGGACGCTGCTGCCGGCGATCTTCGCCATCGGCACCATGATCGCCCTCGGCCCGGCATTGCAGACCCATCTGATGGACGTCGCCACCGGCGCGCAGACGCTGGCGGCCGCCTCCAACCACGCCGCGTTCAACCTCGCCAACGCCCTCGGCCCCTGGCTCGGCGGCCTGGCCATCAGCGCCGGCATGAGCTGGACCGTCACCGGCTATATTGGCGCCATCACCGCCATCGCAGGCCTGGCGCTGTTCGCCTGGGCCTGGAAGGTGCAGCAGCGCAACTGAGGGATGCATGACGGTGCTGCGGCAGGTATCTTCTGCCTCCCGAGCCACCGTCATGAACCCATTCGATGATTGCCCAGCTTCTGCGCTTCGCCCTGATCGGCACTGCCCTGCTCGCCCCGCTCCATGCCCAGGCCAAGGTTGAGGTCGAGTCCCACGACGGCCTGCTGGCGGCGAAGATTTCCGAAGAGATAGTGCCCGGCGACTACGAAAAGTTGCTGCAGGGCCTGCGCGCCCATCCCGGCAAGCACAAGCGCAAGGTCGTGCTGCTTGACAGCATCGGCGGCAGCGCGCCGGAGGCCATTCGCATGGGCCGCCTGCTGCGGGAAACCGGCTTCGAGGCGCTGGTGCCTTCCGGTGGCATCTGCCAGGGCAGCTGCATCTACCTGCTGGCCGCCGGCACCAAGCGCACCGTCAACGGCCATGTGGCCCTGCGCCGCCCGCCCTTTTCCGCCGGCGACTCGGCCCAGGCGCAGGCCGCCCACGGCCGCGAGCATTTCAGCCCGGCCAAGTACTTTCGCGACATGGGCGTCGATATCTCCCTGGCCGAAGACATCTACAAGGTGGCGCCTGGCCGCCTGCAGCTGCTGACCCGGGACGACCTGGCGCGCTATCGGCTGAAATGACAAGGCATCCTTGCCCGAAGCGAAACAAATGGATATCGTCTCGGCCGGCATAGCAATACGCCATCAACGAAACGGAATTCGATCATGCGCAGCGATGCATGCGGGCAAGCCCCCCTCTCCTCGTGCCACTCCTCTTCCGTGACCGGAATCTCGACGCCCAACAACCCATGCCGTCGAGCCTTCCTGCTGTGCCGTTCTCATTCCACAGACACTCGGAGTCATCATGCTGAAGAAACTGGCCCTTGCTGCCTTCGCATCCTCGCTGCTCATCGGCTGTGCATCGGTCCCCATGGAAGACAAGCAAGCCTCTGCCGAAGCCAAGCGCTTTGCAGCACCCGCACCTGGTAATGCCGGTCTGTACATCTACCGCAACTCGGGCGTAGGTGGTTCGCTGAAGAAGGACATCTGGGTCGATGACAAGTGCATCGGCGAATCCGCGCCAAAGGTCTTCTTTTACGAACAGGTCAAGGGCGACATGGAGCACAAGATCTCCACCGAGTCCGAGTTTTCACCTAACGATCTGCTGGTCAAGACCGAAAGTGGCAAGAACTACTTCATCAAGCAATACATCAAGATGGGGGCATTCGTCGGTGGCGCCAACCTGAAGCTGGTCGACGAGAAGGAAGGCAAAGAAGACGTCGCGAAGCTGGAGATGGCCCGCAAAGGCAACTGTTCCAAATAAGGCGACACGGAACACGAAGCCCCGGCATCGAGAGATACCGGGGCTTTTTTCGTCAGAACAGGAAGGTCAGCGCCAGGTTGAACAGCATGGCGGCGACGAAGCCGATGGGAGCGGCGCGTAGCAGCAGTTGCGAGAACAACGTCGAGCGCGCCTTGTCATCGGTGCACGAGCCCAGCAGCAGGCTGCCACCCGAGGAGAACGGCGAAATCGAGGTGGCCTGCGCACCAACCACGATGGCGACGAAGATGATCATCGGATCGATCGACATCGAAGCCGCCAGTGGCAGCACCATCGGGAACAGCGCCGGCGTCACCACGCCCAGCGTGCTGGCGAAGATCGACATCAGGGCCGCCACCACGCCAAATGCCACTGGAACCATCAGCGGCGGAATGTTGCCGCCGATCCAGGACGCCAGCGCATCGATGGTGCCAGCCTTGATCGCGATCGAGATCAGCATGCCGACGCCGCAGATCATGATCAGCGTGGCCCAGGGCACGGAGGCGATGGCCTTGCGCTCGTCACCGAGCTTGAGCAGCAGTGCGATCACCGAGAACACGCTGGCGATCAGGCCGATATCCACCTTGCTGTTGACGAACCTGACCGTGGCGTTGTCCGGGAAGGCCAGCAGCGCCAGTGGCGCGGCGAGTACCAGTACCATCATCAGCAGCGTCAGCAACAGGGTCAGTTTCTGCTCGCGGTTGAAGGCTTCCGGCAGGTCGGCGGTGAGTACCGCATTCTTCAGGTTACGGCCATGGCCACCGAGGAAGACGAAGGCGGAAATCACCAGAACCGGAATGATCGCTGTGCTGGCGAAGATCGCCAGGGCATTCACGAAGGCTTCGCTCTCGGGCATGCCGGCGCCGGTCATCAGGCCGCGGAAGATGATGCCGCTCTGGCTGGAAACGAAGTTGGCCCCGGCCAGCGCGCCGTAGTTCACTGCCATGCCACCGAGAATCAGGCTCATGCCGGTGCGCTGGCACAGCAGCAGGGTCAGCGGTGCCATGAAGGCCAGGACGGTGTAGTAACCGGCGCCCATGGCAGCGATCACCCCCGAGGTCAGCAAAATGGCATAGGGCAGCAGGTGCGGCACGCCACGGCAGCGATACAGCAGATGCCCGGCGAGTTTTTCCAGGGTGCCGTTGACGGTGGCGAAGCTGTAGAACAGGCAGACCGAGAAGATCACGAAGAAGATCTTCAGCGGCCACATGTTGATGATGTCGCCCGGGCTCAGACCCATGCCGAAGCAGCCGAGCAAATAGGCGAAGGCGATGGCGAAGAGGCCGATGTTGATCTTGGTGGTGTAACCCAGCGCGACAGCGAGAACGATCGCGGCGACGACGAGCAAGCTCATCATGATGGTTTGACTCCTTTTGTTGTTCTGATGTGAGCGACGGTTACGCCGAGGCGAAACCGAACAGGGTTGCGGGGTTGTCCACCAGAACGCGACGGCGCTCCTCGGGGTCGGGTAAGAGGGCCTCGAGCAGCGCGAACTGCTGATCGTAGCGGGTCTGCGACTCGAACTGGGTGTTGGGCCAGTCGCTGCCCCAGAGGAAGCGGCCGATACCGCCACAGGCCTCGCGCAGGCGCGCCTCGATGGCCTGGGCTCGGGCCAGGTCGGACTGGCTGCGGTAGGCTGCCGACAGCTTGATCCACACTGGCGCCTGGCCGAGCAGAGCGAAGAAGGCGTCATGCTGACCATCGTCCAGCTGCACGCTCGGTGCCGGCAGGCCGAAGTGATCGATCACCACCGTCACCCCTGCTTCAAGGATCTCCGGCACGATCAGCGCCAGATCGCCGAAGCCGCGCTGAATCTCCACCTGCCAGCCACGCTGCGCCAGGCGCCGGAACAGGCCATTCCAGGCCGGCCCGGTGTAGTCCTCCAGCACCTTGCCGATGAGGTTCAGGCGCACACCCACTACCCCGGCCGCGGCCAGTTCGTCCAGTTCGGCATCGCTGATCTGCGCCTCGACTACCGCTACGCCGCGCAAGCGCTCGGGGAAGCGCTGCAACGCCTCGACCATGAATTGGTTATCGGTGCCGAGAAAGCTCGGCTGGATGAGCACGCCATGAGACAGGCCGCAGGCATCCAGGTGGGCGAGATACTGCTCCACGGTGGCGTCATAGCTGGGGCTATAGCGGCGCCCGGGAACCATGGGCAGGTCCCGGCGAAAGATATGGGCATGGGTGTCGATGCCGGTGATACCGGCATAAGGCAGGGACGTCACGAAGCGATCACCTCTGTCGTTCTTGTTCGAGCTGCTCTTGAGGCAGCCATTTATACAAACATACAGTCATATATATGAATAGATGACTGTATAGATAGAGTTCCAGTGCTGTCAACGCACCCGCCGGTGGTAAAGTGACGGCCGGTCGAATTGCGGATTTGAGGTTTATGAGCACCACGGCACTGGGACAGGACGAACGCCTGCCGCTGTATCAGCGGCTACGCGACGAGATGCTGGGCAAGATTGCCGCAGGCGAATGGCTCCCCGGCGAGGCCATTCCCACCGAAGCGGAGCTGACCCGCCAGTACGGTGTGGCCGTAGGCACGGTGCGCAAGGCGGTGGAAACCCTGGTTGCCGAGGGGCTGCTGCTGCGCGCGCAGGGTCGCGGTACCTTCGTGCGGCGGCCGAACTTCGATGGATCGCTGTTTCGCTTCTTCCGTCAGGTCAGCGCCAACGGCCAGTCGCAGGTGCCACAAAGCCGCATCCTCGGATGCCGCCTCGAGCCCGCAGACGCGGCAGCACGCCAGGCATTGCAACTGGCGGAAGGCGAACGCTGCGTCTTCCTCCAGCGCCTGCGCCTGATCGACGGCCGTCCGCTGTTCCACGAGCGCATCTGGCTACCGGCTTCACGCTTTGGCGCGCTGCTGGATCTGGCGCCGGAGGACTTCCCGCCCCTGCTTTATCCACTCTACGAGCAGCACTGCGGCCAGCGCATCGCATCGGCAAAGGAGACCCTCACGGTTTCTGCCGCCGATGCCGAGCTAGCGGCCATTCTCGATGTCGCCGAGGCCAGCCCGAGCGTGGTGATCGAACGAACCGCACTGGGCTATGACCGCACCCCGCTGGAATATCGCCTGTCGCGCGCGGCAGCGGAAAACTTCCGCTATCAGGTGGAAATCAGCTAACGACTTCCGTCCGCCAGATGCAGCACGCCCGGGCAAGCCCGGGCGCGAACAATAGCGTGGCTCGCCCCTATCAGGAGAAGCGAGCCCGACCAGGCGCTAGAACATGCCCAGCGCCCAGGCGGCGCCGAACAGCACCAGTGAGAAGCCCCACATCCACCACAGCGAGTAGCGGATGTGCCGGCCCAGGTCCAGCCCGGCCAGCCCCAGTGCCAGCCACAACGCCGGCGAGAACGGGCTGATGAAGGTGCCGATGATGTTGCCGATGGTCAGCGCATAGACCACGCTGGCCGGCTCCACGCCCTGGCCACCGACCACTTCCAGGGTCACCGGCAGCAGGCCGAAGTAGTAGGCGTCGGTGCTCAGCATCAGCTCCATCGGCAGGCCGAACAGACCGAGCACGATATGCATCTGCCCCACCAGCGGCGCGGGCAGCACGCCGGCCAGGTCCTTGGCGATGGAGGTGAGCATGCCGGTGCCGGTGAAGATGCCGAGCATCGAGCCCGCCGCCAGGATGATCATGCCCATGCTCAAGGCAGCCGGTGCATGGGCCGAGATGCGCTGCATCTGTGCCTTGCCGCCCGGATAGTTGATCAGCAGCGCCAGGCACAGGCCGATCATGAAGATGTAGCCGGCCGGCAGTACGCCGGAGAACAGCGACACCAGCACCGCGAGGAACAACGCGGCATTGGCCCAGAGCAAACGCGGACGCTCCAGCTCGCGCTCCTCGGCGCTCGGCTCGTGCAGGTCACTGGCGGTTTCCACCAGCACGCCTTCGTCGCCGGCCTTGCCTGCGGCGATACGGCGCTGCTCGCGCCAACCCAGCAGCGCGGCCAGGGCGATCAGCAGCACCACGCCGACGCCCTGGATGGTGATCAGCGGCCGCCACAGCTCGGTGACTTCGATGCCGGTCACCGCCGAGGCACGCCCCAAGGGCCCGGCCCAGGGCAGCATGTTGAAGATGCCGGCACCGAGCGCCAGCAGCAGAAGCATCAGGTAGGGGCTCATGCGCAGCTGCTTGTACAGCGGCAGCAGCGCAGGAATGGTCAGCAGGAAGGTGGTGGCGCCGGCACCGTCGAGATGCGCCAGCATGCCGATGATGGCCGTGGCCACGGTCACGGCGATGACGTTGCCGCGGGTCAGGCGCACCATGCCGCCGATCAGCGGGCGGAACAGGCCGGTGTCCTGCAACACGCCGAAGAAGGTGATGGCGAAGACGAACATGGTGGCGATCGCGGTTACCCGGCCGACGCCATCGGTGAAGAATCCGGAAATCGCCTCCGGGCCGAAACCCGCAGCCAGGGCGCCGAGCAGCGGCACCACGATCAAGGGCAGAACAGGCGACATGCGCCCGATGAGCAGCAGCACAACCAGGCTGCAAATGGTCAACAGGCCGATCAGAGTCAACAAACCGCTTCTCCTCTTTTTCTTGTAGATCGCACAAAAGGCGCGCGCGGAGGCTAAGACCTCAACCTTTCAATAACCTTTAAGGGCGTCATGCAGGTCCAGGGAAGTGTCAGGGGATATGTCGTTCGATCAAGGGCCTGCCCAGATGTTCAAGCGCGGGCCGCGTCAGGCTTGCACCGCCCGGCTCGCATGAGCCAGACAGGCAATGCACTAGCTACGCGGGCGTTCTGCAGATTGACGGCGCTGTCGAAAGGCGGCGCTGCGCAGGCCACGGACGCTCGGCAGGCTCACCACGAAATCGCTGCCTCCTCAGGTGCGCAAGCTGTGCACGGCCAGACGCAGCGGCATTCCCGTGGGTCAGCGCGTCGGCTGCATGCCGTGCCTGGGCAAGGCGATGGAAATCAGCGCAGCGGCGAGCACGAAGGCGCTGGAAACCCACAGGCAGGCCTCCAGGCCATGGGCCTGAAACACCCAGCCCGAGAGCAGCGTGCCGATCAGCCGCCCCAGCGCGTTGGACATGTAGTAGAAGCCTACGTCCAGCGATACGCCGTCTTCCTTGGCGTAGCTGACGATCAGGTAGCTGTGCAGCGAGGAATTCACCGCGAACAGCACGCCGAACAGCAGCAGGCCGCCAAGCAAGACCGCCTGCGCCGACCAGCCGGCGCCCAGGCCCAGGGCGATCAGCGCCGGCAGCCCCGCCAGCGATGCCGCCCAGAGGAACGCGGCGCGGCCGTCCGGCACATGTCCGCTTTGCTTGCCAGTGATACGCGGGGCAACTGATTGCACGACGCCGTAACCGATCACCCAGCTGGCGAGAAAGCCGCCGACCAGCCAGAAGTCCCAGCCCAATACCGAGCTCAGGTACACCGGCAGCGCCACCACGAACCAGACGTCGCGCGCACCGAAGAGAAACAGCCGGGCAGCCGAGAGGATGTTGATCGCCCTGCTCTTGGAGAGCATGTCGCGAAACTTCGGCTTGGCCTTGGCCCTGCCCAGATCCTTTTTCAGCAGCACCAGGCTGGCCAGCCAGATCAGCGCCAGCGCGGCGGCCATGGCCAGCACCGCGCCGTTAAAGCCAAGCACGGCGAGCAGCGCGCCACCGAGGAAGAAACCCACGCCCTTGAGCGCATTCTTCGAGCCGGTGAGGATGGCCACCCACTTGTACAGCGTGCCCTGCTGAGTGTCCGGCACCAGGAGCTTGATCGAGCTCTTGGCGCTCATCTTGTTCAGATCCTTGGCGATACCGGACAACGCCTGCGCCGCCATGACCCAGGGCACCGTCAACCAGGCGGCCGGCACGGTGAGCATCAACAGCGCCAGCACCTGCATGCCCAGGCCGATGTTCATGGTGCGATTGAGCCCCAGCCGCGCGCCCAGGTAACCGCCCACCAGGTTGGTGACCACGCCGAAGATCTCGTAGAACAGAAACAGCGCGGCGATCTGCAGCGGCGTGTAGCCGAGACTGTGAAAGTGCAGCACCACCAGCATGCGCAGGGAGCCGTCGGTAAGGGTAAAGGCCCAGTAGTTGCCGGTTACCAGGAGGTACTGGCGGACTTCCGGAGAGAGTCGTGCAAGGGCGTGCATGGCGTGATTTCCTGATCAGGCGTTATGGCTGGCCTCAAGCGTAGGGTGCGCCGCGCGCACCATGGCGGCCCCTGAAGGGATGCGGACAAGCCGATGATTCGCCCCAGGCAGCAGGAAGGACGCGCCATAAGCCTGTCCTTCCCATGCGCTGCGCTGGCTGGTGCGCACGGCGCACCCTACGAATCAGCCGGCCTGGCCGACCAGGCGCGCCAGCTCTACCGCGCGGTTGGCATAGCCCCACTCGTTGTCGTACCAGGCATAGATTTTCACCTGAGTGCCGGCCACCACCATGGTCGACAGCGCATCGACGATGGACGAGCGCGGATCGGTGCGGTAGTCGATGGACACCAGCGGGCGCTCCTCGTAACCCAGGATGTTCTTCAGCGGGCCATCAGCGGCCGCCTTGAGCAGCGCGTTGACCTCCTCGGCGGTGGTGGCACGCTCGACCTCGAACACGCAATCGGTCAGCGAGGCGTTGGCCAGCGGCACGCGCACGGCATGGCCGTTCAACTTGCCGCGCAGCTCGGGGAAGATCTCGGCAATCGCCGTGGCAGAACCGGTGGTGGTCGGAATCAGGCTCATACCCGAGGCGCGGGCGCGACGCAGGTCCTTGTGCGGCGTATCGAGGATGCTCTGGGTGTTGGTCAGGTCGTGGATGGTGGTGATCGAGCCGTGGCGAATGCCCAGCGCCTCGTGGATCACCTTGACCACCGGCGCCAGGCAGTTGGTGGTGCAGGACGCCGCGGTGACGATGCGATGCTGCGCCGGGTCGAACAGGTGCTGGTTGACGCCCATCACCACGTTCAGCGCGCCCTGCTCCTTGACCGGCGCGCAGACCACCACACGCCCCACGCCCTGCTGCAGATAGTCCTGCAGCACAGCGACCGTCTTCATCTTGCCGCTGGCCTCGAGCACCAGGTCGCAGCCGCTCCAGTCGGTGTCGGCGATGGCCTTGTTGGCGCTCACCTTGATGCGCTTGCCATCGATCACCAGGCAATCGCCCTCGCTGCCCGCCTCATGCTGCCAGCGGCCGTGTACCGAGTCGAAATTGAGCAGATGCGCATGGGTGGCGGCGTCGCCAGCAGGGTCGTTGATCTGCACGAACTCCAGCTCGGGCCAGTTCCAGGCGGCGCGCAGGGCCAGACGGCCAATGCGGCCAAAACCGTTGATGCCTACTTTGATGCTCATGTCGAATGCCTCTGTCAGTGGGTCGCGTCGAACTGGTTGATCCAGTTGAGATGTGCGGGATGCTGGATGGCCTTGGGCCGCAGTGCCTGCACCAGGGCGATGATTGGCACCTGCAATACGTCGTCGGGATCGGTCCGGCCCCGGGGTGGATCGATACGCACTGGCGCTGGCCATGAGTGCCGCATGGCTCAATCGCAGAGCGGCTTGCGCCCAGGACGGTCGCGCATCTGCCACAGGCGCTGCACGTCCGGGCGCAGCCATTCGGCATTGCTGTCCAGGGTGCGCTTGAGCACATCCCTGACCCATTCGGGCAACTGCGGATGCAGGCGGTAATAGACCCATTGGCCATTACGCCGGTCTTCCAGCAGAGCGCAACTGCGCAATAATGCCAGGTGCCGGGAAATCTTCGGCTGAGCCTCTTCCAACGCGGCGGTCAGCTCGCAGACACACAGATCCTGCTCGAGGGTTACGAGCATGGCGATACGCGCACGCGTTTCATCGGCCAGGCACTTGAACAGCTCGGTGGGGGCCATGGCATCGGGGTCGCCACTGGCCGGCTTGCTCTTGATCAGCACGAACATCTTTATCCGTTCGTGGATCTCGTGCAGCGTCTTGCGATAGGCCTCCTTCTGCGCGCTGGCCGCCGGGTCCTCGAAGTTCCAGGCGATGTATTCACCGGTGCCGGGGAGCGCCAGGCACTCCAGTGCCGACTTGTCGCACAGGGTGATCACATAGTCGAACGGCTCGCCCGCCACCTGCTCGACCGACTTGCTGAACAGCCCTTCGGTGGAAACGCCCAACTGCTCCAATGCATTGCGTGTACGCGGGTCAACCTCGGTGGGCGCGGTGCCTGCGCTGAATGCCTCGAAGTGTTCCGGGTCGGTGTGGCGCAGCAGCGCCTCGGCCATCTGCGAACGCGACGAGTTGGCCACGCAGAGGAACAGGACACGCTTTTTCTGGCTCATGCGGTTATCCGTCGAAGATGCACAGGAGCGAATATATTGATTTCCATATATTCGGTAAAGCGAATATGCGGAGTGCGTTCACCAACGACGAGGAAGGACAGCGAAGTCGAGGTACCGGTGGTGCTCGACCGTCACGGCGGACGCTCGCCGCTTGCGTCAAGCTCGGTTCTCATGGCGCTGGGCCTTGAGCGGCCCGCTCAGTTGCAGGGCGGGCTGATCAGACCACAGCGCCCGCCCACGGCTTATGCCTCGAACGCCTTGACCCGCTCCAGCCACTGCAGATCGAGACGCGTCTGCTCCAGCTGCAGCCCCTGCCGCTCCATGGCCTCACGGTGGGCATCGATCTCGCGCACCATCTGGCTCAGCTCGCTGGAGTTACCGTCGAGCTGGTGCATCTGGGTCACCCCCAGGTGGTAGAAGCGCAGCAGCTTCATTGCCGTTTCATCGCCCTGCGCAACCCCCGCCTTGACGTGATGCATGACATTGGTCACGCGCATCAGGCTGCGCTTGAGGCGCCAGCCGTAGACGGCCGCTGCCATGAAGGGCCGCGGCCATAGCTGCAGGCGCACCAGGGCGATGGTCAGCGCCAGGCCGGCCAGCACTCCCAGCAGGTTCCACTTGAAGTTGTCGCCACCCGGCGCGCCGAACAGCTGCGTGCTCGCCGTGGCGCAGAGCATGGCCAGCGCCACGAAGATGGCCGCAATCACCGCCGTGCTACGGCGGGTCTGCTGGCGGTAGTAGGCAGGGTCGATGGACTGGATTTCGAACATGGCGCGACTCTCGGAACGAACAGCGTGGGGTCGCCACCATGCACCATCACGTCACATCGGTCGAGCCCGGGCGCAGGCTAGACATGCAGGTGTCACGGCCTGGCCGGGCTCGAGCAGCTGGTGGCGAAACGCGCCTCAGTGGCGAGACAGCCGAAGCTCGGCGCATCTGGCACGAGTGCCGGCTTACGACTTTTCCGCCGGCGGTCGCCTTTACTCTCATGCTGCCGGCCATCGCGGCCGATACATGAGCGGCAACATCGGCCCGATAGGCTGGCCCATGCCCTGCGCCCCATCTCGAAATGGAGTCACCCCATGCGTCTCGACGCCCTCTCCCTGAAAACCCGCCTGATCATTGCGGTGGCCATCCCCTGCATCGCCCTGCTGCTGGTGGCGCTGACCAGCCTGAGCAGCATGTCCAGCATGTATCGGGACACGCAGGTGCTCTACATCAACACCGCCGCACCCATGCGCGCCATGGCCGAGGTGGCCTCGCGCATCCCGCGCATGCGCGTGGGGATCGACATGATGCTGCTGCAGGAAACCCCGCTGCGCGACGAGCGCGGGGTGAAATCGCGCGTGCAGGATGCACGCAACGAGGACATCCCCGGCATGCGCGAAGCGATGCGCCAGGCCGTGGCCGCCCAGGTCAACCCGGAGCGCAAGGCGCAGGCGCAAAAGCTGCTCGACCAGTTCGAGGCCATGGTCAGCAACGAGATCGATCCGATGCTCGCGGCCTTCGACGCCGGCGACATGGCCCGCGCCCAGCAGATCTATCGCGACCAGTACGCCAAGACCTACGGGGTGATGCGCCAGGGCACCAACGAGTTGCTCGACGCGCTGCTGCAGCAGGCCGAACAGCAGAACCAGCACAGCGCCGAGAGCTACAGCGAGAGCCGGACCCGCCAGATCGCCATCATCGCCATTGGCCTGCTGGTGTCGGTGATCATTTCCTGGCTGATCGTCATCCAGCTGCGCCGCCGCGTCGCCGTGCTGCAGAACAGCCTGGGCCAGGCGGCCGACAACCTGGCCCTGGATACTCGTATCGAGCTGCCCGGCCAGGACGAGCTGAGCGAGATCGCGCGCAGCTTCAACCAGTTCATCGACAAGGTGCACGGCGCCATGCGCCAGCTGGCCGACAACTCGCGCCAGCTTTCGGGCATGGCTCGCGACGTGGCCGAGCGCGCGCGCCTGACCCAGAGCAACTGCACCGCGCAGAGCGACCGAACGGTGCAGGTGGCCACCGCCATCAACGAGCTGGGCTCGACCGTCAACGAGATCGCCCGTAACGCCGAGAACGCCGCCAATGTCGCCCGCGAGGCGACCCAGTACGCCAGCGATGGTAGCGCCGTGGTAGACCAGGCACGCGGGCAGATCGATGCGCTCAACGGCGAGCTGGAGCAGGCTGCCAAGGTGATCGAGGCCCTGGCCGCGCAGACCGAGGCCATCAGCACCACGCTCAACACCATCCGTAGCATTTCCGAGCAGACCAACCTGCTCGCCCTCAACGCCGCCATCGAGGCGGCGCGTGCCGGTGAGCAGGGCCGCGGCTTCGCCGTGGTGGCGGACGAGGTACGTACGTTGGCCAGCCGCTCCGGCGCCTCCACCGAAGAAATCCAGCAGGTCATCGACCGTCTGCAGAACGAATCACGCTCGGCCGTCGAGGCCATGGCCAAGGGCCAACGGCAAAGCGCGCTGGTGGTGGAGTACGCCGGCAAGGCATCGGCTGCGCTGGAGCAGATCAATGGCCATATCGGCCAGATCAGCGATCAGAACATCCAGGTCGCCACCGCCACCGAGGAGCAGTCCAGCGTGGTCGAGGACATCAACCGCAATATCGTCGACATCAACGAACTGACCGTCGGCACCACCCATATCGCCGATCAGCTGAACCAGGCCAGCAGCGACCTGCAGGCGCTCTCGACGCAGCTCGATGGGCTGGTGGGGCGTTTCCGCCTGTAACCTGAAATTCCCACCAGGCTGGTGTGCGCGGCGCACCCTACGGCGTGCCGCGCGACACCTACGGCAAGGCGATGATGCCGGCCCGTAGGGTGCGCCGTGCGCACCGAGCCACCTACAGGTCTTCGTCGATGCGCTCGCGCAGATAGTCGTAGAAGGGGTTGGAGGTCGCCCGCTGCAGGCTGTCCAGCCCCACCACCAGCACGCCACGCTCACCGCGCGGCGCCAGGGTGCCCAGCGCCACGCCGTAGTCTTCGCCAGGCGCCGGATCGCTGCCGTACAAGGGATCGCTGGGCGGAAACGGCAGTGCCACGTGCGACAGCGAGAACAGCTGGCTCGGGTAATCCACACCCAGCGGCTGACGCTGCACCTGCAAGCTGCCCGCCGCGGTACGCCGGGCCTCGACCGCACGCCCCCGTTCGGGTGCCACGCCCACCACGGTCAGGTCGTAGTCGCGCTCGGCCGGCGGCAGCAACTCTTCCAGCAAGCTGCTCATGTCAGCCCGCAGCAGGGAGCTGACCGCCTGCGAACGATTGATGTCGAAGACCACCAGTTCGCTGCCGTTGGCCGGCAGGCGGTCGAACAGGTCGCGCACCACCGCGGGCGTGCTTACCGTGCTGTCGGCCAGCGACTGGAAGGCCAGCACCGGCGGCAGCCGCTGCAAACGTCCATCGGCCTCGGCGGCATCGAAGGCGCGCTGCACCTCATGCGTCAGCTCGTAGGTCTGCCGCGCGGCATGCACCGGAAAGGAGTTGTACTTGAACGGATTGAATTCCGGCAGCACGTTCATCCAGGCCGATTTGGCGAACGCCGGCAACACTGCCGGCAAGGCTGCCAGGCCGGCATAACGGGCATAGCGGGTGACCCCGACCATCGGCGAGATCAGCACCAGACGCTGCGGCATGGCCAGGCGCTCGTCCTCCAGCGCAGCCAGGCTGTAGCGCAGCGCCAGGGCGCCGCCGTTGGAATAGCCGATCAGGTACAGCGGCCCGTCCGGCACCTGGCGCCGGGCTTCGCGCACCGCCAGACGGGTGGCGGCCAGCCACTGCTCCCAGCGTGCCGCAGTCAGCGCCCCCGGTACGGTGCCGTGACCGGGCATGCGTGGCACCACGGCGAGCAGACCCTGCTCGCTCAGGTAGCTGGCGATATGGCGCAGGCTATAGGGCGAATCGGTCAGGCCGTGCAGCAACACCACCACGCCGCGCGGCGCACCGGCTGGCGGCAGGATGAAGGAACGGTTCCAGTCCTGCGGCAGCTTGCCGGGGTAGACGGGGCTTTCGCTGGAGTAGCGGCTGAAGGGCGCCACGCCGACCGCCGTCACCGGTTCGATCAGCTCGCGCTGCAGGCGCTGGTGTATCGCGGCCTCGGCTGCCAGATAGGCCTGCCAGTCGGCCTGGTCCAGTTCATCGGCCTCCAGTTCCTGCGGCACCAGGCGGTGCCAGGGCTGCAGATCGGGCAATGACGACAGCCCGGCAATGCGAACGCCCAGCAGGGCCACCGCGATCAGCAACAGCAGTACAAGCGTCCAGGCCATCACGTTGCGCATGCGCGGTAAACGCATGAGGCGCCTCCTTGGTTGCGGTTGTTTCTGACCCTAGCGCAAAGCGGCTCAGGCCTCCACCAGGCTCCACTGCTTGGCGAGGCGCTTGTCCGATACCGCCATCTTCGTCCCCAGTTGCTGGGCGAACAGCGACACGCGGTATTCCTCCAGCATCCAGCGATACAGGGTCAGCTGCGGGTCACGCTTGCCTTCCTGGGCATGCTTGGCCGTACGCGCCTGGTACTGTTCCCAATAGCCTGTGAGCTCGCCCGTCCATACGCGGTCGCGCTGCACCTGCGCGCCGACCTTGTCCAGGCGCTGCTCGATGGCCTTGAGGTAACGCGGAATCTCCTTGAGCCACTCGCCCGGCGTCTCGCGCACGAAGCCGGCGTACACCAGATTGGCCAGCTGCTGCTTGATGTCGTTGAGCGCCATGGCCTGGGCCAGGTCGATCTTGCCCTTGAAGCGCTTCTGCAGGTCATGGTGCAGCTTGAGAATCTCCAGCACCTGGCGGGCGATACGTTCGGCATGCGCCGTCCAGTCGCCGCGCTTGCGCTCGGCCAGCTGCGCCAGGGCCGCGCCATCACGCGGTAGCGTCGCTTCGCCTTCGAGGATGCAGGCATCCAGGCTGGCCAGCAGAATGTCCTCGACCAGCGCCTCGACGCGGCCAATATCGCGGTACAGCAAGCCCAGCTCGGTCAGCCCCGGCAGCTTGCCGCGCAGAAACTTCGCCTGCTCGGCCAGTTGCTGCAACAGCAAACGCTGCAGCGCACGACGATGCTGGAAGTCGGCCTCGGCCTGGGTCGGGAAGCGCCCTTCCTTGACCACCCCGCCCTCTTCCACCAGCGCCGGGTAGACGGTCATGGAAAGCCCGGCAATCTTCTGCTGCGCCTTCTCGGCCACTTCGGCAAAGGCCTTGGCCTCCACCGCTTTCGGCTTGTCGCTCTGCTGCGGGATGGCCAAGGCAGCCTGGCTGGCCTCGGCGAAACGCGCGGTCAGCTCGGCCAGATCGCGACCTTCACCGAGGAACTTGCCGCGCGCATCCACCACCTCGATATTCATCTTCAGGTGGTTTTCGATGCTTTCAGCCGCTTCCGCCCAGGCCTCGTCGGACACCCGTGCGCCAGTCATGCGCAAAAGCTCCTGGCCGAGCGCCTGCGGCAACGAACCCTGGCCGAATACCAGCTTGTCCAGCGCGGCGCCGACGAAGTCCGGCACCGGCACGAAGTTCTTGCGCAGCGCCTTGGGCAGGCCGCGTACCAGCGCCACGCACTTGGCTTCCAGCAGGCCCGGTACCAGCCACTCGAGGCGTTCGGGCTGCAGTTGCGGCAACAGCGGTGCCGGCACGCGCAGGGTCACGCCGTCACGCGGGTGGTTGGGCTCGAAGTGATAGCTCAGCGGCAATTGCAGCTCGCCGATGCGCAGGGTGTCCGGATACTGCGCGGCGGTGACCTCCCTGGCATCGCGGGCCAGGGCGTCTTCCTCGCGCATGATCAGCAGCTGCGGATCGGCGGCGCTGCCTTTCTTGTACCAGCTCTCGAAACTCGCGGCCTGGTAGATGTCCTGCGGGATGCGCGCCTCGTAGTAGCCGAACAGGGTTTCCTCGTCGGCGAGGATGTCGCGGCGGCGCGACTTGGCCTCCAGCTCGTCGAGGCGTTCGAGCAACTGGCGGTTGGCGGTCAGGCAGCGCACGCGGCTGTTGATCTCGCCACGCACCAGCCCCTCGCGAATAAACATCTCGCGCGCCACCGGCGGATCGATGGGGCCGTAATGCACCGGGCGGCGCCCGACGATGATCATGCCGTACAGGGTGACCTGCTCGTAGGCCACCACCTGGCCGCGCTTCTTCTCCCAGTGCGGCTCCAGATGGTTCTTCTTCACCAGGTGCACCGCCAGCGGCTCGATCCAGTCCGGCTCGATCTTCGCCACCATACGAGCGAACAGCTTGGTGGTTTCCACCAGTTCGGCGGCCATCACCCAGTTGGGTTTCTTGCGCCCGATCACGCTGGAGGGGTGAATCCAGAAGCGCCGCTGGCGCGCGCCGAGGTAGTCGCCCTCCTCGGTCTTCTGGCCGATCTGGCTGAGCAGGCCGGCGAGAATCGCCTTGTGCACGGCGGCGTAATTCTTCGCCCGCACCGCCGCCTCGCTGGCCTCGGCCTGCTGGCGGGCGATGGCGTTGACGCGGGTGTCCTTGGTCGGCTGCGGCACGTTCGCCGCCTGCTCACCCTTCACCTCCGAGCGGTTCTGCCCGCCCTTGCCCGTCAACTGCAGATCACGGGCGATCAGCACCAGTTGCCGGTGCGCGTCGCGCCACTCACGCAGGCGCATGTAGTTGAGGAAGTTCTTCTTGCACCAGGTGCGCAGCGGGTTGCTGCCCAGCTCCTGGCGTTTCTCTTCGAAGCCGCGCCACAGATTGATCAGCGCGGCGAAGTCCGAGTCCACATCCTTCCATTGCGCGTGCGCCTGGTCGGCGGCCTGCTGGCGATCCATCGGCCGCTCGCGCGGATCCTGCACCGACAGCGCGGCAGCGACAATGAGGATTTCCTCCAGGCTGCCCTGCTTGGCGCCTTCCAGCACCATGCGTCCCAGGCGCGGGTCGATGGGCAGGCGCGCCAGTTGCCGGCCGATGGGCGTAAGCTGGCTTTCGCGGTTGACCGCCGACAGCTCCTGCAACAGGTTGAAGCCGTCGCTGATGGCCTTGCCATCTGGCGGCTCGATAAAGGGGAAGTCCTCGATGCTGCCCAGGCGCAGATGCAGCATCTGCAGGATCACCGCCGCGAGATTGGTACGCAGAATCTCCGGATCGGTGAACTCAGGGCGACCGAGAAAATCCTCCTCGCTGTACAAACGAATGCAGATGCCCGGCTCGACCCGCCCGCATCGGCCCTTGCGCTGGTTGGCGCTGGCCTGCGACACCGGCTCGATGGGTAAGCGCTGCACCTTGGCACGGTAGCTGTAGCGGCTGATGCGCGCGGTGCCGCTGTCGATCACGTAGCGAATGCCCGGCACGGTCAGCGAGGTTTCCGCAACGTTGGTGGCCAGCACGATCTTGCGCCCCGGCATGGGCGCGAAAATCTTCTGCTGCTCGGCCGGCGTCAACCGCGCATACAGCGGCAGCACCTCGGTATGGCGCAGATTGGCCTTGCGCAGCACCTCGGCGGACTCGCGAATCTCGCGCTCACCGGGCAGGAACACCAGCACGTCGCCGGGGCGCTTGCCCACGCTGCGCTCGTGCTCGGCGATCTCGTCCAGCGCGGCGAGAATGCCCTGGTCGATGGACAGGTCATCGAGCAGACGCTCGCCCTCCTCGTCCACCTCGGCCGCCAGCGGGCGATACCAGGTTTCCACCGGGTAGGTGCGACCGGACACCTCGATGATCGGCGCGTCGTTGAAGTGCTTGGAAAAGCGTTCCAGATCGATGGTCGCCGAGGTGATGATCAGCTTCAGATCCGGGCGGCGCGGCAGCAGGGTCTTCAGGTAGCCGAGCAGGAAGTCGATGTTGAGGCTGCGTTCGTGCGCCTCGTCGACGATGATGGTGTCGTACTTTTCCAGAAAGCGGTCGTGCTGGGTTTCGGCGAGCAGGATGCCGTCGGTCATCAGCTTGATCAGCGTGCCGTCCTTGCTCTGATCCTCGAAACGCACCTGATAGCCGACCAGCTCGCCCAGCGGCGTACCGATTTCCTCGGCCACCCGAGTCGCCACACTGCGCGCCGCCAGCCGACGCGGCTGGGTATGGCCGATCAGCCCATGCACGCCCCGGCCAATCTCCAGACAGATCTTCGGCAACTGCGTGGTCTTGCCCGAACCGGTCTCACCGGCGATCACCACCACCTGGCTCTTCTCCAGCGCGGCCTTGATCTCGTCGCGCTTGGCGGCAATCGGCAGCGCATCGTCGTAGCGCATCGCCGGGATGCTGCTACGGCGCGCCGCCACCTTGTCGCTGGACGCCTGAAAACGCTCCAGCCACTGCGCCAGCTTGGCCTCGTCGGGGTGCTTCTGCAGCTCATGCAACTGCCGGCGCAAGCGATGGCGCTCGGCGATCATGACGTGGTCGAGGTTGTTCTGCAGCGTGGCGAGGTCAGTCATCTGGATCGGGGCAATCAGGGCAAAGGCGGGATTGTCGCAGATTCGAGCCCTGCCCGCTGCCGGGAGAGCGCGCGTAGGGCGGATCGGAACGCCGACCTCTCGTAGCGCCAGCGAACAGTCCACCAATCCAGACTCAAAACAGCGCTACAACCTATCCTTTAGCACTCCAAAAGCTGCCATATCCTCCAGCTTGGCAATTCGTGCTTTATAAACTACATTCAGCCCATGCAAAAAATCGAATCCGCCACCTTCAGAAACTGGCTGAAGAAGCTCAAGGACGACACCGGCAAGGCGCGCATCGTGGCCCGGATAAACCGGCTGATGGAAGGCCTGCCAGGCGACGTGGCACCGGTCGGCCACGGTGTCAGCGAACTGCGGATTCACTATGGCCCCGGCTACCGGGTGTATTTCCACCAGCAAGGCGACACGCTGGTGATCCTGCTCTGCGCAGGCGACAAGGGCAGCCAACGCCGTGACATAGAGGCCGCCCAGCAGATCCTGCAGACGTGGAGAACACGAGATGACTGAAACCTTTAGTGACTTCGACCCCGCCGAATACCTCACCAGCCCCGCAGCCATTGCCGAGTTCATGAGCGACGCTCTGGAAACTGGCGATGCCGGCTATATCGCCAAAGCCCTGGGCGTGGTGGCACGCGCCAAAGGCATGACCGAACTGGCCAGAGAAACCGGCCTGTCCCGCGAGCAGCTTTATCGCTCCTTCAGCGAACACGGCAACCCGACACTGAAAACCATGCTTGCGGTGATGAAGGCGCTGGGGGTTGATATGGCGGCACGGCCGCATGGTGCGCGGTAAGGGTGTTAGTGTACACAGGGATTACAAGCAAACTTATTATTTAAAAGACACAAGCAGAAAAATAAATACCCCCTATTTTTCTGCACAGATGAAAATAATAATCGCAACATTGTTCTTCACTGAAACCAACCTTAAAAATTAGCGCTGAGAAAAAACATGACACTTGATATTCGAGGAAGTATAAAAAACACCAAACTCAGCACTAATCCGTACGTCGTATTTGAAGAACTAATCTCGAATGCAATTGACTCATACCTAATCCGAAGATCTCGTGACCCGCAAGCCCCGGACATGCAAATCGAGATAGATGTTACCTTCATCCCGGCAGGGCTTGATGAAAACCAAGAAGACATGATTATTTCCTGCCAGGATAATGGCTGCGGTTTAGGTGAAGAACAACTCAAAGCCTTTCTAACTAAAGACACATCATACAAAGACGACCTCTCAATCCCGGGAATTGGCCAATGTAAAGGTGCTGGCCGAATCCAATATTTCCACCACTTCGCAGAGCTTATTCTTGAGAGCACATATCAAGACGGCGATACATTTATCGATCGAAAGCTTCATTATCTGGAACCCCAAAAGCAAATTGAAGCTGAAAATTTCACTTCAACCCCGACAAACAAAGCAACAACAGGAACGCGAGTCACACTAAAACAACTCAAACCATTAGTGCACACCAAAATAATGCGAAGCGAAGAACTAAGCGCCCTATTCTCCGCCTCAGATTTAAAGAAGAATGTCCTTGTAACATTCCTTCAAAGATTAATTGGACTTGATAGCCGCCTAGGTGAATTTAGCATTATTTTTAGCAGCCAACATTGGAGTAAAGAACCTCAGCATTCGTCTCTGAAGCGCAATGACCTACCGAGTGTCACAAGCGTAAAAACAGTAACTGCCGAGGAGTACAATCCCACAACTAACGAGAGAGTAGCTGAACCTCAAGAAATAAAGATATCCCACTACAAACTAGACACCAAACACTACGACCTCCCTAAAAACTCTATTGCATTATGCGCCAAGTCTTCCCCTGTCAAAGACATTACATCAAGATACCTGAGATCCAAAACCGAGCAGAATAATCCAGTAGGCAACCACCATCATATAGTTCTTATCGAAAGCAGCTACCTAGATCAACGCGTTAATGAACAGCGGGATGACTTTGATTGTATACCTGCTGAGTTCATACCAGACGACATGTTCTCGCCAGATGGTATTTCATATGCCGCCATCTACGACGCCATTGATCCTGTAATCCAAGAAATGGTCACCCCCGCAGACTGGAAAAAAGAAACAGTTCTAAGTTTAGTTTCAAATCAATTCGGCATAAGCGAAGATATGCTAAAAGACACCTCAACGCGTATTGTTTATGGCGATACGCCCCTAGCCGTTGCAGAGCGTGTCTTAAAGAAATATCAAGAGCGCGTCATTGAAGAAACTGCGGAAATCATGACCCTCAAAGACGAGATCACTAAGTCCGAACCAGACTCGGTAGACTTTAGAGAAAAGGTCAATGAGTTATCTTGGAAATACACTGCCTCGCTCAAGAATATCGACATGGCAAATTTATCTCAACTTATTGTGAGACGCGCCGCGGTCGTACAAATACTTGACTTAGCATGCAGAAAAAGGCTAGCGATACAAAAGATCAATAGCGAAGCAAAGCGCAAGGACGAAAGAATTATTCACAGCATTTTCTTTCCTATGCGAAAAGACAGTTCGGATGTTACTGATCATGACATCTGGCTTCTAAGCGAAGAGTACCACTATTATGACTATATCGCCTCTGATCTTCCGCTATCAAAACTAAAATGGGATAACGGCAACAAAATATTTTCCGAGGACATAGACCAACAACTTCAGAAAGTTCTAGACAAGCGATCTAATGAAAACAGCAGCAAACGCCCCGACATAGCCATCTTCAGTAAAGAAGGCTCAGTTATTATTGTAGAATTTAAAGCACCCGGAGTGCAGATGGACGAGCATATAGGTGATCTGCAGGAGTACGCTTATCTGCTAAACGCCAATTCAGGCGGAAAGCTAAAAAAATTTTATGGATACTTGATAGGCGATACAGTCAACACTCTTCGCCTAGGTGGCTGGACTAAATTTCCGACAGGCAATGGTTGGTTTCAATCGAATGCTCTGATTGACCCTGAGAATAATACAAAGCTAGGCGAGACATACTTCGAGATACTACACTTTGAGGATGTCATTGATAGGGCAAAAAAAAGAATTGGCGTTTATCAAGACAAATTAAACCTAAAACTAGATTTTCAAGATTCCGACTACTGATTCGCTCAACCACCCAAGGCGTAGGGTGGACTCAGGAGCGTCAGCGAGCAGTCCACCGGCCCAACAAAAGGCGTACTGCTCCGCAAGTACGCCCTACAAGGCTTCTGACCGATAGCAGCCACTCCAAAACCTTGCCCTGTCCTCCACCCCGCGCTACAGTCCGCCCCGTCACGGTCAATCCCGTGACCGGGTGTGACAACCCGAATCGTTCGAGGCGCGGTAGCGCCATAGCCGAGAGCAGGCGCTTTTTTGTGCCTGCTGTTTTCTCGTGCCTTTATGGCGGGCCGTGTGAGGCAGGCTTCGGCCTGGCCGGTTCCCTCGGACGCCGGTTTGTCACCCTTGCACGGTCCGCCTCCCATAACCGCGTGACAACGGCGGGTGGCGGCTCCTTAATCGTTCGAGGAGCATAAGGAAAATGCACTATCCCCCTTTTACCCAAGGGCTCCGCCCTGGGCTGCTGGGTGTCGTGTCGACTTCCGTTTTGGAGGTGTTGCATGACCAAGTCTGAATCCGTCGTTATCCCCTTCCCCACACCACACAATCCCTTGCATAGCCATGTGGCCGACGACTGCCCCTTGCAGGCAGCAGCCGAGTATCGGGCAGCGTTGCTGGCCAAGCTGTTGCGGCGAATGCCGGAGCCGGAGTTGGCGAGCACTACCCACGCGCTATTGAGCGAGTTGATCGTGCTCTACCGCCGGGCCATCGCCCAGGCAGCCGGGAGGGCCGAGCATGATTGAGCCGCAACGGTACCTCACCCACCTGCCCGCCCATGACGGGCAACCGGCTGCCGAGTTTGGCTGGAATGCAGATTGCCAGGCGAGCTTCTCCCACGGCGTGCAGCAGGCCCAAGCCTGGCTGGACGATGCCAACAGCGGCTGGCTGTGGGCCAATCTGCTGCTGGAGCGCCAGCTCTACCCGCCGGGCGCACAGCGCCATGCCTTCGAGCTGGGTTTTCTCAGCCGCATCCACCAACGCCTGTGCTCGCCGCTAGGCGGCGGGCATCAGGCGTTGCGGACGGAGTTGAGGTTGTAGCTGTCGGAGTCAGAGGCCTATCCACTAAACCTACCGGCTCGATCGTGCCTTATATCGTGCCGCCATCGAGGCCATTCCCCTGGCTACTCGAGGCCATGCTGGAAGCGAGTGTTGCAGTGGGCGGTACATAGCCGCTCAGCTCGCTCCAGCCGTCTCTAAAAGCGCTGCCATTCTGCACTGATGCCTGGGTTACGCCGATCTTGTACTGGATATGCGCAGCGTTGATGGTCTCTTTGGTGGTGGCGGCGTTTCCCTGGGACATATCGACCATCGGATTGACGACATGGGCGAGATCCACCCGCAGTATCGCCAGGGCTTCGTATTGGCCGTTGGCAATATGGGTCGCGTAGCTGGCGTACTCTGTTCTGAACTGGTTCTCGGCAAATAGGTACACACGATGCCGGGTTATCTCCTGTTCGTTATCCGCCACCAGTTCTTGATAAGCATAGGAGAGTTCACTGAGGAAATGACTGTAGTACCTTGACAAGTCCAGGGTGTCGATACGCCGATATTCGTTATCCAGGAGGAGCTTCGCCCTCGCCAGCTTATTCAGGTTGGGTAAATCCTTGAACAACGGCTTTTGCTTCTTGTTTGTCAATTTGGCCCTCGCGTCGAGCCTAGCCTGCCTCTCATCCATCAGGTCATCATCAAAAGGCACGCGAGCGTGTCGGAGTGCGCCGATGTACGCAGCAAGAATCTCTTCAAGGTCGGCGTCCGCTGCAATGAGGCCCTTGTTTTCTGGAATGGCCGCGCCCGGGGCATAGGGGATCTCTTCGACTTCGGCAAAATCCCTGTTGGAGAACGCGATTCTTACCCGCACTGTGCTTTGGAGGATCGTGTGGTGGGCATAGCCCTGCTCCGCCAACTTTTTCAGGAATTTCTTGAAGCTAGCCAGGCGCTTGTTTTCGCGCTTGTCGATCCGGTTCTGCTGCGTGGCGCCTAGGGCTCTAGAAGCCGGACGCCTGGATGCAGGCGCCATCCCAACGTCGCGGATACCTACCAGATTGGCCTTGTTCGTCGCGTGGTACAGATAGGGCATATGCACTTCCTTGGCTCGTACATGCAGCAGTATCTGAGGGTTGAGCTGCCGAAGCTGCTCGCTTCGTACAGAAGCCTAGGCCACGAAGCGGAAAAGGGCTTGCTGCTTGAACGGCAACGGGGCTGAACGGAGGCGGATTTGCGTGTCGACGCTGAATGTCCGCTGCTGGCCAATTGCACGTAGGGCGCACCGGGACGCCCTACATTTCCAGCCACCAACTCCCGGTATCACATCACTGGCACACCGCTGGAGCCGCCACGGCTCTGGAACGCCAGGCAAACCCCAGCACCATCAGCAGTCCCAGCCCGGCCATTGCCGCGCCGGCCAGAGAGATCGCCGGATAGCCCAGCCCGGCATTGATCACTGCACCGCCAAGTGCTGCGCCAATCGCGTTACCGAGGTTGAAGGCGCCGATATTCACTGCCGAGGCCAGGTTGGGCGCGGCCTTGGCGGCCTCCATAACGCGCATCTGCAGCGGCGGCACGATGGCGAAGCTGGCGATGCCCCAGATCAGGATGGTCAGGGCTGCCGGCAGCGGCCAGCGCATCAGTACGGTGAAGGCCAGCAAGACCAGGATCAGCGCACTCAGCGAGACGATCAGGGTGCGGTCGACGGAGCGATCCGCCGCCTTGCCGCCCCACATGTTGCCGAGCGTCAGGCCGATGCCGTACAGCACCAGCATGGCGGTGATGAAGGCGGTGGACGCCTGGGTCTCGCTGCTGAGGATCGGTGCGATATAGGTGAACACGGTGAACATCGCGCTGGAACCGATCACGGTCAGGGCCAGGGCCGCCAGTACCGGGCCACGGCCCAGCACACGGATTTCCGCCAGCACGCCGTCACTCTTCGGCAGCGGCACGTTGGGCAGCGCGAACCACAGCGCGAGCATGGCCAATACGCCCAGACCGGTAATGCCCGCAAAAGCCGTACGCCAGCCAAACACCTCACCGAACCAGGTGGCCAGCGGCACGCCGCCGATGGTCGCCAATGTCAAACCCATGAACATCGCCGCCACTGCACCGGCGCGTTTGTCCGGCGCGACCACGCTGGCGGCGACGATGGAGCCGACGCCGAAGAAGGCGCCGTGGTTCAGCGAGGTCACCACTCGCGCAATCAACAGACTGTAGTAATCGGTGGCCAGGGCCGACATCAGGTTGCCCAGGGTGAAGATGGCCATCAGCCCGATCAGCAGATAGCGCCGGGGAATCTTGCCGGTGGTCAGGGTCATCAAAGGCGCGCCGAGCAGCACGCCGAGGGCGTAGGCGCTGACCAGCAAGCCGGCAGCGGGAATGGAAACGCCGAGATCGCTGGCGATGCCCGGCAACATGCCCATGGGGGCGAACTCGGTGACACCGATGCCGAAGGCACCGATGGCGAGTGCAACGAGTGGTGGATTGATACGCATGGAAAGGCTCCTCATCTATGCCGCGAATGCTAGGATCCAAACCTTGCTGGCGGTAGATGGCCTTTCTGACAAACACCTTTGCTTACGGAGCACAAATGGACATAGGCGGCCGATCAGGTGACATGGTGGTGTTCGCCACCGTGGCGGAGGAAGGCAGCCTGTCGGCCGCCGCACGTGCACTGGGGCTGACGCCCTCGGCGGTCAGCCGGATCATCGCGCGCACCGAGCAGCGCCTTGGCACGCGCCTGCTGCTGCGCACCACCCGCGCGATCACCTTCACCGCCGAGGGCGAGGCGTACCTGCGCGGCGCGCGGCGCATCCTTGCTGATATGGCGGAGGTCGAAGAAGCCATCACCGATCAGGGCGTGCCACGGGGCCGCTTGCGTGTTAGCGCTGCCCTCGGCCATGGCCGGATGACCATCGTGCCGCTGGTGGCGGCGTTCAGCGCGCGTTACCCGAGCATCACCGTCGACCTCAGCCTGGGCGACGAAGTGGTCGACATTCTCGGCGGCCAGGCGGACGTGGCCGTGCGCTTCGGCCTGCTACCGGACAGCCCGTTGACCGCACGAAAAGTCGGCGAAACCGGCCAGGTGGTGGTGGCCTCCCCAGACTATTTGCAGCGCCATGGCACACCGCAACAGCCGGAAGACCTGCTGCAGCACAACTGCCTGCGCTTCAACTTCCGCCGCGCCGAACCCAACTGGCCCTTTGTCCGCTACGGCCAGGCGTTCTCACTCAAGGTCTGCGGCAATATCGAATGCAGCAGCGGCGAGGCGCTGGCGCAATTTGCACGGGTTGGCGCCGGCATCGCGCGCATCGGCGAGTTCACCGTGGCCGAGGACATCCAGCGCGGCGATCTGGTGCCGCTGTTGCAGGCCTTCAACCCCGGTGACAGGGAACCGATTCATGCGGTGTTCGTCGGCGGCTCGGCAATGCCGGCGCGGGTGCGGGTGTTCGTGGATTTTCTGGTCGAGCATCACCGGATGTGAGCAGCGGCGATTGCCAGAACTGGAGGCAGCCCTACTACCGAATCACTAGAGCCCTGTGAACCCATTCTCTGTCACTTTATAGGCACGCATGTCATTGCGAGTGATCTCCTTCAAGTCGTTCCTGACCGCATCGGCTAGGTCCTGCTTCGAGCGAGAAGACGATGAACGTACGCGCGCCTCCTCCAGCCACAGCGCGGTTATTATCAAGCGTATCTCGGACTCCTGCTGGAGCTCTGGACCACTCTTGCGAGCCAAAGGAGACTGCCTTAACCCGCTAGCGGTCTGCCGGTAAATGGCTGCTGTTTGTGCGTCAGACAACGCCCGCCCATTGGCGAGCTCCCAACCGACGGCGAGAAACAGCGCTGTAGCTCCGCTGAGAGAATCCTCCGGCAGGCCACGCTTTGCCAGTTCCTGTCGGTAGATAGCGCGAGTGCCTGCGGTCTTTACCAGGTAGGACGGGTCTTCCATCTGAAATCGGACCGACACCATCTCGGACAGACGTTGTGCAACCGCTTCTTCGATTTGCCCGGTCAGATCGCCTGAACGATCAAAGAACAGGGCGGCAGCGTCTTCCGGTCGAGCCCGCGCAGAGGTTTCAGCCTCCTCATCATCAGCACTCTGACCTGCTGCCTCCTGCGCATTCCGAAGAGCAGACTGGCCTAGAATACCGTTGCCCCAGATACCGATATTCACCTGTGCCGAGGCTGGGCCGACCAGAAACATAGCGCCCAAGGCGATGGCATGGATGCGTAGAAGATGCATGGCATTTTTCCATTAGCTTCGTCGTAAAGAACTGAGCGACCGATCCCAACCCCAACAAGAAAGGGAAAAGTGTTGAATCGGACCAGCCGTCCCGAAAATAAATCCGCCGTCTTTTCATCATTGAACGCGTAAGTTGGATCGAAACGCCGACCGCCCGTGGCGTCAGCGAACAGCTCACCACACGGGCAATTGCGCGCTGTGCCGTGACGCAGAGCGTCACAGGCTTGCTCCCATGCGAGAACCATCGAAGAGCCAGACATGCGTAGGCATACCCCCTAGTATGGGTAGATCTTTAAGTGCATACCTGCCAGTACCGCGCATGATCGAGAGCAGCCCTCATGGATAGCAAAACGAACCAACCCACCTCCAGTGATTGGGTCGTGCGAAGCGCTCTACCCAGCGGGGTGGAACGTATCGAGGCGTGGTTTGCTGGCCATGGCTATGACCCACATCGTCACGACACTTACTCGATCGGACGAACCCTCGCAGGGGTGCAGAGCTTTAACTACAAAGGTTCTCTGTGTCACGGAGTCCCTGGAAATACGCTTGTGCTGCACCCTGACGAACTGCATGACGGCATGGCCGGCACCAATGCCGGTTTCCGCTACCGTATGGCGTATGTCGACCCGGCACTTATCCAGAACATTCTGGGCGGACAACCCCTGCCCTTCATATCCGGGGGGCTCTCGAACGATCCACGCCTGTACCGTGCCAGTGAAGCATTCGTGCAAGCGCTGGATCACCCGCTGGAAATGCTGGAAGAACAGGACGCCCTGTATGACCTTGCGATGGCATTGCACGCAGTCGCAGGCAAACCACCTGGCCGCAAGCGTCTGGATTACCGTGCAGCCGAGCGCGCACGGGCATTCATCATGGAGCACCTGCACTCCAGCATTACCCTGGAGATGCTCGAGCAAGCCAGCGGGCGCGAACGCTGGAGCCTGTCGCGTGACTTCCGCGCACTCTACGGCACCAGCCCCTACCGTTTTGTCACCCTGCGCCGCCTGGATTACTTTCGAAGCCTTGCTCTGAATGGTTTCACCTTGGTAGACGCGTCCCTTGCTGCAGGTTTTCACGACCAAAGCCATATGACCCGGCATTTCACACGCAGCTATGGCGTATCGCCCTTACGCTGGCTGGCGCGTCTGCGTCCTGCATGCTGACTTGCAGGATCTTACAAGAGGGATGCTTTTCGCCTCGCTAGGCTGACGACTCCCATTCAAGAGGATCCGTCATGCCTGATTCCCGTCCCCCACAAACCTCCCTCCCAGTCGACCTCAAGCAAAAGGCTTCGCTGATCGAGCAGCAATGGAGCCCAAGGGTCGTCGCCGAAATGAACGACTACCAGTTCAAGGTGGTGCGAATAGAAGGCGAATTCATCTGGCACTCACACCCGGAAACTGACGAGGCGTTTCTGGTACTGGAGGGTGTCTTGCGTATTGACCTACCGGAGGGCTGCGTCCATGTGAAACCCGGGGAGCTATACGTCGTGCCACGGGGTGTTGAACACCGTACAGCAGCGCAAGGAGAGGCGAAACTGATGATGATCGAACCTCGAGGGATCCTGAATACGGGGCACGAAGGAGGTGATCTAACCGCGCTGAACGATATATGGATCTGACTCGATGGTGCCAAGCCTAACGCCAGCAACTAGCCCGGACATCCACTGCAACGATGAAGAGCCCCATCCACCTTCCGGTGAAACCGAGGCGTAGGGCGGACAACGCGCAGCTTGTCCACCGCTTCTTCAAGCGCCATCGATGCTCGAAAAAATATGCGGCTCCGAACCGATGAAGCTTGAAGCAACAGCGGCCCGAGCCGATGAACTACCCCGGATTTCGCCGTGCTCAACCCAGGCTACAGGCCAACAATCAGACGCCCTTGCGAACTGCGTCCAGGGCATCTTTCATCTTCAGACCGAGTGGTGGGTCAACACTGATCCCAGATTTCGATGCCTAGTTCAGCATCGCGCGGACATGCGTTGATTCGTTCCTGGAGCAGTTCAGGCGTGAAGTAAAGCGCCGGGGACGTTCTCCGGTTCGCCGGCAGCATCGGCAGTATGTCGCTGGCCGCCCCCCTGTACAGGCTTGGGAAGTTGTCCGAGCGGGTTTGCGTGAGCTTCCTGGCTTCGGCCAGTTCATCGACCCACCGCGGCCACCCAGCCTCCCAGAGGGCCAAGGTGTTTGCTCCTCGAACCGACTCAACGTCGGGGTGCATATAGATCCGTATCTGATAGCTCATTCAGCGCGCTCCCTCGCACTCAGCCAAGCCCGCCAGCAACTTGCCGGTCAATTCATGCAACGCCCGCTGCTCGTCCACGGTCAATCCTGAAAGCACACGCTGCAGGTTGGCCACATGGGCGGCGAGCATGCCATCGATCAGTTCGAAACCGGCCGGGGTCAGGGCCACCAGCACGCCACGGCGGTCGCTGGGATGTTTGCGCCGTTCGATCAGCCCGGCTTTTTCCAGGCGGTCGATGCGGCTGGTCATGCCGCCCGAGGAAATCATCGCGCTCTCGTACAACGCTGTGGGCATCAGCGCATAAGGCTCGCCTGCGCGACGCAGGGTGGCGAGCAGGTCGAACTCACCGGCCTGCAGCCCGTGTGCGGCGAAGAACGGCAGCAGGTGGTCGCGGCTGATCACCTGGCTCAGCTCCCCCAGGCGGCCGATCACCGCCATGGCCTGAGCATCCAGATCGGGCCGCTGTCGTTGCCACTGCTCAGCGGCCAGTTGTGCACGGTCTTGCATGTCGCCCTCGATTTATCTTGCTATCAAGATACTTTTCAAAAAGAATGTTTTCATCGTAGCCGATCCACACCAAGGAGGCACCTGCATGTCGGCCACTCACTACCGGCCAGTTCTGGCCGTTTCGCTGCTGTTCACCATCGGTACGCTGATGGGGCTGACCAGCAACCTGGTCAAGCTGGCCAGCGGCAGCGGATGGCAGCCGATGGCCTTCCTGCTGTGGAGCCTGCTCGGTGGCGGCCTGCTGCTGTTGCTGTTCGCCTGGTTGCGAGGGGAACGGCCCGGCATGAGCCTGCCTCAGCAACGCTACTACCTGGCCTCCGGCCTGCTCAGTATCGCGGTGCCCAACGCCCTGCTGTTCAGCTCGATCGGCCATGTCGGAGCCGGCTTCGCCTCGATGTGCCTGGCCTTCCCGCCACTGATCACCTACCTGCTGGCCCTGGCCCTGCGCATGGAGGGCCTCAGCCGCATCCGCCTGCTGGGCATCTGCATCGGTCTGGCCGGCAGCCTGCTGCTTGCCCTGGGCAAGCTCAACAGCGGCGACAGCCCGACGCTTTGGGTGCTGGGCGCGCTGAGCGTGCCGGTGTTCCTGGCGCTGGGCAATATCTACCGCGCCCGCTACTGGCCGAGCGGCGCCAGCCCGCTGTCACTGGCTCCCGGCATGCTCCTGGGCGGGGCCGTGCTGCTGGCCTGCACGGCCCCGTTCGGCGTGGACTTCACGCCGCATCTGGATAGTGCCAAGGCAGTTGGCCTACTGGGCGCACAGATGCTGTTGTTCGCCGCGGTCTATGCGCTGTTCTTCATCCTGCAGAACCTGGCCGGCACCGTGTTTCTCAGCCAGATCGGCTCGGTGGCGGCCATCACCGGAGCCGCCATCGCCATCGGCCTGCTGGGTGAACAGGGCAGCCTGAGCATGCTGCTGGCAGCCTTGTGCATCGTCAGCGGGGTGCTACTGGTGGCCTGGCGTGGGGCGAAGGAAGCCAGAGGCTGAACACCGTGCGCACCGATTCGCCCCCCCTATAAGAGCGTGGTGCGCGCGGCGCACCCTACGGGAAGGTGACGCAAAAAAAAACGCCACCCGAAGGTGGCGTTCTTGTCAGCGCGGGCGAATCACTTCTTGCCCAGCTTCTTCAGCTCTTCGTCGCGCAGTTCGCGGCGCAGGATCTTGCCGACGTTGGTGGTCGGCAGTACGTCGCGGAACTCGACGGCCTTGGGCACCTTGTAGCCGGTGAGGTTGGCGCGCATGTGCTCCATCACCTGCTCCTTGGTCACGCTCTCGCCCGGCTTGACCACCACGAACACCTTGATCGCCTCGCCGGATTTCTCGTCCGGCACGCCGATAGCGGCGCACTGCAGCACGCCCGGCAGGGTCGCCAGCACGTCTTCCAGCTCGTTCGGATAGACGTTGAAGCCGGACACCAGAATCATGTCCTTCTTGCGGTCGACGATGCGCAGGTAGCCGTCTTCCTGGATCAGGCCGATGTCGCCGGTTTTCAACCAGCCTTCGGCATCGAGGATTTCGTCGGTGGCTTCCTGGCGCTGCCAGTAGCCCTTCATCACCTGCGGGCCCTTAACGCACAGCTCGCCGATCTCGCCGATGGCCAGCTCCTGGCCGTCGTCATTGATGATCTTGCAAAGCGTCGAGGGTACAGGAATGCCAATGGTGCCGAGCTGGATGGCACTGAACGGGTTGACCGTGGCCACCGGGCTGGTCTCGGTCATGCCAAAGCCTTCGCAGATGGCGCAGCCGGTGACTTCCTTCCAGCGTTCGGCGGTAGCCAGTTGCAGGGCCATGCCGCCGGAAACGGTGAGCTTGAGCGCGGAGAAGTCCAGCTTGCGGAACTCTTCGTTGTTGCACAGGGCGACGAACAGGGTGTTGAGGCCGACGAAGCCGGTGAAGCGGTACTTGGCCAGGTCCTTGACCACGGCCGGCAGGTCGCGCGGGTTGGTCAGCAGGATGTTGTGGCCACCGATCAGCATCATCGCCATGCAGTGAAAGGTGAAGGCGTAGATGTGGTAAAGCGGCAGCGGCGCGATCAGCACTTCGCAACCTTCATCGAGGTTGGCGCCCATCAGCTCCTTGACCTGCAGCATGTTGGCCACCAGGTTGCGATGGGTGAGCATGGCGCCCTTGGCCACGCCGGTGGTGCCGCCGGTGTATTGCAGCACGGCGATGTCGGCGTTGCTCGGGTTGGCTTCGCTGAAGCTCTGACCACGGCCCTTGGCCAGGGCATCGTTGAGTTTGACCGCCTGCGGCAGGTTGTAGGCCGGCACCATCTTCTTCACATGCTTGATCACGAAGTTGACCAGCAGACGCTTGAAAGTCGGCAGCATGTCGCCGACTTCGGTGACGATCACCGTCTTCACGCCGGTCTTGGGCACCACCTGTTCGGCCAGGTGCGCCATGTTGGCCAGGCAGATCAGCGCCTTGGCGCCGGAGTCGTTGAACTGATGCTCCATTTCCCGCGCGGTGTACAGCGGGTTGGTGTTGACCACCACCAGGCCGGCGCGCATGGCACCGAACACCACGATGGGATACTGCAGGACGTTGGGCAACTGCACGGCGATGCGGTCGCCGGGCTTCAGATCGGTGTGCTTCTGCAGGTAGGCGGCGAAGTCACCGGAGAGCTTGTAGATCTCGCCGTAGGTGAGCGTCTTGCCCAGGTTGCTGAAAGCAGGCTTGTCGGCGAAGCGTTGGCAGGACTCCTTGAGTACCGCGAGGATGTTCGGGTACTGGTCGGGATTGATTTCGGCAGCGACCCCAACGGGATACTTGTCCTTCCAGAAGTTTTCGGTCATGGAAGCCCACTCCTAAGCAACAGCTGATCTTCACCGCGCGAAGGCGGTTGTTTGTTGTGTGTTTAGCTCGCTTTTCCGCTGGCCCACGGCCCGGAAGCGCGCCGAGAGTAGCAGCTTTGCCAGAGGCTCACCAGCACCAGTCATGGTCCAACCAGCCCCAAAAGTGACCAAAAAAGACCATGCAGTCACCTAGCGTTCTTTTTCCCGAGAAACCGTGAAAGGCTTCTAGCTCGCAGGTTGCAGGCGATGGAGCCTGGCTCGGCTGTACGGTGCTGCAGTGCGTGACGGTCTGCAATAGGCTGTGGCGGTTACGAAATCACAACAATTGGACTGCCGATGGCAGCAGGAGGCGGGAAGCCCCTTCCCTGCAGCGGGAAGGGGCTTTGGGGTCAGGCGATATCGCGCAGCTCGCGACGCAGGATCTTGCCGACCGGGGTCATGGGCAGGGCATCCTTGAACACGATGTGCTTGGGCACCTTGTAGCCGGTGAAGTTTTCCTTGCAGTAGGCCTTGAGTTCTTCCACGGTCACGCCGCCGTCACGCGGCACCACGAACAGCTTGACCACTTCCCCGGACTTCTCGTCCGGCACACCGATGGCCGCACAGCTGGCGACTTTCGGGTGAGCCATGACCACGTCCTCGATCTCGTTGGGGTACACGTTGAAGCCCGAAACGATGATCATGTCCTTCTTGCGGTCGACGATACGCACGAAGCCATCCGGGTCGATCACCGCGATGTCGCCGGTCTTGAACCAGCCCTCGGCGTCGAGCACCTCGGCGGTGGCTTCCTCACGCTGCCAGTAGCCCTTCATCACCTGCGGCCCCTTGATGCACAGCTCCCCGCGTTCGCCGGTCGGCAGCTCGTTGCCGTCATCATCGATCACCTTGAACGCCGTGCCCGGCACCGGAATGCCGACCGTACCCAGGCGCGCCTTGTCGCCGTATGGGTTGGTGCTCGCCACCGGCGAGGTCTCGGTCAGGCCGTAGCCTTCGACCACGGTGCAGCCGGTCATCTGCTGCCAGCGTTCGGCAGTGGCCTTGACCAGCGCGGTACCGCCGGAGTTGGTGACCTTGAGGCTGGAGAAGTCCAGATTCCTGAACTCCGGGTGATCCATCAGCGCGACGAACAGGGTGTTGAGGCCCAGCAGCGCGGAGAACTTCCACTTGCCCAGCTCCTTGACGAAGCCCGGGATGTCGCGCGGGTTGGTGATCAGCACGTTGTGGTTGCCGTTGACCATCATGCACATGCAGTTAGCGGTGAAGGCATAGATGTGATACAGCGGCAGCGGCGCGATCATGATCTCCTGGCCCTGCTTCATCAGCGGCGTGCCGTCCGGGCCGAGCTGCGACAGGCAGGCATCGACCTGCAGCATGTTGGCCACCAGGTTGCCGTGGGTGAGCATGGCGCCCTTGGCCACGCCCGTGGTGCCGCCGGTGTACTGCAGCACCGCGATGTCGTCGTGACTGGCCTTGACCGGCGCCAGCGCCTGGCCGTGGCCCTGCTTGAGCACCTGCTTGAAGGGAATGGCCTGGGGCAGATGGTAGTCAGGCACCATCTTCTTGACCTTCTTCACCACGGTGTTGACCAGCCAACCCTTGAGGCTTGGCAGCAGGTCGCCCATCTTGGCTTCGATCAGGTACTCGATCTCGGTATCCGGCAGCACTTCCTGCACCAGCTTGCCGAACATGTTCAGGTACACCAGCGCACGCACACCGGCATCCTTGAACTGGTGGCGCATCTCACGGGCGGTGTACAGCGGGTTGGTATTGACCACGATCAACCCGGCACGCATGGCGCCGAACACCGCGATGGGATATTGCAGCACGTTGGGCATCTGCACCGCGATGCGATCACCCGGCTTGAGGTCGGTTTGCTTCTGCAGGTAGGCGGCGAAGGCCGCGGAGAGGCGATCCAGCTCGGCATAGGTCAGCGTGACGCCGAGATTGCTGAAGGCCGGACGGTCGGCGAAGCGCTTGCACGAACGCTCGAACACTTCGATCACCGACTTGTAGCTGGACAGGTCGATGTCGTTGGGCACGCCAGGGGCGCGTTTGTCGTTCCAGAAATCAGGTTGCATTGTTCTTGTCCTCTTCCCCTGAAGTGATCTGGCCCGCGGTGCGGGTCTGCCCGGAAAGTAGCAGCTTAGAGCCGCGCCGCAAATAGCTCGAAGGCGTCATTGATGGGCTGAATTTCGCAATAAATGCGGTGATTCGTAACCGATCTTTACTGCTTCGATGAAAACCGCGGTGCTTTGCCTGATGACGGCCAAGGTGCACAATGCCGCCAATCTCCGGCACAAGGATTCGCCATGCGCCACAACCCCTTCCCCCTGGTGACCCAGGACGGCCTGCACCTGCACGTCAACCACTGGCATGGTGATCAGCCGCCGCGCGCGGTGGTCATGCTGTCCCACGGCATGGCCGAACACAGCCTACGCTATGCACGCCTGGCCGAAAGCCTGGTCGCCGCCGGCTTCGACCTCTATGCGCTGGACCAGCGCGGCCACGGCCAAAGCGCCGCTCAGGGGGTGCTCGGCCACTACGCCGACGAAGGCGGCTGGGACAAGGTGGTCGGCGACCTGGCCTCGCTCAATCACCATATCCGCCAACGCTACCCACAGGCGCCGATCTTCCTGTTCGGCCACAGCATGGGCAGCTACATCGGCATGGCCTACCTGATGGGCCACAGCTGCAGCCTGCAGGGTGCCGTGCTCTCCGGCTCCAACTACCAGCCGGTGGCGCTGTACAAGGCCGCGCGGCTGATCGCCGGTTTCGAGCGCTGGCGCCTGGGCCCCAAGGGGCGCAGCAAGGTTATCGATTACCTGTCCTTTGGCTCGTTCAATAAAGCCTTCAAGCCCAACCGCACGGCCTTCGACTGGCTCAGCCGCGACCCGGCGGAAGTGGACAAATACGTGACCGATCCGCTGTGCGGTTTCGTCTGCACCACGCAGCTGTGGTGTGACCTGCTCGACGGCCTGCAATACATCACCCCGGTCGAGAACCTGGCGCAGATCGATGCCGACCTGCCGCTGCTGGTGATCGGCGGCTCACGCGACCCGGTCAGCGACGGCAAGCGCCTGAGTGATCTGGCGGGCGCCCTGCGCGAGGCCGGCGTGCGCGACGTGCAACTGAAGATTTATCCCGAGGCCCGTCATGAGCTGCTCAACGAGAGCAATCGCGACGAGGTCACCGCCCACCTGATCGACTGGCTGCAGCAGGCCCTGAGCCAGGATCGAAGCCCAATCAAGGAGTGTCCATGACCCAGGTAACCAACATCCCCTACGAGGCCCTCGAAGTCGGCCAGCAGGCGAGCTTTGAGAAGCACGTCGAAGAGCGCGACGTGCAACTGTTCGCCGCCGTCTCCGGTGACAACAATCCGGTGCACCTGGACGCCGCTTTCGCCGCCGAGACCATGTTCAAGGAGCGCATCGCCCACGGCATGTTCACTGGCGCCCTGATAAGCGCCGCCATCGCCTGCAACCTGCCCGGCCCCGGCACCATCTACCTCGGCCAGCAGCTCAAGTTCACCCGCCCGGTCAAGCTCGGCGACACCCTGACCGTGAAGCTGGAAGTGCTGGAAAAACTGCCGAAGAACCGCGTGCGCATCGCCACCCGCGTGTTCAACCAGGACGGCAAGCAGGTAGTGGACGGCGAAGCTGAAGTGCTCGCCCCGAGCGCCGAGCAGACCGTGACCATGCCGCCGATGCCGCAGGTGACGGTGGTTACGTAACGCCTACGAACGGCTGGACCAGGTCTCCCTGCACCACAAATTGAGGCGGCTGCCATGCATATGAATGCCGCCTTCGACCTGAGAACGAAGCAGCAGTGTCCTCAAGCCGAAATGAGGTACGAGCCGTTTCATGTGGTGGAGTGTTATAGATGTGAGGTGATTAACCGCATCAGCGTCGATCAGACCAACCTGCAGCGCGATATTAGAGAGCCTTTAGACAGCACTGATGGTCTGTCTCGCCTCCCTGGTCAGCTCTTTGATGTTCATGGCCTGGACAACTGACTATAAGTTTTTCCAAGAAGACCGTATGAATTATAGTTTTCTCGCGTCTCCTATAGGAAATTCGCCATGCGACAACCCATTGAGCGAGCCGGATACAGCTGGCTGATCAACGCCCTCGATCTTCGCTGCGTGCCGCTTGATCGTGAGTGCGTCATAGGCTCGCGCCAGGCGCTCTCTCAGTCCGCTGGTGGCGTCAACCTAGAGGTCTTCAGCAAGGGATACGCCAGAGAGCAACGCCCCATCGACCAGATGCTGTTTGCGCTCTCGTACGAAGGGGTAAATCTGGGTGTCCTGGAGCGCGCCTTCCAGATTCCTGCTGTCCGGGATGACCTGGCTGCGGCAATCGCTGAGAAGCCAGCCAGCGGTTATCTGCGCCGGCTCTGGTATATCTGCGAGAACATTGCAGGCCACCCGTTGCCTCTGCCCGACGCAGCTCAGAACATTCCCTATGAGCACCTGCTCCCACCGGAGAAATATTTCACCGGCCCAGAGGAGATGTCGCGCAGGCATCGCGTGCGGATGAATCTCCTGGGCACGCCTCAGCTTTCAGCCCTGATTTCCCGCCAGGGCTGGACAGACGACAGTCTGTTGAATGCGCAAATAGTCGAGCGCATGCATGACCAGATGGTTGACTTCTCGGTCACCGAGATTGCCAGAGCGGCGCAATACCTGCTGACGACCGAGACTCGCAGTTCCTATGAGATCGAGCATGAGCGTCCGACTCCTGATCGAATCTTGCGATTTGTGAGAGTGCTGGAACAGGCGGGACAACGCCCGTTGGATGAGGAGTTTTTGTTCGACATCCACCGGATAGCCCTCGGTACTGGGCGTCCCGATCCGTCCATTGGCGCATACAGGTATCTGCAGAACTGGCTCGGCCGCGGCGATCAGATCCATCTGATTCCGCCGGCGCCGGAAACAGTGCCTGAGATGATGCAAGAGTGGTTCGCCATGCGTGAGCGCGTCATGCGCAGCGATGCCCCGGCGCTGGTGAAGCTAAACGCGATCGCGCACAGTTTCATCTACATCCATCCTTTCATGGACGGCAACGGCAGGTTATCCCGCTTCATCATGCAGGACATCCTGGCCAACGAAGGCCTCAAACTGCAGGGCATCATCCTGCCTATCTCCGCTGGCCTTCTGGTCAACCTGGACAGTTACATCGGCACGCTCGACGCGTTGTCACGACGGTTACTTAGCGCCACGCAGTACCACCGGAGGGACTTGACCAGCGATCCTGAGCTGGACGAAGCGCATGCCCATCTGTTCGCCCACCTGGACTTCACTGATCTGCAGGGCGAGGTTAACAAGAGCGCTGCGCGAGTTCTGGATGGACTCATGCGTGATGAGGTCAACCATCTGGTCAGGCGCGACAGGTTCAAAGAGCAGCTGGATCGCGAGCTGGACCTGTCGAACCGGGACCTTGAGCTGCTTATCGCGGTGATCTATGAGAACAGCGGGCGTGTCTCCAAGCGGAAGCGGACGAGCTTGTTCCAGCATCTGACAGATGAGGATATTGCGCTAGCTGAGAGCATCTACGCCGATCTTCATATGCCGGAAGCAGCAGAGCCTGAGGGGACTGCGAACTCTCTGCAGTAGGCTTGCGCTCAGGATTGAAAAGCCGATGGGTAGCCCAGGGGCCAGGACTCGTAGCGAACAGCCCTTGCAGAGCCTTCGATTCAGGGAGGGGCGGGTTAGACCTGCAGGGCGTTCAAGTTGAGGCAGCGCCAACAAAAATCCGCTGCAAGCTGGTGCGCAACCGCAGCGTCGCGCACCAGTTTTGTTCTACACTCACAAAATCTTTAGCCACCTGAAACTGCAAAGTGCGTTTCTTTGTGCATTTCGCACAAAACCCTTTGATCACCCTGCCAAGCCTGCTCATTGCGCTGACTCTGGCACGCCCCCTGCTATCGCCAAGGCTTCACACCCTTACCGGAGCCAGGTCCATGAGCAACGCCACCCCCGATAGCGATTACCCCCTGAGCGAGGTGCCCAACGGCGCGCGCAAGGGGCTGTTCTCCACCGCCATCCTGCTGTTCGGTTTCACCTTCTTCACCGCCACCATGTTCGCCGGCGGCAAGATCGGCATGGCCTTCGATTTCACCACCCTGCTCTGGGCGGCGGTGATCGGTAACCTGCTGCTCGGCCTGTATGCCGCCGTGCTGGGCCTGATCGCTTGCCGCAGCGGGCTGAATTCGGTGCTGATGGGCCGCTTCTGCTTCGGCGAGGTGGGCAGCAAGCTGTCCGACATGCTCCTGGGCTTCACCCAGATCGGCTGGTACGCCTGGGGCACGGCGACCATTGCCATCGTGCTGGTGAAGATTCTCGGCCTGCCCGAGAGCCTGACCATCCCGCTGATGGTGCTGTTCGGCTTCGGTTTCTGCCTCACTGCCTTCGTCGGCTACAAGGGTCTGGATCTGCTCTCGCGCGTCGCCGTGCCGGCCATGCTGGTGCTGCTGGTGGCTTCGCTGTGGATCGCCACCCGTGATATCGGCGGGTTGAGCGGGCTGCTGGCGGTGGAACCGTCCGAGAGCATGAGCCTCAGCGTGGCCATCACCTTGGTGTTCGGCACCTTCGTCAGCGGCGCCACCCAGGCCACCAACTGGACGCGTTTCGCCAGGAGCGGCCGCGTCGCGGTGCTGGCCAGCCTGTTCGGCTTCTTTATCGGCAACGGCCTGATGATCGTCGCCGGCGCCTATGGCGCCATCGTCTATCAGCAGCCGGACGTGGTCGAGGTGCTGGTGCTCCAAGGCCTGTCCATGGCCGCCGTGGTCATGCTGTTCCTCAACCTGTGGACGACCCAGGACAACACCATCTACAACTTCGCCGCCGCCGGCTGCAACCTGCTGCGCACCGGCAAGCGCAAGACCGTGACCCTGGCAGGCGCGGCTATCGGCACCCTGCTGGCCATCGGTGGCATGTACGAGATGCTGATTCCCTTCCTGATCCTGCTCGGCTCGATCATCCCGCCGATTGGCGGCGTGATCATGGCCGACTACTTCTACGGCCACCGCGCGCGCTACCCGAAACTGGCCGAGGTGCGCCTGCCGGCGTTCAACTGGGTCGGCCTGGGCGCCTACCTGATCGGTGCACTGAGCGCCTACTTCTCGCCCTGGGTCGCGCCGCTGGTGGGCATCGCCGTGGCTGCCCTGGCTTACGTGGTGCTGTTCGAGGCGAACAAGGCCCTGGTCGGCCGTCAGCAGGTCGCCGGCGCGTGAGCCTGACCGTCGCCGATGTACTGGCCCTGCCCGGCCTGGCCAGCATGCGCCTGCGTGCCGGCCAGGCCGGACGCGACAATGCCGTGCGCTGGCCCTATGTGGCCGAGAACGAAGGCATCGCCGAGTGGGTGATGGGCGGCGAGCTGATTTTCGTCACAGGCATCAACCACCCGCGTGACGAAGCCAACCTGCTGCGCCTGGTGCGTGAGGGCCATGAGCGCGTGGTCGCCGGCCTGGTAATCCTCACCGGCGCGGAGTTCATCCAGACCATCCCGACCAGCGTCATCGCGGAGGCCGAGCGCCTGAACCTGCCGCTGATCGAGCAGCCCTACGCGCTGAAGATGGTGGTCGTCACCCAGGCCATCGGCACCGCCCTGGTTCACGCACAGCAGCTCGGCCGCTCGCGCCAGCACGTGTTGGAGCAGGTACTCGACGGTGACTACCAGTCGCTCGACGTTTTGCTGCAACGCGGCGACAGCCTGGGCCTGGCGCTGCACGTACCGCGCCAGGTGACGCTGCTACGCCTCGACGGCAGCGAGCAACTGTTCGGCGACCTGGCCGACGATGACGCCGAGCGCCAGCTGCAGAGCCGTCAGCAACTGCTGCAACGACGCCTGGAGCAATGCCTCGGCGAACTCGGTAATGCCTTGCCCCTGATCAGCCAGGGCCGTCACTGGATCGCCCTGCTGCCATGTGCCGATGCCAGCGCCGAAGCGCGCAACCGCCAGGCCATGACCGTGCTGCTGGATGAGCTGCGCCCGCAGCTCGGCCCGCTGCGGCTGTTTCTCGGTCTGGGCAGCGCCGGCTGCGATGCACCTCGTTTCGCCCAGGGCCTGGGTGAGGCGCGCCAGGCCCTGGCCGTGGCGCAGCGCTTTCCCGAGCGCCTGGGTCTGTGCAGTTTCAATGAGCTGGGCGTGCTGGAATTGCTCGGCGCGATTCGCGACCGAAGCCTGCTCGATCGCTTCGTCGAACGCGTGGTCGGCCCGCTGATCGGCGACGATTCGCGCCACCAACCGGTGCTGATGCCGACGCTGGAGGCCTGGTTCGCCGAGAACGGCAACCTGGCCCTGGCCGCGCAACGCCTGAACGTTCACCGCAATACCCTGAGCTACCGTCTACAGCGCATCGAAGCGCTGACCGGCTGCTCATTCGAAGACCCGCACGACCGCCTGAACATCAGCGTTGCGCTGTTGATCCGGCGTCTGTCGTCGCCTGCCTGAGAGGAAACCCGATGATCATCCACAATGCCCGCCTGCGCGGCCACGACGGCCTGCACCGCATCACCCTGAACGGCGCGCGCATCGCCGCCATCGAAGCCCAGCACGCCCTGCATCCCATCGCCGAGGGCGACCTGGACGCTGCCGGCAATCTCGTCGTGCCGCCCTTCGTCGAGCCGCACATCCACCTCGATGCCACCCTCACCGCCGGCGAGCCGAACTGGAACATGAGCGGCACCCTGTTCGAGGGCATCGAGCGCTGGGCCGAGCGCAAGGCGCTGGTGACCCATGAAGACACCAAGACCCGCGCCAAGAAGACCATCGACATGCTGGTCGACCACGGCATCCAGCACGTGCGCACTCACGTCGACGTCACCGACCCGACACTGGCCGCGCTCAAGGCCATGCTCGAAGTGCGCGAGGAAACCCGCCACCTGATCGACTTGCAGATCGTCGCCTTCCCGCAGGAGGGCATCGAGTCCTATGCGAACGGTCGCGCGCTGATGGAGCAGGCCATCGAGCTGGGCGCCGACGTGGTTGGCGGCATCCCGCACTTCGAGAACACCCGTGACCAGGGTGTGTCGTCGATCAAGTTCCTCATGGACCTGGCCGAGCGCACGGGCTGCCTGGTGGACGTGCACTGCGACGAAACTGACGACCCACAATCGCGCTTTCTCGAAGTGCTGGCCGAGGAAGCCCGCGTGCGCGGCATGGGCGCGCGGGTCACCGCCAGCCACACCACGGCCATGGGCTCCTACGACAACGCCTACTGCTCCAAGCTGTTCCGCCTGCTGAAGATGAGCGGCATCAGCTTCATCTCCTGCCCCACCGAGAGCATTCACCTGCAGGGCCGCTTCGACACCTACCCGAAGCGCCGTGGCCTGACCCGCGTGGCCGAGATCGACCGCGCCGGGATGAACGTCTGTTTCGGCCAGGACTCCATCGTCGACCCCTGGTACCCGCTGGGCAACGGCAACATCCTGCGCATCCTCGAAGCCGGCCTGCACATCTGCCACATGCTCGGCTACGAAGACCTCAAGCGCAGCCTGGATCTGATCACCGACAACTCGGCGCGCGCGCTAAACCTGGGTGAAGGGTATGGCCTGGAAGTGGGTCGCCCGGCCAACCTGCTGATCCTCTCGGCGCCGGACGATTACGAGATGGTACGCAGCCAGGGCCACGCGCTGGTGTCGGTGCGCCATGGCAAGGTGCTGATGCGCCGCACGCCGGCCAGCATCGAGCGCGCCTGATCCAGTCATTTCGTCGTAGGGTGGATGACGCTTTTATTCATCCACCATTGCGTCAGTCCAAGCGGTGGACAAGCTTCGCGTTGTCCACCCTACGAACTCATGCGAACAGCGACCGTAGGAGCGGATTCAGCCGCGATTACCCTTGAACAGCTCGCGGCTGAAGCCGCTCCTACAACTGAGAAACCGAGCTAGTCCACCCGCACGCTGGCGGTCATGCCGGCGCTTAGTCCAAGCGGTGGACAAGCTTCGCGTTGTCCACCCTACGAACTCATGCGAACAGCGACCGTGGGAGCGGATTCAGCCGCGATTACGCTTGAAGAGCTCGCGGCTGAAGCCGCTCCTACAACTGAGAAACCGAGCTATTTCACCCTTACGCTGGCGGTCATGCCGGCGCTTAGTCCAAGCGGTGGACAAGCTTCGCGTTGTCCACCCTACGAACTCATTCGAACAGTGACCGTAGGAGCGGCTTCAGCCGCGATTCCCCTTGAAGATCTCGCGGCTGAAGCCGCTCCTACAACTGAGAAAACGCGCTAATCCACCCGCACGCTGGCGGTCATACCGGCGCTTAGCGGTGGACGAGCTTCGCGTTGTCCACCCTACGAACTCATGCGAGCAGCGACCGTGGGAGCGGCTTCAGCCGCGATTACGCTTGAAGAGCTCGCGGCTGAAGCCGCTCCTACAACTGAGAAACCGCGCTATTTCACCCTTACGCTGGCGGTCATGCCGGCGCTCAGCACCATGCCATCCGGCACCTGATCGAGCCTGATGCGCACCGGAATGCGCTGCGCCAGGCGCACCCAGTTGAAGGTCGGCTCGACATCGGCCAGCAGCTGCCCATCCGGGCTGGCGTTGCGGTCGGTGATGCCACGGCTGATGCTGTCCACCTCGCCGCGAATCTGCTGATCCCCGCCCATCAGCCAGACCTCCACCGGCGCACCGACCTGAATGCGTGGCAGCTTGGTTTCCTCGAAATACGCCTGCACGTAGAAAGAGTTGGTATCGACCAGCGCCATCACTGCCTGCCCGGCGTTCACGTAGTTACCTTGCGCCAGCACCAGATTGGTGATCTGCCCATCACGCGGCGCGCGTACTTCACTGCGCGCCAGGTTCAACTCGGCAACCCGCAGCTCGGCCTGCGCTTCGCGGTATTCGCCGCGTGCCATCTCGGCGTTGATCTGCGCATTTTCCAGCAGCTCGGCACTGATCGCCTGGGCGCCCAGACGCGAGCGGCGCGAGGCTTCGTGCTCGCGCAGGCTCAGTTGCTGGCGGCGAATGTCCACCACCGCCCTGGCCTTCTCCACCGCCGCCTGATAGCGGTCGCGGTCGATGCTCATCAGCAGATCACCCGCCTTGACCTGCTGGTTGTCACGCACCTTGAGCTCGACCACCCAGCCGGACACGTCCGGGGCGATGGTCACCACCTCGGCGCGCACACGGGCGTCGCGTGTCCAGGGCGAATACATGTAGTGCTGCCAGATCCAGGAACCGGCGAAGATCGCCACCACCACCATGGCCAGGGTTATGCCGACTCGAATGGTCGAACGCATGCTTTCTCTCCTCAATGCGCCAGGACGGCCATCATGGCCGCCAACACGCAGACATACAGGGCACAATCGAACAGGGCTTCGTGCCAGATCCAGCGCGACAGCCCGATGCGCTGCAAGCCCAGGCGCAGCATGCCCGTCAGCAACAGCGCCAATACTGCGTAGGCCGCCATCGGGCTTAGCAACACGCCGCCCAGCGACCATTCATGCAAACCCATTCCCCCCTCCTCTGAGTTGGCACCAGTGGCGCCAGCCACTCTGCAGCTGCAACAGCGCCGCCTCGGCCAGGCGCTTGTCGATGCTCGGCGTGCAGGCGCGCAGGGACTCCTGCAGTTCGGCCACCGCTGCATTCAGATCGTCTTCACGGCCCGCTGCAGGACCACGCTCCAGCGCGTCCTCCAGGCGCTCAAGAAAGCGCTGCTGCGAACGAGCCAAACCGGCATCGGCATTGGTCAGGCACTTGCGCAGGTGCAGCAATTCATCGCCCAGATCGAGACCGGCCACGCCATCGTCCCAGCGGCTGCGCGCCTGATCCGGCCGCGCCGGATAATGCCGCGCCAACTGCAACAGACGATCCGCCATGCGCCCGCCGAACCAGTTTTCGGCGCGGCCCAGGTCGCGACGGGTCAGGCGCCCGAGGTCGGTCAGGATCGCCTGCATCAGGCGCCGGCCATGCCAGACCGGATTGCGCAGCACCACCAGCTTGAAAGCCATCACCGCACAACCCACGCCTATCAGCATGCCTGGCGCCTCATTGAGGAAGAACTCGACGTTGTAGCCGACACCCGGTGCCGGCAGGCAGAGCACGATGAAGTGCAGGCAAAACGAGGTCGAGGTCGCAGCCGTCGCCGGCTTGGCCATACCCAGCACACCAAAGAACAACGGCACACCCAGCACCATGCAGAGCATCACGAAGCCGTCGATCTGCGGCATGAGAATCTGCCCGACGAAGAACGCCACCGGCAGCGCATAGAAGATGCCACGCAGAAACATCATGCCGATCTGCGGTGCGGCCTCGAGCCGGGCGAACAAACTGCACACCACGCAGGCCAGGAGCAGCGCGCCGATGGCATGGGTCCAGCCGGTGGCCAGCCAGAAGGCTGCCAGAACCAGGAAGGTCAGCGCGCTGCGCGAGCCATACACCAGTGCGGTCTGCCAATCGTAATGCCAGGACAAGGCGCGCGGCGCATCGGACGGTGCCCTGCCCTCCTCGACCGCGAGCAAGGCGCGACTGGCATCCTCGACACGCAACAGCAGCACCATCAAGCGTTCCAGACACAGTTGCTGGCCACTGCTCAGCTCTTCGTCCTGCGCCGCCTGGCGCAGTTGCTCGACAAGCTCCAGCAAGCCTTCTGGCTGCGCCTGCTGCAGGCGCTCGTCCACCAGCTGCAACCAGGGCGCAACGGCCTGCGCCTCGGCGTTGCTCAGTTGCCGCCATTGCCGCGCGACACCGCGGGCCAGGCGCAACATGCCGAGCAGATCGCGACTCAGCACCCGCAACGCCACGGCACGCTGGCGACCGCGCGCGCCCTCGAACCAGGCATGTTCACGCTGGGCATCCACGGCGACGATACGCGCCAGCACTTCCAGCAATCCCTGCCGCGAGCCAGCCTCACCAGCCAGCGCCTGGCGCGATGCTGTCACCCCAGCCTGCCAGGCGTCGCGGGCCTGTTGCGCCAGTTGCCGCTCGACCCGCTGCGGCCAGAGCAAGGCGCTGCTAAGGGTGGCGCAGGTGATGCCCAGGCAGATTTCCGTGCACCGGGCGATGGCCTCGTCGAACACCACATGCGGCTTGCCGATAGCCGGCAAGGCGATGATCGCCACGGTGTAGCCAGCCAGCACGAAGGAATACGACCAGGCGCTGCGCAGCATGGTCGAGGATGCCGTACACAACGCCAGCCAGAGGGCGAAGGCCAGCACGAACAGCAGCGGCGCCTGGGCAAACAGCCCCATCATCACCACGGCCATGAAGGTGCCGACCAGCGTGCCGAGCAGTCGCGCCAGGCCCTTTTGCACCACCATGCCGGACAGCGGCTGGGCAACGATGAATGCGGTCATCAGCGCCCACTGCGGCTGCTCCAGGCCAAACCGCAGCGCGCACCACAGCGCCAGACCACCGCCGAGCAGGGTCTTGATGGCGAATTGAACGGCTTGCGAGCTCGGTGCAAGGAACACCAGCAAGGAATCACGCACGACGGCTACCTGAAAGAAATCTCAGCTCTGAACATAGCTGTAGCGATTGGGTTGCGCTTCCGTGCGAAAGCCAATTATTAGCTAGCTATGCATCTATGTCCAGAAGGTGAAGCGATCTCGGATAGGTAGCGGGCAAACAAAAAAAGGGCGACCGAAGTCGCCCGAATTGCCTTGCGTGCCCTGTGAACCGGAAGGATCAGCTCTGCTTGCGCTTGTGCGCATCCTTCCAGATGAAGTAACCAACGCCCCCACAAAACGCGATCATCAGAAGTACGGTGCCGAGTCCGGCGAGAACCACTGTATCGACGAACATGGCTGCCTCCTGTTGTGCCTGTCTGTCTGGGATGGCTTCACGTTATCAGCGCTGGCGGCGGGAAAATTGATCTGGGTCAATGGCTGAAGAGCAGGCGTGACAGGGCCTGGGGGAATACTGACCCAGGTCAAGAAATCGAGGGGGTTCGAGGCGGGAAACGCTGCACAACGTTGTGCGCAGCGGGAGAATCGGGGCGCTTTCAGCGCTTCTTGGGCTTGCTCTTGGACTTCTTCTTGGCCTTGCCCAGCGGCAGCACCTGCTCGAACGCCTGACGCATCTCGTTGAGGCGCTTGTCGTTGAGGTCGTGGATACGCTTGTCGCGCTCGGCGGCGAAGTCGATCAGCTTGTCGTCATTGCTCATAGCGGAAACCGGATCAGGCGAAAGGTCAGGTTCAGGCGCGGCGCGCAGGCTTGGCGCGTCTTCGCCACTTGATGTTGCCAATGATGCTGGGTCGGCCCGCGCATGACCAGCAGCGAAGCGTGTTCCAATGTCAGCGAATGTTCGATGCGCGTGCTGCCGACACGGCGCAGGTCGAAACGTCGGCTGCCGCCCAGATTGAGCGAGGCGATCAATGGATCGCGCCCCAGCTCAGGCTCGGCATCACTGTGCCAGCCCATGGAGTCCTGGCCGTCGCGGTAGTAGTTGAGCAGCACGGCATTGAGCGGCTGCCCGACTTCTTTCGCGACCCGTTGACGAATCTCGTCGAGCAGCGGCGTCCAGGGCAGAGGCTCGTGCATCTTTCCTGAATAGCGATAGCGCGCCTCCGGCTCGCCATACCAGGCAGTCAGCCGTGGCGTGCGGTGATAGCGGCCATGGATGAACAGCTCCGGTTGCTGCCAGGGCGTCTGCTCGACCAAGGCTTGCAGCCAGCTGTCGGCAAGAGCGGCGTCGACCCAGCCGGGTAAATAGTCCAGCTCGGCATCGGCAAGTGCGGGCAAGGGGTCGGCGAACAGCATCATGAGGTCTATGAAGAAGAGGATGAAATCAGTGTCTCAGACTTCCACATCCACCCAAAGTCCCTTTCGAGGCAGATCGCCCAGCGCCTGCTCGACCTCTTCCGGCTCGGCTTCAGCCAGCTGCTCGGGGGTGTAGCCACGGCGCTGCCGCCGACGTTGTTCATCGCGCAGCAGCTCCTCGGTTTCCTGTGGGTGGCGCTTGTCCAGGCTCAGCGCACTTTCCTTGGCGCTGCCCTCGGCCGGGGTCACCGGAGGAATCTCGGGCTTGGGCTTGATCACGTCCTGCGTGGCAGTGACCGGCACCAGGCTATGGGGGATAGGCGGTAGCACGTTGCAGCACCTCCTTTGGTCAGGCTGTCGGCCCCGTGAACCGCGACTTTAGCCGGTGCTCGCTACACTTTCGACTAAGCCGAACGGCATTAGTGCCACGACCGCTTTGGTCGCGGCTCGGCATCCGTTACCATAGCCGGCTTTTTCACGCGGGAGACAGGCATGGCGCAGTATCAACCGGGGCAACGCTGGATCAGTGACAGCGAAGCGGAATTGGGTCTGGGAACCATCCTCGCCGAGGACGGCCGCCTGCTCACCGTGCTCTACCCGGCCACCGGCGAAACCCGCCAGTACGCCACGCGCAATGCCCCGCTGACCCGTGTGCGCTTCGCCCCGGGTGACGAGATCACACACTTCGAGGGCTGGAAGCTCACCGTGCAGGAAGTCGAGGATGTCGACGGCCTGCTGGTCTACCACGGCCTCGATGCCCAGCATAAGCCGGTCACCATGCCGGAAACCCAGCTGTCGAACTTCATCCAGTTCCGCCTGGCCAGCGACCGCCTGTTCGCCGGCCAGATCGACCCGCTGGCCTGGTTCGCCCTGCGCTATCACAGTCTCGAGCATAACAGCCGCCTGCTGCAGTCGTCGTTGTGGGGTCTGGGTGGCGCACGCGCCCAGCCGATCGCCCACCAGCTGCACATCGCCCGCGAAGTGGCCGACCGCATCGCCCCGCGCGTGCTGCTGGCCGACGAAGTGGGCCTGGGCAAGACCATCGAAGCCGGCCTGGTGATTCATCGCCAGCTGCTCTCCGGCCGTGCCAGCCGCGTGCTGATCCTGGTGCCGGAAAACCTGCAGCACCAGTGGCTGGTGGAAATGCGCCGGCGTTTCAACCTCGACGTCGCCCTGTTCGACGCCGAGCGCTTCATGGAAAGCGACGCCAGCAACCCCTTCGAGGATTGCCAGCTGGCGCTGGTCGCCCTGGAGTGGCTGAAGGACGACGAAAAGGCCCAGGACGCGCTGTTCGCCGCCGGCTGGGACCTGCTGGTGGTCGACGAAGCCCACCACCTGGTCTGGCACCCGGAGCAGGCCAGCGCCGAATACTCGCTGGTCGAGCAACTGGCCGAGGTCATCCCCGGCGTGCTGCTGCTCACCGCCACCCCGGAACAGCTCGGCCAGGACAGCCACTTCGCCCGTCTGCGCCTGCTCGACCCGGCTCGTTTCCATGATCTGCAGGCGTTCCGCGCCGAAAGCAGCCAGTACCGCCCGGTCGCCGAAGCGGTGCAGGAACTGCTCGACCAGGGCAAGCTCAGCGCCCAGGCACGCGATGCCATCGGCGGCTTCCTTGGCGATGAAGGCCGTGAACTGCTGGATGCCATTGATGGTGGCGACGAAGAAGCACGCGCGCGTCTGGTGCGCGAGCTGCTGGATCGTCACGGCACCGGTCGTCTGCTGTTCCGCAACACCCGCGCCGCCGTGCAGGGCTTCCCCGAGCGCGAGCTGCACCCCTACCCGCTGCCGAGCCCGGACGAATACCTTGAGCTGCCGGTTGGCGAGCACGCCGAGCTGTACCCGGAAGTCAGCTACCAGGCGCAGGAAGAGATCGACGACGAGCAACGCTGGTGGCGCATCGACCCGCGCGTCGAATGGCTGATCGACACCCTGAAGATGCTGAAGAAATTCAAGGTGCTGGTGATCTGCGCCCACGCCGAGACCGCGCTGGACCTGGAAGACGCCCTGCGCGTGCGTTCCGGCATCCCGGCCACGGTGTTCCACGAAGGCATGAGCATTCTCGAGCGCGACCGCGCAGCCGCCTACTTCGCCGACGAAGAGTTCGGCGCGCAGGTGCTGATCTGCTCGGAGATCGGCTCCGAAGGCCGCAACTTCCAGTTCGCCCATCATCTGGTGCTGTTCGACCTGCCGGCCCACCCGGACCTGCTCGAACAACGCATCGGCCGTCTCGACCGTATCGGCCAGAAGCATCGCATCCAGCTGCACGTCCCTTACCTGGAAAACAGCCCGCAGGAGCGTCTGTTCCAGTGGTACCACCAGGCGCTGAACGCCTTCCTCGCCACCTGCCCCACCGGCAACGCCCTGCAACATCAGTTCGGCCCACGCCTGCTGCCGATGCTGGAAAACGCCGACGACGGCCAGTGGCAGCAACTGGTGGACGAAGCCACCGCCGAACGCATTCGCCTGGAAGGCGAACTGCACAGCGGCCGCGACCGCCTGCTGGAGCTGAATTCCGGCGGTGCCGGCGAAGGTGAAGCGCTGGTCGAAGCGATCCTCGAGCAGGACGACCAGTTCACCCTGCCGATCTACATGGAAGAGCTGTTCAACGCCTTCGGCATCGACAGCGAAGACCACTCCGACAACGCCCTGATCCTGCGCCCCAGCGAGAAGATGCTGGATGCCAGCTTCCCTCTGGGCGATGACGAGGCGGTAACCGTCACCTACGACCGCGAACAGGCTCTGGCCCGCGAGGACATGCAGTTCCTCACCTGGGAACACCCCATGGTGCAGGGCGGCATGGACCTGGTGCTGTCCGGCTCAATGGGCAACACCGCGGTGGCGCTGATCAAGAACAAGGCGCTCAAACCCGGTACCGTGCTGCTGGAGCTGCTTTACGTCAGTGAAGTGGTCGGCCCGCGCAAGCTGCAGCTGGGGCGCTTCCTGCCACCGGCTGCGCTGCGTTGCCTGCTCGACGCCAATGGCAACGACCTGGCGCCGAAGGTCGGTTTCGAGACCCTCAACGACCAGCTCGAAAGCGTGCCGCGGGCCAGCGCTAACAAGTTCGTCCAGGCCCAGCGCGATGTACTGGCCAAGCAGATCAACGATGCTGAAGCCAAGGTCATGCCGCGCCATGTCGAGCGCGTGAGCGAGGCCAAGCGTCGCCTGATCGCTGAACTGGACGAGGAACTGGCCCGCCTGATCGCCCTGCGCGCGGTCAACCCAAGCGTACGCGACAGCGAGATCGAAGCCCTGCGCGAGCAGCGCGAACAGAGCCTGGCGATGTTCGACAAGGCCGCCCTGCGCCTGGAAGCGATTCGCGTACTGGTCGCGGGCTAACCGTACGTAGGGTGCGCCGTACGCACCGAGGAATTTCGGTGCACACGACCGCAGCGCCTATCACTCGTATGTGGTGCGCACAGCCTGGGCGGCCCCGGGACACCCTACGGGTCACCTAACTCCTCCAGCCCATAGCCCGAATGCAATCCGGGAGTGCGCCCCCCGGATTGCATCCGGGCTACGGATACTGGTCGCGGGTTAAAGCACGGCATCGGCAATCGTAGGGTGCGCCGTGCGCACCGACCGCTGGCGCCGAAGAATGAGGTGCCAGCGGCCTAGCCGGCCTTCTCCCTGATAGGGTTCAGCGGCGCAGCGTTCCATCCAGCGCTCACTCGTATGCGGTGCGCACAGCGCACCCTACGGCCTATCACCCGCCTGGTGTGCTTCCAACTCATCCAACCTGCGCTGCAGAAACTGCCGATCCGGGCCCTGTTGCGCCAGCGCCAGGGCCTGGCGGTAGGCAGCGATCGCCTGCTCGCGGCGGCCCAACCGGCGTAGCAGATCGGCCCGCGCCGCATGGGCCAGGTGGTAGCCGTGCAGTTCGCCCGCAGCCAGCAGTCGGTCGATTTCCACCAACCCCGCCTGCTCGCCATCGCGCATGGCCAGCGCCACGGCGCGGTTGAGCTCGATCACCGGCGACGGGTTCAGGCGCAGCAGCTCGTCATACAGGCCGACGATCTGCGCCCAATCGGTTTCTTCCAGACTGGCCGCCTCGGCATGTACCGCGGCAATCGCCGCCTGCAGGCTGTAGGCGCCGAAACGCCGCGAGTGCAGCGCCTGCAATACCAGCGCCTCGCCTTCGGCGATCAGCTCGCGATTCCACAGACTGCGATCCTGGGCCTCCAGCAAAATCACCTCGCCATCGACGCCGCTGCGCGCAGCGCGTCGCGATTCGTGCAGCAGCATCAGCGCCAGCAGCCCCTGTACTTCCGGCTCGGGCAGCAACTCCAGCAGCAGGCGGCCCAGCCGAATCGCCTCGTCGGACAGCTGGCTGCGGGTCAGCGAATCGCCGGAGCTGGCGAAATAGCCTTCGTTGAACACCAGATAGACCACGCGCAACACCGCCTCCAGGCGCTCGGGTAACTCGCTACGCCCCGGCACCTCGTAAGGGATGCGCGCGTCGCGAATCTTCGCCTTGGCCCGCACGATGCGCTGGGCCAGGGTCGCAGGGCTGGAGAGGAAAGCGCGGGCGATCTCCTCGGTGGTCAGGTCGCAGACTTCGCGCAGGGTCAAGGCTACCTGGGCATCACTTGCCAGCGCCGGGTGGCAGCAGGTGAAGATCAGGCGCAGGCGGTCGTCTTCGAGCAGTTCGCCTCCCTCGACGTCACTCTCGTCGGGCAACTCGGCCTGTTCATCCAGCGGCTGGAAGCGGCGCTGCCGACGCAGGTTGTCGATGGCCTTGAAGCGCCCGGCGGACACCAGCCAGGCGCGCGGATTGTCCGGCACACCGCTCTGCGGCCATTGCTCGACCGCACTGCGAAACGCCTCGTGCAGCGCCTCCTCGGCCAGGTCGAAATCGCCCAGCAGGCGGATCAGGGTGGCGAGCACCCGGCGCGACTCCTCGCGGTACAGGCGTTCGATCAGCTCGGTGACAGGTGGCGATATCGACATGCGCTTCTCCTGAACGAACGCATACGGTGCCCAATACCGCCGGCGACGTCGAGTGGCGGCACGATCCGCCACTCGATTTGGCACCCGTCGCATTGGCAGCCGTTCGGTCGCTGGGCATAGTCGCGCCATTCCAAGAACGAAGGGAGTCTTGCTATGCGTTGGTTGCTGCTGGGCCTGGCGGGTGCTGCGGTATTTCTCTACGGCCGGATTACCGGCGATGCACAGCTCAGCCTGCTGACCAAGGGCATCCCGGTGATCGCCCTGCTGCTCTGGCTGCGCCAGGCGCCGGCCGGCACCTACCGCCGCTGGATCGCCGTTGGTCTTGTATTCTCCCTGGCCGGCGACATCCTGCTGGACTGGCCCGGCGATCTGTTCGTGTTCGGCCTTGGCGCCTTTCTGCTCGGCCACCTGGCCTACCTGCGCGCCTACTGCTCCGACAGTCGGCAACCGGCCCTGCCCGCCCTGCTGCTGGCACTGATCGCCGGTGGCGCGATGTTCACCCTGCTGGCCAGCAGCGGCCTGGGCGAGCTGCTGATCCCGGTGGCCTGCTATGCCACGGCGATCAGCCTGATGCTTTGGCGCGCCCTGGCCCGCATCGGCCACCCGGGTCTGCAGCCGCGCTCCACCTGGCTGGCCGCCGGCGGTGCGGCGCTCTTCGTGCTGTCCGACAGCCTGATCGGCATCGACCGCTTCGTCGCCAGCTTCGACGCCGCGCCTTACGCCATCATCCTCACCTACTGGCTCGGCCAGTGGGGCATCACCGCTTCGGCCTTCCAGCGCAGCAAGGCCTAGCAGGCCGTTAATGCCCTGCAGCGAGCAGTCGGGAAAGCCCTGACTGTTCGCCCGCACTTGGCTAAAATGCCGGCCTTTTCCGCTACCCGTTGCGACTGCCGTGAGCCAAGAACCCGATCGCCTATTCGCCCAGCCACTGGCCGAGGTGCCCGACTTCGTCTTCAACGAGGACGTGGTGCGGGTGTTTCCCGACATGATCAAGCGTTCGGTGCCGGGCTACCCGACCATCGTCGAGAACATCGGCGTGCTCGCCGGCCAGTTCGCCCAGCCACACACCACCCTGTATGACCTCGGCGCCTCGCTCGGTGCGGTGACCCAGGCGCTGCGCCGCCATGTGCGCATCGATGGCTGCAAGGTCATCGCCGTGGACAACTCCCCGGCCATGGTCGCGCGCTGCAGCGAATACCTGCATGCCCAGGACGCCATGTTCCAGGAGCTGCTGCCCGTGGAGGTGATCGAGGCCGATATTCTCGCCCTCGACCTGCAGCCCACCTCATTGGTCACGCTCAACTTCACCCTGCAGTTCATCCCGCCGGAGCGGCGCCTGGAGCTGCTCACGCGCATTCGCCAGGCACTGTTGCCCGGTGGCGCGCTGATCCTCTCGGAGAAGCTGCGCTTCGAGGACGCCGCCGAACACGAGCTGCTCACCGAGCTGCACGTCGCCTTCAAACGCGCCAATGGCTACAGCGAACTGGAAATCGCGCAGAAGCGCAGCGCCATCGAGAAGGTGATGCTGCCCGACAGCCTCGAGCAGCATCGCGAACGACTGCTGGCCGCTGGCTTCAGCAAGGTGGTGCCCTGGTTCCAGTGCCTGAACTTCGCCTCGCTGGTGGCCCTGCCATGATGCGCGATCTGGATCTCGATGCCCTGCAGGCACAACTGGCCGGCACCCCGCTGCAGGAATGGACAGCCGACCTGCCTGGCCAGCTCGATGCCAAGCTGGCAATCGGTCACGGCGACCTGGCGCGCTGGTACGGCGCGGTGCAGGCACTGCCGGACCTGCCGGTGAGCGAGGTGGAACTGGCCCGGCGTTTCGCCTTCGGCGGCGCCTGTGACGAGGCCACGCGCACGCAGTTGAAAACGGCCCTGCAGGGGCTGATTCCCTGGCGCAAGGGGCCGTTCGAACTGTTCGGCGTGCACATCGATACCGAATGGCGCTCGGACTGGAAATGGCAGCGCGTCGCCCCACATCTCGACCTGCGCGGCAAACGCATCCTCGACGTCGGCTGCGGCAACGGCTACTACATGTGGCGCATGCTCGGTGCGGGTGCGGGCAGCGTGGTCGGCATCGACCCCAACTGGCTGTTCCTCTGCCAGTTCCTGGCGATGAAGCGCTACCTGCCGGAGCAACCGGTGTGGCACCTGCCGCTGGCCTTCGAGGAACTGCCGGCCAAGCTGCAGGGCTTCGATACGGTATTCTCCATGGGCGTGCTCTATCACCGTCGCTCGCCCATCGACCATCTGCTGGATCTCAAGGAGGCGCTGGTCAAGGGCGGCGAACTGGTGCTGGAAACCCTGGTGGTCGAAGGCGATGCCGAACAGGTGCTGGTGCCCGAGGATCGCTACGCGCAAATGCGCAACGTCTGGTTCCTGCCCTCGGTGCCGGCGCTGGAGCGCTGGCTGCGCCGCGCCGGTTTCGAGGACGTGCGCTGCGTGGACGTCAGCACCACCTCGGTGGAAGAACAACGCGCCACCGAGTGGATGCGCTTCCAGTCGCTGCCGGAGTTTCTCGATCCGGCCGATCACAGCCGCACCGTCGAAGGCCTGCCGGCACCGACCCGCGCCGTGCTGATCGCGCGCAAACCCTAAGGACAGCGGTTCTCGTAGGGCGGGTGCAACCCGCCAGACTGCAATTGGCGGGTTGCACCCGCCCTACGGTCAAACCGGCTCACCACCGAGTGGATGCGCTTGCCGTCGACGGCCGTGCCTCGTTCCACGATCTATTGGTCGCACGCAAACCGTAGGGTGCGCTGTGCGCACCGGATTACGCAGTAAATGGCGCTCTGGCGGGTTGCACCCGCCCTACGACACTCGCTGCTGCGGCCGCAACCAGCGTGCCCGCCGCCGTGCAATCAGCCGCAGCGGTTCACCGGCGCCCTGCTCCACCACGCCACGGGCGCTGCCCAGGCGAATCCGCCCCTCCATATCCTGCGCCAGCAGGCGACGCATACGCCGACGCCAGAACCAGGCGCAGATCCAGTCGACGATGGCGTTCTGCAGATCCAGCGGCCACATGGCCGGCATATAGAACTCGGGCATGGCTGGGCGCGACTTGTCGCGATTGCTCGAACTGTTCATGACCTTTCCTCCGTTTCGCGGCCGGCTTCGTGCGGGCTTGCGATCAGGATGAAACGCGCCTATCGTTCAAACAAACGACAAATACCAAACTTACCGTTAAGTAGTATTTAACGATCATGAACGCCACCGCCCCGACCGCGCTCCCGCTTCTGGAAAGCGATGTGCTGCGCACCTTCGTCGCCATCGCCGACAGCGGCAGCTTTACCCGTACTGCCGTGCAGGTATTTCGCAGCACGGCGGCGGTGAGCCTGCAGATCAAGCGCCTGGAGGAAACTCTCGGCCAGCGCCTGTTCATCCGCGAAGCCAGGCGCGTGCAATTGACCGCCGAGGGCGAGGTATTGCTGGGCTATGCCAGGCGCCTGCTCAAGCTCAACGAGGAAGCGGTGTCACGCTTTCTCACCCCGACGCTGACCGGACGCGTGCGCTTCGGCACACCGAACGATATTGGCGACCGCGTGCTACCGGGCGTGCTGACCCTGTTCGCCCGCAGCCATCCGGCGGTGGAAGTCGAGGTGAACGTGGGGCGCAGCGTGGATCTGGTGGCCAAGCTGGATGCCGGCGAGCTGGATCTGACCCTGATCAATGCCGGCAACGACGGCCTGGATGACGCCCGCGGCGAAGTGATCTATTCCGAGGAGCTGGTCTGGGCCGGGCGTGATGGTGGCCTGGCCATACAGCGCTCGCCCCTGCCGCTGGCGCTGGCCAACCCGGGCTGCGCCTGGCGCCGCACCGCGCTCGATGCGCTGGATCGCCAGGGGGTGGCCTATCGCATTGCCTACTCCTGCGAGCAGTGCGCCGGCCAGCAAGCCGCGATGATCGCCGACCTGGCCATCGCCCCCTTCCCGCGCAGCCTGGTCAGGCCGCCGCTGCGCCGACTCGGCGCAGACCAGGGTCTGCCGCCGCTGGGCGAATACCACATCAAATTGATACGCGGCCATCAGCGTAACGAGGCCGTCGAGGCCCTAGCTACGCAGATGATCCAGGCATTCAGCCAGGGCTGAACGAACAACGTGGGAGGCGCTTCAGCGGCGATAGACCATCGAAAGTCGCGGCTGAAGCCCCTCCCACAAAGTCCACTAGCCGCGGTAGGCCGCCGCGACGATCAACGCCTTCATCTCCGCAACGGCCTGCTTGAAGCCGACGAACAGCGCATGGGCAACGATGGCGTGGCCGATGTTCAGCTCGTTGATGCCGGGAATCGCCGCCACGGCTTCGGCATTGTGGTAATGCAGGCCGTGGCCGGCATTGACGATCAGGCCATGGTTCAGGCCGCAGATGACGCCATCGCGAATACGCGCCAGTTCCTGCGCGGCCTCTTCCGCCGTGTGGGCATCGGCATAACGGCCGGTGTGCAGTTCGATGGCCGGCGCACCGACGCGCATGGCCGCCTCGATCTGCCGCTCTTCGGCGTCGATGAACAGCGACACCTCGCAACCGGCCAGGGTCAGGCGCTCGACCGCCGCGGCAATGCGCGCCTCCTGGCCGGCCACGTCCAGGCCACCTTCGGTGGTCAGCTCCTGGCGGGTTTCCGGTACCAGGCAGACATGGGCCGGGCGAATCTGCTCGGCGAAACCGAGCATGAAGTCCGTAACGCCCATCTCGAAGTTCATCCGCGTTTGCAGCACATCGGCCAGCACGCGCACGTCGCGATCTTGAATATGCCGGCGATCTTCGCGCAGGTGCACGGTGATGCCGTCGGCACCGGCCTCCTCGGCGTCCAGCGCGGCCTTGACCGGGTCCGGGTAGCGTGTGCCACGAGCCTGGCGCAGGGTGGCGACGTGGTCGATGTTCACGCCGAGCAGAATACGATTGGCCTCAGTCACGCTTGGACTCCTTGAGCGTCATGAAAAGTTCGCGGCTGACCAGTGGCCTGCCGCCGAGATGGGGTGCCAGCGCCTGGCGCATCAGGCGCTTGGCGGCAGCCAGTGCGCCCGGCGTCTGCCAGTCGGCTTCGGCCATGGCCAGCAGCTCGCGCCCCTGAAACACACCGGGCTGCAGTTGTATCACCGGCACCAGGCCGATGTCCTGCTGCCAGCGGTACAGCGCCGCAGGGTCGATGGGCTGGTCATGCTGATCGCGATCCAGGGCGAAACCATAGCCCAGCTCATCCAGCAGGCGCCATTCGAATGCGCGCAGCAGCGGTTCCAGCGGCCGCCCGGCCGCCAGCGCCTGCAGTGTCAGGCCATAGTGTTCGAGCATTGCAGGATGCGGATCTTCGGCCGGCAGCAGGCGGATCAGCAGTTCGTTGAGATAGAGCCCGGAAAACAGCGCCTCGCCGGTCAGCAGCAGCGGAATGCCGGCGCTTTCCAGGCGGCCGACTGTCTTCAGCTCGCCGCGCCCGCGCAGCTCCAGCTCCAGTGGGGCGAATGGCCGGGCAATGCTGCCGACCTTGCCGCGCGCGGCGCGCAGTACCGCACGCACGCGGCCCTGGGCGGTGAAGAAATCCACCAGGGCGCTGCTTTCCTTGTAGGGGCGGCTATGCAGAACGTAGGCGGCAGAAGTCATGTCAGTAACCGCCAGAATGCGCCACGCGCAACACCGAGGATGCGCATGGCGCCGCGATCAATCCAGGTAACCCAGCGAACGCAGGGCGCGTTCGTCGTCGGACCAGCCGCCCTTGACCTTGACCCACAGATTGAGCATCACCTTGGAGTCGAACATGGTCTCCATGTCCTTGCGCGCATCGGCGCCGATGCGTTTGATGCGCTCGCCCTTGTCGCCGATGATGATCTTCTTCTGCCCGTCGCGCTCCACCAGGATCAGGCCGTGGATATGCAGAATGCGGCCCTCCTGCTTGAATTCCTCGATTTCCACGGTGATCTGGTAGGGCAGCTCGGCGCCGAGCTGGCGCATGATCTTCTCGCGGATCAGCTCGGCAGCCAGGAAACGGCTGGAGCGGTCGGTGATCTGATCTTCCGGATAGAAGTGTTCGGACTCCGGCAGGCGCTCACCCACCAGTTTTTCCAGGGTGTCGAGGTTCTGCCCCTGCAGCGCGGAGATCGGCACGATCTCGGCCTGCGGCAACTGCTCGGCCAGCCAGTTCAGGTGCGGCAGCAATTCGCTCTTGTCTTCCAGGCGGTCGGCCTTGTTCACCGCCAGCAGGATCGGGCACTTGACGTGCTGCACCTTCTCCAGCACCAGCTGATCCTCGTCGGTCCAGCGCGTGCGGTCGACCACGAACACCACCACGTCGACGTCCTTCAACGCGGAAGAAGCGCTGCGGTTCATGTAGCGGTTGAGCGCCTTGTCGTTGTGCTTGTGCAGGCCGGGGGTGTCGACATAGACGGCCTGGATCTCGCCCTCGGTCTTGATGCCGAGCATGTTGTGCCGGGTGGTCTGCGGCTTGCGCGAGGTGATCGCCAGCTTCTGCCCGAGGATGTGGTTGAGCAGCGTCGACTTGCCCACGTTGGGCCGGCCGACGATGGCGACGTAGCCGCAGCGGGTCACGGGTGCATCAGTCATTGCCATTCTCCACCCCGAGGGCGATCAGCGCCGCAGCCGCGGCGACCTGCTCGGCGATACGCCGGCTGCCGCCCTGGCCCAGGGTCTTTTCATTGAGCAGGGCCACCTGGCACTCGACCATGAAGGTACGGCAGTGCGGCTCGCCCTGAACGTCCACCACCTCGTAACGAGGCAGTTCACAGGCACGCGATTGCAGGAACTCCTGCAGGCGCGTTTTCGGATCCTTGTTGGTGTCGACCAGGGTCAGGCCATCGAGCTCGCCACTGAGCCACTCCAGCACACGCTCGCGCGCCGCTTCCATGCCCGCGTCCAGATAGATGGCGCCGATCAGCGCCTCGAGCGCATCGGCGAGAATCGATTCACGGCGAAAGCCACCGCTCTTCAGCTCACCGGAGCCCAGGCGCAGGTAGTCGCCCAGCTCGAAACCGCGGGCCAGCACGGCCAGGGTCTCGCCCTTGACCAGGCGCGCGCGCAGCCGCGACAGCTGGCCTTCGCGGGCCTGCGGGAAGCGCTCGAACAGCGCCTCGCCGGCTACGAAATTGAGGATGGCATCACCGAGGAATTCCAGCCGCTCGTTGTTGCGGCCGGCGAAACTGCGATGGGTCAGGGCCAGGACCATCAGGTCCTGGTCCTTGAAGCTATGGCCGAGCTTGCGCTCGAGGCGGGACAGATTGGGACTCACGGCATCCGTACACGAAATTCTTTGTCGAAATTCACCACCAGATCGAGGTTCTCGATCAGCGGCTCGCGTTTTTCATATTTGAGGTGGACCAGGAACTCGTTGTTTTCCACCTTCACCTGCAGAGCGTCGCGCATGTTCAGGTCACGAATGTTGTTGACCTGCATGCCCTTGCTGACGTGGTTGTAGAAATCGCCCACGGTGCGCACGCCCGAGGCCTTGTCGGTTTCCACCGAAGTGATGATCTTCTCCATGGACATGTAGTCCAGGTAATGCGGCAGTACCTTGAACGCCGTGCTGGCGAAGAACGCCACCACGGCCAGAACCACCAGCCAACCCAGAATGGAAAGCCCCTGCTGCGAGCGCGCGAAAGTCATGTATATCCCCAATAGACGGTCTTGTTGAAAAGCCGAACGGCCAGATTATTTATAGCCTGCGGCGCTGCATTGAACAGCGCGCCAGTGCTCAATGAATCAGGCCGACACGCGAGAAATTGGGCAGATTGCCGGTCTTGGGCTCCGGCCAGCTCATCCAGATGGCGAAGGCCTTGCCGACGATATGGTCGTCCGGGACCATGCCCCACAGTGCCTGAGGGATATGCCGATCACGCCAGTAGCGGCTGTCGTTGGAGTTGTCACGGTTGTCGCCCATCATGAAGTAGTGCCCTTCCGGCACCACCCATTGGCCGCCGGGCTCGCGGCGCATGCGGGTCATTTCCTTGCGGATGGTATGCTCGACCTGGCCCAGACGCTCCTGATAGAGCGTGGCGCTGCCCAGGCTGCCCGGCTCTTCACCGATCAGTTTCTCGGCCACCGGCTCGCCGTTGATCAGCAGGCGCTTGCCCTGGGTGTACTCGATACGGTCACCCGGCAGACCGACCACGCGCTTGATGTAGTTGATGGTCGGATCGCTGGGGTAGCGGAATACCATGACGTCGCCGCGTTGCGGGTTGTCGACCTCGATGATCTTTTCATCGATGACCGGCAGGCGAATGCCGTAGGCGAACTTGTTGACCAGGATGAAATCGCCCACTTCCAGGGTCGGCTTCATCGATCCGGAAGGAATCTGGAACGGCTCGACCAGAAACGAGCGAAGTACCAGCACAATGGCCAGCACCGGGAAGAACGACTTGCCGTACTCGACCAGCAAGGGCTCCTTGCTCAGGCGCTCCAGCACCCTGTCGTCGGGATCGTCGACCCGGCCCTGGTACGCCGCAATCGCCGCACGGCGGCGCGGAGCCAGCAGAATCAGATCGATCAGGGCCAGGAAGCCGCAAACGGCGACCGCGATAACCAACAGGAGCGGGAAATTGATCGACATAGAGCCTTAGCTATCCAACCTGAGCACAGCGAGGAAGGCTTCCTGTGGGATCTCCACGTTGCCGACCTGCTTCATGCGTTTCTTACCGGCCTTCTGCTTCTCGAGCAGCTTCTTCTTACGGCTCACGTCGCCACCGTAACACTTGGCCAGTACGTTCTTTCTGAGCGCCTTGACAGTGGTCCGCGCGATGATCTGGCCGCCAATGGCTGCCTGGATCGCCACATCGAACATCTGCCGAGGGATCAGTTCCTTCATCTTCTCGGTCAACGCACGGCCTTTGTAGGCCGCGTTGTCGCGGTGCACGATCAATGCCAGGGCATCGACCTTGTCGCCGTTGATCAGCACGTCCAGCTTGACCAGGTTGGCAGACTGGTAGCGGTCGAAATGATAGTCCAGCGAGGCATAACCACGGCTGGTCGACTTCAGACGATCGAAGAAGTCCAGCACCACCTCGTTCATCGGCAGGTCGTAACGAACCTGAACCTGGGAACCGAGGAACTGCATGTCACGCTGCACGCCACGCTTCTCGATGCACAGAGTGATGACGTTACCCAGGTGCTCCTGCGGCACCAGGATGGTCGCGGTGACGATCGGCTCGCGGAAATCGGCGACGGAAGACACGTCCGGCAATTTGGAGGGGTTGTCGACGGTGATGGTTTCACCGGTTTTGAGCTCGAGCTCGTAGATCACGCTCGGCGCTGTGGTGATCAGATCCAGGTCGTACTCGCGCTCCAGGCGCTCCTGGATGATCTCCATGTGCAGCATGCCGAGGAAGCCGCAACGGAAGCCGAAGCCCAGCGCGTCGGAGCTTTCCGGCACGTACTGCAGCGACGAGTCGTTGAGGGTCAGCTTCTGCAGGGCATCGCGGAAGTCCTCGAAATCGTCGGAGCTGACCGGGAACAGACCGGCGTAGACCTGCGGCTGGATCTTCTTGAAGCCCGGCAGCACTTCGACCTCGGGGGTCGAGGACAAGGTCAGGGTATCACCGACCGGTGCACCGTGAATGTCCTTGATGCTGGCGATGATGAAGCCCACTTCACCGGCCTTGAGGTCGGCGGTGGCGGTGTGTTTCGGGGTGAAGACGCCGACGCTGTCGACCAGATGCACCTTGCCGGTGGACTTGACCAGGATCTTGTCACCCTTCTTCACGCGGCCCTGGCGCACGCGCACCAGCGACACCACGCCCAGGTAGTTGTCGAACCAGGAATCGATGATCAGCGCCTGCAGCGGCGCTTCAATATCGCCTTCCGGCGCAGGGATGGTCTGCACCAGGCGCTCGAGCACCTCGTCCACGCCCATGCCGCTCTTGGCACTGCAGGCCACGGCGTCGGTGGCGTCGATGCCGATGATCTTCTCGATCTCGTCCTTGACGCGGTCCGGGTCGGCCTGCGGCAGGTCCATCTTGTTCAGCACGGGCATCACTTCCAGCCCCTGCTCGATGGCGGTGTAGCAGTTGGCAACCGACTGTGCCTCGACGCCCTGGCCCGCGTCGACCACCAGCAGCGCGCCCTCGCACGCAGCCAGCGAACGCGAAACTTCGTAGGTGAAGTCCACGTGGCCGGGGGTATCGATGAAGTTCAGCTGATAGGTCTTGCCGTCCTTCGCCTTGTAGTGAAGGGTGACGCTGTGGGCCTTGATGGTGATGCCGCGCTCACGCTCCAGATCCATGGAGTCGAGAACCTGAGCCTCCATTTCACGCGCGGCAAGACCGCCGCACATCTGGATGAAACGGTCAGCCAGGGTGGACTTGCCGTGGTCAATGTGGGCAATGATGGAAAAATTGCGGATATGACTCAGGTCACTCACGGATCAACACTCGAAGAAGGCACGGGCAAGACGCTTGCCGAAAATAGCCGCGGATTGTACCCGATCCCTCGCGACCGCGTCACGTCCGCACAGCGCTGGTGCGGATACGAAGAAGGGCGCTCGAAAGCGCCCTTCTTCAGCCTTGCCCGGATTACTCGGCCAGCTTGAACGTGATGAAGCTGGCACGCCCCTGGCGCAGCACGCGCATCGACACCGAACGGTTCTTCGGCAACTCCTGCGCGACCTTGGCGAAGGTGCTGGTGGAGTCGATGGCCTGGTTGTTCAGGTGCGTGATCACGTCACCCGGGCGCAGGCCGATCATGGCCGCCGGGCCGTTGAGCACCTCCTTGACCACGACACCGCCTTTCAGGTCGAGGCCCTTCTTCTGCTCGGCCGTCAGCTCGACCACGGTCACGCCCAGGCGGTTGTTGCTGCGCTCGCCACCCTGAGCCGAACCAGCGGATGCCAGTTCCTGCCCCTCTTCCGGCAAGGTTCCGATGGTCACGCTGAGCTTCTTGCGCGAACCGTCACGCACGATATCCAGATCGGCCTTCTCGCCCGGCTTCAGCCCACCGACCAGATGCGGCAGGTCGGCCGACATGATGATTGGCCTGCCGTTGAGGCTGAGAATCACGTCTCCCACCTGCAGGCCACCCTTGTCCGCCGGGCCGTCTTCCAGCACCTGCGCCACCAGTGCGCCGGCCGGCTTCTCCAGGCCGAAGGATTCGGCCAGGTCCTTGTTCACTTCCTGAATCACCACGCCGAGCCAGCCGCGGGTTACCTTGCCGTCGGCCTTGAGCTGGTCGGCCACCTGCATGGCCACTTCCATCGGAATGGCGAAGGACAGGCCCATGAAACCGCCGGAACGGGTGAAGATCTGCGAGTTGATACCCACTACCTCACCTTGCAGATTGAACAGCGGCCCGCCGGAGTTACCCGGATTGATCGCCACGTCGGTCTGGATGAACGGCACGTAGCTGTCGCTCGGCAGGTTACGCCCCTTGGCGCTGACGATACCGGCGGTGACCGAGTGATCGAAGCCGAACGGCGAACCGATGGCCAGCACCCACTCACCGACCTTCAGGTCATCGGCCTTGCCCAGGCGTACCACCGGCAGACCCTTGCCTTCGACCTTGAGCAGCGCCACGTCGCTGCGCGGATCGGCGCCGATCAGCTTGGCTTCCAGTTCGCTGCGATCGGAAAGGCGCACGATGATCTCGTCGGCATCGGCGACCACGTGATTGTTGGTCATGATGTAACCGTCCGGCGAGATGATGAAACCGGAGCCCAGCGACTGCGCCTCGCGCTGGCGACCGCCAGGATTGCGCGGCATCTGCGGAATGCTGCGTTCGAAGAACTCGCGGAACATCGGTGGCAGGCCTTCGAGGTCGGGCAGCCCCGGCTGGCCGGCAACCGCGCGCTCGGGCATCTTCTGCCGAGTACTGATGTTGACCACCGCAGGCGAAGCTTCCTCTACCAGATCGGTGAAATCTGGCAGGCTGGCCTGAGCGAACAGGCTCTGTCCCCAGAGCAGGGCAACCGCCAACAGCGGCGCTATGGACTTGAGTTTTCTCATCGAACTACGACTCCCCATGTAAAACTCGGACACTCTCAACCCGCCGCCGATACAGGTACCAGCAGCGCACGTAGGACAACAGGCTGTAATAAGGGGTTCTCGGCAACGCGAGCGGCGCGCCAGCGCACCATCAGCCAACTGGCGAACAAACCGGCCAGACCGGCCAGAATGATCAGCGGCTCGGGCAGCCCCAGGCCGTCCGCCAGCAGCGCGGCGGCGAACAGACCGAGAAGAGGAAGCAGATAAACCAGCAACGAACTGCGCACCAGCAGATCTTCGCGCACACCGATGACCACGGTGTCGCCGATCGCCAGCTGCATTTGACTGAGGGCACGGACATAGCCACGCTGGCGCCCGACACCCAGGCGATCCATTAGGCCCTGACCACAGGCCGCGTTGGCCGAGCAACTCGAGCAGGTACTCTTGCGCAGCGTCTCGACCCAGACGGCGCCGGGCTCGAGCGCCACTACACGCCCCTGCTCTTCGATCATTGGCTAGCCTGTTCAGGCACTCCGGCACGCATGGACAGAGCGATACGCTCTGCAGTTCCCAGAGGAATTTCGCCCACTACGGTGACCATCATGTCACCGGCATCGGTGCTCATCCGCCGCGAAACGGCGACGGTCGGACCCAGCTGGCTGCGCGCATCTTCGACGACGCTGCCTTTCAGGGGCTCGAGGAAAACCGAGAAGCGCGCCAGACCATCACCGTACATCAGGTAGGCAACAGCATCGTTCGAGGAGGAAGTACGGCGCAGCTGTGCCGTGATCAGCGTGAAGCCCGGCGGCAACCAGTCCGAACGCCAGCGTCCGTCGGCCATGTTGTCGGCAGCACGGAAACGCACCGGGCGGCAACCCGAACTCGGCTGCAGGGCATTTACAGCAGGCGTCGCGGTATCCAGCTGAGCGAACTGGAAACGTTCCAGAAGCTGGCCGCGCTCGTTCAACAGCAGGGATTTGAGCGGGAGTCCGGTTTCCTCGTCGAGATGCAACTGGAAGCCGTAGCGGTGCTGATCCCTGGGCTCCAGCACCAGCACACTGGCCGGGCGATTGGCGATGCGTGAACGACCGGCGACACGAATGTCGTACCAGTTGCTCAACTGCTCGGCATCCAGTTGCCGGGCCGGCCAGGCCTGCCCTTCGCTTACCTGATCGGCCAGGGCGCCGCTGACGCATTGCGCCTGACCATCGACCTTGAGCACTTCCTGCGCAGGGCCGTCGAGTTGCAGAAGGCGCTCGCGAACTTGCCCCCCCTCCTCTACCCGGTGCCAGACGGCATGAGTGGAGAAACTACCATTACGCTCATAGATGAACGTACCCTGAAAACTTTGCTGACGCTCCGCCGCAGCGAGGCGTCCGAGCAAGTCCTGTACCTCGGAGGCCTGCACCGGCATTGCCAGCAGACCTCCGAGCACGCAGAGGGGAATCGCGCGCATGTGACTCCTTAAGCGCTTAGCGGTTTTCCAGACTCGCAGCCCGAGCATAAGGCAGAGCGGTTTCACCGCTGCCCATCACGGCTTCCTGCGCATGCTGACGCAGATAGTTGGGCAGACGCTGCTCATGCCAGCTGGCGGTACCAGCCTTGGCAGGCTCGCCGGCTTCCTCGCTGCTGTTATAGCCAGCGAGCAGTGCGGGACCTTGCACCTGCGGTACCGAGAGTACCGGAGAAGCTTCCTGTTGGGCCAGCTGAGCACCGCCCAGATCATCCTGGTTGTAGAACCGCACCCCTGCCAGCACGGCAACGGTCACCGATGCAGCCACGGCTACGCGCCCGACGCTGCGCCAGATCGGCGTCTTGCGCGCCGGAATGGCTTCGTCGGCCAATGCCGTGGAAACCGCAGATGCGATGTCCAGTTGCGGTACCAGCAACTCACGGTGCATGGCTGCACGGGCAATCTGGTAACGCGACCAGGTGCCACGCAGCTCGCCATCCTCGCTGGCTGCGAGCACTCGCCGCAGTTCCAGTTCGTCCGCTTCGTTATCCATCACCGCGGACAGCGATTCCTGCAGGGTTTCACGACTCATGGTGTTCCTCTCTTGGCTGTCGCCGCTGCCTTAGGCTTCCTGCAACAGAGGTTGCAGGGACTTATCAATTGCCTCACGTGCACGGAAAATCCGCGAACGTACCGTACCTACCGGACACTGCATGACGCTGGCAATGTCCTCGTAGCTCAAGCCTTCGAACTCACGCAGGGTCAACGCCGTGCGCAGGTCATCCGGCAGCTGGGCGATGGTTCGATGCACGGTGGCCTCGATCTCGTCGCGCAGCAATGCCCGCTCCGGTGACTCGATGTCCTTGAGGGCGTGGTCGCCATCGTAGAACTCCGCGTCATCGCTACTGACATCACTATCTGGCGGTCGACGTCCGCGAGACACCAGATAATTCTTCGCCGTGTTGATGGCGATGCGGTACAGCCAGGTATAGAACGCGCTGTCACCGCGAAAGTTTCCAAGCGCCCGGTAGGCTTTTACGAACGCCTCCTGAGCGACATCCTGAGCCTCATGAGTGTCGTGCACGAATCGCACGATCAGACCGAGGATCTTGTGCTGATACTTCAACACCAACAGATCGAAGGCACGCTTGTCACCACGCTGCACTCGCTCGACCAGCTGCTGATCATCTTCCTGGGTTAGCATGCATTCTCCTCGTTACGCCTGGAGGAGGTTTGCACCCGTAAGCGAATCAGCTTGCCAAGATAGACTCGGGCCTTACGCAAAAGTTCTCCCCTCCAAGCAAGCTTCCCGCAGAGTTTTCTTCCCTCTGCCTGGAATGGCGCCAGCGAAACCTTTTCACTGACGCAAATGATCTTATCGCCGCTCATTTCCACACCCTCCGCTGACTTCAGATGCAGGCACGCGCAAGCGCTCTCCCTTATATGGGCGACCACCAATGGAACCTTAAAGACTAAAAAAGTTCCTGAGCCCTGCGGTCGGTCATAAGAGCCTTTTCATTATTCACGAGCTGGAACCTGCAGGGCGAAGTCAGGTGCGGAGGCGAAATTGGCAGCTGCAAATGAGCAGTACTCCTTTCACTCATCCTCAGGGACGACGGGTCGCCGTCCGGATTGGCTTCGACGCAGCTGGTCCGACGCGCAGCGGATAATGATGTGGCTCCGGCTGGCTATTGTGCCGCTGCCCCTCTCTATATACTAGGGCTCGCTTTCCCGCGGAACTCGGACATGAGCCACCACTTCCAGCACGATGTTCTGGTCATCGGCAGCGGCGCTGCCGGCCTGACCCTTGCCCTCACCCTACCTTCCCACTTGCGCATCGCGGTCCTGAGCAAGGGCAGTCTGGCCAATGGCTCGACCTATTGGGCGCAGGGTGGTGTGGCAGCCGTGCTGGACGATACCGACACGGTCGAATCCCATGTCGCCGACACCCTCGATGCCGGCGCGGGACTGTGCCGCGAAGACGCCGTGCGCTTCACGGTAGAACACAGCCGCGAAGCCATCCAGTGGCTGATCGACCAGGGCGTGCCCTTCACCCGTGACGATGAGACGGCGCGCGAGGACGGCGGTTTCGAGTTCCATCTGACCCGCGAGGGTGGCCACAGCCATCGGCGCATCATTCACGCTGCCGATGCCACCGGCGCGGCGATTTTCAACACCCTGCTGGAACAGGCGCGGCAGCGGCCGAACATCGAGCTACTGGAGCAGCGCGTCGCCGTCGACCTGATCACCGAGCGCAAGCTCGGCCTGCCCGGCGAGCGCTGCCTGGGCGCCTACGTGCTGGATCGCGCCTGCGGCGAGGTGGACACCTTCAGCGCGCGCTTCGTGATTCTTGCCACCGGTGGCGCTGCCAAGGTCTATCTCTACACCAGCAACCCGGACGGCGCCTGCGGCGATGGCATTGCCATGGCCTGGCGTGCCGGCTGCCGCGTCGGCAATCTGGAATTCAACCAGTTCCACCCCACCTGCCTGTATCACCCGCAGGCCAAGAGCTTTCTCGTCACCGAGGCCGTACGCGGTGAAGGCGGCCTGCTCAAGTTGCCCAATGGCGAACGCTTCATGCAGCGCTTCGACGAACGCGCCGAGCTGGCACCACGCGATATCGTCGCCCGCGCCATCGACCACGAGATGAAGCGCCTGGGGATCGACTGCGTCTACCTGGACATCAGCCACAAGCCGGCCGAATTCATCAAGAGTCACTTCCCAACCGTCTACGAACGCTGCCTGGGCTTCGGCATCGACATCACCAAGCAGCCCATCCCGGTGGTGCCGGCGGCGCACTACACCTGCGGCGGCGTGGTGGTCGACCAGCATGGCCGCACCGACGTGCCCGGGCTGTACGCCATCGGCGAAACCAGCTTCACCGGCCTGCATGGCGCCAACCGCATGGCCAGCAATTCGCTGCTGGAGTGCTTCGTTTACGCCCGCTCGGCCTGTGCCGACATCGTCGCCCAACTCGACGCCGTGGACATGCCGATCGACCTGCCCTGCTGGGACGCCAGCCAGGTGACCGATTCGGACGAAGACGTGATCATCGCCCACAACTGGGACGAGCTGCGCCGCTTCATGTGGGACTACGTCGGCATCGTGCGTACCAACAAGCGCCTGCAGCGCGCGCAGCATCGCGTGCGCCTGCTGCTGGACGAGATCGACGAGTTCTACAGCAACTACAAGGTCAGTCGCGACCTGATCGAGCTGCGCAACCTGGCGTTGGTCGCCGAGCTGATGATCCGCTCGGCCATGCAGCGCCATGAAAGCCGTGGCCTGCACTACACCCTCGACTACCCCGGACTGCTGGCCGAGGCCCGCGACACTATTCTGGTGCCGACACCCCCGGCTCAGCCCAGCGTCGCCTGCTGAACTTCAGCCGCAGGCGCAGGCGCCGATGCTGCTCGGGCGCCAGCGCATCACGGGGGATGCACAGCCCGCGGCTGAAACGTTGGCCCGGCAGGCGATAGCGCAGCACCACCGCCAGCGGCAACGCCAGGCTGTCGGGGCGCAGTTGCACCGCCCGCCAGCCCTCTGCAGCACTGTGGAGATGCCAGCCGAACGCATCACGGCGCAACCCCGTGACCGCCTGCGGCGCCGTCAGCAACAGGTGACGCGGCAGCACCCAGGCGGCGTGCGCCAGGCATGCCGCGGCTGACAGGAGTTTTGCCCAGAGGGGAATGTCGGCCAGCCAGGGCGCCAGCAGGGCCAGAGTCAGGGCCGAAAGGTAGAGCCGCAGCAGCCAGCGCGATGGCTGCCAGCGGCACTCGAAGACGTCACTTGGGTTGGACACGATCCAGGATCATGCGCACGATGTGGCGCAGGTCGGCATCCTCGGGCTCGCCGCGCTGCATGAACCAGCCGAACATGTCCTGATCCTCGCATTCCAGCAGCTTGCGGTAGCGCGCCTGGTTCTCGACATCCAGTGTCGGGTATACCTCCTGGACGAACGGCACCAGCAGTACATCCAGCTCCAGCATACCACGACGGCTATGCCAGAACAGGCGATTCAGTTCACTTTGCTCAACCATGCAACGGACTCCTCGAACGAGGCCGGCAGTATAACAGCAGCCGCAAGCGGCACGCTGCAACACGGAAGACCGCTCCGTGCAAGACCGCACGACGAGGCGATGCCGTAAGGCTCTGCACTTAAGCGGCGGTTGGGCGCGATCAGTCCCCTCGCCCCTTTGGGGAGAGGGTTAGGGCGGGCCGCGTTCGGAGAGGGGAAAACTGGCAGGTTTGCGGTGTTTTCAGCCCTCTCCCCCAGCCCCTCTCCACTAGGCGTGCCCCCAATAAATGGGAGAGGGGGGCCAAACGTGTACAACCTTGAGTGAACAGCATCGAGGCGATGCCGGGCTTTTTCTGCGCTTTTGCATGAAGCCTGTAGCTTGAGGCTTGTGGCTGCTTTTATGATGACGCCTCTGACCTTTATCCAGTGATTCGATCTGCATCATGGCCGATAGCGCTTATTTCACCCTCCTCGATCACGAAGGCCTGCTCGCCGTACGCGGCGCTGATGCGGCCAAGTTCCTGCAGGGGCAGGTGACCTGCAACCTCAATTACCTCAGCGCCAGCCAATCCAGCCTTGGCGCTCGCTGCACGCCCAAGGGCCGCATGCTGTCGAGTTTTCGCATCGTCCCGGTGGACGACGGCTACCTGCTGGCCATGGCCCGCGAGCTGATCGAGCCGCAGCAGGCGGACCTGCAGAAATACGCGGTATTCTCCAAATCCAAACTCACCGATGAAAGCGCCGCCTGGGTGCGCTTTGGCCTGGCCGGCGGCGACGCCGTGCTCGGTGACCTTGGCCTGCACCTGGGGCCTGCCAGTGACTCCGTGGCCAGCGCCGGACCATTGCTCGCCGTGCGCCTGAGCGACGGCCGCGCCGAGTTGTGGGCACCAGCCGCTGAAGCCGAACGATTGCAGGGCCGCCTGGCCGCCTTGCTGCCTCAGGCTCCGCTGAACGACTGGTTGCTGGCCCAGGTACGCGCTGGCGTAGGCCAGGTGTTCGGCGCCACCCGTGAGCTGTTCATCCCGCAGATGATCAACCTGCAGGCCCTCGGCGGCGTGAGCTTCAAGAAAGGCTGCTACACCGGCCAGGAAATCGTTGCGCGCATGCAGTACCTGGGCAAGCTCAAGCGCCGCCTGCAGCGCCTGCGCCTGGTCGGCAGCGAACTACCGACCGTCGGCAGCGAATTGTTCTCCCCGGTGCATGGCTCCAGCGTCGGCGAAGTGGTGCTGGCCGCCCAGGCCGGTGACGCCATCGAACTGCTCGCGGTGTTGCAGGATGACGCCGTCAACGACGGCCGTATTCATCTCGGTAGCAGCGAAGGCCCGACATTGACCCTGCTCGATCTGCCGTACCAGCTGGATGCCGACAAGGAAATCCAGCGCTGACTAAACTTCCCTGGCGCCTTACCGGATCGCCTAAGAGAGCCACTTCATGAGCAAGCTTGCTGAAAAAGTCCAACAGGAACTGATCCATGCCATCGAGAACGATGAGCTGGTGCTGCCCACCCTGCCCGAGGTGGCGCTGAAGGTTCGCGAGGCAGCCGAAGACCCGGACGTGGGCATACCGCAGATCAGCAAGGTGATCGGCAACGACGCCGCCCTGACCGCGCGCATCATCAAGGTGGTCAACAGCCCGTTGCTGCGCAGCAACAAGGAGATCACCGACCTGCAGATGGCGGTCAGCCGTCTGGGCATCAACTACACCTGCAACCTGGCCACCGGCCTGGCCATGGAGCAGATGTTCCAGGCCACCAGCGACGTGGTCGACCGCAAGATGCGTGAAGTGTGGAACAAGAGCACCGAAATCGCCGGCATCTGCCACGTACTGTGCCGCCATTACACCCGCCTGATGCCCGACCAGGCCACCCTCGCCGGTCTGGTGCATCAGATCGGCGTGCTGCCGATCCTCACCTATGCCGAAGAGCACAACGAGCTGCTGGCCGACTCCATCAGCCTCAACCATGTGATCGAGCAGATCCACCCGATCATCGGCGACAAGATCCTGCGCACCTGGGAATTCCCCGAGCCCATCGCCATCGTGCCCAGCCAGTACCTGAACTTCACGCGCGACTCGGCCAAGGTCGATTACGTCGACATCGTCCAGGTCGCCACCCTGCAGAGCTATCTGGGCAGCGAGCATCCCTACACCCAACTGGACTGGAGCAAGGTGCCGGCCTTCGCCAAGCTCGGCCTGGACCCGCAGGTCGACATGCAGGCCGACGAAGACCTGTCCGCGGCCATGGAAGCGGCCATGAGCATGCTGCAGTAAAAGCGACCCGCCACGGATGGCAAAAAATTGTCGGGAACAATTTTTGACGTCGTTGTGCGACGGCCCGAAGGGTGATCTACGGGAATGTAGATCACGAAATGCCTCTACACTCAGCTCAATCTCCTGAGGAAGTAGAGCCATGCGCTTCGCGCTTCTCCTAATCGCCCTGCTGTGCGGCAGCATCCAGGCTGCCGACAGCATGCGCCTGACCAACGGCGAATGGCCACCCTACCTGGGCGAGCACCTGCCCCACCACGGCGTCGCCTCGCGCATCGTCGCCGAAGCCTTCGCCCTGCAGGGCGTCGAGGTTCGATGGGAGTTCCACCCCTGGGCACGCTCGCTGAAGATGGCGGAAAAAGGCGAGCGCGACGGCAGTGCGGTATGGCTGCACAGCAGCGAACGCGAACGGCTCTTCCATATCAGCGACCCGGTCGTGGAAAGCGGCTATTACCTGTTCCACCGCAAGGCGCATGAATTCGACTGGGCCAGTGTCGAGGACCTGCGCGGCCTGCGCATCGCCGGCACGCGCGGCTATGACTACGGTGAGGCCTTCCAGCGCGCCGAGGCCGACGGCGAGCTGCAGGTGGTACGTCTGAACAGCGATGAACAGGGGCTGCGCCAACTGCTGGCCGGGCGCATCGATGTGTTTCCCCTCGACAAGGTGGTGGGCTTCGACATGCTCCACCGCCACTTCAGCCCTGCCGAGCGTGCGCGCCTGAGCTTCCACCCGCTGCCCCTGCGCAGCGACAACCTGCACCTGCTGCTGTCGCGCGAAATCCCCGGCAACGCAGAACTCATCGAACGCTTCAATCGCGGGCTGGCGCAGCTGCGCGAGAGCGGCAAGGTGGCCCAGTACCTGCTGGAAATTCAGCAGCCGCTAAGTCTCGGGCACTGACAGCGGAAACTCGACACGCACCCGCAGGCCGTGCGGCTGCGCCTGGTGCAGGCTGATCCTGGCCTGATGGGCGCGACAGATCTCGCCGACGATGGCCAGACCCAGACCGGCACCATTGCCCAGATTGCTGCGCCTGTAGAAGCGCTCGAAGACCTTCTCGTGCTCGGCCTCGGGAATGCCCGGCCCGTCGTCCTCGACCTCCAGCACGGCCGGCGCCAGGGCACGGATGATCAGGTTGCCGCCGGCCGGCGTATGCGCCAGGGCATTGTCCAGCAGGTTGTTCAGCAGCTCGTTGAGCAGCGTCGGCTCGCCATCGATCCACACCGGCTGATCGGCCTCCAGCGCCAGCGCGACGCCACGGGCGTGGGCCAGCGGGGCCATGGCCAGGCCCAGTTCGCGAGCCAGCTGGCTGAGGTCGATGCGCTGCGCGCCGCCCTCGGTAATGGCCCGCGCGCCACTCTCGATACGCGCCAGCGACAGCAGCTGGTTGGCCAGCGAGGTCAGACGGTCGCCCTGCTGCGCCACCTGCTCCAGCGTGCTGCGCCACTCCTCGGGCTGCTCGGCACGCAGGCCCAGGGTGATGCGCGCCTTGAGCGCCGCCAGCGGCGTACGCAGCTCATGCGCCGCATCGGCAATGAACTGCGACTGGCGCTCGAACAGGCCGCGCAAGCGCTCGTTGAACTGGTTCAGCGTTTCCACCAGCGGCAGCACTTCGCGCGGCAGCCCCTCGTCCGGCAGCGGCTGCAGGTCGTCGCTGGCCCTCTCGGCCACTTCCCGGCGCAGCGCCTCCAGCGGGCGCAGGGCCAGGTTCACCGCCAACCACACCAGCAGCAGGGCGCTGACTGACAGCAGCCCCATGCGCCACAGGGTGCCGATCAGCAGCTCGCGGGCCATGCGCTCGCGCGCGCCCTGGGTTTCCGCCACGCGAATCTCGGCGATACCGTTGAGCTGCGGCTCGCTGACCGGCTGCAGCAGGCTGACCACGCGCACACCCTGGTTGCGATACACGGCATCGTAGAAATGCGCCAGCGCCGGATAGTCATCGGTACGGGGCGTGCCCGGCGGCGCCGGCGGCAGGTCCTCATAGCCGGAAACCTGCTCGCCCTCGAGGTCGAGCACCTGATAGTAGATGCGCCCGGCACTGTCATAGGCGAAGGTATCCAGCGCCACATAGGGAATATTTGCGCGCAACCGACCATTCTCGGCATACAGGCCGTCGGCCACTGCCCGCGCCGATGCCAGCAATGTCCGGTCATAGGCCGTATCCGCCGCCCGGCGGGCACTCCAGTAAGCGGTGAAGCTGCTGAGCAGCAGAATCAGCGACAGCAACAGCGCCAGGCGCCGCAGCAGGCGCCCGCGCAGGCTGACGCCACGACTCATGCCTCGACCGCCTCCAGCAGGTAGCCGAGGCCGCGGAAGGTGACGATACGTACGGCGCTGCCTTCGAGCTTCTTGCGCAGGCGATGGATGTAGATCTCGATGGCATCCGGGCTGGCGTCCTCGTCCAGGCCGAACACCTGAGCGGCCAGTTGCTCCTTGCTCATCACCCGTCCCGGCCGGGCGATCATGGCCTCCAGTACCGCCTGCTCGCGGGCGGTGAGGCTGAGGGCCTCGCCATCGAGGCTGAAGCGGCGCACGCCCAGGTCATAGACCAGGTTGCCGCAGCGCTGCAGCTGCTCGCCACCGAGCACGCTGCGCCGCAGCAGCGCCTTGACCCGCGCCTCCAGTTCGCTGAGCTCGAAGGGCTTGGCCAGGTAGTCGTCGGCGCCCAGATTGAGGCCGTGCACACGGTCCTTGACCTCGCCACGCGCGGTCAGCATCAGCACCGGCAGGGTCTGGCCGCGGTCGCGCAGACGCGCCAGCACGGCGAAACCGTCCAGGCGTGGCAGACCGATATCGAGAATCGCCAGGGCGTAGTCCTCGCTGGACAGCGCCAGATCAGCCGCGACGCCGTCATGCAGCACGTCCACCGTCCAGCCGGCGCCTTTCAGCACCTGGGCCACGCTTTCCGCCAATTGCGGGTGGTCTTCGACCAGCAGAATCCGCACTGCCACCTCCAGCTGCAGCATCGTGAGAGGCGCGCAGTTTAGCGCTGCCACGGCTGCTGTGAATTGCTCAAATGCCAAAGCGGCAAACGAAACGCCATGGGAGCGACCTTGCCGGACCTTCGCCGCCAGCGCTGAAAAACTTTTCGCCATGAAAGCCTGGCGAAAGCTTGCCCTCATAGCATCGATTCAGGGTGGCTCGAACCACCCGCCAAAGCGACCTGGCAGTGGTGCCAGGTCGCGACAAGAACAAGAACGGAGACCACACGATGCTCGCAGCCTCACGCCAGGCCCTGCCGCCTGTACGCCTGCTCTGCCTGGCAATCGCCGCTACCGGCGTTGCCCCCCTCGCCAACGCCGCCTTCATCGAAGACAGCAGCGCCAGCCTCACCGCCACCAACATCTACCTGAACCGCGACTTCCGCCAGTTCGATGGCCAGAACAAGCGTGAAGAATGGGGCCAGGGCTTTCGCCTCGACCTGCAATCCGGTTTCACCGAAGGTACCGTCGGTTTCGGTGTCGACGCCATGGGCCTGCTCGGCCTCAAGCTCGACTCCGGTCGCGGCCGTACCGGCACCGACCTGCTGCCCGTACATGATGATGGTCGCTCCGCCGACGAATTCAGCCGCCTGGGCCTGACGGGCAAGGTCAAGGTCTCGGCCACCGAACTGCGCTACGGCTCGCACGTGCCGGAACTGCCGGTGGTCAAGGCCAGTGACAGCCGCCTGTTGCCGCAGGTATTCGAGGGCGGCCTGCTGACCTCCTCGGAGCTCGAAGGCCTGACTTTCACCGGTGGCCGCCTGGACAAGGTCATCGACCGCGCCTCGACCAACTCCGAAGAAATGCTGCTCAACGCCAAGAACCGCCGCTTTGCCTCCGGCGTCGAAGCCGACCACCTGGATCTGGCCGGTGTCGACTACAAGTTCGCCCCCGGTTTCACTGGCCGCTACTACTTCGCCGATCTCGACGACATCTACCGCCAGCACTTCTTCGGCCTGCTCACCAGCCACAAACTCGGTGCCGGCACCCTGAGCAGCGACCTGCGCTACATCGTCAGCCGCGACAGCGGTGCGGCCAATGCCGGCAAGGTCGACAACCGGGCCCTCAACGCCATGGTCAGCTACGGCCTGGGCAACCATAAGTTCGGCCTGGGCCTGCAGGACATGAGCGGCGACACCGGCTTCGCCTACATCGACGGCAGCGATCCGTTCCTGATCAACTTCGTGCAGATCAACGACTTCGCCAACGCCGACGAGCGCTCCTGGCAGGCTCGCTACGATTACAACTTCGCCGGCATCGGCGTGCCCGGCCTGACCTTCATGACCCGCTACATCCGCGGCGACGACGCCCGCATCGCCGGCTCCGACGACCGTGGCGGCGAGTGGGAACGCGATATCGAATTCAAGTACGTGGTGCAAAGCGGCCCGCTCAAGGACCTCTACGTACGGGTACGCAACGCCAGCTTCCGCTCCGACTTCGCCCGCGACGCGGACGAGAATCGCGTCATCGTCGGCTACACCCTGCCAATCTGGTAAACAACAACAAGACTCGCGAGGAATCATCATCATGAAATCTGTCCTGACCCGTGCCGCCCTGGCCACCGCCTGCCTGGCGTTCGCCGGCCAACTGCTGGCTGCCGAACCCAAGCGCCCGGAATGCATCGCCCCGGCCAAGCCCGGCGGCGGCTTCGACCTGACCTGCAAGCTGGCCCAGAGCGGCCTCAAGGACACCGGCCTGCTCAAGGCGCCGATGCGCGTCACCTACATGCCCGGCGGCGTCGGCGCCGTGGCCTACAACGCCGTGGTCGCGCAGCGTGCCAAGGACCCGGGCACCATCACCGCCTTCTCCTCGGGCTCCCTGCTCAACCTGGCCCAGGGCAAGTTCGGCCGCTACGACGAGACCGCCGTACGCTGGCTGGCGGCCATCGGCACCGACTACGGCGCCATCTCCGTGCGTGAAGACGCGCCCTGGCAGAACCTCGGTGAACTGGTCGCGGCGCTGAAGAAGGACCCGAGCAGCGTGGTGTTCGGCGCTGGCGCCACCATCGGCGGCCAGGACTGGATGCAGACCGCGCTGATCGCCCGCGCAGCCGGTATCGACCCGCAGAACCTGCGCTACGTCGCCTTCGAAGGCGGCGGCGAAACCCTCACCGCCATGCTCGGCGGCCACGTCCAGGTCACTTCCAGCGGCCTCGGCGAAGTCACCCCGCAGCTGGCTGCCGGCAAGATCCGCATCCTCGCCGTGCTGGCCGACGAGCGCCTGCCGGGCAAGCTGGCCGACATCCCCACCGCCAAGGAGCAGGGCTTCGACATCAGCTGGCCGGTGATCCGCGGCTTTTACATGGGCCCGCAGGTTAAGGACGAGGAATTCAACTGGTGGAAGACCCAGTTCGACCAGATGCTCGCCCGTGACGATTTCGCCACCCTGCGTGAACAACGCGACCTGTTTCCCCTGTCGCTGACCGGCGACGAGCTCGATGCCTTCGTGCACAAGCAGGTGGAGGAATACAAGGCGCTGGCCGGCGAGTTCGGTCTGGTCCAGTAACACTCCTTGCGCAATCCGCGTTCGGCCGCCATGCGGCGGCCGGCGCTCCCGAGGTAAAACACCATGTACGTTCGCCTGTTCTCCGCGATCTGGCTGCTGCTGTGCGCCTGGCTCGCTGTCGTTGCCTGGGGCTTCCAGGCGCCCTTCGCCTACGACCCGGTCGGCCCGCGCGCCTATCCCCTGCTGCTGCTGGGCCTGATGGGCGCCGGCAGCCTGTGGCTGATCATCAAACCCGGCATGCTCGAGCAACGCCTGGACGTTCCCATGGCGCTGCGCAGCGCCCTGTGCGTGGTGGTGCTGCTGGCCTATGCGCTGACCTTCGAGCTGCTCGGCTTCGTCGTCAGCACCGCCCTGGCCACCTTCGCCCTCGGCCTGCTGTTCACCGGCCGTCCGCTTCCCTGCGCGATCAGCGCGGTGCTGATGGGCGTGCTGCTGTACAGCCTGTTCGACCTGTTGCTGGACGTGCCCCTGCCGCTCGGCCTGTTAGACGCTTTCGTGGAGAGCTGAAATGGAAACCCTCAACTTCCTCATGCAGGGCTTCGACGTCGCCACCAGGCCGACCAACCTGCTGGTGGCGCTGTTCGGCGCCTTCGTCGGCACCGTGGTCGGCCTGCTGCCGGGTCTCGGCCCGATCAACGGCGTGGCCCTGCTGCTGCCGTTGGCCTTCGCCCTCGGCCTGCCGCCGGAAACCGCACTGATTCTGCTTGCCGCCGTGTACCTGGGCTGCGAGTACGGCGGACGCATCTCCGCCATCCTGCTCAACGTGCCCGGTGATGCCGCCGCGGTGATGACCACCCTCGACGGCTACCCGCTGGCACGTCAGGGCAAGGCCGGCATCGCCCTGTCGCTGTCGGCGGTCAGCTCGTTCATCGGCAGCATCATCGCCACCTGCGGCGTGGTGCTGTTCGCCCCGCTGCTGGCGAAGTGGGCGGTGGCCTTCGGCCCGGCCGAGTACTTCGTGCTGATGATCTTCGCCATCGCCTGTCTTGGCGGCATGGTCGGCGACAAGCCGGTCAAGACCCTGATGGCAGCACTGATCGGCCTGGCCCTGGCCACGGTCGGGGTGGACTCGACCACCGGCGTGTACCGCTTCACCTTCGACAGCGTCAGCCTGTCCGACGGCATCCAGTTCGTCATCGTGGTGATCGGCTTCTTCAGCGTCAGCGAGATCCTGCTGATGCTGGAAAAGACCCATGGCGGTCAGAAAGCCGTGAAGGCCAGCGGGCGCCTGCTGTTCAACTTCAAGGAGTTCTGCCTGAGCTTCTGGACCATGATCCGCAGTGCGCTGGCCGGCTTCGTCATCGGCACCCTGCCGGGTGCCGGCGCAACCATCGCCAGCGCCATGACCTACATGACCGAGAAACGCCTGGCCGGCCCCAAGGGCCGCTTCGGTGACGGCGACCTGCGCGGCCTGGCCGCCCCGGAAGCAGCCAACAACGCCTCGGCCTGCGGCTCGCTGATCCCCATGCTGACCCTCGGCGTACCCGGTTCGGGCACCACGGCGGTGATGATCGGCGCTCTGACCCTGTACAACATCACCCCCGGCCCGCTGCTGTTCGAACAGCAACCGGACGTGGTCTGGGGCCTGATCGCTTCATTGTTCATCGGTAACGTCATCCTGCTGGTGATGAACATCCCGCTGGTCGGCCTGTTCTCGCGCATGCTCGCAGTACCCAACTGGGTACTGGTGCCGGCGATCACCGTGATCAGCATGGTCGGCGTGTACGCGGTGCACAGCACCACCTTCGATCTGGTGCTGATGGTCGTTCTCGGCGTGTTCGGCTACATCCTGCGCAAGCTGGACTTCCCGCTGTCGGCGCTGATTCTCGGCTTCGTCCTCGGCGAGCTGATGGAAGACAACCTGCGCCGTGCGCTGTCGATCTCCGCAGGCGACCTGGGCATCCTCTGGAGCAGCCCCATCACCCTGGCGCTGTGGGCGCTGGTTGCGCTGATGCTGGCGCTGCCGGGCATCCGCTGGCTGCGTCGACGCAAGCAGATCAGGGCCGAGGCCGATGCCGCTGCCGCGTGATCTGTGGGTAACGCCGCTGACCGGTGCGGTCGGCGGCTACCTGGCCAGCCTCGCCGGTTGGCCTTTGCCGTGGATGGTCGGCTCCCTGCTGGCGGTGATCGCCCTGCGTTGCCTGGCCAACCGCGCCTTCACTGAACTGCCTGGCGGGCGCAAGGCCGGCCAGTGGCTGGTGGCCAGCGGGATAGGCCTGCACTTCACCAGCGATGTGCTGGAGCAGGTGCTCGGCCACCTGCCGGTGGTGGTCATGGGCGCCTTCGGCACCCTGTTGCTGAGCCTGATCGGCATCGCCATCCTGCGCCGCGCCGGTGTCGACCGCGCCACTGCCTTCTTCGCCAGCATGCCTGGCGGCGCCAGCGAGATGGTCAACCTGGCGCTGCGTCACGATGCGCAACCGGCGCGCGTGGCAGCGGCTCACAGCCTGCGCCTGCTGTTGGTGGTGCTGCTGATTCCGGCGCTGTTCACCTGGGGCCTGCCCGCCGTCAGTGCCCCGCCGCCCCTGCCGGTGGACTGGGCCTGGCTGCTCGCGCTGCTGGCAGCTGGCGGGCTGTTGGCCATGCTCTGGGCGCGCCTGAAGCAACCCAACCCCTGGATGCTCGGCCCGCTGACCGCCTGCGCCGTGGCCAGCGCCGGCTTCGACCTGCATCTGGGCCTGCCGCAAGGCCTCGGTCAGCTCGGCCAATGGCTGATCGGCTGTGCGCTGGGCTGTCACTTCGACCGCGCCTTCTTTCGCAGCGCTCCGGGCTTCCTCGCTCGCGTCCTGCTGTTCACCCTGCTGGCGATGCTGGCCGCTGCCGGTCTCGGCGAGGCGTTGGGCTGGCTGGCCGGGGAAGATCACCTGTCGCTGATGCTGGGCATGATGCCCGGCGGCATCACCGAACTGTGCCTGACTGCCGAGGCGCTGCAGCTGTCGGTGGCGCTGGTCACCGCCCTGCAGGTACTGCGGCTGTTTCTGGTGATGTTCCTCGCCGAGCCGTTGTTCAGGCTCTGGAGCAAGAGCCATGCGTAGCCCGCTTTGTGCGGGCTTTTTTATGACACTTCTGGTGCGCACGGCGCACCCTACGGAACGACGCACCGCCGCCACGATTGGTGCGAACGTGTAGGGTGCGCCATGCGCACCAGCGCTACCACTGCAACTGCAATTGGCTTTCGAACTCGCGTATCTGACCACTCACCGGATCGACGAAGCGCAGGCCGCGCGCCAGCAGCTTGAGCGGCTTGGCGTAATCGTCCGGCTGGTTGCGTGACTCCAGCAACTGCGGATAGAAGTCGTCGCCGACGATGGGCGCGCCGAGCCCGGCCAGATGCACGCGCAGCTGATGCTTGCGCCCCGTTACCGGCGAAAGCCCATAGCGCCACAGCTCGCTACGACGCTCCAGCACCTCGATACGCGTCTCGCTGTTGGCCTCGCCCGCCACCTCCTGCATGCGAAAGAACGGCTCGCCTTCGACCATGCGCGAGCGATGCACATGGGGAAACTGCAGTTGCGGCAGCGCCGGGGCTATGGCCTCGTAGCGCTTTTCCACCGCACGCTGGCGAAACAGCGCCTGGTAAAGACCGCGGCTGGCCGGGTTGACCGAGAACAACACCAGGCCGGCGGTGAGCCTGTCGATGCGATGAATCGGCACCAGGTCGGGGTTGCCGGTGCGCCGGATCAGCCGCGCCAGCAAGGTCTGCTCGACGTACTCGCCGGCCGGCATCACCGGCAGGAAATGCGGCTTGTCCGCCACCAGCAGATGCTCGTCCTGCCACAGCACCTGCTCGACGACGGGAATCGGCGTTTCGTTCGGCACCTCACGGAAATAGCGAACCTTGAGCCCGACTCGATAGGGGTGTTCAGGGCCCAGCGCAGTCCCACTGGCGTCCAGCACGCGACCACGGGCCATACGCTCTTGCCAGGTGGCGCGATCGATGGCAGGAAAGCGATCGCACAGGCAATCGAGCACCGTCGCCCAGTCGCCCTGCGGCAGGTGAAGGGTGCTGGGGCGCATGGCGGGGCTGGGCATTGCAAAGGCTCGCACGGATCGGGACCGGCGAATTAGGCCGCACTCGCAGGGCTCAGTCAAAGCAAACGGCTTGAGCCACGGTCGCGCTGTGGCTATGGTGGCCGCTCGCATTTGGAGAGACCCATGTCCATCACCCGTTCCCTGCTCACCAGCGTCGCCCTCCTCCCGCTTCTGGCCGCCTGCCAGGTCTACACCGGCAAGCCGGAAGGCCCACCTCCGGCCACCCGCCTGCAGGGTCAGGTACAGGTCGAGAATGGCCAGCTGGTCTTCACCCCCTGCCAGGAGCAGCGCCGCTTCGTGCTGGCAGATGGCGACGGCAGTGCCACCGAGCGCGAAGTCATGCGACTGGGCAACGATGGCCGGACCAGTCTGTTCGCCGATCTGGCCGGTCGTCTGGGCGGCAGCCAGGGCAAGGGCAACGACGGTCGCTTCGAGGTCAGCCAGATCTATCGCCTGCAGGGCGAAGGGCATGGCTGCGACGATCTCAACTTCAAGCGCCTGGCCTTGCGCGCCAGTGGCAACGAGCCGTTCTGGCAAGTGGAAATCGGCAGCAAGGGCCTGGTGCTCAACCGCCCCGATCACGAGCCGCTGGCGCTGCCCTACCTCGAGGAGCAACTGCCGGACGGTCGTCTCAACTTCAGCAGCGAGGCCAATGGCCAGCGCCTCGATCTGTGGGTCGCCCCGCAACGCTGCGTCGACGCCATGAGCGGCGCGCTCAACCACCTCAGCGCCGAACTGCGCCTCGATGGCCAGGTACTGCGCGGCTGCGCGCATTTCGGCGCCATGCGCAACTGAGGCCGCGCGAGCCAACACGCACGGCCAACCGGGGGCGTCGATCCTGTACAATCGCCGCCCTTTTCCACCTTGCCGGATCACCACCGGCCAACCAGGACACCGCCATGCTTCGCCTGACCGAACTGAAACTGCCCCTCGACCATGCCGACGAGGCCCTGCGCCCGGCCATCGTCCAGCGCCTGGGTATCGCCGATGCCGATCTGCAGGCTTTCAGCGTGTTCAAGCGCAGCTACGACGCGCGCAAGAAGTACGGCGACATGCCGTTCATCTACACCATCGACTGCCAAGTGAAGGACGAAGCGGCGCTGCTGGCGCGCCTGAGCGGCGACAAGCACGTCGGCCCGGCACCGGATATCACCTACAAGCCGGTGGGCAAGGCCGAGGCGCCGCTGGACGAGCGTCCCATCGTGGTCGGTTTTGGTCCCTGCGGCATCTTCGCCGCGCTGATCCTGGCCCAGGCCGGCCTGCGCCCCATCGTGCTGGAGCGCGGCAAGGAGGTGCGCCAGCGCACCAAGGACACCTGGGGGCTGTGGCGCAAGAACGTGCTCGACCCGACCTCCAACGTGCAGTTCGGCGAAGGCGGCGCCGGCACCTTCTCCGACGGCAAGCTGTACAGCCAGATCAAGGACCCCAACCACTACGGGCGCAAGGTGCTGGAAGAGTTCGTCAAGGCCGGCGCGCCGGACGAGATTCTCTACGTCAGCAAGCCGCATATCGGCACCTTCCGCCTGACCGGCGTGGTCGCCACCATGCGCGAGGAGATCAAGGCCCTCGGTGGCGAAGTACGCTTCCAGCAGCGCGTCAGCGACCTGCTCATAGAAGATGGCCAGCTCACCGGCGTGGTGCTGGAAAGCGGCGAGCAGCTCAACAGTCGCCACGTGATCCTTGCCCTCGGCCACAGTTCGCGCGACACCTTCCGCATGCTCCACGCCCGAGGCGTGTACTTGGAAGCCAAGCCCTTCTCGGTGGGTTTCCGCATCGAGCATCCGCAGTCACTGATCGACCGCGCGCGCCTGGGCAAGTACGCCGGCCATCCGAAGCTCGGCGCCGCCGACTACAAGCTGGTGCACCACGCCAGCAACGGCCGTTCGGTATACAGCTTCTGCATGTGTCCGGGTGGCACCGTGGTGGCCGCCACCTCCGAACCGGAACGCGTAGTGACCAACGGCATGAGCCAGTATTCGCGCAACGAGCGCAACGCCAACGCCGGCATCGTCGTCGGCATCACCCCCGAGCAGGACTACCCGGGCGGCCCGCTGGCCGGCGTCGAGCTTCAGGAGCGCCTGGAATCCCACGCTTACGTACTCGGCGGGCGCAACTACGAGGCGCCCGGGCAACTGGTGGGCGACTTCATCAAAGGCAAGCCGTCCACCGCCCTGGGCGAGGTACAGCCCTCCTACAAGCCGGGGGTGAAACTGGGCGATCTGGCGCCGTCGCTGCCGGACTTCGCCATCGAAGCCATCCGCGAGGCGCTGCCGGCCTTCGGCAAGCAGATCAAGGGCTTCGACCTGGACGATGCGGTGCTCACCGGCATCGAGACACGCACCTCCTCGCCGGTACGCATCACCCGTGGCGACGATCTGCAGAGCCTGAACCTCAAGGGCCTGTACCCGGCCGGCGAAGGCGCCGGCTACGCCGGAGGCATCCTCTCGGCCGGGGTCGACGGCATTCGCGTGGCCGAGGCGGTGGCCAAGGATATGCTCGGGTTGAATCGCTAACCCCTTTTCGGATTACGTGCCCCGTAGGGTGGGTTAGCGGCGCCAAGCCTGCGAATGTCTGATCACCGCCATCGTGGTGCGCCGCGTAACCCACCAGGCGATTGCCCTGCGCCGCGCCAATGGTGGGTTACGGCGCAACGAATTTTTTAGGCTCATCGGGATAGGTGACAGGCGCCTAACCCACCCTACGGAAATCCGTCAGTCGTCATAGCACCAGGCCGCAGAGCATTAAAGGTCCTCGCGACGCTGGCAGCACAGCGTCGAGCGCCGCGAGCCGTTGGGCCGTCGCGTGGGATCGGCATAGGTCAGCAGCTCGCTGAAACCGGCCTTGCGCATCATCCCTGCCGATGCGGCATTCTCTTCGTGACGGTCGATATAGATATCGCTTACGCCCAGCCGCCACAGCTCGTTGACGGCCTCGCGCAGCAGACGCGCCCCCAATCCCCGGCCGACGCAATCGCGATGCACCACCGCCTCGCAGATATAGCCGTGCAGTTGCCCGGCACGTGCGGCGGGTTGATGAGCGGCGAAATCCAGGGTCAGGCGAAAACTGACGAAACCCTGCAGCTGCCCCTGTTCCTCGGCCAACACGGCCAACGTCGCGCTCGTTGCAATACCCTGCAGGTGCTGGCGAACCTCGTCTTCGGGCAGATGATTCCAGGGGTTGGGCCCATGCTCGAGAATCAGCGCACAGAGCGCATCGATATCCTCTGCACAGGCCTGACGAATGATCAACTCGCTCATGCTCTCGACTCCCTTGGCGCAGCAACTCGTTTGATTCAAGGATCGAGTCTAGGGTGGGTGAACATGTGGCGACAGCTACAGCCAGGCGCGAGAAACGCCTGACAGTGGCTCAGTGGTCATCCTCCCACGGCTGGCCACGGGTCTGCTCGAACAGCTCGACCTTCTGCTGCATGGCCGCCTTGGACAGGATATGCGCACTGACCGGCGCGGTGAGGAACAGGAACAGGGTGATCAGCACCTCATGCAGGCTGAGGCTGCCGGTGTGATGGGCGAAGAACAGCATCGAGGCGATCAGCGTGCCGCCAACCCCTAGCGTGGTGGCCTTGGTCGGCCCGTGCAGGCGCGTGAAGAAGTCCGGCAGGCGATACAGACCGATGGCACCGACCAGGGCGAACAGGCTGCCCAGGATCAGGCAGGCACAAATCAACAGTTCCAGCCAGAACGGCATGGTCATTCCCCCTTAATCGATGATGTCGCCGTGCAGCAGGTGCTTGCCCACCGCAACCGTACCGACGAAGCCCATCACCGCGATCAGCAGTGCAGCTTCGAAGAACAGATCCGAGGCCAGCCAGATGCCGAACAGCACGATCAGCGCCAGCGCGTTGATGTAGAGGGTATCCAGGGCCAATACGCGATCCACCACGTTCGGCCCTTCGACCAGACGCGCGACGTTGAGCAGCATGGCCAGCGTGAGGATGCCCATGCACAGAAAGACTACGTTCTCGAGCATTCGAAAATCTCCAGCAGCGGCGTTTCGTAACGGCTCTTGACCGCGGCGATCAGTTCCTCGCGATCCGGCACGTCGAGCCCGTGCACCAGCAGTATCTTGTGATCGGAGCTGAGGCTGGCAGAGACCGTGCCTGGGGTCAGCGAGATGATGCAGGCCAGCGTCGACAGGACGAACTCATCCTCGATCGCCACCGGCACCTCGACGAACGCCGGTTTCAGACGCGACTTCGGCCCCAGTACCAGCTTCACCACCTGCAGGTTGGCCACCACGATGTCGTAGAACACCTTGCCGATGAACAGCAGCAGACCCAGCGGCTTGCGCACCTTCGGCACGTGCAGCAGGAAGTCGCGGCACAGATAGACGATGGCCCAGGCAAGCAAGGCACCGAGCAGCAAATGCCCCAGGTTGAAGGTGTTGACCAGCAACAGCCAGAGCACCGTCAGCACCAGCATCATGCGCGGATGGGGGAAGAAACGCCTCATGCCGCACCTCCGGCGATGATCGACAGGTAAGGCTGCAGATCAAGCAATTGCGCCGCAGCAGCCTCCAGATAAGCCAGGATCGGTTTGGCAGCGATCAGCAGCAGCGGGCTGGCCAGCAACAGGCCAAGCGCCGCCAGCAGGCTGATGCGATCAGCCGGCTCGGCTTTCGACGGCGCCGCGTCCGCGCCATGGCCCAGCCAGAACAGGCTGGTACCGGCGCGGCTCAGCGCCACCAGCGTCAGCAGACCGCCGATCAGCAGCACCGGCCACAGGCTCCAGGCCTGCCAGCCCGGCTCGGCCGCACGCAGCAGCATCATCTTGCCGAGGAAGCCGGAGAACGGCGGCAACCCGGCCACGGAAATCGAGGCGAAGAAGAACAGGCAGCCCAGCAGCAGCGGCTGGCGCAGCACGCGCTCCTGCTGCAGGTCGCCACCGGCGCTGTCACGCTGGGCGACCACCAGGCCGGCCAGCAGGAACAACGCGCCGCTGATCAGCGTGCTGTGCAGCGTGTAGTAGAGCGCGGCGCTCAGCGCCGCGGCATTGCCGATGGCGAAGCCGGCCAGCAGGGTGCCCACCGAGAACACCACCAGATAAGCCAGCAGCGCCTGCAACTGGCGGGCTCCCAGGGCGCCGATCACGCCGAAGGCGATGGTCGGCAATGCCAGCCACCAGAGCAGCTCATGACCGAGATTGGCCAGCGGCCCGGCCTGCTCGCCGAACACCAGGGTGAACACGCGGACAATGGCGTAGAAGCCGACCTTGGTCATGATGGCGAACAAGGCGGCCACCGAAGCGGGCGCCGCCGCGTAGGCGCGCGGCAGCCAGAAGCACAGCGGCAATACCGCGGCCTTGAGACCGAAGACGATCAGCAGCAGGTAGGCGGCGGCCTTGATCAACGGCGCATCGGCGACATCGGCACTGGCCACGCGCGCAGCCAGATCGGGCATGTTCAGGGTGCCGGTCAGGCCGTACAGCAGGCTGACACCGATCAGGAAGAACGACGACCCCAGCAGGTTGAGCACCACGTAATGCACACCGGCCTTAACCTGATTGGCACGGTTGCCGTGCAGCAACAGCGCGTAGGAGGAGATCAGCAGCACCTCGAAGAACACGAACAGGTTGAACAGGTCCGCGGTGAGGAAGGCACCGTTGATGCCCAGCAACTGAAACTGGAACAGCGCATGGAAGTTCGGCCCCTGCTCGTCCTCGCCACGGCAGGCGTAGATCAGCGCCAGGCTGGCAAGCAGCGCAGTGACCAGCAACAGTGCGGCGTTGAAGCGGTCGAGCAGCAGCATGATGCCGAAGGGCGCCGCCCAATTGCCCAGCGCGTAGACCTGCAACTGCCCTGCCCCGGCCAACCCGACCAGGTACAGGCACACCGGCAGCAGCGCCAGGCAGCCCACCAGGGAAATACCCCGTCTGACCTGACGCGACCAGGTGTGGCCGATCAGCAGCAGCGCGCCGAAGAACAGCGGCACAAGAATGGGGAGGATGATGGCGTGACTCATGCGCGCGGCTCCTCGCCATCGACGTGATCGGTTTTCAGCTCACCCAGGCCGCGCAGGGCCAGCACCACGACGAAGGCGGTCATGGCGAAGCCGATGACGATGGCGGTGAGTACCAGCGCCTGCGGCAGCGGATCGCCGTATTCGGCGCTCTTGCCGATTACCGCCGGCACCCCGGTGCCAAGGCGGCCCATGGCGAAGATGAACAGGTTGACCGCGTAGGAGATCAGGGTCAGCCCCATCACCACCGGAAAGATGCGCGCCCGCAGCAGCAGGTAGACGCCACTGGCGGTCAGCACCCCGAGGGTGATTGCGAATACAGCCTCCATATCAGATGACCTCCTTGCACGACTCGTCCTGACTGACATGGCCGATGTTGGAAAGAATCAGCAGGGTGGCGCCGACAACGGCCAGGAACACCCCGAGATCGAAGAGGATGGCGGTGGCCAGTTCGATTTCGCCGATCAGCGGAATATGGAAGTGGCCGAACGCCGAGGTCAGGAACGGCGAGCCGAACGCCCAGCTGCCCAGGCCGGTCAATCCGGCGATCAGCACGCCCCAGCCGGCGGTGGCGTGATAGCTGAACTTCAGGCGCTGCTGGGTCCAGGTCACACCGTGGGAGATGTACTGCAGGATCAGCGCTACGGAGGTGATCAGGCCGGCGATGAAGCCGCCACCCGGCAGGTTGTGACCGCGCAGGAAGATGAACGCCGAGATCAGCAGCGCCATCGGCAAAATGGCCCGCGCCAGGTTGTCGAGAATCATCGGATGGGCATCGCTCGACCAGGGGCGACCGTTCTTGTCATGGGTCGGGTGCGGCAGGCGCAGGCCGTGCAGCAGCGCGTAGATACCGATGGCGGCAATCGCCAGCACGGTGATCTCGCCCAGGGTGTCGAAGCCGCGGAAGTCCACCAGGATCACATTGACCACGTTGGTGCCGCCGCCGCCGGAGACGCTGTTCTCCAGGAAGAACGAGGAGATGCTCTGGTAGGGTCGGGTCAGCACGGCGTAGGCCAGCATCGCCACCATGGTGCCGCTGCCCAGTGCCAGGGTCAGATCACGCAGGCCGCGCAGGCTGCTGGACTCGGCCGGCGTACGGTCGGTCATGAAGTACAGGATGAGCATCAGCAGGATGATGGTCACCACCTCGACCGATAGCTGGGTCAGCGCCAGGTCGGGGGCGGAGAAGCGAGCGAAGGCCAGCGCCACCATCAGGCCGGCGGCGCTGAGGATCATCAACGCCACCAGGCGACGGCGATGGAAGACCACGGTGAGCACTGCGGTGACCATCAGAATCAGCATGCCGGCGACGGTCAACGGGTCGACCGGCGTCATGGCCACGCTGCCGGTGAGCTGCTCCAGCGGCGACAGGGCAATCACCATCAGGGTCAGGGCACTGCCGAGCATCCAGGCCAGGTAGCGCTGCAGGGAGCCGCTTTCCAGCAGCTTGGTGATGCGCACGGACAGGCGGGTCATGTAACGCACCACCTGATCGAAGGCTTCCTTGGCGTCCAGGTTGGGCAAGCCTTCGTACCAGCGGAACAGCGGCCTGCGGCAGGCGTAGACGAGGATGCCGCCGAACAGGGCGATGAAGCTCATCATCAGCGGCAGGTTGAAGCCGTGCCAGATCGCCAGGCTGTACTCGGGCAGCTCGCCACCCAGGGTCGAGGCGGCCGCGGTGGCCAGCAGCGGCGCGACGGTGTAGGCCGGCACCACCCCCACCAGCAGGCAGAGGAACACCAGCACCTCCACCGGCACCTTCATGTAACGCGGAGGCTCGTGTGGCGGGTAATTGGGCAGATCGATCGGCTCGCCGTTGAAGAACACGTCGTGGATGAAACGCAGCGAGTAGGCCACCGAGAATACGCCGGCCAGGGTCGCGGCAGCCGGAATCACCCAGTTGAAACCGCCCAGCAGGTGCTGGTGCAGGGTTTCGGTGAAGAACATTTCCTTGCTCAAAAAGCCATTGAGCAGCGGTACCCCGGCCATCGCCGAGGCGGCCACCATCGCCAGCACCGCCGTATGCGGCATGTACTTCCACAGGCCGTTGATGCGCCGCATGTCACGGCTGCCGGTTTCGTGGTCGATGATGCCCGCGGCCATGAACAGCGAAGCCTTGAAGGTGGCGTGGTTGATGATGTGAAACACCGCCGCCACCGCAGCCAGGCGCGTATCCAGGCCGAACAGCAGGGTGATCAGGCCCAGGTGGCTGATGGTCGAATAAGCCAGCAGGCCCTTGAGGTCATGCTGGAACAGCGCCATGCCCGCGCCTACCAGCAGGGTGGCCAGGCCGGTCAGGCTGACCATGTAGAACCACCATTCGGAACCGGCCAGCGCCGGGTACAGACGCGCCAGCAGGAACACCCCGGCCTTGACCATGGTCGCCGAGTGCAGATAGGCCGACACCGGCGTCGGCGCCGCCATGGCGTGTGGCAGCCAGAAATGGAACGGGAACTGCGCCGACTTGGTGAATACCCCCAGCAGCACCAGCACCAGCGCCACCGGGTACAGCTCGTGCGCACGGATCGCATAACCGGCCGCCAGCACCTGCGACAGCTCGAAGCTGCCGGCGATGTGGCCGATCAGCAGGATGCCGGCGAGCAGCGCCAGACCGCCACCGCCGGTGATCGCCAGGGCCATGCGCGCGCCCTTGCGCGCATCGGAGCGCGAACCCCAGAAGCCGATCAGCAGGAACGACGACAGGCTGGTCAGCTCCCAGAACATCAGCATCAGCAGCAGGTTTTCCGACAGCACCACGCCGAGCATGGCGCCCATGAACAGCAGCAGGAAGGCGAAGAACCGCCCCATCGGCTCGGTCTTGGCCAGGTAATAGCGGGCGTAGAGGATGACCAGCAGGCCGATGCCGAGAATCAGCAGGGCGAACAGGAAGCCCAGGCCGTCGAGGCGCAGGCTGAGGTTCAGGCCCAGCTGCGGCAGCCACTCCAGCTTGATGCGCAGCACCTCGCCGGCGAACACCGCCGATCGATGGTTGAACAGCAGCACCAGCGCCACGATGGGCGCTATGGCCGCCGCCGCGGCACAGGCCGAGCGCCCAAGCCGGTCGGCCAGCACCGGCAGAAACAATCCAAGAAATGGCAAGGCGACAATCAGCGCAAGCGCCATCGGAAAAACCCCTTATGCAGGCACGTCAGGTCAGCTGACCCAACGACGAGAATTGGAGTCGCAACTCCCTGACGGTGATATCCATGCACCACAACGGAGCAGCTAAGTCGTTGTCGGCACAAGCATAACGGCCGATTATCCATAACTATCAACGCAACGTCATGCATTGAATTATCATTAAACACACTTGGTTACATGCATGTCGATGCAAGGCTACCGACGACCGCCCAGCACTATAGCCGGACACAAAAAAGCCGGAACAGCCTGGCTGCTCCGGCTCGCATGCAAGGATCAGTGAGAGACGCGGCTGGTGCCGTTGACGGTCATGATGCGCACACGCTCGCCGACACGGAACACCTGGTTCGGCTCGACTTCCTGAACGTAGGCGCGCAGGGTGCCGTCATCCTCGCGTACGGTGATTTCCACGCCCTGGGTACGCGTCAGGCCTTCCTCGGCCGCCGCACCGAGCAGGCCACCGGCAACCGCGCCGACCACGGCCATGACCGCGCTGCCACGGCCACCGCCGACGCTGCTGCCGCCGATGCCGCCAACCACCGCACCGGCGCCCGCGCCGATCGGCGTCTTGGTGCCTTCGATCTTCACCGGGCGCAGCGACTCGATGGTGCCCATGCGTACCGTCTGCACGGCCCGCGCCTCGCTGCGGCTGTAGGTGTCGCCGGTCAGGCTGGACTGGCAGCCGCCAAGGACCAGCAGTGCAGCCAGCGAGGTAATGAGCAGAGTGGGTTTACGCATAGCAATTCCTCCAAGGGGGTCTTGATCCATTAGACGTCGGGCGCGCACAACTGTCACGACTGAGTCTTAACAATTGTTGTTTCAGACAGACCGAGTTCAGCTAGGTTCGTCTGGTCATGAGCTAGCCAGGCGCCAGAGCCGGGCGATATCCGTTGCACGCGCCTGCAGCTCACCCGCTGCGCCGGCCATTGCCTGCTCCAGCGACAGCGGCCCCGGCGCCAGGCTGAACGCAGCCTCGATACCCACCTCGTACAACGCCTGATAGTTGTCGCCCAGGCTACCGGACAGAGCGATAACCGGCACACCGGCCGCACGCGCCACGCGCGCCACACCGACCGGCGTCTTGCCGTGCAGGGTCTGGGCATCCATGCGCCCTTCCCCGGTGATCACCAGATCGGCATTCTCCACCGCCGCGGCGAGGCCGGACAGCTCGGCCACCAGCGCGATACCGGGACGGAAGCTCGCCTTGAGAAAGGCACGCGCCGCGAAGCCAAGCCCGCCGGCGGCGCCGACACCGGGAAACTCGGCATGATCCTCGCCCAGCGTGGCGGCGGCGATGCGCGCGAAGCGGCCAAGCGCCTTGTCCAGCTCGGCGACCTGCTCAGGCGTCGCGCCCTTCTGCGGACCGAACACGGCAGACGCGCCACGCGGCCCGCACAGGGGATTGTCGACGTCGGCGGCGACCTCGATCTGCACCTCGAGCAGGCGCGCGTCGAGGTCGCTCAGCACGAGCTGATCGAGTCCCGCCAGGGCCGCCCCGCCAGGTACCAGCTCCTGCCCCTGGGCGTCGAGAAAACGCACTCCCAGCGCCTGCAGCAGACCGGCCCCGGCATCGTTGGTGGCACTGCCGCCCAGGCCCAGAATGATGCGCCTGGCGCCGGCATCCAGCGCCTCGCGGATCAGCTCGCCAGAGCCGAAACTGCTGGCCAGGCGGGCATCACGCTGCTCGCGCGGCACCCAGTGCAAGCCGCTGGCCGCAGCCATCTCGATGACCGCCGTGCCCTGCCCCAGCCAGCCCCAGTGAGCCCTGACCGGTGTGCCCATGGGGCCGCGCACCTCGCACTCACGGCGTTCGCCGCCAACGGCCGCCAGCAGCGCATCGACCGTGCCCTCACCGCCGTCGGCCATCGGCCGCAGCATACACTCGGCTTCGGGGAATACCTGCTGCCAGCCACGGGCGATGGCAGCGGCCACCTCGGGTGCGCTGAGGCTCTCCTTGAAGGAGTCGGGAGCGATGACGATTTTCATGATGAAGCACCTCGAAAGGAGCGGGCGACCAGCGATCGCCCGCCGATAAAGCGGATTACAGCAGAACCAGGCTGAGCAGCCAGACGGCCAGCATGCCGGACATGCCCTGAATCAGCGTGGCCATGGTCTGGGCGCGGTAGGCGGTGGCCACCTTCATGCGGCTGAACTGGGTCACCACCCAGAAGAAGCTGTCGTTGGCGTGGGATACGGTCATGGCGCCGGCGCCGATGGCCATCACGGTCAGCACCCGGCCCATCTCGCTGTCCAGGCCCAGGTTGGCCAGCAGCGGTGCGACCATGGCCGAGGTGGTGACCAGCGCGACGGTGGACGAGCCCTGCGCACTTTTCAGCGCAGCGGCCACCAGGAACGGCATGAACAGACCGATACCCAGTGCCGACAGCGTGTCGCCCAGGTAACCGGTCAGCGCCGTGGCCTTGAGGACGGCCCCGAAGGCGCCACCGGCACCGGTGATCAGCAGGATCGGCGCCGCCTCCTTCAGGCCATGGGCGACATGATCGTGGAACTGCTGACGCTTGCCCTCGCCCCTGAGCAGCGCGCAGGCCAGCACCAGGCCGACCAGCAGCGCGGCAACCGGCTGGCCGAGGAAGCTCAGTACATCGAACAGCGCGCCTTCGCCGAACGGCTTGCTGGGGAAGGCGGCGACCGAGCCGAGGCAGATCAGCGCGATGGGCACGAAGATCGGCGAGAACGCCTGCCAGGCGCTGGGCAGCTTGCCGTAGCGGGCACGCAGCGCGTCGAAATCGACGTTGTCGGCGAGCAGCTCGCTCGGTGCCTCTTCCAGCAGCGCCTGGTCGTTCTGCTTGAGGAAGCGATTGGCCCACAGCATACCGGCCACCGCGGTGACCGCAGCGACCAGCAGGCCGACCAGAATCACCAGGCCCAGGGAGGTCTCCAGGCCCAGGTTGCCGGCTGCGGCGATCGGGCCGGGGGTTGGCGGCACGAAGGTGTGAGTGGCATACAGGCCGGTGGCCAGGGCCACGCTCATGGCCACGACCGAGACCTTCATGCGTGCGGCCAGGGCATTCTTCAGCGAATTGAGAATGACGTAGCCGGAGTCGCAGAACACCGGAATCGACACCAGATAGCCGATGATCGACAGGGTCAGCGTCGGGAAGCGCTGGCCGAGCAGACGAATCACCGTCTCGGCCATGGTGATGGCGGCGCCGCTGCGCTCGAGGATGACGCCGATGATGGTGCCGAGCACGATGACAATACCGATGTAGCCGAGAATGCCGCCGAAGCCGGCGGTCATGGTCTTGATGATTTCGCCGCTGGGCAGCTGATAGGCGAAGCCGGCGATCAGTGCAGCGGCCAGCAGTGCCAGAAAGGGGTGCAGTTTCAAACGGGTGGTGGACAGCACGATGAACGCGATCAGTGCCACAAGTATCAGGACCAGGCCCATGACCAGTCTCCTCATTGTTGTTATGGCGGGCGCGTGGCCCGAAATGGAAATGCCGACAGGCGCTTCCATTGTCGCCCAGCCTACCCGGCCCTCGCCCTGTGCGCCGGCACCAGAACGAACGCACCTGCGCCGTCGTCGACTGTGCAAGCGCACAACCCCATCCGCCAGGTCAGGCGGCAGCTTTCGCGTTAGCGCACTCAGCCGAGCGGCATATCGGACTCGAGCAAACCCAGCCCGAGGGATAACTGCAGGCGTTGGTCCAGCCGGTTGAGATCCAGGCCACTGAGCTCGGCGATGCGCTCCAGGCGATAGCGCAGGGTGTTGCGGTGAATGCCCAGCGCCTGGGCACAGGCCTGCACCTGACCGTCGTACGCGCACCAGGCTTCCAGCGTCGTCCGCAGCGTGCCTTGCGAGTCCTGCGCCAGTACCCGGCGCAGCGGGGCCAGCCAACCCTGCAGCAGCCAGCTGTGGCGCTGGGCATAGAGCAGCGTCGGCAGACGCAATTCGTCCAGACGCAACAGGCGACGCTCGGGGAAACGCGCCTGGCCGTAGGCCTGCAGGTCACGCAGCACCAGGCTGGCCTGGCGCAGCTCGGCCAGGTCATGCAGCGGATCGCTGAGCGCCAGCGAGCGTACGCCCCACTCACGCTCATCGGCCTGCTGCAGCCAGGCTGCATCATCGCGTGTAGCGCTATACGGCCTGCACCAGAGCAACTCATGACGCCCAAGCGGCGCGACCAGGTGCTCGCTCTTGCCGCCCAGAGAGGCCAGCAGGCGCGCCTGGCGCGGCAGCGGATCGCCCTCGGCATCGAGTTGCAGCAGGCACATCTGCCGCGGCCAGGTCAGTTGCAGCCCGAGACGCTCGGCATCGTTCTCGAAGCTGGACAGGCGCAGCTGCGGGTCGAGCAACTGGCGCAGCCAGGCCTCCTGCTGATGCCGCTGCCAATGCCGCTCGGCCTGCAGCACGCGGTGTTCGACCAGCATTTCCGCAGCCATGCGCACCAGTTCGGCGTAGGGCCGCACGGTCTCGGGATCGCCGGTGATGCCGAGCACGCCGATCAGGCGCTCGGCATGCAGCAGCGGCAGGTTGACCCCCGGCTTGACCCCGCGCAGACAGGCCGCCGCCTGCGCATCGATCTCCACCACACGACGATTGGCCAGCACCAGCTGCGCGCCCTCGTGGCGAGTGTGCAGGCGGCTGGGGTCGCCGCTGCCGATGATCATGCCCTGCGCATCCATGACGTTGATGTTATGCGGCAGGATGGCCATGGCGCGGTCGACGATATGCTGCGCCAGGGTGGAGTCGAGTTCGAGCATGAAAAACGGCCTCGCGAGTGAGGCCGTCATTGTAGGCGTGTCAGCGGCGCCTCGCGCCGACGAAACGGAATTACTCCGCAGCAGAGGCTGCAGCGCTCTCCACAGGCTTGTCCTCTGCTGGCGCCTTCGCCTTGGCCTGATTGCGTCGGGCTTCCATGCGATGCCGCCTGGCCTGTTGACGAGCATGCGAGGCCTGCGCTGCCGTCACCACACCAACGGGCTGGCCTTGCAGATCCAGGCGCGGCGCGTTCTCGGTCATGGCCGACCAGTAGCGCCCGCCCCGGCACCAGGCGGCAATGCCCAGCTTCAGCTGATCGAGGCTGATGCCGAGCAACGCCAGATGCTGCTCGGCGTCCTTGAGAATGCCCTCTTTCAGCGGCACCTTGGGCGCCGGGTTGACCGGAAACGCCAGCGGGAAGTGCTTCTGCAAGCGCCAGATCGCCTCGACGGCCGGGTCCTGCTCACGCGCCTTGGCCTTGGGCGGTTGCTTGCGCTTTTGCGGCTTGGCGCTCTCGGTCTTTACCTGCTGTACCTGCTGTTTCTCGGCGCGCAGGCGGTCACGTAGCTCGGCTAATTGTTCAAAACCCATCGTTCGGTTCGCAGCATCCTGGTTGGTTCGTGGCGCAAGGGTATCGTATGTGCCCTTTTCGCACAGCCTTATTGGCTGCCGATGTGCTCAGTGGTCGTGATCGGGCAGACGCTTTCGCCAGATGCCTGAACTCAAGCGGCCACCTGTCAAGGCGCCAACCGCTCACGAATCCAGGCTTCGCCCTGCAGGCGATAGTTGAGGCGGTCATGCAGACGGCTTGGCCTGCCCTGCCAGAACTCGATGCGCTCGGGCAGCAGGCGATAGCCGCCCCAGTGCGGCGGGCAATGCGGTGCCTGATTGAGGAAGCGTTTTTCGGTTTCCGCCAGCAGGTTCTCCAGCTCGGCACGGTCGCGGATAACCCTGCTTTGCGGCGAGGCCCAGGCACCGATGCGGCTGCCCAGGGGGCGCACCTGGAAGTAGGCGTCGGATTCGGCCGGGGTGACCTGCTCGACGCGCCCCTCGATACGCACCTGGCGCTCCAGGCTCGGCCAGAAGAAGGTCATGGCGGCGAAGGGACGGGCCGCCAGTTGGCGACCCTTGGCACTGTCGTAGTTGCTGAAGAAGGTGAAGCCACGTTCGTCGAGGCCCTTGAGCAGCAGCACACGGCAGTGGGGGCGGCCCTGTTCGTCGACGGTGGCCAGGGTCATGGCGTTGGGCTCGACCGGCAGTTGCTCGGTCTTGACCGCGTCATCGAACCACTGACGAAACAGGGCAAGGGGTTCCAGCGGGGCCTGGGCTTCGCTCAGACCGTCGCGGGTATAGTCGCGGCGCATATCGGCCAAAGTCTGGGTCATGGCAGTTCCTCACAGAGGGAAATGCCGCCAAGCTTACTCCGACTTGCTGACTTTTCCTTGATCTGCGGCAGCTACCTTGGGCGCATCCTTGAGTTCCGGCTGGGCCGGCTGGCTGTACTTGGCGATCAGGCCCTGCATGGTTTCGCGCGAGGTCAGGAGGATTTCCACACGGCGGTTCAGTGCACGCCCGGCAGCGCTGTCGTTGGCGGCGCGCGGCATGTCGGAGCCCAGGCCCATGACCTGCAGGCGGTTCTGCTTGAGGCCACTGAGACGGAAGATGGAGGTCACGGCACGCGCGCGCTCCTGGCTGAGTTCGCGGTTCTTGGTGTCGTCGCCGCTGCTGTCGGCATGGCCGAGGACTACCACGGCGATGTCTTCGTCGGTTTCAAGCAGCTTGGCTACGCGGGTGATCGGGCCCAGGCTGGCGGGCAGGAGCATGTGCGGGCGGTCCGGGTTGAAGGAGCCCTGCACCGGTGCTGTCACCACCAGCAGATTTTCCCGGCGCTCGAACTCGAACTGGCTGCCCTTGACCGCTTCACGCAACTTAGGCTCGTACTCGTCGAGCCAGGCGCGGGTCACCTGCGGTGCAGGCATCGCTGCCGGCTTGGCAACTTCCTTCTTCTCCGGGCCGGCGCAGCCGGCGATCAGCAGGCAGCAGGTAAAGGCAAAAATCTTGTTGGCACGCATGTAGCCCCCGAGGTCAAACAGATCTAATGGTCGATTCGTTATGGTTGGTACTGAACGATTGGCGAAGTTTAGCCGTTTCAATCAGATACAGTCCGCAATCTGGCGTGCAAGTTTCTGCGCTCGCGGGTCCATCAAGACGAACGGTCCTAGATTGTTGATCACGAAGCCGAATGCCAGGTCCCGTTCCGGGTCGGCGAAGCCGCTGGAACCACCGGCACCGGGATGACCGAAGGCTTTAGCCCCCATACCGTAGGTGGCGTTGGCCACATCGGCCTGATCGAGCATGCAGCCGAGGCCGAAACGGGTGCGGGTCAGCAGGGTCTTGTCGTCTCCGACGCTGTGCTCACGGGTCATCTCGCCCAGCAGCTCGGCGTCGAGCAGGCTGCCGTCGAGCAGACCGGCATAGAAGCCCGCCAGGCTGCGCGCGTTGCCATGACCGTTGGCGGCCGGTTGCTGCATGCGCCGCCACTCCGGCTTGTTGGTACTGGTCATGATCGATGGCGGGTTGGTGAACGAGCGCGTGCTCATGGCGCTGGCGTCGCTCATCATCACCTTGAGCAGGCGCTGCGCAGCGGCATCGCCGAGATTGCCCTTGCCGCGGGCGATATGGGCGACGCGGTCGAATTCGCTGTCGGCCAGGCCGACATGAAAATCCAGCCCCAAGGGTTTGGCGATGCGCGCAGCAATGCTGTCGCCCGGGCCGCGGCCTTCGACCCGGCGAATCAGCTCGCCGATCAGCCAGCCATAGGTAATGGGGGCGTAACCATGGCCATCGCCCAGTGGCCACCAGGGCGCTTCAGCGGCCAGCGCATCGGTCATGGTCTGCCAGTCGTACAGCGCCTCGGCGGGCAGCTGCTGACGCAGCGCCGGCAAGCCTGCCTGATGGCAGAGCAGGTGGCGCACGCTGATGCGCTCCTTGCCGGCAGCGGCGAATTCGGGCCAGTAACGTGCCACCGGGGCGTCCAGATCGAGCTTGCCCTCGCCTACCAGTTGCAAGGCCACCACCGCCGCGAAGGGTTTTGTGCAGGAGAACAGATTGGCGATGGTATCGCTGTGCCAGGGCTGCTGGCCGTCCTTGTCCATGACCCCGGCCCACAGATCGATCACGGTTTCACCGCCAACCTTCACGCACAGGGCCGCGCCCCGCTCCTGCGCATCGTCGAACAGTGCGGCGAACGCGTCTCTCACCGCCTCGAAGCGCAAGTCGAAATAGCCCTGAATCTGCACGCTGTTCTCCCGTTTCGCTGCTTGGCCAAATGTCGCCGATGATGGCAGCCGCCTATCATGCAATGTTCTGAAACTTCATAAAATAGCGATCTTCGATTGGTTTTTCCTATTCTGAAAAAAGCGCGGCCTGATATGACCGATACGCCCTGAAACCCGTTTCAGACCGGAAAACGCCGGCCACAGGCAGGTGCGTGATCGTCAGGCGGCCCTGGATTCGACGCTCGGCATAGGAGAAACGAGTGCTCTACCTACTGTCCCTGATCGCCCTGGCCGCCGTCATGGCGCCCGGCCTGACGCGCCTGCTGGGCGCTCGCACGGGCTGGCTGTTGATGCTGGCGCCGCTGGTGGCCTTCATCTGGTTCGTCCAACAGATTCCGCTGATCGCCGGCGGCGATGCCGTCGTGCAGAGCATGAGCTGGATTCCGGCTCTGGGTATCAACCTGAGCCTGCGTCTGGACGGCCTCTCGCTGCTGTTCGCCCTCCTGATCAGCGGCATCGGCAGCCTGATCGTGCTGTACGCCGGCAGCTACCTGTCGAGCCACGTCCACCTCGGCCGCTTCCATGCCTACCTGCTGGTGTTCATGCTGGCGATGCTCGGCCTGGTGCTGGCCGACGATCTGGTGGCGATGTTCGTATTCTGGGAGCTGACCAGTATCGCCTCCTTCCTGCTGATCAGCTTCCAGCACGAAAAGGCCGTCTCGCGCCGGGCAGCGCTGCAGGCCCTGCTGATCACCGGCGGCGGCGGCCTGGCGCTGCTGGCAGGGCTGATCCTGCTCGGCGGCGCCACCGGCAACTGGCAGTTCTCCAGCCTCAGCGCCGAGCAGATCGAAGGCCACGTGCTCCTGCCGGCGATCATCGCCCTGGTGCTGCTGGGCTGCTTCACCAAGTCGGCGCAGGTGCCCTTCCACCTGTGGCTACCCAATGCGATGAACGCACCGACACCGGTATCGGCCTATCTGCACTCAGCGACCATGGTCAAGGCCGGCATCTACCTGCTGGCGCGGCTAAATCCGGTGCTGGGCGGTTCCGTCGGCTGGGGCACGCTGCTGATCACCTTCGGCGCCGCCACCGCAGTGCTCGGCGCCTTCCTCGCCTTCCGCCAGACCGACCTCAAGCGCCTGCTGGCCTACACCACGGTCACCGTGCTGGGCCAGCTGACCATGCTGATCGGCACCAACACCAGCTACGGCCTGCAGGCCTTCGTGCTCTACCTGGTGGCGCACTCCCTTTATAAGGGTGCACTGTTCATGGCGGTCGGCGCCATCGACCACGCCACCGGCACCCGCGAACTGGCGCGCCTCGGCGGTCTGATCCGCTTCATGCCGCTGACCGGTGCAGCCGTGGCCCTGGCGGCATTCTCCAACGCCGGCCTGCCGCCGTTCTTCGGCTTCATCGCCAAGGAGTTCAAGTACAGCGGCCTGATCGAGATGGGTCATATCGGCTGGGCAGTAACCCTGGTGATGATCCTCACCAATGCCCTGCTGTTCGCCGCTGCCGGCCTGGTGTTCCTGCAGACCTTCCTCGGCAAGCGTGGCGACTATCCACGCGCGCCTCATGAGGTCGGTCTGCCGATGTGGCTGGGGCCGATGCTGCTGGCCATCGGCGGCTTCCTGCTCGGCGCCTGGAATGCCTGGCCGGAAACCTGGCTGGTGAACAACGCGGTACAGGCCGTGGCCCGCGGTCCTGTGGATGTACATCTGTATCTGTGGGGCGGAATCACCCCAGCGCTTGTAGCCAGCTTGCTGACCGTGTCGCTGGGTGTGCTGTTCTACGTGATGCGCGACCGGGTACGGCAGACACTTGATCGTGCCAACGCGGCCTGGAACGTCAGTGGCGACCTGCTCTGGGATCGTCTGCTCAAGCGCGTCTTCCACCTCGCCGGGCTGCTCGCCGCACGCTTCCAGCACGGCTCGCTGCGCCAGCATCTGGTGCTGTTGGCCCTGGCGGTTGGTGGTCTGCTCGCGGTCGGCCTGTTGCCGGCCCTGCCGCAGCTGCTGCAGGGCAGTTACAGCCCGATCTCGCCGCTGGGCCTGGCCGGCTGCCTGCTGGCACTGGCCGGTGGCGTGGCGGCGGCATTCCTGCCCGGCCGCCTGACCTTGCTGGCAGCGCTCGGCGCCTGTGGCCTGGGTCTGGCGCTGGTGTTCGTCTCGGTCAATGCCCCGGACGTGGCGATGACCCAGCTGATGGTGGAAACCCTCAGCCTGATCTTCCTCGCCCTGGTGTTTCGCAAGATGCCCACGGTGCCGCCCAGCGGTGCCCGGGCGCCCTGGAAGCGCCGTCTGCATGCCAGCGTGGCGATCCTCTTCGGCCTCAGCGTGACCGGCGCCCTGCTGCTGGCGGTGAGCCTGCCGCTGCCGGGCGACATCGCCCAGTGGTACCAGGCCAACAGCCTGCCGGGCGGTCACGGGCATAACGTGGTCAACGTGATTCTGGTGGACTTCCGCGCCTTCGATACCCTCGGCGAAATACTCGTGGTCGCGCTATCGGCGCTTGCCGCAGCCAGTTTGCTCGGCACCGGGCGGCGCTTCGGCAACGAGCACAGCGGTGAAGACGCCTTCACCTCGCCACTGCTGCGCCAGGGTCTGCGCCCGCTGGCCTGGCTGATGCTGGCTGCCTCCCTGCTGCTGCTGTGGCGCGGCCATAACCTGCCGGGCGGCGGTTTCATCGGCGGTCTGGTGGCGGCCTGCGGTCTGATCCTGCTGGTACTGACCTACGGCCACGGGCAGATTCGCCGCGTGCTGCCGCTGCCACCGGCACAGCTGATCGGCATCGGTCTGGGCTGCGCGGCAGGTGCCGGCATTCTCGGCCTGCTCGCCGGCAGTGCCTTTCTCACCGGTCTCTGGACCTTCCCCGGCGGGCTGCCGCTGGGCACGCCCTTGCTCTTCGATATCGGCGTTTTCCTCACCGTGTTCGGCTCTGCCCTGCACATGATCGACAAGCTCACGGGAGTTCGCCACTAATGGAATGGCTCGCTGCAATCACGACCGGAGGCCTGGCGGGTCTGGGCCTGTGGATGCTTCTGGACCGCAATCTCAAGCGCGTGGTGCTGGGTGTGGTGGTACTGGGTAACGCAATCAACCTGGGGGTTCTCACCGCCGGGCGCTTCTTCGGCGAGCGTCCGGCCTTCGTCGAGGCCGGCAATGCGCTCGATGCGGCCAACCCGCTGCCGCAGGCGCTGGTGCTGACGGCGATCGTCATCGGCTTCAGTCTGTTCATCTTCGCCCTGGCGCTGCTCAAGCGCACCCGCGAACTGCATGGCGACAAGACCACCGACTCGGTCAGCTCGATTACCGAGCAACCGGCGCCGGACTGGCACGACAGCGAACATGAGAGCGACGCCCAGGGTGCGGAGGTTCGCCGATGAACCACGCGTTACTGGTTGCACCGATTCTGGTGCCCCTATGCAGCCTGCTGCTGGCGATCATCCTGCGCCGTAATTTGCTGGCCGTGCGCGTGCTCAGCCTGAGCGGCGCCGCCCTGTTGGCGGCAGTCGGCCTGGTGCTGGTCTGGCAGGCGGCGCAGGGGGTGGTGCTGACCGGCCAGGTCGGCGGCTGGCAGGCACCGTTCGGCATCAGCCTGGTGATCGACCGGCTGTCGGCGGTGATGATCGCCATCAGCGCCGTGGTCGCACTGGTCACCCTGCTCTATGGCGTGGCCAAGGACAACGACAGCAAGATCGGCCGCGACTTCCACCTGTTCATCCAGGGCCTGCTGACCGGTATCTGCGGCGCCTTCATCACCGCCGACATCTTCAACCTGTACGTCTGGTTCGAGGTGCTGCTGATCGCCTCCTTCGCCCTAATGGCACTCGGCGGTGGCAGCCGCCGGCTGGCCGGCAGCATGACCTACGTGGCGCTGAACCTGTTCGCCACGCTGATCTTCCTGCTCGCCGCCGGCCTGGTCTACGGCGCCAGCGGCACGCTGAACATGGGTGAACTGGCAGTGATCATGCGCAGCGGCGAAGCACCGCCCGGCGTCACCCCGGCGCTGCTGCTGATGCTGCTGTCGTTCGCCATCAAGGCCGCGCTGTTCCCGGTATTCGGCTGGCTGCCAGCCACCTACCACGTAGCGCTCACCGCGGTGTCGGCGATGTTCGCCGGGCTCCTGACCAAGGTCGGCGTGTACGCGCTGATCCGCCTGGTAACCCTGCTCTGGCCGGAATACGGCCTGCCCCATCAACTGCTGCTGTGGGTGGCCTGCGCCACCATGCTGGTGGGCGTGCTCGGCGCAGCGGCGCAGACCGAGGTACGCCGTATCCTGTCGTTCCATATCGTCAGTCAGGTCGGCTACATGATCCTCGGCCTGGCCCTGGCTACCCCGCTGGCGCTGGCCGGCGCGGTGTTCTACCTGATCCACCATATCGTGGTGAAGGCCAACCTGTTCTTCATCGGCGGGCTGGCGGCGCGCATCTGCGGCTCCGAGCGGCTGGCAGACATGGGTGGGCTGTACAAGCGCATGCCCTGGCTGGCGCTGCTGTTCGCCATTCCGGCGCTGTCGCTGGCCGGCATACCGCCGCTGTCCGGGTTCTGGGCCAAGTTCCTGCTGGTCAAGGCCAGCCTGGATGCCGCAGCCTGGTGGGCGGCGGGCATCGCGCTGCTGACCGGCGTGTTCACCCTGCTGTCGATGAACAAGATCTGGAACGAGGCCTTCCTCAAACCTCACCCACAGGGTGAAGAGGCGCTGCAAGTGGTCACCGGCATGCGCCCGGCCTGGATAGGCATGAGCGCCCTGGCGCTGATGACCGTACTGATCGGCCTGGGCGCCGGCCCGCTGATCGACTACGCCGTGGCGGCCGCCGCTCAGCTCGCCGACCCGCAAGCCTATCTGCAACCCTTCGCTGGCGCAGGAGGTGCCTGATGTCGTTTCTCATCCATCTGCTGGCCAGCGCCGTGCTGGCCTGGAGCGTTGGCGCCGGCCATCTGGGTGGTGGTCTGCTGGCCTTCGCCCTGCTCTACCTGCTGGCACGCCTGCTGGGCGTGGCCGTGGCGCGCCTGCGCCGTTACGCGCGCAGCCTGGAGCATGGCATCAGCTTCTGTCTGTGGTTCATCGCCCAGGTGTTTCTCGCCACCTATCACGTCGCCACCCTGGTGCTGGCGCGTCGGGTCGACGTAGAGCCGGCGATACTGGCCTACCCGGTCACCCGCCGCGAAGTGGACAAGGTCACCCTGCTCGGCACCCTGCTGACCCTGACACCTGGCACCCTGGCCCTGGATTACGATCCGGAGCAGGGCCTGCTCTACATCCACGCCCTCGATGCGCGCCGCCGCGAGGACATGACCGACATTCTCATCGAACTGGAGCGCCGTCTGCTGGCCTGGCTCGATGCGAGTAAAGCCGAAGGAGTAACGCCATGACCCTGCACCTGGCCGGAGCAGCCTGGGTATTGCCACTGGCTGCAGTCCTGCTCGCGCTGAGCGGTTTGATCAGCCTGTATCGCCTGCTGCGCGGGCCGAGCCGACCGGATCGCGCAGTGGCCATCGACGCCCTGACCCTGCTGGCGGTCGCCGCCATGGCGCTATTGTGTCTGATGCGCGGCGAGGCGCTGTTCATCGACGTCGCCGTACTGCTGGCACTGGTGTCGTTTCTCGGCACGGCGGCCTTTGCCTTCCTGTTCGACGACGCCCACAGCCAGATGCCGGAAAAAAGCGAGGAACGTCCATGAACGAGATACAAGCCTGGCTGGCCTCGCTGCTGGTGCTCAGTGGCGCGCTGATTTCCCTGCTCGGCGCGATTGGCGTGCTGCGCCTGCCCGACAGCTACAGCCGCATGCACGCGGCGAGCAAGGCCGGGGTACTCGGCGCGGTGCTGTTGCTGGGTGCAGTAGCCCTGGCCACTAGCGGCGAACTGGCCCTGGAAGCCTTTCTCGGCCTGCTGATTCTGCTGGCCAGCGCCCCGCTGGCTGCGCACGCCATCGCCCGCGCCGCTCACCGCGCCGGCATTCGGCCGACGCTGGGGCGCCTGGGTGATGAGCTGGAGCAGCGCAACAGGGGCGGTGAATAAACCGCTTAATCTATCTGCCGGCGGAACGGTGGCAAGGCATTGAGAATGGCCTTGCCGTAACGCTGGGTAACCACACGGCGATCCAGCAGCGTGATGGTGCCGCGGTCGGCCTCGGTACGCAGCAGGCGACCGCAGGCCTGTACCAGGCGCAGCGACGCATCCGGCACGGCAATTTCCATGAAGGGATTGCCGCCACGCGCCTCGATCCACTCGGCCAGCGCCGCTTCCACCGGGTCGTCGGGTACGGCAAAGGGAATCTTGGCGATCACCACATGCTCGCAATAGGCGCCCGGCAGGTCGACGCCTTCGGCGAAACTGGCCAGGCCGAACAGCACGCTCTCCTCACCTGAATCGACCCGCGCCTTGTGCTTGTTCAGGGTCTCCTGCTTGGACAGGTTGCCCTGGATGAACACACGTTTGCGCCAGTCACGGTCAAGGCCATCGAACACGTCCTGCATCTGCTTGCGCGAGGAGAACAGCACCAGCGAGCCACGGCTGCCAGCCACCAGGCTCGGCAGATCACGAATGATCGCCGCGGTATGCGCGGCGGCCTCGCGCGGGTCGGCCTTCAGATCCGGCACACGCAGCAGGCCGGCATCGGCATGGTGGAAAGGGCTCGGCACGATGGCGGTGACCGCCACCTTGGGCAGCCCGGCCCGCATGCGGTAGCGGTCGAAGGTGCCCAGCGCGGTCAGGGTCGCGGACGTCACCAGGCAGCCGTGGGCAACATTCCACAGGTTGCGGCGTAGAGTCTCGGCGGCGAGGATCGGGCTGGCGTTGACCTCGATGTCGTATAGCGCACCGCTCTCGGCCAGGGTCAGCCAGCGCGCCATCGGCGGGCTTTCCTCGGGGTCCTCGGCGGTGAAGGCCAGCCACAGCTCCCAGTTGCCCTTGGCGCGGGCCATCAGGCTGCCGAACAGCGGATACCACTCCTCGGCCTGGTGGCTGGCGATACCCACTGCGCCCTCACCATCCATGGCTTCCTTGAGCAGCTCGGTAACGCCGGTGAACAGGTCGTTGAGCTTGGAGAAGCCTTTCTTCAGCTCCAGCCCCAGTTCGGTCAGGTGCTGCGGCACCACCCCGCCGACGAAGCGGTGGCGCGGGCGCTCGCGCCCTTCCATGTCCTCGCCGGCCTTGAAGTCGGCAATCTCTTCACAGGCCGAGAACATGAACTGCTGCTGGGTCTTGAGCTCACGGGCCAGCTCCGGCACCTGTTCGATCAGGCGGCCGAGATCGCCAGGCAGCGGATTCTGCGCCAGCAGCTTGGTCAGGTTCTTGTCGATCTGGGTCAGCCAGTCGGCGGTGGAGCGCAGGCGGGTGAAATGGGCGAAGTGGCCGATTGCCTTGTCCGGCAGGTGGTGGCCTTCGTCGAATACATAGATGGTTTCGCGCGGATCAGGCAGCACAGCCCCACCGCCGAGCGCCAGGTCGGCCAGCACCATGTCGTGGTTGGTGACGATCACGTCGACCTTGCCCATGCCTTCGCGTGCCTTGTAGAAGGCGCACTGCTGGAAATTCGGGCAGTGGCGATTGGTGCACTGGCTGTGGTCGGTGGTCAGCTGCGCCCAGCGGCTGTCCTCCAGCTCTTCGGGCCAGCTGTCGCGGTCACCGTCCCACTTGTTGCCGGCCAGTTTCTCGATCATCGCGGTGAACAGCTTCTGCCCCTGCTCGTCGACGTCGATGCGAAAGCCTTCTTCCTCGAACAGTTGGGCCGTGGCGCTCTGCGCGGCGCCGTCCTGCAGCAGGTGGTCGAGCTTGGACAGGCACAGGTAACGCCCACGCCCCTTGGCCAGGGCGAAGCTGAAATTCAGCCCGCTGTTGCGCAAAAGATCGGGCAGATCCTTGTGCACGATCTGCTCCTGCAGGGCGACCGTCGCAGTGGCGATCACCAGGCGCTTGCCGGCGGCCTTGGCCGTAGGAATGGTGGCCAGGCTGTAGGCCACTGTCTTGCCGGTACCGGTGCCCGCCTCCACCGCGACCACCGCGGGCTCGCCAAGGCGCTTACCCTCGTCGTCGGTCTTGATCGCACCCAGCACCTTGGCGATCTCGGCGATCATCAGGCGCTGGCCATAGCGCGGCTTGAGCGACTTGGCCTCGAGAAAGCGCGAATAGGCGCCCTGGATCTGGGTCTTGAGTTCGGTACTGAGCATGGATTCTGAAACGAAAAAGGCTGGATAAATTTTCAGTATTCGCGGAGCGGCCGCTATCATAGCGCGCCAATCGATCTGGCGCAGACTCGCGTGCCAATCGAATGCCGCGAACTGCCCAACGGCCCCGATGGAGACACCACATGACGCCCTATGCACCGCTCTATGCCCTACACCTGCTCGCTGCTGTCGTCTGGGTCGGGGGGATGTTCTTCGCCTGGATGATCCTGCGCCCGGCTGCGGTCGACACGCTGGAAGCGCCCGCGCGTCTGCGCCTGTGGCTGAGCGTGTTCAAGCGTTTCTTCGTCTGGGTCTGGCTGGCGGTACTGGCCCTGCCAGTAACCGGCATGGGCATGCTGCACATGAGCTACAGCGGCTTCGACGCCGCGCCGCGCTACGTGCACATCATGATGGGACTGTACCTGGTGATGCTCGCCCTGTTCCTGCGTATTCAGGCGCTGCAGCTGCCGGAGCTGCGGCGCGCCGTGGAGAGCGAGAACTGGCAGGCGGGTGGCGAGGTTCTGGGACGGATTCGCAGGGTGGTGGGCAGCAACCTGCTGATCGGCCTGGCGCTGATGACGCTGGTGGCCATGCGCCCTTCATTCTGATTGGCGAAGCTGCCGGGGTGCGCACCCGCGCAGCCGCTCGCTAGAAGCGGAACACTTGCACGGCGCCGCTGCGTCCTGCCGCACCTTCGCGCCCTGGCTGACCCGGTTTGCCGTCAGCGGCGCCATCCACGCCATAGAGCAGGCAGCCCTTGGCCGCACCACCGCGACCGGGACGCCCCGCCGCGCCCGCAGCACCGCCCGCGCCGCCGTCGAGCAACACCTGCATGCGCTCGACCTCGACATGGTGCGGCACCTCCAGCACCACATTGCCGCCCGGCGCGCCATCGTGGCCATCGGTACCATCCTGGCCATCGTAGCCCGCACTGGCCTGGCCCCAGGTACAGCCACCGGGCTTGCCGTGCGCACCACCGAGCCCGGCATAGCCAGGCGAGCCCTGGCCTCCGCGTACGTCCAGGGTCAGCGATTCGAATGTCAGCTTGTGCAGCTTGAGACTGATCTCGCGCCCCGGTGTCGCCGGTCGGGTATGGGTACCGGCGGCGCCCTTGGCGCTGATCCAGGCGCCGGGGCCTATATCGGCATCCTCGACCACAAGCCGTAGCGGCTGATCACTCGGCGCCACCCCGATGCGCGCGTCGCGCCCCATCAGCAACTGGCCGATGCGCAACTCGGTCAGCGTCGCCGGAATCATCAGGGTCGCCTGATCCGCCACTTCCAGCCGCTCCAGCTGCAGGGTATTGCTGGCAACGGGCAGGCGCATCAGGGTGTTGGAAGGCACCTTGACCTGTGTGCCGGCCAGCGCCGTACCGGCGCACAGCCACAGCAGCAGCACGAGATTACGCATGCGCAGCCTCCTCCATCGCCGCGTCAGTGGCGGTTTCGGGCTGCGGCAGGGGCTTGAGCGGATACAGGTGAAAAATGCCGAACAGCAACACCTGCAGACGGTCCAGCCAGGGATTGGCGCGACCGGACAGCAAACCGGAGAACAACCACAACTGCACGCCATGCAGCAGCGCAAGGAAGGCCGCGAGCAGGTAGACGAGTTGCTCGAACGGTGCCCCCAGGCGCCTGGCCAGAGCCGCGCCGAACACCAGCCAGAAGACCAAGGCCAGCGCCTTGCCCATGATCAACAGTGCTTTCATCCCCGCCCTCGTGCTCGGTTTTTCTGATAGCGCAGCACGTTAACCGGTCGCAGCCCGGACCACCAGTGCGAAGGATTACTTTCCATGACGTGGAATAGCGGCGAACAGAAAAAAGGCGCACCCAGGCCAGCAACGCCCCGGGTACGCCCTTTCCGATTCAGCGAGAAACGTACAACTCGACGCGACGATTCTGCGCACGTCCGGCATCGCTGCCGTTGTCCGCCACCGGCTGGCTCTCACCGCGCCCTTCGGTACTGAGCTTGCCGGCAGGCACGCCCTGAGCGATGAGAAAATCGGCGACACTGCGGGCGCGGCGCTCGGACAGCGCCTGGTTGTAGGCATCGGAACCGACGCTGTCGGTATGCCCGACAACCCTGACCGCGACCAGGCTGGCACCGTTCAGGCGGGTACCGACATCAGTGAGCAGCCGCTGCGCATCGGCTGTCAGCTGCGCCGAGTCGAATGCGAACAGTACGTTGCCCAGATCGCTGAGGACGATGACCTCATCCTGCACCTGCGGCTCCATCGCCGGCGCGGCGGCAACGCTGGCAGGGTATTGCGGCAACGGACAGCCGTTGTGCCCCACCGCGGTCCCTGCAGGCGTGCCGGGGCAGCGATCACGGCGGTCGAACACGCCGTCGCCATCCTCGTCGCCGTCCTGCGCATAGCAGATGATGGCGCCCAGTACGGCACCGGCTACCGCGCCGCCGGCTGCCCAGGTGGAACTTTCGATTGCACCGAGGCCGCCACCGGCCAGGGCTCCAATCGCACTGCACAGGGGCCAGTTCCCCTGGTTGAGCGGCGCGTCTCCCGTACTGGAAGTCGTGGCACAACCCGAGAGAACACTGCTGACCAGGAGAAAGGGTAAAACCCTCGAAAACTCGACTCTCATGGCTGTGTCTCCTGTGATACCGGCATGTTGCCGGTATCACAGGAGTAAAGACGGCCGCTGCGCTTCGCACAAGAAAAGGCCCGACCGGTGGAGAACCGGTCGGGCCCGTGCGCTTGACGTATTGTGCGGAGCCCGATGCCTTACGGCCGAGCTTCGACCTCGGCCTCTACACGACGGTTGATCGCGCGGCCCTCGGCAGTGGCGTTGTCGGCCACCGGACGGCTCTCGCCATAACCCACCGCCTGCACGCGGCCGGACTCGACACCGTACTGGTTGACCAGCACGTCGCGCACGGCACCGGCACGGCGCTCGGACAGGCGCTGATTGTAGGCATCGCTACCCACGGAGTCGGTATGGCCTTCGACCACGGTGGTGGTCTGCGGGTACTGCTTCATGAAGTCGGCCAGGGCTTTGATGTCGCCATAGCTCTCCTGCTTGACCTGCGCCTTGTCGAAGTCGAACTTGACGTCCAGTTCCACGCGCACGGCTTCGGCCGGCTCGGCCACGGCAACTTCCTCGACCACGACCTGTTCTTCGACGACGGCCACCTGCTGAGCTTCGGCACCATGCACCCAGCAGTAAGCCGCCGCCATGCCGGCGCCCAGCACGGCACCGCCGCCGGCCCAGGTAGAGCTTTCGATCGCGCCCAGCGCCGCACCGCCCACACCACCTACGGCCGCACAGGTGGGCCAGTCGGTTTTCTGCAGGCCGGCGCAGCCGGTCAACAAGGTACTAGCCAGAATCAGGGGTACTGCATTCCTTGTGATACTCATACTTTAGGTCTCCAATGTTCATCGGCCCATAACCGACTCGATAGTAGTAAAGACAGGAGTTGTGCAATCCGCCAGCTATAGCAGCTTTTACGGATAATCTTCTCTCACTCTAGGCCTGATACCGACACCGCGTTAGTCTTTGCAGACTTTTCGAGGAAGTTCGATGACTGCCAGCCTTAGCACCCGTACTCCACAGCAGGCCATTGCGGCACTGCTCGCCCGCTATACGCCGCAGAAGCTTCTGCTGCTCGGCGCGAGCGAGCTCCCCGCAGTCAGCGCCTTTCACGGCGCCCATCGGCAATGCCAGGTCACCACCGCGCCTGCCGCGCCCCTGGCGCCTGAACTGGCCGCGCAGCGCTTCGACCTGGCTCTGCTGGTCGACTGCCTGGAGCACTTACCCAAACGCGATGGACTGCAGCTGCTGGGCGGCATTCGCAACCTCAACGCCAGCCGGATCGCCGTATTGCTCGACCTCAAAGCTGCCGATTGGCAGGAAACCGACTTCTTCGCTCTGGCCATGCAGGCCAGTGAGCAGTTCCAGCGCGAGGGACAGACCCTGCATCTGTTCACCTATGATCTACTCGATTACAAGCAAGTTCCCGACTGGTTGAATGCAAAGTTCTGGGCCAATCCCCAGAACTTCGGCAAATATTGGTGGTAGAGCGATGACCCCAGCCGATCCCAATTGCCCCTGTGGCAGCGGCAACCCGCTGAGCCAGTGCTGCGGCCACTTCCATGCAGGCACCCACGCCCCCAGCGCCGCCCTGCTGATGCGCTCGCGCTACAGCGCCTACGTGCTGGGTCTGGTGGATTACCTGGTGGCCACTACCCTGCCGGTCCAGCAGCAGGGCCTCGATCGCGAGGCCATGGCGGCCTGGAGTGCTCAGGCCACCTGGCTGGGTCTGGAGGTCGAAGGTAGCGAGGTGTTCGGCGGCCAACCCGAGCATGCACAGGTGACCTCCACCGCGCGCTGGCACGACGAGAACGGCGAGCACTGCCACCGCGAGTGCTCGGCATTCGTTCAGGTGCAGGGGCGCTGGTACTTCCTCGACCCGACTGTGCCCCTGAAGGCCGGACGCAACGACCCCTGCCCCTGCCAGGGCGGGCAGAAGTTCAAGAAGTGCTGCGCGCCCTATCTGAATGGCTGACTGGCGTTAATCACGCTTTCTGCTTGAGTTGAATCGTCCCACAAGGACACTCAACAAGGAGAAAGTCATGCACAAGAAAAGTGGTATCGCTCTTATCCTGGCCAGCCTGCTGTTTGGCTGCGCCAGCCCGCACGGTGAGCAGCCAGGGGAAACGCTGGACCTGGGAGACAGCCAGCGCGTCACTCGCCTGTTCGCCTATCCCAACAACTGCAGCGTGATCTGCTACCGCGACTGGACGCTGGAGCAGACGGTCGAGCACTACCTGCAGCAGAGCCTGGCGCGCGATGGCTACGCGCAAGCCAGCGTACGCGTCACGCGTAGCGGCGAACGCGTGCAGGCGTATTTCCAGGGCACCCCGGCGGGCTACGGCAAATCGCTGCTGCAATTGCTCGATACCGGCGAGCTGGCCTATCGCGGCGCCAGCCAGCTGAATCTTGACGGCAAGTGGCAGTACAACTGGTACTTCTTCCTGCCCCTGGGCATGGCCCTGGAAAACCGCAAGAGCGTCGAGCTGCTGCATTTTCCACCGGACTACTCGCTGACCCAGGCTCAGGACTACCTGCGCTCGAGCACCACCGACCGCTGGGCCGCGCTGCTCAGCTACAACGGCATACCGCTGGAGCAGACGCCGGCCTACCAGACCATCGTCGACATTGCCCCCATCGCTGCCCCGGCCAGTGCGGGGAGCACCCTGGAAGGCGTTTACGGCTACTTCAACGATTATCAGCGGCGCATGGTCGACGAGCTCAGCGCTGGGTCGGACAACACCAGCCTGCCGATGGTCGCCTTCGGCAGCCCGGTGCGCAGCTGGATCAAGCAGCAATACGGAGTAACCCTGCCGGTGCTCGGGCTCGGCCAGATCAACGCCGGGGCCAGCCGGCAGATCTCCGTACTCGGCGCCAATCATCCCAGCTATATCTGGTACGCCGCCGACCCGGCCAACAACAAGGGTAGCGAGGATGCCGCCAACGCGGCGGGAATCAAGGTGATGGGACAGGACCTGAGTGCGGCCTGCTGGCAGGCCGGCATGGGCCAGCAGCCGACGCGCGATGCGCAGCAGCTGCTCAACAGCTGCACCCAGAAATGGCAAGTGACGGAAAAACTGCAAACCTGCGAGCTGTTCTTCACCAGCGTGCGCAACCTCAAGCCGGAGCAAGCGCAGGCCAAGTGCAAGGCGAGCTAGTCGCATCCGGCGCAAGAACGCCGTGGCTGCCTGCGCAGCTCACGGCGTTGCAACCCGCGAAGCGGTCAGTCCTGCAGTTTCAGATGCGAGGTATCCGGCGCTGGGGCCGGAGCCGCAGGCTTGGCCTGCCCCATGTCGCTGCCCACCGGTGCCAGGCTGAACTGCGACAGGTCGACCCGCGGCGCTTCGGCATCGGGCCTGGCGTCCTGCAGATCACTGCCCACCGGAGCGATGCCAAAATCCGGCGCATCCACCTCGCTGAAGGCGGCCATGTATTCGTCACGCGGCGCGACCTGCAACCGTCCCGGTCTGGCCGCAACGGGCGCGGCAACCGGAGCGGGCGTCGGCTCCACCGGAGGTGGCGGCGCCAGCTCCACCTCCTCGATGGGCATGTCCATATCCACGACTTCGACGCGCGCACCTGCACGCTCCAGGGTCGCGCGGTACTTTTCCGCAGCCGCGGCGTCGAGGTTGTTCTTGATCACGATGCGGCGCCCGGAGAACAACTGGGCAATGCGCTGGGCATCGGCCTGGAACAGCTTGGCCATATTGGCCCTGACCAGCTCCGGCTGTGCCCCCGGCACCAGTTGCCCGGAGAAGGCGATCTCGTAGCGACTCATGGTCACACTCCTGTCCTATTCGCCGCTCAGTATGGCGCAGGTTCCTTTGCCCTGACACTGCAGACCTCTCATCCATGCCATGCCGATTCACCAACTCTGCAAACTGCGACGATATCGTCCTGAAAATAATGCCGTTCCCCCCGTTGCAGCCAAGCACTTGCTTGTTACACTGGGTCGCAATGGGGGTGTGAAATGTTTTCTCAGGCGCAAATGATAAGAATTATCAGCCTATTGATGTTTTTCGGCCTGCTCTCCGGGCTGGCAGGATGCTCTACCTGGATGTCGGGTGGTTTCAAGGACCCGGATGTCCAACTCATCAAAGTTGATGTGATCAAGGCCAGACTGCTCGAGCAGGAATTCAGGCTGCGTTTCCGAATCGACAATCCCAACGGCGTCAGCCTGCCGGTGCGCGGGCTGGACTACAACGTCCATATCAACGGCATCCAGCTGGCCGAAGGGCACTCCAACGAGTGGTTCACCGTGCCTGCGCATGGTCATCACACCTTCGAGGTGCCGGTGCGCACCAATCTCTGGCGCCATGTGCGGCAGATCGTCAAGGCCCTGGAAAAACCCGACGTACCGATTCGCTACAGCCTCAAGGGCGAAGTGAAAACCGGCATGTTGTTCGGTCGCAGCGTGCACATGGCGCGCAATGGCGAGATAATTCCCGGCGATTTCATCCGGGAGTAACACCATGAACAACCAACCCCACGTCCACGGCCCAGACTGCAACCATGACCACGATCATCACGATCATGGCCACGTGCACGGCCCGCACTGCAACCACGGCCATCAGGAGCCGGTGCGCAACGCGCTGAAGGATGTCGGCCGCAACGACCCATGCCCCTGCGGCAGCCAGAAGAAGTTCAAGAAGTGCCACGGCGCCTGAACCGCGCATGGATGCCCTGACCCTCACCCTGCTAACGACCGGCCTGCTGCTCATCGCGGCGCTGGCTGCCTATGCCTGGAACCTCTGGCGCCGCGTATGGGCCAACCAGCGCGCCCGCGACGAAGCGCAGCAGGAGCGCCAGCAACGCCTCGGCGGCGACCTGCACATCCTCGCCAGCAGTCTGCTCGACGAGCAGCTGCCGCTGATCGAAGGCGCCATTCGCATCAAGGTGCTGCTCGACAACTACGACAGCACCCTGAGCAATGACAGCCGCTGCCAGGTATTCCACGTGCTTTTCGAAGCCACTGCCGACGTACCCACCCATGCGGCCTGGAAGGCTCTGGACAAGTCCGAACGGCGTCGCTTCGAAAAACGCTTCAACGAGCTGGAACTGCAACACAAGGCCGCCGCGCGCATCGCCGCACGCTGGCTGCTGGACGAAGGACTCAAAGGACCTCAGGCAAGCGCCTGACGAGGCGAGAGTCGACGGCGCATTCGCACGGGTGCGCCAGAGATGGGCACTTGACCGGGCTGCCTTGCAGCCCGCCGTCGAACCGGCATCGCAGACCCGCTGCGGCCTTTGAACGGATCTCGCGGCCTCTTGCCAGGCTCCACCAGCCTCTTTACCTTGGCGCCTTTGTGGCCGACCGCTGCACGACCGGCCTCGACCGTCCGCACACCAAGGAACTTCGCCATGCGCGCGCTGGCCCGCCTGACTCTTGCCGCCTCACTGATCAGCCTCGCCGGCTGCCAGTCCCTGCTCAACAGCCGTTACGCCGACAGCGTGCCGCCCACCCGTGGCGTCGAGCGCATTCAGGGCGTGGCCGAAAGTGCATCGGTGCGGCGCAATGCTCTCGGCATGCCGCTGATCGAATCGAGCAATTTCCATGACGCGCTGTTTACCCTGGGCTACGTGCATGCCGGCGACCGCCTCAGCCAGATGGTCGGCATGCGCCTGCTGGCCCAGGGTCGCCTGGCGGAAATGGCCGGCCCGGGCGTGCTGGAAATGGACCGCTTCATGCGTGCGGTGAATCTGAAAAAGAGCGCGGAAATTCTCTACGCCGACGCCTCGCCGCGCCTGAAACGCTTCTTCGAAGTCTATTCGCGTGGCGTCAACGCCTACATGTTCCGCTACCGCGACCGCCTGCCGATGGACCTGGCCGCATCCGGCTACCGCCCCGAGTACTGGAAACCCGAGGATTCGGTGCTGCTGTTCTGCCTGCTGAACTTCGGCCTGGCGGTGAACCTGCAGGAGGAAATCGCCGCGCTGACCATGGCCCAACAGGTCGGCGCCGACAAGCTGCCCTGGCTGTTGCCGATCTACCCGGACGAACCGCTGCCCTTCGCCGAGGCGGAAAAGCTCGCCGGCCTCGACCTCAAAGGGCAGCTGCCGGGCCTGCAGGCGATTTCCCGCACGGCGGCGCAGATTGCCGAGCAGCATATGCTCGGCGTCGCCGCCTCGAACAACTGGGCCATCGCCCCCGAGCGCAGCCGCGGCGGCAAGAGCCTGCTGGCCAACGATACCCACCTGCCGCTGGCGATGCCCTCGCTGTGGAATTTCGTGCAGATCCGCTCGCCCAAGTACCAGGCCGCCGGGGTGTCCCTCGCGGGCGTGCCGGCCGTGGTCGCCGGCTACAACGGCAAGTTGGCCTGGGGCATGACCATGGTCATGGGCGACAATCAGGACATCTATCTGGAGCGCATCAAGCGCGAAGGCAGCCGCCTGATGTACCAGGCCGACGGCAAGTGGCTGCCGGTCGCCGAACGCCAGGAAACCTTCTTCATCCGCGGCCAGCGGCCGATCCGCGAAACGCTGTACGAAACCCGCAACGGCCCGCTGCTCAACTCGGTGCTCGGCGAGCGCAAGCACTCGCTGCAGCCCTTGCCGCTGCAGAGCGGTTATGGCCTGGCGCTGAAAACCACTCAGCTCGAGCGTGACAACAGCCTGGATGCCTTCTTCGACCTGTCCCGTGCGCAGTCGGTGGACGAGGCCTTCGAGGCGGCGCGGGAAATACGCGCCATGCCGCTCAATATCGTCTTCGCCGACGCCCGGCACATCGGCTGGCAGGTCACCGGTCGCTACCCCAATCGCCGTGAAGGCCGCGGCCTGCTGCCCTCCCCTGGCTGGGACGAGCGCTACGCCTGGGACGGCTTCGCCGACCCGATGCTGCATCCTTATGACCAGGACCCGCCACGGGGCTGGCTGGGCACCGCCAACGAGCGCAGCGTACCGCCGGGCTACGGCATGCAGCTGTCCAGTTCCTGGTACTACCCCGAGCGTGCCGAGCGCATCGCCGAACTGGCCGGCAATGGCCGACACGACGGCCGCAGCATGATCGCCATGCAGTACGACCAGACCTCGCCCTTCGTCGCCAAGCTGCAGGCCATGTTCAATGACCCGGCCATGCACGACTCGCTGCGCCAGGCCATCGCCGCCCTGCCGGCTGGCCAGCGCGAGCGTGCCGATGAAGCGCTGAAACGCCTGCTCGCCTTCGACGGCAAACTCGCCGCCAGCTCGGCCGATGCCGCCATCTACGGCGCCTTCCTGCATGAAAGCGCGCGACAGATCTTCCTCGACGAACTCGGGCCGGAAAGCAGCCCGGCCTGGCAGGCGCTGGTGCAGACCGCCAACACCTCCTACTCGGCGCAGGCCGACCATCTGCTCGGCCGCGTCGACAGCCCGTTCTGGAACGACATTCGCACCCCGCAGCAGGAAGACAAACCGACCATTCTCGCCCGCAGCCTGGCCGCCAGCATCGAGCTGCTGGAAAGCCGTCTGGGCACGGAGCGGCGCAACTGGCAGTGGGGCAAGTTGCACACCTATGAATGGGTCAGCGATAGCACGCGCCTGGCGCCCTACATGAGCGCCAGCCAGCGCACCAGCATCAACGCCCTGAAAGGCTATCTGGATCGCGGCCCCTATCAGGCCGGAGGGGATCACAGCACGCTGAACGTTTCGGCCTACGCCTGGGGCCAGGACTTCGACACCTTCCTGATCCCCGCCATGCGCATCGTGGTGGATTTCGCCGCCGACGAGCCGCTGGTGGGCGTCAACAGCTCGGGCCAGTCCGGCAATCCGGCCAGCCCGCACTATGCCGACGGCATCGAGTCATGGCTCAAGGGCGGCTACATGAGCTTCCCGTTCAAGTCGGAGAATCTGGACAAGGTCTACGGCAACCAGCGCCTGCTGCTGATGCCGGCCAAATGACGACCGTTCGTCGGGCGACGCTGAACCAATCCCAGCGCCGCCACTCTGAGTAGTCGACTTACTCCATAGATCATCGTTTAAGGCGCTCCGGCGCCTTTTCTTTTGCCTGTGGAAAAGAAGGATGGCATTTCCACATCACCGACTGAACTTTCTCACCGCAGCGGGTTCAGAACCCATGCATCGATTGAAATGCTCCCCAGGCGCCCTCTGGCGCCTATTTTTTTGCCTGCATGAATCGCCGGGCCTGCAGGCAGTGCCTGCCGACCTGCTTTCAAGCCAGCAGGCTGCGGTCGAAGACGAAAACCTCAGCCGCCAGCGGGCGATGCTCCAGCAGATTCTGCGGCCGGCCCATCTTCGGGTAGTTCTTCTCACCGGTCTCGCCGATCCAGCCCTGGGTCTTCATCCGTTCCAGGCGGCCACGCAGGGTGGTGTGCTGCACCGGCTCGCCCAGGCAGGCCTGGAATGCCGCCAGCGCTTCGGTCACGGTAAAGCGCGGGGCCAGCAGGTACAGCGGCAGCGAGCTGTAGACCGACTTGCCGCGCAGGCGCTCGGCCGCCAGACGCACCAGTTGCGAATGGTCGAATGGCAAGGCCTGCTGCCCGGAAATGACAGCGGCCAATTCGACGAACTGCAGATCTTCGCCCTGCGGCACGACGTCAGGCGCCAGCAGCGCCAGGTAACAGGTGCTCAGCGACCAGCCACGCGGATCACGCACGCCGTTGCCCACCGTTGTCACCTGTTCCAGATACCGCGGTTGCAGACGCGCCTTGTCCGCCAGGGCACGTGCCGCGGCGGCATCCAGGCTGGCATCGGCGCAGCGACCATTGACCAGCACCCCCGGCAGTGCCCACTGCCCCATATAGGGTTCGCGCTGGCGACGCAGCAGCAGCACCTGCAACGTCCCCTCTTCGCTCAGGCGCAGGGCGACGATATCCACCCCGGCCAGTACTTCCACTGCACTCATCCTTCCATTCGCCTCCGTCATGGACTTATTTCATCTTGACCAATAATTCGCCTTCTTTCACGCAAGAATTGATGAAAACGCTTGACTACATATTTCATCAGATGAAATATGTAGTCATCCAAGCGCAGTAAGGAGGCGCACCATGAAGATCGCCAGCTTCGACGTCGACGCCCAGAAAGGCTTCACGCCGCTTTGTCCCAATGAGCTGCCAGTACCCGAGGGCGACGCCATCGTCCCGGCACTGAACCAGCTGGCAGCGCGCGCTCAGCTACGCGTCGGCAGCAAGGATGCCCACAGCCCGCAAGCCGCCTGGGTGGTGCCGGACCACGCCCAGATGCTGCAAGCGCTGCCGCTGGCCAATGCCGATCTGACCTGGGTCAGCCATTGCGTGCCCGGCACACCCGGCTTCGAACTGCTCGACGGCTTGCCGGCGCCATTGGACTACGACTACTTCGTGTGGAAGGGCGTGGAGCCCGATCTGCATCCTTATGGCGCCTGCTACCACGACCTGGCCGAGAAGCGCAGCACGGGCGTGATCGAATTTCTTCGGCAAAATGGCGTCGACCTTGTATTGGTCGGCGGTCTGGCACTGGACTACTGCGTCAGGACCACCGCCTTGCAATTGCGCCGCGCCGGCTTCGAGGTGATCGTGTATCTGCCGGCCTGTCGAGCCATCGCCAGCGAAACTGCCGAAACCGCCTGCATCGCCATGAGCGAGCAGGGCATCACACTTGCCGCCAGCCTGGAACAGCTGGACAGCGCCCTAGCCAAGGAGAACCTGCGATGAGCGAGAGCATCTTCGCCGAACGGATCGTGCAGAACCTGCTGGATACCGATTTCTACAAACTGACCATGATGCAGGCGGTGCTGCATAACTACCCCAACGCCGAGGTGGAATGGGAATTTCGCTGCCGCAGCAGCGAGGACCTGACGCCCTACCTGGCGGAGATCCGCTATCAGATCGAGCGCCTGAGCGAGCTGAGCATCACTGCGGACCAGCTCGCCTTTCTCGAGCGCATCCCGTTCATCAAGCCCGACTTCATCCGCTTTCTCAGCCTGTTCCGCTTCAACCTGCGCTACGTCCACACGGGCATCGAAGACGGCCAGTTGAGCATTCGCCTGCGCGGGCCCTGGCTGCACGTGATCCTCTTCGAGGTGCCGCTGCTGGCCATCGTCAGCGAGGTGCGCAACCGCTATCGCTACCGCGAGGTACTGCTGGAACAGGCTGCCGAGCGCCTGTACGAGAAGCTCGATTGGCTCAAGGCCGAGGCTTCGCCGAGCGAACTGGCAGGTTTTCAGCTTGCCGACTTCGGTACCCGCCGGCGCTTCTCCTACCGCGTGCAGGAACAGGCGGTGCATATCCTCAAGCGCGATTTCCCCGGGCGCTTCGTCGGCACCAGCAACGTGCACCTGGCGCGCGAGTTCGACCTCAAGCCCATCGGCACCATGGCCCACGAATGGCTGATGGCGCACCAGCAGCTCGGCCCACGGCTGATCGACAGCCAGATCGCCGCGCTCGACTGCTGGGTGCGCGAATACCGTGGCCTGCTCGGCATCGCCCTGACCGACTGCATCACCATGGACGCCTTCCTGGCCGATTTCGACCTGTACTTCGCCAAGCTCTTCGACGGCCTGCGCCATGATTCCGGCGACCCGCTGGAGTGGGCGGAAAAGGCCATCGCCCACTACGAGAAACTGGGCATCGATCCGATGAGCAAGACCCTGGTGTTCTCCGACGGCCTCGACCTGGCCAAGTCGCTACGGCTCTACCGTGCACTTTCCGGGCGAATCCACGTAAGCTTCGGGGTCGGAACCAACCTGACCTGCGATATCCCCGGCGTCGAGCCAATGAACATCGTGCTCAAGATGATCGCCTGCAACGGCCAGCCCGTGGCGAAGATTTCCGATACGCCGGGCAAGACGCAATGCCGCGATGAAAACTTTGTCCATTACCTGAAACACGTCTTTCGCGTTATCCAGTGAGGAGCCAGACATGAGCAACCGCCAAGCCGAAATCGCCGCCGCCCTCGACGTGGTACCCCCTTTTGCCGACGACGCCGCGCTGGTCGCCGAGATCGAGCGGCGCAAGACCTTCATCAAGAACACCCTCAAGCAGTCCGGGCTCAAGGTGCTGGTACTGGGCATCAGCGGCGGCGTGGACTCGACCACGGCCGGACGCCTGGCTCAGCTTTCGGTCGAAGAACTGCGTGCCGAGACCGGAGACGCCGACTATCGCTTCATTGCCGTGCGCCTGCCGCACAACACCCAGCATGACGAGCACGACGCCCAGGCCTCGCTGAACTTCATCGGTGCCGATGAGGTCAGCACCGTCAACATTGCCGACAGCGTCAAGGGCCTGGCCCAGCAGGTCAGCCATCTGCAGCAGCTGAGCGACGCCCGTCGCGACTTCGTGATTGGCAACGTCAAGGCACGCATTCGCATGGTCGCCCAGTTCACCATCGCCAACGCCAACAATGGCCTGGTGATCGGCACCGACCACGCCGCCGAGGCGGTGATGGGCTTCTTCACCAAGTTCGGTGACGGTGCCTGTGACCTCGCCCCGCTGTCGGGCCTGGTGAAGAAACAGGTGCGCGCCATCGCCGCGCACCTGGGGGCGCCCGAGCATCTGGTGCAGAAGACGCCCACTGCCGACCTGGAGGAGCTGCGTCCCGGCAAGCCGGACGAAGAGGCTCACGGCGTGACCTATGCCGAGATCGATGCCTTCCTGCATGGAGAGAAAGTCAGCGACGAGGCCTACGCCACCATCGTGCGCACCTACGACGCCACGCGCCACAAACGCGAATTACCGCTGGTACCCTGATCCCTCGGGCAAAAAGAAGCCGGGCAATGCCCGGCTTCTTCGTCTGCACAGTGGATCAACGCCACTCACCGGCGATGCGCTCTGCCGGTGGTACACAGCGCTCGAAAACCTCCCGAGGCCGGCACTGGGCCACCGGCGCGGGTGGCGGCTGATCGGGCAAGGTCGGCTCGCCCGGCTCCTGCGGTGGCACGGGTTTGCCTGGCTGATCGGGGATATCGGGTTCGGGTTGGCCGGGAATGCTTGCTGCGTTGAGGTCGAGCAAGGGCATGAGTCTGCTCCTGAGCATGGGTGGTTATAGATGGAACCCCATGCAGGCAGTAAATTCAGCCTATCCGACCAGAAGGTCGCGCCCATGAAAAAGCCGGGCTTCGCCCGTAATGCTGTTCACATAAGAAGCGGTTGAACGCGATCAGTCCCCTCGCCCCTCCGGGGAGAGGGTTAGGGAGAGGGGGGAAACTGGCAATTTTGCGGTGTCTTCTGCCCTCTCCCCCAACCCCTCTCCCATAAATGGGAGAGGGGAGCCAAGCGCGAGCCCCCCAATTAAACAGTATTAGGGCTTCGCCAGGCTTCTGCTGCGCGCATCAGTGATCAGGCTTTCGGCAGGGTTACGCCGGTCTGTCCCTGATACTTGCCACCGCGGTCGCGGTAGGAGACTTCGCAGGCCTCGTCGGACTGCAGGAACAGCATCTGCGCCACGCCTTCGTTGGCGTAGATCTTCGCCGGCAGGTTGGTGGTGTTGGAGAATTCCAGGGTCACGTGGCCTTCCCACTCCGGCTCCAGCGGCGTGACGTTGACGATGATGCCGCAGCGCGCGTAGGTGCTCTTGCCCAGACAGATGGTCAGCACGTCACGCGGAATACGGAAGTACTCGACGGTGCGGGCCAGGGCGAAGGAATTCGGCGGGATGATGCAGACGTCGCTCTTGATGTCGACGAAGCTCTTCTCGTCGAAATTCTTCGGGTCCACCACCGCAGAGTGGATGTTGGTGAACACCTTGAATTCGTCGGCGCAGCGCACATCGTAGCCGTAGCTGGACACACCGTAGGAAATCACCCGACTGGCGTCGGCGCCACGCACCTGACGCTCCACGAACGGCTCGATCATCCCGTGTTCCTGGGCCATGCGGCGAATCCACTTGTCCGATTTGATGCTCATGGCGAGGTGTCCTGAATTGGGGCTGTTGCGAAAAAAAGTGAGCGCATCTTACCGAGCCCGGGGCCATGCTTCAAAGCTTGCCGCGTCAGGCGGCGACGATAATTTGCAAAAAAGCTGCATCGACTATTCGCACTTGGCGATAAAAACACGTATGGTGTCCCCACTGTGCTGCATGTGTCACCGCGAATCGCTACTAGATGCCTAGATCTCGATCCAAACATCGTCCGACTCCTAGTACTCGTTGCACTCAGTCCCGGCCTGGGCTTTTCCAGGGCTGTTATTACTTTTGTTAGGAGACATCACATGTCCAATCGTCAGACTGGCACCGTCAAGTGGTTCAACGATGAGAAAGGCTACGGCTTCATCACCCCGCAATCCGGTGACGACCTGTTCGTACACTTCAAAGCCATCCAGAGCGACGGTTTCAAGACCCTGAAGGAAGGCCAGCAGGTTTCCTTCGTGGCTACCCGTGGCCAGAAAGGCATGCAGGCTGAGGAAGTTCAGGTTATCTAACCTGCGCTACCCCGCTTGAAAAGAGCCCCGCCCTAGTGCGGGGCTTTTTTATGGGTGTTTGCACGCCTTGTAGGAGCGGATTTATCGGCGAAATCGCGGCTGAAGCGGGATGCCGCCCAGCCGCTCCTACAGGAAGCGGGAGCTGAGTGTAGTGCTGTTCACTTAAGGTCGTAGGCATTGGCTCCCCTCTCCCATTTATGGGAGAGGGGTTGGGGGAGAGGGCCGAAAACTCCGAGAAACTGCCAGTTTCCCCCTCTCCCTAACCCTCTCCCCATAGGGGCGAGGGGACTAAACGCGCTCGACCGTTTACTAAGTGAACAGCATTGGGATCTGAGTGGACTTCGCCAAGCCAGGACCGAGTCGCCTGCTTTGCCCTCTCCCGCCCTTCGGGCACCCCGCTCCGCGCCCCGGCCTGATCGCTTCGCGATCAGGCGCTCATAGGCGCAGGAAGCGATGCTTCCAAAACGCGCCTCTTCGCCCCATAAATGGGAGAGGGTCATCAGATGCCGCTACGCGGCTGCTTTCAGTCCTCACTGATCTCGATGCTGGGCATCGCCGGCTTGCCAGCCAGGGCAATACGCGCGCCGACCTTGCGCGCCAGGTCCTGATAGATCATGGCGATCTGGCTTTCCGGATCGGCAATGGTGGTCGGCTTGCCGTCATCGGCCTGCATGCGGATGGCCATCGACAGCGGCAGGGAGGCCAGCAGCTCGACGCCGTATTGCGCAGCCAGCTTCTCGCCGCCGCCCTCGCCGAACAGGTGCTCGGCATGGCCGCAGTTGGAGCAGATGTGCACCGCCATGTTCTCCACCACACCCAGCACCGGGATATGCACCTTGCGGAACATCTCCACGCCTTTCCTGGCATCGAGCAGGGCCAGGTCCTGCGGCGTGGTGACGATCACGCTGCCGGCCACCGGCACCTTCTGCGCCAGGGTCAGCTGGATGTCACCGGTACCCGGCGGCATATCCACCACCAGGTAATCGAGGTCGTTCCAGGCGGTCTGGGTGATCAGCTGCAGCAGCGCGCCGCTGACCATCGGCCCACGCCACACCATCGGCGTGTTGTCGTCGGTGAGAAAGGCCATGGACATCACCTGCACGCCATGGGCCTCGAGCGGCACGAACCATTTCTGATCTTTCACCTGCGGCCGCGTACCCTCGGCGATGCCGAACATGATGCCCTGGCTGGGCCCGTAGATATCGGCGTCGAGGATGCCCACCCGCGCGCCCTCGCGGGCCAGCGCCAGCGCCAGGTTGGCCGCGGTGGTGGACTTGCCCACACCGCCCTTGCCCGAAGCCACGGCGATCACGTTCTTTACCCCGGCCAGTGCCGGCACCTGGGCCTGGCCCTGGTGCGAGTCGATCACACAGTCGACCTTTACCTGCGCACTGTCGACGCCATCGAGGTTCTCCAGCGCCATTTGCAGCATCTGCGCCCAACCGTTCTTGAACAGGCCGGCGGCGTAGCCCAGCTCCAGACGTACGGTGACGCGCGCGCCCTGGATGTCGACCTCGCGCAGGCAACCGGCACTGACCGGGTCCTGATCGAGATGGGGGTCGGTGAACTGACGCAGACAGGCTTCGACCGCTTCGCGGGTGACGGCACTCATGCAAGAACTCCAGAAGACAGGCAGAAAATCAGGCGGGCATCATAGCAGCAGCCTCCCCAAGCAGCGCAGCATGCGCTTTTCCTTGCCGCAGGTAGCTTGAAGCTTGTCGCTTCCCTTATAGTTGCCGACTTCCCTCGTTTTACCAGTGCAGCCGATCACCATGACCGAAGCCCGCAAGATTCTCGTTACCAGCGCCCTCCCCTACGCCAACGGCTCCATCCACCTCGGCCATATGCTCGAGTACGTGCAGACCGACATGTGGGTGCGCTACCAGAAGCTGCGCGGCAACCAGGCGATCTACGTCTGCGCCGACGATGCCCACGGCTCGGCCATCATGCTGCGCGCCGAGAAGGAAGGCATCACCCCCGAGCAGCTCATCGCCAACGTGCAGGCCGAGCACACCGCCGACTTCGCCGACTTCCTGGTGGACTTCGACAACTACCACTCCACCCACTCGCAGGAAAACCGCGAGCTGTCGGCGGCCATCTACCTGGCGCTGCGCGACAAGGGGCATATCGCCACCCGCGCGGTGACCCAGTACTTCGATCCCGAGAAGGGCATGTTCCTCGCCGACCGCTTCATCAAGGGCACCTGTCCGAAATGTGGCACCGAGGATCAGTACGGCGACAACTGCGAAAAATGTGGCGCGACCTACTCGCCGACCGAGCTGAAGAACCCGCGCTCCGCCATCTCCGGTGCGGTGCCGGTGCTCAAGGAGTCGCAGCACTTCTTCTTCAAGCTGCCGGACTTCGAAGCCATGCTCAAGCAGTGGACGCGCTCCGGCGCGCTGCAGGAGGCGGTGGCCAACAAGATCGCCGAATGGCTCGACGGCGGCCTGCAGGAGTGGGACATTTCCCGCGATGCGCCCTACTTCGGCTTCGAGATTCCCGGCGAGCCGGGCAAGTACTTCTACGTCTGGCTGGACGCACCGATCGGTTACATGGCCAGCTTCAAGAACCTCTGCGCGCGCCGTCCGGAGCTGGACTTCGATGCCTTCTGGGGCAAGGACTCCACCGCCGAGCTGTACCACTTCATCGGCAAGGACATCGTCAACTTCCACGCCCTGTTCTGGCCGGCCATGCTCGAAGGCGCCGGCTACCGCAAGCCCACTGCGGTCAACGTGCACGGCTACCTGACGGTAAACGGGCAAAAGATGTCCAAGTCGCGCGGCACCTTCATCAAGGCGCGCACCTACCTGGACCACCTGAACCCGGAATACCTGCGCTACTACTACGCCTCCAAGCTGGGCCGCGGCGTGGACGATCTGGACCTGAACCTCGAGGACTTCGTGCAGAAGGTCAACTCGGACCTGGTCGGCAAGGTGGTCAACATCGCCAGCCGCTGCGCCGGCTTCATCCACAAGGGCAACAATGGCCTGCTGGTCGCCGCCAACCCGGAGCCGGAGCTGTGGGACGCCTTCCAGGCCGCCGCGCCGAGCATCGCCGAGGCCTACGAGGCGCGCGACTTCTCCCGCGCCATGCGCGAGATCATGGCGCTGGCCGACCGCGCCAACGCCTGGATCGCCGACAAGGCGCCCTGGGCCCTGAACAAGGTCGAAGGCAAGCAGGCCGAGGTGCAGGAAATCTGCGCGCTGGGCATCAACCTGTTCCGCCAGCTGGTGATCATGTTGAAACCCGTGCTGCCGAAGCTGGCCGCCGATGCCGAAGCCTTCCTCAATGTGAAGCCGCAAACCTGGGCCGACCTGTCGCTGCCGCTGGCCAACCACCAGCTCAACCCGTTCAACCCGCTGCTGACCCGCATCGAGCCGGCGAAGATCGAAGCCATGGTCGAAGCCTCCAAGGAAGACCTCGCCGCCGAAGCGTCCAAACCCCAGGGCAATGGCGAACTGGCCAAGGACCCGCTGGCCGCCGAGATCAACTTCGACGCCTTCGCCGCCGTCGACCTGCGTATCGCCCTGATCGAGAAGTGCGAGTTCGTCGAGGGTGCAGACAAACTGCTGCGCCTGTCGCTGGATATCGGTGACGAGAAGCGCAACGTGTTCTCCGGCATCAAGTCCGCCTACCCGGACCCGAGCAAGCTGGAAGGCCGCCTGACCCTGTACGTCGCCAACCTGGCGCCGCGCAAGATGAAGTTCGGCATCAGCGAAGGTATGGTCCTGGCCGCCGGCCCCGGTGGCGAGGAAATCTACCTGCTCAGCCCGGACAGCGGCGCCAAGCCGGGTCAGCGCGTCAAGTAAGCGCCAGCTAGGCTTATAGGCATCGAACAAGCCGGCCAATGCCGGCTTGTTTGCATCTACGCGCTTCCCGATAATAGGCGCCCTTTTCCTACGGCCTTTGCGCACTCGACGGCAACCCGATGACCGAACTCGTCCTGATCATGGTCAGCGCCATCCTGGTCAACAATTTCGTGCTGGTGCAGTTTCTCGGCCTGTGCCCGTTCATGGGCGTGTCGAAGAAGATCGAAACCGCCATCGGCCTGTCGCTGGCCACCACCTTCGTGCTGACCCTGGCTGCCATGTGCAGCTACCTGGTGCAGCAGTACGTGCTCAAGCCGCTGGACCTGGAATTCCTGCGCACCATCAGCTTCATCCTGGTGATCGCGGTGACCGTGCAGTTCACCGAGATGGTGGTGAACAAGACCAGCCCGCTGCTCTATCGCGTGCTGGGCATCTTCCTGCCGCTGATCACCACCAACTGCATCGTCCTGGGCGTGGCCCTGCTCAACGCCAACAAGGCCGAGTTCACCTTCATCACCGCCACCGTCAACGGCTTCGCCGCGGGTCTGGGCTTCTCCCTGGTGCTGGTGCTGTTCGCCGCCATGCGCGAGCGCATCGCCATCGCCGACGTGCCGAAATCCTTTCAGGGCGCGGCCATCGGCATGATCACCGCCGGTCTGATGTCGCTGGCCTTCATGGGCTTTGCCGGGTTGATCAAGCTATGAGCCTGGTTCTCGTCGCCGTCCTCGCCCTGCTCGCGCTGTGCCTGATTGCTGGCGCCATCCTCGGTTTCGCCGCGGTGCGCTTCAAGGTCGAGGGCGACCCCATCGCCGAACAGATCAACGCCCTGCTGCCACAGACCCAGTGCGGCCAGTGCGGCTACCCGGGCTGCAAGCCCTACGCCGAGGCGATCGCCGGCGGCGACAAGATCAACAAGTGCCCGCCCGGCGGCGAAGCGACCATCCAGGCGCTGGCCGACCTGCTGGACGTCGAACCCGAGCCGCTGGATGCGGTGGAAGGCGAGAAGCCGCAGATGGTCGCGTTCATCCGCGAAGCCGAATGCATCGGCTGCACCAAATGCATCCAGGCCTGCCCGGTGGACGCCATCGTCGGCGCTGCGCGGCAGATGCACACGGTGATCGCCAGCGAATGCACCGGCTGCGACCTGTGCGTCGAACCCTGCCCGGTGGACTGCATCGACATGATCGAAGTCGGTAGCACCGTGCAAAGCTGGAAATGGGACAAGCCGCTGGCGCCCGGCCAGTTGATCGCCAGCGACCGGGAGCAGGCGGCATGAGCGCGCAGGAAAAGATCTGGGATATACCCGGCGGCATCCACCCTGCCGAGCGCAAGGAGCTGTCCAACCGCACGCCGATCCAGCAGGCGCCGCTGCCCAAGCGCCTGGTGTTGCCGCTCGGCCAGCATATCGGTGCAGTCGCCGAGCCCTGCGTGGTGGTCGGCCAACGGGTGCGCAAGGGCGAGAAGATCGCCGAGGCCAACGGCTTCGTCAGCGCGCCGCTGCATGCCCCGACCTCCGGTACCGTCAGCTTTATCGGCCCGCAGCCCTACCCACACGTCTCCGGCATGCTGGCGCCGGCTGTCGTCATCGACAGCGACGGTCTGGACGAATGGGTCGACCTGACGCCGCATGGCGACTACCGGCATATGGCATCCGCCGAGCTGCTGGCGCTGATCCGCGAGGCCGGCATCAGCGGCCTGGGCGGCGCCGGCTTCCCCACCGCGGTGAAGCTCACCGCACGGCCGACGCAGAAGATCCACACGCTGATCATCAACGGCACCGAGTGCGAGCCCTACATCACCGCCGACGACCTGCTGATGCGCGAGCGCGCCGGCGAGCTGGTTTCCGGCATCGATATCCTGGTGCAGCTGATCCAGCCCGATCAGGTGCTGATCGGCATCGAGGACAACAAGCCCGAGGCCATCGCCGCGGTGCGCGGCGCCTGCAGCGAGCGCAGCTACCAGGTGCGGGTGTTCCCCACCAAGTACCCCTCCGGCGGCGAGAAGCAGCTGATCCAGATTCTCACCGGTGTCGAGGTGCCCTCGGGCGGGCTGCCGGCCGATATCGGCATCCTCTGCCAGAACGTCGGCACCTGCACGGCCATTCACGACGCGGTGGTGCTGGGCAAGCCGCTGATTTCGCGCATCACCACCCTGACCGGCGAGGCGCTGGCGCGCCCGGGGAACGTCGAGGCGCTGCTCGGCACGCCGGTGGGCGAGCTACTGGAGTTCGCCGGGCTGGACACCGGCAAACTCAATCGCCTGATCATGGGCGGTCCGATGATGGGCTTTACCCTGCCCAGCCTCGAGGTGCCGCTGATCAAGACCAGCAACTGCCTGCTGGCCAGCACCGCCGTCGAGCTGCCGCCGCCACCGCCGGCCATGCCCTGCATCCGCTGCGGCGAATGCGCCGAGGCCTGCCCGGCCAGCCTGCTACCGCAGCAACTGCACTTCTTCGCCCTGGGCCAGGAGCACGAACAGCTCAAGGCGCACAACCTGTTCGACTGCATCGAGTGCGGTGCCTGCGCCTACGTCTGCCCATCGAGCATTCCGCTGGTGCAGTACTACCGTGCGGCCAAGGCGGAAATCCGCGAGCTGGAACAGAAGCAGCTCAAGGCCGAGCACTCCAAGCAGCGTTTCGAGCAGCGCCAGGAACGCCTACGTCGCGCCGAGGAACAGAAGGAAGCCGAGCGCAAGGCACGCGCCGAGAAGGCCGCCCGCGCCAAGGCGGCGCAGGCCGAGGCACCGGCGGTAGCGGCAGCCGCGCCGGCCGATGAGGCGCTGAAGAAACTCAAGATCGAAGCCAGCATGGCCCAGGTCGCGCTGAAGAAGGCGGAAAAACAGCTGGCCGCCCACGACACGCCCGAACTGCAGGCGCAAGTCGCTGAGCTGCGTGCCGCTGCCGAAGCCGCACAAAAGGCCTTGACCAACGCACAGGCAGCTGCACCTGCCCCGACGCCCAAGCCCGCCGGCGACGAGGCGTTGAAGAAGGCCAAGATCGACGCTGCCATGCTCAAGGCCCAGCTGCGCAAGCTGGAAAAGATCGAAAACCCGGACGACGACCAGCAGGCCGAACTCGCTCGCCTGCGCCAGCAACTGGAAGCAGCCGAGAAAGCCCTGGCCGATCTGGAAAGCCAGGCGCCCGCCCCTGCCGCCAAACCGGCCGGCGACGACACCTTGAAAAAGGCCAAGGTCGAGCTGGCGATGAAACGCGCCGAACTGAAGAAGGCCGAGAAGGCCGGCGCCGACGAAGCCGACCTGCAGCCGCTGCGCGCTGCCCTGGCTGCCGCCGAACAAGCCCTGCATGCGGCCGAGGCGGCTTCGGGCAAGCCGGCGCCGGAGCTGGTACGCACCGAACGCCCCGGCGTGGACGAAAAATTCAAGGCGCTGAAGACCGAGGTGGCCTTCGCCCGCGCCGACCTGCGCAAGCTGGAGCGTGACGAGAGCGCCGCGGGCGAGGCGCTGGAACAGGCGCGTACACGCCTGGCCGAAGCCGAACGCAAGCTGGCCGAATACCAGACGTAGCGATCGCCCTGGATAGGTCAGGCAGCACAACGATTAAAGCCCCTCTCCCACTTGTGGGAGAGGGGTTGGGGAGAGGGCCAGTACGCCGCACCCTCTCCCCGGCCCTTTCCCGTAAACGGGAGAGGGGGAACGAAAACGCCGGCACACCGGAACAGCGCCCCGGATTGCATCCGGGCTACAGTCGCGTCGGAGCACCCGGGCGGCACAGACAACAGTAGCCCGGATGCAATCCGGAGAATGAACACCACTGCACTCAATACGAACGCAGTAACAGGAGCGCCGATGGCCCTGCCCCGCATCACATCGCCCCACGCCAAGGGCAGCAACCGTACCCAGCAGGTCATGCTGCAGGTGCTGCTGGCCACCGTGCCGGGCATCCTCGCGCTGACCTGGCTGTTCGGCGCCGGCACCCTGTTCAACCTGCTCTGGGCCAGCCTCTGCGCGCTGGGCTTCGAGGCCGCGCTGCTGGCCGCGCGCAAGCGCCCGGTGGCCTTCTTCCTCAAGGACTACAGCGCCCTGGTCACCGCCGTGCTGCTGGCCCTGGCCTTGCCGCCCTATTCGCCATGGTGGCTGACCCTGATCGCCTGCGGCTTCGCCATCGGCTTCGGCAAGCAGCTTTATGGCGGACTCGGGCAGAACCCCTTCAATCCGGCTATGGTCGGCTACGTGGTGGTGCTGATCTCCTTCCCGGTGGAAATGACCAGCTGGCCCGCGCCGCACGGCGTCGCCGCGCTGGACGGCATCAAGCACATACTCGGTATCGCCAGCCTGCCAGACGGCTGGGCCCAGGCCACCGCGCTGGACGCGCTGAAAGTGAACAAGAGCCTGACCATCGACGAGCTGTACGCCGTCAACCCGGCTTTCGGCCATTTCGGCGGCACTGGCAGCGAGGCGGTCAACCTGGCGTTCCTCGCCGGCGGCCTGTACCTGCTGCACAAGCGGCTGATCACCTGGCACGCGCCGGTGGGCATGCTCGCCGCGCTGTTCGTCATGAGTCTGCTGTTCTGGAACGGCAGCGGCTCGGATTCCAACGGCTCGCCGCTGTTTCACCTGCTCACCGGGGCCACCATGCTCGGCGCCTTCTTCATCGTCACCGACCCGGTATCCGGCGCTACCAGCAATCGTGGGCGTCTGGTGTTCGGCATCGGCGTCGGGATACTGGTCTACGTGATCCGCGCCTGGGGCGGTTACCCGGACGCGGTGGCCTTCGCCGTGCTGCTGATGAACCTGGCCGCGCCGACCATCGACTACTACACCCGGCCGCGTAGCTACGGCCATCGCAAGCCCAACAGCGGCTTCAAGTTGGGAGAATGAGCATGCTGCCGGAAATCAGCCGCTCGATGCTGAAGAACGCCCTGGTGCTTGGCCTGTTCGCCATTGGCACCGTCGGCAGCGTGGCTCTGCTGCAACAGGGCACTGCCACGCGCATCGCCGCCGCCGAGCGCGAAGCGCAGGTACGCGCCCTGGCCGAAATCCTGCCGAGCGGCAGCTATGACAACCACCTGCTGGACAACCGCATCGAACTCAATGCCCCCGAGCTGGGCCACCGCAGCCCGCAGTCGGCTTACCTGGCCTTGAAGGGCGACCAACCCAGCGCGCTGATCCTGCCGGTGACTGCACCGAACGGCTACAGCGGCGCCATCCACCTGCTGGTGGGCATCTCCGCCGATGGCCGCCTGGCCGGTGTGCGTGTGCTTGGCCACCGAGAGACTCCGGGCCTGGGCGACAAGATCGAACTGGCCAAGAGCGACTGGATACGCAGCTTCGAGGGCAAGTCCCTGAGCGATCCCAACGAAGACGGCTGGGCAGTGAAGAAGGATCGCGGCGATTTCGACCAGTTCGCCGGCGCCACCATCACTCCGCGCGCCGTGGTCAAGGCCGTGCACGGCGCCCTGCGCTACTTCGACAAGCACCGCGCCCAATTGCTGGGCCTGGCGGAGAACGAACAATGACCAGCTACCGCGAAATCAGCTTCAACGGCCTGTGGAAGAACAACCCGGCGCTGGTGCAGCTGCTCGGTCTGTGCCCGCTGCTGGGGGTGAGCAACTCCACGGTCAACGCCCTCGGCCTGGCCCTGGCCAGCGCGGTGGTGCTGGTGTGCTCCAACACCGCGGTGTCGCTGGTGCGCGGTGTGGTCAATACCGCCGTGCGCCTGCCGGCCTTCGTCATGATCATCGCCGCACTGACCACCTGCATCGAGCTGCTGATGCAGGCCTTCACCTACGAGCTGTACCAGATCCTCGGCATCTTCATCCCGCTGATCACCACCAACTGCGTGATCCTCGGCCGCGCCGACGGCTTCGCCGCCAAGCACGACCCGGCCCGCGCCGCCTATGACGGTCTGATGATGGGCCTGGGCTTCGGCCTGGTGCTGGTCATGATCGGCGCCATCCGCGAACTGCTCGGCACCGGCGCCCTGTTCGCCAACATGCACCTGTTGTTCGGGCCGATTGCCGCCGAGTGGAAGCTCACCCTGGTACAGGACTACAAGGGCTTTCTGCTGGCCATCCTGCCGCCGGGCGCCTTTATCGTCCTGGGCCTGCTGATCGCCGGCAAGAACCGCATCGACCAGATCGCCGCGGAACGGGCCAAGGCCGCCGCGCCCGAGGCGCCCGTACAAAGCCGCCGCGTTCGCGTTACCGGAGTCATCGAATGAACGCCGCCAAACGCCTGGAAATCTTCCGTCGCCTGCACGAGGACAACCCCGAGCCGAAGACCGAGCTGGCCTACAGCACGCCGTTCGAGCTGCTGGTAGCGGTGACGCTATCGGCCCAGGCCACCGACGTCAGCGTCAACAAGGCCACGGCCAAGCTGTTTCCGGTGGCCAATACGCCGGAGGCCATCTACGCCCTGGGCGTCGAGGGACTTTCCGAGTACATCAAGACCATCGGCCTGTACAACAGCAAGGCGAAGAACGTCATCGAGGCCTGCCGCATCCTCATCGAGAAGCACGGCAGTCAGGTGCCGGACAACCGCGAGGACCTCGAAGCCCTACCCGGCGTCGGCCGCAAGACCGCCAACGTGGTGCTCAACACTGCGTTTCGCCAGCTCGCCATGGCCGTGGACACGCACATCTTCCGCGTCAGCAACCGCACCGGCATCGCGCCGGGCAAGAACGTGGTCGAGGTGGAGAAGAAGCTGCTCAAGTTCGTGCCCAAGGATTACCTGCTCGACGCCCACCACTGGCTGATCCTGCACGGACGCTACGTCTGCACCGCACGCAAACCGCGCTGTGGAGCCTGCCGCATCGAGGATCTGTGCGAGTACAAGGCAAAAACCTCCGACGATTGATCGACCATAGAATCCGGCGATCTTCTGATTGAAAAAATCTTTTTTACCCGCTCAATTTTTGCCGCTATAAGGTGCGCAAATGGCCCCGGTAACTGGCCTGGAGTGGAATAGATGAGCACTGACAAAGAAGATCTCGAGCTGGACGAAGACTTTGTCGCGGACGATGCAGACGATGCCGAGCCTGCGGTGGAAGTCGCCAAGACCAACCTGACCAAGCGCCGCATCATCGACAACTTCCTCGAAGAGCGTCGCCTGCACAAGCAGCTGGCCGAATACGATTTCGATATCTGATCGCGCCACGCAAGAAGCCCCGCCAGCCGCGGGGCTTTTTCGTTTCAGCTCACCGCACGCAGGGCACGACGCGCGCACTTGTTGGCGTACATCGCCGCATCGGCCTGCACCAGCAGGCTATCGAGCCCCTCGTCGGGATTCAGCGACGACTCGCTGATCCCCATGCTCATCGACAGACGCTGCCCGGCGCCGCCCTCCCTGCCCCGCAATGCCTGCTCCAGACGACGCAGCACCTCTTCGCTGTCGCTGTAGTCGCTGGCCAGTACGACGAATTCGTCGCCGCCCAGGCGGGCGATCACGTCGGTCACACGAAACTGTGCCTTGAGCAGGTCGGCGGCCGCCTTGATCAGGCGGTCCCCGGCGTCATGGCCGAAGCGATCATTGACCGGTTTGAGATCGTCGAGATCGGCGTACAGCAGCAGGCAGCGCCCCTTGCGCCGACGCGCCGCGCGCAGCTCGCGCTCGGCCAGCAGGCGAAAGCCGCGCCGGTTGTACAACCCGGTCAGTTCATCGGTCAGTGACAGCTGACGCACCGCCTGCTCGGCCAGCTGGCGCTCACGAACCTCATCCTGCAAACGTCGATTGGCCTCGGCCAGTTGCCCGGTACGTTCGTCGACGCGCTGCTCCAGCTCGGCATACACCTGGATATTTTCCAGTGCCACCGACGTGGAATCGGCCAACGCCTGCAGCAACTCGACCTGCCCATCGCAAGCCTGATAAGGCTGTGCCCAGTAGGTGCCGATGGCGCCGATCGGCTCCAGAGTGCGAATCGGCACCATCACCAGGCTTTTGACGAAGGTCGGGCGATAGACCTCGTGGGGAATGCGCGAGTCGGCGTAGATATCGGGGATCACCGTTGCACAGCGGTTCAGCATGACCCAGCCGCTGATACAGGAGGTCAGGGGGAAGCGCTGCCCCTTCCACAGAGGCGAGATGGCGTCCTCGTCGCGATAGAAGCACTGCTGCCCGTCGCGCAGGACGAAGGTTGCGCCGTCGGCACCGGTCAGCTCACGGGCCGCGCTGCGGACGATCTCCACCACACGGTCCACGTCCTTGGCCATCGACAGCTCCTGGACTACGCGAATGAGGCGCAGGGCCTGAGAATCAGTCGTCATGGGGCACCTCGCTGATCAGCGAATGGCCACTTATTTTGTAAGCATTTACTTACAAGATTCGCCAGCTGTCAATCGTTCCGCTTGGCTGAGAGCAGTTCGATCCGGTAGCCGTCCGGGTCCTCGACGAAGGCCAGGATGCTGCTGCCGTGCTTCATCGGCCCCGGCTTACGGGTAATCCTGCCGCCGCGCGAACGGATGTCCTCGCAGGCCTTGTAGACGTCTTCGACTTCCAGGGCGATATGGCCGTAGCCAGTGCCCAGCTCGTAGCTATCGACGCCCCAGTTGTGAGTCAGCTCGATCACACTGTTGTGCGCCTCGTCGCCGTAACCGACGAACGCCAGGGTGAACTGGCCGTCCGGATAGTCCTTGCGGCGCAGCAAGGTCATGCCCAGCACCTCGGTGTAGAAGGCAATGGATCGGTCCAGGTCGCCGACACGCAGCATGGTATGCAGCAGTCTCATCAGATTTTCCTCTACTGGAAAGCAGAACCCCGGCGCGTGGCCGGGGTTCTTGTGACACGGTGCAGCCAGTCTATCAGACCAGCTTGCGCCCCTTGCCTGCAGCGATACGCATGCGCAGCGCGTTGAGCTTGATGAAGCCCGCCGCGTCCTGCTGGTTGTAGGCGCCGCCGTCTTCCTCGAAGGTCGCGATGTTGGCGTCGAACAGCGAATCGTCGGACTTGCGCCCGGTGACGATGACGTTGCCCTTGTACAGCTTCAGGCGCACCACGCCGTTCACGTTGGCCTGGGAGGCGTCGATCATCTGTTGCAGCATCAGACGCTCCGGGCTCCACCAGAAACCGTTGTAGATCAGGCTGGCGTATTTCGGCATCAGCTCGTCTTTCAGGTGAGCCACTTCGCGGTCGAGGGTGATCGACTCGATGGCGCGGTGGGCCTTGAGCATGATGGTACCGCCAGGGGTTTCGTAGCAGCCGCGCGACTTCATGCCGACGAAACGGTTCTCGACGATGTCCAGGCGACCGATGCCGTTCTCGCCGCCGATGCGGTTCAGCTCGGCCAGCACCTGGGCCGGGGTCATGGCCTTGCCGTCGATGGCGACGATGTCACCGGCGTTGTAGGTCAGCTCGATGTAGGTCGGAGTTTCCGGCGCCGCTTCCGGCGACTTGGTCCAACGCCACATGTCTTCTTCGTGCTCGGTCCAGGTGTCTTCCAGCACGCCACCCTCGTAGGAGATATGCAGCAGGTTGGCGTCCATGGAGTACGGCGACTTCTTCTTGCCGTGGCGCTCGATCGGGATGGCGTGCTTCTCGGCGTAGTCCATCAGCTTCTCGCGCGACAGCAGATCCCACTCGCGCCAGGGGGCGATGACTTTCACGCCCGGCTTCAGCGCATAGGCGCCCAGTTCGAAACGCACCTGGTCGTTGCCCTTGCCGGTGGCGCCGTGGGAGATGGCGTCGGCGCCGGTCTCGTTGGCGATCTCGATCAGGCGCTTGGCGATCAGCGGGCGAGCGATGGAAGTACCCAGCAGGTACTCGCCTTCGTAGATAGTGTTGGCGCGGAACATCGGGTAGACGAAATCGCGGACGAATTCTTCGCGCAGGTCGTCGATGTAGATTTCCTTGACGCCCAGGGCCTGAGCCTTGGCGCGGGCCGGTTCGACCTCCTCGCCCTGGCCGAGATCGGCGGTGAAGGTCACCACTTCGCAGTTATAGGTATCTTGCAGCCACTTGAGGATCACCGAGGTGTCCAGGCCACCGGAATAGGCCAGAACCACCTTTTTGACGTCCGCCATGCCATCACTCCACGGGTTGTACGGTAAAACCCGTGATTCTACTGGCCCCGCGGGCCAATTTACAGGGGTGCGACAGCCTGTGATGACAAAGCGACGCAACGCAGCGTGGCTTCTGCTCAGGAAGGCGTGCTGCCAAGCGGGTCGGCCGGGGTGTTTGGCGGGGCGCTCTGTGGCGCGCCAGGAGGCGGCACCTCTGGTGCAGGCACGCGATCCAGACGCAGGGTGGCGCGACGATTCTTCGCCCGATTGGCCTCGTTGTTGTTCGGTACCAGGGGGTAGCGCTCGCCATGAAAGCGCATGGTGATTTGTTCGACCGGTATGCCGCCGGCCACCAGATACTCCTGCACGGCCAGCGCGCGGCGACGTGATAGGTCTCGGTTGGTCAGGCGATTGCCGCTGTTGTCGGCGTGGCCGTCGATCTGGAAGCTGTTGATGCTGGGGTCGGCCTTGACGAAGTCGAGGATGATGTCGAGCTTGGCCTTGGCCATGGCATCCAGTTCGATGCCGCCACCGGGAAAGCCGATCTGCGCCTGGCGAATCTGATCGAAATTAACCGGCAGCAGCTTGGCGGTGCACGCCTGGTAATCGTCATAGGCCTTGTGAAACTTCACCGGCAGCAGCCGCACTTCCAGATTTTCGCCGCCATTGAGCGTGCGATGACGCACTACCGGGCTGCGCCCTTCCAGCAGACCGGTGAGCAGGCGCGCGCCCTGCTCCTGCGAGCTGTTGAACGGCACCTCGCCATTACCGACGCTGACCACGCCCAGATTGATATCACCGCGCCCCGGCTGCCAGGGCGCCGCCGCCGCCAGCAGGGTCGCCGAGCCAGGCCCCATCCAGCGCTCACGCGCCTTGAGGCGGAAGGTCACCTGCTCACCGGCGCGGCGCACGAATTCGCCGCTGCCGAAATTGCTGATCGGCTGACTGAGGCGGCATTCGAACTGATCGCCCTCGACCGTCCACTCCACCTTCTCCAGCCGCGTCTGGAAGCTGATGGCATGCGCCGGCAGGCACAGAGGCATGCCAGCCAGCAGGCTGATCAGAAGCAAATTGGGCGCACGCACGACAGGCTCCACGGCGGTTCAGGGCATTCTCACGGGGTATCGGTCGGACGTACGGAAACTTGACCCTCGCGTGCGATTGTCGCGTCGGCGCAAGCGCGAAGCGGCGCTTTTTCAGTTAACATGCGGCCACGTTTTACCCGCCTGGAAGCCTTCATGTCCGACCGCCTGACTCTCCTGCGTCCCGATGACTGGCACATTCACCTGCGCGACGGCGCGGTGCTGCCACATACCGTCGGCGACGCCGCGCGCACCTTCGGCCGCGCCATCATCATGCCCAACCTGGTTCCGCCGGTGCGCAACGCCGCCGAGGCCGACGCCTATCGCCAGCGCATTCTCGCTGCGCGCCCGGCTGGCAGCCGCTTCGAGCCGCTGATGGTGCTCTACCTCACCGACAACACCAGTCCCGAGGATGTGCGCGCGGCCAAGGCCAGCGGTTTCGTGCACGCGGCCAAGCTCTACCCGGCCGGCGCCACCACCAACTCCGATTCGGGCGTCACCAGCATCGACAAGATTTTCCCGGCGCTCGAGGCCATGGCCGAAGTGGGCATGCTGCTGCTGGTGCATGGCGAAGTGACCCGCGCCGAGATCGATGTGTTCGACCGCGAGAAGGCCTTCATCGACGAGCACCTGACCCGCGTGGTCGAGCGTTTCCCCACGCTGAAAGTGGTGTTCGAGCACATCACCACCCGTGACGCGGTGCAGTTCGTCGAGGCGGCCTCGGCCAACGTCGGCGCCACCATCACGGCCCACCACCTGCTGTACAACCGCAACCACATGCTGGTTGGCGGTATTCGTCCGCACTTCTATTGCCTGCCGATCCTCAAGCGCAACGTGCACCAGGAAGCCCTGCTCGATGCCGCCACCAGCGGCAACGTCAAGTTCTTCCTCGGCACTGACTCGGCGCCGCACGCCAAGCATGCCAAGGAAGCGGCTTGCGGCTGCGCCGGCTGCTACACCGCCTTCGCCGCCATCGAGCTGTACGCCGAGGCCTTCGAACAGCGCAACGCGCTGGACAAGCTGGAAGCCTTCGCCAGCTTCCATGGCCCGGACTTCTACGGCCTGCCGCGCAACAACGACAGCATCACCCTGGTGCGTGAGGAATGGACCGTGCCGGCCAGCCTGCCGCTGGGCGACAACAGCGTGGTGCCGCTGCGTGCCGGCGAAACCCTGCGCTGGAAGCTGCTGGAGGGCCAGGCGTGAGCGAAGACAGCTACGACGACGAACTCGACCCCAGCCTGCCGTCCGGCCCGCGCACGCCCATGGCGGCGCGCTTTCGCGGCTACCTGCCGGTGGTGGTGGACGTGGAGACCGGCGGTTTCAATTGCGCCACCGACGCCCTGCTGGAAATCGCCGCGACCACCATCGCCATGGACGAGGGCGGCTTTCTCTATCCGGATCACACCCACTTCTTCCGCATCGAGCCCTTCGAGGGCGCCAATATCGAGGCGGCGGCGCTGGAGTTCACCGGCATCAAGCTCGATCACCCGCTGCGCATGGCGGTGAGCGAGGAGCATGCCCTGGGCGAGATCTTCAAGGGCCTGCGCAAGTCGATCAAATCGGCCGGCTGCAAGCGCGCCATCCTGGTGGGCCACAACAGCAGCTTCGATCTGGGCTTTCTCAACGCCGCGGTGGCGCGTTGCGGCATCAAGCGCAACCCCTTCCATCCCTTCTCCAGTTTCGATACCGCCACCCTGGCCGGCCTCGCCTACGGCCAGACCGTGCTGGCCAAGGCCTGCCAGGCCGCGGGCATCGAGTTCGATGGCAAGGAGGCGCACTCGGCGCGCTACGACACCGAGAAGACGGCCGAGCTGTTCTGCGGCATCGTCAACCGCTGGAAGGAAATGGGCGGCTGGGACGAGTTCGATCAGTAGGGGCAACCCGCTCATGAAAAAACCGGCGCACGCCGGTTTTTTCATATCAGGCCTCGGGGCCTGTACCGTTCGTCAGGAGATGCGAGCATTCGCAATCGATCTTTGACAAGCATTCTCATTAACATTAGTATCCGACCCATCGAACAGAACTACCAAGACGAGCCTTGCTTATGTACGTCTGCCTCTGTGAAGGTGTCACCGATACGCAAATCCGCGACGCGGTCTATGAAGGCTGCTGCAGCTACCGTGAAGTCCGCGGCACCCTGGGCATCGCCAGCCAGTGCGGCAAGTGCGCCTGCCTGGCCAAGCAGGTGGTACGCGAGACCATCGCCGAAGTGCAGAGCAGCCAGGCCAGCCTGGCCTACCCCGCCGGTTTCGCGGCTGCCTGATAGATGAATGAAACAAAAAAACCGGATCGAATGATCCGGTTTTTTTTCGCCCGAACGTTGGTCGCGCGCGAAGGCTACAGGCCGTCGCGCTCCACATGGTCGAGGTTCACCGCCTCGCCCGGCTTGGCGTGCAGCCTGGCGCGGATGTCCTCGAAGATTGCGTCGTATTCCTGGTGCGCACGCATGATCGGGCTGTGATTGGCCGGCAGGCCATGCTTGGCCACCAGCCGGGAAATCACGCTGGCGAAGTTGAAGGCGGTGTCGCGGTGCATGGCAAAGGTTTCCTCGAAGGCCTTGCCATCGATCTCGCCGACCAGACGCCCGTGCAACATGGGGCCTTCCTGCGAGTCCTTGCGCACCTCGTAATAGAAATCGATGCTGTAACCAGGTTGCCCGCCCAGACCAGGCGGATTGCTGCGATGCAGATGACCAGGTTCGAACATGGGGCTCACTCCTTTGTCTTGGCACTGCGAAGTTGCTCCCTGACGGGAGCGTGCGATGAGTCTAGCCCGCGACTTGCAGCCGTGCAGCGCACCCTTTCAGTGCAGAGTCGAATCCCCTGCCCTTTCCTGAACCAGCACCCAGGGTGCGACCACCACCGCCCATAGCTGCGGGTCACGCTTGAGCAGATCTGCAGCACGCGCGTCCTCGAGGCGGCCCACCAGCCCTTCGTTCATCCACTGCGCGACACGGGCCTGATCGTTCTCCGCCACGGCCTGCGCGACCGCCACCAGATCCTGATTGCCCTCGACCCAGAGCAACGCACCGCGGGCGAAGAAAGGCTGCAATTCCTGCCAGCGAATCGGTGCGGTTTCGCCAAGCAGCTTGGCATAGAGGGTGCTAGATTGATCCGTCATGGTGTGGCCTGTGTCGATGGCGTGAATGAGGGCGCGCAATGATAGCGTCAGCAGCCCTTCTGGCAACCGCACGACGCTCGCCAACCGACTGAAGCCACGCCGTTTTTCTATACATTTCTTGCAATTACGCGACACCCCCGTGTTCCGCCTCCCGCTACCGGCTTTTCAAGGCGCAAATTCGCGCTCTAAACTGCTCCGGTACAGTTGCCGGAGGCGTTACCGGGATCATGGACCCGGTTCTGCAGCTTCGGCCGCAAGAACTACAACAACGATAAACACAAGAGTGGAGCACTCATGAACAAGGCTAAGCAGATTTCCAAGCTGTTCGCGGCAATGGCACTGGCGGGGGCGGCCAGCTATTCGATGGCGGCCGACAACATCAAGATCGGCCTGGCCGGTCCGGTGACCGGTGCTGTGGCTCAGTACGGTGAAATGCAATTCATCGGCGCCAAGATGGCCATCGAGCAGATCAACAAGGCCGGCGGCGTCAACGGCGCGCAGCTCGAAGGCGTGGTTTACGACGACGCCTGCGATCCGAAGCAGGCCGTGGCCGTTGCCAACAAGATCGTCAACGACGGCGTCAAGTTCGTGGTTGGCCACCTGTGCTCCAGCTCCACTCAGCCGGCTTCCGACATCTACGAAGATGAAGGCATCCTGATGATCACCGCGGCCTCCACCAGCCCGGACATCACCGCGCGTGGCTACGAGCTGGTGTTCCGCACCATCGGCCTGGACAGCCTGCAGGGCCCGACCGCCGGCAACTTCATCGCCGACCACGTCAAGCCGAAGAACGTCGCCGTCATCCACGACAAGCAGCAGTACGGCGAAGGCATCGCCACCGCGGTCAAGCAGACCCTGGAAGGCAAAGGCGTGAAGGTCTCCCTGTTCGAAGGCATCAACGCCGGCGACAAGGATTTCTCCGCGCTGATCGCCAAGCTGAATCAGGCTGGCGTCGATTTCGTCTACTACGGCGGCTACCACCCGGAACTGGGCCTGCTGCTGCGCCAGACCAAGGAGCGTGGCCTGAACGTCAAGTTCATGGGGCCGGAAGGCGTGGGTAACAAGGAAATCTCCGCTATCGCCGGCCCGGCTTCCGAAGGCCTGCTGGTGACCCTGCCGAAGTCCTTCGACCAGGATCCGAAGAACCAGGCGCTGGTCGAGGCCTTCAAGGCCAAGAACGAAGACCCGAGCGGTCCGTTCGTGTTCCCGGCCTACGCTGCCGTTCAGGTCATCGCCGAAGGCATCGAGAAAGCCGGCGATACCGACACCGCCAAAGTGGCCGCAGCCCTGCGCGCCAACAGCTTCGACACCCCCACCGGCACCCTGGCCTTCGACGAGAAGGGCGATCTGAAGGACTTCAGCTTCGTGGTGTACGAGTGGCACCAGGACGGCACCAAGTCCGAAGCCAAGTAAGCTTCCTGTCTGAGCCAAAGCCCACTGCGCGAGCAGTGGGCTTTGTTTATTAGAAGAATTCCGGCCTCGCGCTGCGCCACAAGCGCCGCTTTACGCAAGCGCCCAGGAGTTAGGCAATGCCTGATCTTTACCATTACCTGCAACAGCTGCTCAATGGCCTGACCATTGGCAGCACCTATGCCCTGATCGCCATCGGCTACACCATGGTCTACGGCATCATCGGCATGATCAACTTCGCCCACGGCGAGGTTTACATGATTGGCTCGTACGTAGCCTTCACCGTGATCGCCGGCCTCGCCATGTTCGGCCTGGAAGCCGTGCCCTTCGTGATGATCGCGGCGTTCGCCGCCACCATGATCGTCACCAGCGCCTACGGTTACAGCATCGAACGGGTGGCCTACCGCCCCCTGCGCGGCGGCAATCGTCTCATCCCGCTGATCTCCGCGATCGGCATGTCGATATTCCTGCAAAACGCCGTGCTGCTTTCGCAGGACTCCAAGGACAAGGCCATCCCCAGCCTGCTGCCTGGCAATTTCATCCTCGGTGAAAGCGCGGCCAACGGCGTGGTGGTGTCCTACATGCAGGTGCTGATCTTCATCGTCACCTTCGTCACCATGATCGCTCTGACCCTGTTCATCTCCCGCTCGCGCCTGGGCCGTGCCTGCCGCGCCTGCGCCGAAGACCTGAAGATGGCCAACCTGCTCGGCATCAACACCAACAACATCATCGCCCTGACCTTCGTCATCGGCGCGGCGCTGGCCGCCGTCGCTTCGGTACTGCTGGGCATGAACTACGGCGTGATCAACCCGCACCTGGGCTTCCTCGCCGGCATCAAGGCCTTCACCGCTGCGGTACTCGGCGGTATCGGCAGCATCCCGGGCGCAGTGCTCGGCGGCCTGCTGCTGGGCGTGGCCGAAGCCTTCGGCGCCGATATCTTCGGCGATCAATACAAGGACGTGGTGGCGTTCAGCCTGCTGGTGCTGGTGCTGCTGTTCCGTCCCACCGGCATCCTTGGCCGCCCGGAGGTGGAAAAGGTATGAGCCGCAACCTCAAATCCGCGATTTTCAGCGCCCTGCTGGTGCTGATCATCTCCTACCCGGTCCTGGGCCTGAAGCTCACCACCGTCGGCATCAGCCTGCGCGTGGAGGGCGCCACCGCCTTCGAACTCTGGTGCATCGGCGGCGCCGCGGCACTGATCTTCCTCTGGCAACTGCTGCGTGACCGCATCACTCCGACCTGGGCCCAACTGCCCAAGCTGCCCAGTGGTTCCGGCCAGCTCGGCAACTTCCTCACCCTGCCCTCCACCCAACGCTGGATCATCCTGGCGATGGTCATGGTGGCGCTGGTGTGGCCGTTCTTCGCCAGCCGCGGCGCGGTGGACATCGCCACGCTGATCCTGATCTACGTGATGCTCGGCCTCGGCCTGAACATCGTCGTGGGCCTGGCCGGCCTGCTCGATCTGGGTTACGTCGGCTTCTACGCCGTCGGTGCCTACAGCTACGCGATCCTGGCGCACTACTTCGGTCTGGGCTTCTGGATCTGCCTGCCGCTGGCCGGCATGATGGCCGCGCTGTTCGGCTTCCTGCTGGGCTTCCCGGTGCTGCGCCTGCGCGGTGACTATTTGGCCATCGTCACCCTCGGCTTCGGCGAGATCATCCGTATCCTGCTGCGCAACCTGACCGAGCTGACCGGCGGCCCCAACGGCCTGAGCATCGCCAACGAGAACAAGCCGACCCTGTTCGGTCTGTCCTTCGAGCGCCGTGTGCCGGCGGACATGCCGACCTTCCACGGCTACTTCGAACTGGCCTACAACTCGCAGTACAAGGTGATCTTCCTGTATCTGATCGCCCTGCTGCTGGTGCTGCTGACCCTGTTTCTGGTCAACCGCCTGCTGCGCATGCCGATCGGTCGTGCCTGGGAAGCCTTGCGTGAAGACGAGATCGCCTGCCGTGCGCTGGGCCTGAACCCCACCGTGATCAAGCTCTCGGCCTTTACCATCGGCGCCAGCCTGGCGGGTTTCGCCGGCAGCTTCTTCGCCGCGCGTCAGGGTCTGGTAACGCCGGAGTCGTTCACCTTCATCGAGTCGGCGATGATCCTCGCCATCGTCGTCCTGGGTGGCATGGGCTCGCAGCTGGGCGTGATCCTCGCAGCCGTCATCATGGTGATGCTGCAGGAGATGCGTGAGCTGAGCGAGTACCGCATGCTGTTCTTCGGTCTGGTCATGATCTTCATGATGATCTGGCGCCCGCAAGGGTTGCTGCCGATGCAACGTCCCCACCTGGAGCTGAAGCGATGAGCCGCACGATTCTCGAAGTAAGCGGCCTGTCCATGCGTTTCGGCGGCCTGCTGGCCGTCAACGGGGTGGGCCTGAACGTCAAGGAAAAACAGGTGGTGTCGATGATCGGCCCGAACGGCGCCGGCAAGACCACCGTATTCAACTGCCTGACCGGTTTCTACCAGCCGAGCGCCGGCAGCATCCGCCTCAACGGCGAGTCGATCGAGGGTCTGCCGGGCCACAAGATCGCCCGCAAGGGTGTGGTGCGCACCTTCCAGAACGTGCGTCTGTTCAAGGACATGACCGCGGTGGAAAACCTGCTGGTGGCCCAGCATCGCCACCTCAACACCGGCTACCTGGCCGGCCTGTTCAAGACCCCGGGCTTTCGTCGCAGCGAGCGCGAAGCCATGGATTTTGCCGCCTACTGGCTGGAGCAGGTCAACCTGGTGGACTTCGCCAACCGCAGCGCCGGCACCCTGGCCTACGGTCAGCAGCGTCGCCTGGAAATCGCCCGCTGCATGATGACGCGCCCGAGCATCCTGATGCTCGACGAGCCGGCCGCCGGCCTCAACCCGCGCGAGACCGAAGACCTCAAGGCGCTGATCGGCATGCTGCGTGACGAGCACAACGTCACCGTGCTGCTGATCGAGCACGACATGAAGCTGGTGATGAGCATTTCCGACCACATCTACGTGATCAACCAGGGCACTCCCCTGGCCGACGGCACGCCGGACGACATCCGCAACAACCCGGACGTGATCAAAGCCTATCTGGGGGAGGCGTAATCCATGCTGAGCTTCAACAACGTCTCAACCTTCTACGGCAAGATCCAGGCGCTGCACGATGTCAGCATCGAAGTGCAGAAAGGCGAGATCGTCACCCTGATCGGCGCCAACGGTGCCGGCAAGTCGACCCTGCTCATGACCCTGTGCGGCAATCCGCGCGCCACCAGCGGCAGCATCCGCTACCAGGGTGAAGAGCTGGTGGGCATGGATACCCCGGAGATCATGCGCAAGAGCATCGCCATCGTGCCGGAAGGCCGTCGCGTGTTCGCCCGCCTGACCGTCGAGGAAAACCTGGCCATGGGCGGCTTCTTCGGCGACAAGGCGGAGAATCAGGAGCAATTGGACAAGGTCCTGCACCTGTTCCCGCGCCTGAAGGAACGCTTCGTCCAGCGTGCCGGCACCATGAGCGGCGGCGAACAGCAGATGCTCGCCATCGGCCGCGCCTTGATGAGCAAGCCCAACCTGCTGCTGCTCGACGAGCCGTCGCTGGGTCTGGCGCCGATCATCATCCAGCAGATCTTCGACATCATCGAGCAACTGCGCAAGGACGGCGTGACCGTGTTCCTGGTCGAGCAGAACGCCAACCAGGCGCTGAAGCTGGCCGATCGCGGCTACGTGCTGGAGAACGGCCACATCGTCATGCAGGGTAGCGGCGAAGAGCTGCTCAACGACCCCAAGGTACGCGACGCCTACCTCGGCGGCTAAGCGATACCCGCTCTATCGGAACCGCCCTTCGGGGCGGTTTCTTTTTGCCCGTGCATCGAATGCCCGCTTCGCTGAAGTCTTAAGCGGATATTTCCATCCTCTTGCATCAGGTTCGTCGAGTATTAGTCTCAAGTGCTCTGCCTTTGCGAGACAGCGTTCATGCGCAAATCCCTGCTCCTGCTACTGGTCCTCAGCGTGCTGCTCAGCGCCTGCAGCCGCATCGACCTGGCCTACCGCAACCTGGACCGGCTGATTCCCTGGAAGCTCGGCGACTACGTGGCCCTGAACAGCGAACAGAAGGCCTGGCTCAAGCCGCAGTTGCAGGAGCACCTGAGCTGGCATTGCAGTGTGGAATTGCCGCGTTATGTGGATTGGCTGGAGCGCAGCCAGGAGGCGCTGAGCAGCCGCGACAGCCAGGCCCTGGTCGGGCAGCTGGAAGCCTTCGACAGCGCCATGCAGCGCCTGGCCGTGGAGATCACCCCCAGCGCCACCGAGCTGCTGCGCGGCCTGAGCCCGCGCCAGGTAGAGCAACTGTTCGCCGCCCTCGACGAGCAGAACGCCGAGCTGCGCGAAGAGTTTCTCGAACCGCCGCTGGAGCAGCAGATCGCCCGCCGCGCCGAGCGCATGAGCGAGCGCCTGCAGCCCTGGTTCGGCAAGCTCAACGCGGCGCAGCGCCAGCGGGTCGACGACTGGGCCGAGGGCCTGGGCGCGCAGAATCAGGTGTGGCTGGACAACCGCCTGGCCTGGCAACAGGCCCTGCGCAAAGCGCTCGAGGCACGCCGCAGCGACGACTTCGACGCGCGGATGACGGCGCTGCTGCAGGAACGCGAGCGCTTCTACACCGATGCCTACAAGGCCAGCTACCAGGTCAATCGCCAGGCCATGGCCGAGATGATCGTCGACCTCATCGCCCAGGCCGACGACTCACAGCTCAGGCGCGCCAACCAGCGTCTGAGCAGCCTGCGATCGGACCTGGCCGCACAGCAGTGCCAGGCCGGCGAGTCGGTAGCCAGCCGCTGAAATGAGCCGGCGCGCGCCCGACCCAGGGCGCGCCCCTTATAGTGCCGGCAGGCGCCAGTCGATGGGGCTCATGCCGTTCTGCGCGAGGAACTGGTTGCAGCGACTGAAATGACCGTTGCCGATGAAACCGCGATGCGCGGACAGCGGCGATGGATGCGGCGAACGCAGCACCAGATGCTTGGTCGGGTCGATCAGACGCTGCTTGCTCTGCGCATGACTGCCCCAGAGCAGGAACACCAGCTTGGGCTGATGCTCGCTGACCACCTCGATCACCCGGTCGGTGAACGGTTGCCAGCCCTTGGCCGCGTGCGAGCCGGCATTGCCACGCTCCACCGTCAGCGAGGTGTTGAGCAGCAGCACACCCTGATCGGCCCAGCTCTGCAGGTAGCCGTGGGCAGGGATGTCGATGTTGAGGTCGCGCTTGAGTTCCTTGTAGATGTTCACCAGCGACGGCGGCGTCTGCACGCCCGGCTGCACGGAGAAGCAGAGCCCGTGCGCCTGACCCGGCCCGTGGTACGGATCCTGACCGATGATCACCACCTTGACCCGATCCAGCGGCGTGGAATTGAGGGCGTTGAAGATCAGCGGGCCCGGCGGATAGATCTCCTTGCCGGCGGCCTTCTCGGCCTGCAGGAACTCGCGCAGCGCTTTCATGTAGGGCTTGTCGAACTCCTCGCGCAGCGCCTGCTTCCAGCTGGCTTCGAGTTTGATGCGGTCTTCGGTCATGCGCTTTTCCTGCGGGTGCAAACGAGTGGAGGCACGCTAGAGAAGGCAGCAGGGCAAGTCAAGGCAGAGCATGCCGGCAAGGCGCAGGATGCTTTGCTAGCCTTGCCGGAACCTTATCAATCCGTGACGCCAAGCCGATGCCCCCTTCTATCGACACCCTGCGCATGGCGCTGCTCAGTCGTTTTCTCAAGGGCGAAGCCAGGATTCCGCAGATGCCGGAAGCTGCCGTTCGCATCCGTAAACTGCTGGATGACCCGCGCACCTCGCTGGAACAGCTGACCCGCGTGATCACCGGCGACCCGCCGCTGGCCGCCTACCTGATGCAGTTTTCCAACACGCCGCTGCTGCGTGGCGACCGCGCGTGCAGCTCGCTGCGCGAACTGCTGGGCCGCCTCGGCACTCGCCAGCTGGCCGACCTGGTGCTGGGTTTCAGCCTGCAGCATCTGTTCACCAGCAGTGAGCCGCTATTGCAACAGGCCTTTCGTACCCGTTGGCGCAACGCCCGCGAACGCGCCGCCTACTGCGCGGTGCTGGCGCAGCGCACCGGGCTATCGCTGGACGATGCCATGCTCGGCGGCCTGCTGCAGGACATCGGCAGCCTGCCGCTGCTGTCGGAGCTGGAGCACTGGCCGGACGTGCCACGCGACAGCGATACGCTGCATGCGCTGTGCGAGCAGCTGTCGGGCGACCTCGGCGCGCTGATCCTGACGCGCTGGCAGTTGCCCTCGGCCGTGATCGAATCCACGCGCCTTTTTGGTCAATGGCAACGCCAGCATGAGGGCGCTGCCGATTTGGCCGACCTGGTGCTGCTGGCCAGTGCCCTGCAGAGCAACCGCACGCCGCCCGAGCCGCTGCCGGCGCAGGCGAAGCTGGGCCTGGAGCAACCGCTCGGCGAACTCAGGCAGGAGCTGGCCGGCGAACTGCAACTTTGGAAGCGCCTGCTCGCCTGACTGCTAGCCCTGGTGCAGCGCCCGGTAATGACTGGGCGCCATGCCCACCACCTTGCGAAACAGCCGCGAGAAGTAATAGGGGTCCTCGTAACCCAGCTGCTCGGCAACCTGGCGCACCTCGATATCGCCACGGTCGAGCAGACGGCAGGCCAGCGCCATCTTCAGCTGGATGAAGTCCTGGATCGGCGCATGGCCGGTCAGCGCGCGGTAGGTCTTGGCGAAGTGAAAGCGCGAGAGCCTGAACTGCGCCGCCAGTTCGTCGAGGTTGAGGCTGCCATGCAGGTGCGCGCGCATCACCGCCTGTACCGCCTCGATGTCCAGCACCCGCCCGGACTTCAGACTGACCCGCGCCGGCAGCACCGCCAGGGAGCTCAGCATCGCCTGCAGGCGGTGCGCGGCATGGATGAAGGGCAAGGCGTTGAGGCCCTGGCGCTGCAGCCCCAGCAGCGCCTCGAAGTCGCCTAGCAAACGCGGCTGCACACCGATGCGCCGCAGCGTCTGCGCGCCCAGCAGACGCAAAAAGTCCTCGCTGAGGCTGCCGTCGAAGTGCACCCAGTAGATCGTCCAGGGATCTGAGCCATCCGCGCCATAGGCATGCGACACGGTCCTCGGCAACAGCAGCAGATCGCCACCAGCAACCTCGAATCGTCCATCCTCCGTTTCCAGCCAGCCCTTGCCGGAGCGGCAGTAGATCAGCAGATGATCGTCCGGCTGCAGGCGCCGCATCTGGTGGCCGGCCGCCTCTGGGTAGAAGCCCATGGCCAGGGGATAGCAGCCTGAACTGAGCGGATGGCGCGCCAGCAGGCGGCGCAGGCGCGGTGGGGTGATGAAGCGCTGCCCGCCGAGCGGCAGCGGCCAGTTGGAGGTTTCCACCCGCAAACCCATGACGCTCATTCCTCGAAAACATCCATGAATGACAAGATCGTCCATCCGAAGGCCAAGATCGTCAATCCACAAAGCGGCGCCGAGTGGCTATAAAAAGCCGGTACAAGAATAAAAGGAGGCGAGCATGCCCCGTACCCTGCCGCAACTGATCGACGGCCAATGGCGCGTCAGCCAGGCCCACGAACTGATCGAAGTCACCGACCCGGCCACCCAGGAGGTGATCGCCCTCGCCCCCAGGGCCACCGCCGAGGAAATCGAGGCTGCCGTGGCCAGCGCCCAGCAGGCCTTTCTCGCCTGGCGCGAGGTGCCGGTATCGGAACGCGCGCGTCTGATGCTGCGCTACCAGCATCTGCTCAAGGAACACCACGACGAGCTGGCGGAAATACTCGCCCGCGAAACCGGCAAGACCTTCGCCGATGCCAAGGGCGACGTCTGGCGCGGCATCGAGGTGGCCGAGCATGCGGCCAACATCGCCGGCCTGATGATGGGCGAGACGGTGGAGAACGTCGCCCGCGAGATCGACACCGCCAGCTGGATTCAGCCGCTGGGCGTGTGCGTCGGCATCACCCCGTTCAACTTCCCGGCGATGATCCCGCTGTGGATGTTCCCGCTGGCCATCGCCTGCGGCAATACCTTCATCCTCAAGCCATCGGAACAGGACCCGATGACGCCCAATCGTCTGGCCGAACTGTTCCTCGAGGCCGGCGCGCCGGCCGGGGTGCTGCAGGTGCTGCATGGCGGCCGCGAGCAGGTCGATGCGCTGCTGGTGCACCCGGCGGTACGCGCGGTGTCCTTCGTCGGTTCGGTAACGGTCGGCCAGCACGTCTACCGCACCGGCACTCAGCACCTGAAACGCGTACAGGCCTTCGCCGGGGCCAAGAATCATATGGTGATCATGCCGGACGCACCCAAGGATCAGGTCATCAGCAACCTGCTCGGCGCCAGCTGCGGCGCAGCAGGGCAGCGCTGCATGGCGATCAGCGTGGCGGTGTTCGTCGGCGAGTCGAAGCAATGGATCGACGAGTTGGCCGAGCAGATGGCCGCGCTGCGCCCCGGTCACTGGCAGGACGGCGGCGCCGCCTACGGCCCGCTGATCAGCCCGCAGGCCCGCCAGCGCGTGCTGCGCCTGATCGATGAAGGCAAGGCCGAGGGCGCCGAGTGCCTGCTCGACGGCTCGCAGTGCAGGGTGGAAGGTTACCCGAACGGCAACTGGGTCGGGCCGACCCTGTTCCGCGGCGTGACGCCGAAGATGGGTCTGTACCGCGAGGAAATCTTCGGCCCGGTGCTGGTGTGCATGGAGGTGGACAGCCTGGAAGAGGCCATCGAGCTGGTCAACGCCAGCCCCTACGGCAACGGCACCAGCCTGTTCACCCGCTCCGGCGGCGCCGCGCGGCACTTCCAGCACGCGGTGGAGGTCGGCCAGGTGGGCATCAACGTACCGATCCCGGTGCCATTGCCGTTCTTCTCCTTCACCGGCTGGAAGGGCTCGTTCTACGGCGACCTGCATGCCTACGGCAAACAGGCGGTGCGCTTCTACACCGAGACCAAGACGGTGACCAGCCGCTGGTTCGACGACACGCCGCTCGGCGACGGGCCGAACATGACCATTCAACTGAAATGAGAACTGGGTGATCTTTCGTTAGACCAATAGACGATCACCTGAACTGGACAAGCGGCGTAAAAGAACTCCTTGCAGAACAAAAACAAGGAGAACTGCAATGCGCCAACTGTCCGCCGTCCTGGCCCTGTGGGCCACAATCACCGCCTGTGCGCAGGCAGCCAAGCCCATCACCCTCGGTCTCAACTACCCGCGCACCGGGCCATACAAGGAGGAGGGGTTGGCGCAGATGCGTGGAGCCCTGCTGGCCATCGACGAGATCAACGCCCAGGGCGGTGTGCTGGGACGGCCACTGCGCCTGTCCAGCAAGGACACAGCCTCGCGCCCGGCCAAGGCCGAGAAGAACGTCGACAAGCTGGCTGCCGAAGGTGCGGTGATGCTCTTCGGCGGCGCCTCCAGCGCCGTGGCCATCGCCGCCGGCAAGCGCGCCAGGGAGCACGGCCTGTTGTACTTCGGCACCCTCACCTACTCCAACGACACCACCGGCAAGGACGGCCACCGCTACATGTTCCGCGAATGCAACAACGCCTGGATGAGTGCCAAGGTGCTCGGCCAGTACCTGAGCAAGACCCTGCCGAACAAGCGCTACTTCTACGTCACGGCCGATTACACCTGGGGCCATACCAGCGAGGCCTCGTTGCGCCAGGCCACTTCCAGTGACAACGCAGCCGAGCACGCCGGTGTGCGCATTCCCTTCCCCGGCGCGCGCCTGGCCGATTATCAGGACGCACTGACCCAGGCCGCCGCAAGCAAGGTCGATATCCTCGCCCTGGTGCTGTTCGGCGAGGACCTGGTGCGCGCCATGCGCATCGCCAAGGACCTGGGCCTGACCGAGCGCATGCAGATCGTCGCGCCCAACCTCACCCAGAGCATGGTCGAGCAGGCCGGCCCGGACCTGATGCAGGGCGTGATCGGCACCGAACCCTGGACCTGGCGCGTGCCGGCGCTGGAGAAGTCCGCGCGTGGCGAAGCCTTCGTCCAGGCCTTCAAGACCCGCTACCAGATGTACCCCTCCAGCTCCGCCGCTTCGGCCTACAGCATCGTCCAGCAGTGGGCCGATACCGCCAGGCGTGCCAACAGTCTCGACAGCGAAGCGCTGATCAAGGCGCTGGAGGGCCACCGCTACAGCCTGTTGAAAGGCGAACAGCAATGGCGCGCCTTCGATCACCAGAACCTGCAGACGGTCTACGCGGTGAAGGTGAAACCGCGCGACGAGGTGCTCAAGGACCCGCTCAAGCAGGATTACTTCGAAATCGTCGACCGCCTCGACGCCAGCACGGCGCTGCCCAGCCTCGCCGACTGGCAGGCCGAGCGCCGGGCCGGCGGCCAACCCCTGACCTTGCAATGAGATGCCATGGACTTCGAACTCAATGACGAGCAACGCCTGCTGACCGACAGCGCCCGCACCTTCGCCGCGCGGGAACTGACGCCCCATGCCGCGGACTGGGACCGTGAACACCACTTCCCCATCGAGGTGATCCGCCGCGCTGCGGAACAGGGCTACCTGGCCCTCTACCTGAAGGAGGAGGACGGCGGGCTGGGGCTGTCGCGGCTGTCCAGCTCGCTGATCTTCGAACAGCTGGCGGCCGGCTGTGTGGCCACCACCGCCTACCTGACCATCCACAACATGGCCACCTGGATGCTCGCCAGCTTCGCCGATCAGGCGCTCAAGGATGCCTGGCTGCCGGGGCTGATCAACGGCCAGTTGCTGGCGTCCTATTGCCTGACCGAGCCGGATGCCGGCTCCGATGCCGCCAACCTGCGCACCCGCGCGCGGCGTGACGGCGATGATTACCTCATCGATGGCAGCAAATGCTTCATCTCCGGGGCGGGTTCGACCGACGTGCTGATCGTCATGGCGCGTACCGGCGAGGACGGCGCCAAGGGCATCTCCTGCTTCCTGGTGCCGGCCGATGCGCCCGGTGTGCGCTACGGGCGCAACGAGGACAAGATGGGCTGGAAGGCGCAACCGACCCGCACCATCACCTTCGATGGCGTGCGCATCCCCGCCAGCCACCGCATCGGCCCCGAAGGCGAAGGCTTCGTCTACGCCATGAAGGGCCTCGATGGCGGCCGCCTGAATATCGCCAGCTGCTCGCTCGGCGCGGCCCAGGCAGCGCTTGAGCAGAGCCTGCGCTACGTCGAGGAACGCAAGCAGTTCGGCAAGCCCCTCAGCGCATTCCAGGCGCTGCAGTTCAAGCTCGCCGACATGCTCACCGACCTCACCGCCAGCCGGCAGATGGTGCGCCTGGCCGCACACAGGCTCGACCAGGGCCACGGCGAGGCGAGCCTGTATTGCGCCATGGCCAAGCGCTTCGCCACCGACCATTGCTTCGCGGTCTGCAACGAAGCGCTGCAACTGCACGGCGGCTATGGCTATCTGAATGACTATCCCCTGGAACGCTGGGTACGCGACGCACGCGTGCACCAGATACTGGAAGGCACCAACGAGATCATGCGGGTGATCATTGCGCGCCGCCTGCTGTTGCAGGGCGGCATGCTCGATCGCCTGCTGTAGTAACCACGATAGGTAGGAACGTGCGATGTTCGCGAGCAGAGCTCGCTCCTGCAGCAATGATCCGTATCGAGGACGACCATGAGTACAGCCATCGAAACCTACAAATCCGGCATCTTCGACCTGACCCACAAGCTCACCGTGGAAAAGCACGGCCATACCGCGCTGATCACCATCAACCATCCACCGGCCAACACCTGGGACCGCGACTCGCTGATCGGTCTCAAGCAGGTGGTCGAGCACCTCAACCGTGACGACGAGGTCTACGCCCTGGTGGTGACCGGCCAGGGGCCGAAGTTCTTCTCCGCCGGCGCCGACCTGAACATGTTCGCCGACGGCGACAAGGCGCGTGCCCGCGAGATGGCCCGGCGCTTCGGCGAGGCCTTCGAGACCCTGCGCGATTTTCGCGGCGTATCCATCGCCGCGATCAACGGCTACGCCATGGGCGGCGGCCTGGAATGCGCCCTGGCCTGCGACATCCGCATCGCCGAACGCCAAGCGCAGATGGCCCTGCCGGAAGCGGCCGTGGGCCTGCTGCCCTGCGCCGGCGGCACCCAGGCGCTGCCCTGGCTGGTGGGTGAGGGCTGGGCCAAGCGCATGATCCTCTGTGGCGAACGCCTCGACGCCGAAACCGCCCTGCGCATCGGCCTGGTCGAACAGGTGGTGGATGCCGGCGAGGCCCGCGGCACCGCCCTGCTCCTGGCCGCCAAGGTGGCACGGCAGAGCCCGGTGGCGGTGCGCACCATCAAGCCGCTGATCCAGGGCGCGCGCGAGCGCGGCCCGAACACCTGGCTGGCGGAAGAGCGCGAGCGCTTCGTCGACCTGTTCGACGCCGACGATACCCGCGAGGGTGTCAACGCCTTCCTGGAGAAACGCGACCCGCAGTGGCGCAACAAATGAGAAGAGCGGCTACAGGCCGCAAGCTGCAGGCCTCAGGCAAGAGCGGCGCATCGCCTGCAGCCTGAAGCCCCAAAGGTGATCCCATGAATCTGCAATTCGAAGAACGCCCCGCCCTGCATGGCTACCGCATCGGCATCGCCAGCCTGGACGCCGAGAAGAGCCTCAATGCCCTCTCCCTGCCGATGATCGAGGCGCTCGATGCGCGCCTGAAAGCCTGGGCCGAAGACCCGACCATCGCCTGCGTGATGCTGCGCGGCACCGGCCCGAAAGCCTTCTGCGCCGGCGGCGACGTGGTACAGCTGGTGCAGCAGTGCCGCGAACACCCCGGCGAGGTGCCGCCGCTGGCGCGGCGCTTCTTCGCCGACGAATACCGCCTCGACCACCGCATCCACAGCTACCCCAAGCCCTTCATCTGCTGGGCTCACGGCCACGTGCTGGGCGGCGGCATGGGTCTGATGCAGGGCGCCGGCATCCGCATCGTCACACCGAGCAGCCGCCTGGGCATGCCGGAAATCAATATCGGCCTGTACCCGGATGTCGGCGGCAGCTGGTTCCTTGCCCGCCTGCCGGGACGTCTGGGTCTGTTTCTTGGCCTCACCGCCGCCAGCATCAATGCCCGCGATGCGCTGGACCTGAACCTGGCCGACCGCTTCCTGCGTGACGACCAGCAGGACGCCCTGCTCGAAGGCCTGGTGCAACTGAACTGGCGCGAACAAGCCGACCTGCAACTGCACAGCCTGCTGCGCGCACTGGAGAACGAGGCATGCGGCGAACTGCCGGCGGCCCAGTGGCTACCGCGCCGCGAACGCATCGACGAGCTGCTTGATGTCGCCGACCTGCCGGCAGCGGTACAGGCCATCAGCGCCCTGCAGCAGGATGACAACGCCCTGCTGGCCCGCGCCGCCAAGACCCTGGCCCACGGCTGCCCGCTGACCGCGCACCTGGTCTGGCAGCAGATCCGCCGTGCGCGGCACCTGTCGCTGGCCGAGGTGTTCCGCATGGAATACGCCATGAGCCTGAACTGCTGCCGCCACCCCGAATTTCCCGAAGGCGTGCGTGCGCGCCTGATCGACAAGGATCAGACGCCGCATTGGCATTGGCCGGATGTGGCCACGATTCCCGAGGCGGTGATCGAGGCGCACTTCGCTCCGGCCTGGGACGGTGAGCATCCGTTGGCGGACCTGTAGGACGTTGCGCCGACTCGGTGCGCACGGCGCACCCTACATATGCCCCGTAGCCCGGATGCAATCCGGGGCATCGACCACGGAGCGAATTCATTCGCGATAGAGCAGGCACGACGCCCTCAGAGGAGCACCAGCATGGACGACAAGCAACTGCAAAAAGCCCTGACCTTCCAGGCCCTGCATCAACGCGACGAGCTGCTGGTACTGCCCAACCCCTGGGATGCCGGCTCGGCGAAGATACTCGCGGCCCTGGGTTTCGAAGCCCTGGCCACCACCAGCGCCGGCCTGGCCTTCTCGCTTGGCCGCATCGACGGCGAAGGACTGATCAGTCGCGAGGAAACCCTGGCCAATGCCCGCGCCATCGTCGCTGCCACGCTTCTGCCGGTGGCGGCCGACCTGGAGAACGGCTTCTCCGACGATCCGCAGGGCTGCGCCGAAACCCTGATCCAGGCCGCCGCCTGCGGCTTGGTGGGCGGCTCCATCGAAGATGCCAGCGGCCGTGCGGATGCCCCCATCTACCCGCTGGAACTGGCAGTGGAGCGCATCCGTGCATCGGTGGCTGCGGCGCGCAGCCTGCCCTTCCCCTTCACCCTCTGCGCCCGCGCGGAAAACTTCCTGCACGGGCGCGAAGACCTGGCCGACACCCTGCGTCGCCTGGAGGCTTATGCCGAAGCCGGCGCCGATGTGCTCTACGCCCCCGGCCTGACCACCCGAGCACAGATCGATGCCGTGGTACGCGCAGTGGCACCACGACCGGTCAACGTGCTGCTGGGGCTGTCCAGCAGCGCGCTGAGCCTGGACGACCTGCGTGAGCTGGGCGTGCGCCGCGTCAGCGTCGGCTCCAGCCTGGCGCGCACGGCCTTGGGCGGCTTCCTGCAGGCCGCGAGTGCCCTGCGTCAGGGCGATCCCAGCTTCGCCAAGGAGGCGGCGCCCTTCGCCACGATCAACGACCTGTTCAAAGCCGGGCAGTAACCTGCGCCCGTAGCCCGGATGCAGTTCGGGTCATGGGCCTGTGGGAGGGGCTTCAGCCGCGACCGGCAGAGCACCGGGAAGCTACACGATTGATGCGTGATTGATTGGCATTGAGCAGTACCCCAAGAGCAACAAGAAAAGGAGAACCGACATGACCCAGATCGCCTTTATCGGCCTCGGCCATATGGGCCTGCCCATGGCCCGCAACCTGCTCAAGGCGGGTTATCCGCTGAAAGTCTTCGACCTGGTGCGCAGCGCCGTCGATACCCTGGCCGGCGAAGGCGCGGTAGCGGCCGAGAGCGCCGCCGATGCCAGCGATCAGGCACAGGTGGTGATCAGCATGCTGCCGGCCAGCCGCCATGTGGAAGGCCTGTACCTGGGCGAAGAAGGCCTGCTCGCGCGGCTGCCCGCCGGCACGCTGGTGATCGAGTGCTCGACCATCGCCCCGGAGTCCGCGCGCAAGGTGCACGCCGCTGCTCGTGAGCGCGGCGTCGCCCTGCTCGATGCGCCGGTGTCCGGCGGCACGGCTGGCGCTGCCGCCGGCACCCTGACCTTCATGGTCGGCGGCGAGGCCCAGGCGCTGGAGAAAGCCCGGCCGATCCTCACCGCCATGGGCAGGAACATCTTCCACGCCGGCCCGGACGGCGCCGGCCAGGTGGCCAAGGTGTGCAACAACCAGGTGCTCGCCGTGCAGATGATCGCCACTGCCGAAGCCATGGCCCTGGGCGTGGCCAACGGCCTGGAGCCGGCGGTGCTGGCCGAGATCATGCGGCAGAGTTCTGGCGGCAACTGGACGCTGGAGAAATACAACCCCTGGCCCGGGGTGATGGAAAGCGCCCCGGCGTCCAAGGGTTACAGCGGCGGCTTCATGGCCGAGCTGATGGCCAAGGACCTCGGCCTGGCCCAGGAAACCGCCAGCCACAGCGGCAACAGCACACCCATGGGCGCCCTGGCGCTGCAGCTGTATCGCCTGCTGCTCAAACAGGGCAAGGGCAAGCAGGATTTTTCGGTGGTGCAGCAGCTGTTCGTCGAATAGCGCCTTGGTCGCCCATAGGCTGCGCTGCGTGCACCGGGGTGTTTCCGGTAGGGCTGGTGCGCACGGCGCACCCTACGGAAGCCGCGCCCTCCTCGTAGGGTGCGCTGCGCGCACCGGGGCGTTTCCCGGTAGAGCTGGTGCGCACGGCGCACCCTACGCAGCCGCACTCATCGTAGGGTGCGCTGCGCGCACCGGGGTGTTCCCGGTAGAGCTGGTGCGCATGGCGCACCCTACGGAGCTGCTCCCGTCGTAGGGTGCGCTACGCGTACCGGGGTGTTTCCGGTAGGGCTGGTGCGCATGGCGCACCCTACGGAAGCTGCACCCGTCGTAGGGTGCGCTACGCGCACCGAGGCCATCGGCATTCAGCGCAGCGTCTGCAAATGCAAAACACCAAACAGCAGCACCTGCAGGCGCTGCCACCACAACAGCGGCAGGCCCCGCAGGCGCGAGCCGAACAGCAACAGCTCGCCCAGATGCGCCAGCAGCACCGCCAGGGCGGCCCAGTTGACCCAGCCGCCCAGCGGCGCGGCGAAGGGGTAGAAGAGATTGATCAGCGCCACCAGCCAGAACATGGCCAGGGCGCCCTTGGCGAAAGACAGCAGGTTCATCGTCAGCCTCCGAATGGATGAACCTGAAGTGTGACCGGGCGGTTGGCAGGAAACCGCCCTTCTTTCGGTGGGAACGCCCTGTAGGAGCCGCGCCCCCGCGGCGAATGGCAAACACAACGCCGATCTTGCCGCTTCGAACCGAGGGCTAACGCAGCGTCAGCCCGAACGCCTCGTCGGCGAAGTCGAAGCAGGCGAGGAAACGGCGAATCTCCAGCAGATTACCCTCGACCTTCACATCGCCCAGCAGCGCGCCCTTGACCAGGCCGCCCTCGCCGGTCAGCAGGGTTTCCATGAAGCGCTTGTCCATGCTCAGGCGTAGCTCGGTGCCCTCGGGAATGCCCTTGTGCAACTGCGCGACGCCACGGCGGACCTCCAGCGCCCACTGCTCGTCCACATCGGGAAAGCTGAAGCCCAGGGTCAACTCGAGGTCGCCGGCCTTCTGCGGGTCGATGCGGGTCACCCAGTTCTGCAGGAAGCTCTGCGGGGTGAAACTGCGCACCATGTCCGGCGAGAGGAAAACCTCGCGCATCTCAACCGAGCGCTGGCGGATGGCATCACCGTCGAGCTTGCCCTCCAGTTCCATGGCGCTCATCAGATACCAGTTGCGCCAGTTGATGTTCATGCTGGCGTAACCCAGCTTGCGAAAGCTGCGCGCCTTGATCTCGCGCGCCAGCTTGTCGTCGTGGTCGACGCGGATGGCGTAGCCGGCCAGCTCGGCGGCCCACTGATAGTCGCCCTTCAGATAGGCGTTGCCAGCCTCCAACAACAGCTTTTCACGACCGCCGGCCAGGGCGATCAGCCGCTCGGCCTGCTGCCGCGGCGGGGTCGGGTCGAGGGCCACCGGGTCGCCCTGGAACCAGCCCAGGTAGCCGTTGTAGATCTGCCGTACGCTGTGCTTCACCGTGCCGTAGTACTCGCGCAGATAAGGCGTGTAGCCGGCCAGGTGCGGCGGCAGCTTGACCTTCTCCACCAGCTCGTCCGGGGTCAGGCCCTTGTTCATCCAGCGCACGGTCTGGTCATGGATGTAGGCGATACCGTCGCGGGTCATGCGCAGCACTTCCTCGACCTTGTCCTGTCCGCTGACCGGGCGACCATGCAGCGGCACCATATGCTCGGCCCGGTAGGCGCGCAGCTTGTCCAGGCTCTCGACCCACTGCACCGGGTCGCGGAACCTGGTGCCGCGCAGCGTATGGATGTTCGGCAGGGTCGGCCCCTGATCGACCTCGGCACTGATCAGCACGCGGTTGTCCGGCAGGTACAGGATGATCTCGTCCGGCGCCTCGCTGGGGACGTGCAGAAACTGCACATCGAGACCGGCGATCCTGGTGTCCAGGCGTTCGCCAAAGGTCACGGTCGGCGCGATGAACGACGACGGCTCGGCCTTGGCCAGCGGACCGATACCGGCGTTCATCCCCTCCTGATCGCTGGCCGGCAGGAACGAGCCGAAGCTGTAGGCCGAGCGCACGCCGAGGATCGGCCCGACCAGCGCGCCCTGCGCCACCACGTTCTGCAGCAGCGTCTCGTGGGCATAGATATGCACCTCGCCGCGCTCGACCTGCTCGCGGCTGACGAACGCCTGCACGCCGTTGATGTGATCCGGGTGGAAGTGGGTGTAGACCACCGCCTTGACCGGCTTGTCGCTGAGCTTGCGGAACTCGGCCATGATCTTGCGCGACTCGCTGACCGACTCGCCGGTGTCGACGATGATCAGCCCCTCGGGCGCCTCGATCATCACCACGTTGCCCAGCTGCCAGCCGACCGCCGAATGGACGTTGCCCGCGACGCGGTAGATCTGCTGGGCGAAGTGCCGGGTGTGCGCGGCCAGTTCGGCGTGAATGCTCGGCTCGATACGCTCGGCCGGCAGTTCGGCCTGTGCGCCCAGGGGCAAGGCAGCGGCCAGCAGCAGGCCGCCAAGGCGAGAGAAGGTGCTCATGGCGATAGGACGTCTTGTTGTTGAAGTACTGGCAGGTTGGCAAAGGCCACCTGATAATTCCAATGCATTCGAATCCAATAACCAATGCATAACGCGCATGAACGACCTACGCCAGCTCCGTCACTTCGTCGCCCTCGCCGAACAGGGTCACTTCGCCCGCGCTGCCGAGGCCGTGCACCTCAGCCAGCCGGCGTTGAGCCGCAGCATCCAGGCCCTGGAGGCGCAGCTCGGCTGCAGCCTGGTGGACCGCCATAGCCGCGGCATCAGCCTGACCGCCCACGGCCACCTGGTGCTGGAGCATGCCCGCCGTCTGCTGGCCGGCAGCCTGGCGTTGAGCAATGCAGTCAACCAGCTGGGCAATCTCGAGGCAGGCGAGCTGCGCCTCGGCGCCGGCCCCTACCCGGCCGCACGGTTGATACCGCAGGCCCTCGGGCAATTGCTGCAGCGCTATCCGCGGGTGCAGGTGAAGCTGGACATCGGCAACTGGCTGGAGCTGCGCGACAGCCTGCTGGACTCGGCCATCGAGCTGTTCGTCGCCGATATCCGCGAGCTGCAGGGCGATGCGCGGTTGCAGATCGAAGCACTGCGCGTGCATCAGGGCGTGCTGTTCTGCCGCCCGGCGCACCCGTTATTGCAGCGGCGCGATCTACAACCGCGCGACCTGCTGGACTTTCCCCTGGCCGGCACGCAGTTGCCGCAGGCGGTCGAGCGCAGCCTGGGTCACGCCAGCGGACGCGCGCAACCCTTGAGCGTGCAGTGCGACAACTTTCTCGTGCTCAAGCGCCTGGTGGCCGACAGCGACGTGCTGAGCATGGCGCCCTGGGACGTGATCGCCGAAGAGGTCGGAGCCGGCCAACTGAGCCTGTTGCCGCTGGCCCCGGCGAGCCTGCAGCAGCAGTCGGCCTATGGCCTGGTCAGCCGCGCCGGGCACAGCCTATCGCCAGCGGCGCAGGCCATGGTCGAGGTGATTCGTCGGCTGGATGCAGTGACCCCGCGCGCGGCGGGTTGAGCCTTACCAGCGGCGCTCGCCACCGCGCTGCTGGTGGTCGTTGCTGCGTCCGTTGGAAAAACGCAGCTGCGTGCCGCGACCGCTGTCCCAACCGCGCTGCACCTGCCCGCCACGATGTTCCTGCCGACGTGCGCCGCGCCGATGTTCATGCCGCGGCTGCTCATGGCGCTTGTAGCCATCGCGATAACGATGATCGTGGCCATAGTGATGACGCGGCGGCGGTGCCGGCACATGACGCGGCGGCGCCGGGTAGTAATGCTGGCGGCGATCCTCGTAATAGTAATAGCGAGGCGTCACGTAGACAGGTGGCGCATAGTGATCACGGCGGTAGCCATCGTGGTATCGATAGGCATGGCCGTTGTGATAGCCACGGTCGTAGCCGCCGCCGTAAACGGCGCAGCCGGCGAATGACAGCAGCAAGGCGCAGAGCAGGATCTTGTAGGGCATGGCGGCCTCCTTGTGACCGCTGGGACGACGCCGACCGATGTCGGCCTCCGGGAGGGTAACCCCTGAGGCATCAGACAACGCCGGCGGCGACAGGTGCGATCACTTCGTCGGCTGTGACGGGGCATGCAAAAGCGCAGCATGCCCCAGCGCCAACGGCAGGGCTGGCACGCCATTCGCTTGAAGCCGCAGCGGAGAGCCGATCCGCGATGCGGATCGCAGGTAGCGAATCGCAATGGCCGACTAGGGTTCCGGCTCGCCAGTGGCGAGTGACTGGTCCGAGAGTGGGCGACCTCATGCAGCGGCGGGAAGCCGCGGGGTTACACGGCGGGACAAAAGCCCGGGAGAACGCGCAGCCAGGCTGCCGGCTTTCCCGCTTTCGTCCATGACAAGAGGTTTTCCATGTCCATTCGCTCCCTGCTCACCGCCCTGCTCTGCGCCTGTCTGCTCGGCGCTCCAACGGCCCAGGCCGCGCCCAAGACCTTCAAGCTGTGCTGGTCGATCTTCGCCGGCTGGATGCCCTGGGGCTATGCCGCTGAACAGGGCATCGTGAAGAAGTGGGCAGACAAGTACGGCATCGACATTCAGGTGCAGGAAGTGCCGGATTACGTCGGTTCCATCGAACGCTACAGCGCCGGGCAGTTCGACGCCTGCACCATGACCAACATGGATGCCCTGACCATTCCCGCCGCCGCCGGCAAGGACAGCACCGCGCTGATCGTCGGCGACTTCTCCAACGGCGCCGACGGCCTGCTGCTGCGCGGCAGCGGCCTGCGCATCCAGGACCTCAAGGGCAAGAGCGTGCTGCTGGTGGAGAACTCGGTGTCGCATTACCTGCTCAGCCGCGCGCTGGAGTGGGCCCTGCTCGAGGAGAGCGACGTGACCATCATCAACGTCTCCGACACCGAAATCGCCGAGGCCTTCCTCGCCGGCAAGGGCGACGCGGTGATCACCTGGAACCCGATCCTCTCCGAGATCCGCCGCAAGGCCGAAGTCAGCCAGGTGTTCAGCTCCAATCTGATTCCCGGCGAAATCCTCGACCTCACCGTGGTCGACAGCCAGACCCTGGCGCAGCACCCGGAATTCGGCCGCGCACTGACCGGCGCCTGGTTCGAGACCCAGCGTCTGCTCGGCCTGCCCACCCCGGCCGGGCGCGAGGCCCGGGCCAGAATGGCGGCCGCTGCCGACACCACCGCGGACGACTTCGAGGCCCAGTTGGGTACCCTGCGCTCGTTCTACTCGCCGCGCACCGCGCTGAACTTCGCGCGCACCGGCAAGCTGCCGGATCTGATGCAACGGGTGGCGCGCTTCGCCGATGCCCACGGCCTGCTGGGCAAGAGCGGCATGGGGCTGACCAATCTGGGGATCGCCTTTAGCGGTGAACGGACTTTGGGCAACCCGCAGCGCATCCTGCTGCGTTTCAATCACGACTACATGCAGTTGGCTGCCGACGGCGCACTCTGACGCCCCAGCAGGCAGCACGACCCGAGCCCAATGCACCAGCAGAGCGCATCGCATGCCCCGACGCCAGCCGAGCGAGCGCCGCCTGCTGCGCTTCGCGGTGCATGGCACGATGTTCGCTAAGAACAGCCCGTGCAGGAACAACCCGGCTCGCCGGGATCGCGGCACCACAATTTGCCAATAGCCGGCTAGGGTTCCGGCTCGCCACCCGCGAGCGACTGGTCCGAGAGCTGGCGACCTCCAGCGAGGTTACACGGCGGGACAAAAGCCCGGGAGAACGCGCCCCATCCTTGGGGAACCGCCGCGCACTCCTGCCCGCCCCCTGTCCAACTGGAGGTTCACCATGGGTATGCCCCACTCGTTTCAGCGGCCATCGGCCACCCATCCCAAAGGCCCGATGCCCGCACGCCCTTGCGCCCGCTAGCGGCGCAGGCATTTCGCTCCAGGCCCGACGAGGACTCCCCATGCGCCTGATCAATCGCCACCCGGATCGCAGCGGCCGCCTGCTGCTGATCCTGCTGCCCTTCGCCCTGCTGCTGTTCGTCTACTTCAGTGCCTCGACCACCCGCCTGGCCGAAAACCCCAACGACAAGCTGCTGCCCAGCGCCAGCCAGATGGTCGATGCCATCGACCGCCTGGCCTTCACCGAGGACAAACGCAGCGGCCAGTACCTGTTCTGGCAGGACACTGCCTCCAGCCTGCAACGCCTGGGCATGGGCCTGGGCATCGCCGCGCTGCTGGGCCTGGTGCTGGGCATCGCCGCCGGCAGCATCCCGCTTTTCGGCGCACCGCTGTCACCGCTGCTCACGGTGCTGTCGATGATTCCGCCGCTGGCCATCCTGCCAATCCTGTTCATCGTCTTCGGTCTGGGCGAGCTGTCCAAGGTGATGCTGATCGCCATCGGCATCACTCCCTGCATCGCCCGTGATATCGAACAGCGCGCCCGCGAAATTCCCGGCGAGCTGCTGATCAAGGCGCAGACCCTCGGCGCCAACACCTGGACGCTGATCCTGCGCCTGGTGCTGCCGCAGCTGCTGCCGCGCCTGCTGATCTCGCTGCGCCTGATGCTCGGCTCGGCCTGGCTGTTTCTGATCGCCGCCGAGGCCATCGCCTCGACCGACGGCCTCGGCTATCGCATCTTCCTGGTGCGCCGTTACATGGCCATGGACGTGATCCTGCCCTACGTGGTGTGGATCACCCTGCTGGCCTGGCTGATGGACCTGGGCCTGCGTCAGGTGCTGCGCCTGTGCTTCCCCTGGCATGAAGGAGGCAAGGCATGACCCTGTTCAGCCAACATATCGTCCCGCTGAGGGAACCTGCCATGAGCGAATCCAGCGCTACGGCCGCGAACCCGGCGACAACCGCCTTCATCGAAGCGCGCAACCTGTGGCAGGAGTACGGCGACCAGGTCGTGCTCGAACGCCTCAACCTCAAGGTGAATGAAGGCGAATTCTGCACCCTGGTCGGCGCCTCCGGCTGTGGCAAGTCCACCTTCCTGCGCATGCTCCTCGGCCAGGAACGCCCGAGCCGCGGCGAACTGCTGCTGCGTGGTCAGGTGCTGCCCAACGAGCCCGATCCGAGCCGGGGCGTGGTGTTCCAGCGTTACTCGGTACTCCCGCATCTGAGCGTGCTGGACAACGTCGCCCTCGGCCTGGAACTGCCGAAGTCGAAGCTGCTGGGCCGGCTGTTCGGTGCCGCCAAGCGCGAGGCCCGCGAGCGCGCTGCGGAAATCCTCACCAAGGTCGGCCTCGGCCATGCCCTGAACAGATACCCCAGCGCGCTCTCCGGCGGCATGCAGCAACGCCTGGCCATCGCCCAGGCGCTAGTGATGCAACCGCGCATGCTGCTGCTCGACGAGCCCTTCGGCGCCCTCGACCCCGGCATCCGCAAGGACATGCACGCGCTGCTGCTGGAGCTGTGGCAGGAAACCCGCCTGACCGTGTTCATGGTCACCCACGACCTGTCCGAAGGCTTCAGCCTCGGCACCCGCCTGCTGGTGTTCGACAAGGTGCGCCACGACCCGCAGGCGCCCGGTGCATACGGGGCGCGGATCACCTATGACATTCCGCTGAACGCGGCGCGCCGGGCGCAGGTGCAACTGCCCAGCGAGCTGGCCGAGCGTATCGCCGCGCGCAACGAACCGTAGCCCGGATGAAATCCGGGGATCATCGGGACAGTTTCCCCGGATTGCATCCGGGCTACGGAGCGGCCAGCCTGGTGCGCACAGCGCACCCTACGAAGCGCACACCGTGCTGCAGAACGTAGGGTGCGCCGTGCGCACCACCTGTGCCTCCGGCAAGGAAGCTCTCCTAGCTCAACACCTCGAGATAGCGCGCCAGCGTTTCCCCCTCCGCGGCAAACCAGCACTGCGCCTCGTCGGTACAGGGCGTGGCGAGATCGGCGCGCCAGTCCGGCTCCAGCGTATCGATGAGGAAGGTGCGCACCATCGCAAGGCCATCCGGCCTTTGCAGGTGCTGGCAGACGCGCCCGGCCGCCGGGATTTCGAAGCCCTCCAGCGAAACGCGCTGCCCGACCCGCGCCGGCTGGGTGGATAGCGCCACCCGATACCGGCCCGGCTGATCGGCATAGGCCAGCAAGGTTTCGCAGTCGAACAGCGCGGCCAGCGCCTGTCCATCACCCTGTGCCCGCTCCGCGCGCTCACGCAGTTGCAGCGCTGACTCACCCGGCTCGACCGCCCGCCCATGCACCCAGCCAAGCCGGTCGCCGCAGAGAATCAGGCCACCGCCGCGCTGCAGCACCTGGCCGGTTTCGGCATCGCACTCCTCCAGCAGACGCAGGCCGATCAACGGCCCGCCGCTGGCCTGCAGGCGCCAGTCCTCGACATAGGCGCCGCTGGTGCCGAACTCGATCATGCAGTTGCCGATGCGCTGCAACTGCGCCGGCTCCGGCCAGCGATTGTGCAGTTGCAGGGACACCCCGCCGCGCCAGCTCAGGTAGCCGTTCTCCCAGATGCTGTCGGCCACCCAGCCTTCATAGTTGGCAAGCTGGCGCAGCTCGGCGGCGTCGTAGTCCTGCCAGGCCCGTACCGGTAGCGCGGGTGCGTCCGGCAGGCGCAGGTCGATGGTGAAGCTGCGGCTCTGCAGCCAGTGCACCTGGGTGCGCTCGTCGCTGCGGCCATCGGCGAAGCTGATGCTGCGCCGACGAAAGTGCCCGAGCATCCAGTCCGGCACACCGCCCTCGGCGCGCTGCGGGTAACGTGCAGCCAATTCCAGCAGGTTCATGCCGTCACCTCCCGGCCGCCTTGACCAAAGCTGGACAAACCTGCCGTACCATCCGGCAGTTGCAGTGAGCCGTCCTCCAGCCGCTCACGCAGATAGCGGAAGGTCTGCGCCGTCTGCGCGAACAGGTGGTCGCCACAGTTCACCGGCGCGTACACCCGCTCACCGCGCGGCGGCAGGCCGGGGATCGGCGCGATGCGCGTCGGGTAGTCGCAGGCGCAGAACAGTGGGAAGGCGAAACGCTCCTCGCTGACCTTGCGCACGCGGTGCGAGGTGGCGACGAAATGGCCGTTGCTGAGCACTTCGAGCATGTCGCCGATATTGATCACGAAGGCGTCCTCCACCAGCGGCACGTCGATCCACTGCCCATCGCCGTTGAGCACCTGCAAGCCTTCGGCGGTGGGCAGAAGAATGGTGAAGCACTCGTAGTCGGTGTGCGCGCCGATGCCGGGACGGTCGGCCACCGGATCGGGATCGAGCGGGTAATGGATCATGCGCAACTGGCTGGTGGGCTGCCGGGTGATGCCGGCGAAGGTGTCCTCGGCCAGCCCCAGCGCCAGGGCGAAGCCGCGAAACAGCGTGTCGCCCAGCGCCAGCGCGGCGCGGTAGTAGGCGCTGACCTCGCGCTTGAAGTCCGCCGAGTCCGGCCACTGCGTCGGGCCCAGCAGCGGATAGACCTGCGCCGCCTCGGTGTAATCGTAATTGACGTCGTAGGCTTCCTTGAGATCCTTGCTGCCGCCGACGAACTGCTCCTCGCCCTCCGGCACGTAGCCGCTGTGGTTGCTCGACTGGCCGATGTAAAAACGCATCTTCTCTTCCAGCGGGCGGGCGAAGAAGCGGCGCGCCTGGTCGACCAAACCGTCGCGCAGCTCACGCGCAATGCCGTGCCCGGTAATCTGCAGGAAGCCGACCTCGCGCGCGGCACGGCCCAGCTCATCGGCTACGCGCTGGCGCTCGGCAAAATGCTCGCTATACAAGCCCGAGACATCGATCAGGGGAATCGAGGTGAAATGGGTATGCGCCATGGCAATCTCCCTTGAACAAGTGAGTTACCTGGTCGTCCAGACGAGCAGCGGGTCGGGTCGTCCCGAGGGCGGCGGCAAGGCCGCCCCTGCAACGGGGTCGATAGCGATTTCCATGCCACCGCCATCATGCCGCCAAGGCGCGGTGCTTTGAGCCGAATTGCCCCCGAACGGTGCAATGAACACCACCTAGGCCCCATCAGGCAGCACGCAAACCGCAAGCTACATCGCCCAAGCGCGCAGCCACGGGCTCCGGCGAGCTGGCACGCTATTCGCTAAAGCTCAGGTGTGCAGGTTACAACCGGGTTTTCCCGGAATCGCGGCACCACAATTTGCGAAATGGATGACTAGGGTTCCGATCCGCGCAGGCGGGTGACTGGTCCGAGAGTCATCGACCTCCAGTGAGGTTACACGGCGGGATAAAAGCCCGGGAGAACGCGCCTTTCGAACCATTCGAAACGTGCCGCGACTCCTGCCCGTACTCAACAAGACTGGAGGTTCCAATGCGCAAGTACCGTCTGCTCTCCTTCGCCGCTGCCGGTCTGGCCGCGCTGCTCAGCTTCAGCGCCCACGCCGAGAAGAAAGACAGCTTCAGTGTCTGCTGGACGCTCTACGCCGGCTGGATGCCCTGGGGCTATGCCAGCACCTCCGGCATCATCGACAAATGGGCGAAGAAGTACGGCATCGACATCGATGTCGTGCAGCTCAACGATTACGTGGAATCCATCAACCAGTACAGCGTCGGTCAGTTCGACGGCTGCACCATGACCAACATGGACGCCCTGACCATTCCCGCCGCCGGCGGCGTGGACAGCACCGCGCTGATCGTCGGCGACTACTCCAACGGCAACGACGGCCTGCTGATCAAGGGCGAAGGCAAGACCCTGGCCGACCTCAAGGGCATGCAGGTCAACCTGGTGGAGCTGTCGGTCTCCCACTACTTCCTCGCCCGCGCCCTGGAAAGCGCCGGCATGAGCGAGCGCGACGTGAGCGTGGTGAACACCTCCGACGCCGACATCATCGCCGCCTATACCACCCCCAGCGTGCAGGCTGCCGCCACCTGGAACCCGATGCTCGCCGAGATCAAGGCCCAGCCGGGCAGCACCGAGGTGTTCGACTCTTCGAAGATTCCCGGTGAAATCCTCGACATGATGGTGGTCAACACCCAGACGCTGAAGGACAACCCGGACTTCGGCAAAGCCCTGGTCGGCGCCTGGTTCGAGATTCTCGACCTGATGCAGTCCGGCACGCCCGAAGCCACCGAAGCCCTGACCGAAATGGCCAAGGCCTCCGGTACCGACCTGGCCGGTTTCCAGGCCCAGCTGGCGACCACCAAGCTGTTCTACACACCCAAGGAAACCCTGGACTTCGTCACCAGCCCGGCCCTGCCAGAGACCATGACCAAGGTCGCCAACTTCAGCTTCGAGCACGGCATCCTCGGTGAAGGCGCGCGCAGCGCTGACGCCATCGGCATGACCTTCGCGGGCGACGTGACTACCGGCGACAGCGCCAACATCAAGCTGCGCTTCGACCCGAGCTACATACAGATGGCCGTCGACGGCAAGCTCTGACCCTCACGCCCCCTCGCAACGATGATCAGGCGCCACTGCCGGCGCCTGACGATACGGCTTTGATCTCGAGGTACCCATGACAACTGCCCTTACCCTGCGCCCCACCCTCTATGAGGAAACCGTCCCCGGCGGCGGCCACACTTCCTTCGTGCTCAAGCGCGGCCAGTTGCTGCGCATCACCGATATCGAAGGCGGCGCCAACGTCAGCCTGCTGCTGTTCAACGCCCTTGAGAAAAGCGAGCGGCTGAACCTGCCGGACACCCTCAAGTGCCAGCACACCGCCAAACTCACCGCCGGCCACTGCCTGTACTCGGACATGGGCAAGGTGCTGGCGGCGATCACGGCCGATACCTGCGGCTGGCACGACAGCTTCGGCGGCGTGCTGAATGCCGACGAGGTGCTGGAAAAGTACGGCCAGGGCCGCTACCAGGAACTGCGCAACGGCTTCTTCCGCAACGGCATGGACAACCTGCTGGTGGAAATGGGCAAGTGGGACCTGAACCTGCAGGACCTGTTGATGAACCTCAACCTGTTCAGCCGCGTGGAGGTCGACGCCGATGGCGTCTTCCACTTCCAGCCGAACAATTCCAGGGCCGGCGACCATATCGAGCTGTATGCGCCGATGGACACCCTGGTGGTGCTCACCGCCCTGCAGCACCCGATGGACCCCAACCCGCAGTACGCGCCCAAGCCGGTGCAGCTCGCCTGGAGCAAGGTTGCCAGTGACGGTATCACCCTGCTCTGCCGCACCTCGCGCCCGGAGAACGGCCGGGGCTTTCACAACACCGAACGCCAGTACCTCTGAGGATGCCGACATGAGCCTGACCGCAAGCAACCTGCATCCTGAAACCGCCGTGTTCCGCCACACCATCCCGGCGGGCGAACCCTACCTGTTCGAGGTCAAGGCCGGGCAGACCCTGCGCCTGCATGATCTGGAAGGCAACCAGGCGATCGACACCCTGTTCTTCGCGGCGAAAAACCCGCGCGAGCGCTTCGACCCGCAGCGCACCCTGCGCAAGCAGAACAAGGTCTACCTCACCACCGGCACGGTGCTCTACTCCAATCTTGGCAAGCCGCTGCTGACCATAGTCGCCGACACCTGCGGGCGCCACGACACCCTCGGCGGCGCCTGCGCGCAGGAGAGCAACACCGTCAGGTATGCACTCGAGAAGCGCTATATGCACAGCTGCCGCGACAACTTCCTGCGCGCCAGCCTGCACGACGGCCGCCTGAGCAAGCGCGACCTCGGCGCCAATATCAATTTCTTCATGAACGTGCCGGTAACGCCGGAGGGCGGCCTGACCTTCGAGGACGGCCTCTCCGCGCCCGGCAAGTACGTGGAACTCAGGGCCGAGACCGACGTGATCGTGCTGATCTCCAACTGCCCGCAACTGAACAACCCCTGCAACGGCTGGAACCCGACGCCGGCCGAAGTGCTGGTGTGGAACTGACGTAGGGCGGGTGAAACCCGCCAAGGCCCGGCGGGTTTCACCCGCCCTACAAAATTTGTCCGCAGCACGCGCAACACGCATCACCCGGATTTTCACCACGGACGACCGTGGCACATGACGAATGACGGCGGGACGGCCCGCCACGCCCTTCGAGGGTCAATGAAGATGTTCGACAAACTCCTGATCGCCAACCGTGGCGCCATTGCCTGCCGCATCCTGCGCACCCTGCGTGAACTGAACGTCAGCGGCGTGGCCGTGTATGCCGAGGCCGACGCCGCCAGCCTGCATATCCAGCAGGCCGATGAAGCCTTCTGCCTCGGCGACGGCCCCGCCGCGCAGACCTACCTCGTGGTCGACAAGATTCTCGCCGTGGCCAAGGCCAGCGGCGCGCAGGCCATCCACCCCGGCTACGGCTTTCTCTCCGAGAACGCCGCCTTCGCCGCAGCCTGCGAAGCGGCCGGCATCGCCTTCGTCGGCCCGACGCCCGAGCAACTGCGCGTATTCGGCCTCAAGCACACCGCCCGCGCCCTGGCCAAGCAACATGGCGTGCCCATGCTCGAAGGCACCGAATTGCTGGAAAACCTCGACGCCGCGCTCAAGGCCGGCGAACAGGTCGGCTACCCGGTGATGCTGAAAAGCACTGCCGGCGGTGGCGGCATCGGCATGCGCGTCTGCCGCTCGGCCGCCGAACTCAGCGAAGCCTTCGAGGCGGTCAAGCGCCTGGGGCAGAACAACTTCAGCGACAGCGGCGTATTTATCGAGAAATACATCCAGCGCGCCCGCCACCTGGAAGTGCAGGTATTCGGCGACGGCCAGGGCGAGGTGCTCGCCCTCGGAGTGCGCGACTGCTCGGTACAACGGCGCAACCAGAAGGTGCTGGAAGAAACCCCGGCACCGAACCTCCCGGCCGGCATGAATGAGGCGCTGTGCGCGGCGGCGATCAAGCTGGCCAAGGCAGTGAATTACCGCAGCGCCGGCACCGTCGAATTCGTCTACGACAGCGAGGCCGAGCGTTTCTACTTCCTCGAAGTGAACACCCGCCTGCAGGTCGAGCACGGCGTCACCGAACAGGTGTGGGGCGTCGACCTGGTGCGCTGGATGATCGAACTGGCGGCCGGTGATCTGCCGCCGCTGAGCGAACTGGCCAAGGGCCTGAAGCCATCCGGCCACGCCATCCAGGCGCGGCTGTACGCCGAAGACCCGGGCCGCGATTTCCAGCCCAGCCCCGGCCTGCTCACCGCCGTGCAGTTCCCCGAAGCCGACGGCAAGGCGCTGCGTATCGACACCTGGGTCGAGGCCGGCTGCGAGATTCCGCCCTACTTCGACCCGATGATCGCCAAGCTGATCACCTGGGCGCCAAGCCGCGAGCAGGCCAGCGCCGCGCTGGACAAGGCCCTTGGCGATTCCGTGCTCTACGGCGTGGAATGCAACCGCGACTACCTGCGCCAGATCCTCAGCGATGCGCCTTTCGCCAGCGGCCATCCCTGGACCCGCTGCCTGGAAAACCTCGTCTATCACGCCAGCACCTTCGAAGTGCTCAGCGCCGGCACCCAGACCAGCGTGCAGGACTATCCAGGCCGCCTCGGCTACTGGGCCGTGGGCGTACCGCCGTCCGGGCCGATGGATGATCGCGCCCTGCGCCTGGGCAACCGCCTGCTGGGCAACGCAGAGGGCGCCGCCGGCCTGGAAATCACCATGAGCGGCCCAACCCTGCGCTTCAATACGGACGCCGTGGTCGCCGTCACCGGCGCCGAGATTCCGCTGAACATCGATGGCGTGGAACAGCCGATGAACACCGCGCTGCTGATCGAGGCCGGCAGCACCCTGGCGCTCGGCACCATCGCGGGCAGCGGCGCGCGCAGCTACCTGAGCGTTCGCGGCGGCATTCAGGTGCCGGACTACCTGGGCAGCAAGAGCACCTTCACCCTCGGTCAGTTCGGTGGCCACGGCGGCCGCGCCCTGCGCGCCGGCGACGTGCTGCACCTGCTGCCGCTGGCCGATACCGGCAGCGACGCACGACTGCCCGGCGAACTCTGCCCGGCCCTGCCGGCGGTACGCGAGCTGCGCGTGATCTACGGCCCGCACGGCGCGCCGGAATACTTCACACCCGGCTATGTAGACAGCTTCCTTGCCACCGAGTGGGAAGTGCACTTCAACTCCAGCCGCACCGGCGTGCGCCTGATCGGGCCGAAACCGGAATGGGTGCGCGACAGCGGCGGCGAAGCCGGCCTGCACCCGTCCAATATCCACGACAACCCCTACGCCATCGGCGCGGTGGACTTTACCGGCGATATGCCGGTGATCCTCGGCCCGGACGGCCCCAGCCTGGGCGGCTTCGTCTGCCTGGTGACCATCATCGAGGCCGACCTGTGGCAGCTCGGCCAGCTCAAGGCCGGCGACAAGGTGCGCTTCGTGCCGGTGGATATCGCCACGGCGCGGGAGTTGGCCAAAGCCAGTGCCAGCGAATGCAACACTCTCCGTGGGAACGGCCGGGCGGCGCTCCGCTTCAGCCGCGATATAGCTGACACACCAATCGCGGATAAATCCGCTCCTACAGACGCGACCGTAGCCCGGATGCAATCCGGGGAAATCGCAGCGCCTGAATCCCGGATTGCATCCGGGCTACAAAGCCCCATCGTGCTGGATATCGGCCAGGCCGACACCCGCCTGGTCGCACGCCTGTCCGGCGACACCCACCTGCTCCTGGAAATCGGCCAACCGGAGCTGGACCTGGTACTGCGCTTCCGTGGCCATGCGCTGATGCAGGCGCTGGAAACCAAGCAGCTCGCCGGCGTGATCGACCTCACCCCCGGCATTCGCTCGCTGCAGGTGCACTACCAGCCGGAGACTCTGCCACTGCAGGCGCTGCTCGACATCGTCGCCGGCGAGTGGGACGCGGTATGCGCCGCGCGCGACCTCAAGGTGCCGTCGCGCATCGTCCATCTGCCGCTGTCCTGGGACGACCCGGCCTGCGCGCTTGCCATCGAGAAATACATGACCACCGTGCGCAAGGACGCCCCCTGGTGCCCGAGCAACCTGGAGTTCATCCGCCGCATCAACGACCTGCCGAACCTCGACGAGGTGTACCGCACCGTGTTCGACGCCAGCTACCTGGTGATGGGCCTGGGCGACGTCTACCTCGGCGCGCCGGTGGCCACCCCGCTGGACCCGCGCCATCGCCTGGTCACCACCAAGTACAACCCGGCGCGCACCTGGACGGCGGAAAACTCCGTCGGCATCGGCGGTGCCTACATGTGCGTGTACGGTATGGAAGGCCCCGGCGGCTACCAGTTCGTCGGCCGTACCCTGCAGATGTGGAACCGCTACCGCGCGGTCGAGGCCTTCGACGGCAAGCCCTGGTTGCTGCGCTTCTTCGACCAGATCCGCTTCTACCCGGTGAGTGCCGACGAACTGCTGCGCATCCGCCGCGACTTCCCGCTGGGCCGCTACCCGCTGCGCATCGAGCACAGCGAACTGGCCCTGGCCGACTACCAGCGCTTTCTCGATGAAGAAGCAGAGGGCATCGCCGCCTTCCGTCAGCAGCAGCGCGCGGCTTTCGACGCCGAGCGCCAGCGCTGGATCGAATCGGGTCAGGCGCATTTCGAAGTCGAGGAAGTGGCCGCCGAGCTTGGCGATGACGCCCCGCTGAGCGCTGGTCAGCACGGCATCGACAGCCATATCGCCGGCAACCTCTGGCAGGTGCAGGTCGAGGCAGGCGCACAGGTGCAGGCCGGCGACGTGCTGGTGATTCTCGAATCGATGAAGATGGAGATTCCGCTGACCGCACCGGTAGCCGGCACCGTGCGCGAGGTGCGTGTGCAGCCCGGCTCGCCGGTACGCGCCGGGCAGCGCGTGGTGGTGCTGGAGGAAGCCTGAAAAGCTCGCCGCTGAAGCGCCTCCCACAGGACCTGAGCAACCCTTGTGGGAGGCGCTTCAGCCGCGACAGCGTAGGAGCGGCTGGGCGGCATTCCGCTTCAGCCGCGCCCCCTGCAACTGCATCGTAGGAGCGGCTTCAGCCGCGATCCACACAAACGCCGATTCCCTGCCGAAGAAGTGTTGGTCGCGTTTTCACAACACTCCCCAAGTCCATCGACCTCCCTGTGGGAGGGGCTTTAGCCGCGGCCGCCTCATGCCCCACCGCAATACCGGCAACCCCAATCGCGGATAAATCCGCTCCTACAGTCCGTAGTCCGGATGAAACCCGGGAAACCAGCCACCCGGTTAACTGTCGATGCACCCAATCCGTAGGAGCGGCGCCCCGCCGCGAAGCTGGCTGACGACGCCTCGCAAAGCTTCACCCCGAGGCGGGGCTCCTACGCAAGGCTGCCTTGCTCGCCGTGCCGGATTGGCATAACCCCAACTTTCATCCACACCCCATAACCACACCGATCGTGATCACAACTGGCACTATCCCCTTCTGGCAAGCTAGCATCACGCCATTAGCCCGCTCCCGGACTCGCTCATGCTTCTGCGCCCCAAACGGCACACGCAAATCTCGTTGGTGTTACTGCTTCTGTTCCTGCTCAGCAGCGGCTTTCTCACCACCTCGCTGCTGAGCTACTACGCCTCGCGCGACAGCATCCGCCAGAACATCGTCAACACCGAACTGCCGCTGACCTCGGACACCATCTACTCCGAGATCCAGAAAGACCTGATCCGCCCGACGCAGATCGCCTCGATGATGTCGCGTGACACCTTCCTGCGCGACTGGGCGCTGGCCGGCGAGCAGGACCCGCAGCCCGTCACCCGCTACCTGCGCGAGATCCAGGATCACTACGGCACCTTCACCGCCTTTTTCATCTCCGAGCAAACCCGCACCTACTACCAGGCCAAGGGCGTGCTCAAGCAGGTGCGGGAAGACCAGCCACGCGATGCCTGGTACTTCCGCGTGCGCAGCATGGACGCCCCGTACGAGATCAGCGTCGACCCGGACATGGCCAATGACGATCGGCTGACCTTCTTCATCAACTTCAAGGTATTCGACTACCAGGACCGCTTCATCGGCGTGGCCGGCGTCGGGCTCACCGTGGATGCCGTGGTCAAGCTGGTGGACGACTACCAGCAGCGCTACGACCGCACGATCTTCTTCACCGATCGCGAAGGCCATCTGGTGCTCACCGGCGTCGAAGGCGGCCCCATGGGCGCCCGTCGCGGCCACCCCCTGAGCGAAGTGCCCGGCCTGGAAACCCTGCTGGCCGTACTGCCGCAACCCAGGAGCGGCAACTATCGCTACGACGAACACCGACGCAGCCACTTCCTCAACGTGCGCTACATTCCCGAGCTCGACTGGTTCCTGTACGTCGACAAGCACGAAGAAGGCGCACTGGCCGGCGTCCGCCACAGTCTCTATCTCAACCTGCTGATCTGCCTGCTGGTCACCGTCATCGTGCTGACCCTGGTGAGCCTGGCGATCCGCCGCTACCAGCAACGGATCGCCGCCCTGGCCACCACCGACAGCCTCACCGACCTGCCCAATCGCCGCGGCTTCGAACTGCACGTGGAACAGGCAATGCAGGAGGCGCAGCGCGACAGCAGCCCGCTGTGCGCGGTGCTGCTCGATCTGGACAACTTCAAGCTGATCAACGACCAGCACGGCCACCTGGCCGGTGACGAGGTGCTGCGCCGCTTCGCCGAGCAGTTGCGCGCCGCGCTGCGCCAGTCCGACATACTTTGCCGCTGGGGCGGCGAGGAATTCATCCTGCTGCTGAAGAATACCGACCGCCACGCTGCTCACGAGCTGGCCGAAAAGCTGCGCCAGTACTGCGCCGCGCAGCGCTACCCGGTGGGCGACGAAACGCTGCAGGTCACCGTCAGCCTGGGCCTCAGCCAGTGGCAGCCGGGCGAAGCCCTACACGACCTGCTCGGCCGCACCGACCGTGCGCTTTACCGGGCCAAACAGGGTGGGCGCGACCGCGTCTGCGAAGAGCACTGATGGACGCCGAGCACTGCCCGCTGTGCGGCAAGCCCAACCGGTGCAGCATCGCCGCCGGCCGCAGCGACGAACCCTGCTGGTGCTTCGAGGCGCAAATCGACCCCGCCGCCCTGCAGCGCCTGACGCCCGAGCAACGCGACCAGGCCTGCCTCTGCCCCGCCTGCGCCGGTGCCGTTGCTGCCGTCAAAGGCGAGGAGCGAGACTGAGCCATGCGCCTGGATCGCTTCCTCAGCAACTTCCCGCGCTTCAGCCGCCAGGACAGCCGCCTGCTGATCAGCGCCGGGCGCCTGCATGTGGACGGCGCGGTGGTGTGCGACCCACGCCACGACATCCGCGACTTCCACCGCGTCGAGCTGGACGACGAACTGCTGCAGGCCGGGCGCAGCGCGCGCTACTGGATGCTGCACAAGCCGGTCGGCGTGGTCAGCGCCACTGAGCACCACGAACACCGCACCGTGCTCGACCTGCTCGACGAGCCGGACAAGCACGACCTGCACCTGGCCGGGCGTCTGGACCTCAACACCAGCGGCCTGCTGCTGATCACCAATGACGGGCGCTGGTCGCGGCGCATCACCCAGCCACAGCAGCGCAAGCCCAAGGTCTACCACGTCACCACCGAACAGCCGATCACCGGCGAATACGCCGAGGTGTTCGAGCGCGGCCTGTACTTCGCCTTCGAAGATCTCACCACCCTGCCCGCCCAGCTCGACATACTGGGCAGCCACAGCGCCCGGCTGACCCTGTTCGAGGGCCGCTACCACCAGGTCAAGCGCATGTTCGGCCACTTCCGCAATCGGGTGGTTGCACTGCATCGAGAAAGCATGGGCGAGATCGTTCTCGACCCGCAGCTGGCGCCCGGCCAGTACCGCGCCCTGACAGCGGCGGAAATCGCCAGCGTCTGATCGCCACAGGTCGAACCTCACGACCCGACCAACGGTAGGCCGAAAACAGGATAAAGATGTGACTCGCCCTTGCGTGGTTGCAAGGCAACTGCTTGAATCGAATCACAAGTCTCGAGATGACCAATCGGTCACTACGAGACAGCGAAACGTTCTTTCAGTTGCTGGCGCCCTGCGCCGATTGGATTCCTGCCTGGTAACACCGCCCTCTCCAATGCCCCTGAAACGGCCTGGAGCGCTCGTCTGTTTCGATCCTAACTGCTTGAAATTCCTATACTTATAAAAATCTCCAGCCTGACATCAAGCTGTCACGCTCAGGCGCTTTTCTGACTGCTCAATCAAATGCGAACGGCCGCCCGCTCGCCTTGACCCACTTGCGCCAGGAGGAAACGACATGAGGCCAGAAACCGCAGTCGTCGAGATCAACAGGAAGCACAAGGTACACACGGAGTTCTACGGCAACCCGGCAGCAAGCAAGACCATCATCCTGGTCAACGGCTCCCTGGCGACCACCGCCTCGTTCGCGCAAACGGTCAAGTACCTGCAACCGCAGTTCAACGTGGTGGCCTTCGACCTGCCCTATGCCGGCCAATCGAAGCCGCACAACAGCGACTTCACGCCCATCAGCAAGGAAGACGAAGCGGCCATCCTGCTCAAGCTGATCGACCACTACGGCGCCAACTACCTGATGTCCTTCTCCTGGGGCGGCGTCGCCTCCATGCTCGCCCTGGCCCAGCGCCCGGCCACGCTGGAAAAGGCGGCGATCTGCTCCTTCTCGCCAATCCTCAACGTGCCGATGCTCGACTACCTGCATAAAGGCCTGCGCTTCTTGAACGCCGTGGATCGCGACAACATCGCCCTGCTGGTCAACAGCACCATCGGCAAGCACCTGCCGTCGCTGTTCAAGCGCTTCAACCACAAGCACGTCAGCACCCTGGACGAGCACGAATACCGGCAGATGTACGCCCACATCAAGCAGGTGCTGAACATGGAAGCGCACTGCAGCATGGAGTGCCTGCAGGCCATCGACATACCGCTGCTGTTCGTCAACGGCGACCGAGATGAATACACCTCGGTGGAAGACGCCTGCCTGTTCGCCCAGCACATCGACAACGCCCAGTTCGCCGTGATCGACGACGCCGGCCACTTCCTCGACATGGAACACAAGGCCGCCTGGCTGCAGACCCAGCGCATACTGCTGGACTTCTTCAACGCCCCCAGCAAACGCCTTCAACTGCCGACTCGCGGCGAGCTGCAGGAACTACAGGCCGTTGCGGTATGAACAGACGTGGAGGCGAACCGGCTGCACGACAGGTCCCGGTTCGCCCTTCATTTTCGCCGCAGGTTCCGGTATAAAGGCACCCGCTGCGGGTGTCGTATAATGGTAATACCCTAGCTTCCCAAGCTAGAGCCGTGGGTTCGATTCCCATCACCCGCTCCAGACAGCCAAGCAAAAGCCCCGTCATCTCTGACGGGGCTTTTTCGTTTCTGGCGTTTGAAGGGCTTGACCGCAAGGGTCGAGGCCGGGAAAGATGGCGCTTTGCGATCAGGCAGGACAGGCGCTAGACAGGAAATAAATCTGTCCCCTTTTCACTATGACCCTGAAGGTGAATGGCCGTTCCAGAAGCGCAAGCTGATCACAGATACCGAACAGATACTGTTCGAACGTCTACGCGAAGCCCTCCCCGGTTACCACATATTTACCCAGGTGCAGCTATCCCAACTTGTCAGTATCAAGAGGGGACACAGCTTCAAATTATAGTTTGCACGCATCAGCCGAATGAGTGTGGACTTTGTTGTAGTAGACAAAGAACTAAACACAGTTGCCGCCATTGAGCTTGATGACAAGTCTCACTATCTGGATGAAGACCGACACCAAGCAGATGCAAAGAAAGACAAAGCTTTAACAGCGGCGGGAATCAGGGTAATCAGATGGCGATGCGAGATAATGCCATCAGCCAATCAAATACAACTTACCTTTCCTGAGTGCGGTTCAAGAGAGAAAAATTAAGTATCAAATTACCCCTAGCCAAATAAAAACACCAACCCAAGAAAAACCAGCAAAGAAAATTCAACACGAAATATTAAGGAGCCTAAAAATGAATGGAAGTTTCATTGATAAAGTTCGAAGCGGGCAGATACCAGGCCCCACCAATAGAAAATTCAAGATAGAGACATGGGAAAAAGAGTGGAATGCAGTAAAAGGAGAAAGCTCAGAAGAAGAAGAGAAGATATACGCAGCAGGAATAATCTTCAACGAATTGCTGAAAGAAATCAGAAGCGAACTTGGAAAAGTCTTTAAAAAGCAAGCACCAAAAATAAAAAACAGCAGATATCTTGAACTACTATTCGCCATATCCAACAGAAATACCTTCTTAATTAAAAAAACAGGAGAAGACAACAAAGATAAAATATTAAATCTACTCCACACAACCTCAAATAAAAATAAGGCCGGAATTGAATTTTCAGTAGACGAACTAATACATAGCGCGGTTGACGGCTTCGAGAAAGCAATCGAAAATTGCGTAAGCAGAATAAAAGAAAAAAAAGAAATACCGATAGGAGAGCAGCCTACAGAAGTATTACATTTCATAGAACTGGAGTCATATTTCTCCCAAACTTACGGCACATGTGAAAGCTATTGGAATGCTTTAATCTGGAGAGACTTCGAGTTCATAGAACACAGTAGAGAAGAAAAGATATACGAAATAAAACAAATAAAAACACCAGAAGAAATTGCATACGAGACATCGAATCTCAGAAAAAGAAAACTACATGCGCATCAAGCCGGGATTCTTTCCAACAATATTTTCTGGAAATTTTTTGAAAACGACCTCTACATAAAACCAATTGGCTCAGGAAAAAGCAAAGACCTAAAAATAGAGAAATTCGAAAAAGCTGAACCAGAAATCCAACTGCACAACGCGCAGCTGAAGACCTCTGGAATCTATCTAGAAGACGAATTCCCTTTAAGCCTTTTAGAAAAGCCCACTGAACACGGCTTTAATATAAAAGAAGCTTTAGAAGTTTTCCGCACCCTATCACTACTATCAATGCTGTACGAAAAAAATACCCAGAAAACTCTGGGGTTTATACACCCGCAAAACTAATGGAATACTGCACCAGAGTAAAAAAACAAAAACTAATAATTGCAACAGCAAAAGCAACCAAACTCGACACAGTCAAAACGGAGACAATATTAGACTTCTTAACATTTAAAGGAAAGGAAACTGACCTATGGTGCCACCCCTTGGTAGAAACAGAGCCAGGGAAGTACTGCATGCTGACAAGCGCACTTAGCAGCCCTGTATTAACAAGAGTAGTTGAAAACTGGCTCACGGCACTAAAAATTGAAATGACAGAAAAAGGGTATCAATACGAGAAAACTTCTCTAGACGAGCTGAATTCCCACTTAGAGAATAACCCGTTAGTTCAAAATTACGAAAAAGCAACAACAAAAATAATAAAGGTAAACGGAACAAAAGAAGAAATAGACATAATTTTCCGGGTAGGTAGCTCAGTACTTATAGGCGAAGCAAAATCAATCGTAACCACAGACTCACCAATCTCTTACTATCGAGCAATAAAAACACTTGAAGGCGCGGCAGAACAAGTAAAAAGAAAAACAGAATTCGTAAAGCAAAATCTTGAAGAAATATTTAAAAAGCTAGACTGGAAAACAGATCACAAAGACATAAATACAATCATCCCATTCATCATAAATAGCAACAAAATATACTCTGGATTCAGTATTAAAGACGTACCAATAGTAGACGACAAAATAATATGCAGGTATTTCGAAAGCGGGGAATTCCCAATATTCTCAATACCAGAAAATAAAAAAATGAGGCATATTGCCTGGTTTGATATCTACAAAACAGAACAAGAACTAGAGAGCAACATAGGCAAATATCTGGAAAGCCCCCCGCAAATACTAGCAGATCAAAAGAACTTTGAATATAAAACTGCACAAATCCCCTGCATAAACGAAGACTCATACAAGCTCGCATACACAAGACTAATGCCAAAAACCTTTGACATTGAGTCAATATTAAAAAAACAACATCCTTTTGAAATAAAAAAAATAGATAACATTGAAGAGTACATATCACAGGTACAGGCAATAATCTGAGAAAACAGAGATTGCCAAAGGTCATAGAAGAGTCAAAAAAGTGTCGAAGACACTGCGAGAGATAGCAGAAAAATGCCGTAGTGGCTGGGCTACAAGGCCAGAAAAGCCGGGCTTTGCGGATCACAGCGAGAGGCCGGGAAGGGTCGATTCCCATCACCCGCTCCAAGACAGCCAAGCAAAAGCCCCGTCATCGCTGACGGGGCTTTTTCGTTTCTGGCTTGAAGGGATTTGATCCCCCCGCTGAGATCGCTCCACGCGGACGAAAACCATGTGCACGGTGATCATCCTGTACAAGATTCCAACATCTCCCTCCTACGCTCAGCCCTCACAAGCAAGCCGTTCGTCGCCCCGCATGCGCCTCTCCAGGCCTCTGTATTGAGCCATATCCCGCCAATACGCCCGACCTAGAGCGGCACATTGCTATCAATTAACTTCGCCATGCCTGCCCATTGAAAAGCCCTAATAGCTATACAAACAGAAAATAATGTACAAGTTTGCGGCAGACCGGGTCTGTAAATCGCGCAAACCGCGCGGCGTTGTCTGCATCTTGAGGAGTAACCGCATGAATTCCCCCATGAGTATTGCTCAGCGTCTGAGCCTGGGCTTTGGCCTGGTGCTGTCACTGATGATTCTGATCACGCTCATCGGTGTGCAGCGCGTCGGTTTCATCGACGAGACGTTGACCGCCGTCAGCGATGGCGCTGCGCTGAAGCAGCGTTACGCGATCAACTTTCGCGGCAGCGTGCATGACCGCGCCATTGCCATTCGCGATGCGGTGCTGGATGGCGATGGTGCCGCGCTGGCCGGGCACCTGGGCGAAATCCAGCGTCTCGACCGCTTCTATCAGGAGTCGGCGCAGGCCATGGACACGCTGCTGGCGAAACAGGCGCCCACGGCGGCGGAGCAGCGTCTGCTGGACAACATCAAGACCATCGAGCGCAGCACGCTGGCGCTGACCGAGCAGTTGATCAGCCTGCGCCGCGACGGCAACCAGGCAGCACTGCCGCTGCTGATGGAGCGGGTCTCTCCCGCCTACAGCGAGTGGCTCAAGCACATCAATGCCTTTATCGATCACCAGGAAGAGGTGATCAGTCAGGATCTGGGCGAGGTGCGCGAGGTGGCCGGTGGCTTCCGTTTGCTGATTCTGCTGGTCACGGGTGCCGCACTGCTGCTGAGTGTGGGCATCAGCCTGGTGATCATCAACAAGTTGAAGTCGACACTGGGCGCCGAACCGCACCGGGTCGCGCAGGTGATCCAGCAGTTGGCCAAGGGTGAGCTCGATCAGCAGATCGAGACGCAGTATCCCAACAGCGTGATGGCGGACCTGCAGAACATGGTGCGCCACCTGAGCGACACCATTGCGCAGGTACGCAGTGCGGCAACCGAGCTGACTCATTCGTCGGATCAGTTGATGGCCACCTCCGACAGCAACAACCAGCAGATTCGCCTGCAATCGAGCGAGGCCGAGCAAATGGCCACGGCGATCAATCAGATGGCTGCCACGGTCAGCGAGGTGGCCAACTACGCCGCCAGCGCAGCAGCCGCCACACGCAATGCCGGCGGCGAGGTGACCATTGGCAATCGCGTGGTGAACGAGACGGCAAACGCCATCCAGACCCTGGCGCGCACGCTCGAGAGTGCGACGCAGAGCGTGCAACAGGTGTCCAGCGATAGCGAGAGCATCGAAAAGATCATCGAGGTCATTACCTCCATCGCCGAGCAGACCAACCTGCTGGCGCTCAACGCGGCCATCGAGGCTGCCCGCGCCGGTGAGCACGGCCGCGGCTTTGCCGTGGTGGCGGACGAGGTGCGCTCGCTGGCGACCCGCACGCAGGATTCGACGCGGGAAATTCGCGGCATGATCGCCCAGCTCCAGGAGGGCGCGAGCAAGGCCGCGGAGGTGATGCTCGAGAGCCGCCAACTGGCGCAGAAGACCGTCGAGCAGACCATCCTGGCCGAGCAGGCGCTGAGCAAGATCAGTGATGAAGTCACTGCAATCAATGACATGAACACGCAGATCGCCAGCGCCTCGGAACAACAGAGCGCGGTCGCCGAGGAGGTCAACCAGAACATCAGCCGCATCCACAACGCGACTCTGGAAACCTCCGCTGGCTCGGAGCAGGTGGCGGCCTCCAGCCATGAACTGGCAACCCTGGCCAACCGCCTGACCGACAAGGTGAGCTTCTTCAAGGTCCGGGCAGCCTGAAGACGCAGTACAGGTAACAGCCAAACGGTCGGGCGGCTGCATGGATGACCTATGCAGCTCGCCCGACCTTTTTCCCGCTGCCTGGATCAGGCAGCAGTGCCCCAAAGCCAGAGCCTGCCCCTAGCCAAAGCAGATCCAACCGGAACTTCTGCGTCCCAACGCCACCAGAAATCTATACGTGTTTCTCTGGAGGCCCCTGGCGATGGAACAGTGGAATATCTGGCTTGAACGTGAGCTCTGGCTCAACGTGGCGATCGTCATCGTCGCCACGGCGCTGATCTACAGCGTGTTGCGTGCCGTGGTCGGCACGCTGCACAAGCGGCTGATGGCCTGGTCGAAGGATCAGGACGGCAGTTGGCCGCATTTCATCGCCGTGGTGGTGGGCCGCACCAGCCGCGTATTGCTGCTGGCCTTTTCCCTGTTGCTGGCGCTGCGTCTGACGGAGCTGCCCGGCAATTGGCAGAGCGCGCTGAGCCATACCTGGTTCGTCGCCCTGGCCTTGCAGGTGGCGCTATGGGTCGATACCGGCGTGCGCCTGTGGTCGCGTAGCCTGGTGATGAAGAAGAGCGGTTCCTACAACCCGGTGATGACCACCATCATCAGCATCATGATCCTGATCGTGGTGTGGTCGGTGATGCTGCTGTCGATCCTGGCCAACCTGGGGGTGGATATCACCGCGCTGGTGGCCAGCCTGGGGGTCGGCGGTATCGCCGTGGCGCTGGCGGTGCAGACGGTGCTCAGCGATGTCTTCGCCTCGCTGTCCATCGGCGTCGACAAGCCCTTCGAGATCGGCGATTTCGTGGTATTCGGCGAGGTGGCCGGCACCATCGAGCATATCGGCCTGAAGACCACGCGCATCCGCAGCCTCAGCGGTGAACAGGTGGTGTGCGCCAATGCCGATCTGCTCAAGCAGATCGTGCACAACTACAAGCGCATGAACACCCGCCGCATCGTCTTCAAGTTCGGCATCAGTTACGACACGCCCAGCGACAAGGTGCGTCAGGTGTCGGAGAAGGTCGGCGACATCATCCGCGCCACCCCCAAGGCCAGGTTCGACCGCGCGCACTTTCTCGGTTTCGACGAAAGCCAGCTGACCTTCGAGGTGGTCTATATCGTGCAGAGTTCGGACTACAACCAGTACATGGACATCCAGCAGGAGATCAATCTGCAACTGCTCGATGCCTTGCGCGAGCTGGACGTGCGCTTCGCCCTGCCGCGTCGCGACCTGCGCCTGGTAGGCGAGAGGATGCCGACACTCGAGGTCGCCGGCCTGCCGCAGCACGCCGATACCGACACCGACGGCGGCACTGGCGATCAGCGCCTGCCCAGGTTCAGCTAGCTGCGTACCGACCTGCTACGCCCTGCCCTTGCGCTGTGGAGGCGAACGCGACGCTGCACTTGCGCCCTTCGTGGCGCGCGCAGCTGAACGCCGGCGCTGCGGGTCGGGCACAATCGTAAAATATCAACAACGCCTGCCGTCCATCCGGATGCGTCACCCGCATTCTGCGCAGATACCGTTGCTTGAGGCACGTCGTTTATCGTTTTTTGCGGTCCGCAGGCTTTTATCTGTTTGACATATTTTACGGCTTTGGCAGACTGCTCGCCCGTTGCGGCAGATGACCGCGGACGCCTGCCGGCGTCGCTCGCCAGTCGTGACGCGCCATGAAAACAACAATTCTGTCTGTCCAGGCGGCCTAGCGGGCATCGCCCACGCCGGACGACGGGCGAGCCACTGGTATTCATTCAATGCTGATCTGGTTTGTTGCGATCTACCTGCTGTTCACCGTCGGTGTCGGCTTCTATGCATCCACTCGCGTCAAAAACTCCAAGGATTTCGCCGCTGGCGGCAGGAGCATGTCCTTCCCTCTGGTCGCAGCCATGGTGTTCGCCACCTGGTTCGGCTCCGAGGCGCTGCTGGGCATTCCCGCCACCTTCATCGAGGAAGGCTTCGCCGGTATCGTCGAGGACCCGTTCGGCTCCTTCGGCTGCCTGATGCTGGTGGGCCTGATCTTCGCCCGCCCGCTGTATCGCATGAATCTGCTGACCATCGGCGACTTCTTCCGCAAGCGCTTTGGGCCGCATGTGGAGATCTTCACCAGCCTGGTGATCATCGGCTCCTACCTGGGCTGGGTGGCGGCGCAGCTGACCGCGCTGGGCGTGGTGTTCAACGTGCTCTCCGACGGCTCCATCAGCACCACCCAGGGCATGCTGATCGGCACGGGCATCGTGCTGCTCTACACCCTGTTCGGCGGCATGTGGTCGGTGGCGCTGACCGACTTCGTGCAGATGATCATCATCGTCCTCGGCCTGGTGTACCTGACGTGGCTGATCGGCGACATGGCCGGCGGCGCCGACGTGGTGATCAGCCATGCCGCAGCGGAGGGCAAGTTCACCTTCATGCATGCCTTCGAACCACGGGATATCGTCGCCTTCATCGCCGCGGCGGTGACCCTGATGCTCGGCTCCATCCCGCAGCAGGACGTGTATGCCCGGGTGATGTCGGCCAAGACCGAGAACATCGCCGCGCGTGCCTCGATGGCCGGTGCGGTCTTCTACCTATCGTTCTGCATGCTGCCGATCTTCCTCACCTACGCCGCCTCGCTGATCGATCCGGCGATGGTGCAGAAGTGGCTGGCCGAGGACGCGCAGATGATCCTGCCGCACCTGATCATGGAGCGTACGCCGCTGTTCGCTCAGGTGATGTTCTTCGGTGCGCTGCTGTCGGCAATCATGTCCACCGCCTCGGGCACGCTGCTGGCGCCGTCGGTGACCTTCACCGAGAACATCCTGAAGAACTTCGTACCGGCGATGAGCGACCGTCAGTTCCTGCTGGCCATGCGCGTAAGCGTGGTGGCGATGACCATCGCGACTTCGGTATTCGCCTTGCACTCCACGGCGAGCATCTACGAGATGGTCGGCAACGCCTACAAGGTGACGCTGGTGGCCGCCGTGGTGCCGCTGTTCGCCGGCCTGTTCTGGAAGCGTGCGACCACTCAGGGCGCGCTGCTGGCCATCATTCTGGGCTTGTCGAGCTGGGTCGCCCTGGAGCTGACCTATCAGGAAGGCGATTTCTGGCCGCCGCAGCTGGCCGGTCTGCTGATCAGCCTGGCGGGCATGCTGGTCGGCTCGCTGATGCCGCAGTTCAGCCGCGACCGCGGCGCGAGCGTGCAGGCCATCACCGCCTCGGCCAACGCCTGAAGCCAGGCGCCCTCCTCGCTCGAGGAGGGCGCTTTGCCATCATATAAGCCATTGAAAAACATGAATTTTTCATCTTCACATCGACAGCGGTGACGGCTACTCTGCCGCCCCATGATTCGATACCTACTCCCCCTGATCTGCTATTTCACAACCCTCTCCCTGCACGCCGCACCCACCACGTTCGCCGAGGCCAAGCGCCTGGCCTGGCCGCTGTATGCCAAGCAGTCCACCGAGTTCTATTGCGGCTGCAAGTACAGCGGCAATCGGGTCGATCTGCGCTCCTGTGGTTACACACCCCGCAAGAACGCGGGCCGCGCCCAGCGCATCGAGTGGGAGCATATCGTCCCGGCCTGGGTGATCGGCCATCAGCGCCAGTGCTGGCAGAAAGGCGGCCGCAAGAACTGCGCGGCCAACGATGCGCAGTTCCGCAAGGCCGAAGCCGACCTGCACAACCTGGTGCCGAGCATCGGCGAGGTGAATGGTGATCGCAGCAACTACAGCTTCGCCTGGCTGCCGCAGAAGCCGCATCAGTACGGGCAATGCGAGACGGTGGTGGACTTCAAGGCGCGCAAGGTGATGCCGCGTCCGGCCATCCGCGGGATGATCGCGCGCACCTACTTCTACATGTCCGACCGCTACCAGTTGCGCCTGTCGAAGCAGGATCGCCAGCTCTACGAAGCCTGGAGCAAGGCCTACCCGGTCAAACCCTGGGAGCAGCAGCGCAACCAGCAGGTGGCTTGTGTGATGGGCTGGGGCAACCCCTATGTGGGCAAGGTGGATATGAGCCGCTGTGCGCGGGGGCGTGGATAGTAGGGTGCGCCGTACGCAGCGCATTTCCCGATGTTCCAAGATCGCCACCGAATCGCTGAGAGCGGGTGCGCATGGCGCACCCTACGGCAGCAGGTCCCGATAGCGCGGGAGATCGGCGGGGAAAAGAGGCTCGTAGGGTGCGCCGTGCGCACCGACCCAAACGGCAATTGCAGGAATCGGCAAGCGATCATGGGGCGCGGCTAGCCCCCGCCAAAGCCCAGAGGCCCGTAGCGGGAAGGGTGTTCGCCGGCAACCGTGGGGCGGTGCGCGCGGCGCACCCTACGAAGAGCTGGTCAACCGCTGCAACTCCCGGCGCACCATGTTGGCGAACTCCGGCGGGCTGAGCTGGTACAGCTCCTGGGCCACCCAGGGCAGCCAGCGCCCCTGCAGCTCGGCCCTGCGCGCCAGCAGGCGCTGGGCCTCGGCTTCGGCGCGGGCCTGGTGCTCGCGGTGGTAGTCGGCGCGGCTCGGTTTTTCTGTGCTCACGGTGTTGCCCTTTTCCTCATGCGCGGCGGAGCAGGCATAATCGCCGCCTGTTCGCCCATTTCGACCGTCATCAATGCGCATCCACGTCAGCTTCATCGACCGCGTCGGCATCACCCAGGAAGTCCTGGCGCTGCTTGGCGGACGCAATCTGAACCTCGATGCGGTGGAGATGGTACCGCCAAACGTCTACATCGACGCACCGACCCTGAGCGCCGCGGTGCTCGATGAGCTGCGTGGCGCGCTGCTGCAGGTGCACGGCGTGCAGAGCGTGGAGGTGGTGGACATTCTGCCCGGCCAGCGTCGCCGCCTGCAGCTCGATGCCCTGCTCGCGGCCATGCCCGACCCGGTGCTGGCGGTGGATGACCGCGCCACCGTGCTACTGGCCAACCCGGCGCTGGTGGAGCTGTGCGGCCGCACGCCCGAAGGCCTGAGCATCGCCGCGCTGTTCGCCGATGACGCACTGCAGCAATCGCTGCTCGCCGCCGGTTTCCACCAGCCACTGCGCGAGGTGCATTTCGCCGGCCAGCCGCTGCTGCTCGACGCCCAGCCGATCACCGAAGACGGTCGCCTGACCGGTGGCCTGCTCACCCTTTACGCCCCGAGCCGCATGGGCCAGCGCCTGGCCGCGCTGCATCATGATCATGCCGAGGGCTTCGACTCGCTGCTCGGCGAATCGGCGCCGATTCGCGCGCTCAAGGCCCGTGCCCTGCGCGTGGCGTCGCTGGACGCACCGCTCTTGATCCACGGCGAAACCGGTACCGGCAAGGAGCTGGTGGCTCGCGCCTGTCATACCGTCAGCGTGCGCCGCAATGCGCCCTTCCTCGCCCTGAACTGCGCCGCCCTGCCGGAGAACCTGGCCGAGAGCGAACTGTTCGGCTACGCCCCCGGCGCCTTTACCGGCGCCCAGCGCGGCGGCAAGCCGGGGCTGCTGGAGCTGGCCAACCAGGGCACGGTGTTTCTCGACGAAATTGGCGAAATGTCGCCCTATCTGCAGGCCAAGCTGCTGCGCTTTTTGAGCGACGGCAGCTTCCGCCGCGTCGGTGGCGACCGTGAGGTGAAGGTGGACGTGCGCATCCTCAGCGCCACCCACCGCGACCTGGAAAAGATGGTGGCCGAAGGCAGCTTCCGCGAAGACCTGTTCTACCGCCTCAATGTGCTCAATCTGGAAGTGCCGCCGCTGCGCGAGCGCGGCCAGGACATCCTGCTGCTGGCCCAGCACTTCATGGCCCAGGCCTGCGCGCAGATCCAGCGCCTGCCCTGCCGCCTGGCGCCGACCACCTTCCCCGCCCTGCTGGCCGGGCGTTGGCCGGGCAACGTGCGCCAGTTGCAGAACGTGATCTTCCGCGCCGCCGCGATCTGCGACAGCAACTGGGTGGAGATGGACGATCTGGATATCGCCGGCACCGAAGTGGCGCCAAAGGTGGAAGGGGAAGTCGCCAGCCTGGAACAGGCCATGGACGAGTACGAGAAGGCGCTGCTGGAAAAGCTCTACGACAGCCACCCCTCCAGCCGCCAGTTGGCCGCACGCCTGGGTACCTCGCACACCGCCATCGCCAAGCGCCTGCGCAAGTACGGGATTCCGGGCAAGCATTAAGGCCAGGCTTAACAAGCGGGCCACTCGCCCTTGTAGGGAGGGTTAGGCACCTGTCTTAAATACGGAAATCCCGCAGGTTCAGATGCGCCGTAACCCACCATCGGCGCAACGCGGAAGATCGCCCGGTGGGTTACGCGGCGCACCACGACCGCGGCGTCAGATCGTTCATCGGCCAGCGCCGCTAACCCACCCTACGGTTCCGTAGCGTACGCTCACTCCGCGATAGTCCGAATCTGTAGGGTGGGTTAGGCGCATATCGCAAACACTCGTCATCCCACTGGGCCTGCAGCGCCGTAACCCACCATCGGCGCAACGCAGGATCATCGCCCGGCGGGTTACGCGGCGCACCACGACCGCAGAGTGTGAAAGCTCACCTATTGGCGCCGCTACCCCACCCTACGGTTCCCGGCGCTGGATCAGATCGGCGTGGTGCTGGTCGGCACCTTGATCACCCCGCAGGCCACACGCGCCCCGCCGCCGCCCAGCGGCTGCGGATGATCGGCATGGTTGTCGCCGCCAGCGTGAATCATCAGCGAACGATTGTGCAGGTCCTGCAGGCTCTTGAGCCGTGGCGCCAGCACCGGCTGGCTGGCCTTGCCGTCCTCGGTCACCAGCAGTGCGGGCAGGTCGCCCAGGTGGGCATTGTCTTCCCAGGGGAAGCCATGGCGCCCGGCATTCTGCGGGTCCCAGTGGCCACCTGCTGCGCCGGCCGGCGTCAGCTTGCCATCCACCTCGGCGGCGTTGCAGTTGGGCTCGGTGTGCACGTGAAAGCCATGCACGCCAGGTTCCAGCCCCTGCAGATCAGGGGTGAATACCAGCCCGTAGGCCGACTGGCTGATGGTCACGGTGCCGATGGATGCGCCAGTACCTTTCTCCGTGGCCTGCTCCAGCGTCACGGTAACCGTCTCGCTGGCCTGCAGACTGGTGGCGCCAAGCAGCGCGAATGCCAGGGGAATCAGGGGTTTCATGTCGATCTATCTCCTTGTCGATAAAGCCTCCCCCTTACCGACCCTCGATGCCCCGGAGCGGTTCCAGCTAGTTGCCGTATCGATAACGATCCACCGTAACGATTCAGCAACAAGCACCCGAAAGCCGCGCCGCGCCTCGTGCGACTTCAACTTTTCCATTTGCGACAGGCCTATTCGTATCGATATCGTTCCAGACAATCATATACAGGCCTGGAATATATTAATAACTTATTGATTTTATTGAATATTTTGCCATTGGCACTGGCATTGCAAACGCCTGTCCACCTGCCCGCCACCCAAGAAGCGGACACCTTTACCCCCTGAGGAGTTGACATGAGCGAGTTGCGTTTCACCGCCGATCACGAATGGCTGCGTCTGGACAACGATGGTCTGGTTACCGTCGGCATCACCCACTACGCCCAGGACGCGCTCGGCGACGTGGTGTACGTACAGCTGCCGGAAGTGAAGGCCTACGCCCAGGGCGAAGAGGTGGCGGTGCTGGAGTCGGTGAAGGCTGCCAGCAACATCGTCATGCCGCTGGACGGCGAGATCGTCGAAATCAACGCCGACCTGGAAGGCAGCCCGGAGCTGGTCAACGAATCGCCGCTGGACAAGGCCTGGTTCTTCCGCATGCGCCTGGCCGACAACGCCGTGCTGGCCGACCTGCTGGACAAGGCCGGCTATGATCGTCTGTTGAACGCCAACGCCGACGCCTGAGTGACCGCCATGACCAAGCTCGATACCCAGAACGAATTCATCGCCCGCCACATCGGCCCGCGCGATGCCGACACCGCCGCCATGCTCGAACTGCTCGGCTATGACTCGGTGGACGCGCTGACCAATGCCGTGATCCCCGAGAGCATCAAGGACACCAGCATCCTCGGCGAGCAGCCGGGCCTGTCGGAAGCCGACGCCCTGGCCAAGATCAAGGCCATCGCCGCGAAGAACCAGCAGTTCAAGAACTACATCGGCCAGGGTTACTACGGCACGCACACGCCGAGCCCGATCCTGCGCAACCTGCTGGAAAACCCGGCCTGGTACACCGCCTACACCCCGTACCAGCCGGAGATTTCCCAGGGCCGCCTGGAAGCGCTGCTGAACTTCCAGACCCTGATCAGCGACCTCACCGGCATGCAGATCGCCAACGCATCCTTGCTCGACGAAGCCACCGCTGCCGCCGAGGCCATGACCTTCTGCAAGCGTCTGTCGAAGAACAAGGCCGCCAACACCTTCTTCGTTTCCCAGCATTGCCACCCGCAGACCCTCGACGTGCTGCGCACCCGTGCCGAACCGCTGGGCATCGATATCGAAGTCGGCGACGAAGCCACCATTACCGACGCCAGCGCCTACTTCGGCGCGCTGCTGCAGTACCCGGCGAGCAACGGCGACATCTTCGACTACCGCGCCCTGGTCGAGCGTTTCCACGCCGCCAATGCCCTGGTGGCCGTAGCCGCCGACCTGCTGGCCCTGACCCTGCTCACCCCGCCGGGCGAGTTCGGCGCCGACGTCGCCCTGGGCAGCGCCCAGCGCTTCGGAGTGCCGCTGGGCTTCGGTGGCCCGCACGCCGCCTACTTCGCCACCCGCGACGCATTCAAGCGCGACATGCCGGGCCGCCTGGTCGGCATGTCGGTGGACCGCTTCGGCAAGCCGGCCCTGCGCCTGGCCATGCAGACCCGCGAGCAGCACATCCGCCGCGAGAAGGCCACCAGCAACATCTGCACCGCGCAGGTGCTGCTGGCCAACATCGCCAGCATGTACGCCGTGTACCACGGCCCGAAAGGCCTGACCGCCATCGCGCAGCGCGTGCACAGCTTCACCGCCATCCTCGCCCTGGGCCTGACCAAGCTGGGCCACAGCGTCGAGCAGCAGCACTTCTTCGACACCCTGAGCATCAAGACCGGCGCCAAGACCGCCGAGCTGCATGCCAAGGCCCGTGCCGCCGGCATCAACCTGCGCGAGATCGACGCCGAGCGTCTGGGTCTGTCGCTGGACGAAACCACCGACCAGGCCGCCGTGGAAGCCCTGCTGGCGCTGTTCGCCGGCGATCAGGCCGCCCCGGCCGTCAGCGAGCTGGCCGCACAGGTCGCCAGCCGCCTGCCCCAAGGCCTGCTGCGCCAGTCGGCGATCCTGCAGCACGAAGTGTTCAACCGCTACCACAGCGAAACCGAGCTGATGCGCTACCTGCGCAAGCTGGCCGACAAGGACCTGGCGCTGGACCGCAGCATGATCCCGCTGGGCTCCTGCACCATGAAGCTCAACGCCGCCAGCGAGATGATCCCGGTCACCTGGCCGGAGTTCGGCAACCTGCACCCATTCGCTCCGGTCGAGCAGGCCGCGGGTTACACCCAGCTGACCACTGAGCTGGAAGCCATGCTCTGCGCCGCCACCGGCTACGACGCCGTGTCGCTGCAGCCCAACGCCGGTTCCCAGGGCGAGTACGCGGGCCTCTTGGCCATCCGTGCCTATCACCTGAGCCGTGGCGACGATCAGCGCGACATCTGCCTGATCCCGCAATCGGCCCACGGCACCAACCCGGCGACCGCCTCCATGGCCGGCATGCGCGTGGTGGTCACCGCCTGTGACGCGCGCGGCAACGTCGACATCGCCGATCTGAAGGCCAAGGCCGAAGAGCACAAGGATCGCCTGGCCGCGATCATGATCACCTACCCGTCCACCCACGGTGTGTTCGAGGAAGGCATCCGCGAGATCTGCCAGATCATCCACGACAACGGCGGCCAGGTGTACATCGACGGCGCCAACATGAACGCCATGGTCGGCCTCTGCGCGCCGGGTCAGTTCGGCGGCGATGTCTCGCACCTGAACCTGCACAAGACCTTCTGCATCCCCCACGGCGGTGGCGGCCCGGGCGTCGGCCCGATTGGCGTCAAGTCGCACCTGGCACCGTTCCTGCCGGGCCATGGCCACATGGCACGCAAGGAAGGTGCAGTCAGCGCCGCGCCGTTCGGCAGCGCCAGCATCCTGCCGATCACCTGGATGTACATCACCATGATGGGCGGCAACGGCCTCAAGCGCGCGTCGCAGATGGCCATTCTCAACGCCAACTACATCGCCCGTCGTCTGGAAGAGCACTACCCGGTGCTGTACTCCGGCGAAGGCGGCCTGGTGGCGCACGAGTGCATCCTCGACATCCGTCCGCTCAAGGACAGCAGCGGCATCAGCGTCGACGACGTGGCCAAGCGCCTGATCGACTTCGGCTTCCACGCCCCGACCATGTCCTTCCCGGTGGCCGGCACCCTGATGATCGAACCGACCGAGAGCGAGTCCAAGGAAGAGCTGGATCGCTTCTGCGACGCCATGATCGCCATCCGCGAGGAAATCCGCGCGGTCGAGCAGGGCCGTCTGGATAAAGACGACAACCCGCTGAAGAACGCCCCGCACACCGCCCTGGAACTGGTCGGCGAATGGCACCACGCCTACAGCCGCGAGCAGGCCGTGTACCCGGTGGCGAGCCTGATCGAGGCCAAGTACTGGCCGCCGGTTGGCCGCGTGGACAACGTCTACGGCGACCGCAACCTGGTCTGCGCCTGCCCGTCCATCGAGGCGTATCAGGACGCGTAAGCGCCAGCCCGTAGCCCGGATGAAATCCGGGAGCTCTCAACAGCTTCCCCGGATTGCATCCGGGCTACATCCACCCCGATTCCTTTCGGCTCCCCTCACCGGGGCGGGCCGACTGCATCCCGAGAAAAACGATAAAGAGGGCCTCACCATGTTCAGCAAGCACGACCAACTGCAGGGCTATGACGACGCCCTGCTCGCGGCGATCCAGGCCGAGCAGCAGCGCCAGGAAGACCATATCGAGCTGATCGCCTCGGAGAACTACTGCAGCCAGCGCGTGATGCAGGCGCAAGGCAGCGGTCTGACCAACAAGTACGCCGAAGGCTATCCGGGCAAGCGCTACTACGGTGGCTGCGAGCATGTGGACAAGGTCGAAGCGCTGGCCATCGAGCGCGCCAAGCAGCTGTTCGGCGCCGACTATGCCAACGTGCAGCCGCACTCCGGCTCCTCCGCCAACAGCGCCGTCTACCTGGCGCTGCTCAATGCCGGCGATACCATCCTCGGCATGAGCCTGGCCCATGGCGGCCACCTGACCCACGGCGCCAAGGTGTCGTCCTCGGGCAAGCTGTACAACGCCGTGCAGTACGGCATCGACGAGAACGGCCTGATCGATTACGACGAGGTCGAGCGTCTGGCCATCGAGCACAAGCCGAAGATGATCGTCGCCGGCTTCTCGGCCTACTCGCGCGTGCTGGACTTCCCGCGTTTTCGCGCCATCGCCGACAAGGTGGACGCTCTGCTGTTCGTCGATATGGCCCATGTGGCGGGGCTCGTGGCCGCCAGCCTGTACCCGAACCCGGTACCGTTCGCCGATGTGGTCACCACCACCACGCACAAGACCCTGCGTGGCCCGCGTGGCGGCCTGATCCTGGCGCGCAAGAACGAGGAGATCGAGAAGAAGCTCAACTCCGCCGTGTTCCCCGGCGCCCAGGGCGGCCCGCTGATGCACGTCATCGCGGCCAAGGCGGTGTGCTTCAAGGAGGCGCTGGAGCCGGGCTTTAAGGCCTACCAGCAGCAGGTGATCGACAACGCCCGCGCCATGGCTGAAGTGTTCGTCGAGCGCGGCTATGACGTGGTTTCCGGCGGCACCGACAACCACCTGATGCTGATCAGCCTGGTCAAGCAGGGCCTGACCGGCAAGGCGGCCGACGCGGCGCTGGGCGATGCCCACATCACGGTGAACAAGAACGCAGTGCCGAACGACCCGCAGTCGCCGTTCGTCACCTCCGGCATCCGCATCGGTACCCCGGCGGTGACCACCCGCGGCTTCAAGGAAGGCGAATGCCGCACCCTGGCTGGCTGGATCTGCGACATCCTGGGCGACCTGGAAAACCCGGCCGTGATCGAGCGCGTGCGCAGCCAGGTCGCAGACCTGTGCGCCACCTTCCCGGTCTACGCTGACTGACACCCAACGTACAACGGGCCGCACCGCGGCCCCAACCGGTGCGCGCGGCGCACCCAACAGGAAATCGACATGACCACTGAAACTCTCGCCAAGACTCCGCTGCACGCCCTGCACCTCGAACTCGGCGCGCGCATGGTGCCCTTCGCCGGCTATGACATGCCCGTGCAGTACCCGCTGGGCGTGATGAAGGAGCACCTGCACACCCGCGAGGCCGCCGGCCTGTTCGACGTTTCGCACATGGGCCAGATCCTGCTGCGTGGCGAGAACGCCGCGCGTGCCCTGGAAACTCTGGTGCCGGTGGACATCATCGACCTGCCGGTGGGCCTGCAGCGCTACGCCATGTTCACCGATGCCCAGGGCGGCATCCTCGACGACCTGATGGTCGCCAACCTGGGTGACGACACCCTGTACCTGGTGGTCAACGCCGCCTGCAAGGATCAGGACCTGGCCCACCTGCAGAAGCACATCGGCGAGCGGTGCCAGATCGAGTGCCTGTTCGAGGAGCGCGCCCTGCTCGCCCTGCAAGGGCCGAAAGCGGTCGACGTGCTGGCCCGCCTGGCGCCTGAAGTGAGCAAGATGACCTTCATGCAGGTGGCCCGCGTGCGCCTGCTGGGCAGCGAATGCATCGTCAGCCGCAGCGGCTACACCGGCGAAGACGGTTTCGAGATTTCCGTCGCCGTCGACCAGGCCGAAACCCTGGCGCGCAGCCTGCTGGCCGAAGCGGAAGTCGAGGCCATCGGCCTGGGTGCGCGGGACTCGTTGCGCCTGGAAGCCGGCCTGTGCCTGTACGGTCACGACATGAGCAGCGCCACCACGCCGATCGAAGCCAGCCTGCTGTGGGCCATCTCCAAGGTGCGTCGTGCAGATGGCGAGCGTGCCGGCAACTTCCCGGGCGCCGAGCGCGTATTCGAGCAGCAGCAAAAAGGCGTGGCGCGCAAGCGCGTCGGCCTGCTGCCGCAGGAGCGCGTACCGGTGCGTGAAGGCGCGGAAATCGTCGATGCCGACGGCACCGTGATCGGCCAGGTATGCAGCGGCGGCTTCGGCCCGACCCTCGGCGCACCGGTGGCCATGGGTTACGTCAATGCCAGCCACACCGCCGTCGACAGCGACGTCTGGGCCGTGGTGCGCGGCAAGCGCGTGGCGATGAAAGTGGCCAAGACCCCGTTCGTGCCGCAGCGCTACTACCGCGGCTGATTTGCAACGCAGCCCTGCGCTGCAGGAGCCGCGCCTCGCGGCGAATGGGTCGAAGGACGCGAAAGCTTCGCCTCGGGGCGAGGCTCCTACATTCGTTGCGCGCGCTCTGCTCCGTAGCCCGGATGCGATCCGGGGAGGCCCTGAAAAGCTCCCGGATTGCATCCGGGCTACGTTGTTTCCACCCCTGATCCGCCGCTCGCGCCCGGCGCGAGTTCGTAGGGCGGGTGAAACCCGCCACATAGCCCCTGGCGGGTTGCACCCGCCCTACAGGTAACTGCTCCGTAGCCCGGATGCAATCCGGGGAGGCCCTGAAAAGCTCCCGATTTGCATCCGGGCTACGTTGTTTCCACCCCTGATCCGCCGCCCGCGCCCGGCGCGCGTTCGTAGGGCGGGTGAAACCCGCCACATAGTCCCTGGCGGGTTGCACCCGCCCTACAGATGACTGCTCCGTAGCTGGACAATCGCAGGCTGCGCGATCTTGTTATACGTTATCACACAACATCAGCCATGCCAGTTGAGTCATCCACTCTGCTCGGCATATCCGTTAAACCTCTTGCCATCGGCAATAGCGCCGCCAAACGGGACTTTATCACTCATACTTTGGTCTAGCCGGACGTTGACAAGCGACAAAAAGGCTGTCGATAATCTCTATAGTTGTATGACGACATATGACATAGATAACAACAATAATCAGGACCAGAACATGACCCTCCTCGCCTCTGCTTCAGCGCAGCCGCCAAGCGTCCGCTCGGCCCCCGTCGCCCTCACACGCCCTGCAACCGGATTCGCCGGAGGCTGACCCCAGCCGCCGGCAATGACCGGTCGCGGTTCGGCCGGCCTGCCCCACGGGGCATTCACACCCACCCGCCATGCAGGCTGCCAATCGGCCAGCAGGGGATGGTTCGTTCAAAAAATGGGAGCACAACAACAATGACCGCACGCAACACCCTTCCCCTGGCCCTGCTCGGCAGCACCGCGCTGGCGCTCGTCATGCCTACTGCTACTCATGCCGCCGGCTTCGTCGAAGACGCCAAGGTCACCCTCGGCCTGCGCAACTACTACTTCAACCGCAACTTCCTCAACCATACCCAGAACAACCAGGCTCAGGCCGAGGCCTGGACCCAGAGCTTCATCCTCGATGCCCGCTCCGGTTTCACCCAGGGCACGGTAGGCTTCGGGCTCGATGTGCTCGGCCTGTACTCGGTCAAGCTCGATGGCGACCGCGACGTGGCCAACAGCCAGATGCTGCCGATCCACGATGACGGCCGCCCGGCCGACGATTTCGGTCGCACCGCGGTGACTGCCAAGGCGAAGATTTCCAAGACCGAGCTGAAGGTCGGTGAGTGGTTCGCCGTACTGCCCATCCTGCGCGCCGACGATGGCCGTTCACTGCCGCAGACCTTCCAGGGCGCGCAAATCACCTCCAACGAGTTCGATGGCCTGAACCTGTACGGCGGCCAGTTCTGGAAGAACAGCCAGCGCCACGACGCCAGTCGTGAGGACATGTCGTTCAACGGTATCGAGGGCGATGACTTCAACTTCGGCGGCGGTGAGTACCGTTTCAACGGCAACAGCACCATGCTCGGCGCATGGCACGCGCGCCTGGAGGACGTCTACAAGCAGAGCTTCGTGCAGCTGACCCACAGCCAGCCGGTCGGCGACTGGGTGCTGGGCGCCAACCTGGGTTACTTCAACGGCAAGGAAGAAGGCGCAGCCAAGGCCGGCAATCTGGACAACAAGGTCTATCAGGGCAGCTTCTCCGCCAAGACCGGCAACAACGGTTTTACCCTTTCCTATCAGCGGCTAAGCGGCGATACCAAGTTCCTGCGCATTGACGGCACCAGTGGCGGCACGCTGGTCAACGACGGTTTCACCGCCAGCTTCGACGCGCCCGAAGAACGCTCCTGGCAGGTGCGTCACGACTACAACTTCGCCGGCCTCGGCATCCCCGGCCTGACCCTGATGAACCGCTACACCAGTGGCTCCAACATCCACACCGGCGGCCGTACCGATGCCGAGGAATGGGCGCGCGAATCGGAGCTGGCCTACACCATCCAGGAAGGCAGCCTGAAGAACCTGAGCATCCGCTGGCGCAACTCCAGCGTCCGCCGCGACGTCGGGGCCGACGCCGACGAGAACCGCCTGATCATCAACTACCCGCTGTCGATCCTGTAATTCCAGGCGCGCTCGCGCGTCCGATTGTCTCCATGTGTTTACGGCACTTTACGCCCGTCCTCGTGACGGGCTTTTTTTCTGATCTGCGCCAGCCCTGTAGGGTGCGCCGTGCGCACCGGTTCCAATGCCAAACCCAAGGGTGGATGTCGTTTTTTACATCCATCAGAGCGGCGGTTCTGTAAGGCCTGTCCACCCCAGGGCGCCATACGATGGCTCGCAACGAGCCCTACCTAAAGCGCTCCACCATCTGCGCCAGCACCGTCAGCACATCCCGCCCCAGCTTCTTCGAGCGCGCGCCATTCCAGCCGGTGCGCGGCTGCGGGTTGTCGTCGTGATCCTTGAACGGCATCTCGATGGTGAACGACAGGCAATCGAAGGCCTCGCCCACCGCGTTGCAGGCCAGGGTCAGGTTGGCCTGGCCGGGTTCGTCGCGCGGGTAGCCGAAACAGGTCTGGAATTCGGCGCCGATGCCCACCAGGCGCTGGCGGAAATCCTCCTCCAGCGCGGCCAGGCGCGGCGTATAGCCGGGGTTGCCCTCGCAGCCTGCGGTGAACACGTGGGGGATTTCCTCGTCGCCGTGAATATCCAGGAACAGGTCGACACCGATGCGCTGCATATGCTGCAGCGCGAACAGCACCTCGGGGCTGCGCTCGACACTGGCCGACTGCCAGGCGCGATTGAGGTCCTGCCCGGCCAGGTTGGTACGCAGATGGCCGCGGAAGGCGCCGTCCGGGTTCATGTTCGGTATCAGGTAGAACTCGGCCTGGCTGAGCAGCGCCTGGACCTCGGCGTCATGCGGGTCCTGCAGGCGTTCGATCAGCCCCTCCATGAACCACTCGGCCATATGCTCGCCGGGATGCTGCTGGGCGATCAGCCACAGCTTGCGCGGCGCAGCGGCCTGACCGCCAATGCGCAGCAACTGGATATCGCGCCCCTCCAGGCTTCGGCCGCAAGCCACCAGTTCGGCGCCGCGCTCCAGCGCCGTGGCGATCAAGCGCTCGTGGCGTGCCCGCGGGTAAGGCTCGAAATAGGCGAAGCGTACGCTCGCGTGCTCGGCCTGCAACTCGAAGAGCAGTTGCCCGTCCTCGAAGCGCGTCGGCACACGGAACCAGTCCTGCTGGTCGTAACTGGCCACGGCCTGGTAACCGTCCCAGGCCTTGTTGTAGGCCGACTGCCCGGCGTTGGTCAGACTGAAGCCATAGCGCTGTCCCGGCTGCAGGCCATCGACCTGGAAGTGAAACCACTGGAAATGATGGCTGTTGAGGTCCGGCCGCATGGCCAGCAGCACGCGCTGCGGGTCGCTGACGTCGATGACCTGGATGTTGCCGCTGTCGAAATCCGCACTGATCTTCATGAGCACCTCGTGAACGAAATCAGCGCTCAGGATTGCAGCTCACGAGGCGAGTGTGAAGTCAGCCCTGCACGAACGGATCAGAGCGAACTAAGGTGAGCGAGGCAGGCCTAACAGCGACTTGCCTCGTTTTATCGCTCAGGGAGCCCATTTCCATGCCCAGTCCAGCCAAGCCCTTTCACGCCGCCGCCCTGTTCGCCCTTGCGCTGCTGGCCGGATGCGCCGGGCGCGAGCCCGACTCCGCCGCGCCCGCGCCACAGCCGCAGGTCGAACAACCCGTGACCAGGACCGAGCAGGATCAGCTACGCCAGCAGGCCCAGCGTGGTGATCTGGACAGTCAGTTCCAGCTCGGCAGCAGCTACTTCGTCGGCCAACCGGAGAAGAACCTCAAGCAGGCCGAGTACTGGTGGAAGCAGGCCGCCGACAAGGGCCATGCCATGGCGGCAGTGAGCCTGGCCTATCTCTACACAGGCCGCGATGCCCCAGAGTTCGCCAACCAGCAGGGCATGCTCAAGTACCTCAATCAGTCGGCCGCTGCCGGCAACCCCATGGCCCAGCATGTGTTGGGCAACCTCTACCGCCGTGGCGAGGGCGGCGTACCACGCGACCCTGACCAGGCCCAGCGCCTGTACCAGAGCGCCTGCCAGCAGCGCTACGAGCCTTCCTGCGCGGCGCTGGGTGGTCAGTAAGTCGAATACCCACTCCTAGGGTTGAAGGTCAAACAGCGCCTTGCCGCTTTCCATGTCGCTCGGGGCAGAGAAGTGCTCGTGGAAGATCAACCAGCGGCCACCTTGGCGGCGCAGGCACTGGGTCACGCGCATCCAGCAGGTCTGCAGCTCGCCCTTTTCATTGCTGCCGCCGCAGTGCAACAGGTAGTGGGTCACGCCGAGATCGCCGCTGGCGGTGAAGGTCGGCTCGTATGGCTCGAACATCCCCGGGCCGCTGCACATCTCCATGCAGGCCTGCCAATGTGCCTGGTACGCCGGGCGCCCCTGAAAGCGCAAGGGGCCCACGGCATCGTAGGACACCACGTCCTCGACGTAGTGACTCATGATGCGCGCCACCTCCTTGCTGCGGCAGGCTTCGGTCCAGTCGTTCAGGGCTTCTTGCAGCTCGTGCTGACTCATGTCGTTCTCCTTCTCGGCCGTTCCGGCCTGCTGGCTCTGGCAATAGTGGCTGGGCGTCATGCGTGCGCGTGGATATCCAGCTCGCGCACCGGGCGCACCTCCACGCAGCCGACACGGGCGGCGGGAATGTGTCCGGCGAGCTGGATGGCCTCGTTGAGGTCGCGCGCCTCCACCAGATAGAAGCCGGCCAGTTGCTCCTTGGTTTCGGCGAAGGGGCCGTCGGTGATCGCCAGCTTGCCGCCGCGCATGCGCACGGTGGTGGCGGTCTGCACCGACTGCAGCGCCTCGGCGGCGAGCATGCGCCCGCTCTCCTGTACAGCATTGGCGTAGGCGAAGCATTCGCTGTCATGCGGGCTGTCGGGGGAGCCGTGCAGCTCCTGTTCGTTGGCGTAGACGAGGCAGAGGTATTTCATGACGCACTCCAGTTCCCTGGTGGGTGGATACTGGATAGTCGAATGCGCCGGGAACGTTTCGACAATGGCCGGAAAAAGATCGCAGAAGCCGATAAACGGTAGGGTGCGCCATGCGCACCAGCCTTCCGTAGTCTTTGCGCACTGCCTAGTTAGAAGTCTGCCGGCGACCTCGGTGCGCGCGGCACACCCTACTCCGGGACTTCGACGCTGACGTGAATGGCGTCGTGGCGCCAGAACTCCAGGTCGCAGTCGATGATGCGCCCATGCTGGTCGCGGTTGACCCGGGTGATGCGCAGCGCCGGGCTGCCCGGCGCCACCTTGAGGCTGGCAGCAGCTTCGGCATGCAGCGCGGTGGGCACCATGTCGAAGCGCACGCGACCATAGTGAATGCCGTATTCGCTGGCGTAGAGGTCGGTCAGCGAGCGGGTCAGGTCGAAGTCGAGGATGCCGGGGAAGTAGGCCGGGTTGAGATAGTGCTCGACATACAGCACCAGGCGCCCGTCGATGCGCCGCGCGCGGCAGACCTGATAGACGCTGGACAACGCCGGCAGCTCCAGCACCTGGCAGATCTGCGCGCTGGCCGGCATCAGCCGGGCACTGAGGACTTCGGTCGCCGGCACCCGCCCCTGCTCGGCCACCATCGCATGAAAGTGCGTGCGCACCAGCGGGTTGTAGGCCACCCGCGTCGGCGAGACGAACCAGCCGCGGCGCTCCTCGCGATAGACCAGCCCCTGCGCCTCCAGCTGCCCGAGCGCCTCGCGCAGGGTGATGCGCGTGGTATCGAACAGTTCGCTGAGCCTGCGCTCGGCCGGCAGCTTGCTGCCGGAGGGCAACAGGCCCCGGTCTATCTGCTCCTGCAGGGCGCGGCAGATGATGGTGACAGCCCGTGGCGCTTCTTCGCGCATCAATTTCTCCCCTTTTGGACTAGTCCAGCCCCATGACAGGGCAAAAGCCACTTGCTCGGACGGGTTACAAGACTAGGCAGTCTAGATGACTGATAGATGACAACTCTGCTGCAAGCACGCCGCATGCCACGGTTTCGCGCATCTGCAGCCCGGAAAATCAGGCACTTGACCATGGTCTACGCTTGTGAAGCGCACCGGCCAGCTGCACCTGGACATCTGCCATTGGTGGCCGGACATAAAACTGTCATCGAAGGCGCCTAGATTGGCTCGGGTATTGCTGATCTAGACCAACACTCTCACTGCAAAGGAGTTTCCAATGAAACAACTGCTGCTGGCTTCACTGATGGGCTCGGCCATCGCCCTGGCGACCTCCGCCATGGCCGAAGGCACCGACTTGCAGGCCCTGGAAAAGGCCGCACGCGCCGAAGGCGCGGTGAATAGCGTGGGTATGCCCGACAGCTGGGCCAACTGGAAAGACACCTGGGCCGATCTGGCCAAGCTTTACGGCCTCAAGCACCAGGACACCGACATGAGCTCGGCGCAGGAAATCGCCAAGTTCGCCGCCGAGAAGGAAAACGCCACCGCCGATATCGGTGACGTCGGCGCCGCCTTCGGCCCCATCGCCGTGCAGCAGGGCGTGACCCAGCCGTACAAGCCGAGCACCTGGGAGCAGATTCCGGACTGGGCCAAGGACAAGGACGGCCACTGGATGCTGGCCTACACCGGCTCCATCGCCTTCATCGTCAACAAGCAACTGGTCAAGGATATTCCGCGTTCCTGGGCCGACCTGAAAACCGGCACCTACAAGGTCGCCGCCGGTGACGTCAGCACCGCTGCGCAGGCCACCAACGGCGTGCTGGCCGCGGCCATCGCCCTGGGCGGCAACGAGAGCAACATCCAGCCGGCGCTGGACCTGTACGCCGACCTGGCCAAGCAGCGCCGCCTGTCGCTGGCCAACCCGACCATCCAGACCCTGGAGAAGGGTGAAGTGGAAGTCGGCGTGGTCTGGGACTTCAACGGCCTGTCCTACCGCGACCAGATCGACCCCGAGCGCTTCGAGGTGCTGATCCCGTCCGACGGTTCGGTGATCTCCGGCTACAGCACCATCATCAACAAGTGGGCGAAGAACCCCAACGCCGCCAAGCTGACCCGCGAATACATCCTGAGCGATGCCGGGCAGATCAACCTGGCCAAGGGCCACGCGCGCCCGATCCGCGCCGAGCACATCGAGCTGCCAGCTGAAGTTCAGGCCAAGCTGCTGCCGCAGGAGCAGTACGCCAAGGTCCAGCCGATCAAGGATGCCGCCGCCTGGGAAGCCACCTCCAAGGCACTGCCGCGTCTGTGGCAGGAGCACGTGATCATCAATATGAATTGATGCGGCCGCGACCATTGATCCGTAGCCCGGATGAAATCCGGGGCAATCGCCAAGTACGCCCCCGGATTGCATCCGGGCTACGACCGAACGAGAGAAACCCATGAAGCACAACGTCATCCTGGTGGTACTGGATGGCCTGAGCTATCAGGTGGCCCAGCATGCGCTGGGCCACCTGTTGGCTTACTGCCAGGCCGGGCGCGCTGCGCTGTACAAGCTCAACTGCGCACTGCCGGCACTGTCCCGCCCGCTCTACGAATGCATCCTCACCGGCGTGGCGCCCATCGACAGCGGCATCGTGCACAACGATGTGGTACGCCTGTCGAATCAGCGCAGCATCTTTCACTACGCCCGTGACGCCGGCCTGAGCACCGCCGCCGCGGCCTATCACTGGGTCAGCGAGCTTTACAACCGCGCGCCCTTCCAGGCCGCCCGCGACCGCCACACCAGCGATGAGTCGCTGCCGATCCAGTACGGCCACTTCTATTACGCCGACCATTACCCGGATTCGCACCTGCTGGCCGATGCCGACAGCCTGCGCCAGCTTCACGCGCCGAACCTGCTGCTGGTGCACCCGATGAACATCGACGACGCCGGCCACAAGCACGGCCTGGACAGCTCGCAGTACCGCAACGCCGCGCGCATGGCCGACGTGCTGCTGGCCGAGTACATCCAGACCTGGCTCGACGCCGGCTACCAGATTCTGGTGACCGCCGACCACGGCATGAACGCCGACCGCAGCCACAACGGCCTGCTGCCGGAAGAACGCGAGGTGCCGCTGATCGTCCTCGGCAGCGCCTTCAGCCTCGACCCGGCGGCCCGACCGCAGCAGACCGAGCTGTGCGGCACCATCTGCCAGCTGCTCGGCGTGGCCCACGACAAACCCTGGTGCAGGGAGCTGCTTGCATGAAGTCGTCCATCTCCAGCAAGGGTTGGGCACTGCTGTGCCTGGTGCCCTTCGCCCTGTTCTTCTTCGCCTTCCAGATCGCACCGCTGGCCTGGGTGGCGAGCAACAGCCTGAACACTGCCGAGGGCTGGGGCCTGGGCAACTTCCAGCAGGCCTTCTCCTCGGCGTTCTACCGCCAGGCCATGCGCCACAGTCTGGAGGTCGCCTTCTGGTCGAGCCTGTTCGGCATCGTCGTCGCCATCATCGGCAGTTATTCGCTGCGCCAGGTCAGCAGCCGCCTGCGCGATTTCGTCATGGCGTTTTCCAACATGACCAGCAACTTCTCCGGGGTGCCGCTGGCCTTCGCCTTCATCATCCTGCTTGGCTTCAACGGCGCGCTGACCATCCTGCTCAAGCAGATGGGGGTGATCGAGGACTTCAACCTCTACTCCAAGACCGGCCTGATCGTGCTCTACACCTACTTCCAGATTCCCCTCGGCGTGCTGCTGCTCTACCCGGCCTTCGACGCCCTGCGCGAGGACTGGCGCGAGTCGGCCGAACTGCTTGGCGCCAATACCTGGCAGTTCTGGCGGCATATCGGCCTGCCGGTGCTGACCCCGGCGCTGCTCGGTACCTTCGTCATTCTTCTGGCCAACGCCCTGGGTGCCTACGCGACGGTGTACGCGCTGACCACCGGCAACTTCAACATCCTGCCGATCCGTATCGCGTCGATGGTTTCCGGCGACATCTTCCTCGACCCGAACATGGCCAGCGCGCTGGCCATGGTGCTGGTCGGCCTGATGACCCTGATCACCATCGTCCACCAATGGCTGCTGCGCCGGAGCTACCATGTCGCCCGCTGAAAAACGCTCGCCGCTGTTCCACCAACTGGTGGTTTATCTGCTGTTTCTGATCCTGCTGTTGCCGCTGCTCGGCACCCTGGTCTACTCGCTGTCCACCAGCTGGTCGGCGACCATCCTGCCCAGCGGCTTCACCTTCAAGTGGTACGTGGCGCTGTGGAGCGATGCGCGCTTTCTCGCCGCCTTCGGCCGCTCGCTGCTGGTGTGCATCGCTGCCCTGGCGTTGTCGCTGCTGCTGATCCTGCCGCTGCTGTTCGTGGTCAACTACCACTTCCCGAAACTCGATGCCCTGATGAACGTGCTGATCCTGCTGCCATTCGCCGTTCCGCCAGTGGTGTCCTCGGTGGGCCTGATGCAGCTGTTCGCGGCAGGGCCACTGCCGATCCTCGGCACGCCGTGGATCCTGATCGGCTGCTACTTCACCATCGCCCTGCCCTTCATGTACCGGGCAATAACGAACAATTTACAAGCGATCAATCTGCGCGACCTGATGGACGCCGCCCACCTGCTCGGCGCCAGCACCTGGCGCGCTGCCTTCATGGTGGTGCTGCCCAATCTGCGCAAGGGTTTGATGGTCTCGGTATTCCTGTCCTTCAGCTTCCTGTTCGGCGAATTCGTCTTCGCCAACCTGCTGGTGGGCAGCCGCTACGAGACGCTACAGGTGTACCTGTACAACATGCGCAACGGCAGCGGCCATTTCACCAGCGCCCTGGTGATCTCCTATTTCATGTTCGTGCTGCTGATGACCTGGGCAGCCAACCGCCTGAACAAGGACAAGTCATGAGTTTCCTGCACATCCAGAACCTGCACAAAAGCTACGGCCCGACGCGGATCTTCACCGACATCAATATCGAGATCGGCCAAGGCCAGTTCATCACCCTGCTCGGCCCATCGGGCTGTGGCAAGTCGACTCTGCTGCGCTGCATCGCCGGCCTGACGGCAGTCGATGGCGGGCAGATACTGCTGGGCGGCGAGGACCTGGTACCGATGCCGCCGCAAAAACGCGGCATCGGCATGGTGTTCCAGAGCTATGCGCTGTTCCCCAACATGACCGTGCAGCAGAACGTCGCCTTCGGCCTGCGCATGCAAAAGGTCCCAGCCGCCGAGGCCAGCAAACGCGTCGCCGAAGCCTTGGAGCTGGTGGAGCTCAGCGACTATGCCGGGCGCTATCCGCAGCAGCTCTCCGGCGGCCAGTGCCAGCGGGTGGCCCTGGCCCGCTCGCTGGTCACTCGCCCGCGCCTGCTGCTGCTCGATGAGCCGTTGTCGGCGCTGGATGCGCGCATCCGCAAGCACCTGCGCGAGCAGATCCGCGCCATCCAGCGCGAGCTGGGCCTGACCACCATCTTCGTCACCCACGATCAGGAAGAGGCACTGGTGCTGTCCGACCGCATCGTGCTGATGAATGGCGGGCAGATCGTCCAGAGCGGCGACGCCGAAACCCTCTACACCGCACCGGCCGATGCCTTCGCCGCCGGTTTTATCGGCAACTACAACCTGCTCGACGCCGAAGCCGCCAGCCGCCTGCTCGGCCAGCCGGTCGGCAGTCGCGTGGCGATTCGCCCGGAAGCCATCCACTTCGCCGACGGCGGCATCGAGGCGCAGATTCGCAGCCACAGCCTGCTCGGCAACGTGATCCGTTACCGCGTCGAAGCGCGTGGCGTGGAACTGCTGGTGGACGTGCTCAATCGCTCTGCCGCCGACCTGCACCAGGACGGCCAGAGTGTCAGCCTGGCCATTGGCGCCGATGCGATCCGGGAGGTGGCGTGATGGCCCTGGCGATCTTCGACCTCGACGAAACCCTGATCAACGGTGATTGCGCCAGCCTCTGGACCCAGGAAATGGTCAAGCTCGGCTGGGCCGATGGTGAATCCTTCATCGCCCACGAGCAGGAGCTGATGCGCCAGTACGCCGCCGGCACCCTGGCCATGGAAGACTACATGGCCTTCACCCTGTCGCCGCTGGTCGGCCGCACGCCCGAGGAGGTCGCCCATGTGGTCGAGCCCTTCGTCGAGGACGTGATCGAGCCGATCTTCTACAGCGACGCCAGCCGCACCCTGGCCAAGCATCGCGAAGCCGGCGACCGCCTGCTGGTGATCTCCGCCTCGGCGCACTTTCTGGTCAGCGCGATTGCCGAGCGCTTCGGTATAGACGAGGTACTGGCCATCGACCTGGAGCTGCAGCACGGTTTTTACAGCGGGCGTACCCAGGGCGTGCTGACCTACCGCGAAGGCAAGGTCACCCGCCTGCACGCCTGGCTCGCCGAGCAGAACGAAAGCCTGGCCGGCGCCAGCTTCTATTCCGACTCGCGCAACGACCTGCCGCTGCTGCAACGGGTGGACAGGCCCTTCGCGGTCAACCCCGACCCGACCCTGCGCGCCCACGCCGAACAGGCCGGCTGGCCGATTCTCAGCTGGCGCTGATCCGGCCTCGTAGGGTGCGCCGTGTGTTCAGCCGGGAGACATAGGTAACGGGTGTCGGGAGACATAGGTAACGCATTTAGGCTACCGGTGTTCATCGAATCGGGAGATCGAGAGATGCCGTGGCCGGAGCGCAGCACTATGTCGATAAGGCGAGAGTTTGTTCTGTTGGCGGGGCAGCCCGAAAGTAATGTGCGGGAGCTCTGTCGGCGATATGGCATCAGTCCTAGAACTGGCTACAAATGGCTGGATCGGTACCGTGAGCATGGCGATGCCGGTTTGCAGGACCGGTCCCGGCGTCCCCTGAGCAGCCCAGGGCGCAGCGATCCGAGGCTGGAGCAAGCGGTGGTGCAATTGCATCACCGCTATCCCTACTGGGGCGCTCGCAAGCTGCGAAGCTTATTGCGCAGCGCGGACATCGATCCGCCTCATCACAGCACCATCGATGCGATCCTCAGGCGCCACGATTGTCGTGTTCGCTATCACAACGAACAGACGCAACCGCCGGCTAATCACCGTTTCGAGCACCCGAACCCGAACGATCTCTGGCAGATCGACTTCAAGGGCCACATCGCCCTCAATGATCGCCGTTCGTCTCGCTGCCATCCCTTGACCCTGCTGGACGATCACTCACGCTTTTCGCTCTGCCTGCAAGCCTGCGAGGGAGAGCGGCTGGAGCTGGTGAAACCGCATCTGATCGAGGTCTTTCGCCAGTACGGTTTGCCGCGGCGCATAACCGCCGACAACG
>NZ_FNJJ01000012.1:0-16037 GCF_900104265.1 Ectopseudomonas guguanensis
ACTCTGGATACCTACATTCCTGAGCCGGTTCGTGCCATCGATCGTCCGTTCCTGATGCCGATCGAAGACGTGTTCTCGATCTCCGGTCGCGGTACCGTGGTAACCGGTCGTGTCGAGCGCGGTATCGTCAAGATCCAGGAAGAAATCGAAATCGTTGGTCTGCGTCCGACCACCAAGACCACCTGCACCGGCGTTGAGATGTTCCGCAAGCTGCTGGACGAAGGTCGTGCTGGTGAGAACTGCGGCGTGCTGCTGCGCGGCACCAAGCGTGATGAAGTCGAGCGTGGTCAGGTTCTGGCCAAGCCGGGCACCATCAAGCCGCACACCAAGTTTGAAGCTGAAGTGTACGTTCTGTCCAAGGAAGAAGGTGGTCGTCACACCCCGTTCTTCAAGGGCTACCGTCCGCAGTTCTACTTCCGTACCACTGACGTGACCGGTTCGTGCGAACTGCCGGAAGGCGTTGAGATGGTAATGCCGGGCGACAACATCAAGATGGTTGTCACCCTGATCAAGCCGATCGCCATGGAAGACGGCCTGCGCTTCGCGATCCGCGAAGGTGGTCGTACCGTTGGTGCCGGTGTTGTAGCAAAGATCATCGAATAATCGATTGATCTGTCTCTCTCGGGCCGGCATAATGGTCGGCCTGATTTTGTTCTAGGTCAGTAGCTCAATTGGCAGAGCGGCGGTCTCCAAAACCGCAGGTTGGGGGTTCGATTCCCTCCTGACCTGCCATTTTCTAACGAATTTGGCGTGTCTTTCACAGGATCCTCTCGAATGAATGTTAAGGCTGAAGCCAAAGACTCTCGCTTTGATCTGGTCAAGTGGCTGGTTGTCGCTGCCCTGGTTGCTGTGGGTGTCGTAGGTAATCAGTACTTCTCTGCAGAGCCGGTTCTGTATCGCGTTCTGGGTCTGGTGGTGCTGGGCGCCGTCGCTGCGTTTGTGGCGTTTCAGACCGCTCGCGGGCAAGCCTTTGCGGTGCTGTTGAAAGAAGCGCGCGTCGAGATTCGTAAGGTTGTCTGGCCGACCCGCCAGGAAACCACGCAGACCACCTTGATCGTGGTTGCCGTGGTTCTGGTGATGGCGCTGCTGCTGTGGGGGCTCGATTCCCTGCTCGGTTGGCTTATTTCCCTGATTGTTGGTTAAGGGTGTCTCGTGGCTAAGCGTTGGTACGTCGTGCATGCTTACTCGGGTTACGAGAAGCATGTCATGCGCTCGCTCATCGAGCGCGTGAAACTGGCTGGTATGGAAGATGACTTCGGCGAGATTCTCGTCCCCACTGAAGAAGTGGTCGAGATGCGCAATGGTCAGAAGCGCAAGAGTGAGCGCAAGTTCTTCCCTGGCTATGTTCTGGTGCAGATGGAAATGAACGAGGCGACTTGGCACTTGATCAAGGATACGCCGCGCGTCATGGGCTTCATTGGTGGTACTGCCGACAAGCCGGCGCCGATCACCGAAAAAGAAGCTGAAGCCATCCTGCGCCGCGTTGCCGACAGTGGCGACAAGCCCAAGCCGAAGACGCTGTTCGAGCCGGGCGAGATGGTTCGTGTGGTTGATGGTCCGTTCGCCGATTTCGGTGGCGTGGTCGAAGAAGTGAATTACGAGAAGAGCCGCATCCAGGTTGCTGTGACCATCTTCGGTCGCTCCACCCCGGTCGAGCTGGAGTTCAGTCAGGTCGAAAAGGCATAACTGACATAAGCATCCCTCACCCCGCAGCCTTAGGCTGCGGGGTTTTGTCGTCACTGGGATAAATGCGTAAGTAACCTCGGGGAGCCGTCAGGCGTTCGAACCCGAAATTGGAGTAGCTAATGGCTAAGAAGATTCAGGCTTATATCAAGCTGCAGGTTAAAGCCGGTCAGGCAAACCCGTCGCCACCCGTCGGTCCCGCTCTGGGTCAGCACGGCGTGAACATCATGGAATTCTGCAAGGCGTTCAACGCCAAGACTCAGGGCATGGAACCTGGTCTGCCGACTCCTGTGATCATCACCGTTTACAGCGACCGCAGCTTCACCTTTGAAACCAAGAGCACCCCGGCATCGGTACTGCTGAAGAAGGCCGCCGGCCTGACCAGCGGCTCCGCTCGTCCGAACACCGTCAAAGTAGGCACCGTTACCCGTGCTCAGCTGGAAGAGATCGCCAAGACCAAGCAGGCCGATCTGACTGCCGCTGACCTGGATGCGGCCGTGCGCACCATCGCCGGCTCCGCTCGTAGCATGGGCCTGAACGTGGAGGGTGTGTAATGGCTAAGTTGACCAAGCGCCAAAAGGCCATCGCGGCCAAGGTTGAAGCCGGCAAGGCCTACACCTTCGAAGAAGCTGCCAGCCTGCTGGCCGAGCTGTCTGCCGTCAAGTTCACCGAGTCCTTCGACGTCGCCGTGAACCTGGGCGTAGACCCGCGTAAATCCGACCAGGTCGTACGTGGCGCCACCGTTCTGCCGAACGGCACTGGCAAGACCGTACGCGTTGCCGTGTTCACCCAGGGGCCGGGCGCTGAAGCTGCCCTGGCTGCCGGTGCCGACAAGGTTGGTATGGACGATCTGGCTGCCGAAATGAAGGCCGGCGATCTGAACTACGACGTGGTCATCGCTTCCCCGGACGCCATGCGCGTCGTTGGCCAGCTGGGTCAGGTACTGGGCCCGCGCGGCCTGATGCCGAACCCGAAAGTCGGCACCGTGACTCCGGACGTCGCTACCGCTGTGAAGAACGCCAAGGCTGGTCAGGTACGTTTCCGTACCGACAAGAACGGCATCATCCACACCTCCGTTGGCAAGGTCGGCTTCGAAGCCGCTGCGCTGAAGCAGAACGTGGAAGCCCTGCTGGCTGACCTGAAGCGTCTGAAGCCGTCGACCTCGAAAGGCATCTACGTCAAGCGCGTGACCCTGAGCACCACCATGGGTCCGGGTCTGATCATCGATCAGGCTTCGCTCGACGCGTAAGTGATTGGGCCGGCAGCCGTGTGCTGCCGGCTCTGAAAGATTGGGGTCCCTGCCTGGCGGGGGCTATCCAAGACCGTAGGTGACTCAGGTTTTAAATGTCAGGTTCGCCTGATGGCCTACGCAGATGGTGCTCCCGATTCGTTACCGAATCAGACACCAAAACGCCGCCGAACCTCGGTTTGGCGAAACGGTAAAATCCAGGAGTAAACCCGTGGCAATTAAACTCGAAGACAAGAAGGCCATCGTCGCTGAAGTCAACGAGGCTGCCAAAGCCGGTCTGTCCGCTGTCGTGGCTGATGCCCGTGGCGTGACTGTCGGCGCAATGACCGGACTCCGTAAAGAGGCCCGCGAAGCTGGTGTGTACGTGAAAGTCGTGCGTAACACCCTGCTCAAGCGCGCCGTTGAAGGCACTCAGTTCGACGTGCTCAACGACGTGTTCAAAGGCCCGACCCTGATCGCTTTCTCCAACGAACACCCGGGCGCTGCTGCTCGTCTGTTCAAGGAGTTCGCCAAGGGTCAGGACAAGTTCGAGATCAAGGCAGCTGCGTTCGAGGGCAAGTACCTCGCAGCAAACCAGATCGACGTACTGGCAAGCCTGCCGACCCGCGACGAGGGCATCGCCCAGCTGATGAGCGTTATCCAAGGCGCCACCAGCAAACTCGCTCGCACTCTGGCAGCCATTCGCGACCAGAAAGAAGCTGCCGCTGCCTAAGGCCGCGTAAGCCCTTTCGAAATCAAACGTTTAATTTGATGGTCGCCTAGGCCGTCACCCCAATACAGGAATTGATAGTCATGTCTCTGACTAACGAGCAAATCATCGAAGCCATCGGCCAGAAATCCGTTATGGAAATCGTCGAGCTGATCAAAGCGATGGAAGAAACCTTCGGCGTTACCGCTGCTGCTGCTGTTGCCGCTGGTCCGGCTGCTGGCGCTGCTGCCGCTGTTGAAGAGCAAACCGAGTTCAACGTTGTCCTGGCTGAAGCCGGCGACAAGAAAGTGAACGTGATCAAGGCCGTTCGCGAGCTGACTGGTCTGGGCCTGAAAGAAGCCAAGGAGAAGGTCGACACCGCTCCTCAGGTCATCGCTGAAGGTCTGACCAAAGAAGCTGCTGAAGACGCCAAGAAGAAGCTGGAAGAAGCTGGCGCCAAGGTCGAACTCAAGTAAGTTCGCACCTTGCGTCTACAGCCCGAGCGACTCGCACAAGGCTGACGGCTGGTGGCTTTTGCCACCGGCCTTTTTCCGTTCTAGGTTGGCTGTTCGTCAGCCGGCCTGGAGCCGAAAACCCCGCCCGAGAGGCGGTTGCAAACCGAGGGTTTGCACGATTTTCTGGTCATCGCCGCCGGCGCTGGCCAAACAAGCAGGTGACCAAGCTGGGGAACGCTGATGGCTTACTCATACACTGAGAAAAAACGTATCCGCAAGGACTTTAGCAAGTTGCCGGATGTCATGGATGTGCCTTATCTCCTGGCCATCCAGCTGGATTCGTACCGCGAATTCCTGCAGCAAGGGGTGAGCAAGGAACAGTTCCGTGACATCGGCCTGCATGCGGCCTTCAAATCCGTATTCCCGATCATCAGCTACTCCGGCAACGCCGCTCTGGAGTACGTCGGCTATCGCCTCGGCGAGCCGGCGTTCGACGTCAAGGAGTGCGTCCTGCGTGGCGTGACCTTCGCCGTGCCGCTGCGCGTGAAAGTGCGTCTGATCATTTTCGACAAAGAATCGTCGAACAAAGCGATCAAGGACATCAAAGAGCAGGAAGTGTACATGGGCGAAATTCCGCTCATGACCGAGAACGGTACCTTCGTCATCAATGGTACCGAGCGCGTGATCGTGTCCCAGCTGCACCGTTCGCCGGGTGTGTTCTTCGACCACGACCGTGGCAAGACCCACAGCTCGGGCAAGCTGCTGTACTCCGCTCGCATCATCCCCTACCGCGGTTCCTGGCTGGACTTCGAGTTCGATCCGAAGGACGCGGTATTCGTGCGTATCGACCGTCGCCGCAAACTGCCGGCGTCCGTCCTGCTGCGCGCGCTCGGCTACAGCACCGAAGAAGTGCTGGACGCCTTCTACGACACCAACGTCTACCACGTTAAGAACGACGGCCTGAGCCTGGAGCTGGTGCCGCAGCGTCTGCGTGGTGAAGTCGCGGTCCTGGACATCAAGGACGCCAGCGGCAAGGTGATCGTGGAGCAGGGCCGTCGTATCACCGCCCGCCACATCAACCAGCTGGACAAGGCTGGCATCAAGGAGCTGGACGTTCCGCTCGATTACGTCATTGGCCGTACCACTGCCAAGGCCATCGTGCACCCGGCTACCGGCGAGATCATCGCCGAGTGCAACACCGAGCTGACCGCCGACCTGCTGGCCAAGATGGCCAAGGCCAACGTCGTTCGCTTCGAGACCCTGTACACCAACGACATCGATTGCGGTCCCTTCATCAGCGACACGCTGAAGATCGACAGCACCACCAATCAGCTGGAAGCGCTGGTCGAGATCTACCGCATGATGCGTCCCGGCGAGCCGCCAACCAAGGACGCTGCCGAGACCCTGTTCAACAACCTGTTCTTCAGCGCCGAGCGTTACGACCTGTCTGCTGTCGGCCGCATGAAGTTCAACCGTCGTATCGGTCGCACCGAGATCGAAGGTTCGGGCGTGCTGAGCAAGGAAGACATCGTTGCCGTACTCAAGACCCTGGTCGACATCCGTAACGGCAAGGGCATCGTCGACGACATCGACCACCTGGGTAACCGCCGCGTGCGTTGCGTCGGCGAGATGGCCGAGAACCAGTTCCGCGTTGGCCTGGTGCGCGTCGAGCGCGCGGTCAAGGAACGTCTGTCGATGGCCGAAAGCGAAGGCCTGATGCCGCAGGACCTGATCAACGCCAAGCCGGTTGCGGCGGCGGTGAAGGAGTTCTTCGGTTCCAGCCAGCTCTCGCAGTTCATGGACCAGAACAACCCGCTCTCCGAGATCACCCACAAGCGCCGCGTCTCCGCACTCGGCCCGGGCGGTCTGACCCGTGAGCGCGCCGGCTTCGAAGTCCGCGACGTTCACCCGACCCACTACGGCCGCGTGTGCCCGATCGAAACCCCTGAAGGTCCGAACATCGGTCTGATCAACTCGCTGGCTGCCTACGCCCGCACCAACCAGTACGGCTTCCTGGAAAGCCCGTACCGCGTGGTCAAGGAAGGCAAGGTCACCGACGAGATCGTGTTCCTGTCCGCCATCGAAGAAGCCGATCACGTGATCGCCCAGGCGTCCGCAACCCTGAACGACAAGGGGGAGCTGGTCGACGAACTGGTAGCCGTACGTCACCTGAACGAATTCACCGTGAAGGCGCCGGAAGACGTCACCCTGATGGACGTATCGCCGAAGCAGGTAGTCTCGGTTGCCGCCTCGCTGATTCCGTTCCTCGAGCACGACGACGCCAACCGTGCACTCATGGGTTCGAACATGCAGCGTCAGGCTGTACCGACCCTGCGCGCCGACAAGCCGCTGGTAGGTACCGGCATGGAGCGCAACGTCGCCCGTGATTCCGGCGTCTGCGTGGTGGCCCGCCGTGGCGGTGTGATCGACTCGGTCGATGCCAGCCGTATCGTGGTTCGCGTCAACGACGACGAAGTCGAAACTGGCGAAGCCGGTGTCGACATCTACAACCTGACCAAGTACACCCGCTCCAACCAGAACACCTGCATCAACCAGCGTCCGCTGGTGAGCAAGGGCGATCAGGTAGCGCGTGGCGACATCATGGCCGACGGCCCGTCCACCGACATGGGTGAACTGGCGCTGGGTCAGAACATGCGCGTGGCGTTCATGCCGTGGAACGGCTTCAACTTCGAAGACTCCATCTGCCTGTCCGAGCGCGTGGTTCAGGAAGACCGCTTCACCACCATCCACATCCAGGAACTGACCTGTGTGGCGCGTGACACCAAGCTCGGCCCGGAGGAAATCTCCTCTGACATCCCGAACGTGGGTGAGGCTGCTCTGAACAAGCTGGACGAAGCCGGTATCGTCTACGTCGGTGCCGAAGTCGGCCCGGGCGACATCCTGGTCGGCAAGGTCACTCCGAAAGGCGAGACCCAGCTGACTCCGGAAGAGAAGCTGCTGCGTGCGATCTTCGGTGAGAAGGCGTCCGATGTGAAGGACACCTCCCTGCGCGTGCCGACCGGCACCAAGGGTACCGTCATCGACGTGCAGGTCTTCACCCGTGATGGCGTCGAGCGTGACAGCCGCGCCCTGGCCATCGAGAAGCAGCAGCTGGACGAGATCCGCAAGGACCTGAACGAAGAGTTCCGCATCGTCGAAGGCGCGACCTTCGAGCGTCTGCGTTCGGCTCTGGTTGGCGCGATCGCCGAAGGCGGCGCTGGTCTGAAGAAAGGCACCGCGATCACCGACGAGTTCCTCGACGGTCTCGAGCGTGGCCAGTGGTTCAAACTGCGCATGGCCGACGACGCCCTGAACGAGCAGCTGGAGAAGGCTCAGGCCTACATCTCCGACCGCCGTCAGATGCTCGACGACAAGTTCGAAGACAAGAAGCGCAAGCTGCAGCAGGGCGATGACCTGGCTCCGGGCGTACTGAAGATCGTCAAGGTCTACCTGGCCATCCGCCGTCGCATCCAGCCGGGTGACAAGATGGCCGGTCGCCACGGTAACAAGGGTGTAGTCTCGGTGATCATGCCGGTCGAAGACATGCCGCACGACGCCAACGGCACGCCGGTGGACATCGTCCTGAACCCGCTGGGCGTACCGTCGCGTATGAACGTCGGTCAGATCCTCGAAACCCACCTGGGCCTCGCGGCCAAGGGCCTGGGCGAGAAGATCAACCGCATGCTCGAAGAGCAGCGCAAGGTCGCCGAACTGCGCAAGTTCCTCAACGAGATCTACAACGAGATCGGTGGGCGCAAGGAAAACCTCGACGAGTTCTCCGACAACGAGATCCTCGAGCTGGCGAAGAACCTCAAGGGCGGTGTACCGATGGCGACTGCCGTGTTCGACGGCGCCAAGGAAACCGAGATCAAGGCCATGCTGAAGCTGGCCGATCTGCCGGAAAGCGGCCAGATGCGCCTGTTCGACGGTCGTACCGGTAACCAGTTCGAGCGCCCGACCACCGTCGGCTACATGTACATGCTGAAACTGAACCACCTGGTGGACGACAAGATGCACGCGCGTTCCACTGGTTCCTACAGCCTGGTTACCCAGCAGCCGCTGGGTGGTAAGGCGCAGTTCGGTGGTCAGCGCTTCGGGGAGATGGAGGTCTGGGCGCTGGAAGCCTACGGCGCCGCCTACACCCTGCAGGAAATGCTGACCGTGAAGTCGGACGACGTGAACGGCCGTACCAAGATGTACAAGAACATCGTGGATGGCGATCACCGTATGGAGCCGGGCATGCCCGAGTCCTTCAACGTACTGATCAAAGAGATCCGTTCGCTCGGCATCGACATCGATCTGGAAACCGAATAACACGACGTGAATCGGCAGCGGGGCTAGTCCAGCTCGCTGCCCGCTCCGCCAGGAGGAAAGGCCTTGAAAGACCTACTGAATTTGCTGAAAAACCAGGGTCAGATCGAAGAGTTCGACGCCATCCGTATCGGGTTGGCCTCGCCTGAGATGATCCGTTCGTGGTCGTTCGGTGAAGTTAAAAAGCCGGAAACCATCAACTACCGTACCTTCAAGCCTGAGCGCGACGGCCTGTTCTGCGCCAAGATCTTTGGCCCGGTCAAGGACTACGAGTGCCTGTGCGGCAAGTACAAGCGCCTCAAGCACCGCGGTGTGATCTGCGAGAAGTGCGGCGTAGAAGTGGCCCTGGCCAAGGTTCGCCGTGAGCGCATGGCGCACATCGAACTGGCCTCGCCGGTCGCCCATATCTGGTTCCTCAAGTCGCTGCCGTCCCGTATCGGCCTGCTGATGGACATGACCCTGCGTGACATCGAGCGCGTGCTCTATTTCGAGAGCTACGTGGTGATCGATCCGGGCATGACCACCCTGGAGAAGGGCCAGCTGCTGAACGACGAGCAGTACTTCGAAGCCCTCGAAGAGTTCGGTGACGACTTCGACGCGCGCATGGGCGCCGAGGCCGTGCGCGAGCTGCTGCACGCCATCGACCTGGATCACGAGATCGGCCGCCTGCGTGAAGAGATTCCGCAGACCAACTCCGAGACCAAGATCAAGAAGCTGTCCAAGCGCCTGAAACTGATGGAAGCCTTCAAGGACTCCGGCAACCTGCCGGAGTGGATGGTGCTGACCGTTCTGCCGGTGCTGCCGCCGGACCTGCGTCCGCTGGTACCGCTGGATGGCGGCCGCTTCGCGACTTCGGATCTGAACGATCTGTATCGCCGCGTGATCAACCGTAACAACCGTCTGAAGCGCCTGCTCGATCTGTCGGCGCCGGACATCATCGTTCGCAACGAAAAGCGCATGCTGCAGGAAGCGGTTGACGCCCTGCTCGACAACGGCCGTCGCGGTCGCGCCATCACCGGCTCGAACAAGCGTCCGCTGAAGTCGCTGGCCGACATGATCAAAGGTAAGCAAGGCCGCTTCCGTCAGAACCTGCTCGGTAAGCGCGTGGACTATTCCGGTCGTTCCGTGATCACCGTGGGCCCGACCCTGCGCCTGCACCAGTGCGGTTTGCCGAAGAAGATGGCCCTCGAGCTGTTCAAGCCGTTCATTTTCGGCAAGCTGGAAATGCGTGGTCTGGCGACCACCATCAAGGCCGCCAAGAAGATGGTCGAGCGCGAGCTGCCGGAGGTCTGGGACGTTCTCGCCGAAGTCATCCGCGAACACCCCGTCCTGCTCAACCGTGCACCGACCCTGCACCGTCTGGGTATCCAGGCGTTCGAGCCGGTACTGATCGAAGGTAAGGCGATTCAGCTGCACCCGCTGGTCTGCGCCGCGTACAACGCCGACTTCGACGGTGACCAGATGGCCGTTCACGTGCCGCTGACCCTGGAAGCCCAGCTCGAAGCGCGCGCGCTGATGATGTCGACCAACAACATCCTCTCGCCCGCCAACGGCGAGCCGATCATCGTGCCGTCGCAGGATGTGGTTCTGGGTCTGTACTACATGACCCGTGAAGCGGTGAACGCCAAGGGTGAAGGTCGCGTCTTCGCCGACCTGCAGGAAGTCGACCGCGTGTTCCGCGCCGGCGAAGCGTCCCTGCACGCCCGCGTGAAGGTGCGTATCAACGAAACCATCAAAGAGAAAGATGGTTCGATCACCAAGAACACCCGCATCGTCGACACCACCGTCGGCCGTGCGCTGCTGTTCCAGATCGTGCCGGCCGGCCTGTCCTACGACGTGGTCAACCAGCCGATGAAGAAGAAGGCGATCTCCAAGCTGATCAACCAGTGCTACCGCACCGTGGGTCTGAAGGACACCGTCATCTTCGCCGACCAGCTGATGTACACCGGTTTCGCCTACTCGACCATCTCCGGTGTGTCGATCGGCGTGAACGACTTCGTCATCCCGGACGAGAAGGCGCGCATCATCGACGCCGCCACCGAGGAAGTGAAGGAAATCGAATCGCAGTACGCCTCCGGCCTGGTGACCCAGGGCGAGAAGTACAACAAGGTGATCGACCTCTGGTCGAAGGCCAACGACGAAGTGTCCAAGGCGATGATGGCCAACCTCTCGAAAGAGCCGGTGGTCGATCGCGAAGGCAAGACCGTCGAGCAGGAGTCCTTCAACTCCATGTACATGATGGCGGACTCCGGTGCTCGTGGTAGCGCCGCCCAGATCCGTCAGCTGGCCGGTATGCGTGGTCTGATGGCCAAGCCGGACGGCTCCATCATCGAAACGCCGATCACCGCGAACTTCCGCGAAGGTCTGTCGGTTCTGCAGTACTTCATCTCCACCCACGGTGCGCGTAAGGGTCTGGCGGATACCGCACTGAAGACCGCGAACTCCGGTTACCTGACCCGTCGTCTGGTCGACGTGGCGCAGGATCTGGTAGTGACCGAGATCGACTGCGGCACCGAGCAGGGCCTGCTGATGACCCCGCACATCGAAGGCGGCGACGTGGTCGAGCCGCTGGGTGAGCGCGTACTGGGTCGAGTGATTGCCAAGGACGTGTTCAAGCCGGGCACCGAGGACGTCATCGTTCCGGCCGGCACCCTGATCGACGAGCAGTGGGTCGAGTTCATCGAGCTGAACAGCGTCGACGAAGTCGTGGTGCGTTCGCCGATCACCTGCGAAACCCGCTACGGCATCTGCGCCAAGTGCTACGGTCGCGATCTGGCTCGTGGTCATCAGGTCAACATCGGTGAAGCGGTCGGCGTCATCGCTGCCCAGTCCATCGGTGAGCCGGGTACCCAGCTGACCATGCGTACCTTCCACATCGGTGGTGCTGCAAGCCGTACTTCGGCTGCCGACAGCGTCCAGGTGAAGAACGGCGGCGCGATCCGTCTGCACAACCTGAAGTACGTCGAGCGTGTCGACGGCAACCTGGTAGCGGTTTCCCGTTCCGGCGAGCTGGCCGTGGCCGACGAGTTTGGTCGTGAGCGCGAGCGCTACAAGCTGCCGTACGGTGCCGTGATTTCCGTGAAGGAAGGTGACAAGGTCGACGCTGGCGCCATCGTCGCCAAGTGGGACCCGCACACCCACCCGATCGTGACCGAAATGAAGGGTATCGTGACCTTCGTCGGCATGGAGGAGGGCATCACCATCAAGCGTCAGACCGACGAACTGACCGGTCTGACCAACATCGAGGTTCTCGATCCGAAGGATCGTCCGGCTGCTGGCAAGGATATTCGTCCGGCCATCAAGATGGTCGACGCCAACGGCAAGGAACTGCTGCTGCCGGGTACCGACGTTCCCGCCCAGTACTTCCTGCCTGCCAACGCCCTGGTCGGCGTGGCGGACGGTGCGCAGATCGCGGTCGGTGACGTTATCGCCCGTATCCCGCAAGAAACCTCGAAGACCCGCGACATCACCGGTGGTCTGCCGCGCGTTGCCGACCTGTTCGAAGCCCGTCGTCCGAAGGAAGCTTCGATCCTGGCGGAAATCAGCGGCACCATTTCGTTCGGTAAAGAGACCAAGGGCAAGCGCCGTCTGGTCATCACCCCGACCGATGGCAGCGATCCGTACGAGGAGCTGATTCCGAAGTGGCGTCACCTGAACGTCTTCGAAGGCGAACAAGTGAACCGCGGCGAAGTCATCTCCGACGGCCCGAGCGATCCGCATGACATCCTGCGTCTGCTGGGTGTCAGCGCGCTGGCCAAGTACATCGTCAACGAGATCCAGGACGTTTACCGTCTGCAGGGCGTGAAGATCAACGACAAGCACATCGAGACCATCCTGCGTCAGATGCTGCGCAAGGTTGAGATCACCGAAGCCGGCGATTCGTCCTTCATCAAGGGCGACCAGATGGAACTCACCCAGGTTCTGGGCGAGAACGAGCGTCTGGCCGAAGAGGACAAGTTCGTCGCCAAGTACACCCGCGTACTGCTGGGTATCACCAAGGCGTCGCTGTCCACCGAGTCCTTCATCTCGGCAGCGTCCTTCCAGGAAACCACCCGCGTCCTCACCGAGGCGGCGGTCACTGGCAAGCGCGACTACCTGCGTGGTCTGAAAGAGAACGTGGTCGTGGGTCGTCTGATCCCGGCCGGTACCGGTTTGGCCTATCACAGCGAGCGCAAGCGCAAGCGTGATGCCGACAAGCCGGTACGTGTCAGCGCCAGTGAGGTGGAAGCCGCACTGACCGAAGCGCTGAACTCCAGCGGCAATTGAGTCGAAGCCTCGCTGGTTCGCTAGCGGGGCTTTGCCTTGACTGGGGGCGTGAGTCTCTTTAGACTCATGCACCCCTAAATTTGGCAGGGCGTTTGGCTCTGCCATCTTTATTTGTGAGCGTCGAAAGACAACAGTGGAGCTAGTAGATGGCAACTATCAACCAGCTGGTACGTCAGCCGCGTAAGCGCATCGTCGAGAAATCCGACGTGCCTGCGCTGCAGAACTGCCCGCAGCGCCGTGGCGTGTGCACCCGCGTGTACACCACCACGCCGAAGAAACCTAACTCGGCACTGCGTAAAGTGTGCCGCGTGCGTCTGACCAACGGCTACGAAGTGTCTTCGTACATCGGCGGTGAAGGCCACAACCTGCAAGAGCACAGCGTCGTGCTGATCCGGGGCGGTCGTGTAAAGGACCTTCCGGGTGTGCGCTACCACACCGTGCGTGGTTCGCTGGATACCTCCGGCGTCAAAGACCGTAAGCAGGGTCGTTCCAAGTACGGTACCAAGCGTCCGAAATAAGGCCGCTTGATCCTTTTCTATTTAGTTGAGTCGATAAGAGTAAGGTCGGGCGCGGCGTTCGCCGTTGGTCCCGAGCTAACCTGAAGACCGTTTGAGGGCTTATCAATGCCAAGACGTCGTGTAGCAGCCAAGCGTGAGATCCTGGACGATCCGAAATACGGAAGCCAGATCCTCGCCAAATTCATGAACCACGTGATGGAAAGCGGCAAGAAGGCCGTGGCCGAGCGCATCGTTTACGGTGCTCTGGACACTGTCAAAGCACGCAAGAACAGCGATCCCCTGGAGATCTTCGAGAAAGCTCTCGACGCCATCGCTCCGCTGGTCGAAGTCAAGTCCCGCCGTGTAGGCGGTGCTACCTACCAGGTTCCGGTCGAAGTTCGTCCGTCCCGTCGTAACGCCCTGGCCATGCGCTGGCTGGTGGACTACGCGCGCAAGCGCGGCGAGAAGTCCATGGCTCTGCGTCTGGCTGGTGAGCTGCTGGATGCTGCTGAAGGCAAAGGCGCTGCTGTCAAGAAGCGTGAAGACGTGCACCGTATGGCCGAAGCCAACAAGGCTTTCTCGCACTACCGCTTCTAATTCCGGCTCCACTAACCTTGCGAGGGCTTTATGGCTCGTAATACAGCAATTAACCGCTACCGTAACATCGGTATCTGTGCCCACGTTGACGCGGGCAAGACCACCACTACCGAGCGGATCCTGTTCTACACAGGCCTGAGCCACAAGATGGGCGAGGTGCATGATGGCGCCGCGACCACCGACTGGATGGTTCAGGAGCAGGAGCGTGGTATCACCATTACTTCTGCTGCGATCACCACCTTCTGGGAAGGTTCTCGTGGTCAGTACGACAAGTACCGTGTAAACGTCATCGATACCCCCGGTCACGTTGACTTCACCATCGAAGTAGAGCGCTCGCTGCGTGTACTCGACGGCGCTGTCGTTGTGTTCTGCGGTACCTCGGGCGTTGAGCCGCAGTCCGAAACCGTATGGCGTCAGGCCAACAAGTACGGTGTTCCGCGTATCGTCTACGTGAACAAGATGGATCGTCAGGGTGCCAACTTCCTGCGCGTCGTCGGTCAGATCAAGAACCGTCTGGGTCACACCCCGGTTCCGATCCAGATCGCCATCGGTGCCGAAGAGAACTTCGAAGGTCAGGTCGACCTGATCAAGATGAAGGCCATCTACTGGAACGACGATGACAAGGGTACTACCTACCGTGAGGAAGAAATTCCTGCCGAGCTGGTAGACCTGGCCAACGAGTGGCGCTCCAACATGGTCGAGGCTGCTGCCGAAGCCAACGAAGAACTGATGAACAAGTACCTTGAAGAAGGTGACCTGTCCGTCGAGGACATCAAGGCCGGTCTGCGCGCCCGTACTCTGGCGAGCGAGATCGTCCCGGCTGTCTGCGGTTCCTCCTTCAAGAACAAGGGCGTTCCTCTGGTTCTCGATGCCGTCATCGACTTCCTGCCTGCGCCGACCGAGATTCCTGCGATTCAGGGTATCCACCCGGATCACATCGATCTGGGCGACGAAGCGCCGAAGGACGAGCGTCATGCGGACGACAACGAGCCGTTCTCTGCTCTGGCGTTCAAGATCGCTACCGACCCGTTCGTGGGTACCCTGACCTTCGTTCGCGTTTACTCGGGCGTTCTGGAGTCTGGCCAGTCGGTCATCAACTCCGTGAAAGGCAAGAAAGAGCGCGTTGGTCGTATGGTGCAGATGCACGCCAACCAGCGTGACGAGATCAAAGAGGTGCGCGCTGGCGACATCGCTGCTCTGATCGGCATGAAGGACGTCACCACTGGTGAAACCCTGTGCGATCCGGACAAGCCGATCATCCTCGAGCGTATGGACTTCCCGGAGCCTGTCATCTCGGTAGCGGTAGAGCCGAAGACCAAGGCCGACCAGGAGAAGATGGGTATCGCGCTGGGCAAACTGGCTCAGGAAGACCCGTCGTTCCGCGTCAAGACCGACGAAGAGACTGGTCAGACCATCATCTCCGGTATGGGTGAGCTGCACCTGGACATCCTCGTTGACCGCATGAAGCGCGAGTTCAACGTCGAGGCCAACATCGGCAAGCCGCAGGTTTCCTATCGTGAAACCATCACCAAGGACAACGTCGAGATCGAAGGCAAGTTCGTTCGTCAGTCCGGTGGTCGCGGTCAGTTCGGTCACTGCTGGATCCGCTTCTCGGCTCCGGACGTGGACGATAAGGGCAACATCACCGAAGGCCTGGTGTTCTCCAACGAGGTCGTGGGTGGTGTGGTTCCGAAGGAATACATCCCGGCGATCCAGAAGGGCATCGAAGAGCAGATGAAGAACGGCGTCGTTGCCGGTTATCCGCTGATCGGCCTGAAGGCGACCGTGTTCGATGGTTCCTACCACGACGTCGACTCCAACGAGATGGCGTTCAAGATCGCTGCCTCCATGGCGACCAAGCAGCTGGCCCAGAAGGGTGGCGGCAAGGTGCTCGAGCCGATCATGAAGGTGGAAGTGGTAACTCCTGAGGATTACATGGGCGACGTGATGGGTGACCTGAACCGTCGTCGTGGTCTGATCCAGGGTATGGAAGATTCGGTATCCGGTAAGGTTATCCGTGCCGAAGTTCCGCTGGGCGAGATGTTTGGTTACGCTACCGACGTTCGTTCCATGTCCCAGGGTCGCGCCAGCTACTCCATGGAATTCTCCAAGTACGCAGAAGCTCCGTCGAACATCGTCGAAGCGCTGGTTAAAAAACAAGGCTAATCCCGCCCTTTAAGTAAGAGGTTTACTGTCGTGGCTAAGGAAAAATTCGAACGTAACAAACCGCACGTCAACGTCGGCACCATCGGTCACGTTGACCACGGTAAGACCACTCTGACCGCTGCTCT
>NZ_FNJJ01000012.1:17982-197852 GCF_900104265.1 Ectopseudomonas guguanensis
AGCGCTGTGAGGCGTTGAGCTAACCCATACTAATTGCCCGTGAGGCTTGACCATATAACACCCAAACAATCTGCTCTCACAGCAGAGGGTGTCGATGGTGAAGTCGACAGAAAGCCGAAAATTTGCGAGCGCTACAAGCCTCTATCACGTATCCAAGGGATAGCGCCTAACCGCGACATCCCAACCGAATTGCTTGACGACCATAGAGCGTTGGAACCACCTGATCCCATCCCGAACTCAGAAGTGAAACGACGCATCGCCGATGGTAGTGTGGTGCTTCACCATGTGAGAGTAGGTCATCGTCAAGCTCCTATACGAAACCCCAGATCGCATACGCGGTCTGGGGTTTCTTCTTTGCGCTCGGGAAAACAGTGCGCGTAGGGTGCGCTGTGCGCGCCGACAATGACGCGGTTACGAAGGTGCGCATGGCGCACCCTATGGTTGATATCCTGTCGGTTTCCGTTTTCTATGCAAGCCGAGGCCTCGTCGTTATCATGCCAGCCTTGTTCGTAGCGGGGCCTGGCATGCTGGAATTGTTGAAACTTCTACAGGATGGGCGATTCCATTCCGGTGAAGCCCTCGGGGCTCAGCTTGGGATAAGCCGAAGTGCCGTCTGGAAGCAGTTGCAGGGCCTGGAGGCCGAGTTCGGGGTTGAGGTGTTCAAGGTCCCCGGGCGCGGCTATCGACTGGCCTCGCCCATGGTCTTGCTCGATGTCGAGCGGATATCGCGCAGTGCGCCCGGTCTGCACTGGCCGATCCTGGTCCGGTCCAGTGTGGATTCCACCAATGCCGAAATCTTTCGTCGTCTCGATGCAGGCACGCCTGCGCCGTTCGTGCTGATGGCCGAGCGGCAGACCGCTGGGCGCGGCCGGCGGGGGCGCGTATGGGCCAGTCCGTTCGCAGAAAACCTCTATTGCAGCCTCGTTCTACGTGTGGATGGCGGGATGAGCCAGGTGGAGGCGCTGAGTCTGACAGTGGGGCTTGCTGTCGCCAGAGCGCTGCAGGCCTGTGGCGTTGAAGGCGCCCGGCTGAAGTGGCCGAATGATGTGCTGGTCGATGGACGCAAGATATCCGGAATACTTCTGGAGCTCGCCGGGGACCCGGCGGATGTCTGTCACGTGGTGATAGGCATCGGAATCAACGTCAACATGGCGTTCGATGTGCCCGGTGTTATCGATCAGCCCTGGACCTCGGTGCGCCAGTGTCTGGGGCGCGCAATCGATCGAAACGATCTGGCTGCTGAACTGCTTCTGCAGTTGCACGATTGCCTCTCGGTACACTGGCAGCATGGTTTTGCCGGTCTGCGCGAGCAGTGGGAAGCATTGCATGCATGGCGCGGACGCTCCGTGGCGTTGACCGCAGGTAGTAACGCGACCCTGGGCGTCGTGCTCGGGGTGGATGAACGAGGCGCCATTAGGTTGAATGTCGATGGTGTCGATCGCGCTTTCAGTGGCGGGGAGTTGAGCTTGAGGTTGCAACAATGATTCTTGAGCTCGACTGCGGCAATAGCTTCATCAAGTGGCGGGTGATTTCCGAGGATGGGAGTCAGCGTCTTTTCGCGGGTGTGGTGGATTCCGATTCCGCTCTATTCGAGTCCCTGGCTGCAGCCCCCGAATTGCGGGTGAGTCGCTGTCGTCTGGTCAGTGTGCGCAGTGATGCCGAGACCGAGCAGCTGGTGGTGCGCTTGCGTGAACTCCTGGGGGTCGAAGCAGTGTGCGCGCAATCGGCCAGTCAGGTCGGTATGGTGCGCAACGGTTATGAGGATTTCCGGCGCCTTGGTCTGGATCGCTGGCTTGCTGTGCTGGGCGCCTATCATCTGGGGCAGCGCGCTTGTCTGGTGGTGGATCTCGGGACGGCGGTAACCGCAGACTTCATATCGGCTGATGGTATGCACCAGGGTGGTTTCATTTGCCCAGGGTTGCCGTTGATGCGCGATCAGCTGAGTACGCACACGCGGCGTATTCGCTACGACCGTCAGGTGGCTCTGGCCGCGTTGCAGGAGCTGGAGCCTGGACGCTCCACCGCCGAGGCGGTAGAGCGCGGTTGCGTGCTGATGTTGCGCGGTTTCGTGGCTGAGCAGTTGCTGCAGGCGCGGGCTCGCTTCCCCGAAGGTTTCGAGGTCTTCCTGACTGGAGGCGATGCGGACCTGGTGCGCGATGTGGTGCCGGGAGCGCAAGTCGTCACGGACCTGGTATTTGTCGGGCTGGCTATAGCCTGTCCCTTGAGTTGAGGCGAAGCATGCGCTGGATTCTGCTACTGCTCCTGCTACTTAATGCCTTCTACTACGTCTGGCATCAGCAGCAGGCTCCCCTGCGTGCCAAGGAGGTCGCTCCGGCAAACGCGTACCAGGCGGCTCGCAAGGATATTCGTCTGTTGAGCGAAACAGATGCGCCGCGTTCGCGCAGCGAGTCTTCCGCGGCTGCCGATGCGGTCACCCCCGAGGCGGCTGTTTGCCTCTTCCTTGGCAGTTTCGATGAAGAGACGAGGGCGAGGGTGGTGGAGCAGCGTTTGCTGAGTCTGGATATACAGGCCGAGGTGCGCAGCATAGATGCAGCTGCCGGTGTCGAGTACTGGGTGTACCTGCCGCCCCTGGCTTCTCGGCAGGCGTCACTGAGGCAGTTGCGCGAGCTGCAGGCGCGGCGTATCGACAGCTACATCATCACTCAGGGCGAGCTGGCCAACGGCATATCGCTCGGCATATTCCCCCGTAACGATTCGGCCAACAGCGTCATGCAGCGTTTGCGTGATGTCGGCTATGAGCCACAGATCCGCGAATTGTCGCGTGCGCACCGCAGTTTCTGGGTGAGGGTGGCGCCACAGAGTCGGCGCCTGGCCGATGAGTTTCTGCTTGGGCGACTGGCTGGAGACTTTGCCGGTTTGCAGCATCAATTAATGCCTTGTGAAGGCGTTGCATTGCTTCAGTAGTTTGCATAGAATGGCGCCCGCTTCGCAGGGTGGTCAAAGTTGGTTCCCGACGAAGATGTTGTCAAAGTAGCTAACCTCAAGATTTTAATGAGAAAAAGCTTGACAGCAGGGTGGCAGATCTAGAAAATGCCGCCTCACTTTGGAGGGGTTCCCGAGCGGCCAAAGGGATCAGACTGTAAATCTGACGTCATCGACTTCGAAGGTTCGAATCCTTCCCCCTCCACCAGATTCGGCGTGAGCTGCAGGCTCCGCGGGTATAGTTCAGTGGTAGAACCTCAGCCTTCCAAGCTGATGATGCGGGTTCGATTCCCGCTACCCGCTCCAGTTTGTGGTTGGCGCAATAGAGTTTGGCTCATGTAGCTCAGCTGGTAGAGCACACCCTTGGTAAGGGTGAGGTCAGCGGTTCAAATCCGCTCATGAGCTCCATCTAATGAAGGCAGATATGAAAGTATCTGCCTTTGTTTTAATGGCGGCATGGCTTGCTCAATTCTTCGCTAGGAGACGGTCAAGATGGCTAAAGAGAAATTCGAACGTAACAAACCGCACGTCAACGTCGGCACCATCGGTCACGTTGACCACGGTAAGACCACTCTGACCGCTGCTCTCACCCGCGTCTGCTCCGAAGTATTCGGTTCGGCTCGTGTTGACTTCGACAAGATCGACAGCGCTCCGGAAGAAAAAGCTCGTGGTATCACCATCAACACTGCGCACGTAGAGTACGACTCCAACATTCGTCACTACGCGCACGTTGACTGCCCGGGCCACGCCGACTACGTGAAGAACATGATCACCGGTGCTGCCCAGATGGACGGCGCGATCCTGGTCTGCTCGGCTGCCGATGGCCCCATGCCGCAAACCCGTGAGCACATCCTGCTGTCCCGTCAGGTTGGTGTACCGTACATCGTCGTGTTCCTGAACAAGGCCGACATGGTTGACGACGCCGAGCTGCTGGAGCTGGTCGAGATGGAAGTTCGCGACCTGCTGAGCACCTACGATTTCCCGGGTGACGACACTCCGATCATCATCGGCTCCGCGCTGATGGCGCTGAACGGTGAAGACACCAACGAGATGGGCACCAGTGCCGTCAAGAAGCTGGTCGAGACTCTGGATACCTACATTCCTGAGCCGGTTCGTGCCATCGATCGTCCGTTCCTGATGCCGATCGAAGACGTGTTCTCGATCTCCGGTCGCGGTACCGTGGTAACCGGTCGTGTAGAGCGCGGTATCGTCAAGATCCAGGAAGAAATCGAAATCGTTGGTCTGCGTCCGACCACCAAGACCACCTGCACCGGCGTTGAGATGTTCCGCAAGCTGCTGGACGAAGGTCGTGCTGGTGAGAACTGCGGCGTGCTGCTGCGCGGCACCAAGCGTGATGAAGTCGAGCGTGGTCAGGTTCTGGCCAAGCCGGGCACCATCAAGCCGCACACCAAGTTTGAAGCTGAAGTGTACGTTCTGTCCAAGGAAGAAGGTGGTCGTCACACCCCGTTCTTCAAGGGCTACCGTCCGCAGTTCTACTTCCGTACCACTGACGTGACCGGTTCGTGCGAACTGCCGGAAGGCGTTGAGATGGTAATGCCGGGCGACAACATCAAGATGGTTGTCACCCTGATCAAGCCGATCGCCATGGAAGACGGCCTGCGCTTCGCGATCCGCGAAGGTGGCCGTACCGTCGGCGCCGGCGTGGTTGCCAAGATCATCGAGTAATCGACGATCCGCTTGAGAGAAAAGGGCCCTTCGGGGCCCTTTTCTTTTGAACTGGTTAAAAGTTGACACCCCCAGGGGGCATCCGTACAATTGCGCCTCCCTCGAGCGGGCGTAGTCCGTCTGTGGGGATTAGCAGCTTGGAATCTGAGGTCAAAATGCAAAACCAACAAATCCGTATTCGGTTGAAGGCTTTTGACCATCGCCTGATCGATCAATCTACCCAGGAAATCGTGGAAACCGCGAAACGTACTGGTGCTCAGGTGCGTGGTCCGATTCCTCTGCCTACTCGTAAGGAGCGGTACACCGTTCTGATCTCTCCGCACGTCAACAAGGACGCGCGTGATCAGTACGAAATCCGCACTCATAAGCGTGTTCTGGACATCGTCCAGCCGACGGATAAAACCGTTGACGCGCTGATGAAGCTCGACCTTGCGGCAGGCGTGGAAGTGCAGATCAGCCTCGGCTAAAACCTGGCGGTTTTAGTCGTGTAACGCTCTGAAATGGGCGGCCATAGCGGGTGAAAGCCCCGTACACTCATGAGGTTTACAACATGACTATTGGTGTAGTCGGTCGTAAGTGCGGCATGACCCGCATTTTCACCGAAGAAGGTGTCTCCATTCCGGTCACGGTCATCGAGATCGAGCCGAATCGCGTCACCCAGTTCAAAAACGAGGAGTCCGATGGCTACCGCGCAGTGCAGGTCACTGTCGGCGAGCGTCGCGCCTCGCGCGTCAGCAAGGCTCAGGCCGGTCACTTCGCCAAGGCGAACGTCGCGGCAGGTCGTACCGTTCTGGAATTCCGTCTTGAAGAAGGCGACTACCAGGCCGGCGATCTGATCAACGCTGAAATTTTCCAAGCTGGTCAGCTGGTGGATGTCACCGGTCAGTCCAAAGGTAAAGGCTTCGCCGGTACCATCAAGCGTTGGAACTTCCGCGGCCAGGACAACACTCACGGTAACTCCGTTTCTCACCGTGTACCGGGTTCCATCGGTCAGTGCCAGACCCCGGGTCGTGTATTCAAGGGCAAAAAGATGTCCGGTCATATGGGCGCTGAGCGCGTGACCGTACAGTCCCTGGAAGTCGTTCGCGTAGACGCCGAGCGTAACCTGCTGCTGGTCAAGGGTGCCGTTCCGGGCGCTACTGGCGGCGACGTTATCGTTCGTCCGGCTGTCAAGGCGTAAGGGGAGAATCTGAGATGCAATTGAATGTAAATGGCGCTCAGGCGATCGAAGTGTCCGATGCGACCTTCGGTGGCGAGTTCAACGAGACCCTGGTTCACCAAGCAGTCGTAGCCTACATGGCTGGCGGCCGTCAGGGCACCAAAGGCCAGAAATCCCGTTCCGACGTTTCCGGTGGCGGCAAGCGCCCTTGGCGTCAGAAGGGCACCGGTCGTGCTCGTGCCGGTACCACTCGTGGTCCGATCTGGCGTGGCGGTGGTGTGACCTTCGCAGCGTCCACCCGTAACCACGAGCAAAAGCTGAACAAGAAGATGTATCGCGCTGCTCTGCGCTCCATCCTTGCTGAGCTGGTTCGTACCGACCGTCTGGTAGTGGTTGAAGACTTCGCTGTCGAAGCTCCGAAAACCAAGGCTCTGCTGAGCAAGCTGAACGGCCTGGGTCTGAACGATGTGCTGATCGTCTCCGATGCGGTCGATCAGAACCTGTACCTGGCTGCCCGCAACCTGCCGCACGTCGATGTACGTGACGTCCAGGGTTCCGATCCGGTCAGCCTGATCGCGTACGAAAAAGTGCTGGTCACTGTTTCGGCCGTGAAGAAATTCGAGGAGCTGCTGGGATGAACCAGGAACGCGTATTCAAAGTGCTGCTTGGCCCGCACATCTCCGAGAAGGCCACGGTTCTGGCTGACAAGCAAGGTCAGTTCGTTTTCAAAGTCGCTACCGATGCGACCAAGCTGGAAATCAAGAAGGCCGTCGAAAGCCTGTTCAACGTGAAGGTTGAGCGCGTTACTACCCAGAACGTTCTGGGCAAGAGCAAGCGCACCGCTCGCGGTCTGGGCAAGCGTAACGACTGGAAGAAGGCAGTTATCTCCCTTCAGCCGGGCCAAGATCTCGATTTCACCAGCAGTGCTGAGTAAGGAAGGGGTGCATCATGGCAATCGTTAAATGCAAACCGACTTCCGCTGGCCGCCGTTTTGTGGTCAAGGTGGTCAATCAGGAGCTGCACAAAGGCGCTCCGTACGCTCCGCTGCTCGAGAAGAAGTCGAAGTCCGGTGGTCGTAACAACAACGGCCGTATCACCACCCGTCATATCGGTGGTGGCCACAAGCAGCATTACCGTCTGGTCGACTTCCGTCGCAACGACAAGGATGGCATCCCCGCCACCGTCGAGCGCGTGGAATACGATCCGAACCGTACTGCTCACATCGCTCTGCTGAAGTATGCCGACGGTGAGCGTCGCTACATCATCGCCCCGAAAGGCGTTGTAGCTGGCGATCAGCTGGTGGCCGGCAACATGGCGCCGATCAAGCCGGGCAACAGCCTGCAGCTGCGCAACATTCCGGTGGGTTCGACCGTTCACGGTATCGAGCTGAAGCCGGGCAAAGGCGCGCAGATCGCTCGTTCCGCTGGTGCTTCCGCTCAGCTGATCGCGCGTGAAGGTGCTTATGTGACTCTGCGTCTGCGCTCCGGCGAAATGCGCAAAGTCCTGGCTGAGTGCCGTGCGACCCTGGGCGAAGTCTCGAACTCCGAGCACAGCCTGCGTTCGCTGGGTAAGGCTGGTGCCAAGCGCTGGCGTGGCGTTCGTCCGACCGTTCGTGGTGTTGCCATGAACCCGGTTGATCACCCGCACGGTGGTGGTGAAGGTCGTACCTCCGGTGGTCGTCATCCGGTGTCGCCGTGGGGCTTCCCGACCAAGGGCGCGAAGACCCGTGCTAACAAGCGCACCGACAACATGATCGTCCGTCGTCGCAAGTAAATAGAGGGATACGACAGTGCCACGTTCTCTGAAAAAAGGTCCTTTTATCGATCTTCACCTACTGAAGAAGGTCGAAGCGGCGGTGGAAAAGAACGATCGCAAGCCGGTTAAAACCTGGTCGCGTCGCTCCATGATCCTGCCGCAGATGGTCGGTCTGACCATCGCTGTGCATAACGGTCGTCAGCATGTCCCGGTCCTCGTGAACGAAGACATGGTCGGCCACAAACTGGGCGAATTTGCCGGCACCCGTACCTATCGTGGTCACGTTGCCGACAAGAAAGGCAAGCGTTAAGGGGTTTGGAAATGGAAGTAGCCGCTAAGTTGTCGGGCGCTCGCATCTCCGCCCAGAAAGCTCGCCTGGTCGCCGACCAGATCCGCGGGAAGAAGGTGGGCGAAGCGCTCAACCTGCTGGCTTTCAGCAGCAAGAAAGCAGCCGAGATCATGAAGAAAGTGCTGGAGTCGGCCGTTGCCAACGCCGAGCACAACGAAGGCGCAGACGTTGATGACCTGAAGGTCAGCACCGTTTTCGTCAACGAAGGGCGTTCGCTTAAGCGCATCATGCCGCGTGCCAAAGGCCGTGCTGATCGCATCGTCAAGCGGTCTTGCCATATCACTGTCAAGGTTGCGGACAAGTAACGGAGTCGATCAGATGGGTCAGAAAGTACATCCCGTTGGCATCCGCCTGGGAATCGTCAAGGATCACACTTCGGTCTGGTACGCAGATGGTCGCAATTACGCCGACTACCTGAACGCCGACCTGAAGGTTCGTGCATACCTGCAAGACAAACTAAAAAGCGCGTCCGTTAGCCGTATCGACATCGCTCGTCCGGCTCAAACCGCACGCATCACCATCCACACCGCTCGTCCCGGCATCGTGATTGGCAAGAAAGGTGAAGATGTTGAGAAGCTGCGTCAGGACCTGACCAAGCAAATGGGTGTGCCGGTGCACATCAACATCGAAGAGATCCGCAAGCCGGAGCTCGACGGTATGCTGGTTGCGCAGAGCGTAGCTCAGCAGCTGGAGCGTCGCGTTATGTTCCGTCGCGCCATGAAGCGCGCTGTACAGAACGCCATGCGCATTGGTGCCAAGGGTATCAAGATCCAGGTGAGCGGTCGTCTTGGCGGCGCTGAAATTGCCCGTACCGAGTGGTATCGCGAAGGTCGTGTGCCTCTGCACACCCTGCGTGCCGATATCGATTACGCCACCTACGAAGCGCACACCACTTACGGTGTGATCGGCGTCAAGGTTTGGATCTTCAAGGGTGAGGTCATTGGTGGCCGCACTGAAGAGCTGAAGCCGCAAGCGCCCGCTCCTCGTAAAGCTGCTAAGAAATAAGGAGTACGCATCATGTTGCAACCAAAGCGTACGAAGTTCCGCAAGCAGATGACCGGCCACAACCGTGGTCTGGCTCAGCGCGGTAGCAAGGTCAGCTTCGGCGAATTCGCGCTGAAGTCTGTCGCCCGCGGTCGTCTCACCGCTCGTCAGATCGAGTCCGCTCGTCGTGCTCTGACCCGTCACGTTAAGCGTGGCGGCAAGATCTGGATCCGCGTCTTCCCGGACAAGCCGGTTACCAAGAAGCCTCTCGAAGTGCGTATGGGTAAAGGTAAGGGTGGCGTTGAATACTGGGTAGCCCAGATCCAGCCAGGCAAGGTCCTGTACGAGATCGAAGGCGTATCCGAAGAGCTGGCGCGCGAGGCATTCGCCCTGGCTGCTGCAAAGCTGCCGCTCGCCACCACCTTTGTTAAGCGGACGGTGATGTGATGAAAGCGACCGAACTTCGTGAAAAAAGCGCACAACAGCTGAACGAGCAACTGCTCGAGCTGCTGCGCGACCAGTTCAATCTGCGTATGCAGAAGGCAACTGGCCAGCTGGGGCAGTCTCACCTGCTCTCGCAAGTGAAGCGCGACATCGCTCGCGTCAAGACTGTCCTCAGCCAGCAGGCAGGTAAGTGATCATGGCCGAAGTTGAAAAAACAGTCCGTACGCTGACCGGCCGTGTTGTCAGCGACAAGATGGACAAGACCATCACCGTTCTGATCGAGCGTCGCGTCAAGCACCCGATCTACGGTAAATACGTCAAGCGTTCGACCAAACTGCACGCTCACGACGAAAGCAACCAGTGCAAGATCGGCGACAAGGTTTCCATTCGCGAAACCCGTCCGCAGTCCAAGACCAAGTCCTGGGCTCTGGTTGAAGTCGTTGAACGCGCCGTTGACGTCTAAGGGCTAGGGGTCGGAGAAATTTTATGATTCAGACTCAATCCATGCTCGATGTGGCTGACAACAGTGGTGCACGTCGCGTTATGTGCATCAAGGTGCTGGGCGGCTCGCATCGTCGCTACGCCGGCATCGGCGACATCATCAAGGTCACCGTCAAGGAAGCAATTCCGCGCGGCAAAGTGAAGAAAGGTCAGGTCATGACCGCAGTGGTCGTTCGTACCCGTCACGGCGTTCGCCGTGCCGACGGTTCGATCATCCGCTTCGACGGCAACGCTGCTGTTCTGCTGAACAACAAGCAGGAGCCGATCGGTACCCGTATCTTCGGGCCAGTGACCCGTGAACTGCGTTCCGAGAAGTTCATGAAGATCGTCTCGCTCGCCCCTGAAGTGCTTTAAGGAGATCCGACATGCAAAAGATTCGTCGTGACGACGAGATCATCGTGATCGCCGGTAAAGACAAAGGTAAGCGCGGTAAGGTGCTCAAGGTTCTCGCTGACGACCGTCTGGTCGTCGGTGGCATCAACCTGGTGAAGCGTCATACCAAGCCGAACCCGATGTCGGGCGTTCAAGGCGGTATCGTCGAGAAAGAAGCGCCGCTGCACGCTTCCAACGTTGCTATCTTCAACTCTGAGACCAACAAGGCTGACCGCGTTGGCTTCAAGATCGAAGACGGCAAGAAAATTCGTGTCTTCAAGTCCACCCAGAAGCCGGTTGGCGCTTGAGAATCCGTAGGTAAATACCATGGCACGACTGAAAGAGATTTACCGGAAGGAAATCGCGCCCAAGCTGAAGGAAGAACTGAAGCTGGCCAACGTGATGGAAGTTCCGCGCATCACCAAGATCACCCTGAATATGGGCCTGGGCGAAGCGATCGGTGACAAGAAAGTCATCGAGAACGCCGTTGCCGACCTCGAGAAGATCACTGGTCAGAAAGTCGTTGTGACTCATGCCCGCAAGTCGATCGCAGGTTTCAAGGTTCGTGAAGGTTGGCCGATTGGCGTCAAGGTCACTCTGCGTCGCGAGCGTATGTACGAGTTCCTGGATCGTCTGCTGTCCATCTCCCTGCCGCGCGTGCGTGACTTCCGCGGCCTGAATGCCAAGTCCTTCGATGGTCGCGGCAACTACAGCATGGGCGTGAAAGAGCAGATCATCTTCCCGGAAATCGATTACGACAAAATCGATGCGCTGCGTGGTCTGGACATCACCCTGACTACCACTGCCCGTAACGATGATGAAGGCCGCGCTCTGCTGCGTGCTTTCAACTTCCCGTTCCGCAACTGATCGGAGTCCTGGACAATGGCCAAGACAAGCATGAAGAACCGCGAGCTGAAGCGTCAGCAAACGGTTGCCAAGTACGCCAAGAAGCGTGCCGAGCTGAAAGCGATCATCGCCAACCCGAACTCCACTCCGGAAGCTCGTTGGGAGGCTCAGGTCGCTCTGCAGAAGCAGCCGCGTGACGCCAGCGCCTCGCGCCTGCGTAACCGCTGCCGCATCACCGGCCGTCCGCACGGCGTTTACCGCAAGTTCGGTCTGTCGCGTAACAAGCTGCGCGAAGCCGCCATGCGCGGTGACGTACCGGGCCTGGTGAAAGCCAGCTGGTAATCAGCGGTAGCTGAAAGCGAAGCCGGCCTTGTGCCGGCTTTGCCTTTTATTGAACAAGCCCCTTTTGGGGCTTGCTTCATTTTTGATCGGTCTCTAGAATGTCCGGCTCTCCTGAGCCTGGTATTTCCATGCCGAGCTTTTGGATGATCCCACAGCCCTCGGGCTGTTCTTTTTGTATCAGGAGCGTCTAGCCCATGAGTATGCAGGACCCGTTAGCGGACATGCTAACTCGTATCCGTAATGCCCAGATGGCTGAAAAGTCCGTCGTAAGCATGCCTTCTTCCACTCTGAAGGTGGCTGTAGCCAAGGTTCTCAAAGACGAAGGTTACATTGCGGGTTATGAAGTCAATGGCGAAGCCAAGCCACAACTGTCCATCGAGCTGAAGTACTTCGAAGGCCGTCCGGTCATCGAGGAAGTCAAGCGCGTGAGCCGTCCTGGCCTTCGTCAGTACAAATCCGTCGATGACCTGCCGAAGGTTCGTGGCGGTCTCGGTGTTTCCATCGTCTCCACCAACAAAGGTGTGATGACGGATCGCGCTGCGCGCGCTGCCGGTGTCGGCGGCGAAGTGCTTTGCACCGTGTTCTAAGGGGGGATAAGCATGTCTCGCGTTGCTAAGAACCCCGTTGTGCTGCCTGCCGGTGTCGAGATCAAACTCGCCGGTCAGCAGCTTTCGGTCAAGGGCGCCAAGGGCACCCTGGAACTGAACGTTCACTCGTCCGTAGAAGTTATCCAGGAAGGCAGCGAACTGCGTTTCGCCGCTCGTAATGGCGACCAGCAGAACCGCGCCATGGCCGGTACTACTCGCGCTCTGGTTAACAACATGGTTATCGGTGTCAGCCAAGGCTTCGAGCGTAAGCTGCAGCTGGTCGGCGTAGGCTACAAGGCCCAGGCCAAGGGCCAAGTGCTGAACCTTGCGCTGGGCTTCTCTCACCCGATCGACTACGAACTGCCAGCTGGCGTCGTGGCCGAAACCCCCAACCAGACCGAGATCCTGATCAAGGGTATCGACAAGCAACTGGTGGGTCAGGTGGCTGCGGAGATCCGTGACTTCCGTCGTCCTGAGCCTTACAAGGGCAAAGGCGTTCGTTACGCGGATGAAGTTGTCCGTCGTAAAGAAGCCAAGAAGAAGTAAGGGGCTGAGAAATGACCGACAAAAAACTTACTCGTCTGCGTCGCGCTCGCAAAGCACGCCTGAAAATGCACGAGCTCGAAGCCGTGCGTCTGTGCGTGTATCGCTCTTCGCAGCACATCTACGCCCAGGTCATCTCGGCCGACGGCAGCAAGGTTCTGGCCAGCGCCTCTACCTTGGACAAAGCACTGCGTGATGGCGCCACCGGCAACGTCGACGCGGCCAAGAAAGTTGGTGCGCTGGTTGCCGAGCGTGCGAAAGCCGCTGGTGTGACCCAGGTGGCATTCGACCGTTCTGGCTTCAAGTACCACGGCCGCGTCAAGGCGCTGGCTGATGCTGCTCGTGAAGGCGGGCTGGAGTTCTAAGTTATGGCAAATAACGACCAAAAGCGCGACGAAGGCTACATCGAGAAGCTGGTTCAGGTTAACCGCGTTGCCAAGACCGTAAAGGGTGGCCGTATCTTCACCTTCACCGCGCTGACCGTGGTGGGTGATGGCAAGGGCCGCGTTGGTTTCGGCCGTGGCAAGTCCCGTGAAGTTCCGGCTGCCATTCAAAAGGCGATGGAAGCTGCGCGTCGCAACATGATCCAGGTGGATCTGAACGGCACCACTCTGCAGTACCCGATCAAGTCCGCTCATGGCGCCTCCAAGGTGTACATGCAGCCGGCTTCGGAAGGTACCGGTATCATCGCCGGCGGCGCCATGCGTGCCGTACTGGAAGTGGCTGGTGTACAGAACGTTCTGGCCAAGTGCTACGGCTCGACCAATCCGGTGAACGTGGTTCATGCCACTTTCAACGGTCTGAAGACCATGCAGTCTCCGGAATCCGTTGCGGCCAAGCGTGGCAAGAGCGTCGAGGAGATTCTCTAACCATGGCTAACACCGTCAAAGTGACTCTGATCAAGAGCACCAATGGCCGCCTGGCCAATCACAAAGCTTGCGTCAAGGGCCTGGGCCTGCGTCGCATTGGTCACACCGTAGAGGTTCTGGATACTCCGGAAAACCGCGGCATGATCAACAAGGCTTACTACCTGCTGAAGGTGGAGGGTTAATCATGCAACTGAACGATCTGCGTTCCGCGCCGGGTGCCCGTCGCGAAAAGCACCGTCCGGGCCGTGGCATCGGTAGCGGTCTGGGCAAGACCGGTGGCCGTGGTCACAAAGGTCAAACCTCCCGCTCCGGTGGTTCCATCGCTCCGGGCTTCGAGGGTGGTCAGCAGCCGCTGCACCGTCGTCTGCCGAAGTTCGGCTTCGTTTCCCTGAAAGCTATGGATCGCGCCGAAGTGCGTACCTCCGAGCTGAACAAGGTGGAAGGCGTTGTCACCCTGCAGGCTCTGAAGGATGCCAATCTGGTTGGCCAACACGTACAGCGCGTCAAAGTCATGCTGTCCGGTGAGGTTACCCGTGCGGTCACCCTGAAAGGTATCGCCGCCACCAAGGGTGCGCGTGCGGCTATCGAAGCAGCTGGCGGTAAGTTCGAGGACTAAATGGCTAAGCAAGGTGCTCTCTCAGCGCTGGCAGGTGGCGGGTTGTCCGAACTCTGGGCTCGTCTGCGCTTCCTGTTCATGGCGATCATCGTCTACCGGATAGGTGCGCACATCCCGGTTCCTGGCATCAACCCAGACCGACTGGCGGATCTGTTCCGGCAGAATGAGGGGACCATTCTTAGCTTGTTCAACATGTTTTCCGGCGGCGCGCTGGAGCGGATGAGCATCTTTGCGCTGGGGATCATGCCGTATATCTCGGCATCGATCATCATGCAGCTGATGACCGCCGTCAGCCCGCAGCTGGAGCAGTTGAAGAAGGAAGGTGAAGCTGGCCGTCGCAAGATCAGCCAGTACACCCGCTACGGCACTCTCGTCCTGGCGTTCGTTCAGGCCATCGGCATGTCCGTTGGTCTGGCCAGTCAGGGCGTGGCGTTCTCGGTCGATTTCGGCTTCCATTTCGTGGCGATCACCACTTTCGTGGCGGGCGCGATGTTCATGATGTGGCTGGGCGAGCAGATCACCGAGCGCGGTGTCGGCAACGGTATCTCGATGCTGATCTTTGCAGGCATCGTGGCCGGTCTGCCGTCGGCGATCGGGCAGTCTTTCGAGTCTGCTCGTCAGGGCGATATCAACATCTTCGCTCTGATCGCCATCGGCCTGCTGGCAGTAGCGATCATCGGTTTCGTGGTGTTCATCGAGCGTGGTCAGCGTCGCATTGCGGTGCACTACGCCAAGCGTCAGCAGGGCCGCAAGGTCTTCGCTGCGCAGACCAGCCACCTGCCGTTGAAGGTGAACATGGCGGGCGTAATCCCGGCCATCTTCGCCAGCAGCCTTCTGCTGTTCCCGGCCTCGCTGGGTGCCTGGTTCGGTCAGTCCGAGGGTTTGGGCTGGCTGCAGGACATTTCGCAGGCTATCGCTCCTGGTCAGCCGTTGAACATTCTGCTGTTTAGTGCAGGGATCATTTTCTTCTGCTTCTTCTATACAGCGCTGATGTTCAACCCGAAAGACGTAGCGGAAAACCTGAAGAAGTCCGGTGCCTTTATTCCGGGCATCCGTCCGGGCGAGCAGTCGGCGCGCTATATCGATGGCGTTCTGACCCGCTTGACCATGTTCGGTGCTCTGTACATGACGGCCGTGTGCCTGCTGCCCCAGTTCCTGGTGGTTGCGGCCAACGTTCCGTTCTACCTTGGCGGGACCTCGTTGCTGATCGTGGTCGTGGTTGTCATGGACTTCATGTCCCAAGTGCAATCGCACCTCGTGTCTCACCAGTACGATTCCCTGATGAAGAAAGCCAACCTGAAGGGCTATGGCAGCGGCATGCTCCGCTGATCCACCCGTAAGGTTCGAGGAGTTGGTAATGAAAGTTCGTGCATCGGTGAAAAAGCTGTGCCGTAACTGCAAAATTATCCGTCGCGAAGGTGTCGTGCGGGTGATCTGCAGCGCAGAGCCGCGTCACAAGCAGCGCCAAGGCTGAGTGTGAACCACGCGTGATAAGCCCGGCAGCTAGTGCGCTGCCGGGTTGATTATTTGTTTTTACAGCGTTAATATCTCGCGCCCTATTTCTTGGCTTCCGGGGCGTAGGTAGCTGTCAATTGGAGTTCCACTGAATGGCCCGTATTGCAGGCGTTAACATTCCGGATAACAAGCACACTGTTATCTCGCTGACCTACATCTATGGTGTTGGTCGCACCACTGCACAGAAAATCTGTGCCGCTACCGGCGTAAACCCGGCTGCGAAAATCAAGGATCTGACTGACGAGCAGATCGAACAGCTGCGTGGCGAAGTAGCCAAGGTGAATACCGAAGGCGACCTGCGTCGTGAAGTGAATATGAAGATCAAGCGCTTGATGGATCTGGGTTGCTACCGCGGCCTGCGTCATCGTAAAGGTCTGCCGGTTCGCGGTCAGCGCACCAAGACCAACGCTCGCACCCGTAAGGGCCCGCGTAAGCCGATCCGCAAGTAATCGCATTCGCGAATCGACAGGAATTTAGTCATGGCAAAACCTGCTGCTCGTACTCGTAAGAAAGTCAAAAAGACGGTGGTTGATGGCATCGCCCATATCCACGCGTCTTTCAACAACACCATCGTGACCATCACCGACCGTCAGGGCAACGCCCTGTCCTGGGCTACCTCCGGTGGTTCGGGTTTCCGCGGCTCGCGTAAGTCCACTCCGTTCGCTGCCCAGATCGCCGCCGAGCGCGCTGGTCAGGCCGCTCTGGAATATGGCCTGAAGAACCTCGACGTCAACGTCAAGGGCCCGGGTCCAGGTCGCGAATCCGCTGTGCGTGCTCTGAACGCCTGCGGCTACAAAATCGCCAGCATCACCGACGTGACGCCGATCCCGCACAACGGGTGCCGTCCGCCGAAGAAGCGTCGCGTGTAAACAGGAGACAGTGAGAAATGGCTCGTTACATTGGTCCCAAGTGCAAACTGTCTCGCCGTGAAGGCACCGATCTCTTCCTGAAGAGCGGTGTTCGCGCGCTTGAATCTAAGTGCAACATCGAAGCAGCTCCCGGTATTCACGGTCAGCGTCGTGGTCGCCAGTCCGACTACGGTACCCAGCTGCGTGAAAAGCAGAAAGTCCGTCGTATCTACGGCGTTCTGGAGCGTCAGTTCAGCGGTTACTACAAGCAAGCTGCCAGCCAGAAGGGCGCCACCGGCGAAAACCTGCTGCAACTGCTGGAGTGCCGTCTGGATAACGTGGTTTACCGTATGGGCTTTGGTGCTACCCGTGCCGAGTCCCGTCAGCTGGTTTCGCACAAAGCAATCAGCGTCAACGGTCAGACCGTAAACGTACCGTCCTACCAGGTTAAAGCTGGCGACGTCGTTGCTGTTCGCGAGAAATCGAAGAACCAGCTGCGCATCGCTCAGGCTCTCGAGCTCTGCGCCCAGCGCGGCCGTGTTGAGTGGGTAGAAGTAGACGCTGAGAAGAAGTCCGGTGTGTTCAAGAACGTACCGGCTCGTAGCGATCTGTCCGCTGACATCAACGAGAGCCTGATTGTCGAGCTCTACTCCAAGTAAGGGCTAGAAAATAGGTGCATCCATGCAGATTTCGGTAAATGAGTTCCTGACCCCCCGTCACATCGATGTGCAGGAGGTCAGTCCGACCCGCGCCAAGATCACCCTCGAGCCTCTCGAGCGTGGTTTCGGCCATACCCTGGGCAACGCGCTGCGTCGCATCCTGTTGTCCTCCATGCCTGGCTGTGCAGTAGTCGAGGCCGAGATCGACGGCGTACTCCACGAGTACTCCGCGATCGAAGGTGTGCAGGAAGATGTCATCGAGATCCTGCTCAACCTGAAAGGTCTGGCTATCAAGCTGCACGGCCGTGACGAAGTGACCCTGACTCTGGCTAAGAAGGGCCCGGGCGTAGTTACCGCTGCCGATATTCAGCTGGATCACGATGTCGAAATCGTCAATGGCGACCACGTCATCGCCAACCTGGCGGCCAATGGCTCGCTGAACATGAAGCTCACCGTAGCTCGTGGTCGCGGCTATGAGCCGGCTGACGCGCGTCAGAGCGACGAAGATGAAAGCCGCAGCATTGGTCGCTTGCAGCTGGATGCTTCGTTCAGCCCTGTGCGTCGGGTTGCTTACGTGGTGGAAAACGCCCGTGTCGAGCAGCGCACCAACCTGGACAAACTGGTTATCGACCTGGAAACCAACGGTACCCTGGATCCCGAAGAGGCCATCCGTCGTGCCGCGACCATCCTGCAGCAGCAGCTGGCCGCGTTCGTCGACCTCAAGGGCGACAGCGAGCCGGTAGTGGTCGAGCAGGAAGACGAGATCGATCCGATCCTGCTGCGTCCTGTCGATGACCTGGAACTGACCGTACGTTCGGCCAACTGCCTCAAGGCAGAGAACATCTACTACATCGGCGACCTGATTCAGCGCACCGAAGTAGAGCTGCTCAAAACCCCGAACCTGGGCAAGAAATCCCTGACCGAAATCAAGGATGTTCTGGCTTCTCGCGGTCTGTCCCTCGGTATGCGCCTCGATAACTGGCCGCCGGCAAGTCTGAAGAAAGACGATAAGGCCACTGCCTGATCGTCATCATCACCGAACGAACAAGTTTGGTAAGGAATTGAACCATGCGTCATCGTAAAAGTGGCCGTCACCTCAGCCGCACCAGCGCTCACCGCAAGGCCATGTTCCAGAACATGGCGGTCTCGCTGTTCGAGCACGAGCTGATCAAAACTACCCTGCCGAAAGCCAAGGAACTGCGTCGCGTTGCCGAGCCGCTGATCACCCTGGCCAAGAAAGACAGCGTTGCCAACCGTCGTCTGGCCTTCGACCGTACCCGTTCGAAAGCCATCGTCGGCAAGCTGTTCAACGATCTGGGCAAGCGCTACGCCACCCGTAACGGCGGCTACCTGCGCATCCTCAAGTGCGGTTTCCGCGCTGGCGACAACGCTCCGATGGCTTACGTTGAACTGGTCGACCGTCCGGTCGCCGGTGCAGCTGTAGACGCCGAGTAAGTTGCTGGTTGTACGAAGAACCGGGCCTAGTGCCCGGTTTTTTGTTGCCCGGATTTCAGGTTGCGAATGCGGCAATCGAGTCGTCGTCGGCAGGCCTTTGCGTTGGAGGGCGCGCTTGCTCGACGAAAGAAATTAACTATCGGGCCGTTACGCTTCATGAATTGGTTCGCCTGGCAAAGCGGGTCTAGGCTTGTCCCATCGTTGGTCGCACAGGCGGCGACCGACCCGATGAGGAGAAGGAGAGAAGCATGTCGAACCAAGGTAAATGTCCGTTCAACCACGTCGCTGGTGGTGGCACGACCAACAAAGATTGGTGGCCGAACCAGCTGCGTGTGGACCTGCTCAATCAGCATTCCGATCGATCCAACCCCCTGGGCGAAAAGTTCAACTACGCCGAAGCGTTCAAGAAACTCGACTACAAGGCGCTGAAGGCCGATCTGGTCAAACTGATGACCGACAGCCAGGACTGGTGGCCTGCCGACTTCGGTCACTACGGCCCGCAGTTCATCCGTATGGCCTGGCACTCTGCCGGCACCTATCGCACCACTGATGGTCGCGGCGGCGGTGGTCGTGGTCAGCAGCGTTTCGCGCCGCTGAATTCCTGGCCGGACAACGTCAACATCGACAAGTCGCGCCGCCTGCTGTGGCCGATCAAGCAGAAGTACGGCCAGTCCATTTCCTGGGCCGATCTGTACATCCTCGCCGGTAACGTCGCGCTGGAATCCATGGGCTTCCGCACCTTCGGCTTCGGTGCCGGCCGTGAGGACGTATGGGAGCCGGATCAGGACGTCAACTGGGGCGCCGAAGTCGCCTGGCTGGGTGTCGATCCCAAGCGCGTCAACGATGAGCGCGAGCTGACCGCCCCGTTCGGTGCCACGCACATGGGCCTGATCTACGTGAACCCGGAAGGCCCGAACGCCAGTGGCGACTACCTTGCCGCGGCCAAGGACATCCGTGCCACCTTCTATCGCATGGCGATGAACGACGAGGAAATCGTCGCCCTGATCGCCGGCGGCCACACCTTCGGCAAGGCTCACGGCGCTGCCCCGGAATCGCACAAGGGGCCAGAGCCGGAAGCGGCACCGATCGAAGCCCAGGGCCTGGGCTGGACCAGCAATTTCGGCAGCGGCTTCGGCAAGGACACCGTCTCCAGTGGTCTCGAGGTGACCTGGACGAAAACCCCGGCCCAGTGGAGCAACAACTTCTTCGAGAACCTGTTCGGTTTCGAATGGGAACTGACCAAGTCGCCTGCCGGCGCCAAGCAGTGGGTAGCCAAGGACGCCCCGGAAATCATCCCGGACGCGCATGTACCGGGCAAATTCCACAAGCCGACCATGCTCACCACTGACCTGACCATGCGCTTCGACCCTGAGTTCGGCAAGATCTCCAAGCGCTTCCTGGATGATCCGCAGGCCTTCGCCGATGCCTTCGCACGCGCCTGGTACAAGCTGACCCACCGCGACATGGGGCCGAAAGCCCGTTACCTGGGTCCGGAAGTGCCGAAAGAGGACCTGATCTGGCAAGACCCGCTGCCGGCTGCCACGCACAACCCGACTGCTGCCGATATCGCTGACCTGAAGGCGAAGATCGCGGCGTCCGGGCTGTCGGTTGGTGATCTGGTGTCCGTGGCCTGGGCCTCGGCCTCCACCTTCCGCGGTGGCGACAAGCGCGGCGGCGCCAATGGCGCGCGTCTGGCTCTGGCGCCGCAGAAGGACTGGGCGGTCAATCAGCGGGCGATCAAGGTGCTGCCGAAGCTGGTGGAGATCCAGCAGGCTTCGGGCAAGGCGTCGCTGGCCGACGTGATCGTCCTGGCCGGCAACGTCGGTGTCGAGCAGGCGGCCAAGGCTGCCGGCGTCGCGGTGGACGTGCCGTTCGCCGCCGGCCGTGTCGATGCCCGTCAGGATCAGACCGATGTCGAGTCTTTTGACGTGCTCGAGCCGGCTGCCGATGGCTTCCGCAACTACAGCAAGGGCAACCTGGGCGTACCGACCGAGACGATGCTGGTGGACAAGGCGCAGATGCTCACCCTGACCGCGCCGGAGCTGACCGCGCTGGTCGGCGGCCTGCGGGTTCTGGGGGCCAACCATGACGGCAGCCAGCATGGTGTGTTCACCGACAAGGTCGGCGTGCTGTCCAACGACTTCTTCGTCAATCTGCTGGACATGGGCACCGTATGGAAGGCCACCGATGACAGCAATGAAGTCTTCGAGGGGCGTACGCGCAAGGACGGTCAGGTGAAGTACACCGCTACCCGCAACGATCTGGTGTTCGGCTCGAACTCCATCCTGCGTGCCTACGCCGAGGTCTATGCCAGCTCCGACGGCAAGGAGAAGCTGGTCCATGACTTCGTCGCGGCCTGGACCAAGGTGATGAACCTGGATCGTTTCGATCTGGCCTGAGCCTGACAGGCGCATCGCTGGTGCGTCAGTAAACCGCAACGCCTCCCTCGTGGAGGCGTTGTGCTTTCGCTTGACCGAGCCCCGTGTCAGGCGGAGCATTGCTCCCTGTTCATGAATGCAACAAGGAATGCCCGGCATGAAAGGCCATACCGAAGTCGTCGACTATCTCAAGCATCTGCTCAAAGGCGAGCTGGCCGCTCGTGACCAGTATTTCATCCACTCGCGGCTGTACGAGGACTGGGGCTTCAGCAAGCTCTACGAGCGCATCAACCATGAGATGGAAGAGGAAACCCAGCATGCCGATGCGCTGCTCAAACGCATCATCTTTCTCGAGGGTGTGCCGGATATGGTGCCCAACGCCTTCAGGTTCGGGCAGACCGTGCCCGAGGCGCTGAAGCTGGATCTGGCCCTGGAGTACGAAGTGCGCGCGGCCCTGAGCAAGGGCATCGAGTTGTGCGAGAAGCATCAGGATTACCAAACCCGCGACATCCTCCTGGCTCAGCTCAAGGACACCGAGGAAGACCACGCCTATTGGCTGGAAATTCAGCTGCAGCTGATCGACAAGCTGGGGTTGGAGAAGTACCTGCAAAGCCAGATGTAAGCTGACTTGCCAAAGTAGGAGCCCCGCATGTGCGGGGCTCTTTCGTTTCAGGCGCGGTCGCGTTCCAGTAGCGGCTTGAGGAAGTGCCCGGTATGCGAAGCCGGGTTGGCCGCGACCTCTTCCGGGGTGCCGGTTGCGATGATCATGCCGCCCTTGGAGCCGCCCTCCGGGCCGAGGTCGACGATCCAGTCGGCGGTCTTGATCACGTCCAGGTTGTGCTCGATCACCACCACGGTGTTGCCGTGGTCGCGCAGGCGATGGAGCACGTCGAGCAGTTGCTGGATATCGGCGAAGTGCAGGCCGGTGGTGGGTTCGTCGAGGATGTACAGGGTCTTGCCGGTGTCGCGCTTGGACAGTTCGCGCGACAGCTTGACCCGCTGCGCCTCGCCACCGGACAGGGTGGTCGCCGACTGCCCCAGCTTGATGTAGGACAGGCCCACGTCCATCAGCGTCTGCAGCTTGCGGGCGATGGCCGGCACGGCATCGAAGAAGGCGCGGGCATCCTCGATGGTCATGTCCAGCACCTCGGTGATGCTCTTGCCCTTGTACTTCACTTCCAGGGTTTCGCGGTTGTAGCGCTTGCCCTTGCACACGTCGCAGGGCACGTAGATGTCCGGCAGGAAGTGCATCTCCACCTTGATCACGCCGTCGCCCTGGCAGGCCTCGCAGCGCCCGCCCTTGACGTTGAAGCTGAAGCGGCCCGGGCCGTAACCGCGCGAGCGCGACTCCGGCACGCCGGCGAACAGCTCGCGGATCGGCGTGAACAGACCGGTGTAGGTGGCCGGGTTGGAGCGCGGCGTGCGGCCGATCGGGCTCTGGTCGATATCCACTACCTTGTCCAGATGCTGCAGGCCGTCGAACGAGTCGTAGGGCGCCGCTTCCAGGCTGGTGGCGCCATTCAGTGCGGTGGCGGTGATGGGGAACAGGGTGTTGTTGATCAGCGTCGACTTGCCCGAGCCGGACACGCCGGTGACGCAGGTGAGCAGGCCGACCGGGATCTCCAGGTCGACCTTGCGCAGGTTGTTGCCGCGTGCGCCCTTGAGTTTCAGCGTTTTCTTCTTGTCTCGCGGAGTACGCGTGGCCGGGTACTGGATCTTCTTGCGCCCGGACAGGTAGCTGCCGGTCAGCGACTCGGGATCGGCCATCACCTGGTCGGGTGTGCCCTGGGAGACGATCCGTCCGCCGTGCACGCCTGCACCGGGGCCGATGTCCACCACGTAGTCGGCCAGGCGGATGGCGTCCTCGTCGTGCTCGACCACGATCACCGTGTTGCCCAGGTTGCGCAGGTGGGTGAGGGTGGCCAGCAGGCGCTCGTTGTCGCGCTGGTGCAGGCCGATGGACGGCTCGTCGAGGATGTACATGACGCCCACCAGGCCGGCGCCGATCTGGCTGGCCAGGCGGATGCGCTGCGCTTCGCCACCGGACAGGGTGTCGGCGCTGCGATCGAGGGTCAAATAGTCGAGACCGACGTTGACCAGGAACTGCAGGCGCTCGCGGATTTCCTTGAGGATCTTCTCGGCGATCTCGCCGCGGCGGCCGGTCAGGTGCAGATCACCGAAGTAATCGCAGGCATCGCCCACCGGCAGGCCGGTCACCGCCGGCAGGGTCTTCTCGCCGACCCAAACGTGCCGCGCTTCGCGACGCAGGCGCGTGCCGCGGCAATCGGGGCAGGGCTGGGTGCTGAGGAACTTGGCCAGTTCATCGCGCACGCTGTTCGACTCGGTCTCGCGATAGCGACGCTCAAGGTTGGGGATGATGCCCTCGAAGGGGTGCGAGCGTTTGACGATATCGCCGCGGTCGTTGAGGTACTTGAAGTCGACGCTCTGCGTACCGCTGCCGAACAGGATCACCTTCTGGTGTTCGGCGGCCAGTTCGTCGAACGGCTGCTCCAGGCTGAAACCGTAGTGACTGGACAGCGAGCCGAGCATCTGGAAGTAGTAGACGTTGCGTCGATCCCAGCCGCGGATGGCGCCTTCGGCCAGGGTCAGCTCGCCGTTGACCAGGCGCTTGGCGTCGAAGAACTGCTTCACGCCCAGGCCGTCGCAGGTCGGGCAGGCTCCGGCCGGGTTGTTGAAGGAGAACAGCTTGGGTTCCAGCTCGCTGATCGAATGGCCGCAGTGCGGGCAGGCGAAGCGCGCGGAGAAGATGATCTCTTCGCCTTCTTCATCGTCCATCGGCGCGATCAGGGCAATGCCGTCGGCCAGGCCGAGGGCGGTCTCGAAGGATTCGGCCAGGCGCTGCTGCAGGTCTTCGCGCACCTTGAAGCGGTCCACCACCACGTCGATGCTGTGCTTCTTCTGCTTGTCCAGCTTGGGCAGCTCGTCCAGCTCATGCAGCTTGCCGTTGACCCGGGCGCGGACGAAACCCTGCGCGCGCAGCTCCTCGAATACCGAAAGATGCTCGCCCTTGCGCTCGCGCACGACAGGGGCCAGCAGCATCAGCTTGCGGCCCTCCGGCAGGGCCAGCACCTGATCGACCATCTGGCTGACGGTCTGCGCCTCCAGCGGCACGTCGTGGTCCGGGCAGCGCGGCGTACCGACGCGGGCATAGAGCAGGCGCAGGTAGTCGTAGATCTCGGTGATGGTGCCCACGGTCGAGCGCGGGTTGTGCGAGGTGGACTTCTGCTCGATGGAAATGGCCGGGGAGAGGCCTTCGATGGTGTCGACGTCGGGCTTTTCCATCATCGACAGGAATTGCCGGGCATAGGCCGACAGCGATTCGACGTAACGGCGCTGGCCTTCGGCATAGAGCGTGTCGAAGGCCAGGGATGACTTGCCCGAGCCGGACAGGCCGGTGATCACGATCAGCTTGTCGCGCGGCAGGGTCAGGTCGATGTTCTTGAGGTTGTGGGTGCGTGCCCCACGAATCAGGATCTTGTCCACTTAGGGAACCTCTGAAAGCTGTCTGCATTGCCGCTGCCGCGTCAGACGGCGGCAGCTTGCAACGGGCCTCGCCGGGCGGGCGGAAAACGGTCGAGTATAGGGCTTGCTGCCTCCCTGCGGCAAAGTGTGCGCCTGTGCCGGAACGATGCCGACTGCTAGAATCGCCGGCTGATTTCCTCAGGGTTTATTCGATGCACGATCCGCACAGCGAGCGCATGAGTAGTAGCGAGACCCGCGCGGCCGGCGGCCTGGCCATGGTGTTCGCGTTTCGTATGCTGGGCATGTTCATGGTGTTGCCCGTACTGGCCACCTACGGCATGGATCTGACCGGCAGCACGCCCGCGCTGATCGGTCTGGCCATCGGTGCCTATGGTTTGACTCAGGCTGTGCTGCAAATTCCCTTTGGCATCGTCAGTGACCGTATCGGCCGACGTCCGGTGATCTACGTCGGCCTGCTGATCTTCGCCGCCGGCAGCGTGCTGGCGGCCAACGCCGACTCGATCTGGGGCGTGATCGCCGGGCGCGTGCTGCAGGGCGCCGGGGCGATCTCGGCTGCGGTGATGGCGTTGCTCTCGGATCTGACCCGCGAACAGCATCGGACCAAGGCCATGGCCATGATTGGCATGAGCATTGGCCTGTCGTTCGCCGTGGCCATGGTGGTCGGCCCGCTGCTGACCCGTGCCTTCGGCCTGTCCGGATTGTTCTGGGCCACGGCGGCGATGGCGCTGCTCGGCATCCTGATCGTCGCCGGTATCGTGCCGAAAGACGCCGGGCCGCTGCAGCACCGCGAGTCCGGCGTGGCGGCGCAGGCGCTGTGGCCGACCCTCAGGCATGGCGACCTGCTGCGCCTGGATTTCGCCATCCTGGCCCTGCATGCGGTACTCATGGCCAGCTTCGTTGCCTTGCCGCTGGCGCTGGTGGAGCAGGGCGGGCTGGTCAAGGAGGAGCACTGGTGGGTCTACCTCACCGCGCTGCTGATCGGTTTCTTCGGCATGGTGCCGTTCATCATCTACGGCGAGAAAAAGCGCCAGATGAAGCGCGTACTGCTCGGCGCGGTGACGGTGTTGCTGCTCTGCGAACTCCATTTCGTCTTCTTCGGCAGCAGTCTGCGCGCGCTGGTGCTGGGTATCGTGGTGTTCTTCACCGCCTTCAACCTGCTCGAGGCCTCGCTGCCATCGCTGGTCAGCAAGGTGGCGCCGGCCGGCGGCAAGGGCACGGCGATGGGCGTCTACTCCACCAGCCAGTTCCTCGGCGCCGCCCTGGGCGGCATTCTCGGCGGCTGGCTGTACCAGCACGTGGGCCTGGGCGGTGTGTTCATCGGCTGCGCTGCGCTCTGTGCAATTTGGCTGGCCATTGCTGTTACTATGCGCGAACCGCCGTATGTGACCAGTTTGCGCCTGCCGCTCGATGCCGCGGCATTGGCCGATGTCGGACTGGTCCAGCGCCTCAAGGCGACGCCGGGAGTGGCGGACGCCGTGGTGGTGGTCGACGAAGCGGCCATCTATATCAAAGTCGATACCCAACAAGTGGATCGCACGACGCTGGAAAGCCTGATCGTATCGGCACCAGCGGCGTGCCGAGTCTAGGAGAACGTTATGGCCCGTGGGGTTAACAAAGTCATTCTGGTCGGCACGTGCGGCCAGGACCCGGAAACACGCTACCTGCCCAGCGGCAACGCGGTAACCAACCTGAGCCTGGCCACCAGCGAGCAGTGGACCGACAAGCAGACCGGGCAGAAGGTCGAGAAGACCGAATGGCACCGCGTCGCGCTGTTCGGCAAGGTCGCTGAGATCGCCGGCGAGTACCTGCGCAAGGGCTCGCAGGTCTACATCGAAGGCAAGCTGCAGACCCGCGAGTGGGAAAAGGACGGCATCAAGCGTTACACCACCGAGATCATCGTCGACATGCAGGGCACCATGCAGCTGCTGGGCGGTCGTCCGAGCGGTGACGAAGGTGGCGCGCCGCGCCAGTCGCGTCCGGCTCCGCAGCGCGAGCCGCAGCAGGCCCCGCGTCAGGAGCGTCCGGCTCCGCAGCAGGCCCAGCCAGCGCCTGACTACGACAGCTTCGACGACGACATCCCGTTCTGATCCGAGCGGGCTCTAGCCTATGCGAATGCGCCTGATGCTGCTGGGCGGCGGTAGTGCCCTGGGGCAAGCGCTGATCCGTCTTGGCGCCGAGGAAGACATCGGCTTCCTCGCGCCACGCCCGCCGGAAACGGGCTGGGATGCTGCCAGCCTGACCGAGCTGCTCGATGACACCCGCCCGGATGCACTGATCAACCTGGCTTACTACTTCGACTGGTTTCAGGCCGAGTCGGTGGCCGAGTCACGCCTGCAGACCCAGGAGCGCGCCGTGGAGCGTCTGGCCGAGCTGTGCCAGCATCACTCCATCGTCCTGCTGCAACCGTCCAGCTATCGGGTCTTCGATGGTTCGCGGGTCACTGCCTACAGCGAGAAGGAAGAGCCGGTGCCGCTCGGCCTGCGTGGCCAGGCGCTATGGCGACTGGAGCAGAGCGTGCGGGCGATATGCCCGCGGCATGTGCTGCTGCGCTTCGGCTGGTTGCTCGATGACAGCCGTGAGGGCCTGCTGGGGCGCTTCCTGCAGCGTGCCGAGCGCGACGACGCGCTGTACCTGGCCGATGACCGGCGCGGCAATCCGACCCCGGTGGACGATGCCGCACGCGTGATTCTGGCGGTACTCAAGCAGCTCGATTGCGAGTCGCCCTTGTGGGGCACCTATCACTATGGTGGTCACGAGGCCATTACGTCGCTGAGCCTGGGGCAGGCGGTGCTGAGCGAGGCGCGTCACTACCGCAGCAATCTGGTCGAGGACATCGCGCCGCAGGCGCATGCCGCGCGTCCGGATGCCGCCGATGAGCCGCAACACGCGGTGCTGGCCTGCAAGAAGATTCTTCACACCTTTGGCATCAAACCGCGCGCCTGGCGTTCCGGTCTGCCGAGCCTACTGGATCGTTTCTATCGTCATGGCTGAATTTCTTGTAACGGGTGGTGCGGGTTTTATCGGTTCCAATCTGGTGGACGCCTTGCTGGCGGCCGGCCACGAGGTGCGCGTGCTGGACAATCTGTCCATGGGCAAGCGCAGCAACCTGCCGCTGGACAATCCGCGTCTGCGCTTCATTGAAGGGGATGTGGCCGATGCCGAGGTGGTCATGCAGGCAGTGGCTGGCTGCTCAGCCGTGGCGCATCTGGCGGCAGTGGCCTCGGTGCAGGCTTCGGTGGACGACCCGGTGGCCACGCATCAGAGCAACTTCATCGGTACCCTGAACCTCTGCGAGGCCATGCGTCGGCATGGCGTCCGGCGCGTGGTCTATGCCTCCAGTGCGGCGATCTATGGTAACAACGGTGAGGGCGTGGCGATCGACGAGGCCACTGCCAAGGCACCCTTGACGCCCTATGCAGCCGACAAGCTGGCCGGCGAGCACTATCTGGATTTCTATCGCCGCCAGCATGCGCTGGAGCCGGCGGTATTTCGCTTCTTCAATATCTTCGGGCCGCGTCAGGACCCATCGTCGCCGTACTCGGGGGTGATCAGCATCTTCACCCAGCGGGCGCAGCAGGGGCTGCCGATCAGCGTGTTCGGCGATGGCGAGCAGACCCGCGATTTCTTCTATGTCGGCGATCTGATCGAGCTGTTGATGCAGGGATTGCTCGGCGAGTTCGTCGAACAGCCGGTGAATGTCGGCTGGAACCAGGCCGTAAGCCTCAATCAGTTGCTGGCGGAAATCGGTGCGCTTTGCGGTGGTCTGCCGCAGGTGACGCACTTGCCGGCGCGTGCCGGCGATATCCGCCACTCGCGCGCCGACAACGCCCGTTTGCAGGCGCATTACCGCATGCCGCAGCAGACACCGCTGCGTGAAGGCTTGCGCCAGCTGCTCGGGGTGTAAGCCGCCGAAAACGCCAGACGCCGCGACGTCAGGCCCAGTGGCCAGGCCCGCCCCAGAGTGCGCTGTGCGCAGCGAATGATGCGACTTCATCGGTGCGCGCGGCGCACCCTACGCAAGCCCGGCTGCCGCTGTGCTAGGTAGGGTGCGCCATGCGCACCAAAGGCTGTTCGGATTTCGGACTGCGGAAATGAAAAAAGCCGGCATCTGCCGGCTTTCTCGTTTCCGCGTGGGCGATCAGAACTTGTAGCCCAGACCGACCATGTAGACGAAGGGGTCGACATCCACGTCGACCTTGACCTTGTCGCCGGCCAGGTGAGTGGTGCCGGTGGTGTCGATGTCGATGTAGCGCACCTGGGCGTTGAGCATCAGGCTGTCGGTGAGCATGTAGTCCATGCCGACCTGCCCGGCCAGGCCCCAGGAATCCTTCATGTCCAGGCCGCGGAAGCCCTTGGCTTCGGCTTCGCTGCTCAGTTCGGTATCGAAGAACCAGGTGTAGTTGATGCCGACGCCGACATAGGGCTGGAAGGCCGAGCTCTTGTCCAGCGGGTAGTAGACGGCGCTGAGGGTCGGCGGCAGGTGCTTGAGGCTGCCCAGCTTGCCATTCAGGCCGGCGAAGGCGCCGGGCATGCCCTTGACGCCGACGTCATGGCTGAACGGGGTGGCCGCCAGCAGTTCGATGGCGAAATGGTCGGTGACCATGTAGGCGAAGTTCAGGCCCAGCTGGGTGTCGCTGTCCAGGGTGGCGCTGCTGCCGGGGACCTTGCCGAGCACGGCGTGGTCGATATTGCCGCTGTCTTCGTGCGGATCGACGGTGATGGCGCCGGCGCGGACGATGATATCGCCTGCCTGGTGAGCCTGGGCGATGGGGGTGGCGATGGCCAGGGCCAGCAGTGAGGCAGTGAACAGCGATTTGTACATAGCGAGCTCCAGTTCGAGTCGGTTGTGTCTTTGGCTGCGATTAATGCTAAGCCAAGCAACAATCCACTTTTTGACCTGGCTCAATAGATCGGTGGGCTCTGCCATGGAGTTTTGTCCATTGCTTCGAATGCATCTCTAGATGATAATGTTTCTCTTTTTGAAGCAAGCCTGTCTGTCGAGGACCCTCTGCGCATGAATCGCTTCCCCCTCCGTTCCCTGGCCGTTGCCCTGATGTTGGCCAGCGGCTCGCTGGCCGCCGCGCCGCTGGATGCTGCGCTGGATGAGAGCCAGCGCCTGGCCGCCGAGGCGAAAGCCTCGCAGGGTCGTATCGAGCAACTGGATGACGCCAGCCGCGAGATGCTCAATGAGTACCGTAACGCCCTGCAGCAGGCTGAGGCTTTGAAAGGTTATAACAGTCAACTTCGTGACTTGGTCGAAGCCCAGCGTCAGGAGCTGGCTAGTTATCAGAAGCAGCTCGATGGCATCGAGCGCACCCAGGAAGCGGTCAGCCCGCAGATGGTCAAGATGGTCGAGGTGCTGGGCCAGTTCATCGCCGCCGACCTGCCGTTCCTGCCCGAGGAGCGTGAAGATCGTCTGGCCCAGCTGCAGGACCTGCTGCCGCGCGCCGATGTCAGCCTGGCCGACAAATACCGCCGCATCCTCGAGGCCTACCAGATCGAGAGCGACTACGGTCGCACCCTGGAGGCCTGGCGTGGCGAGCTGAATCAGGCGGACGGCGGTTCGCGCAGCGTCGAGTTCCTGCGCCTAGGCCGCAGCATGCTCTATTACCAGACCCTCGATGCCCACGAGAGCGGCTGGTGGAACCCGCAGACCAGGGCCTGGGAAGTGCTCGATGGCAGCGCGCGTCGTCCGCTGACCCAGGCCATCGCCATCGCCCGTCAGCAGCAGGCGCCCGCCGTGCTGTCCCTGCCGATCAAGACCCTGGCCGAGGAGGCCGCACAATGAGTCGTCGTGTTGTAGCCGTATTGGCGCTCAGCCTGTTGCCGGCCCTGGCCGCCGTGGCCGAAACCCTCAGTCCCGATCAGCTGCTGCAGCGCATCCGCAGCGAGCGCGCTGCCGAAGTCAGCGCCATGCAGGAGCGCGAACAGGCCTTCCTGGCCAAGCGCAGCGAGCAGGCGCAGTTGCTGGCCGCCGCGCGTGCCGCGCTGAATACCCAGAAGGCCGAAAGCGAGCGTCTCAAGGCCGAATTCGACCGCCAGGAAGCCCAACTGGCCGAGCAGGAAAAACTGCTGGCGCAGCGCGTCGGTCATCTTGGCGAGTTGTTCGGCGTGGTGCGCCAGAGCGCCGGCGATGTCGCCGGACAGTGGCAGGACAGCCTGCTCAACGCCCAGTACCCGGAGCGCCTCAAGCGCCTCAAGGCATTGGCCGAGAGCCGCTCGCTGCCGTCCGCCGAGGATCTCGACGGCTACTGGATGCTGCTGCTCGAAGACCTGGCCGCCAGCGGCCGTATCGAGCGCGTGCAACTGCCGGTGGTGAATGCCGATGGTTCGCGTCAGGAGCAGCAGGTGCTGCGTGTCGGTGCCTTCGCCGTGTATGGCGAGGATGCCTTCCTGCGTTACGACGCCGATGCCGGCCAGCTGGTGGCGCCGCCGCGTCAGCCCTCCGGCCTGGGCCAGGTCAAGGACTACCTGAGCAGCCGTGATGCACTGGCCACGCTGCCCATCGACCCGAGCCGTGGCAGCCTGCTGGCGCAGCTGCAGCAGCAGCCGACCCTGTGGGACCGTCTGCAGCAGGGCGGTCTGGTCGGTTGGGTGATCGTCGTGCTGGGTGCTCTCGGTCTGCTGCTGGCGCTCTGGCGCATGCTGTATCTGGGCCGTGTCGGCAGTGGCGTCAAGGCGCAGATGCATGACCTCAGCGCACCGCGTGACGACAACCCGCTGGGCCGCGTGATCGGTGTGCTGGGCGCCAAGCCGCAACTGGCAGACCTGGAAACCCTGGAGCTGAAGCTGGACGAGGCGATCCTGCAGGAGACCCCGCCGCTGGAAAAAGGCCAGGGCCTGCTCAAACTGCTCGCCGCCGTGGCGCCGCTGCTCGGTCTGCTGGGTACCGTGACCGGCATGATCGTCACCTTCCAGGCCATCACCCAGAGCGGTGGCGGCGACTCGCGTCTGATGGCTGACGGCATTTCCCAGGCCCTGGTGACCACTGTGCTGGGCCTGGTGGTGGCCATCCCGCTGCTGTTCCTGCATAGCCTGCTGGCCAGCCGCAGCAAGGGCCTGATCCAGATCCTGGAGCAGCAGAGCGCCGGTCTGATCGCCCTGCATCTGTCGGGAGCGCCGCGCCGTGACTGATCTGTTCGCCTTCTGGCTGCGCGTGGTCGACAGTGCCTATGCACTGCTCGATTTCATGAGCGCCGGCGGCGTGGTGATGTGGGCGCTGGCGCTGCTCTGCGTGGTGTTCTGGACCCTGGTGTTCGAGCGCTTCTGGTACATGCGGCGGATCTTCCCGCGCTGGGTGCAGGAGCGCCGCGAGGCCTGGCAGCAGGTGCTGGCCGATGACAACGGCAACTGGCAGCGCGCCGTGCGCCTGGCCTGGCTGGCGCAGGCGCGTCAGCAATTGGCAGCGCCGCTGCGCCTGGGCAAGACCCTGGTGGCGCTGTATCCGCTGCTGGGGCTGCTCGGCACCGTGCTGGGCATGATCGCCGTGTTCGACGTGCTCGCCCTCAACGGCACCGGCAACCCACGCGGCATGGCCGCAGGCGTGTGGCAGGCGACCCTGCCGACCATGGCCGGCATGGTCCTGGCCATCCCCGGATTGTTCAGCCTGGCGCGCCTCGAGCGCGAAGCCAGCCAGGCCATCGAGCGGCTGGCCGACCAGCTGCGTCACGACTGAGATCGCCCAACATGAGAATGCGTCGTCACCACCAGCAGGACGAAGACACCGGCATCGACCTCACGCCGATGCTCGACGTGGTCTTCATCATGCTGATCTTCTTCATCGTCACCAGCTCGTTCATTCGCGAGTCCGGGGTCGAAGTGCAGCGCCCGCAGGCGGAAACCGCCAATCCGCAGGACAAGGGCAACATCCTCATCGCCGTCACCGCCGACGGGCAGATCTGGATGGACAAGCAGTCGGTAGACATCCGCAGCGTGCGCGCCCATGTCGAGCGCATGCGCGTCGATCAGCCGGAAGGCGCCGTGGTGGTGCAGGCCGACAAGGATGCGCGTACCGGCCTGGTCGTCCAGGTGATGGATCAGGCGCGTCTGGCCGGTGTGCAGGATGTCGCGCTGGCTGCCGGTAGCGGAGTCAACTGATGCGCCTGCCGCTGTCTTTTCTCGGCGCCTGCCTGATGGCCCTGGGGCTGTTCGCCCTGATGCTGTACATGGTCGCGCCGCCGAGCGCCAAGGTCAGCCAGGACCCGGTCAGCGTGGCCAACTTCGTGCGCATGGACGGCAACGCCAGCGAGACCGCCAGCCGTACCCGTCAGCAGGCACCGCAGCCGCCGCAGCCGCAAACACCGCAGCCGCCCACGCCGCCGACGCCGCAAACGGCCACGCCGAATGCCAACCTGCCGGCGCTGGACATCCAGCTGCCCAGCCTGGCCAGCGGTATCGCCGTCAACAGCGCGCCGGCGCCGAGTCTGTCCGGTCTCGCCCCTGGCGCGCCAACGCCGACGCCGCCGAGCGAGGCCGCCGATTCCGGTGGGCAGATGGGCGGCATGGAGAGCGAAGTCATGCCGCTCAACGATGTGCGCCCGGAATACCCGCGCTACGCCCTGCAGCGCGGCATCGAAGGTTTCGTCAAGCTGGCGTTCACCATCAACCGCTCCGGTAACGTGGAGAACATCCGCGTGCTGGAGGCCAATCCGCGTAACGTCTTCGAGCGCGAAGCGCGTCGTGCCGCCTCTCGCTGGCGCTTCGCGCCACGTACCGAAGGCGGCCTGGCGGTGGACCGCGAAGCGGTGAAGACCCTCTACTTCCGTCTGGAAAGGAGCTGACCATGTACCGTTGGTTGTTGCTCGTGATGCTCAGTGCCGCGGCCGTGCCCGGCATGGCCCAGCAGACCGTCGATCCGGCCGTGTTCAAGGCCCTGAATGCGGCGCAGAGCGCGCAGCAGAAGGGTGACTATGCCGCCGCACGGCGTGCGCTGGATGAGGTCCAGGCCAAGAGTGGCAGTCTCGAAGAGGCGTTGGTCTGGCGCAGCAAGGCCTATGTTGCCTGGTCGGCCGGCAATAGCGGTCAGGCCATCGACTGGCTGGACAAGGCCGTGCGCAGCGGCAAGCTGGACGCGGAGATGCTGGCCGGCGAGCGCCTCAACCTGGCCAAGCTCAACCTGGGCGAGCGCCGCTATGCCAAGGTCGTCGAGCTGCTGGCAGCGGAGCAGGGCAAGGCTTCCGAAGAGGTGCTGCAGATCCTGGTGCAGGCCTATCAGGGCATGAACCAGCCGGCCAAGGCCTTGCCGCTCGCCGAGCGCTACGTGCAGGCCAATCCCAAGGCCGATGACATCTGGCTGCAGTTTCTGGTGGGCGCCAACGCCGACCTCAAGCGCTATGCCCAGGCCGAGCGCTGGCAGCGTCAGTTGCTCGCCCGCCAACCGAACGATGCCAAGGCCTGGCGCCAGCTGGCCGGCCTGCAGCAGATGGCCGGTAGCAACGACAAGGCGCTGGCGACCCTGCGCGCTGCACAGAGCAAGGGCCTGCGTTTCAGCGAGGCGGAGCTGGACAACCTGGTCCTGCTCGCTGGCGCCGCCGATCAGCCCTGGCAGGGCGCCAAGCTGCTGGCCGGCATGCTCGACAGCGGACTGCTGGCCAACACCGCTGCCCGTCAGGAGCGCCTGGGACTGTTCTGGTGGCAGGCGCGTGATCGCGCGGCTGCGGTGCGCGTATTGCGCCCGCTGGCCGAGCGCAGCGGCAATGGCAAGCATTGGCTTTATGTCGCGCAGCTGGAGCTGGAGCAGTCGCGCTGGCAGGCCGGCCTGGATGCGCTGGCGCGTGCCGAACGTGGCGGTGCCGAGCGGGCCAAGGTGCGTTCATGGCGGCAGTGGGCGGAAAGCGAGCTGCGTTTCGAGCAGGAAAACCGCGTCGCCAGTCGTAGTTGAGTCGTTCGCGGTGTGCGCGGCTCATTCTACGTGGGTGGCCGCCACCCGTAGGGTGCGCCGCGCGCACCAAGTAAAAAGCCAGGCCCTGGGGCCTGGCTTTTTCTTGGGCGGGATTTGTAGGAGCGGCGGGCGGCGTTCCGATTCATCCGCGAATCTTTTCGCGGCTGAAGCCGCTCCTGTGAAGATTAGCTATCGGGCAATTCGTAGGCGTAGATCTTGTCCGCTGCCATCTGGTAGCCGACTTCGGCCAGCTCGCTGCTGACATGCTCGACCTTCAGCGGGCCTTCCACCCAGAACGGCTGGTACAGCGCGTCGAGCAGCACGCCGAGTTCGCTGGTGACGTGGACGATCTGGTTCGATGGTGGTGGTGGCACGTGGATGCAGGCGCCGAAGTAGGGCACCAGCAAGAACTCAACCACCCGGCCTTCGTCGGTCACGTCCAGCGGCACGATATAGCCGGGCAGCTTCACGGCCTGGCCGTTGAGTTCCTTGACCACCGGAGCGGCTGGCGATTGTTGCATGGCCGCCGGGCCGGACTCGGCCAGGGCGTCGGCCAGTTGCGACAGGTCGTGAATCGGCGCGGGGTCGATGACCTGCGGCGGTGCATCCGGCGGGATCAGTTCCGACCAGGTGATTTCGCGCACATCGGCGGCGGCCAGTGGCAGTGCCAGAGTCAGCAGCAGGCTGGCGAGCAGGGGGCGGAACATGGATTACCTCTGTGCAGTGATTCGCCTGCACAGTGTACAGGCGAATCGCACCTTACAGGCGTATCGACAGCCCATCGGCCAGTGACTGCCGATAGGCGCGCCAGGCCGGCACGCTGCCCATCGCCACGGCTGCCGCGAGAATGCTGCCCAACAGCTTCCATTCGTAGCTCGACGGGGCGCTGAGCGCGAGATACAGGCCGTAGTTGGCCTGCACGAAGCCCTGGCTGCCGGCGATGCCCAAATAGAGCAGCGCGACACCGAAAGCCACGCCGGCCAATGCCAGGGCAAAGGCCTCCAGTACCAGCAGGCTGGCGATATGCCAGGGCCGTGCGCCCACCGAACGCAGAATGGCCATTTCCCGGCGCCGCTCGTTGAGGCTGGTGAGAATCGCCGTGAGCATGCCGATCAGGCCGGTGAGCACGACGAACAGCGAGACCACGAACAGTGCCTGCTCGGCCGTGCCCATCAGGCTCCACAGCTCCTGCAGCGCTACGCCTGGCAGAATCGCCAGCAACGGCTCACCACGGAACTCGTTGATCTCGCGCTGCAGGCTGAAGGTGGCGATCTTGCTGTTGAGGCCAAGCATGAAGGCGGTGATCTGCTTCGGCTGAAGGTCCATGGTGCGTGCCTGATCCGCGCTGATCTGCGCCGCGCCGCGTGCTGGCATACCGTTCTGCCAGTCGATATGCAGCGCCTCCATCCCGGCCAGGGAGATGTGCAGGGTACGGTCAACCGGCGTGCCGGTGCGTTCGAGGATGCCGACCACGGTGAAGGGCTTGTCGTCGTGCTTGACCAGGCTGATGGTGGCGACCCCGTGCGCCAGGACGATTTTCTCGCCGAGGCCGTAGCCCAGCGCCTGCGCCACTTCCGCACCGAGCACTACTTCGAACGGATCGTCGGCGAAGGCGCGACCCTGGGCCAGTTGCAGCGCCTGGCTGCGAGCATAGCGGTAGTGCTCGAAATAGGCAGTGCTGGTGCCCATCACCCGGTAGCCGCGGTGCGAATCGCCCAGCGAGATGGGAATGGCCCATTTGACCTGACGGTGATTGGCGAAGCGCTCGAAGCTGTCCCAGCGGATGTTGTTGGTGGCGTTACCGATGCGGAACACCGAGTACAGCAGCAGGTTCACGCTGCCCGAGCGCGCGCCGACGATCAGGTCGGTGCCGCTGATGGTGTTGGCGAAGCTGGCGCGGGCCTCGGTGCGCACACGCTCCACGGCCAGCAGCAGGCACACCGACAGGGCGATGGCGAACACGGTGAGCAGGGCGGTGAAACGACGATTGGCCAGGCTGGCCAGGGCTATACGCAGAAGATGCATCTCAGACCTCGACGGGCTTGGCGGCGCGGTTCAGTTCGCTCAGCGACAGGCTGCGGTCGAACAGGGAGGCCAGGCTCTGGTCGTGGCTGACGAACAGCAGGCTGGCGCCGGCCGCGCGACATTCGGCGAAGAGCAGCTGCAGGAAGGCCTCGCGGGCGTCGAAATCCAGCGCCGAAGTGGGCTCGTCGGCGATCACCAGCTCCGGTTGGCCGATCAGCGCCCGGGCAGCGGCGACGCGTTGCTGTTGGCCGATGGACAGCTCGTCGGCGCGGCGGCCGAGCAGGTCGGCGCGCAGTCCCAGATGGTCGAGCAGCGCCGCGGCCGCGGCATCGATGCTGCCATGGCGCTGGCGTGCACGTTCGGCACGCAGGCGCGAGAAGCGGCAGGGCAGCTCGACGTTCTCGCGCACCGAAAGAAAGGGCAGCAGGTTGAACTGCTGGAAGATGTAACCGGTGTGATCGACACGGAAACGGTCGCGGGCACCGGCCGAGAGCTGGCTCAGGTCCTGACCGAGCAGGCGGATATGGCCGCTTTGCGCCCTTTGTACGCCGCCGAGCAGGCCGAGCAGGGTGGTCTTGCCGCTGCCACTGGGGCCTTTCAGAAAGAGGGTTTCACCGCGGGCCAGGGTGAAGGTGGGAATATCCAGCAACTGTGCCTGGCCGGGCCAGGCGAAGCCGAGATTGGCGAGTTCGATCAGAGGTTCGGTCATTGTCTGCTGTGTGTCGGGAGAATGCGCCCAAGCCGGAGCGAGGGCTCGCTCCGGCTTGGGACATGGCAGGTCAGAAGCTCAGGCGTGGCTGCTCCGGCGTCAGCTCCACACCCTGCTGGCCGTTCGGGCCGATCAGTTGTACCTGAATCTTCTCGGTGGCGGGGAAGCGTTTGAACAGTTCGGCGAGATCCAACTGTTTCAATTCGTTGGCCTTGGCGCATTCGAAGCGGTAGTGCGCGTGGATGTCGCTGTGTTCGCCTTCATGAGCATGATGGTCGTGGTCGTGGTCGTGGTCGGCGTCGCCGAATAATGGGCTTTTCAGCTCGACCTCGGTGGCCTTGCAGTCACCGCTGCCGAGGGCGAACAAGGTGATGGGCTGCTCCAGTTCGCCCTTGGCCGCAGCGACCTTGGCCTTGTCGGCATCGCTCTTGGCGGCATGCTCGAAACCGACCAGATTCATCGCCGGGCTTTCCAGCTGCAACTCCAGCAGATTGCCGTCCAGCGCGGCATTGAGGCTGGCGACACCATGCTCATGGGCGCCCAGGCTATCGTGAGCGTGTTCATGGTCGTGATCATGGCCGTGCTCATGGGCCTGGGCGGCGACCAGGGGCAGCAGGGCGAAGGGCAGGGCGAGCAGCAGGTGGCGCATGGTGGTCTCCAGCATGGGTACGGTTGTTGTTACGTTATAACAACTTTCGCGGTGAGCTGGCCAGCCCGCCACTGCCGTGGGAGCATGCGAATTCTGACTGGAGGCTGAACATGGTGCGAATTCGTGGGCGAATCGGTGATTGGCCGGTAGACCTGACACTGGAACTGGATGCCGGAGACTGGGCGCAACTGGCGCAGCATATGGCGCTTGCGCCGGCCAGCGCGCCAGCGCCTGCTGCTGCTCCCGCGGCCGATGCGGGCGACGCCCTGTGGCAGACCGCGTTGCAACTGGTGCGTGATGCGGGTCAGGTCGAAGGGCCGCGGTTAATGAGCCAGTTGGCGGCGTTGGCGGGTGGTGAGGCTGCGGGCAAGCGCCTGCTGGTGCGTCTGCGCCATTGCGCGCAGATTCGCATGGAAACCGGCGCGGATGCGCCGATCTATCACTGGGTGGCGGAGTAAGGCATGCCGAATGGCGATCTGCCTGTAGGGTGCGCCGCGCGCACCGGGTAGCGTCTGCTCGATTTGGCTAGACCCCGGTGCGCATGGCACACCCTACGGCGAGTACGATGAACGCTGAGGTCAGTAGATCGCCTGGTACAGCTTGCGGCGGTATGTGGTGACCAGCGGGTGGTCGCCGCCAAGCAGATCGAATACCTGCAGCAGGGTCTTGTGCGGCAGGCCGTCGCCGTAGCTGCGGTTGCGCACGAACAGCTTGAGCAGACCCTCCAGCGCGGCTTCGTACTGCTGACGCGCCAGTTGCTGCACGGCGAGCTGGTAGACCGCTTCGTCATCCTCGGCATTCTGTGCCAGGCGGCTTTTCAGCGTGGCCACTTCCGGCAGGTCGGCGGCCTGGCGCAGGAAGGTCAGCTGCGCCTTGGCGCCGGCCAGCGCCTGCTTGTGCTCATCGCCCTTCACGGCGTCGAGTACCACTTCGGCCTCGCCCAGCTCCCCGCGCTCGGCCAGGCAGCGCGCGTAGAGAATCAGCGCCGCGCCGTTCTCGTTGTTCTCGGTCAGCACCTGCTTGAGCAGCGCTTCGGTTTCGGCAAAACGGCCTTCGGCGAACAGTGCCTGGGCGCTTTCCATCGGGTCGGCAGCAGCGGGCGCCGGCTCGGCAACGTGAGGCTTGAGCATCTCGCGGATCGCCGCTTCCGGCTGGGCACCGGCGAAGCCATCCACCGGCTGGCCGTCCTTGAACAGTACGACGGTGGGCAGGCTGCGGATGCCGAAGCGCATGACGATGTCCTGCTCGATATCGCAGTTGACCTTGGCCAGCAGCAGCTCACCGGCATAGTCCTCGGTGATCTTCGCCAGCATCGGCATCAGCGCCTTGCACGGCGCGCACCATTCGGCCCAGAAGTCCACCAGCACCGGTTTGTGGAAGGAATTCTCGATCACCAGTTGCTCGAAGTTGGCGGCGCCGGAGATATCGAAGATGTAGGGGGAGTCGCTCATGGTCGGTCTCGAAAAGCGGGGCAATGCACTATTAATGCGGGCAGGTGGTTCGCGAAACAAGGGGGCCGCCGATGTTGCCTGTAGCCCGGATGCAATCCGGGAATGGCTGGGCACCCTGTTCCCCGGATTGCATCCGGGCTACGTCGGTCGTCGCGCATGATACAGGCTGACTTCGCGAAACTCCGCTGGCTCGGCCAGGTCCGGCCAGGTACAGCCATCCAGCAATGCCAGGCGCTGGTACAGCGGATGGCGGAAGTCCTTGACCCGCGAATCGGCCACCAGCGCCTGACGGCCGCGGCTGAGGAAGTGGTCCAGCAACGGCAGATTGGCGCGGTCGTAGAGCACGTCGGCGACCAGAATCAGGTCGTAGCGGTCCGCTTCGGCGAAGAAATCATCCGAGTAGCTCAGCGTCACGCCATTGATCTCGGCATTGGCGCGGCAGGCTGCCAGCGCCAACGGGTCGAGATCGCAGGCCACCACTTCGGCGGCGCCGGCCTTGGCGGCGGCAATCGCGGCCACGCCGGAGCCTGCGCCAAAGTCCAGCACGCGCTTGTCGCGCACCCACTCGGGACGCTCGGCCAGCCAGCGCGCCAGCACCAGGCCGCTGGCCCAGCAGAAGCACCAGTAGGGCGGCTCTTCGAGGATGCGCCGGGTTTCCTCGGGGTTGAACGCGCGATCCATGTTGCTGGCGTCGATCAGCCACAGGGCGATATCGGTGCCTGGCAGCGTTTCGGCCACCAGGCGGGCATCGCCGAGCAGTTCGCTCAGTGCCTGCTGCAGCGCCTCGGGTGGCCTCATGGTGCCGGCACCAACTGCAGTGAACCGAGGTCCTGATCCTTGAGTTCGGCAATGGTGCGTGCCGGCAGGCGTTGCACCAGGCGGCCGGACTGGCTGACCCGGCCGCGCAGTTCCAGGCGCAGATCCTGCGGCGCCTGCTGCGTGTTCAGCGGCAGATGAAACGGCAGCGCTGCGCCGTTGCCACGCAGATGAACCTGGCCCAGCAGGGCGCGCGGCCGGCCGCGCATATCCACGCCCAACAGCGCCAGATCGACATCGGCGCCAGCGGCGACGCCGAGCAGCTCGCCGCGCAGTCCGGGGCCCTGGATGGCAGGCGTACTGGCTTCGATCTCTGTCGGCGCGGGCGTGGCAGGCGCTGTGGTCGCAGTGGGTTCGCTGGCGCAGGCGGCTAGCAGGCCGCTCAATGCCAGTGGCAGGAAGGGCAGGTATCGGTTCATGGCAGGTTCTGCTTTTTAAACGTTTATGGGCATAGCTTAATTTGTCTTGCGGCCTCTAAGCAGGCCATCTCAAGGCTCCTTACATTTTTCAATGGCGTGCTATGCGCTACCATGACGCCTTTGCCGCCAATAGTCCGCGCCTGCCATGCATTGTCCCTTCTGCGCCGCCAACGACACCAAGGTCATCGATTCCCGTCTGGTCGCCGAGGGCGATCAGGTGCGCCGCCGCCGCGAATGCGTGGCCTGTGGTGAACGTTTCACCACCTTCGAAACCGCCGAGCTGGTGATGCCGCGCCTGATCAAGCAGGACGGCAGCCGCCAGCCCTTCGACGAAGAGAAGCTGCGCGCCGGCATGCAGCGTGCGCTGGAAAAACGCCCGGTCAGCGTCGAGCGCCTGGAAGAGGCCATCGCCCGCATCAAGCAGCAACTGCGCGCCACCGGTGAGCGCGAGGTGAAATCGCTGGTGCTCGGTGAGCTGGTGATGACCGAGCTGAGCAAGCTCGACGAGGTGGCCTACATCCGTTTCGCCTCGGTCTATCGACGCTTCCAGGACCTTAACGAATTCCGCGAAGAGATCGAACGTCTGGCCCGTGAGCCGTCGAAAAGCCGATGAGCGAGCGCGACCACTTCTTCATGGCGCGTGCCCTCAAGCTGGCGCGCAAAGGCCTTTACTCCACCCATCCGAATCCGCGTGTCGGCTGCGTCATCGTGCGTGACGGCGAGATCGTCGGCGAGGGCTGGCATGCCCGTGCCGGCGAGCCGCACGCCGAGGTGCATGCTCTGCGCCAGGCCGGTGAGCGCGCGCGTGGTGCCACCGCCTACGTCACCCTGGAACCCTGCAGCCACCACGGGCGTACGCCGCCCTGCGCCGATGCGCTGGTCGCCGCCGGGGTCGGTCGGGTGGTCGCGGCGATGCAGGATCCCAACCCGCAGGTCGCCGGTCGCGGCCTGCTGCGCCTGGCCAATGCCGGGATCGAAGTGCTGTCCGGTGTGCTGGAGGCCGAGGCACGGGCGCTCAACGTCGGCTTCATCAAGCGCATGGAAAGCGGCCTGCCATTCGTTCGGGTCAAGTCGGCGATGAGTCTGGATGGCCGCACGGCCATGGCCAGCGGCGAGAGCCAGTGGATCACCGGCCCGGCGGCTCGCGCCGAGGTGCAGCGGTTGCGCGCCCAGTCCAGTGTGGTGCTCAGCGGCGCCGACACCGTGCTGGCCGACGACGCCCGGTTGACCGTGCGTCCCGACGAGCTGGGGCTGGGGGTGGAGGCCACCTTCATGGCGGCTTCGCGGCCGCCGCTGCGGGTGTTGATCGATGGTCGGTTGCGGGTGCCGCTGAGCAAGTCGTTCTTCCAGGTCGGCCCGGCGCTGGTGGCGACCTGCGCTGCGGCCGCTGCACGTGACCGCTACCTGGCCGATGGCCACGAACTGCTCGCCGTGCCGGGTAGCAATGGTCATGTCGACCTGCGCAAGCTGCTGCAGGAGTTGGCCGGGCGTGGCGTCAATGAAGTGCTGGTGGAGGCCGGGCCTCGCCTGGCGGGCGCCTTCGCCCGTGCCGGGCTGGTGGACGAGTACCGCATCTTCGTTGCACCCAAGCTGCTGGGCTCCCATGCGCGGCCATTGTTCGAGCTGCCGCTCAACCGCATGGCCGAAGCGCCGGAATTGCAGATTCTCGATATCCGTGCCGTCGGCGACGACTGGCAGATCACCGCGGTGCCCAAGGCCAGGTAGGGTGCGCCGTGCGCACCGCGGCTCGTACCGCTTGAGCAGCGGTTACCATTCGAGCAGGCGCGGGCCTGGCGGATCGGTGGTTGACCCTGGTGCGCGCGGCGCACCTTACGAACCATGCGCCGCGGCGATAAATGTGGTAAAACGCCACGCGGCCATTCATATGGCCGCAACGTTCTCAGGGCGGGGTGAGATTCCCCACCGGCGGTAATGGTTCGCAGAACCTAGCCCGCGAGCGCTCGCCATGGCTCCTGCCTGGCGAGGTCCAGCAGACCCGGTGCGATTCCGGGGCCGACGGTATAGTCCGGATAAAGAGAGAGCGGGATTCCCTCCTCGGGCGCCTTTTTGCGCGTCCGCGAAATCCCTATCGATCGGCATTGCCCTGTTTTTGACCAAAACAGGAGTTCGTCCATGCTGTTCAGCACCATCTTCTACGTGAAACCGGAGGGCGTATGTTCACCGGCATAATCGAAGCCATCGGCAGCATCCGCGCCATGACGCCCAAGGGCGGCGACGTGCGCGTCTACGTGGCCACCGGCAAACTCGATCTGGGCGACGTCAAGCTTGGCGACAGCATCGCCGTCAACGGCGTGTGCCTGACCGCGGTGGAACTGCCCGGCGACGGCTTCTGGGCCGACGTCAGCCGCGAGACGCTGGCGCGCACCGCCTTTGTCGACCTCAAGCCCGGCAGCGCGGTGAACCTGGAAAAGGCCCTGACGCCCACCAGCCGTCTCGGCGGGCACCTGGTCAGCGGTCACGTCGATGGCGTCGGCGAGATCGTCTCGCGCGCCGATAATGCCCGCGCCGTGCAGTTCAGGGTGCGTGCGCCGCGTGAGCTGGCCAAGTACATCGCGCACAAGGGCTCGATCACCGTCGACGGCACTAGCCTGACCGTCAACGCGGTCGATGGCGCCGAGTTCGAACTGACCATCGTGCCGCACACCCTGGCCGAGACCATCATGGTCGACTACCAGGCGGGGCGTAAGGTCAACCTCGAGGTGGACCTGCTGGCGCGTTACCTGGAGCGCCTGCTGCTCGGCGACAAGGCCGCAGAACCCAAGGCCTCGGGCCTCACCGAAAGCTTTCTCGCCGAACACGGCTACCTGAAGAATTGAGGAGACGCCCCGATGGCGCTCAACACCGCTGAAGAACTGATCGAAGACATCCGCGCCGGCAAGATGGTCATCCTCATGGATGACGAGGACCGCGAGAACGAAGGCGATATCATCATCGCCTCCGAATGCGTCACCGCCGAGCACATCAACTTCATGGCCCGCTTCGCCCGTGGCCTGATCTGCATGCCGATGACCCGCGAACGCTGCGAGCTGCTCAAGCTGCCGTTGATGGCACCGCGCAACGGCTCCGGTTTCGGCACCAAGTTCACCGTTTCCATCGAGGCCGCCGAGGGCGTGACCACCGGCATCTCCGCCGCCGACCGCGCCCGTACCGTGCAGGCCGCCGTGGCGCGCAATGCGGTGGCCGACGACATCGTCAGCCCCGGTCACATCTTCCCGCTGATGGCCCAGCCCGGCGGCGTGCTGGCGCGGGCCGGCCATACCGAAGCGGCCTGCGACCTGGCGCGCATGGCCGGTTTCGAGCCGAGCGGGGTGATCTGCGAGATCATGAACGATGACGGCACCATGGCCCGTCGCCCGGAGCTCGAGGCCTTCGCCGAGCAGCACAATCTGAAGATCGGCACCATCGCCGACCTGATCCACTACCGTCTGATCCACGAGCGCACCGTCGAGCGCATCAGCGAGCAGCCGCTGGATACCGAGCTGGGTCAGTTCAATCTGGTGACCTACCGCGACGCGGTGGAAGACACCGCGCATATGGCGCTGACCCTGGGCACCATCTGCGCCGAGGAACCGACTCTGGTGCGCGTGCACAACATGGACCCGCTGCGCGACCTGTTCCTGGTCAACCAGCCGGGCCGCTGGAGCATGCGTGCGGCGATGGCGGAAGTGGCCAAGGCCGGTAGCGGCGTGGTGCTGCTGCTCGGCAACCCGCTGACCGGGCCGGAGTTGCTGGCGCTGATCAGCCGTCAGCAGCCGGCCAACCCTGCGACCTACAGCACCGTCGGCGCCGGCTCGCAGATTCTGCGCGACCTCGGCGTGCGCAAGATGCGCCTGATGAGCTCGCCGATGAAGTTCAACGCGATATCCGGCTTCGACCTCGAGGTTGTAGAATACTTGCCTTCTAAATAAATCGGCTCCGCAGGAGTCGCATCCGATGACCCTCTCCCATTTATGGGAGAGGGTGCCCGGAGGGCGGGAGAGGGTGTTGTGACCAACGCGCAGCCCTCTCCCCCAGCCCCTCTCCCACAAGTGGAAGAGGGGAGCAAAACCCCGTAGCCCGGATGAAATCCGGGAAGATCGGCACGCTGGCCCCGGATTGCATCCGGGCTACGCCGACAAACGAATTTTATTTTCGGAGCGCACAGCGCCCCGGCTCTTTAACCCATGTGAGACCCGTCATGACCCTGAAGACCATCGAAGGTACCTTCATCGCCCCGAAGGGCAAATACGCCCTGGTGGTGGGCCGTTTCAACAGCTTCGTCGTCGAGAGCCTGGTCAGCGGCGCCATCGACGCCCTGGTTCGCCATGGCGTGAGCGAGAGCGACATCACCATCATCCGCGCACCGGGCGCCTTCGAGATTCCGCTGGTGACCCAGAAGGTCGCTCAGCGTGGCGAGTACGCGGCGATCATCGCCCTGGGCGCGGTCATTCGTGGCGGCACCCCGCACTTCGAATACGTGGCGGGCGAGTGCACCAAGGGCCTGGCCCAGGTGTCCATGGAATACGGCGTGCCGGTCGCCTTCGGCGTGCTGACCGTCGACTCCATCGAACAAGCCATCGAACGTTCCGGCACCAAGGCGGGTAACAAGGGTGCCGAAGCTGCGCTGTCTGCCCTGGAAATGGTCAGCCTGCTGGCGCAGTTGGAGGCCAAGTGAGCAACTCCGGTAACGGCCAGCCGGCCAAGAAGGGCCCCAGCGGCAAGATTCTCGCGCGCCGCGAAGCCCGTACCCTGGCCATGCAGGCTCTGTACTCCTGGCACATCGCCGGCCAGCCCTTGAACGAGATCGAAGCGCAGTTTCGCGTCGACAACGACTTCAGCAAGGTCGACGGCGCCTACTTCCACGAGATTCTGCACGGCGTGCCGCGGCAGAAGACCGAGCTGGACGAGGCCTTCACGCCCCTGCTCGATCGCCCGCTGGAAGAGATCGATCCGGTCGAGCTGGCCATCCTGCGCCTGTCCACCTACGAGCTGAAGAACCGCGTCGACGTCCCCTACAAGGTGGTGATCAACGAAGGTATCGAGCTGGCCAAGGTGTTCGGTGCCACCGATGGGCACAAGTTCGTCAACGGCATCCTCGACAAGCTCGCGCCCAAGCTGCGTGCCGCCGAAGTCAACGCCAACAAGCGGTGAATGAGTTCGAACTGATCCGCCGCTACTTCGCCGCCGCCCGTTGTGCTCAGGGCGGCGACGGAGTGGTTCTCGGTATTGGTGATGACTGCGCGCTGCTGGCGTTGCCCGCCGGTGAACAGCTGGCGGTTTCCACCGACACCTTGGTCGCCGGGGTGCACTTTCCCGCAGCCTGTGATGCCTTTCTCCTCGGTCAGCGTGCGCTGGCCGTTTCCGCCAGTGATCTGGCCGCCATGGGCGCTACGCCGCTGGCCTTTACTCTTGCTTTGACCCTGCCGAGCGCCAATGAAACCTGGCTGGCCGAGTTCGCTCGCGGCCTGCAAACGATGGCGCAGAACTGTGCACTGGCGCTGGTCGGCGGCGATACCACGCGCGGCCCGCTCAGCCTGACGCTGACCGTGTTCGGCCGGGTGCCGAATGGACAGGCGCTGCTGCGCAGTGGCGCGCAGGTGGGGGATCTGCTCTGCGTCGGCGGCGAACTGGGCGATGCCGCGGGCGCGCTGCCGCTGGTGCTGGGTCAGCGCGAGGCGGCGGCGGACATCAGCGAAGCATTGCTGGCGCGCTACTGGTCGCCGCAGCCGCAGCTGGCCCTGGGCCAGGCCTTGCGTGGGCGGGCCACGGCCGCGCTGGATATTTCCGACGGACTGCTGGCCGACTGCGGGCATATCGCCAAGGCTTCACAGGTGGCCCTTAAGATCGAGCTGGAGCAAGTGCCGCTGTCTGCGCCGCTGCGCGCCTTCGCCGGCGAGGAGCAGGCGCGGATCTGCGCGCTGGGCGGTGGCGATGACTACCGACTGGCCTTTACCCTACCGCCAGCCCTGCTCGCCGATCTGCAGGCCGATTGGCCCGAAATACGGGTGATTGGCCGTGTGCAGGCCGGTACTGGGGTAGAGTTGCTGGACACCACCGGCCAGCCCATCGAGCCGCCGCGTGGCGGCTACCAACATTTCTGACAGGACGGAATGCGCGTGACCGATCACCCCAACCAGGTTCCCGCCGAATACGTACCGCCGTCGGTATGGCGCAATCCCTGGCACTTCATCGCCTTCGGCTTCGGCTCCGGTACCCTGCCCAAGGCCCCCGGCACCTGGGGCTCGCTGGTGGCGCTGCCGTTCGTGCCGCTGTGGCAGATGCTGCCGGACTGGGGGTACTGGCTGATGCTCGGGGTGACCATGCTGTTCGGCTTCTGGCTGTGCGGCAAGGTGGCCGACGACCTGCGCGTGCATGACCACGAAGGCATCGTCTGGGACGAGATGGTCGGCATGTGGATCACCCTGTGGCTGGTGCCCGAGGGGTGGGTCTGGTTGCTGCTAGGCTTTCTTATGTTTCGTCTGTTCGACATCGTCAAACCCTGGCCGATTCGCTGGATCGACCGGCACGTGCATGGCGGTGTCGGCATCATGCTCGACGATGTAATCGCTGGCGTGTTCGCCTGGTTGGCCATGCAGGGGCTGGTCTGGGGTTGGGACCGTTATGCGGTGGTGTTGGGCTTCTAGAGAGGCGATGGCGATGGCAGCTAGGCGGCTGACGCTGCTGCTGGGTATGGTCGTGATGCTGACGGTGCATGCCGAGCTGCAGCTACCGAGCGAGATCCATGTGGCCAGCGAGGTCTGGGAGGGCCACACCAATGCCGACGGCACCGGCATGGGCTGGGATATCCTGCGCGAGGTGTTCGAGCCGGCTGGAGTTGCCTTGCGCCTGCAGAGTGTTCCCTACACGCGCGCGGTGGGCCTGGTGCAGCGAGGCGGCGTCGATGCCTATGTTGGCGCCTACCGCGACGAGGTCGACGAAGGCGTGTATTACCCTCGCTGGCATTACGACGGTGATCAGATCAGTGCTCTTGGCCTGAAGGACAAACCGGCGCCAGCACTGGATCAGCTCGGCGAACTGCGCCTGATCTGGATGCGTGGCTACGAATACCAGCGCTACCTGCCGAATGTGCGACATTACCGGGAAGTTCGTCGGCACAGCGGTATCCTTGGCATGCTCGATCAAGGTCATGCCGATTTCTACATCGATGCCCGGGTCGAGATCGAAGTGTTGCTGGAGCAGGTCGCGCAGGACGTGCGCGATCGCTACCAGGTGACCGATCTGGCGTGGTTGCCGCTGTACCTCGGTTTCGCCGACAACTCCAGAGGGCATGCGCTGGCCGACCTCTTCGATCAGCGCATGGCGCAACTGGTCGAGGCCGGCACGCTGAGGCCGATCTTCGAGCGCTGGCAGCAGCCCTATCCCTTCGACTGAGCCGGGAGGCCATTGTTCATGCCGTTTCGTTACTGTCTCGCCGGTTTCGCCCTGTTGTGTTCGGGCCTGGCCTGGGCTGCAAGTCAGGTGCAGGTGGTTGGCCTGTTTCCCGGTGCGGCGGTGCTCAATGTCGACGGCCAGCGCAAGCTGGTCCGCGTCGGCCAGACCGGGCCGGGTGGGGTGCAGGTGGTGAGCGTCGACAAGCAGGGGGCGGTGCTGCGCATCGATGGTGTCGAGCGCGCCTATCCGCTGAGTCGCGAATACAGCGCCGGCTTCGCCGAGCCGGTCAGAAAACGCCTGAGCATCGCCAAGGGCATCGGCGGCCACTACTGGGTGGCCGGTTCGGTCAACGGTCAGACCGTGCAGTTTCTGGTGGACACCGGCGCCACGTCGGTGGCGCTCAACGATGCCCACGCCAAACGCCTGGGCATCGATTACCGGGTCAGTGGCCGCCCCCTGCAGGTCAATACTGCCAGTGGCGTCGCGCGTGGCTGGCGGGTCGTGCTCGACCGGGTCAAGGTTGGCGACCTGGAGGTGCTCGGCGTCGAGGCCGTGGTGCTGGAAGGCAGCGCGCCGCACGAGGCGCTGCTGGGCATGAGCTTCCTGAGTCGGGTCGGCTGGCGCGAGGAGCAGGGGATGCTGGTGCTCGAGTCCAAGCTCTAGCGCCGCATTGACCGTTTCGATAGTGATGATCGGCAATTCAGACTGACCCGCCGGCGGGGCCTGCTGATACAATGCCGCCCCTGTTTCGTACTCATTGCCAGGAGTATCCGGTGTCCGTCGTGTTCGTCGCCGCCTCCCAACTGCCTACGCCCTTCGGCGTATTCACCATGCACGGTTTCCTCGACGAGGCCACCGGCAAGGAACACGTCGCCCTGACCTTCGGTGATGTGTCCGACGGCGCGCCCGTGCTGGGCCGTCTGCACTCCGAATGCCTGACTGGCGATGCCCTGTTCAGCCTGCGCTGCGACTGTGGTGCCCAGCTGCAGGCGGCGCTGCAGGCCATCGCCAGCGAAGGCCGCGGCGTGCTGCTCTACCTGCGTCAGGAAGGCCGCGGCATCGGCCTGCTGAACAAGATTCGCGCCTATGAACTGCAGGATGGCGGTGCCGACACCGTGGAGGCCAACGAGCGCCTGGGCTTCGGCGCCGATATGCGCGACTACGCCATCTGCCTGCCGATGCTCGAACATTTGCGCATCAAGAGCCTCAAGCTGATGACCAACAACCCGCGCAAGGTCAGGGCGCTGGGCGAGATGGGCATCGCCGTTGACCATCGCGTGCCGCTGCAGATCGCGCACAACCCCTACAACAAGCGTTACCTCGCCACCAAGGCCGGCAAGCTCGGCCATATGCTGGGCAACCAGCATCAGGGCGAGACCGAGGAAAGCCTGTGACCCGAGGCCAGGTGAAGCGCCGCCTGGCGCTGGCCTGGTGGCGCCAGCTGGGCGTGGCCCTGGCGCCGCTGTTCGTCTTCAACCTGCTGTTCGGCGGCGGTGGCACCACGGTGCTGACCATGCCGCTGTTCATCGCCGGCCTGGCTTCGATGTTCGTCAGCCTGCCGCTGTTTTCCGCCTACAAGCGCGCCCTGATCGCCACCGAGAAGGCCCTCGACAGCGACGCCGAGCCGGCTGCGTGGCTGGAACTGGATCGCGTGCGCCTGCGTGCCCTGCTCGGCGCGGCGCTGCCGGCCTGGATCGCCGCCCTGGCGGTGCTGGCTGGCCTTGAGGCCATTCCGCTGGTGCTGCTGGCGCTGTCGTCCATCGTGCTGCACAGCCTTTATCGCATACCCCGCCAACTCGGCTGACATGCGCACTCTGCTGCTGGCCCTGTGTCTGCTGGCGCTGCCCTTGGCGGCCGCGCCACGGGTGGTCAGCCTGGCGCCCTCGCTCAGCGAAATCATGCTCGACCTGGAAGCTGCAGACCTGCTGGTCGGTGTGCTCGAAGGCGACGAGCGTCCCGCCGCATTGGCGCACCTTCCCACTGTCGGGCGTTATGGCCAGCTGGAATTCGAACGTCTGCTGCAGCTGGCGCCGGATCTGATCCTGATCGCGCCGGGCAGCGTGCCGCCGGCGCAGCAGGCGCAACTGCAGCGTCTGGGCATTGCCTTGCTGGTGATCGAGCCGCAGCGGCTCGATCAGCTCGGCGATGCCTTCATACGCCTTGGCGAGCGGGTGGGCCGGGGGGAGCAGGGGCGTCGCCTGGCTGCCGAGTTTCGGGCTGAGCTGGATGCATTGCGCCAGCGCTACCAGCGCGAGCAGCCGTTGTCGGTGTTCTACCAGATCTGGCATCAGCCGCTGTACACCATCGGCGGCGAACAACTGATCGGCGATGCATTGGCCGTGTGTGGCGGGCGCAACCTGTTCGCCGATCTGCCGCAGCCTGCACCGCAGGTCAGTGTCGAGGCGGTGCTGGCGCGTGACCCGGACGTGATTCTCGGCGGCAGCAATGCCGAGCTGAGCGCCTGGCAGGCCTGGCCGCAACTGCATGCGGTGCGCCTGAGCCAGGTGTGGGCCGTGCCGGACAAGGGCCTGGAACGGCCCAGCCGGCAGATGCTGGGGGCCATCGAACAGCTGTGCGAGCTCATGGCGGCGGCGCGGTAGCCCCGCAGCAGCTTGGTGCGCACGGCGCACCCTACGAGCGCCGTAGGGTGCGCCGTGCGCACCGAGGTCAAAGTTGCGGCGTCCAGCTCAGAGAGAGCAGGGCGCTACGGCCTTCTTCGCGATAGCCGTAATAGTTCACGCTGCTGAAGAACGGATCGTTCGGTCGGCTATACAGAGCTTGGGAATAGTCCTTGTCCAAGATGTTGTCGACCTTGATTTGCCACAGCAGCTCATCGCTCATCCGCCAGCTCGCACGCGCACCGAGCAAACCGTAGCCGGCGATCTCTCGAGTGTTGGCGGCGTCGTCATAGCGACCGGAGAAGGCCTGCCAGGTGATGCCAGCGGCGAAGGCGCCGAACGGGCGATCCAGGTCTAGGCTCAGGCTGCGTTTGGCGCGGCGCGGCAGGGTATGGCCGCTGTCGCGATCACGTGGGTCGAGCAGGCTGGCGCCGAGCACGGCCTGCCAGCCCAGCACCTCGCGTTCCAGGCTTAGTTCCAAGCCTTGCAGACGCGCCTGGTTGACGTTCATCGGCGTGCTGAAGAAGGTTACCGGGTCGCTGACCACGGCGATCAGGTCTTCGACCTCGGTGCGGTAGGCCGACAAGCTCCAGCGGGTACTCAGGTGATCGCCGCGCAATTGCGCCTCGTAGGTTTTCGAGCGCTCGGGCGCGAGGTTCGGATTGCCGCCATAGAAGGCGCTGGTGGGGTAGTACAGATCGTTGAAGGTGGGGGCGTGAAAACCCTCGCCATAGCTCAGCAGTAGCTCCAGTCGTTCCACCAGGTCCAGGCTCAGTGCCGCGTTCCAGGTGTTCTCGCTGCCGAATTGCTCATTCTTGTCGTGGCGTAGGCCTAGCTCGGTAGCGAAACCGTCGCCGCGATGGCGGTGCTGGACGAAGGCGGCTTGATTCCAGCGCTCGCTCTGGCTGAAGTCGCTGTCCGTGCTCAAGCGGTCCTCGAACCAGTCGAGGCCCAGCAGCAACTGGTTGGCCTCGTCCAGATGCAGGGTATTGAGCCAGGCGGCGCTGTCGCGGTAGGTGTTGAAGCTGTAGTTATTGTCGGCGTTCAGCGGGTCGCGGTTGTCGCTCTTGTCCTCGCTATGGCCCAGTTCCAGGCGGCTGCTCCAGCGCTCAGCGAGTTGCGCTTCGAGATGGGCGGCAGCGGTGGAAACGCTGAAGCGCTCGCTGGGGTTGCCCGGCTCGAAGCTGAACAGATCGTCGTATTCGCTCTCGCCACGCTGGTCTACCAGGCTTAGGCCGCCCTTGAGGCGCTCGCTGAAGCGATGTTCCAGGCTCAGATTGAATGACTTGCGGCGCAGACCGTCGTGGTCGCCGTCGTTGCCACGGGCATCCTGCGAGCGGTCGAAGCCGGCACGTTCGGCCAGACTGGCGCCGAGATCGAAGCGGGTGTGCTGATCGCCGCCGGACAGACCCAGGCTGCGTTCGAAACTCTGCTGACTGCCGGCGGCCAGGCGCAGCCGCGGCTGCAGACCGGCTTCGCCCTGGCGGGTGAAAATCTGGATAACCCCGCCGATGGCGTCGGCGCCGTATAACGCCGAACGTGGGCCGCGTACCACCTCGATGCGCTCGATCTGCTCGGGGCTAAGGAATTCCAGGCGGGCCAGACCGCTTGCAGCGGCGTTCAGGCGCACGCCGTCGACCAGTACCAGGGTCTGGTTGGCGTTGGCACCACGCAGAAACAGGCTGGTCAGGCTGCCACGGCCGCCATTCTGCACGATGGATACGCCGGGTACGCGGCTGAGCAGATCGGGCACGCTGCTGGCCTGCAGACGTTCGATGTCCTCCCGCTCGAACACCGTGGTGGCAGCGGTAGCCTGCGCCTGCGGTTCGGCCAGGCGTCCGGAGGTGACGACCAGTGGTTCGGTCACATAGGGCTCGGCGGCGGTGGCTAGACCTGGCAGAACGGCAATGGCCAGAGCCAGACGGGACAGTTTCATTCTCTTTCCTCAAAGGTCGGCAGACGTTCGAGGAGGGCAGGCGCAAGCGCGGGCAGGGCAGCAGCGCTTGACCGTGCTGCCCTCCGCAACACCAGTCGCACCGCCTTGGCCGGTCTCCGGGCTCTCGACCCCGGTCCGCCTTCCCGGGAATACCCAGTGGCCGTGGACAAGGTGCAGGCTGCAGCCTGCCGTCGATTACCGTTGCGGGGGCAGCGTCGGGATTGCTCGTGAAGAGCACACCGACTTCCCGTTTAACGCCGCTTGCGCAGCGCACCCTGGCGGAACATGAATGGCGCGCACCTTAGTGCGCGCGAGTATGAATGACAAGCAAGCCCCGTTCATTCGGCGATGAGCGGGGCTAATGCTCAGGCCTGCAGCAGGCCCAGGCGCTCGCGCACTGCACGCTCGATACCGGCTTCGTCGAGGCCGCATTCGGCAAGCATCTGCGCCGGCTTGGCGTGCTCGACGTAGTAATCGGGCAGGCCCAGGTGCAGCATCGGCACCTGCTGGTTCTCGGCGGCGAGGAATTCGCTGACCGCACTGCCGGCGCCACCCATCACGGCGTTTTCCTCGATGGTCACCAGCAGTGCGTGGCTGCCGGCCAGTTCGCGCAGCAGGGCTTCGTCCAGCGGTTTGACGAAGCGCATGTCGACCACGGTGGCATCCAGCGTTTCGCCCACGCGCAGGGCTTCGGCCAGTTGCACGCCAAACACCAGCAGGGCGACGCCCTGGCCCTGGCGGCGTACCACCGCCTTGCCGATCTCTAGCGGCTGCAGGCCGGCATCGAGCGGTGCGTTGGGGCCGCTGCCGCGTGGGTAGCGCACCGCGGCCGGGCCGTCGAACAGGTGGCCGGTGGTGAGCATGCGGCGCAGCTCGTTCTCGTCGCTCGGGGTCATCACCAGCATGCCGGGGATGCAGCGCAGGTAGGACAGGTCGAAGCTGCCGGCGTGGGTCGGGCCGTCTTCGCCGACCAGGCCGGCGCGGTCGATGGCGAAGAGTACATCGAGATTCTGCACTGCGACGTCATGGATCAGCTGGTCATAGGCGCGCTGGAGGAAAGTGGAATAAATAGCCACCACCGGCTTGGCGCCTTCGCAGGCCATACCGGCGGCCAGGGTCACGGCGTGCTGCTCAGCAATCGCCACGTCGAAGTAGCGCTCGGGGAAGCGCTCGGCGAAGGCCACCAGGTCGGAGCCTTCCTTCATCGCCGGGGTGATGCCCACCAGGCGGTTGTCGGCTGCGGCCATGTCGCACAGCCACTGGCCGAATACGTTGGAGTATTTCGGGCCGCTGGGCTTCTTGGGGGCAGCGACAGGCGTTACCGGTTCCAGCTTGGTGATGGCGTGATAGCCGATGGGATCAAGCTCGGCCGGGGCGAAGCCCTTGCCCTTCTTGGTCACCACATGCAGGAACTGCGGGCCGTCGAGGTCGCGCATATTGCGTAATGTAGCAAGCAGGGTCGGCAGGTCGTGGCCGTCGATGGGGCCGACGTAGTTCCAGCCCAGCTCCTCGAACAGGGTGCCGGGTACCAGCATGCCCTTGGCGTGTTCCTCGACCTTGCGCGCGATTTCCCAGGCGCCGGGCAGGCGCGAGAGGATCTTCTTGCTGCCCTCGCGCATGCTGGCGTAGGTGCGGCTGGAGATGATCTTGGCCAGGTAGTTGGACAGGCCGCCGACATTCTTGGAGATCGACATGTCGTTGTCGTTGAGGATCACCAGCATGTTGGCACCGACGTCGGTGGCGTGGTTGAGCGCCTCGAAGGCCATGCCGGCAGTCAGCGCGCCGTCGCCGATCACCGCCACGCTCTTGCGTTTCTCGCCCTTCAGGCGGGCGGCGATGGCCATGCCCAGCGCCGCGCTGATGCTGGTGCTGGAGTGGCCGACGCCGAAGGTGTCGTATTCGCTCTCGCTACGCCGCGGGAAGGCGGCCAGGCCGTCCTTCTGGCGCAGCGTGCCCATGCGCTCGCGACGGCCGGTGAGGATCTTGTGCGGGTAGGCCTGGTGGCCGACGTCCCACACCAGGCGGTCATCGGGGGTGTCGAAGACGTAGTGCAGGGCGATGGTCAGCTCGATGACGCCGAGGCCGGCACCGAAGTGCCCGCCGCTCTGGCCGACACTGTAGAGCAGGTACTGGCGCAGCTCATCGGCGAGGGTTTCCAGGTCCGCTTCGGCCAGGCGGCGCAGTTCGTCGGGCGTGTTGGCGCTGTCGAGCAGCGGCGTCAACGGGCGCTCGCGGGGGATCTCGTGGAAAGTGGTCGGCATCAGGCGAATCGTTATAGGCGTAAAAGATGCGGCAGTTTACCTGATGCCAGGAAAACAGCCCAATCCGCTGTCCATATCGCCGTTACCGGTAGTTTCTTGCAAGGAAATCCAGCAGCAGGACGCTGACCCGTTCGGCGCATTCGCCCTGCAGCCAGTGGCCGGCGCCAGGCAGGTCGTGGCGTTCCAGACGCGGTACCTTGTCGGCCATGCGCTTGAGCGTCGGCGCTTCGAAGCGGCCCACCGGGTCGTTTTCGCCGAGCAGGAACAGCGTCGGCTGTGTCACCTGCAGCCCGGTCAGATGCTCGGTGCGTTGCCAGTTGCGTTCGAAGTTGCGGTACCAGTTCAGCGCGCCGCGAAAGCCGTGGCGCTCGAAGATGCGCAGGTAGTGGGTGAACGTCGCCTCGCTGCACCAGGCCGGCAGTGGCAGGTCGTCCGGCACGCCGTCGAACAGCCGCGCGTCGGCCGGTTTGTCCGTCGCCAGCAGGGCATCGCCCAGGCCGCCGAGCAGCAGGCGCAGGCTGCGGCCGATGTATTCGTCCAGCTCGGCCTCGGCCACGCCCGGCTGCTGGAAGTAGAGGATGTAGTGGAAGCGCCCGGCATACGCCTCGCGCATCATTTCGATAGCCGGACGTTTCGGCCGGCCGCCGAAAGGCACCGACAGCGCGCCGAGGGCCTTGACCCGCTCAGGCTCCAGTAGCGCCAGGTGCCAGGCCACCGGGGCGCCCCAGTCGTGGCCGACCACCGCTACCTCGCGCTGGCCGAGCATGTCCATCGCCGCCTGGATATCGCCGCACAGGGTGAGCAGCTCATAGGCCGCCGGATCGGCCGGCGCGCTGCTGGCGCCGTAGCCACGCATCTCCGGGGCGAACACGCGGTAGCCGGCGGCGGCCAGCGCCTCGATCTGCGGATGCCAGGCGTACCAGCACTCGGGAAAGCCATGCAGCAGCCACACCGGCTTGCCGTGCTCGGGGCCGGCGCTGTACAGGCTGAGTTCGATGCCGTTGACGGAGAGCAGGCGGTGGTCGAGGTGCATGGCGATTACCAGGTGTCGATAAAGGGACGTTTCTTGCCATCACGCCACGGCGGACGCGGCGCCGCATTGAGGCCGCGCAGCAGCCAAGCGCGGCTGTCGGCCGGATCGATCACGGCGTCGATCTCAAGGTAGCTGGCCATGTTCAGCGCCTTGCCGTTGTCGTAGGCCTTGGCCACCAGCTTGTCGAACAGCGCCTGGCGCGCGGCCTCGTCCGGCTGGGCTGCCAACTCCTTGGCGAAGCCCAGGCGTACCGCGCCTTCGAGGCCCATGGCGCCGAATTCGCCACTGGGCCAGGCGGCGGTAAATAGCGGCGAGTGGAAGCTGCCGGCGGCCATTGCCTGGGCGCCGAGGCCGTAGCCCTTGCGCAGCACCAGGGTGAAGAAGGGCACCGTGAGACTGGCGGCGGTGACGAACAGGCGCGAGACGTGGCGTACCGTGGCCTGTTTCTCCGCCTCCGGCCCGACCATAAAGCCGGGGGTGTCGCATAGCGAGACGATGGGCAGGTCATGGGCCTCGCACAGTTGCAGAAAGCGCGCGGCCTTGTCGCCGGCCACGGCATCGATGGCGCCACCCAGGTGCGCGGGGTTGTTGGCGATCAGGCCGAAGGGCTTGCCCTCGATGCGGATCAGCGCGGTGATCAGGCCGGGGGCGAACTGGCGGCGCAGCTCCAGCACGCTGCCGTCGTCGGCCAGCAGCTCGATCACCTGGCGGATGTCGTACACGCGCAGGCGGTTTTCCGGGATCACCTGGCGCAGCTCGCGCGGATCGCTGCATTGCCAGTCGCTCACCGGGCCCTGGAAATAACCCAGGTACTGCTTGGCCACGGCAACCGCTGCGGCCTCGTCTTCGACCAGCACGTCGATCACCCCGTTTGGGCCTTGCACGCTGGTCGGGCCGACCTGCTCGGGGGTGAAACTGCCCAGGCCGCCGCCTTCGATCATCGCCGGGCCGGCCATACCGATGCTGGCGTTACGCGTGGCGATGATCACGTCGCAGCAGCCGAGCAGCGCGGCGTTGCCGGCGAAGCAGCGACCGGAGACCACGCCCACCGTCGGCACCAGGCCGGAGAGTTTGGCCATGGCGACGAAGGTGTGGCAGTCCAGCCCGGCCACGCCGACGAAATCCGTATCGCCCGGCCGCCCGCCGCCACCTTCGGCGAACAGCACCACTGGCAGGCGCCATTGCTCGGCCAGGGCCAGCATGCGGTCGGTCTTCTTGTGGTTCATCACCCCTTGAGTGCCGGCGAATACCGTGTAGTCGTAGGCGATGGCCATGCAGCGCGCGGCCTCGCTGCCGAAGCGCGCGGCGTTTACCGTGCCGATACCGGCGACCAGGCCATCGGCCGGGCTCAGCTCCAGTAGTTCCTCGGGCGAACGGCGGCGGCGCTGGGCGGCCAGGGCCATGGCGCCGTATTCGATAAAGCTGCCGTCATCGAGCAGATCCGCCAGGTTCTCGCGCACGGTGCGCTGGCCGGTCTTGCGCCTTTTCGCCACGGCTTCGGGGCGGCGTGCATCGGTCAGCCGAGCATGGCGCTCCAGCACTTCGGCCAGGTCGGCGCGGATATGTGCCAGGTCGACCGCCTGCTCGCCATGCTCGGTGAAGCCATCCACCTCGGCCGGTTCCAGGAACGCCAGCGCCTGGCCCTCGCCGACGGCCTCACCGGGTGCCACGGCCAGTGCACGGACGATGCCGCTGTGCTCGGCCTTGACCTCGAATTCCATCTTCATTGCCTCCAGCACGGCGATGCGCTGACCGGCGGCCACGGCGTCGCCTTCGGCCAGCGCCAGGCTGACCAGCACGCCAGCACTGGGGGCGCTCAGGGCCAGGGTACCGGGCGGGGCTTCGAGGCTGGCTCTGGCGCTTTGCGCAGATGTGTCGTTGGCGAAGTAACGGTGCGGATGGGCCTGCTCGCGAGGGGCCAGCAGCTCGCCCAGGTGACGCTCGACATAGGTGGTGTCGACCTGGTTGGCGATGACCTCGTCGCGCTGCAGCAGGTTCTGCAGCAGGTGCAGGTTGCTCGCCACGCCTTCGAGGCGGAACTCGCACAGCCCCCGGTAGGCGCGACGCAGGGCGCCGGGGTAGTCGCTGGCGCTGGCGATCAGCTTGGCGATCAGCGAGTCGTAGGCCGGGCTGACGACATAACCGGCGTAGCCGCAGCCATCCACACGCAGGCCGGGGCCACTGGGCGGCTGGTAGGCGCCGAGCACGCCGCTGGCCGGGCGCGCGCTGCCATCGGCGTGCAGGGTTTCCAGATTCAGGCGCACCTGCACGGCATAGCCTTTCGCGGGCGGTGGAGTGAGCAGGTTCAGCTCGGCCAGGCTCTTGCCGGCGGCCAGGTGCAGTTGCGTGTGCAGCAGGTCGACGCCGGTGACCTGCTCGGTGACGGTGTGCTCCACCTGCACGCGCGGGTTGGCTTCCATGAAGTAGAAGCGCCCCGGCTGGTCGAGGTCGAGCAGGAACTCGAAGGTGCCGATGCCGCGATATTGAACCTCGGCCGCCAGGCGCAGGGCGCTGGCGATGATAGCGTCACGGGTGGCCACATCCAGGTCGGGGCTGGGGGCGATCTCCACCAGCTTCTGGTGGCGGCGCTGCAGACTGCAGTCGCGCTCCCACAGGTGGCTGACCGCACCGCTGCCGTCGCCGAGTACCTGCACTTCGATATGCCGGGCGCGGCGCACTCGCTTCTCCACGTACAGGGCGCCGCTGCCGAAGGCGCCCTGGGCCTCCGAGGCGCAGCGGGCAAAGGCCTCGGCCAGTTGCGCGGCATCGTCCACTGCACGCATGCCGCGCCCGCCGCCGCCAGCCAGGACCTTGAGCATCACGCTGCCGTGTTCGGCAAGAAAGTCCGCGGCCTGCTCCAGCGTCACCGCCTGGTTGATCCCCGGTACCAGCGGCACTGCGCAGCGTTCGGCCAGGGCACGGGCGGCGGCCTTGTCGCCGAACAGTTGCAGGGTTTCCGGCGTTGGGCCGACGAAGGTCAGCCCGGCGACCTGGCAGCGGCGGGCGAACTCGGCGTTCTCGGCGAGAAAACCGTAGCCGGGGTGGATGGCCGTGCAGCCCTGTTCACGGGCGATGGCAATGAGCTGATCCATATCCAGATAGGCCGCGACACCGCGACCGACCAGCGCGACGGCCTGATCGGCCTTGCGAGTGTGCAGGCAGGCGCTGTCGTCTTCGGCGAATACCGCCACGCTGTGGATGCCGAGGTCGGCGCAGGCCTGGGCGATGCGAATGGCGATCTCGCCACGGTTGGCGATCAGCAGGGCGGGGAAGGGCATGGCGGCTCCGGACGTCTTGTCGTTATGGAGCCATCTTAGGAGGCTGGTCGCGGGGGTAAAGCAAGCCTTATGCGGCGATCATGCGGTCATAGATGACAATGATGGAGCGGGATGGCCATCGCGGCTGAAGCCGCTCCCACAAGAGCCGCCTAGCAGGCCGTTAAAAAACGTAGGCGAGGCAGGCAAGACAATACCGATGGCGGCCCCGCAAAAACAGCCGAAACGCTCGGGGTCGCGCTCGACTTTACGTGTTGTAAATGAGCATTTGATTCGCTTCGCTCATCCCCTCAAGGGCCGCGCTAAAGCGCGTTCAGTCTTCGACTGTGAGGCTGTTTTTAACGCCGTATTGCCAACGCAGGTAGTTTTTCAACAGCCTGCTAGCTGCGTCGCTCGACGATATAGCGCGCCAGCTCGCGCAGCGGTTCGGCACTGTTGCTGAAGGGACGTAGCACGTGCAGGGCCTGATCGCGCAGCTCCAGCGCGTAGTCCTTGGCGGCGTCGAGGCCGAGCAGGGCGGGGTAGGTGGGCTTTTCGTTGGCCTCGTCCTTACCCTGGGTCTTGCCCAGGGTAGCGGTATCGCTCTCCACGTCGAGGATGTCGTCCTGCACCTGGAAGGCCAGGCCGATGGCGCGGGCGTATTGCAGCAGGGCCTTGCGCGCGAGTTCGTCGGTACTGCCGCTGGCCAGGGCACCGAGCGCTACGCTGGCCTCGATCAGCGCGCCGGTCTTGTGCCGGTGCATGATCTCCAGGGCCTGCTGGTCGAGTTGCAGGCCCACCGAGCCGAGGTCGATGGCCTGGCCGCCGACCATGCCGGCCGGGCCTGCGGCCTGGCTAAGCAGTTCGATCATTTGCAGGCGCGTCTCGGCCTGCTGCGGGTTGCGTCGACGGTCGGCGAGCACGCCGAAGGCCAGGCTTTGCAAGGCGTCGCCGGCAAGGATGGCGCTGGCTTCGTCGAAGGCCTTGTGCGTGGTCGGTTGGCCACGACGCAGGTCGTCATCGTCCATCGCCGGCAGGTCGTCGTGCACCAGCGAGTAGGCGTGGATCAGCTCAACGGCGCAGGCCGCGCCGTCGGCACGCTCGAGATCGCCGTCCAGCGCTTCGCAGGCGGCGTAGACCAGCAGCGGGCGCACGCGTTTGCCGCCATTCATCACGCTGTAGCGCATCGCGTCGTACAGGCGCTGGAGCTCGGCACGGGGAGCCTGGAACAGCGGCTCGAGGGCGGCGTCGACCCGTGCCTGGCAGCTCGCCTGGTAGGCCTTGATCATGCGTTCGGGTCCGCGTCGAAGGGCGCCGGCTGCAGCTCGCCATCGCGCTCCAGGAGGATCTGCACCTTCTGCTCGGCCTGAGCCAGGGCGGCCTGGCACTCGCGAGTCAGGCCAATGCCCTGCTCGAAGGCAGTCAGCGAATCTTCCAGCGACAGTTCCCCACTCTCCAGGCGTTCGACCAGGGTCTGCAGCTCGGCGAGGGAGTGTTCGAAGTCGGGGACGGCTTTCTTGCGGGCCATGGCGCGGGTTCTCGCTGGTTCTGGAACGGGCGCGACACTAGCAGAGCCACGCCACTCGGGCAAATCAGGTGACCCGAGGATGTGGTTCGGGATTGGACTCGGCGTAGGGGGCGCCGTGTGCACCGGGCTCGGCGATGGAACACACGGCACACCCTACGGCCTAGGCAGAGAAGTAGGTGCTCCAGAAGTAGTACAACGTCATACCGCTACCCACCAGAATAACGAATGCACGCAGCAGCGCTGGCGGCAGCTTCTCGCCCAGTGCCCCGCCGGCGTAGCCGCCAAGGGTGGCGCCGGTGAGCAGGATGGCCAGCTCGTACCAGCTGACCCGCCCGGCGATGACGAAGGTCAGCGTGGCGATGCTGTAGATCACTGCCGAGATCAGGTTCTTCAGCGCGTTGGCGCGGGCCAGGACATGGCCCTCGATGGAGAAGGCGGCCAGTTGCAGGATGCCCATGCCGGCGCCGAAGTAACCGCCGTAGATCGACACGCCAATATGCGCGCCGAGCGACAGTGGTGTGTGTGGCGGGTGCTCGGATGTCTTGTTCTTGCGCCGTTCGGCCAGCCAGCGTCCCAGCCAGGGGCTGGCGGCGAACAGCGCGGTAGCGGCCAGTAGCAGCCAGGGAATCAGCACGCGGAATACGTCATCGCCGCCGGCCAGCAGCAACAGGCCGCCGAGCAGGCCACCCGCCAGGCCGGCCAGCAGCAGCGGGATCAGATAACGACCCAGCGGCCGCAGCGACGCTCGCGCAGCCCAGGCACCAGCCAGGCTGGCCGGCCACAGCGCCACGGCGTTGGTGGCATTGGCGGTCACCGGTGGCAGGCCGGCAGCGAGCAGAGCAGGGAAGGAGAAGAAGGTGCCGCCGCCGGCCAGGGCATTCATGCCGCCAGCGGCGAAACCGGCGAGGGCCAACAGCAGCAGATCAGGCAGGGACATGGCGCAGGCTCGCACAAAAAGAGTGCAGCATAGGGCTGACCATTCGGTCAGCCAAGTGCGACCAAGGTGGCGAATCGGTCAATTGTCGTCTGTGCCAGGCCCATGCTTTGCGGCATCATCGCGGACATCTGCTCACCGGTGCCTGCGATGAATATCGACACCCGCATCAAATTCCGCCACCTGCTGTGCTTTCTCGAGATCGCCCGCCAGCGCAGTTTCGCCAAGGCTGCCGACACCCTGGCGGTCAGCCAGCCGGCTATTTCCAAGACGCTCAAGGAACTCGAGGAAATTCTTGAGGCCAGTCTGTTCGAGCGAGGCAAGAGTGGCGTAAGCCTGACCGCTGCCGGTGTAGCCTTCATGCGTTACGCCGGCCCTTGCGTGCAGGCCCTGCGCGATGGCGTGAACAGCCTGCGCGAGGGCGAGCACGAGGCCGGGCAGGTGCGTGTCGGCGTGCTGTCTACCGTCGAGAGCCTGCTGATCCCCGAGGTGGTGCGGCGGCTGCACGAGCGCCACGCGGCGCTGGTGGTCAGCGTCGCCACCGGGCCGGGAGCCTATCTGCTCAGCCAGTTGCGCGTCGGCGAGCTGGATCTGGTGATCGGCCGCATGACCGACAGCCCGGACATCCAGGGCCTGATCTTCGAGCACCTGTACAGCGAATCCATGACCCTGGTGGCGCGTCCGGGGCATCCGTTGCTCGATGCTGGCGAGAGCGTCATGGGTCGGCTCGGTGACTATCCGCTGGTGTTGCCGACGGCGGGCACGACAATCCGCAAGCATGCCGACAGCCTGTTCGTGCAGTGTGGTGTGACGCCCTCGCGGCAGCGTCTGGAAACCCTGTCACCGGCCTTGAGCCGACGCTACGTGCTGTGCAGCGATGCGTTGTGGGTGGCGCCGCAGGATGCGGTCTGCCTCGATGTGCAGCGTGGCGAGCTGATCGAACTGCAGTTGCATGTACGCGAGCCGGGTGGTTCGGTGGGTATCTGTCGCAATGGCGCGCTCGGCTTGCCGCTGGCCGCCGAGCGCTTCTGCGAGGCACTGCGTGAGGTGGCCCACGGCTACCGCGAGGGCGTTTTTCCATAACCATTTGGTTATGTTTGAGAGGCGTCTTTTCAATTTTCAGCGGGCGCGCTTTGGCCGAGACTGCGGCCACTTCCCGGACGACATCCCGGGTCGACTCCACAATACCCACAACAGGAGTGCACCATGCCTGCCGAGGACAACCGTCGCTTTGCCATGCGCGACCGCAACTGGCATCCGAAAGCTTTCACCCCCGACTACAAGACTTCCATCGCCCGCTCGCCGCGTCAGGCGCTGGTGAGCATCCCGCAGTCGATTTCCGAAACCACCGGCCCGGACTTCTCGCACCTGAAGTTCGGCGAGCACGACAACGACCTGCTGCTCAACTTCAACAACGGCGGCCTGCCCGTTGGTGAGCGCATCATCGTTTCCGGTCGGGTCATGGATCAGTACGGCAAGCCGATCCCGCATACCCTGGTGGAAATGTGGCAGGCCAACGCCGGTGGCCGTTACCGTCACAAGAACGACCGCTACCTGGCGCCGCTCGATCCCAACTTCGGTGGTGTCGGCCGTGCCCTGACCGACAGCGAAGGTCGCTATATCTTCCGCACCATCAAGCCCGGCCCCTATCCGTGGCGCAACGGGCCGAACGACTGGCGTCCGGCGCACATCCACTTTTCCATCAGTGGTCCGTCGATCTCCACGCGCCTGATCACCCAGCTGTACTTCGAAGGTGACCCGCTGATCCCGCTGTGCCCGATCGTCAAGTCCATCGCCAACCCGGACGCCGTGCAGACGCTGATCGCCAAGCTGGATATGAGCACGGCCAATCCGATGGATTGCCTGGCCTATCGCTTCGACATCGTGCTGCGTGGCCAGCGGAAAACCCATTTCGAGAACAAATAAGGAGGGATGACCATGCCTGTTGAATTGCTGCCGGAAACCCCTTCGCAAACCGCCGGCCCCTACGTGCATATCGGCCTGGCCCTGGCTGCGGCCGGCAACCCGACCCGCGAGCAGGAAATCTGGAACCAGATGGCCAAGCCCGGCGCGCCGGGTGAGCACATCGTCCTGGTTGGCCACGTCTACGACGGCAATGGCCACCTGGTGCGCGATGCCTTCCTCGAACTGTGGCAGGCCGACCATCAGGGCAACTACGACGAGGATTACGACCAGAGCAAGGCCTTCAATGGTTTTGCTCGTACCGCCACCACCTTCGATGCTGGTAGCGAGTGGTTCGCCTACACGGTCAAGCCGGGCGTGGTGAAAAACGCCGCCGGTGTGCCGATGGCGCCGCACGTCAACGTCGCGCTGTTCGCTCGTGGCATCAACATCCACCTGAACACCCGCCTGTATTTCGAGGACGAAGCCGAGGCCAACGCCAAGGATCCCGTGCTCAATCTGATCGAGCAGCCGCAGCGCCGCGAGACGCTGATCGCCAAGCGTTGCGAAGTCGATGGCAAGCCGGCCTATCGCTTCGACATCCATATCCAGGGTGAGGGAGAGACGGTCTTCTTTGACTTCTGAGTTGTACGCCCAGGCCGTGCACCTCATCGAGGCGCGCGGCCTGCATCTGGATGACGCCCAGCAGCGCATGCTTGCCCGCCTGGCCGATTGGCTGCAGGCGCGCTTGCGGCCGTCCGCCTGGTGGCGGCGAGTGGCGGCTGGCGCTTACCTCTGGGGTGGCGTCGGGCGTGGCAAGAGCCTGCTGTTGGCGGCGCTGTTCGAGGCCGCTCCGTTGGCCAACAAGCGTCGCGTGCATGTGCACGCCCTGCTGCAGGAAGTGCAGCAACGCATGCTGACCCATGCCGGGCAGGCCGACCCGCTGCTGCGGGTGGCCGATGAGTTGGCCGGCGAAGCGCGCCTGCTCTACCTCGACGAATTTCATGTGCACGACATCGGTGATGCGATCCTGCTTGGACGCCTCTTGCAACCCTTGATCGCGCGCGGCTGCATCCTGCTGTTCAGCTCCAACTACGCCCCTGCGCAGCTCTGCCCCAATCCGCTGTATCACAGCCGATTCAAACCCTTCGCCGCGCTGTTGGAAAAACGCTGCCTGGTGCTGGAAATGGATGCCGGCCCCGATTATCGCGCGGCCAGCAAGCAACATTGGGGGCTCTATCTGCAGGCGCCGACGAGCCGCCTACGGGATCGTCTGGGCCACCTGCCGGCTACCGCGCAGCTGTCTCTGGCGCGCCGTCGGCTGACACTGCGCGGCATGGACTCTCGTACCCTGTGGCTGGACTTCGCCGCGCTGTGCCAGCAACCCCTGGCCAGCAGTGACTACCTGCAGTTGTGCCAGCGTTTCGCCCATATCGTCCTCAGCGAGGTGCCGGCGTTGTCGCGTTGCTCGCTGGACGAACAGCAGCGTCTGGTCAATTTCGTCGATATCGCCTACGACAGCGGCCGCGAGCTGTGGCTGCACAGTACCCACGGGCTGGACGCGCTGTGTGCCGGCGTAGGGCATGGCGACTTTCTGCGCACCCGCAGTCGCCTGGCGCAGTTGCGCCTCGAGTGCGCTGCATGACACCTTCCGGTCTTTCCCGATACGAGCCCCTGGCATGCTGGCTGTACTGAGCATCACCGCCCCGATCTTCATCATCATCGGCCTGGGCTTTCTGTCCGCCCGCATTGGCCTGGTCAACCGCGAGCAGGCCCGTGGCATGGGCACCTTCGTCATCCACTTCGCGTTGCCCTCGCTGGTGTTCAAGGCGTTGGCCGAGCGTAGCCTGGGTGAGGTGCTCAACTGGCCTTATCTGGCTGCTTATGCCCTGGCCTCGCTGAGCCTGTTCGGCTTCGGCCTGCTGCTGGCGCGGCGCTGGCGTGGGCAGGGCCTGTCGTCTAGCGCGATTCTGGCCATGGGCATGTCGGTGTCCAACAGCGCCTTCATCGGCTACCCCATCGCGGTCATGGTCACCGGCCCCACGGCCGCATTGGCCATGGCGCTGGGCATGTTGGTGGAGAACCTGCTGATGATTCCGCTGGCTCTGGCCATGGCTGAGGCCGGGCAGCAGCAGGGCAGGGGGCTGGCCGTGCTGCGTGAAACCGCCAGCAGGCTGCTGCGCAACCCGATGATCATCGCGATCGTGCTGGGCCTTGCGGTATCGCTGCTGGAGTTGCGTTTGCCGGTGGTTGCGTCGCGGGTGATCGAGATGCTCGCTGGCGCGACGGCGCCGGTGGCGTTGTTCGTTATCGGCGCGGCGCTCAATGGGCTCAAGGTCGGTGGTACGGCCGCCGATGTGGCGCAGACCTCCATTGGCAAGCTGCTGCTGCACCCGTTGCTGATGTTCGCCGCGTTGTGGCTGATGCCGGGTGTCGATTCGACACTGATGGTGACCGGCGTGCTGTTCGCCTGCGCGCCGATGATGAGCGTGTTCCCCATCCTCGGCCAGCGCTTCGGCCTCGAGGAACGCTGTGCTGCTGCCCTGGTGGTCTGCACCGTGCTGGCGTTCTTCAGCGTCAGCGTAGTGCTCGCGCTGCTGCGCTGGCAGGGGTTATTGCCAGGCTGAAGCTTGTAGGAGGCGCTTCAGCGGTGAGCTTCTGAAGCCAATTCGAATCTACGGCAGTCGCGGCTGAAGCCCTCCCAAGGGCCACTTGATTCGCCTATTTACGATAACCGCACGATGGTTCGATAATCGCCAGGCGCTGTCTGCCCAGCCTCGGAGGCCCCATGAGCGAAACCCGTCCGCCCCTTGCCAGCCTTGCGCCGCCGCCCTATGTGTCGCCGGCCAAGCGCATCGAAGAGTTCGCTGGTGACCCCAACTTCATGACCTCCCTAGCCCGAGGCCTGGCGGTGATCAATGCCTTTCAGGAGCGCAAGCGCCACCTGACCATCGCGCAGATCAGCCACCGTACCGAGATTCCCCGCGCTGCCGTGCGCCGCTGTCTCTATACGCTGATGAAGCTGGGCTACGTCACCACCGACGGGCGCACCTACTCGCTGCTGCCCAAGGTGCTGACGCTGGGCCACGCCTACCTGTCTTCGACACCGCTGGCGGTGTCCGCGCAGCCCTTTCTCGATCGCCTCAGCGAGCAACTGCACGAGGCCTGCAACCTGGCCACACTGGAGGGGGAGCAGGTGCTCTACCTGGCGCGCTCGGCGATTCCGCAGCGGCTGATCTCGGTGGATCTGAGCGTCGGCAGCCGCCTGCCGGCCTACTGCACCTCCATGGGCCGCATCCTCCTTGCTGCGCTGGACGATGACCAGTTGCAGGACTACCTCGCCCACGCCGAGCTGCTGCCCAAGACCAGCCGCACTCTGCACACTCCGGAGGCACTGTGGGAATGCCTGCAGCGCGTGCGCCATCAGGGCTGGTGCGTGGTCGATCAGGAGCTGGAGCAGGGCCTGCGTTCGCTGGCCGTACCGGTCTACGACTCGGCCGGCCATGTGCTGGCGGCGATGAACATCAGCACCCACGCCAGCCGCGTACCCGTCTCCGAGCTGGAGAAGCGCTTCCTGCCGCTGATGCTCAGCGCCAGCCGCGAGTTGAGCAGCCAGCTGTTCCGGCCAGCCTGAAAATGGAAGTCGTTCGATAATCGCCCCGTATGGCGATTATCGGATTGTTCTCGTTCAGGCCGTTTTTTAAGGTGGCAGTCACCCGGTAACTGCCACCTACGAGAACACCAAGATGGCCGACATTATCACGCTGCGCGACGCCATTGCGCGCCATGTCTACGACGGCGATTGCATCGCCCTCGAAGGCTTCACTCACCTGATTCCCACTGCCGCTGCCCACGAGATCATCCGCCAGGGCAAGAAAGACCTGCATCTGGTGCGCATGACCCCGGATCTGGTCTACGACCTGCTGATTGGTGCCGGTTGCGCGCGCAAGTTGACCTTCTCCTGGGGCGGTAACCCCGGTGTCGGTTCGCTGCATCGCCTGCGCGACGCGGTCGAGAAGCACTGGCCGCAAAAGCTGGAGATCAGCGAGCACAGCCACGCCGCCATGGCCAACGCCTACGTGGCCGGTGCCTCCAACCTGCCATTCGCCGTGCTGCGCGGCTATCAGGGTTCCGACCTGGTCAAGGTCAACCCGGACATCAAGTTCATCGAGTGCCCGTTCACCGGCGAGAAGCTGGCGGCGATCCCCAGCGTACGCCCGGACGTCACCGTGATCCACGCGCAGAAGGCCGACCGCAAGGGCAACGTGCTGATTCAGGGCATCCTCGGCGTGCAGAAGGAAGCCGCCCTGGCTGCCAAGCGCTGCATCGTCACCGTCGAGGAAATCGTCGACGACCTGCAGGCGCCGATGAACGCCTGCGTGCTGCCGACCTGGGCCATCAGCGCCGTTTGCGTGGTGCCCGGCGGTGCCCATCCGTCCTACGCCCACGGCTACTACGAGCGCGACAACCGCTTCTACCAGGCCTGGGATCCGATTGCCCGTGACCGCGACACCTTCACCGCCTGGATCGATGAGTACATCCGTGGCACCGAGGATTTTGCGCAGTACCAGGCGAAAGTGAATGGGGAGGCCAAGTGATGAGCGAGTTCAACACCAATGAAATGATGACCGTGGCCGCCGCTCGCCGCCTCGGCAATGGCAGCGTGTGCTTCGTCGGCATCGGCCTGCCATCCAAGGCTGCCAACCTGGCGCGCCTGACCCACGCCCCGGAAGTGGTACTGATCTACGAATCCGGCCCCATCGGCGCCAAGCCGAGCGTGCTGCCGCTGTCCATCGGTGACGGCGAGCTGGCGGAAACCGCCGACACCGTGGTGCCGACCGGCGAAATCTTCCGCTACTGGCTGCAGGGCGGGCGCATCGACGTCGGCTTCCTCGGCGCCGCCCAGGTCGACAAGTACGGCAACATCAACACCACCGTGATCGGCGACTACCACGCGCCGAAAGTGCGCCTGCCGGGCGCCGGTGGCGCCCCGGAAATCGCCGGTTCGGCGAAAAAGGTGCTGATCATCCTCAAGCAGGGCCATCGCACCTTCGTCGACAAGCTGGCCTTCATCACCTCGGTCGGTCACGGCGAGGGCGGTGACCATCGCAAGCAGCTAGGCCTGCCGGGCGAAGGCCCGGTGGCGATCATCACCGACCTGTGCATCATGGAGCCGGAAGCCGGCACCAACGAATTCATCGTCACCTCGCTGCACCCGGGCGTGACCCGCGAGCAGGTGATCGAGAACACCGGCTGGCATATTCGCTTCGCCGACAACGTGACCACCACCGAGGCGCCGACCGCCACGGAGCTGGCCGCGCTGCGTGATCTGGAAGCGCGCACTGCCGCCGCCCACGGCCAGGCTGGGGGTGAAGAATGAGCCGCGACGTATTTATCTGCGACGCCATCCGCACGCCGATTGGCCGCCTCAATGGCGCGCTGTCGGCGGTGCGCGCCGACGACCTCGCGGCGATTCCGCTCAAGGCGTTGGTCGAGCGTAACCCGCAGGTCGACTGGTCTGCCGTCGATGAAGTGTTCATGGGCTGCGCCAACCAGTCCGGCGAGGACAACCGCAACGTCGCCCGCATGGCGCTGCTGCTCGCCGGCCTGCCGGAGACGGTGCCGGGCGTGACCCTCAATCGCCTGTGCGCCTCGGGCATGGAGGCGGTGGGCGCTGCCTTCCGCGCCATCGCCACGGGCGAAATGGAGCTGGCCATCGCTGCTGGCGTCGAGTCCATGACCCGTGCGCCCTACGTGATGGGCAAGGCCGACAGCGCCTTCGGTCGCGGCCAGAAGCTGGAAGACACCACCCTGGGCTGGCGCTTCGTCAACCCGCTGATGAAGGAGCAGTACGGCGTCGACCCGATGCCCGTCACTGGTGACAACGTCGCCGAGGACTACGGCATCAGCCGTGCCGACCAGGATGCCTTCGGCCTGCGCAGCCAGCAGCGTGCGGCGGCGGCTCAGGAGAGCGGTTACTACGCCGAGGAAATCGTCCCGGTGGTGATCAAGACCAAGAAGGGCGAGATCATCGTCGATCGTGACGAACACCCGCGTGCCGACACCACCGCCGAAGGTCTGGCCAAGCTCAAACCGGTCAATGGCGAAGGCAAGACCGTCACCGCCGGCAACGCCTCGGGCCTCAACGATGGCGCCTCGGCGATGATCCTGGCCTCGGCTGAAGCTGTTAAGAAATACGGCCTCAAACCGCGCGCCAAGGTGCTGGGCATGGCCAGCGGCGGCGTCGCGCCGCGCATCATGGGCGTCGGCCCGGTGCCGGCGGTGCGCAAGCTGCTGGCGCGGCTGAACCTGAGCATCGAGCAGTTCGACGTGATCGAGCTGAACGAAGCTTTCGCTGCTCAAGGCCTGGCCGTCACCCGTGATCTCGGACTGCCGGACGACAGTCCCAAGGTCAACCCGAACGGCGGCGCCATAGCCCTCGGCCACCCGCTGGGTATGAGCGGCAACCGCCTGGTACTCACCGCCGTTCACCATCTGGAGAAGAGCGGCGGCACGCTCGGTCTGGCGACCATGTGTGTGGGCGTCGGCCAGGGCCTGGCGCTGGCCATCGAGCGGGTGTGATGGATACCTGTAGGGTGGGCTTCAGCCCACCATGTCCACTACGGCTATTGGTGGGCTAAAGCCCACCCTACGGCCTGAGTTCATCACGGTGGGCTGAAACGGATCGCCGCCCGGCCCACCTCCCACAGACACCCTCCGTGCGCGGCTCCGCCGGTTGATGCCACACTAGCCGTACATTTTTCCCAGGAGCGTTGCGCGCGTGAGCAACCAACTTTTCGATGCCTATTTCACCGCGCCGGCCATGCGCGCGATCTTCTGCGACGCCGGGCGGGTGCAGGGCATGCTCGATTTCGAGGCCGCCCTGGCACGGGCCGAGGCGCGTGTCGGGCTGATCCCCGCCGAGGCCGTGTCGCCCATCGAGGCCGCCTGCAAGGCCGAGCTCTACGATTACCCGGCGCTGGCCCAGGCCATCGCCACGGCGGGCAATTCCGCCATCCCGCTGGTCAAGGCACTGGGCAAGCGCATCGCCGCCACTGACCCGGAGGCCGAGCGCTACGTGCACCTCGGTGCCACCAGCCAGGACGCCATGGACAGCGGCTTGGTGCTGCAACTGCGCGCCGCCATCGGCCTGCTGCAAAGCGATCTGGCGAAGCTGGCCGATGCCCTGGCGGCGCAGGCCGAGCGCCATATCGACACCCCCCTGGCCGGGCGCACCTGGCTGCAGCAGGCCACGCCGGTCACCCTCGGCATGAAGCTGGCCGGTGTGCTCGGTGCGGTGACCCGCCATCGCCAGCGCCTGAGCGAACTCAAGCCGCGCCTGCTGAGCCTGCAGTTCGGCGGCGCCTCCGGCAGCCTGGCGGCGCTGGGTGATGCCGGCTGGTCGGTCAGCGGTGCGCTGGCGCAGGAGCTGGAACTGACCCTGCCCGAGCAGCCCTGGCACACCCAGCGTGATCGCCTGGTGGAATTCGCCAGCCTGCTGGGGATGATCGCCGGCAGCCTGGGCAAGCTGGGTCGCGATCTCAGCCTGCTGATGCAGACCGAGGCCGGCGAAGTCTTCGAACCGTCGGCGCCCGGCAAGGGCGGTTCGTCGACCATGCCGCACAAGCGTAATCCGGTCAGCGCCGCCGTGCTGATCGGCGCCGCCACCCGTGCACCGGGCCTGGTGGCGACGATGCTGGCCGCCATGCCGCAGGAGCACGAGCGCAGCCTCGGCCTGTGGCACGCCGAGTGGGAGACCCTGCCGGAACTGTGCTGTCTGGTCTCCGGCGCCCTGCAGCAGGCGCTGGTCGTGGTGCCGGGGCTTGAGGTGGATGTCGCACGCATGCGCGCCAATCTGGAGCTGACCCAGGGTCTGGTGCTGGCCGAGGCGGTCAGCATCGCCCTGGCGCAGAAGATCGGCCGCGACGCCGCCCATCACCTGATCGAACAGTGCTGCAAACAGGCGGTGCGTGAGGGCGCCCACCTGCGCACCGTGCTTGGCGCCAACGCCGAGGTCAGCGCACAACTTTCTGCTGACGAGCTGGATCGCCTGCTCGATGCGGCGCATTACCTGGGCCAGGCCCGCCGTTGGGTCGAGCGCGCCGTTGCCGAACACACGCAATTTTCCTCTTAGGAGTTATCCATGCCTGCCGTACGTCTCGCCGATGGCGATCTGAACTACCTGCTCGAAGGCCCGGCTGGTGCGCCGGTGCTGGTGCTGTCCAACTCCCTGGGCACCGACCTGCACATGTGGGATGCGCAGATTGAAGCCTTCACCCAGCACTTTCAGGTGCTGCGCTACGACACCCGCGGCCACGGCGCCTCGCTGGTGACCGACGGCCCGTACAGCATCGAGCAGAGCGGCCGCGACGTGCTGGCCCTGCTCGATGCCCTAGGCATCGCCAAGGCGCATTTCTGCGGCCTGTCCATGGGCGGTCTGATCGGCCAGTGGCTGGGCATCAACGCGCCCGAGCGCATCGAACGCCTGGTGCTGTGCAACACCGCCGCCAAGATCGGTACGCCCGAGGTGTGGAACCCGCGCATCGAAACCGTGCTGGCCGGTGGCGCGCAGGCCATGCGCGATCTGCGCGATGCGTCGATCTCGCGCTGGTTCACCGCCGACTTCGCCGAGGCCAACCCGGACAAGGTCGAGCCCATCGTCGGCATGCTGGCGCAAACCTCGCCCGAAGGCTATGCGGCCAACTGCGCGGCAGTGCGCGATGCCGATTTCCGCGAGCAGCTTGGCAGCATCGTCGCACCGACGCTGATCGTCTGCGGCAGCGGCGACCCGGTCACCACCCCCGAACATGGCCGCTTCATGCAGGAGCGCATCGCGGGTGCCGAGCTGGTGGAGTTCCACGCCGCGCACCTGTCCAACGTGCAGGCTGGCGATGACTTCAGCCAGCGCGTGCTGGTCTTCCTGACGGCTGAACACAGTTTTTTGTAGGAGCGGCTTCAGCCGCGATTCGATTTCACGGCTAGAACGCAATGCCCCCAGCCGCTCCTACAGATCCAATTAGAGGACTGACCGATGGATGAGAAACAACGCTACGAAGCCGGCATGCAGGTGCGCCGCGCAGTATTGGGCGACGCCCACGTCGACCGCAGCCTGCAGAACCTGACGCCGTTCAACGAAGAGTTCCAGGAGATGATCACCCGTCATGCCTGGGGCGATATCTGGACGCGCCCGGGCCTGCCACGCCACACCCGCAGCCTGATCACCATTGCCATGCTGATCGGCATGAACCGCGAGGGTGAGCTGAAGTTGCACCTACGTGCGGCGAAGAACAACGGGGTGAGCCGCGAGGAGATCAAGGAAGTGATCATGCAGAGCGCCATCTACTGCGGCATTCCGGCGGCCAACGCCACCTTCCACCTGGCTGAGGCGGTGTGGGACGAGCTGGGTGTGGAGTCGCTGGAAGGCTGACTTTTCGGCCTCTGGCTACCCGAATGGAGCGCTGCCCGGACCACGCATCCGGGTGGCGCTTTTTTATGTCTGCCTTCCATGCGCGCCGAACGTCAGCGCGTGGCGGCATGGCGTCCAGCGATATAGCCAAAGGTCATCGCCGGCCCGAGGTTGATCCCGCCGGACGGATAGTGCCCGCCCAACGGGCTGGCCATATCGGTGCCTGCCGCATACAGCCCAGGTATCGGCTGACCGTTGGCATCCAGCACCCGCGCCTGACCATCAGTGCGCAGCCCGGCGAAGGTGCCGAAGCAGCCGGGCTGTACCTTCACCGCATAGAACGGCCCGTGCTCGATGGGCGCCACGCAGGGGTTGGGGCCGGTGTGCTGGGCGTCGCCACTGCGGCGGTTGAAGGGCGTGCTGCCACGGCCGAATTGCGGGTCTTCGCCCAGGCGCGCATGACGATTGAATTCGCTGACGGTGGTGGCCAGACCAAGCGGGTCGATGCCACAGGCAACGGCTAGTTCTTCGAGGGTCGCGCCGCGCTTGAGGTAGCCGTTGCGGATATGCGGCGCCACCGGCAGCGGTGCCGGGCGGGCGAAGCCGAGGCCATAACGGCGCTGGAAGCGATGGTCGCAGATCAGCCAGGAGCAGGCTTCCTGATCCTCGGGGATCGCCTTGAGCATGGCGTCGACGTAATCGTAGTAACCACCAGCCTCGTTGACGAAGCGCTGGCCGTTTTGCAGCACGCCGATGATGCCGGGCTTGCCGCGGTCGATGATGTGCGGGAAGTGGCCGACGCTGCCGTCGGGGTAGGGCACCTTGGACACCGGCGCCCAGGCCACTGGCGAGCGCAGGTCGTCGGCGACGTGGCCGCCAGCGCTTTCGCCCAGGCGCAAGCCATCGCCGGAGCAACTGAGCGGCGGCAGGGCGAGGTTGTCGTGGCCGCTGGTATCACGCGGGAACATCGCCTGGCGCCGTTGCGGATCATTGGGAAAACCGCCCGCCGCGAGCACGACGGCCTTGGCGCGGATAGGCATTTCCTCGCCGGCATGCAGCGCCACGGCGCCGCATACGCTGCCGTTCTCGACGATCAGGCGTTGCGCGGGTGTGGATTCCAGCATCTGTACACCGAGATCCTGCGCAGAGCGCGCCAGGCGGGCGATCAGTGCCACGCCGTTGACCAGGTGCATGGCGCGACCATAGCGAGCCAGGTGGTAGAGGTGGCTGGTGAAGCGGCGGATGACGTGTAGCAGCGCCTTGGGCGAACGGGTCATGTTGAGGAAGGCGGCCAGATCGGCGCCGGCCATGATCGGCATGCCCATGAAGGAGGTCTCGCGCATGGTTTTGCGCAGGCGCGGCAGCAGGTCGAGCACCTCGCGGCCATCATAGGGCGCGGCGATCACCTGATGGCCTCCGGTGGCAGCGCCCGGCGTGTCGCCATGTATGTCGGGGATGCCGTTGCCGTCGGCGAACTGCAACGCGGTGTGCTGCTCGAAGAAGGCGACCATGTCCGGGCAGTGCTCGAGGAAGGCATCCACCAGCTCGGCGCGGTAATGCTCGCCCAGCTCGTTGCGCAGGTAGGTGCGCGGCTGGTCGATGTCCTCGACGATGCCGGCGCGCCGGGCCAGCGGGTTGCGCGGCAGCCACATCCAGCCGCCGGACCAGGCGGTCGCGCCGCCCAGTACGGCGTCCTTTTCCACCAGGATCACCCGCTTGCCCAGGTGCGCGGCGCTGACGGCGGCCGCCAGCCCGGCAGCGCCGGAGCCGACCACCAGCAGGTCGCAATCGAGTTGAGCATGGGGCATGGCAGGTCTCCGGATTTTGATTTATTGGAACTTTGTTCCATATTTTACGTTGGGCACATGGAGGCGCCAAGGGTAGCGGGAGAGAAGGGCTTGGGATGTCGTGCGGTTAGCGACCATTTGTCGTGCGCTTTGCCGCCGTTGGACTGCAGCTTTCACCTGTGCACATGTTCAAGCACCGCCGCCGCTGAAGCACCTCCCACGGGGTGGCCTGAAGGCGTGGGCGCCAATTCGAGTGCTTACCTGTGGGAGGGGCTTTAGCCGCGATTGCTAGCGGCTGCGGCTAGAGCCTCCACGGGAATGCGGCGTTATGCCTCAACTGCGGAAGCGGCCGATGCGTTCCTGCAGTTCACCGCCGAGCCTGGCCAGTTCCGCGCTGGACAGGGCGGTCTGTTCGGTGGCGCTGGCGCTTTGCTCGCCGATGCCGCGCACGTTATCCAGGCTGCGGTTGATCTCCATGGCGACCGCGCTCTGTTGCTCGGCGGCACTGGCGATCTGCTGGTTCATCCGTTCGATCACGGCCACCGCCTGGTTGATGCGTGTCAGGCTGTGCCCGGCCTGTTCGACACTGGCGACCGCGTCCTGGCTCAGTCGCTGGCTGGCCTCGGTCTGGGTCACGGCCTGGCGAACCCGTTGCTGCAGGCTTTCGATCAGGGCTTCGATCTCGCGGGTGGAGTCCTGGGTACGGCGGGCCAGGGCGCGCACTTCATCGGCGACCACGGCGAAGCCGCGACCCTGTTCACCGGCGCGTGCCGCTTCGATGGCGGCGTTGAGGGCGAGCAGGTTGGTCTGCTCGGCGACCGATTTGATGACGTCCAGCACGCTGCCGATGCGCAAGCTCTCGGCCTGTACCTGGCCGACGGTGGTCCCGGTGTCGAGTACCTCAGCGGCCAGGCGTTCGATGCGGGCGATCACTTCGCGCACACGCTGGTCGCCATCACGGCTCTGCTGCTCGGCCTGGCGGGCTGCCTGCGAGGCTTGTTCGGCGTCGCCAGCGACCTGCTGCACGCTGCTGACCATCTGCTGCATGGCATTGGCGGTCTGGTTCGATTCCAGGCTCTGTTCATGGACGCCGGCGCGTGTCTGTTCGCTGACGGCAGACAATTGCTCGGCGGCCGCCGCGATCTGGGTAGCGCTGCCGCCAATCTGGCCGATCAGCTCGCGCAGGTTCTCGCGCATGCGTTGCAGGGCGGTCAGCAATTGCCCGGCTTCATCGCGCCCGGCCTGGATGCGCTGACCGCCGAGATCACCTGCGGCCACCTGTTCGGCCAGGCTCAGGCATTGTTGCAGTGGCCTGACGATCAACTGGCGAATCAGCCAACTGGCCGCGAAGGCCAGCAGCAGAGCCGCACTGGTCAGCAGCGCCAGGCGCAGCAGGGCGTGGCGGTTCTCTGTAGCGATGGCCTGTTGTTGTTGCTGCAGCAGGGCGTCGCCCTGTTGCAGCATGCGCTGCGCCAGCTCCCCCAGTTGCTCGCGACTGGCGGCCTCGTTGGCCAGGCTGTCGCGGTAGTGGGCGAAAGAGTCGCGGTATTCCTGCAGCGCGCGCATGACTTCGTCCAGGGAGGCCTGTTGCAGGCTCGCCAGGTTGGGGCGCAGCGCCTTGGCCGCATCGATCATGCTGTCGAACTGGCGTTGCCAGTCATCGGCCAGTGCCGCTTCACCGGTGTTGATGAAGGCCGCTTCGGCCAGGCGCAGTTGCAGCAGCAACTGACGCAGTCGTGCTGCCGCTTCGGCCTGTTCGAGAGCGTTGCCGGTATCGCTTGCAGCGTCGAGCAACAGGTCGCGTAGCAAGCTGAATTGATCCTGGGTGACCATGTCGAACTGGATCAGCGCTTCGTCGGCGCGAATGGCCATGCCGGTCTGCGCGGCGCTGGCCTCCTTCTGAGCGCTACGCAAACGGTCAAAGCGTTTGCTGTAGTCATCGATGCCGGTGAGCAGGCCAGTCACAGGTAGAGCATCGGCGTGCAGTTGTGCGAGTTGCGTGGCGATGCTGTCGCGTGTCGCGAGCACTTGGCGATCGTGCCCGGCCTGCGGCGCGAGCAGGTGATCCTTTTCCTGCAGGCGCAGTTGCAGGATGCCTTGCTGCAGTTCGGCAGCATCGGCGAACTGCGCGTTGTGGCGCAGGATGTCGGCGGCGGTGCGCCAGCCACCCAGCGCCACGGCCAGGGTCAGCAGCATCACCAGGGAGAAGCCGATCAGCAGTTTGTGCCCGACCTTGAGATCGGCGGTGCGTTCGATAATCCAGCGCATGGCGGTAAGTCCTCGAACTCGGGGCAGAAAAAGGCCCGTCGCGAGGACGGGCCGAAGGTGCCGTAACACATTGGAGTCAATCGTGCAGCGGTGCAGCGTTTACAGCAGCGACAGCGGGTAGTTGATGATCAGGCGGTTCTCGTGCAGATCCTGAGCACTACCGTCACGACGAACGTCGGAGTTGCGCCAGCGCACGCTGAGGTTCTTCAGGCTACCTTCCTGGATGGTGTAGGCCAGCTCGGATTCACGGCCCCACTCCTCGGCGTTGTCACGTCCACCGAGACGGGCGTTGTCGCCGCTGACGTAGCGGTTCATCAGGGTCAGGCCAGGAATGCCGAGGCCGGCGAAGTTGTAGTCGTGGCGGATCTGCCAGGAGCGTTCTTCCGGGTTGTCGTAGCTGTTGGTGAAGCCGTCGTTGACCAGGGTACCGCCGCTGGTGCCGTCGATACGCATGAACTTGGTATCGCCACTGAGCTTCTGATAAGCCACGGTGAAGGTGTTGTTGCCAGTCTTGGCCGACAAGCTGCCCTGGTAGACCTTGTTGTCCAGGTTGCCGGCCTTGGCTGCGCCTTCTTCCTTGCCAGTGACGTAGCCGAGGTTGGCGCCGAGTACCCAGTCACCGACCGGTTGGCTGTGAGTCAGTTGCACGTAGCTTTGCTGGTAGACGTCTTCCAGGCGCGCGTGCCAGACGCCAACCATGGTGGCGTTGCCGTTGAAGCGGTATTCGCCGCCGCCGAAGTTGAAGTCGTCGCCCTTCACTCCACCGAATGACATGTCTTCGCGGCTGGCATCGTTACGCTGGCTGTTCTTCCAGAACTGGCCGCCATACAGGGTCAAACCATCGATCTCGTTGGAGGTGATCTGCGCACCCTGGAAGGTCTGTGGCAGCGAACGGCCATCGTCGGCACGCAGGATCGGCAGTACGGCGAACCACTCACCGACCTTCAGCTCGGTCTTGGAAATCTTCGCCTTGGCCGCCACAGCGGTGCGACCGAACTGGTCGGCGGCTTCGCCGTCGTCGTGAATCGGCATCAACTGGGTGTTGGCGGCGCCACGGTTGCCGTCCAGCTTGAAGCTGTACAGGCCGAGCACGTCGAGGCCGAAGCCGACGGTGCCTTCGGTGTAGCCGGAGCGCGCGTCGAGGATAAAGCTCTGCGTCCAGCCTTCGGCCTGACCCTGGCGCTCGCCATTGATGGTCGGGTCGGTGCCGTTGAGGTAGTTGCGGTTGAAGTAGTAGTTGCGCAGGTTCAGCGAGACCTTGGCGTCGTCGACGAAGCCGGCGGCCTGGGCGCCGACCGGCAGGGCAGCGATTACGGCCAGCGCCAGGGCGCTGGGCAGCAGGTGGGTAAGGGTGGATTTCATTGTTGTTGTTCCTCTTGGTTGACAGAGTGTTCAGCGCGCACGAACCCCTCCGCGTGCGCAGATACGCCAGAAACGAGGGGGAAGGCGCCGCCGGCTCAGCCGGGCCGGCGGCGGATCAGCCAGGCATCAGGGCTTGGGGATGCCGACCGAATCCGGGGCGATCTCGATGGCCTTGGCCTTGTACATCGACCAGGTGGTGACCGACTGCCAGCGCTTGAGGAACTCCTCGGCCTCGGCACCGTTGAGGTTCAGGCTCTGGGCGCCGAAGTTCTTCAAAAAGCCCTGGAATTCGGGGTTGGCCACGGCCTTGGCGTAGGCATCGACCAGCTTCTGCTTGACGTCATCCGGGGTGTCCTTGCGCACGAAGGCGCCCCAGAACGGGCCCCACGGCAGGTACTCGGCAATCGCCGGCAGCGACTTGGTGATCGGCTCCACGCCCGGCAGCTCCGGGGTTTCTTCCTTGGCGAACACGGCCAGGGCCTTGAGCTTGCCGCTGCGTACCAGCTCACGCGCGGCGGCCAGGCTCAGCGGCATGAAGTCGATGTGGTTGCCCATCAGCGCGGTGATACCGGGGCCGTCGCCACCGAAGGTCACTTCACGCACTTTCAGTTCGTCGACTGCGTTGATCATCGCGCTGACGGTGCTCGGCAGGCCACCGGCACCGGTGGAGCCCATGCGCAGGGTGTCCGGGTTGGCCTTGGCAGCGGCCAGCAGCTCGGCCATGTTGTTGAACGGAGCATCGGCGTTGGCGGCGATCACCACCACGTTCTGGCCGATGATGCTCACCGGGTAGAAGTCGGCGTAGTCGAAGTCGGCCAGTTTCAGCACTTTGTAAAGCTGCGGGTTCTCGGCGCCGAGCAGGACGGTGTAACCGTCAGGACGCTGGGTCTTGACGAATGTGCTGCCGATGACGGCGGTGCCGCCCGGACGGTTGTTGAGGATGAACTTGCCGCCCAGCTCCTTCTCCACGTACGGGGTCAGGCTACGCATGACGTTGTCGGTAGCGCCGCCTGCGCCCCAGGGAATGACTGCCTGGATGCTGCGCTCGGGGTATTCGGCATGGGCCGGCAGAGCGAGAGTGAGGGCGCTGAGGCCGAGGGCTGCGCCAGTCAGAAGCGATTTGAACATGTGGAGACTCTCCATCGGTTGTTGTTGTGAGCCCCTGCTGGCCGGGGCGCGCCTGGTGAAACCGGGTATCAGCCGCGTGCCGAAGCCGGACTGAACTTGTTCTTGATCTTCTTCAGCAGCGGGGTGTTGCCCAGCAGGATAAGCACTACCGCAGTGGTGAGGATCAGCGACAGCGGGCTGGTGACGAGGCCCTGCAGCAGCTCCAGCGGGTTGTCGCCGGCCGAGGACATGGCCTGGCGGTACGAAGTGTCCATCAGCGGGCCGAGTATGGCGCCGAGGATGATCGGGCCCATCTGGAAGCCGAAGATCTTCATCAGGTAACCGAGCACACCGAAACCGAGCATCCAATACACCTCGGTCATGCTGCTGTTGATCGAGTAGGTGCCGACCACGCAGAGCACCAGGATCAGCGGAATCAGCACGGCCTTGGGCATTTCCACGAACTTGGCGAAGAGCTTGATGCCCATCAGGCCGAAGATCATCAGGAACACGTTGGCCAGCAGCAGGTTGCCGACGGTGAAGTAGAAGATGTGCGGGTTTTCCACCATCAGCATCGGGCCGGGATTCAGGCCATGCACCACCAGGGCGCCGATGATCACCGCAGTAACCGCGTCGCCGGGCATGCCCAGCGTCAGCATCGGCACGTAGGCACCACCGACCGCTGCGCTGTTGGCGGTTTCCGGCGCCACCAGGCCCTCGTAGGCACCCTTGCCGAAGGGTTTGGTCGGATTCTTCACGGTGCGCTTGGCATGGTCATAGGCCATCAGCGCGGCAATGTCGCCGCCGACGCCAGGCAGCACGCCGACAATCACGCCGATGATCGAGGTGCGGATCGACAGCGGCAGGAACTTCAGCACCATGGCGAAGGAGGGCAGGATCTTGTCCACCTTCTGGCGGATGACCGGGCTGTCGAGGTTGTGCAGCTGATAGAAGGCTTCGGCGACGCCGAACAGACCGATCATCAGCACCACGTAATGGATGCCGCCCATCAGCTCGACCTGACCCAGGGTGAAGCGGCCTTCGGCGGTGACCGGGTCCATGCCCACCAGGCCGATCACCGCGCCAAGTGCGGCGGCGAAGATGCCCTTGGCCAGTGAACCCTCGGCCAGGCTGCCGACGAGTAGCAGGCCGATGGTGGCGACCAGGAAGTAGTCGCGCGGGGCGAAGCGCAGGGCCAGCTCGCCGATCAGCGGTGCGGCGCTGGCGAGCATGATGGTGCCGACGATACCGCCTACCACCGACATTACGGTGCTCAGACCGATAGCGCGACCGGCCTCGCCTTGTTGCGCCAGCGGATAGCCGTCGAAGGCCGTGGCCACGGAGGAGGGGGCGCCGGGGATATTCAGCAGGATGGCGCTGCGCGAGCCACCGTAAACGCCACCGATGAAGATGCCAACGATCAGTGCCAGTGCATCGTTGACATCCCAGGAGAAGGTGAAGGACACCAGGATGGACACCGCCATGGTCACCGACAGGCCCGGGATGGCGCCGATATAGATGCCGGCGAAAGTGCCCAGCGCAGTCAGCATCAGCAACTGCGGGTCACTCCAGGCCATCAGCAGGTAGGAAAGGGTATCGCTCATCTCGGGTGCCTCGTTATGGCAGGTAAACGCTGAACGCCAGGCTGAACAGCAGGTAGATCAGCACCAGCAACACAGCTGCGATCAGGATCGCGTTGAGTACGCGGCCGCCTCGCAGGTAGACGATCGACAGCACCAGAAATGCGAAGGTGCTGACGTAGAAGCTGGCCCACTGAATTGCCGCCAGGTACGCCACGGCCAGTAGGCCAAAGACTAGGGTGCGGCGCGGGAAGTGGGTGTCGCGAAACTGCCGAAAGGCGTCCAGCCAGTCGCTGCAGTCGGGCCTGGTCTTGCCGATCAGCTCGAAGGCGATCTTCACTGCGGAGAGGATCATCACCAGCGCGACGCCGATGGGAAATGCCCCGGGGGAGTTGACCGAGGAAAAACCGGAAATCTGGTAGGCCAGGTAGAAAATCACCAGGCTGGCCAGCAACAGCAGGACACAGAAGGTGCGCTCGCCGACCAGCATCTTGTCTGTCTTGTTCATGCTATCGCTCCGACAGAGTGTGGAAGGAATGGGTCGAGTCAGGCGTTGCGCGCGGGCGGCTGCTTGGCCATCGCCGTGGCGGGCAGGCACGGCCACGATGCGCCATGCATATCGGCACAGGCAGAAGCGCGGGAGGGTATGGCCAGAGTGGATGGGGGTGACCTGTCATCGAACGATGAGCGGAGTGCCGGGCGGGGAGCGATCCTCGCCTTGGCATGGGTGGCCGGGGCACGCAGGTGCAGAGGCTGTGACATGACAATTGACCTTCTTATATTTATTGGCTGCTGAAACGTTCGAAGCGTGATGCACCAGGCAGAAGATCACTTCGTTTTCAGGCGTGTCGGAATAGTGGGCCGACCACACCGGCCATTTCAATTCGCTAAACGGGGTTTTGTTCGATAATCGAACAAGAACGAACTGGTTAGTACATTACGCGTCGCGTCGGCAGTATCGCGCGTCCGCGTCCGTGCATCCAGAGGCAGTGGCCGTCAGCTCGCATCTGCCGGCGCTTGTCTCTTAGAATCGGCGCAAATTATCCAGAGACACTCTCATGGCCGGCAGTCAGATCGAACGTGCGTTCAGCCTTCTCGAAAGCCTCACTCGCGACGCCCGCGGGGTGCAGATGCAGGCACTGGCCGATGAGCTGGATATTCCCAAGAGCGCCACGCATCGCATGCTCGCCGAGCTGATTCGCCTGGGTTACGTACGCCAGGATGCACTCACCAGCCGTTATCGGCTTTCCACCAAGCTGGTGGCACTGGGTTTTCGCTACCTGGCCAACAGCGGTGCCGACGTGGTGCAGCCGATTCTCGACAGCCTGGCCGAGAGCAGCGGCGAGCTGGTGCGTCTGGGCGTCATCGAGGGCGAGCGGCAGACCTGGATCGCCAAGAGCCAGGGCGCCCGCTCCGGCCTGCGCTACGATCCCGACATGGGGCGTGACGCACCGCTGTTCTACACCGCTTCCGGGCATGCCTGGCTGGCCAGCATGAGCGATGCCGAGGCCTTGGCGCTGGTGGCGCGACAAGGTGTGGCCGACCCCGCAGAGTTCGGTCCCAATGCGCCGCGCAACGAGCAGGAACTGTTGCAACGTCTGGCCCTGGCTCGTCAGCAGGGCTATGCCTGGGTGATGGAAAGTTCATCGCTCGGCACCGCGGCATTGGCCGCTGTGGTGCGCCACCCCGTCGAAGAGCGGGTGATCGGTGTATTGAGCATCGCCGGGCCCAGCGCGCGTCTGCCTCTGACGCGTATCGAGCAACTGGCGCCTGAGTTGCTGGCCGCCGCTGCCGAACTGTCCGCCGCCAGCCCTGCCTCCGAACTGTTCGCCTGAGCACGTAGCAAGCCACACGCCCAGCCCTCGTAGGAGCGGCTTCAGCCGCGAATCAGCGTCCATCGCGGCTGAAGCCGCTCCTACGGTCTGTCCAATCCGATTCCGCTGCCGGTGCGCGCGGCGCACCCTACGAAACTGCCGACGAGTTGTCCGCTGCCAGCCCTGCCTCCGAGCTGTTCGCCTGATCGGCTGGAAGGCAGCGCGTCCACCTCAACGTAGGAGCGGCTTCAGCCGCGATCAGCGTCCTTCGCGGCACCGCTGCGCCTGCAGGTAACCCGCGGGCCTGACCCCGAAGCCGATTGCTCTCAAGGCGCGGTGCGCATGGCGCGCCCTACGAATCCCGTGTCGACTTCTGGGTGTGCAGCGAAGCCTGGGGCATTCCCTGCATTTCCGGCTTGCGCAACTTTTGGAACTAAGTTCTAAATATTAAAAAGGTCTGCGCCTGATGCATTCTGTGCCCCCGCGTAAAGACGACAACAAGAGGATCAACGCGTGACTTCCCCCCTGCGTATTGCCCTGATCGGCGCTGGCGTCATGGGCCGACAGCACCATCAGCACCTGCAGAACCTCACTGAGGCACAACTCTGTGCCATCGCCGATCCCGGCCCGCAGGCCGCCGAATTCGCCGCGCAGTGCGGCGTGGCGCATTTCACCGAGCACCGGCAGATGCTGGCCGCGGCGAACCCCGAGGCGGTGATCGTTGCCAACCCCAACGCCCTGCATGTCAGCACCGCGCTCGACTGCATCGCCGCAGGCGTGCCGGTGTTGCTGGAAAAGCCGGTCGGCGTGCACCTGGACGAGGTGAGCGAGCTGGTCACGGCCAGCGAACGCAGCGGTGTACCCGTGCTGGTCGGTCATCATCGCCGGCACAATCCGCTGATCGTGCGTGCCCGCCAGTTGATCGCGCAAGGCGCGCTGGGGCGGCTGACCACGGTGACCGCACTGTGGCAGGTGCACAAGCCGGACAGCTACTACGACATAGCCTGGCGCCGCGAGGCCGGTGCCGGGATGTTGCTGACCAACCTGATTCATGACCTCGATCTGTTGCGTCACCTGTGCGGCGAAGTACGCCAGGTGCAGGCCGTCACCAACAACGGCGTACGCGGCTTCGCCAATGAGGACAGCGCTGCGGTGCTGCTGCAGTTCGAAAACGGTGCGCTGGGCAGCCTGACCGGCTCCGACGCCGCCGTGGCGCCTTGGAGCTGGGAACTGACCGCGGGCGAGAATCCGGTCTACCCGCGCCAGGCCGACCAGCCCTGTTATCTGCTCGCTGGTACGCGTGGGGCGCTGAGCATTCCGCAGCTCAAACGCTGGCATTACGCCGAGGCTGGAGCCGGCTGGCATGATCCGCTGCAGCAGGTGCAGGAGCACTTCGACGCAGGCGAGGCGCTATACCGCCAGTTGCAGCATTTCGTCCAGGTCGCCCGTGGCCAGGTTGAGCCGCTGGTCAGCGCTGCCGATGCCGGTCGCACTCTGGCGTTGGTCGAGGCCATTCGCCAGGCGGCGGAAAGCGGCCAGGCCTGCGTCCCCGAAACCCTCTGAGCAGAGAATCATCATGAGCGAACGTATTCTGTCCCTGGCCGCCCTGACCGTGCTCGAGCTGTCGCCGCCGCAAATGGTCGAGGTGGCGGCGCGCGCCGGCTATAGCCATGTTGGCTTGCGTCTGGTGCCGGCCACACCGGAGGAACATCACTTCCCGCTGGTGGCCGATGCCGCCCTGCGTGCACGGACCCTGCAGCGTTTGCGCGATACCGGCATCCAGGTGCTCGATGTGGAAATTCTGCGCCTGAGGGCGCAAACCCGCGTCAGCGACTTCGAGGCCATCCTTGCCGTAGGCGCCGAGTGCGGTGCCAGCGAACTGCTGGTAGCCGGCAACGATCCGCTCGAGGCGCGCCTGACCGACAACTTCGCTGCGCTCTGTGATCTGTCCGCGCAGTACGGCCTGCATCCGCACCTGGAATTCATGCCCTGGACCGACGCTCGCGATCTGCCTCAGGCGGTGCGTATCGTCAATGCCGCGGGGCGAGCCAATGGCTGCGTGCTGGTCGATGCTTTCCACTTCGACCGTTCTGGCTCACGCCTGCAGGATCTGGCGGCAGTGCCCACCGAGCGCCTGCGCTACGCTCAGTTGTGCGACGTAGCCGGGCCACGTCCCGATGACATGGACGAGATCCTGCGCCAGGCGCGCAACGAGCGGCGCTTCCCTGGTGACGGTGATTCTGACCTGCCGGGCTTGCTGCGAACCCTGCCGGCGAACATTCCACTGAGCCTGGAAATTCCCACCCGGCAGTTGCTGGAGCAGGGCGTCAGCGCTTTGCAGCGGGCCAGCCTGGCGCTGGAGAAGACCCGGCAGTTGCTTGATCGTCAGGAGTAAACCCCTCAGTTGCTCGCACGGCGCATGGGCGCCGTCCGGTTGTGCTCTGTATAGTTGGTTTCCCACATGGCCTGATGATGCTCGCACTGGGCGGCTTTGGCATGGCGGCGCACCTGCTGTTGACCCATGCCTTTCGTTACGCGGCTCCCGCTTTGCTGGCACCGTTCGGCTATGTACAGATCGTCTTCGCCGGCCTGCTGGGTCTGCTGGTGTTTCAGCACTGACCGGACAATACGGCGTTGCTCGGCATCATCTGCCTCAGTGGCTTGGCGGCAGCCTGGCAGAGCCGGCGACAGCCTCGCAAATAAGCATTGTTCGATTATCGAACGGAAAACTAACTGGTTCGTTCATTTTGAATTGCTGATCTGCATTGCTCTGCCAATAATCCAGGCTACGAACAATCCATGAGCGCCGACCAACCGGCCGAGTGAGGGCTCCCGAGCGCGTCTCGCCCCGCACACCGCCTGCCACGGCGCCGTCTCAGCCCGGAGCCGTCTATGCAGCGTTCAATTGCCACCGTGTCCCTCAGCGGTACCCTGCCCGAGAAGCTCGAAGCCATTGCTGCTGCCGGCTTTGACGGTGTGGAAATCTTCGAGAACGACCTGCTCTACTACGACGGCAGCCCCGGCGAAATCCGCAAGCGCTGCGCTGACCTCGGCTTGGCCATCACCCTGTTCCAGCCATTTCGTGATTTCGAAGGCTGTCGCCGCGACCGTCTGCAGCGCAACATCGACCGTGCCGAGCGCAAGTTCGATCTGATGCAGGAACTGGGCACCGACCTGGTGCTGGTGTGCAGCAACGTCGCCGCCGACTCGCTGGGCGATGATGAAATCCTCATCGATGATTTGCGCCTGCTCGGCGAACGTGCAGGCGCACGTGGCCTGCGCATCGGTTATGAAGCGCTGGCCTGGGGGCGTCACGTCAACACCTACCAGCAGGTATGGAACCTGGTGCGTCAGGTCGACCATCCGGCTGTCGGGGTGATCCTCGACAGTTTCCATACCCTGTCGCTCAAGGGCGATCCGGCGGCCATCGCCGATATTCCGGGCGACAAGATCTTCTTCGTGCAGATGGCCGATGCGCCGATTCTTGCGATGGACGTGCTGGAGTGGAGCCGACACTTCCGCTGCTTCCCAGGGCAGGGAGAATTCGATCTGGCGGGTTTCCTCGCTCCCATCCTGCGTAGCGGTTATCGCGGTCCGTTGTCGCTGGAGATCTTCAACGATGGATTCCGCGCCGCGCCACCTCGGCAGAACGCCGCCGACGGTCTGCGCTCGCTGCTCTATCTCGAGGAAAAGACCTACAAGCGTCTGGAGAAAGAGGGTTATCAGATCGAGCCAGGCGTGCTCTTCACCCCGCCAGCCGCCCACCGCTACGACGGTGTCGAGTTTCTTGAGTTCGCCGTCGACGAGGCCGTCGGCGCACGTCTGTCCGGCTGGCTGGAGCGCCTGGGCTTTGTTCGTGCCGGGCAGCATCGCTCCAAGGATGTCAGCCTGCTGCGTCAGGGTGACATCAACATCGTGCTCAACGCCGAGCCTTACTCCTTTGCCCACAACTTCTTCGAGTCGCACGGTCCTTCGCTCTGCGCCACTGCACTGCGGGTGAGAAGCGGCGCTGAGGCATTGCAGCGTGCCTGTGACTACCGCGGCCAGCCCTATCGTGGCCTGGTCGGACCCAACGAGCGGGAAATTCCAGCCGTGCGCGCGCCGGACGGTAGCCTGATCTATCTGGTAGAGCAGGGCGGAGAAGGGCAGACCATCTACGACACCGATTTCAGCCTCGATGCCAGCGCTCAGGTCAGCGGTGGGCTGCAACGGATCGATCACATGGCGTTGGCGCTGCCGGCCGATTCGCTCGACAGCTGGGTGCTGTTCTACAAGAGCCTGCTGGATTTCGAGGCCGACGACGAGGTGGTGCTGCCCGATCCCTACGGGCTGGTGAAAAGTCGGGCGATTCGCAGCCGCTGCAGCTCGATTCGCCTGCCGCTGAACATCTCCGAGAACCGCAACACTGCCATCGCCCATGCGCTGTCCAGCTATCAGGGCTCCGGCGTGCATCACATCGCCTTTTCCTGCGATGACATCTTCGCCGAGGTGGCACGGGCCAAGGAGGCCGGCGTGCCGCTGCTGGAGATTCCGCTGAACTACTACGACGACCTGGCCGCACGCTTCGATTTCGACGACGAGTTCCTCAGCGAGCTGGCCTATTACAACGTGCTCTACGACCGTGATGCCCAGGGCGGTGAGCTGTTCCACGTCTATACTGAGCCGTTCGAGGAGCGCTTCTTCTTCGAAATCATTCAGCGCAAGGGCGACTACGTGGGCTACGGTGCGGCCAACGTCGCGGTACGCCTGGCGGCCATGGCCAAGGCGCGCAGCGGTGGCTTGAAGCGTCCGCGCCTGTGAGCAGGCTCGCGCGGCAGCCTGTCCGGTTGCCGCTGCCCGGCTCCTGCGCGGCCTGCCATAATCCGCTTCATCGATACCTATAAAAAAGACCATTGCCGTATGACCGAAGCCGTTGCCAACCTGGCCAGCCAACCTACCGAGGTGGTGCGCAAGGTACGTAAGAACAACCCGGAGAAGACCCGCGAGAGCATTCTCCAAGCCGCCATCACGGAGTTCGTCCAGCAGGGCCTGTCCGGCGCCCGGGTGGATGCCATTGCCGAGCGTACCGCGACCTCGAAGCGGATGATCTATTACTACTTCGGCAGCAAAGAGCAGCTCTACCTCGAGGTACTGGTCAAGCTCTACGGTGATATCCGCGGTACTGAGAGCCGCCTCGACCTGGCGTCCCTGCCGCCGGTGCTGGCGATCCGTCGACTGGTGGAGTTCACCTTCGATCACCACGACCGCAATGTCGACTTCGTGCGCATCGTCAGTATCGAGAACATCCACTACGGTGAGTACGTCAAGCAGTCGCCGGCCATCCGTCAGATGAGCAACGTGGTGCTCGATACCCTCGGCAAGACCCTGCGACGCGGTGCGGAAGAGGGTGTGTTCCGCCCTGATATCGATGTGCTCGACGTGCATCTGCTGATCAGCTCGTTCTGCTTCTATCGGGTATCCAACCGCCACACCTTCGGCGAAATCTTCCAGATCGATCTGCCTGACGAGCAGGTCAAGCAGCGCCACAAGGCGATGATCTGCGAGGCTGTGTTGCGTTATATCCAGGGCTGAAAGTAGCCCGGATGCAATCCGGGAAGTGTTCTGCGCTGCCTGCAACCACCCAAAAGCAAAGCCCCTGAGCGCAAGGCTGCGTTCAGGGGCTTTTCGGTTGCAGTTTTTCAGAGGGTGTTTACAAGATAGGCGAACGAAGGCAAGACAAGGCGAAAGCGATCGAGAAAGCGGAGTTTACGAGCTGTAAATGAGCATTTCGAGATCGTTTTCAACGCAGTATTGCCAAGTGCAGCCATTTTGTAGACACCCTCTCAGAAACTGGCGAAGTGCGCCTGCATACGTTCGGCATCGGCCGGGCGGCCGCTGAACAGTTCGAACGCCTTGACCGCCTGGAACACCGCCATGGTGCCGCCATCCAGCGTGCGGCAGCCGAGTACGCGGGCGTGGCGCAACAGCTCGGTCTCCAGTGGGAAATAGATAATCTCCGCGACCCACAATCCGGCATGTAGCAGCTCCACCGGTAGCGGCGTACCTGGCAGCTTGGCCATGCCGACCGGGGTGGTGTTGACCAGGCCGTCGGCTGCGGCGACTTCGCTGGCCAGGTCGTCACCTGCAATGGCCCGCTCGGCACCGAAGTGCGCATTGAGATTGTCCGCCAGGGCCCGGGCGCGGCCGGGCTCCACCTCGAAAAGGCACAGTCGCTCGACACCCTCGGCAAGCAGGGCATGCGCCACGGCAGCGCCGGCCCCGCCCGCGCCCATCTGCACCACGCGCCGACGGGGGACGTTGGGCAGGCCCCGCCGAAAGCCCTCGGCGAAGCCCAGGCAGTCGGTATTGTGGCCGACGCGCTTGCCATCCTTGAGTACCACGGTGTTCACCGCCCCGATGCCACGGGCTTCGTCCGACAGCTCGTCGAGCAGCGGGATGATCGCCTGCTTGGCCGGGAAGGTGATGTTGAGGCCGGTAAAACCCATGTGCTGCGCGGCATTGAGCAAGCTCGGCAGGGCATCGAGATCCAGGCCGAGCTGGTCCAGGTCGATCAGCCGGTAGAGATAGCGCAGGCCCTGCGCATCACCCTCGCGTTCGTGCAGGGCAGGGGTACGGGAGGCCTGGATACCGCGACCGATCAGGCCGGCAAGAATGCCGGAAGAAAGCGACGACATGAGCTTATCCCTTGAGCGATTGAGCGAAGTACTGCAGCCCAAGGCGATAGCCCTGGCTGCCGAGCCCGCAGATGACGCCTACGGCGATGGAGGAAACGAAGGAGTGATGACGGAACGGCTCGCGCTTGTGCACGTTGGACAGGTGCACTTCGATCACCGGCAATTCGCTGGCCACCAGGGCGTCACGGATCGCCACCGAGGTGTGGGTCCAGGCTGCGGGGTTGATCAGGATGCCGGCGCAGCGTCCACGCGCGGTGTGGATCCAGTCGAGCACTTCACCTTCGTGGTTGGTCTGGCGAAACTCGATTGTCAGGCCTTGTTCGGCGGCGGTATCGGCGCAAAGCCGGGAAATGTCGGCGAGGGTTTCGTGGCCGTAGGTAGCCGGCTCGCGCGTACCGAGCAGGTTCAGATTGGGGCCGTTGAGTACCAGAATGCAGGGCGTCATGGGGTGTCTCTTGTTGTTGTGACGTGACTGCAGCAAAATGTACTAACTGGTTAATTCAGTCAATTATGTGACTGCCGTCTCCCAAGGGGGCAGCGCTACCCGACGCCCCTGGCAGGGGCGTCGAGCTCAGCGAATATGCGGGTTGCGACGGGTGAGGCAAGGACAGGAAAAGTGGGCGGTTATCGGCCGCTTGATACGGGTGGCGTGGCTCAGCCGTTTTCTCCCCCCTGCACCACCTGATTGCGCCCGCTGTGCTTGGCCAGGTACAGGCCTTCGTCGGCCTTGATCACCAGGCTCAGCGGATCATGTTCCACCGAAGGGCGGATGGTGGCGATGCCGATGCTCACGCTGATCGGCGAGCCTGGTGTGGGCAGGTCGTGGGGGATGCCCAGCGCCTCGACCGCACGGCGGATCTTTTCCGCCTGCAGGCGCGCGCCGCCAGCGGCGGTGCCGGGCATGATCACGGCGAATTCTTCGCCGCCGTAGCGCGCAGCCAGGTCGGTGGCGCGCGTGCAGCTGTTGCGTAGCGATTCGCCGACACGGCGCAGAACGTCGTCGCCGGCGACATGTCCGTGCTGGTCGTTGTAGGCCTTGAAGTAGTCCACGTCGATCATCAGCAGCGACAGCTCGCTCTGATCGCGCAGCGCACGGCTCCACTCGATCTCCAGGTACTCGTCGAAATAGCGCCGGTTGGCCAGGCCGGTGAGGCTGTCGGACTTGATCAGGCGCTGCAGAACCAGGTTGGTGTCGAGCAACTGTTGCTGGCTCTCGCGCAGGGCGCGATAGGCCTCGTCGCGCTGCAGCATGGTCAGGTAGGAGCGCGAGTGGTAGCGGATGCGGGCGAGCAGTTCGATCACGTCCGGCAGCTTGACCAGATAATCGTTGGCGCCAGCGGCGAAGGCGGCGCTCTTGACCTTGGGTTCTTCCTTGGTCGACAGCACGATGATCGGCACGTCACGCAGGCCGGGTGCGGTGCGGTACTGGGCGAGCAGTTCGAGGCCGTCGACGCCGGGCATGATCAGGTCCTGCAGGATCACTGTCGGCTTGATCTGCTGGGCCACGCTCAGTGCCTGATGCGGGTCGGAGCAGAAGTGGAAGTCGATATCGCTTTCCTCGCTCAGCGCCCGTCGCACGGCTTCGCCGATCATGGCTTGGTCGTCGACCAGCAGCACCATCATCGAATAGTCGGGCAGGCCGTGATAATGACTGGGGTTCGCTTGAGCACGTTGCATGAGTGCGTCTCCGCCTTTGTTTTCGTAAGTTGCGCAGCTGTCTGGAGCGTGGTCGGCGTCGTCAGCCGAGGCGCTCGATCAGACGCGCCGCGATTCTGTCCAGAGGTAGCACCTCCGTGGCGGCGTCCAATGCCACTGCAGCCTTGGGCATGCCGTAGACGGCGCTGCTGGCCTGGTCCTGGGCGATGGTGTGAAAGCCGCGCTCGCGCATCAGCTTCAGGCCCCTGGCGCCGTCGCGACCCATGCCGGTAAGCAGCACACCGATCGCTTCCCCTCGCCAATGGCTGGCCACACTCTCGAAGAATACATCGATGGACGGCCGGTAGACCTGGTCGGCCGGCTCGCGTCGGTACACCAGGCGTCCCTCGGGCGCGAGGTACAGGTGGTTGTTGGTGCCGGCCAGGAGGACGCTGGCCGGCTGCAGCACTTCGCCTTCGCGTGCCAGGCGCACGGGCATGTGCGATTCGCTGGCCAGCCACTGCGCCATGCCGGCGGCGAAGACTTCATCGACGTGCTGCACCAGCACGATGCTGGCGGGAAAGTCCGCCGGCATCTGCCGCAGCAGCTCCACCAGCGAGGCCGGACCGCCGGCCGAGGCGCCGATGGCCACCAGGCGCTTGCCGCGATTGTCGGTGCTGCGCAGCGGTGTCGGTTTGACCGAGCGCGAGGTCTTGTGGCCGATCATCCAGGCGATGTTGTGAATCTTGCGCCGAACGGCCGCAGCGTCCAGCACCTGCTGCGGGCCGAGCGACGGCGCGGCGACCACATCCAGCGCGCCGGCGCCCATGGCATCGAATACCCGCGACATGTTGCGTTCGACGTCCGAGGTGACGATGAGAATAGCGCAGGGCGTGTCGTGCATGATCCGTCGCGTCGCCTCGACGCCGTCCATGCCGGGCATGAGCATGTCCATCAGCAGCAGGTCGGGCAGGTCGTCGCGGCAGCGGCTGACCGCTTCCTCGCCGTTGGCGGCGACCCAGATCAGCTGATATTCGGGTTCGGCCGCCAGGGCGCGGCGCAGGGCTTCGACGGCCAGGGGCATGTCGTTGGCGATGGCGATCCTCATTCGCGGGCCTCACCGATCAGGGTTTGTACGGCGTCCAGCAGTGCTTCGTCGTGGAAGCTGGCCTTGGCCAGGTAGTAGTCGGCGCCGGCCTCCAGGCCGCGGCGCCGGTCCTCTTCGCGATCCTTGTAGGACACCACCATCACCGGCAGCGAGCGCAGGCGCGGATCCTGGCGCACCTGGGTGACCAGTTCGATGCCGTCCATGCGCGGCATATCGATGTCGGTGATCAGCAGGTCGAAAGGCTCGGCGCGCAGGGCGTTCCAGCCGTCCATGCCATCCACGGCCACCGCCACCTGGTAGCCACGGCTGAGCAGCAGCTTGCGCTCCAGCTCACGCACCGTCAGCGAATCGTCCACCACCAGCACGCGCTTGCTGACGGCCTGGCGCACGTTGCCGGCGTGGTCGACACGCTCCAGATGACCGTCGCCGAGCAGCTTGCCCACGGAGTTGAGCAGGTCGTCGACGTCGAGGATCAGCACTGGCGTGCCATCGTGCAGCAAGGCGCCGGCGGCGACGTCGCGTACCTTGCCCAGGCGCGCATCGAGCGGCATCAGCACCAGGGTGAATTCGCCGAGGAAGGCCTCGACCGCCAGGCCGTGATATTGCTCGCGGTCGCGGATCAGCACGATGGGAATGCTGTCATCGTCGCCCTGTTTCTCGCTGCATTGCAGCAATTGGGCTGCGGATATCAGGCCGACGTGTTCGTTCTCCAGCCAGAAGTGCTGACGCCCCTCGAGCTGGACGATGGCGCTGCGTGGCAGGCGCAGCATGCGCTCGATCTGCGCCAACGGGAAGGCGTAGGCCTCGCCGCCGATGCTCACCACCAGGGCGCGCACCACCGAAAGAGTCAGCGGCAGTTCGAGGTGGAACAGGCAGCCCTGGTCGGGGCTTTGCAACAGCCTGACGTTGCCGCGCATGCGACGGATTTCGTGTTGCACCACGTCCAGGCCGACGCCTCGGCCGGAGACTTCGGTGACCTGCTGGCTCATGCTGAAACCGGGCAGGAAGAGGAAGGCCAGTAGCTCTTCCTCGGTCATCTGCTCGACCTGCTCGGCGGTGGCGAAGCGACGCTTGATCACCGCCTGGCCGACCCGCTCGAGGTCGATGCCGGCCCCGTCGTCAGCGACTTCCAGGACCAGCATGCCGGCATGATGACGGGCGCGCAGCTGCACCACGCCTTCTTCCGCCTTGCCCTTGCGCGCACGCAGCGCCGGTGGCTCGATACCGTGGTCCACGGCATTGCGCAGCAGGTGCGTCAGCGGCGCTTCCAGACGCTCCAGCACGTCGCGGTCGACCTGGGTGTTCTCGCCCTCGATCTCCAGACGTACCTGTTTGCCGAGCGAACGGCCAAGGTCGCGCAGCATGCGCGTCTGCCCGGTCAATACATCGGCGAACGGACGCATGCGCGAGGCCAGGGCCAGGTCGTACAGCTGCTGCGTGCGCTGTCCGCCATACCAGACGAAGTCGTCGAACAGTTCCTGGTGCGCCTGCAGCTGTTGCTGGCATTCCAGCAACAGGTTGCGGCTTTCGGTGAACAGTGCCTGCGCAGTGGCGTCCAGGTCGGTGCCCAGCAGGTGCTCGCGCAATGTCTCCAGCGTGCGCCGTGCCGATTCCTGCTGGCGCTTTAGGCGATGCAGGGACTCGTTCAGCGGCTTGGTGCGCTGGAACTCCACCAGCGATTTGCCGGACAGATCGATCAGGTGGTCGAAACGCTCGGCCGATACCCGCAGCACGCGGCTGTTGCGTTCCTCGCCTGGCATCTCCGCCGGCTGCGCGCCGGCTGCCTCGGGCTGTCTGGGCTCAGCGCTTTGCTGCGGCAGCAGAGTGCTGTTGTCGGGCTGCGTGCGTAGTGCCGGCACGGCATTGCCGAGCAGCATCTGCAGGCGTGCGGTAAGGCTTTCCACCCGCGCTTGCACCCCGTCATCCTGCTGCGCCTGGCCGATGCGCAGGAGCAGGTCGGAGCCTTGCAGCAATGCATCGATATGATCGGGCAGCAGGCGCAACAGGCCTTCCTGGGCGGCGACCAGCAGGTCCTCCATGGCGTGGGCGACCTGCACGCCGTTGTCCAGGCCGACGATACGCGCCGCGCCCTTGAGCGAGTGCGCGGCGCGCATGCAGGCTTCCAGCTGGCCGGCATTGCCGGGGTCACGCTCGAGAATCAGCAGGCCGGTGTCGAGCACCTGCTTCTGCGCCTCGGCCTCCAGCCGGAACAGGTCAAGCAGCGATGCATCCCTCATCTGGTCCGGTGTCACGCGAGGCTCCCGATCATGGTCTGCAGCAGCCGCTCGTCATCCAGCAGGGTGATGCTGTGTTCCCGCCATTGCAGGACGCCAGCGGTAAAACGGCTGATGGTGCGCTTTTCATCATGCTTGGCGCTGCCGATACGCGCCAGGGGAATGCGCTGGATGCCGCTGACCTCATCCACCGGGGTTACCAGCGGGCCGCTGTCGGTTTCGAGAATCAGCATCCGCGGGATTACCCGGCGCTCGCTGCGGCGGGTGTCCTGCCCGGGCTCGAGGTCGAGCAGCTCGGCCAGCGACAGGCAGGCGACCAGCGTGCCGCGCACATTGGTCACGCCAAGCAGGCCTCGATTCTTGCGGTGCGGCAGCACGTGGATCGGCGAGACCGGCATCACCTCGGCCAGGCAGCGAGTGGCAATGGCCAGCCATTGCTCGCCGAGGCGGAAGATCAGCAGCGAACGCTGTTCGCCTTGCATTTCCTCGGTTTCACCCTGGCCATAATCGTCATCCCCACGCTCCAGGGCGCTGCCGTAGCGATCGAGCAGGGCGATGGCCGCGGCGCCGTAGACCTCGCAGTTGCGGCAGTGGATGTGTCGCTCCAGGCGTGGGCAACTCTTGTCGCCGAACACGCCGATACGATTCCAGCAGTCGTCCACCGCGGGCTGGTGGTGCAGCAGGTTCTGATCAGTCACCTTCGCCTACCTCGGGGTTCTGGGCGCGCCGATACAGGCGCTGGGCACCTGCTTCATCACCCTGTGCCTGCAGGTGCGCGGCCAGGTGCGTGAGCGCTTCGCGATGCTGTGGTTCGAGATAGATCGCCTTGCGGTAGTAGGCGCAGGCCTGGTCGCCCTGGCCTGCCGAATCACAGATCAGGCCCAGCCAGTAATAGGCGGCGGCGCTGGGGCCGTGCTGCTGCAGATGTTGCTCGCTGCGCTGGCGCGCCTCGTCGGTGCGCCCGGCATTGGCCAGGTGGGCAACCTCGGTCCAGATATCCACTGCGACCGCTGCTGGCGCCGCTGCACCGAGCGTCCTGGTCACGGGTCTTGGCCTGCTCGGCGGGCTGGGGCGCGGCGCCGTGATCGCTGCCGGTCGCGTGCGATTGCCTGGCGCACGGAACGGCAGGCTGGCGGCCGGTATGGTTGACGCCATACGAAAGGCGAAGGTCTGTTGCCGGCCCAGCGCCTGCAGGCCGTTCTGGCTGGCCAGGCTGGCTTCGGCCGGACCGATGAACAGCGTGCCGCCTTCCTGCAGCTGGCGCTTGAGCAACTCCAGCACACGCAACTGAGTCGGCCGATCGAAGTAGATCAGCAGGTTGCGACAGAAGATGAAGTCATAACCGGGCTCGCCGGCGAACAGGCCGGGATCGAGCAGGTTGCCGGTGCGTAACCTGACACAGCTGCGCACCCGCTCGGCGAGCAGAAAGCCGCCGGTGGCCTGCTCGTCGAAGAAGCGCTCGCGAAAGGCCAGGGCATCGCCGCGGAACGAGTTGCGTCCGTACAGGCCCTGGCGTGCCTGTTCCAGCACCCTGTCGCTGACGTCCAGCGCGTCGATCCGGAACTGCTCGGCGGCGAAGCCGGCGTCGAGCAGGGTCATGGCGATGGAGTAGGGCTCTTCGCCGCTGGAGCAGGGCAGGCTGATCAGGCGCAGCGGGCGGGCGCCGTGCAGCTGGGTGTGACGCTCCTGGGCCAGGCTGGCCAGCGCGTTGAACGATTCCGGGTAGCGGAAGAACCAGGTCTCCGGCACCACCACGGCTTCCACCAGCGCCTGCTGCTCGCGCGGCGAGCCGCCAAGTGTGGTCCAGTAGCCTTCCAGATCGTGCTGGCCGAGGGCGCCCATGCGCTGGCGCACGGCGCGTTCGATCACGCTGCGGCCGACCGATTCGGCGTCCAGGCCGATGCGGCTTTTGAGCAGGCGTTCGATATGCTCGATCATGCCGTCAGCCCTGGTCCGTTGGCTGGAACAGCAAGGCACGCACGTCGTCGTCGAGCAGGCCGGCGACCTCGATACGCTGGATCATGCCGCGGGCGTCGCGTTGCAGCGGGCCGAGATAATCCGCCTGGCCCGCTTCCAGACCGCTGGCCTGGAAGGCCTCGCCAGGCAGGCGCAGGGTATCGGTGGCCTGCTCGAGAATCAGCCCGAGCACCGGTGATCGCTCGCCCTGCGCTCGATCGAAGCGCACCAGCACCAGCCGTGTACTGCTGCGTGGCAGCGCCGGGCGGCCCAGCACGCGGCGGCTGAGATCGAGTACCGGGATCATCCTGCCGCGATGCTCGAACAGCCCGGCTACCCAGGGCGGCGCTTCGGGAACCTGCTTCAGGCGGCGCAGCGGCAACACCTCGACCACCTGGCTGGCGGGCAGGGCATAGCGATCCTCGCCGAGCTGGAACTGCAGGTGCAGTTCGCCCTTCGCCGCTTTGCTGGAGGCCGGCATGCTCAGACCTTGAAGCGGCTGACGCCAACGCGCAGGTTGTTGGCCACCTGGTTGAGCTCGTCGATGGCGGCGCCGGCCTGGCGCAGCGAGTCGACGGTCTGGCTGCTGGCCTCACCGAGCTGCACCAGCGCCTGGTTGATCTGCTCGGCGCCGGTGGACTGTGCCTGCATGCCTTCGTTGACCATCTGGATGCGCGGCGCCAGGGCCTGCACCTGCTGGATGATCTGGCTGAGCTGATCGCCCATCTGCGCCATTTCGCCGATACCGCGGCGCACTTCCTCGGAGAACTTGTCCATGCCCATCACGCCGGCCGAGACCGCGGATTGAATCTCGCGCACCATCTGTTCGATGTCGTAGGTGGCCACGGCGGTCTGGTCGGCCAGTCGGCGCACTTCCACCGCGACTACGGCGAAGCCCTTGCCGTACTCACCGGCTTTCTCCGCCTCGATGGCGGCGTTGAGCGACAGCAGGTTGGTCTGATCCGCCACCTTGACGATGGTGGTCACCACCTGGGTGATGTTGCCGGCCTTCTCATTGAGGATCGACAGCTTGCCGTTGACCACGTCGGCCGCGCCCATCACCTGATGCATGATCTCTTCCATGCGCGCCAGGCCGAGCTGGCCGGTGCCGGCGAGGATCGAGGTCTGCTCGGCGGTGTCGGAAACCTCGCCCATGGTGCGCACAAGGTCACGTGAGGTGGCGGCGATCTCCCGTGACGTGGCGCCGATTTCCGTGGTGGTGGCGGCTGTTTCGGTGGCCGTGGCCTGCTGCTGGCGCGAGGTGGCGGCGATCTCGGTGACCGAGGTGGTCATCTGCACCGCCGAGCGCTGGGCGTTGCCCACCAGGTTCTTGAGCTCGCCGACCATGCTGTTGAAGCCCAGCTCGATGGCGTTGAATTCGTCGCGCCGGTGCAGGTCCAGCTTCACCGACAGGTCACCGCTCTCCAGAGCCTTGAGGCTGGTGACGATGCGATTGACCGGCGTGGTGATGGCGCGCATCAGCAGCCAGCCGCACAGCGCCGCAACCACGATGGCCAGCAGAATGGCGATCAGCAGGCCCGCTTCCAGAGTGCGAACGGCGCTGCGAATCTCCAGCGCGGCGGCGTCGGCCTGGCTGCGATTCATCTCGATCAGGTCGCTGAGCAGGCGCTGGCCCTTCTCCCATTCCGGGAACACGCGCTCGGCGCTGAACTGGCGAGCCTGCTTCAGCCCGACCTGGGGCAGGATGTCGAGCAACTGCGCGTGACGGTTCAGGTACTGGCGCTGGGCCTGGCGAAACTGTTCGGCCAGGGCAAGTTCCTGCTCGTCTGCGGTGGCGCCCTGGTAGCGGCCGAATTCCTCGTCGAGCGCCTGTTCCAGGGTGGCGAACTGGTCACGGTAGGCACCGAGTCGATCGGATTCGCCGTCGTCGTCGAAACGCAGCAGCATGCGACGGGTGTCGAGCATGTGCCGAGCCCAGATTTCCTGAGCCTTGCCGGGGTAATAAAGGCCGAGAATCGACTCGTTGCGGATGCCGTTGGCCTCGTCTTCGATCTTCATCAGGCGCAGATAGGAAACGCCTGCCAGGAGGACGAGAACGGTGATGATCAGCAGGAAGCTGAGGATGATTCGATTGCGTACGGTCAGGTTCATCATATCCATGGGGCCTGGCTGATCAGGGTTGCGCATCGATTACAGCATATCGGCGTGGCGCCGTTTTGCCTGGGTGTCCCGACTGTAAACCTTATCCGGGACGGGACAAAGGCAATAAAAAAGCCGGCTTGTGGCCGGCTCTTCGGAGGTGGTCAGGACTTATTTTTGGTAAGCCGCGACTGCCTTGTTGATCAGGCCGCGGGCTTCTTCAGCGCCGCCCCAGCCTTCTACCTTGACCCACTTGCCCTTCTCGAGATCCTTGTAGTTCTCGAAGAAGTGCTTGATCTGCTCGATCAACAGCGCGGGCAGGTCGGTGTATTCCTGAACGTCCTTGTACAGAACGGTCAGCTTGTCGTGCGGAACCGCAACCAGCTTGGCGTCGCCGCCGGCTTCGTCGCTCATGTGCAGTACGCCCACCGGACGGGCGCGGATCACCGAACCCGGCGCGACCGGGTAGGGAGTCACGACCAGCACGTCGAGGGGGTCGCCGTCGTCGGCCAGGGTGTGCGGGATGAAACCGTAGTTGGCCGGGTAGAACATCGGGGTGGCCATGAAGCGGTCGACCATCAGGCAGTCGCTGTCATGGTCGATCTCGTATTTGATCGGCGCATGGTTGGCCGGGATTTCGATGGCAACGTAGATGTCGTTCGGCAGGTCTTTACCAGCCGGGATCTTGCTGTAGCTCATGGGGGAACTCCCAGGAAGGGCCAAAAAAGTGGGGCGCATTATAGGCGGATTCGCATGGCGTTACTACGCCACGTGAATCAGCCATTGGTCGCGGTTTCGACCGTCTCGTAGTCAGGGTGTTCCGCCTGCAGGCGCTGCAATCGGGCCAGGGTGTCCTGGCGGTAGAACAGCGTCAGTTGCCGGTAGACCTCGGGAAAGGCCGCGGCGAGCAGATCCGGTGCGCTAAAGAAGTATTCGCTGGTCACGGCAAAGAACTCCGCCGGGTCTTCGGCCGCGTAGGGGTCGATGGCGGTTTCCGCCTCGGGGTTGGCATCCAGCTCTGCGTTCAGTGCGTCATAGGCGCTCTGCATGGCGTGGGCCCAGTCCTGCACACGCATGTCGCGGTGCAGCGGCGGTAGGCCGTTGGCACTGCCTTCGAGCATGTCCAGCTTGTGCGCCAGCTCGTGGATCACCAGGTTGTAGCCTTCCCAGCCGCCGCTGGCCTCGACACCGGGCCAGGCGAGGATCACCGGTCCCTGTTGCCAGGCTTCGCCGCTGCGTGCGTCGTCCCATTCGTGTTCGATGCCGCTGGCATCGCGGTGGCGTTGCGGGCTGAGGAAGTCATCGGGGTAGAGCACGATCTCGTGAAAACCCTGGTACCAGTCCAGATCGCCCAGGTGCAGTAGCGGCAACTGCGCCTGGGCGGCCAGCAGCAGGTGCTCGACCGGGCCGAGCTGCAGGCCGGGCAGAGCCGTCAGGTGCTTTTCATGCAGGAACAGCACGGCGCGCTCGCGCAGCTGCTGCTCCTCGTGTTCGTCGAGGCCATCGAGAATCGGCAGGCGCCTGCGTACTTCCGCCCAGTGGGCAGGGTCGACAGGGTTGCGTTCGAGGGTGCGACGACGGCGCCAGGCCTTGAAGGACCACATGCATGCAGGCTCGTTGGAAACATCCGGCCACCATAAGGGCGCCCGGCGCTGGCGACAAGTCGGCACAAAGGCTGCAACACCGCCGGCAGCTTCGCTGCAGCAGGAGGGTCGAGCATGGCGCTGCAATTGCTGGAACATCCCGGAATCAGCCTGGCATCCGGCACCGGACTGGACCTGCCACACCAGGCCGCGCGGGCTCGGGCGATGTGGCTGGCCGGTCGCCAGCAGCACCCGCCGCTACTGCTGGTGATGCTCCTTTGGGCGCGCCACTGCCCCGACGTGGTGCAAAGCCTGGAGCATCAGCTCGATGCGCTATTCGCCGATTTTCGCTGCACGCCGCAGGCCTGGAGCGAAACCCAGGCGGCGCGCCAGGTGCTGGCAGCGCTGAATCTGCAACTGTTTCGTCGTCAGCAGGGCGGGCGCGGCATCGCGGAGCTGCATGCCGGCGTGTTGCTGCTTCAGGGCGAGGAGTTGCAGTTCCTGCAGGCCGGCAGCGTCGGCCTGGCGCGCGCGCAGGTCAACGATCTGCACATCCTGCCCGGGCGCGAGGGCCAGGCCCTTGGTACCCAGGCGGAGCTGGCGCTGGTGCAGCACAGCCTGCAGCCAGGGCGTGGCGAGCATCTGTTGCTGGCGCCACAGCCGCTGCTCGACGTCAGCGATCTGCAACGGCTGCGTACTCCTGCAGAGATGACGCTGGACGCGATGCTGCAACCCTTGCTGCAGGCTCCGGGCGCTGCGGTATTGCTACGCATCGGTGAAAGACAATGTCCGCCAGTGTTGCTACCAGCGCCGGCAAGACCCGCACTGAGGCAGATTGTCTGCGGTCAGCAAGTCGATGGCTGGACGTTGTTGCGCGAATGTCCCTATGGCCCGTCAGGGCGCATGTTCGTCGGCCGCGATGCGGACGGTCGAGAAGCCGTGCTCTGGTTCGCCGACGAGGACGCCGACGAGGCCTTCTGGCAGCGCGAGTGGGCCTTGCGACGCAGCCCGCAACAGGCCTTGCCGCAGGTACTCTCGATGCACCAGGCCCGCAGCCATGCATACCTGGCTATGGACAAACCGCCACGCGGCATGCGCAACCTGCTCGATTGGGTCGCCGCCCGGGGCGCGCCGGATGCACAAACGCTGCTGCGCATCGTGACGCAATTGATCGCCGCCGTGCGCTCGCTGCAGCGCCGCGGCATGCAGGGGTTGTGGCTCAACCCCAGGCAGATCCTGCTCGGCGATGACGGACAGGTGATGCTGTTGCCAGGTGCGGCCGCGATTCTTCCGGGTGTTGCGCGGCAGCCGCTACCCGAACAGGCGGTGCCGCTGGCGCCCGAGCTGCGCGGTGGTCGTGCGCTGGACGGTCGTGCGGATCAGTTCGCCCTGGCGGCGCTGGTCTACTGGCTGATGTGCGGGCAATGGCCAGCAGCGGCGCGTGAGAATGTCGGCCCAGGCCACTGCTATGTGCCCCTGGCCAGCTTCGCTGTGCAGGTGCCGCAAGGTTGGGATGGGGTATTGGCCCGTGCGCTGGCGCCGCAGCCGCAGGCGCGTTTCGAAGCGCTTTCGGAGTTTCAGCTGGCGCTGCAGCAGCCCTTGCACGAACGGCGCAACCACGCGCTGCGGCGCGTGCCCCTGCAACCGGCGCGCCTGGCTGCGTTGGGGCTGTTCGCCTTGCCGCTGCTGTTGGGGCTGCTGCTCAGTCTCGGCGGCTGACGGTCAGCCGCCATTCTGATGACGCGGTCAGTCGGCGTTGATCGGCAGTACGTAGTTCTTGAACTGCTCGTCCTCGACGAAGCCGATGGACTCGTAGACCTTCTGCGCCACCTCGTTGTCACGGCTGGTGGCCACGCGCATGCGTACGGCGTTGGTTTCCTTGGCCATCTGCTTGGCGGTATGTAGCAGGCGGTCGGCGACCAGTTGGCGGCGCGCATCCTCGGCCACGTAGATGTCGTTGAGGATCCACACGCGCTTGAGCGACAGCGACGAGTAGCTGGGATAGAGCTGGCAGAAACCGAGCAGCTTGTCCTCATCGTCGGCCAGGGCCAGGTAGATCACCGACTCCTTGCGCCGCAGGCGCTTCTCGAGGAACTTGCGCGACGACTCGGGGTAGGGCAGTTCGTTGTAGAACTCGCGGTATTTGACGAACAGCGGGGTCAGCAGGTCCAGGTGCTCCAGGGTGGCTTGGACGATGCGCATGGCGGGCCTCGGCTTCTGTGATTGAACTGGATGGACGATGCAGCTGTTGTGCCAGCGTTAGCAGGCTGTTGAAAAACTACCTGCGTTGCCATTGCTGCGTTAAAAACAGGCTCAAAATGCTCATTTACAACTCGTAAACTGCGCTTTTTCGCCTGTTTTTGCCTTGCACTGGCTGCCTCGCCTACGTTTTTCAACGGCCTGCTAGCCGATGCTGCCTCAAAGCCAGTTGAATGCGCAATCCAAGCAAGCGTTTGATTTCGGCTGGTCGGCAACTTGCTCGTGACGCATGGGTCTGAGCAGGGCGCAGCAGCCGCCCGCTGGGCGCTGTGCTAACCTGCGGCCATCGCTTCACGCCCCTGCGTCGGGCTTCATAGAGGTCATTCATGCATATCCATATTCTCGGCATCTGCGGCACCTTCATGGGCTCGCTCGCCGTTTTGGCCAAGGAACTCGGCCACCGCGTCACCGGCTCCGACGCCAACGTCTATCCGCCCATGAGCACCCAGCTCGAAGCCCAGGGCATCGAACTGATGCAGGGCTATGACCCGGCGCACCTGCAACCAGCGCCCGATCTGGTGGTGGTCGGCAACGCCATGAGCCGCGGCAATCCGGCAGTCGAATATGTATTGAACAAGGGCCTGCCCTACGTTTCCGGCCCGCAGTGGCTGGCCGACCATGTGCTGCAGGGGCGCTGGGTGCTGGCGGTGGCCGGCACGCACGGCAAAACCAGCAGCTCTAGCATGCTGGCCTGGGTGCTGGAGCATGCCGGCATGAGCCCGGGCTTTCTGATCGGCGGCGTGCCGCAGAACTTCGGGATCTCGGCGCGTTTGGGCGGCACGCCGTTCTTCGTGGTCGAGGCCGATGAATACGACAGCGCCTTCTTCGACAAGCGCAGCAAGTTCGTCCACTACCGCCCGCGCACGGCGATCCTCAACAATCTGGAGTTCGATCACGCGGACATCTTCCCGGACCTGGCGGCCATCGAGCGGCAATTCCACCATCTGGTGCGCACCATCCCCAGCGAGGGCCTGGTGATCCACCCGGCCAGCGAAACCGCGCTGGCGCGGGTGATCGAGATGGGCTGCTGGACGCCTGTGCAGACCACCGGTCAAGGCGGGCAGTGGCAGGCGCGCCTGCTCAGCGCCGATGGCTCGCGCTTCGAGGTGAGCTTCGAGGGCAAGGTCGAGGGCGTGGTGGAATGGCAACTGACCGGCCAGCACAACGTTGCCAACGCCCTGGCCGTGCTTGCGGCAGCGCGCCATGTCGGCGTGGTGCCGGCGCTGGGCATCGAGGCGCTGGGCAAGTTCATCAACGCCAAGCGGCGTATGGAGAAGGTTGCCGAGGTCAGCGGCGTGACCATCTTCGACGATTTCGCCCACCATCCCACGGCCATCGCCACCACGCTCGATGGCCTGCGCAAGCGTGTCGGCGATGACACCCAGGTGATCGCGGTGATCGAGCCACGCTCCAATTCGATGAAGCTCGGTGCTCATCGCGACGGCCTGGCCGAGTCGGCCGAGCAGGCCGATGCGGTGTTCTGGTATGCGCCGCCGAATCTCGGCTGGGACCTGGCGGCCACCGTGACGCAGGCGCGCAATCCGACGCGCGTGTGCGACTCGCTGGAGTCGATCATCGATGGCGTGAAGGCCCTGGCGCGCCCCGGCACTCAGGTGGTGATCATGAGCAACGGCGGCTTCGGCGGCCTGCATGGCAAGCTGGCCAAGGCCCTGGCCTGAGTCACAACCTTGCGGTAGGGCGGGTGAAACCCGCCATGTATGGAAAACCGGCGGGTTGCACCCGCCCTACGGAGCACTCATGAGCGGCCCTGAACGCGTCACCCTGGCCATGACCGGCGCCTCCGGCGCGCAATACGGCCTGCGCCTGCTCGATTGTCTGGTGCAGGAAGAGCGCGAGGTGCACTTTCTGATCTCCAAGGCCGCGCAACTGGTGATGGCCACCGAAACCGACGTGGCGCTGCCGGCCAAGCCGCAGGCCATGGCGCAGTTCCTCACCGAATACACCGGCGCAGCGCCGGGGCAGGTCCGCGTCTACGGCAAGGAAGACTGGATGGCGCCAGCGGCATCCGGCTCCGGCGCGCCGACGGCCATGGTGGTGGTGCCGTGCTCAACCGGCACCTTGTCGGCCATCGCCACCGGCGCCTGCAACAACCTGATCGAACGCGCCGCCGACGTGGCGCTGAAGGAGCGTCGCCAGCTGATCCTGGTACCGCGCGAGGCGCCGTATTCGAGCATTCATCTGGAGAACATGCTCAAGCTGTCGAATCTGGGCGTTACCATCCTGCCGGCTTCGCCCGGCTTTTATCACCAGCCGCAAACGCTGGATGACCTGGTGGATTTCGTGGTTGCGCGTATCCTCAACTGCCTGGGCATACCCCAGGACATGCTTCCCCGTTGGGGCGAGCATCATATGGTGTCGGACGAATAGGGAGATCAATGTCCATGGCCAGTCGTTACCTGTTGGGCTGCCTGTTGGCCCTTTCTATGATGCCTGCTGCGCAGGCTTCGATGCGCTGTGGCACTACGCTGATAAACGAGGGCGATCTGACGGTGGATGTCCGACGCAAATGCGGCGAGCCTGACCACCGCGAGGTGATCCCACCCAGCAGTCCGCAAGGTGGCGGGGTAACGGTGGAGCAGTGGGTCTACGGGCCAAGCAACGGCATGTATCGTTACCTGCGCTTTCTCGACGGCAAGTTGGTCGAGATCCGGGTCACGCGCGGATGAGGCGAGGGCTGGTCGCCGGCCTGGCGCTGCTGAGCCTGACCGGCTGCGCCACGGTACGCACATTGGACGCGGCCAAACCCGGTGCGCCGGTGGTCTACGCCGGTACCCGGCTGGACTGGTACACCATCAATGGCGGCTGCTGCCCGCTGGATCGTTTCGGTGCCGAGGCACCGCGCTATCCGGGCCTGGATCTGCCGGCCAGTGCGCTGCTCGATACGCTGTTGCTGCCATTCTCGCTGGCCACCGCGCTGGGTGTAAGCCTGGGCGTCAGCGGCGGGTTGTAGGCCAACGAGATACGTCCCTCTCTGATAACCGGCCCCGGATTGCATCCGGGCTACGGAAGGCTGCGGTGTCTGGAAAACTGTAGCCCGGTGCAATCCGGGATGGTGCCAGGGCGCCGTAGGGTGCGCTGTGCGCACCGGTTTTTGGCGGCGGTGCATGGCCTGGAGTTGATCCGCAAACGCCCCGGTACGCGGGGCGCACCCTACGTCGCCCGTTCAGCAGGGTTCCGTTTCCACTTCCTGGCACACGTCGATCCACTCGGCGTCCACCAGTTCGGCCAGGCGTTGCGGGGTGATGCGCACGGCGCTGTGGGTGGCGCCGGCAGCCGGCAGCACTTCGTCGAAGGCCAGCAGCGAGCGGTCGCAGTAGACGCTCAAGGGCGTGGCCAGGCCAAACGGGCAGACGCCGCCGACCGGGTGACTGGTCAGCTCGACCACGGTCTGTGCATCGAGCATGCGCGATTTGGCACCGAAGCATTCCTTCATCTTCTGATTGTCGATGCGCGCGTCACCACGGGCGACGATCAGCACGTTGCGCTCGGCGATGCGAAAGGCCAGGGTCTTGGCGATCTGCCCCGGCGCGACGCCATGCGCCTCGGCCGCCAGCGCCACGGTGGCGGTGCTGGTCTGCAGCTCGATGATCGCGATGTCGGGCGCCTTGGCGGCGAAGAAGGCGCGTACAGAGGCCAGGCTCATGAAGCGATTCCCCAGGGCTGTCGAAATGGCCACGACGCAGATTCCAGCCCGATGCTGGTGTGGTCATGACCACGGCGAAAAAACAAGCGGCCATGCTCGCGCTGCATGGCCTGCTCGTCAAGGTCCGATGGCGTCAGTTTGCCAGCAGATGGGCCGCTTTCACCGCTTCATCGAGCCCGTAGCGACCTTTTTCGTCTCGCGTCACCCGTCCCATGGCCACGTCGGGGTCGTGGGTGAATACCAGGCGGCCGCCGCGGGCGATCAGGTCGGCCAGCAGCGTCTCCTTCTCCTCGATCAGGCCTTCGGGGAAGCGGTCGTAGCCCATGGTGATCGGCAGGTGCACCCAGGGCGCGCCGGGGATCAGGTCGCCGGGAAACACCACCGGCCCGCCCGGCATGGCCACTTCCGGCAGCAACTGGCCGGGCGTGTGGCCGTCGCTCCAGTGCAGGCGCCAGTCTGGGCCGAGCAGCTCGCAGCGGTCGGTTTCGTCGATCAGCAGCAGGCGGCCGCTGTTTTCCAGCAGGTCGAGCAGTTCCGGGATATAGGAGGCTCTATCCCGGGCGTGTGGCTTGCAGGCGCGCTGCCACTGGCGACGGCCGGTGAGGAAGCGCGCGTTGGGAAACAGCAGGCGCGCGGGTTGGTCCGCCTGCCAGGCGGCGAGCAGGCCGCCGGCATGATCGAAGTGCAGGTGGGTGAGCACCACGATGTCGATGTCGGCATCGCTCAAACCGACCTTCGCCAGTTCGTCGAGCAGCACGTGGTGGTCTTCCTGCACGCCGAAGCGCTGTTTCAGCTCGGGGCTGAAGAAGGCGCCGATGCCGGTTTCCACCAGGATGTTGCGCTCGTCTTCCTGCACCAGCAGGGCGCGGCAGCCCAGATCGATGCGGTTCAGTTCGTCGGCCGGCATCCAGCGCTGCCAGAGGGTCTTGGGCGCGTTGCCGAACATGGCGCCGCCATCGAGTTTCTGGCTGTTGCCGGTCAGGGTGGTCAGGGTTCGCATGGTTTTCTCTTGTTCTTGTCCGTTCGCGGCGATTGTTTCAGCGTTTGATGGCCAGGGCCACACCCTGGCCGCCACCGATGCACAGGGTGGCCAGGCCACGGCGGGCATCGCGGCGCTGCATCTCGTGGATCAGGCTGACCAGGATGCGGCAACCGGAAGCGCCGATGGGGTGGCCGAGTGCGATGGCACCGCCGTTGACGTTGACCTTGGCGCTGTCCCAATGCAGTTCGCGGCCGACGGCGATGGCCTGGGCGGCGAAGGCTTCGTTGGCCTCGATCAGGTCGAGCTGTTCCAGGCTCCAGCCGGCGCGCTCCAGCGCCTTGCAACTGGCGAATACCGGGCCGATGCCCATCACCGCCGGATCGACCCCGGCGCTGGCGTGTGCGGCGATGCGCGCAAGGATCGGCAGTCGCAGTTCGTTGGCCTTCTCGGCGCTCATCAGCAGTACGGCGGCGGCGCCGTCGTTGAGCGTCGAGGCGTTGCCGGCGGTCACCGTGCCGTCATTCTTGAACGCCGGGCGCAGCTTGCCCAGGCTGTCCAGGCTGGTGCCGGCGCGCGGTTGTTCATCCTGGGCAAAACGCAGCGGTTCGGCGCCGCGCCGGGGGACTTCCACCGGGACGATCTCGCTGGCAAAGCGTCCGGCGTCGATGGCCGCCTGGGCACGCTGCTGCGAACGCAGGGCGAAGGCGTCCTGCTCGGCGCGGGTGACGCCGTACTGCTCGGCCAGATTCTCCGCGGTGATACCCATGTGGTAGTGGTTGAAGGCGTCCCACAGGCCGTCCTGAATCATGGTGTCGACCAATTGCGCATGGCCCATGCGCAGGCCGCTGCGGGCGCCGGGCATGACATAGGGCGCCAGGCTCATGTTCTCCTGGCCGCCGGCGATGATGATCTCCGCGTCACCGCCACGAATGGCCTGGGCGCCAAGGATCACCGCCTTGAGGCCGGAGCCACAGACCTTGTTCAGGGTCATGGCCGGCACCGTATGCGGCAGACCGGCGAGCAGCACGCTCTGCCGGGCCGGGTTCTGCCCGGAGCCTGCCGTGAGCACCTGGCCGAGAATCACCTCGTCGATCTGCTCGCCTGCAATGCCGGTGCGGGCGAGCAGTTCACGGATCACCGCGGCGCCCAGTTGTGGCGCGGGTATGCGGCTCAACGCACCCTGAAAGCTGCCGATGGCGGTACGGCAGGCGGCGACTATCACGACTTCACGCATAAGGACTCCTCGTCGGCTGGGCAGCGCCAGCCGAGGCTCGAATAAAAAAGCGCGGCGCCGAAGCGCCGCGCAACACGCTCAACCTTGTAGGGCCACCGGCTCGGCGGTGGCGGGTTGCACCCGCCCTACGTTTAAAACTGTTCGGCGGGCGGTCCTGTAGGGTGGGCTTCAGCCCACGCGAACGGCTGTTCGGTCCTCCCATGAGCCCTGGACAGGTAACGCAGACACAGTCTTCAAAATTGCTCGGCAGCCAGACCATAAAGCGGCTGGCTGCCGGCACGAATGCTCGCCTCCAGGCTCAGGGTGCGCGGCAGCAGGCGGGCGAAGAAGAACTCCGCAGTGGCCAGCTTGCCGCCATAGAAGGCCTCGTCTTCGCCCTGCTTGCTCTGCGCCACGGCCGCCATGCGCGCCCACATGTAGGCGTAGGCGACATAGCCGAACAGGTGCAGGTACTCCACCGAGGCGGCGCCGACGGCATTGGGCTCGCTCTTGGCCTGCTCCAGCAGCCAGCCGCTGACCGCCTCCAGGCGTTCCAGGGCCTCGATCAGGCGTTCGCGGTAAGGCGATTCATGGGCGTGGGCGAAGTCGCGCACCTCGGCGGCGAACAGGCGCAGCGCGGCGCCGCCGTTGGCCACCACCTTGCGCCCCAGCAGGTCGAGCGCCTGGATGCCATTGGTGCCTTCGTAGATCTGTGCGATGCGCACGTCGCGCACCAGCTGCTCTTGGCCCCATTCACGGATATAGCCGTGGCCGCCGAAGACCTGCTGGCCGTGCACGCAGCTTTCCAGACCGGTGTCGGTGAAGAAGGCCTTGGCCACCGGGGTGAGCAGAGCCACCAGGGCTTCGGCATTCTGCCGTTCGCTCGCGTCCTCGGCGTACTTGGCCAGGTCGAGCTGCTGACCGACGTAGCAGGCAAAGGCGCGGCCGCCCTCGTTCAGCGCCTTCATGGTCAGCAGCATGCGACGCACGTCGGCATGCACGATGATCGGGTCGGCGACCTTGCCGTGGTTCACCGGGCCGGTGGCGGCGCGGCTCTGGATGCGTTCGCGGGCGTAGCTGACGGCCGACTGGTAGGACGCCTCGGCGCAGCCGATGCCCTGGATGCCGATGGACAGACGCTCGTAGTTCATCATGGTGAACATCGCCGCCAGGCCCTTGTTGACCTCGCCGATCAGGTAGCCGGTGGCGCCGTCGAAGTTCATCACGCAGGTAGCCGAGGCCTTGATACCCATCTTGTGCTCGATGGAGCCGCAGCTCACGGCGTTGCGCGCGCCGAGGCTGCCATCGGCGTTGACCATCACCTTGGGCACCAGGAACAGCGAGATGCCTTTCGGCCCGGCTGGCGCGTCCGGCAACTTGGCCAGCACCAGATGGATGATGTTCTCGGTCAGGTCCTGTTCCCCGCCGGTAATGAAGATCTTGCTGCCGGTGACCTTGTAGCTGCCATCGGCCTGCGGCTCTGCGCGGGTGCGGATGATGCCGAGGTCGGTGCCGGCATGGGCCTCGGTCAGGCACATGGAGCCGGCCCAGCGGCCCTCGTACATCGGCGGCAGGTAGGTGGTTTTAAGATCTTCGCTGGCATGGGCGTCGATGGCCAGGCAGGCGCCGGAGCTCAACGCCGAGTACAGCGCGAAGCTGGAGCCGGCGGCGTAGAGCATTTCCTCGAAGGCCACTGCGAGCATCTTGGGCATGCCCATGCCGCCGTAATTCGGGTTGCCGGACAGGCCGACCCAGCCGCCTTCGGTGTAGGTGGCGTAGGCCTCGCGGAAACCGGTCGGGGTGCGCACATCGCCATCGACCCACTGTGCGCCTTCTTCGTCGCCGCTGCGGTTGAGCGGGGCGATCAGGCCGCCGGTGACCTTGGCCGCTTCTTCGAGGATGGCGTCGGCGGTGTCGGCATCGACGGTTTCGGCCAGGGCCGGCAGGCGTGCCCACAGGCTCGGCGCCTGGAAGACGTCATGGAGGACGAAGCGCATATCGCGCAGCGGGGCGTTGAATTCGGGCATGGTGCAACCTCGACAGCGGAGGCGCCGCGACAGGCGCGGCGCGTGGAACGAAATGCGTCAGTCGGCTTCCGCCGGACTACGCGACTTATCCTTGATGCTGGTGAATTTAAGCAGATGGGTGCGTTCGACCAGGATGTACAGCGCCGCACCCGCGGCCAGGCCCCAGCCCGCGCCGTAGACGGCGAGCACCACACCCATGGTGCCGGCGATGCCGCGCTCGGTGTTGTTGTTCAGTTGTTCGAAACCGACCATCAGGCAGATATAGCCGGTGAGGATCAGCGTCAGCGACAGGGCGATCGGCAGTACCGGCTGGAAGAAACTGACCAGCGGCAGCATGAACAACGCGGCGAAACCGGTGATCCAGAAGGTGCCGGCACCGCTGTAGATCGAGTCCATCGCCTTGCGCCCGTACTTGTAGCGCTCGGCCATGGTCGCCGCCACCGCCGTCCACAGCGGGCCAGCCAGGCCCGGGTAGGGTGCGAAGAAGGCATGCAGGGCGTTGCGGATGGCGGTCACCAGGTGGATACGGTCGACGTTGTTTTCGATCACCTCGTCGGTGCGCAGTTCATCGGCGCGCTGCATCAGCGACTGGCCGACGATGATGTCGCCGAAGGCGATCACGTAGGCGATCACCGCGGTGGGCACGGCCAGCATGAACACGTCCAGGCCGGGGAAGCCGACGTTGAACGGCAGGTAGTTCCACATCTCGCCGAAGGCCGGCGCGGTGATGCCCCACTTCACGTCCGGCATCTTGTACTCGCCCACGGCGATGCCGATGAAGATGGCGATCAGCATGCCCGGCACCATGCCGTAGTTGACGATCTTGCGCGCCAGCGGCACGCGCTCGGTCAGGCCCTTGAACGACACAGAGAACATCAGGTACAGGCAGATCAGGCTGCCGAGGACCAGGGAGATCGGCGTGTTGGCCAGGCGGCCGCCGGCGCTGATTTCGCCCATCAGTGCGGCGATGCCGGCGCCGATGATGATGCCACCCTTCATCGAGTTGGGGATCAGCCGCACCAGCGCGCTGCCCAGGCGGGTGACGCCGAGGAAGAGGAAGATCACGAACACCAGAAACTGCAGGGCGAACAGCGCCTGGATGGCCGCAGGACCCGGCTCGTAGTTGCCGAGAAAAAGCAGCACCACCGGAATGCCGGGGGTGATCCAGCCCGGCACCAGCGGCACGCCGAGCAGCGCCGGCAGCATGAAGCCGATGCCGCACACCACCACGTAGGCCAGGGCCACGTCGTAGGGCAGGCCGAGGTATTTCTCCAGCAGCGGGATCATCGCCAGGCTGACCACGAACATGATCAGTGCCTGCAGCATCTCGGCGGTTTCCCAGCGGTAATGCACGAAGGGCAGGCGCACCTTGAACGGGCCGAGGGGCCAGTGCGGTTGTTCGTCGCCGTCACGGCGCTTGAAAATTTGCATGAGGGTTCTCCGTCGGCCGCCTGGGCCGGTTCTTGTTGTTGTGAAAACGGTGCGGTTTTGCCGTAGCCCGGATGCAATCCGGGGAATCCGAATCGCTGTCCCCGGATTGCATCCGGGCTACGTGATCAGAGGGCCTTGGCCATATCGCGCAGGACGAACTTCTGGATCTTGCCGGTGCTGGTCTTGGGCAACTGGGTGAAGACCACTGTCTTGGGCACCTTGAAGCCGGCCAGGTGCTCGCGGCAGAAGGTCATGATCTCGGTTTCACTGGCCTGCTGGCCGGTCTTCAGGGTGATGAAGGCGCAGGGCGTCTCGCCCCATTTCTCGTCCGGGCGGGCGACCACCGCCGCCTCCAGCACCGCCGGGTGGCGATAGAGCACGCCCTCGACCTCGATGGTGGAGATGTTCTCGCCGCCGGAGATGATGATGTCCTTGAGGCGGTCGCGGATTTCCACGTAGCCGTCGGCGTGGCACACGCCCAGGTCGCCGGTGTGGAACCAGCCGCCCTCGAAGGCTTCGGCGGTGGCGCTGGGGTTCTTCAGGTAGCCCTTCATCACGGTGTTGCCGCGCATGAAGATCTCGCCGATGGTCTGACCGTCACGCGGCACCGGCTCCAGGGTTTTCGGGTCGGCCACCATCACCCCTTCCAGAGTCGGGTAGCGCACGCCCTGGCGCGCCTTGATGGTGGCGCGTTCTTCCAGCGGCAGTTCGTCCCATTCGGCGTGCCAGGCGCACAGGGTCACCGGGCCGTAGACCTCGGTCAGGCCGTACACATGGGTGACGTGGATGCCCATCTCCTCCACCGCGCCGATCACCTTCGCCGGCGGCGCGGCACCAGCGACCATGGCCTTGACCGGGTGATCGATGGCCGCCTTGGCTTCGGCCGGCATGTTCACCAGGGCGTTGAGCACGATGGGCGCGCCGCACAGGTGGGTGACCTGCTCGTCGCGGATCAGGGTGAGGATCTTCGCCGGGTCGACGCGGCGCAGGAACACATGCACGCCAGCCAGTGCGGTGATCGTCCAGGGGTAGCACCAGCCATTGCAGTGAAACATCGGCAGGGTCCACAGGTAGACCGGGTGGTTGCCCATGTTCCAGGTCATCTGGTTGCCCATGGCATTAAGGAAGGCACCGCGGTGGTGATAGACCACGCCCTTGGGGTTGCCGGTGGTGCCGGAGGTGTAGTTGAGGCTGATCGCCTGCCACTCGTCGGTGGGCCACTGCCAGGCGAATTCGGGGTCGCCCTCGGCGAGGAAGGCCTCGTAGTCCAGCTCGCTGACTGCCTGGCCCTCGCCGTACTCGGGGTCGTCGACGTCGATCACCAGCGGCGGGTGGTCGAGCATGCCGATGGCGGCGTGGATCACATCGAAGAACTCGCGGTCGGCGATCACCACCTTGGCTTCGCCATGCTGCAGCATGAAGGCGATGGCCTCGGCATCCAGGCGCACGTTGAGGGTGTTGAGCACCGCGCCGATCATTGGCACGCCGAAATGCGCTTCGAGCATGGCCGGGATGTTCGGCAGCATCACCGCCACCGTGTCGCCCTTGCCGATGCCACGGCCGGCCAGCGCCGAGGCCAGCCGCCGGCAACGCGCATAGGTCTCGGCCCAGTTGCGGCGAATCGAGCCATGCACCACCGCCGGATAGTGCGGGTATACCGCCGCGGTACGTTCGATGAAGCTCAGGGGGCTGAGGGCGACGTGATTAACGGCGGCGCGGCCGAGGCCCTGCTCGTAGATCGACATGGCGGATACACCTTTGGCTGATTGTTAGCTCTGGTTATTCCGGTAATGATGCAGGCATTACCGAAGCTTGCTGGTGATAATTTATAGGTCATTTCTATTCTGTATGGAAGTTGTACCAAGGTTTTATAGAATAAATACTATATGAAGGCTGACGCTCATCTCTCCGCGGTTCCCCTGCAGTCCTGGCTGCGCATCCAGCGCGAGGCGCCGCCCCTGGGCGAGCGGGCCGAGGCCCTGCGCCAGGCCCTGCTGGGCTGCCCGCAGGTGCGCCAGGCCTGGTACCTGGCCTGGCAGCCGGCCAGTCGTACCTACGCTCAGATGGACGACGGGCCGCGTCTGCCACCGGGCACGGGCGACCCGCTGGAGGCCAGTGACGAGACGCTGTTCGCTGCGCTTGGTGAGCAACCGAGCCTGACCTTCGACGCCCTGCGCCGGCTGCCCTGCTGGCTGGCCGGGCGTCTACGCCGCGCCGCGCTGCATCATGGCCAGGCGCTGGCCCTGCAGCTGCAGACTGGCCAATCTGGCGTGCTGCTGTTGCAGGTCGACGAGACGGCCGGGCTGGAATGGCTGCCCTGGCTGCGTGAACTGCTGGTGCAGATGGTCGAACTGGCCTCGGGGCTGGCGCGCAGTGCGCCGCTGCTGTCATCCGACCCGCAGCCGGCGCTGCTGCTCGACGCCGAGGCGCGCTTGCTGGAGAGCAACGCGGCGTTGCAGGGGCTGCTTGGTGAACGCGCGCTGACGCAGCTGGGCGAGCTGCTGCCGGTGAACCATTTGCCGCTGGTGCGCGCCTGCCTGGAGCAGTCGCGCGCCGTGGAGTCGGTGGAAGCGCAGGATGGCGAGCGCATCCTGATCTGGAGTTTCATTCCCGATGTCGCCGAGCGCCGCGTGCTGGCGCGCTGCCGCGAGGCCACCCGCGAGGTTCGTGAGCAGCGTGAGGCCGCGCGGGCGCGGCGCTTGTATCGGCTGATCACCGAGAACACCACCGACCTGATTTCCCGGCACACGCCGGAGGGCGTTTTTCTCGACGCCACGCCTGCCAGCTGGACCTTGCTCGGCTACTGGCCGGAAGAACTGCGCGGCATGGCCGTCGACAGCCTGCTGCATCCGCAGGACCAACTGCAGCAGGCCAAGCAGGCGCGCGAGGCCCTGGAGCAGGATGGCTACCACACCATGACCTATCGCATTCGTCATCGCGACGGCCATTACCTGTGGTTCGAAACCGCCAGCCGCGCCATTCGCGAGACCTACACCGGTGCGGTGGTCGAGGTGGTCAGCGTGTCGCGCGACATCACCGCGCGCATCCAGGCCGAGGAGAACAAGCGCCGCCTGGAGGACGAGCTGGCGCACACCACGCGGCTGATCACCCTGGGCGAACTGGCCTCGGGTATCGCCCACGAGATCAACCAGCCGCTGGCGGCGGTGGTCAACTACGCCAGCGCCAGCCAGCGCTACCTGCAGGGCATCGGCGGCGATCCGGCCGGTGTCGACAAGGTGGCCCAGGGCCTGGCGCGCATCACCGAGCACGCCAACCACGCCGCGGTGGTGATCAGGCGCCTGCGCGCCTTCCTGCGCAAGGGCCAGCGGCGCATGCAGGCGCTGGATCTGGCCGAGGTGGCGCGCGAAGCGGTGCGTCTGTGCAACTGGGAGGCCGGTACGGCGCAGGTGGCGGTGAACGACGTCTTGCCGGACAATCTGCCGCCGGTATTCGCCGACCGCGTCCTGCTCGAACAGGTACTGCTCAACCTGCTGCGCAATGCCATCGATGCCAATCGCGAACGTCACCCCGGCGCGCCTTCGCAGGTGCGTCTGGAGGCTGGCGAAGCTGACGGCTGCCTGGCCATCCGGGTAATCGATCAGGGGCCGGGCGTCAGCGACGAGCAGATGGCCAAGCTGTTCACCCCCTTCTACACCAGCAAGGCCGATGGACTGGGGCTCGGCCTGTCCATGAGCCGCAGCATCATCGAAGGCTTTGGCGGGGCGCTGGAGGCGTTCCCGGCCGAGGGTGGTGGGCTGTGTCTGGAATGTCGTTTGCCTTTGGGCAGGGACGATGAGTCGTTGTCGAACGGTCGCGGCTGAAGCCCTCCCACGGAGCGTGCACACTGTGGGAGGGGCTTCAGCCGCGACCAATGAAACGCATAACAACAAGAGGAGCAGTACAGGGATGCAACAACGGGTTTACGTGGTCGACGACGACCAGGGCATGCTCGACTCGACGCTCTGGCTGCTGGAGTCGGTGGGGCTGAGCGGCGTGCCCTTCACCAGCGGCCGGGCCTTTCTCGAGGCTTGCGATCCGACTGCCAATGCCTGCGTGCTGCTCGATGTGCGCATGCCCGGCATGGGTGGGCTGAACGTGCAGGAGGAGATGCGCGCGCGTGGTATCGACCTGCCGGTGATCTTCGTCAGCGGCCATGCCGACGTGCCGATCGTGGTGCGCGCGTTCAAGGCCGGCGCGGTGGATTTCATCGAGAAGCCTTACAACGAGCAACTGTTGCTCGACAGCGTGCAGCAGGCGCTGGATCGCCGCCCGGCCCGGCCAAGGCGCGACGCGCGTCTGGCCGAGGTGCAGGCACGGCTCGATCAGCTCACCCCGCGTGAGCGTGACGTGCTGCTGCCCTTGGTGCGCGGCTACACCAACCGCGAAGTGGCCGAGCAGCTCGATATCAGCGTGAAGACCGTCGACCTGTATCGCTCGCGGGTGATGAAGCGCATGCAGGCCGAGACGCTGCCGGAGCTGGTGGGCATGGTTATCGCCGCCGGGTTGGTTGATCCGCTGGCGCTGCGTGCAGCATCGCGCGACTGAAGCCTCAGGCCGAGCCCAGGTGCAGGGCGAGGGTGGCCCGGCCATGGGCACCGATCTGCTCGGCCGGCTGCGGGGCGCCATACAGGTAGCCCTGGAAGTGACGGCAGCCCAGGCGTAGCAGGGCATCTCGCTGCGCCTCGCTCTCCACGCCTTCGGCGATGACGCGCAACTCCAGTTCCTGGCCCAGGGCGAGAATGGTCCGCACGATGGCGGTATCGCTGGCGTTGTCGAGCAGGTCGTGGACGAAGCTGCGGTCGATCTTCAACTGGTCCAGTGGCAGGCGTTTCAGGTAGCTGAGCGAGGAGTAGCCGGTGCCGAAGTCGTCCAGTGAGAAGCGCACGCCGTGGGCCTTGAGTTGCCCCATCTTGTCGATCAGCGCTTCGATATCCTGCACCAGCTGGCTCTCGGTCAGTTCCAGCTCCAGCCTGTGGGGAGCGGCTCCGGTCTCTTTCAGTGCGGTGAGCACGTCGGCGACGAAGTCAGGGTGGTGGAACTGGCGGGCGCTGACGTTGATTGCCACGGTCAGCTCGGCGCGCTGCGGGTCGTCAGCCCAGGCGGCGAGCTGCCGGCAGGCCGTGTGCAGAATCCAGCGGCCCATGGGCAGGATCAGCCCGGTGCTTTCCGCCAGCGGGATGAACTCGCCGGGCGGCACCAGGCCGCGCTGCGGATGTCGCCAGCGTATCAGGGCCTCGGCGCCGAGCAGCTCGCCCTGTTCGTCCACCTGCGGCTGGTAGTGCAGCAGCAGTTGGCCCTCGCTCAGGGCACGGCGCAGCTCGTGTTCCAGGGTGGCGCGGGCCGCCAGTGCCTCTTGCATGCGCGGGTCGAAGAAGCACAGGGTATTGCGCCCGGCGGCCTTGGCCTCGTACATGGCCAGGTCGGCGTGCTTGAGCAGCTCTTCGGGCTTGTCGTAGGGCTGTGAGAACAGCGCCACGCCAATGCTGGCGCTGCCGCTGTGACTGTAGCCGGGTAGCTCGAATGGCCTGGCCAGGGCCCGCAGCAGCTTGTCGGCAACCTGCTCGATGATGGCGATGGCGGCCTGGGGTTCCGGGTCGAGGTTCTCCAGAATCAGTACGAACTCATCGCCGCCCAGGCGCGACAGGTTGTCCTCGAGGCGCACCTGATCGAGCAGGCGGCTGCTGACCTGTTGCAGCAGCAGGTCGCCCATGTCGTGGCCCAGGGTGTCATTGAGCTGCTTGAAGTTGTCCAGGTCGATGAACAGCAGTGCGCCCTCGCGCCCGCTGCGTGCACTGCGGGCCAGGGCGAACTGCAGGTGCTCGAGCAGCAGGCGGCGATTGGGCAGGCCGGTGAGGGCGTCGTAGTAGGCGAGCTGGTGGATCTGTTCGAGGTTCTTCTTGTGCTCGGTGATGTCGGTGGAAATGCCGCACAGGGCGTAGATGCTGTCATCCGCTGCGCGCAGCGGCAGCTTCACCGAAAAGTAGGTGCGCTCGTTGCGGCCTTGGCGGTCGCGGTTGGTTTCCTCGTTCTCGATGCGTTCGCCCGCCAGCACGCGGCGGTCGTTGATGCCCAGTGCCTGCGCTGTTTCGCTGTCGAAGAAATCGGCATCGGTATGGCCGATCACCTGATCGACAGTGCGCCCGAACAGCTCGCAGACCTTGCGGTTGGCGTACTGATAGCGCAGTTGCGGATCCTTGATGTAGATATGCGCCTCGACGCTGTCGAGGATGGTATTCAGGCGTGCCTCGCTGGCCTTGAGATGGCGGGTCTTGTCGGCAACCTGGCGACGCAGCAGCAGGCTGCCGCCAATGGCCAGGGTCAGCAATGCGGCGAGCAGGGCCAGGCCCCACCAGAACAGGACGGGAATGCTGCGCCGTTGCGCCTCGCCGCTCCAGCGTTGCAGCACCTGAAAGTAGATCGAGCCGGGTGAGGCCTGCCAGTTCTGCAGGTGCCGGTCGATGGCCTCGAGCAGGTTGCGGTTCTCGCCCTTGGGTGTGGCATAGAACAGCTGCGCGGGCTGGAACATGATCGGTGTCGCGCTCAGGCGGTAGTTGGCGACGTGGTAATCACCGAACAACTGGTTGGCCACCACCGCATCGGCGTCGCCGTCGTGGACCATGGCGAAACCCTGGCGCAGGTCGCTGAGCGCAATCATCTGCGCCTGCAGACCGAAGCTGTCGAGCAGGCTCTGCAGGTACTGGTACTGGATCGAGCCCTCCAGGGCAGCGATACGCAGGCCGCGCAGATCGAGCACGCTGTGCAGGCGCAGTTCCTCGTGGCTGTAAAGCTGTGACCAGCTGAACAGCGAAGGCACCTGGTGGAAGTCCATCAGCCGTGCCCGTTCCTCGCTGAAGGCGACATCCGGCAGCAGATCGATCTCGCCCTCCTGCAGCAGCTGCAGACATTGCTGCCAGGCGCAGGGCACTGTCTGCAACTGCCACTTTTCTTCGTTGGCCATGGCCTGCAACAGCTCGCCCAGAATGCCCGTCGGTTGCCCGCTGGCATCGGCAAAGATCTTCGGCTCGTTGGCATAGACGCCGACCCGCACCGTTTGGGCTTCTGCGGCATGGCTCCAGGCGCAGCTCAGCAGGCCGAGGCACAGCAACAGGTGAGCGAGACGAGGTGAACGAAGGGGCTTCATACGCGGGTCGACTTCCATTCGCAGATTCCTGCAACCTGTTGTGCATTATGGTCGTCTATGCCGAGTGTGCGAGTGCGGGCTTGCACTCAGTCGGCCCAGCCGCGGTAGACGTGGGTCATGGGCCTGGGCCCTTTCAGGTAGCCGGTGCTCAGTTCGCGGACCTGAAAGCCGCCGGCTTCGATCAATGCCGGTATGTCGCGGTCCAGGTGACAGCCGCCGGCCAGCGGCTTCCACCAGGGGGTCAGGCGCCTTTGCCAGCGCACCACGGGCAGGTCGGGTGCCAGGCCGTGTTCGCAGAACAGCAGGCGTCCGCCAGGTTTCAGCACGCGGCGCATTTCCCTGAGGGCGGCGACCGCATCGGGGATGGTGCACAGGGTGAAGGTGCAGACGATGTCGTCGAAGCTGGCATCGGCTGCCTGGAGCTGCCCAAGTTCCAGGGCGATCATCTCTACCGGCACCTGGCAGTGCGCGGCGCGTTCGCGGGCCAGGGCCTGCATCTCGGCCGACGGGTCGACGCCGACCACCACCTCGACCCGCTGCGCATCGTAGAAGCCCAGGTTCAGACCGCTGCCGATGCCGATTTCCAGCACACGGCCCTGCGCCTGCGGCACGATCTGCGCACGCGCCTTCATCACCGCGCCCATGCCGCAGGCGAAGTCGATCAGGTGCGGCAGGACATGGCGGTCGTAGAAGCCCATGGCTCAGACTTCGCCTTGCTCGTCTTCGTCCTCGTTGTCGCCGCGATAGGCGGCGAAACACTTGAGGCTGTGGCTGGCGTCGCGGCCTTCGATCAGCCAGCTGTCATCCGCTTCGCTGTGGCGCGCGGCCTGCACCGCAGCCAGGGAGAACGTCCACTGGCGGCGCTCGCGACCATCCATGCAGTGCACCTGCAGCAAGGCTCTGGCGGCGCTGTCGCTGCCCGCCGTGCCGGCGCTGATCTGCGCCAGCAGGTCGGTGTCGAGGTCGAACTGCCAGGCATACAGGCCATCGATCTCGAGCATGTCGGCGTCTTGCAGGGCTTCGATGAGGCTTGTCGGTTTCATCGCTTCATCCACGGCTTCAGCGTCCCAGGCGGCGCAGGTCGGAGGACTCTATCACGCGCACGCCGTCTTCCTCTTCCAGCGCCAGGCGCCACAGCGCGCGGGCCAGGGCGCAGGCGTCGATGCCACGGTACTTGCCCGGCAGCCAGCGCAGTAGCGGCGCCGCCAGGCGTTCGCCAAGACGAAACTCTTGGCGTGCGCCGAGCAGCAGCGACGGACGGGCGATGGTCAGTTGTGGCCAGTCCATGGCTTTCAGCGCTTGCTCGGTCTCGCCCTTGACGCGGTTGTAGAACACTGATGAGTTGGGATTGGCACCCAGCGCGCTGATCACCACCAGATGCCGTGCGCCCAGCTCGCGAGCGCGGCGGGCGAAGGCCAGCACCAGGTCGTGGTCGACAGCGCGAAAGGCCTCCTGCGAGCCGGCCTGCTTGATGGTGCTGCCCAGGCAGCAGAAGGCGGTGTCGACCTGGCCGGAGAGCTGCGGCAGCAGGCTCTGCAGGTCGCCCACCGGGTTTTCCAGATGCGGGTGCGCGGCCAGTGGCCGGCGGGTCGGTGCCAGCACGCGGGCGACCGTCGGCTCGCTGAGCAGGCGGTCGAGCAGGTGCTCACCGGTGAGTCCGGTGGCGCCGGCGAGAAGGATGTGCTGCGGGGTCAGGTACATGCGGTTGTCTCTTGTCCGTTACAGTTCAGCTTAACAGGCTGTGGAAAAACTACCTGCGTTGGCAATGCTGCGTTAAAAACAGCCTTGCCTGCCTCGCCTGCGTTTTTCAACGGCCTGTCAGTCCTTTGCCGGACCGCTGGCCACGGCCCCCAGCGCACGCTCGGCCTGGCTCTGGCGCAGCTCGCGCCAGTGCTGGAGTACGCCGCGTGGCGCCCAGATCTGCGGCTCGGAAGGTTCGAAGCCGTCGCTTTGCTCACGCTCGGCGACGCGTTCCCTGGCCAGTTCGAAGGCCCGTTCCAGGTTGTCGGTTTCGCCGAGGGCCTCGGCGAACAGGGCGCGGCCGAAATAGGTGAAGTCGTTCTCCTCGCTGCAGCCGAAGGAAACCCGGTCGGCGCGTGCGGCGGTCATCACCAGGGTCTTTTCGTCTTTCAGTGGTGGGATGAAACCGCCGGAGTAGCAAGCCGAAATCACCACCACCTTGTTGCGTTGCTTGAGTGGAGCCAGCAGCGCCGCGAGCTCGCTGGCAGGCAGGTCGGCCAGTTGCAGGCGCGGCTGGTCGAGGTTGAGTTCGTGGCGGCGCGAGCCATGGCTGGTCAGGTAGATGAAGACCAGGTCTTCCTCGCCACTGCGTTCGGCCAGGGCCTGGACCGCGCGGGTAAGGTTCTCGCGGGTGGCCAGCGGGCGGTCGGCGAGATGGTCACGGTGGTTGACCAGGCTGATGCTGCCGTAGGCGCCAAAACGATCGCGCATCAGCCTGCCGACATAGTCGGCTTCGCGCATGAATACGCTCTGCTTGCCGTCGCCCGCCAGGGTCAGTGCATAGAGTTCGCGTGCCGGTGTCGAGGCCGGGATCGCGGCGATCGCCTCATCGAGCAGTTGGCCCTGTTGCAGCAAACCCAGCTCGAGGCTGTCGGGCAACACCTGGCCCTGTTCGTCACGGATCAGTCGCCCGCCTTGCCAGGTGCCGGACTGGCGGCTGCCATCGGCCAGGGTCAGGGTGCCCTCGCCGTTGTATTCGCCGCCGGAGAAATGGCCGCGGTAGGCGCTGCCGTCGGGCAGGGTGAGCAGGCCTTGGCCTTCGTACTGCCAGTCGGCGAATTCACCGAGGTAGCGCGTGCCTTCGCCGTCGCTGTATTCGCCGGGGCCCTGCATTACGCCCTCGACGAACTCGCCGGCCCAGGTTTCGCCGCTGGCGCTCTGGTAGCGGCCCTTGCCATGGAACTCGTCGTTCTTGAATCCGCCGCTGTAGTTGTCGCCGTCGGCGTTGTGGTAGCTGCCCTGACCGTTGAGCAGGCCCTGGGCGAACACGCCGCTGAACTGGTTGCCATAGGCGTCGATGCGCACGCCCTGGCCCTCGAACCGACCCTTGACGAACTGGCCCTGGAAACTGCTGCCATCGGCCATTTCCAGTTTGCCCAGGCCGTGGAAGTGGTCGTTGAGAAACTCGCCCCGGTAGCGCTGGCCGCCCTGTTCCAGCAGGCCGACGCCGCTGAATCTATTACGCTCGAAACTGCCTTCGTAGCGGCTGCCGTCGCTGTAGGTCAGGGTGCCCTGGCCATGGAACATGCCTTCATGGAATTCGCCCAGGTAGTGTTCGCCACCAGGCCCCTGCCACTCGCCGCTGCCTTCGAGCATGCCGTCCTTGAACTGGCCGACGAACCAGCTGCCATTGCGGTAGTCCAGGCGCCCCGGTCCTTGCAGCAACCCGTCGACGATCTCGCCGCGATAGCGGCCGCCGTCGGGCAGGGTGGCATTGGCCGGCAACAGCGGGCGCGCTTCGTCGCAACCGACGATCAGCAGGGACAGGCAAAGAGGCAGCAGGCGCAGGGCAGGGGCAGTCATGATGGACGTCCAGGTCGGTGCTTTGCTCGGCAGTATGCCGCAAGCCTGCAGGCTTGCGCTGCCGAGTCGCACGCTTAAGCGATGCAGGATCGCTCCCGCTCCGGCGCATGGCGCGGAAAACGGGAGCGACAGGGGATGTCCGGGCGGGATCAGACGAAGCAGAGGGTAAGCGGCTCGGCGATATAGGCCGGTTTTTCCTGGCCTTCGATCTCCAGCACGGCGCGGGCCTTGAGCAGCCACTGGCCGGGGTTCTTCTCGTTGGCGTCGGTCAGGGTCACCGTCAGGCGCACCCTGGAGTCGACCTTCACCGGCTGGATGAAGCGCACGCTGTCCAGGCCGTAGTTCACCGCCATCTTCAGGCCCTGCGGCATGATCATGATGCCTTCCATCAGCATCGGCACCAGCGACAGCGAGAGGAAACCGTGAGCGATGGTGGTGCCGAAGGGGGTGAGCTTGGCCTTTTCCGGGTCGACGTGGATGAACTGGTGGTCGCCGGTGCACTCGGCGAACTGGTTGATGCGCTGCTGATCGATGGTCAGCCACTCGGACTTGCCGAGTTCCTTGCCAACATGATCCTTGAGTTCTGCTACGGGTACGAACGGCATAGTTCCTCCTTGAGGACGCGGGTGTTTTTCTTGTGTGCGTAAAACCGTTGCGGTCTAGATCAGCACGGGGGCGACGGCGGGTCAAGCCTGCCCAGGCGTGCTGAATGACGCGGCATAGGTCAGCCTGGCGAAGCAATCCGGAGGCCAGCTGAGGTGCATCGCGCCTATAATGGCCGACATGCCTCAATAGATGCCCGGAATCCCCTCTCGCGAGCGGAATCGCGGCCATCGCTCGTCTTGTGGAGACCTCAAACATGCTGCTTCGCGGCCTTTCCTGGCTGGTGCTGTGCCAGTTGCTGGGTACCGTTCTCAACGTGCTGCTGTTACCGATGCTACCCGGGCCGATCATCGGCATGCTGCTGCTGTTCGTCTTTCTCATCGCCCGTGGCGAGGTGGGCGAGCCGCTCAGCGTGGCGTCCAGCAGCCTGCTCAAGTACCTGCCGCTGATTCTGGTACCGCCCGCGGTGGGTGTGATGGCCTATGCCAGTGATATTGCCGCCGATTTCTGGGCAGTGGTCGGCGCCCTGGTGCTGTCGCTGCTGGTATCGCTGGCCTTCGCCGGCTGGCTGATGCAGAAACTGATCGAGCGCCAGCAGCGCCGGGAGGACGCATGAGTCCGGATTGGCAGGGCGCCTGGCAGGCGTTGACCCATCACCCGCTGTTCGGCATCGGCATCACCCTCGGTGCCTATCAGTTGGCCATGGCCGCCTACGAGCGCACCCGCTGGGTATTCCTGCAGCCGGTGCTGGTCTCGATGCTCACGGTCATCGGCATCCTGCTGCTGTGCGGCCTGAGCTTCGCCGAATACCGCAGTAGCGTCGCGGCGCTGACCCTGCTGCTCGGCCCGGCCACCGTGGCCCTGGCCGTGCCGCTGTATCTCAATCTGCGGCGGATTCGCCAGCTGTTCTGGCCCATCATCCTCACCCTGCTGGTCGCCGGCACCGTCGCCACCGTGCTTGGGGCCGGACTGGCCTGGTTGTTTGGTGCCGAACGGTTGATGCTGATGAGCATGGCGCCCAAGTCGGTGACCTCGCCGATCGCCATGCTGGTGGCCGATCAGATCGGCGGTATCGCGGCGCTGGCAGCGGTGTTCGTGATGATCACCGGGGTTCTCGGTGCCATCGTCGGGCCGTCCATCCTGCGCCTGTGCCGGGTTCGCCATCCGGCGGCACAGGGCATGGCGCTGGGCATCACCGCCCATGCCGTGGGCACGGCCCGCGCGCTGCAGGAGAGCGACGAATGCGGCGCCTTCGCCGCGCTGGCGATGAGCCTGATGGGGGTGATCACCGCCGTGCTGCTGCCTCTGGCGATTGTCCTGTTCCTGTGAGAGCCTCCCTGGCAACTTCCTGATGCCCGGCAGCATCGCGTTGATAACAGGCCGTGAACCCATGAATCTCCCGCTGTTCCCGCTCAACACCGTACTGTTTCCCGGCTGCGTGCTCGACCTGCAGATTTTCGAGGCGCGCTACCTGGACATGATCAGCCGCTGCATGAAGCAGGGCTCGGGCTTCGGTGTGGTGTGCATCGTCGAGGGCGAGGAAGTGGGCGAGGCTGCCAGCCGTTTCGCGGCCATCGGCTGCGAGGCAGTGGTGCGCGACTTTCAGCAGCGCGCCAATGGCCTGCTGGGGATTCGCGTCGAGGGCGGGCGGCGCTTTCGCGTCGAGCGTGCCCAGGTTCTGCCCGACCAGCTGACCGTCGCCGAGGTGCAGTGGCTGCAGGAGCCGCCAGACAGCCCGCTGCAGGCCGAGCATGCCGACCTCGCCGCCCTGCACGCGGCGCTGGCCGAACATCCGCTGGTGGCCGGCCTGGCCATGGCGGGCGTGGTCACCGGCCAGCAGCAACTGGCCAACCAGCTGGCCTACCTGCTGCCGCTGGAGCCGGCGCAGAAGCTGCAACTGCTTCAGCTCGACGAGCCAGCCCTGCGCCTTGAGCAGCTGCACGCCATGCTGGAAATGCTTCAGGGGGAGGCCTGAGGCGACGCACGCCTGGCGCCTCAGTAGGCGTAGCGCAGCAGCGCATGGGACAGCTGCCAGGTCGCCATACCGCCCAGTACCGCGATGCAGGCGGGCAGGATGATCCACCACAGACGCGCCGGCAGTGCCGGCAGCACCTCGCGGCGCTGACACAGCGCCAGGCTCAGGCCGCACACGGCCGAGGCCAGCAGCGCGCCGGCAATGATATCGCTGGGCCAGTGCACGCCCAGGTAGACCCGCGACAGGGCGATCGCTGCAGCCAGCAGGCAGGCCACCACCAGCCAGGCCAGGCGCAGGCGTGCCGATTGCCCGCGCCCGGCCAGCACACCCAGCACCAGGAAGAAGGCAAAGGCTGCCGAGCTGTGGCCGCTGGGAAAGCTGAAGGTGGTCAGCGGTTCGCTAAGCACATCGGGGCGCGCTCGGGCGAAGCCATGCTTGAGCGTGCTGTTGCCGATGGCGGTGAGCAGCAGGGTCAAAGCGGCGAACAGCAGGTGACGCCAGCGTCGCGCCAGCAGCAGCAGGGTACACAGCAGCGCGGCCGCGACCAGCTGGATATGGAAGTCGCCCAGCCGGGTCAGGGTGCCGATCCACTGGTCCAGGTGCGCCTGACGCTGCTCCTGCACCAGGGTCATCAGGCCCTGATCCAGCGCATCGAGATGCGGCCAGCCGATGACCATGGCCAGCAGCAGCACGAGGCTGAGCCCGCCACCCAGCAGGCTGGCCCGCTGCTTTTCCGCCAGGCTGGCCTGGATGGTCAGCAGCAGGATCACGCCGATGCCGGCCAGCAGCACCGCCGCCTCGGTCCAGAAACCCTCCGCCATCGGCAGGCGCAGGGCCGCGCCGGTGGCCCAGCCGGGTAGCAGGTAGGCCAGGGCCCAGCCCGCTGCAGCCACCAGGCTGACCAGAATGAAGCGCAGCAGCGGCATGTTCAGCATGCCGGCCACCATGGGCAGCATGGGCCGCAGCGGGCCGATGAAACGCCCGACCAGCAGGCTGGCCACGCCGTAGTGGCGGAAATACAGCTCGGCGCGCAGGATCCATTGCGGGTGATGGCGCAGCACTGGCAGACGGCCGATGTTGCGTTTGAAACGCCTGCCCAGCGCGTAGGAAATCATGTCGCCGCACAGCGCGCCGGCGTAGGCCAGCAGCAGTGTCTGCCAGAGGGTCAGCACGCCGCTGCCGGCGAGCAGCGCGACGCTGAACAGCAGCACCACGCCTGGCAGCACGATGCCCACCAGGGCCAGGCATTCGAGCAGGGCGATGAGGAAGATCGCCAGTCCCAGCCATTGCGGGTTGCCGCTCAGCCAGGTGGTCAGGTTGTCCAGCCAGACGCTCATCGTTCTGCTCCCTAAACGCTCATCAATCGATAGTCTTGGCCTTCGACCTGTCCGCGGCGCAAAGGGTTGCGCGTGCAGTGGCGAGCATACTGCGCGTCGACGAAGCGGTACGGCAGGTGTTCGTCGCGCCCCACTGGAATGCCCAGGCGCGCGCACTGGATGATCGAGTGCGGGCGTTCGCCGACATCCTCGACGAACAAGCGCTGCAGGTCGAAGCGGCGCGCGTCCCAGTCCGTCACCTTCAGGCCGAGCGCCCTGCACAGCAGCGTCTGCCCGGCACACAGGCGTTCGGGCGCACGCGGCATGCCGAGGCTGTCAGGATTGTTGCGCTGCATCGCGGCGAGCGAATCGGCGCCGCTGACGGCATCGACCCAGGGATGCCCGGACTTGATCAGTACCGCGTTGCCGGGCCCGTGTGCGCTGAAGTTCAGCGAATCGCCGCCGCGTGCGTAGTACATGTAGATGTGCCCGCCATCGGCGAACAGCGCCTTGCGTTTCTCGGTGTAGCCGAGCGAGGCATGGCTGCCCTTTTCCGCCAGGTAATAGGCCTCGGTCTCGATGATCCGTGCGCTCAGCCAGCGCTTGCCGACGCGATGGCGAATCACCATGCCGAGCAGCTCGCGGGCGAGCAGCTGGGCGTCGCGGTCGAAAAAGGTATCGGGCAGCGGCTTGGCGCCGGGCCAGGGCAAACTAAGGGTGGGTTCGGCGGGCATGATCTGTCGAAGGCGCTCGCGGCGTTCTAATCTGGGGCCGCGAGCATAACAACAAGAACCTTAAAGATGCCTGAACGTTCCCGCGCCAGCAGCGCCCATATCAGCCCTTCGGCGCATTACACCGGCTATGTCTGGTACCGCCACCATCTGGCCGAGCCTGCGTTCGTCACTGCCTTCGGCCGTTTCGTGCACAAGCTGCTGTGGCCCGTCACCTGGGGCGCCAGGGCCGGCTTCGGTCTGGATATCGAGGCCTTTCTGCTGCAGCGCCATCTGCAGATCGATGCGCAACTGACCGAGGCCATCGAGCAGCAGGGGGTGCGCCAGGTGGTGGAAATTGCCTGTGGCCTGTCGCCTCGCGGCCGGCGTTTCTGCTGTCGCTATCCACAGCTTCGGTATCTGGAGGCGGATCTGCCGGCCATGGCGGCGCGCAAGCGTCTGCTGTTGCATGGCGAAGGCTGGCTGGATGGCCGGCATCAGGTACGCGCCGTGGATATCCTCGCCGAACGCGGTAATCAGCGCCTGAGCGCCTTGTTCGCGGATCTGGACCGCAGCCAGCCGGTGGTGGTGATTACCGAGGGGCTGGTCAACTACTTTCCGTTGACGCTGATCGAGGGCTTCTGGAGCCGGCTCGCCAACGAACTTGGCGAGTTCCCCGCTGCTACCTACCTGACCGAGCTCTATCCAGACCTGCGTGAACATCCGCGCTACCGTCAGCTGCGCTGGGGTGTCGAGCTGATCGGCCGGCTGACCCGCGGCAGCTACCCGCTGCATTACCGCAATCACGACGAGATCATCGCAGGCTTCCAGCGTTGCGGCTTCGCTGTGGTGCAGGTATTGGACCCCAGTGCCGATGCCGTGAGTCTAGGCCTGCCGCCGGCCCGCCTGCCGGGGCTGGTGCGAGTGATCCAGGCGCGGACGTAGGGTGCGCCGTGCGCACCTTGGCTGGGCTGGCTATGTCGGCGCTAGGCGCAGGCCGCCGTCGGCAGCGGCGCCGGATGGATGCGCGCGGCCAGCGCCTGGCTGGCCTCGGCATCGGTATGCGGAAAGACGAAGGCCAGGCCCTGGTCATCGCACCGTAGCGGCAGCACGGGCTGGCTCGGCAGGTCGGCGCACTGCAGCCGCCAGCCACGCATTGGCAGGTCCCCGGGCAGGTCGCCCTGCAGCAGCCCACCGAAAAAGCCCAGCTCGCTCAGCTCCACCGTCCACTGCCAGCCTTCGGCATGTTGCAGTTGCGCCTGGCGTTGGCGCGGTGCCAGGCGGGGCTCGCAGCGTTTCTCCAGCTTCAGCAGGTGTTCGGCTTGCAGGCGGGTGCTGCCCGGGCTGCGCGCCGGCAGCGCTCGCCCGCCCAGGAAGGGGCGGTACAGTGCGGCGCAGGCTTCGCGTCGTTCGAACTGGGCGAGATGGTCGGCATGGTGGATCAGCACGCAATCGGCCTGGGCGCAGGCCGCGGCGAAGTGCGCGTGCTCCCAGGGCTGGGTGAAATGGTCGTGCTCGCCGGCCAATACCAGGGTCGGGCATGGCGGGTGCTGGCTGAAGCCGTCGAAGGCCAGCAGGCGCCGGCTGTTCTGCCGGTAACGTTCCACCTCTATGGGTGACAGGCGCTGAATCTGCCGCAGCAGCGCCTTGCGAAACACCGGCGAGACGCCGGTTTCCTGCAGCTGCAGCGGGTTGAGCAGCCCGCTCAGGGCGCCCTGGGCGAATTCGCCGTTGCGCCCTTCATCGAGCAGGGCCAGGCCTTCCTCCAGCATCCGCCTTGCGCCTGGGCGACCGAAGGCGGTGATACCGGCCAGCAGCAGGCGCGCGCAGCGTTGCGGATGGCGGGCGGCGAACAGCGCCGCCAGCGCCGAGCCATAGGACAGGCCGATGGGCATCAGCGGCGGCAATTGCAATTGTTCGGCGAAGGCGGCGATCAGGTCGGCCAGCTGTTCCAGGCCGAGCTCGGGAGCCAGTTGCAGGTTGCCGCCCTGGCTGGGCAGATCGAGCAGGATTACCGGGTGTTCGGCCAGTAGCTCGTCGACTTCCGCGGCAAACGAACGAAAGCTCTGGAAGGCGCCACCGAGCATCAGTACTGGCGGGCGGCTATCTCGCTGGCGTGTGGAATAGGCCTGATAGTGCAGGCGCCAGCCGGCGATATCGATGACTGCGGGTGGGCTGGCGAGCAAGGCGGCGCTGTAGTCGGTGCGGTAACGCATGGGTGCACTCCAGTGTCCTTTGTTGTCGTTCTGGTGGGGCGGCACGCGGCGCCGTCTCGCCGTTCGGCAAAACCTCGATTGCAAGGTAAACATCGGGGGGTGATTTGTTTACCCAACCTTCGGGCGGCCCCGGCCTGCGGGTGTCACCGTTGCGGCCAGGGCGCCTGTCTGGCGCGCCTGCGGGCGTTACCGCGGGAGTTGAGCGGACGCGCTGTCTACCGCTTGCCAGACGCCGCTGGGCGCGGCCTTGCGAGCCCGCTATAATCAGCCCCTTTTTCCAACTGCCAGACCTCCGCAGCCATGACCGAGTCCGTGCACGCTTACATGACCCGCCTGGGCCAGGCCGCCCGCCAGGCATCAAAGGTGCTTGCCCGCACCAGCACCGCGCAGAAGAATCGCGCGCTGCTGGCCGCTGCCAATGCCCTCGACGCCGCTCGCGCCGAACTGACTGCCGCCAACGAACTAGACCTGGCCGCCGCCCGCGCCAGCGGTCTGGAACCGGCCATGGTCGACCGCCTGGCGCTGACGCCGAAGGTGATCGACGGCATGATCGAAGGGCTGCGCCAGGTGGCGACCCTGCCCGATCCGATCGGCGAGATTCAGGGCATGCGCTACCTGCCTTCCGGCATTCAGGTGGGCAAGATGCGTGTGCCGCTGGGGGTGATCGGCATCATCTACGAGTCGCGGCCGAACGTGACCATCGATGCCGCCAGCCTGTGCCTGAAGTCCGGCAACGCCACCATCCTCCGTGGCGGCTCCGAGGCCATTCATTCCAACCAGGCGATCGCCCGCTGCATCCAGCAGGGCCTGGCCGAAGCGGATCTGCCGGCAGCCGCCGTGCAGGTGGTGGAAACCACCGACCGCGCCGCGGTCGGTGAGCTGATCGCCATGCCCGAGTACGTCGACGTGATCGTGCCGCGCGGTGGCAAGGGCCTGATCGAGCGCATCAGCCGCGACGCCAAGGTGCCGGTGATCAAGCACCTGGACGGCGTCTGCCACGTCTATGTCGACGTCGCCGCCGATCTCGACAAGGCCATCCGCGTCTGCGACAACGCCAAGACCCAGCGCTACTCGCCGTGCAACACCATGGAAACCCTGCTGGTGCACCAGGCCGTCGCCGCGCGCGTGCTGCCGCCGCTGGCTGCCATCTACCGCGACAAGGGCGTGGAGCTGCGCGGCGATGCCGCCACCCGTGAACTGCTCGGCAGCGACGTGCTGGAGGCGAGCGAGGACGACTGGTTCGCCGAGTACAACGCGCCGATCCTGGCGATTCGCATCGTCGACTCGCTGGACGCGGCCATCGAGCACATCAACCACTATGGTTCGCACCATACCGACTCGATCATCACCGAGAACTTCAGCGATGCGCGGCGTTTCCTCACCGAAGTGGATTCCGCTTCGGTGATGGTCAATGCCTCGACCCGCTTCGCCGATGGTTTCGAGTACGGCCTGGGCGCGGAGATCGGCATCTCCACCGACAAGCTGCACGCACGCGGCCCGGTCGGCCTGGAAGGCCTGACCAGCGAGAAGTACGTGGTCTTCGGCGACGGACACATTCGCACATAAATGAAACGGACTGGCGCCCGACGCATCGGCCTGCTCGGCGGTACCTTCAACCCGGTGCACAACGGGCATCTGCGTGCCGCGCTGGAAGTGGCCGAATTCATGGCGCTGGACGAGCTGCGGCTGACCCCCAGCGCCAGGCCGCCGCACCGCGACACGCCGCAGGCGAGTGCCGAGCAGCGTCTGGCCATGGTCGAACTGGCAGTTGCTGGCGAGCCGCGGCTGACGGTGGATGACCGCGAGCTCAAACGCGACAAACCGTCGTACACGGTGGACACCCTGGAGTCGGTGCGCGCCGAACTGGCGGCGGACGATCAGCTGTTTCTGCTGCTCGGCTGGGACGCCTTCTGCAGCTTGCCGAGCTGGCATCGCTGGCAGGAGCTGCTGCAGCACTGCCATCTGCTGGTGCTGCAGCGGCCGGACGCCGACAGCGAAGCGCCGGAGGCGCTGCGCGATCTGCTGGCCGCGCGCAGTGTCAGCGACCCGCTGAGCCTGGAGGGCGCAGGCGGGCAAATCAGTTTCATCTGGCAGACTCCGTTGGCGATTTCCGCCACGCAGATCCGCCATTTACTGGCAACCGGCCGCTCGGCGCGTTATCTGCTGCCCGATGCGGTACTGGCCTATATTCAGGCGCACGATCTGTACCGTGCGCCCAATGCTTGAAACGCCGCGCATGTGCGCTGGCGTCCATTACACGAGGCAAACGAGTTTTTATGAGCAAGCAGAACATGCCCAGCGAGGAGCTGGTCAAGATCGCCGTGGCGGCGCTGGAAGAGATCAAGGCGACCGACATCACCGTGATCGACGTCAAGGACAAGACCAGCATCACCGATTTCATGGTGATCGCCAGCGGTAGCTCCAGTCGCCAGGTCAAGTCGCTGGTGGAAAACGTGCTGGAGAAGGTCAAGGAGCAGGGCGTGCGCCCGATCGGTAGCGAAGGTCTGGACAGCGGCGAATGGGCCCTGCTCGACCTGGGCGACATCGTCGTCCACGTGATGCTGCCGACCGCGCGCCAGTTCTATGATCTGGAGCGCCTGTGGCAGGGCGCCGAGCAGAGCCGCGCCCAGCATTCCACTGAATAAGGCGGCGCAATGCGCATCAAGCTGATCGCCGTCGGTTCGCGCATGCCGCGCTGGGTCGAGGAGGGCTGGCAGGAGTACGTCAAGCGTCTGCCGGCCGAGTTGCCGCTGGAGCTGGTGGAAATTCCCCTCAATACCCGCGGCAAGAACGCCGACGTCGCCCGCCTGATCCGTCAGGAGGGCGAGGCCATGCTGAGCAAGGTGCAGCCCGGCGAACGTATCGTCACCCTGGAGGTCCATGGCAAGCCATGGAGCACCGAGCAACTAGCGGCTGAGCTGGAGCGCTGGCGTCTCGACGCGCGCAACGTCAACCTCATGGTCGGCGGCCCGGAAGGCCTGGCGCCGGAGGTCTGCGCGCGCAGCGAACAGCGCTGGTCGCTGTCGCCGCTGACGCTGCCACACCCGCTGGTCAGGATTCTGCTCGGCGAACAGATCTACCGTGCCTGGACCCTGCTGTCCGGCCACCCGTATCACAAGTAGTCATCGATGCCGCAGCCGATTCGCCTCAAGGATCACGAAAAGGACGCTCGCCTGGTCAAGCGCCGCGTGCTGGTCGGCGGCGTGGCGATCATCCTGCTGACCTGCGTGCTGATCATGCGCATGTACTACCTGCAGGTGATCCAGTACGAGCATCACAGCACCCTGGCGGAGAACAACCGCATCCACGTGCAGCCGCTGCCGCCGACGCGCGGGCTGATCTTCGACCGCAACGGCGTGATCATCGCCGACAACCGCCCCAGCTTCAGCCTGACCGTGACCCGCGAACGTGCCGGTGACTGGCTGAGCGTGCTCGATACGGTGGTCGAAGTGCTGGAGCTGTCCGAGGACGAGCGCGCGCTGTTCGAACGTCGTGTGCGCCAGGGGCGGCGTCCGTTCGAGCCGGTGCCTATCCTGTTCGAACTCTCCGAGGAGCAGATCGCCCGCATCGCGGTCAACCAGTTCCGCCTGCCCGGCGTCGAGGTGGCGGCGCAGCTGGTGCGGCATTACCCGCAGCAGGAGCACTTCGCCCATTCGGTCGGATATGTCGGACGCATCAACGAGCAGGAGCTCAAGCGCCTCGATCCGACCGACTACGCCGGTACCCACCATATCGGCAAGACCGGCATCGAGCGCTTCTACGAGGACGAGCTGCACGGCGAAGTGGGTTACGAGGAAGTCGAGACCAATGCCCGCGGCCGTGTGCTGCGTGTGCTCAATCGCATTGACCCGAAGCCGGGCAAGGACATCGTCCTGAGCCTCGACGTGCATCTGCAGGAAGCGGCCGAGAATGCCCTGGGCGGTCGTCGCGGTGCGGTGGTGGCGATCGACCCGAACAATGGCGAGGTGCTGGCGATGGTCAGTCAGCCCAGCTTCGATCCCAACCCCTTCGTCACCGGCATCAGCTTCAAGGCCTATGGCGAGCTGCGCGACTCCATCGATCAGCCGCTGTACAACCGCGTGTTGCGTGGCCTCTACCCGCCGGGCTCGACCATCAAGCCGATGGTCGCGGTGGCCGGCCTGGATGCCGGCGTGGTCACGCCCACCTCGCGGGTGTTCGACCCCGGCTTCTATCAGTTGCCCAACCACAGCCACAAATACCGCAACTGGAACCGTACCGGTGACGGCTGGGTCGACCTCAACCTGGCCATCGCCCGTTCCAACGACACCTATTTCTACGACCTGGCGCACAAGATGGGCGTCGATCGCCTGCATGACTACATGAGCCGCTTCGGCCTCGGCCAGCGCGTGGCGCTGGACATGTTCGAGGAAACCGCCGGCCTGATGCCTTCGCGCGACTGGAAGCGGGCGCGTTATCGCCAGCCCTGGTACCCGGGCGAGACGCTGATTCTCGGCATCGGCCAGGGCTACATGCAGACCACGCCGCTGCAACTGGCGCAGGCCACCGCACTGATGGCCACCCGTGGCAAGTGGATTCGCCCGCACCTGGCCAAGAGCGTCGATGGCCGCCTGCCGGTCGACCCCAACCCCATGCCGGATATCGTGCTGCGTGATCCGAAGTTCTGGGATTACGGCATTCGCGGCATGGAAGAGGTTCTGCACGGTGCACGCGGCACCGCGCGCAAGGTCGGGGACGGCTCGGTCTATCGCATCGCCGGCAAGAGCGGTACGGCGCAGGTGGTGGCGATCAAGCAGGGCGAGAAGTACGACCGCAACAAGGTCCAGGAACGCCACCGCGACCACGCCCTGTTCATCGCCTTCGCCCCGGCGGACAACCCGCAGATCGCCGTCGCGGTGATGGTGGAAAACGGTGAATCCGGCTCCGGCGTCGCCGCGCCGGTGGTCAAGCAGGTGATGGATGCCTGGTTGCTGGACAAGGAGACCGGTCAGCTCAAGGCCGAATTCGCGTCGCCCAAGAGGTCCGAGGTCAGCCAACGATGATCAGCAATTTCGATCGCACCCTGTCCGATGAGGACGTCCTGCGTCGTCGCGCCAGCCTGCTGCAGCGCCTGCATATCGATGGCTGGCTGCTGTTGCTGCTGCTGATCCTGGGCACCGGCAGCCTGTTCATTCTCTACTCGGCCAGCGGCAAGAACGTCGACCTGCTGATCAGGCAGGCCTCCTCTTTCGGCATCGGCATGCTCGCGGTGGTGGTGATTGCCCAGTTCGATCCGCGCTTCATGGCGCGCTGGGTGCCCCTGGCCTACGTGATCGGCGTCGTCCTGCTGGTGGTGGTGGAGGTGATGGGCCACACCGCGATGGGTGCCACGCGCTGGATCAACATCCCCGGGGTGATCCGCTTCCAGCCGTCGGAGCTGATGAAGATCATCATGCCGATGACCATTGCCTGGTATCTGGCGCGGCACAACCTGCCGCCGCGCTTCAAGCATCTGCTGGTCAGCCTGGCGATGATCGCCATCCCCGTGGTGCTGATCGCCAAGCAGCCGGATCTGGGTACCTCGCTGCTGATTCTCGCCTCGGGCGCCTTCGTGGTGTTCATGGCCGGCCTGCAGTGGCGCTGGATCATTGGCGCCGCTGCAGCCGTGGTGCCGGTGGCGGTGGGCATGTGGTACTTCGTCATGCACGATTACCAGAAGCGCCGCGTGCTGACCTTCCTCAACCCGGAGAGCGATCCGCTCGGCGCCGGCTGGAACATCATCCAGTCCAAGGCGGCGATCGGTTCCGGTGGCGTGCTGGGCAAGGGCTGGCTGCTGGGCACTCAGTCGCACCTGGATTTTTTGCCGGAAAGCCATACGGACTTTATCATTGCCGTGCTCGCGGAGGAGTTCGGCCTGGTTGGCGTCTGTCTGTTGTTGCTGCTCTACATGCTGCTGCTGGCGCGCGGCCTGGTCATCACTGCCCAGGCGCAGACGCTGTTCGGCAAGCTGCTGGCCGGGGCGCTGACCATGACCTTCTTCGTCTACGTATTCGTCAACATCGGCATGGTCAGCGGGCTGCTGCCGGTGGTTGGAGTGCCGCTGCCCTTCATTAGCTACGGCGGAACCCATCTGGTCACGCTGTTGTCAGGCTTCGGGATATTGATGGCGATCCACACCCACAGAAAGTGGATCGCTCAGGTTTGATTTGGGGGTTTTGAGTTAATGCATTCTCTGCGCAGTTGGGCAGTTCGCACCATGATCGGAGTCGGCATCGCCGGCATGCTTGGCGCCAGCGCCCAGACCCTGGCCGCCGACTACCGGAATTCGCCGCAGGTGACCGAGTTCGTCGAGGAAATGACCCGTGACTACGGCTTCGCCAGCGAGCAGCTGTACGCGCTGTTCGCCGATGTCGAGCGCAAGCAGGCGATCCTCGACGCCATCTCGCGTCCGGCCGAGAAGGTCAAGCCGTGGAAGGAATACCGGCCGATCTTCATCACCGACAAGCGCATCGCCCAGGGCGTGGAGTTCTGGAACAAGCATCAGGCTGCGCTGGAGAAGGCCGAGGCCGAGTACGGCGTAGCGCCGCAGTTCATCGTCGCGATCATCGGCGTGGAGACCTTCTACGGTGGCAACACCGGCAGCTGGCGAGTGATGGACGCGCTGTCCACCCTGGCCTTCGATTACCCGCCGCGCGCGCCGTTCTTTCGCAAGGAACTGCGCGAATTTCTCATGCTGACCCGCGAGGAGCAGGTCGATCCGCTTTCGCTGAAAGGCTCCTACGCCGGTGCCATGGGCCTGCCGCAGTTCATGCCGAGCAGCTTCCGCGCCTATGCCGTGGACTTCGACGGCGACGGCCACATCAACATCTGGAGCAACCCGACCGATGCCATCGGCAGTGTCGCCAGCTATTTCAAACGCCATGGCTGGCAGGCCGGCGGCCAGGTCGCCAGCCGCGTCCAGGTCAGCGGTGCGCGCGTCGACGAGGGCCTGACCCAGGGCCTGGACCCGGTGAAGAACGTCGCCGAGTTGCGCGCGCTGGGCTGGAACAGCCAGGACCGGCTGGCCGAGGACGTACCGGTCACGGCGTTTCGTCTGGAAGGTGCCGAAGGCGACGAATACTGGTTCGGTTTGCCCAATTTCTACACCATCACCCGCTACAATCGCAGCGTGATGTATGCCATGGCGGTCAATCAACTGGCCGAGCTGCTGGTCGAAGCACGGGGTAATCGATGAGTGCGTCCAAACTGCTGCCGCTGGCAGCCTGCGTAACGGCAGCGCTGCTGCTGGCGAGCTGCTCTTCCAATCGGGCTCCGCAGCCTGCGGTGGTGCCCGGTCAGTCGACCGGCATTTCCGGTCCGGATGATTTCAACCGCCCGCACAAGGATGGCGCGCCCTGGTGGGACGTCGACGTCTCGAAGATTCAGGACGCCATTCCCATGCCGCACTACGGGCCGGTCAAGGCCAGCCCCTACGTGGTGTTTGGCAAGCAGTACTTTCCGATCCAGGACGCGCGCCGCTACCAGGCGGTCGGTCCGGCCTCCTGGTACGGCACCAAGTTCCATGGCCAGGCCACGGCCAACGGCGAGACCTACGACCTGTACGGCATGACCGCAGCGCACAAGACGCTGCCGCTGCCCAGCTACGTGCGCGTGACCAACCTGGAGAACGGCAAGAGCGTGATCCTGCGGGTCAACGATCGTGGGCCGTTCTACTCCGACCGCATCATCGACCTGTCCTTCGCCGCGGCGAAGAAGCTCGGCTACGCCGAAAAGGGCACCGCGCGGGTCAAGGTCGAAGGCATCGATCCTCACGAGTGGTGGGCGCAGCAGGGGCGTCCGGTGCCGCTGGTGCTGGCCAACAACCAGCCGGCCAAGGCCGCGGTCGCCCAACCTGTCGCGCAGCCCGTCTCGCAGGCCGTCGAGCACTACTCGCCGCCGCCGACACAGCACGCCGCTGCGGTGGTGCCGGTGCAGATCGACGCAAAAAAAAACGATTCACTCGCAGCCTCTGGCCTGTATCTCCAGGTGGGAGCCTTCGCCAATCCGGACGCTGCGGAGCTGCTCAAGTCCAAGCTGAGCCAGACCAGCAGTGTGCCGGTGTTCATCAGCTCGGTAGTGCGCGACCAGCAGATTCTGCACCGGGTGCGCATGGGGCCGATCAGCAACCAGGGCGAGGCTGAGCAGCTGCAGAGCAGCGTGCGCCTGGCCAACCTCGGGCAGCCCACCCTGGTGCGTGCCGACTGATGGCAACTTAACCGGCTCGCGCCGGACTAAATCCGAGGCTCGCCGCTCGCGGCGAGCTGCCAGATGACCCTTCGGGGTCGCTTAACCCAAGCAATAAACTTCGAGAGACGGATGAACATCACCAGCTTCGCGCAACGTGCCTTCCTCTTCCTGGGCCTGCTGACCGCTCCGCTCGCCTGGTCCAGCCAGCAAGTGATCCCCGCGCCTCCGCAACTGGCGGCCACCTCCTATGTCCTGATGGATGCCGCCAGCGGCCAGGTGCTGGTGGAGAACAACGGTGACCAGCGTCTGCCGCCGGCCAGCCTGACCAAGCTGATGACCGCCTACATCGCCACTCTGGAGATCAACCGCGGCCAGATCAAGGAAAGCGACATGGTCCGCGTCAGCGAGAAGGCCTGGCGCAAGGGCGGTTCGAAGATGTTCATCGAGGTGGGCAAGGAAGTCTCGGTGGACGACCTGCTGCACGGCATCATCATCCAGTCCGGCAACGACGCCAGCATCGCCATCGCCGAGCACATCGCCGGTAGCGAGGATGCCTTCGCCGACATGATGAACACCCATGCCCAGCGCCTCGGCATGAGCAACACCCACTTCATGAACTCCACCGGCTGGCCGGACCCGGAGCACTATTCCTCGGCCCACGACATGGCCAAGCTGGCTCGCGCGATCATCTACGAAGATCAGGCGCACTACGCCATCTACAAGCAGAAGGAATTCCTCTGGAACGGCATCAAGCAGCCCAACCGCAACCTGCTGCTGTGGCGCGACAACACCGTGGACGGCCTGAAGACCGGCCACACCGAAGAGGCCGGCTACTGCCTGGTGGCGTCTGCCGTGCGTGACGGCCAGCGCCTGATCGCCGCCGTATTCGGTACCGTCAGCGAGCAGGCTCGTGCTGCCGAAGTGCAGAAGCTGCTGACCTATGGCTTCCGCTTCTTCGAAAGCCGCACCTTCTATCAGAAGGGCGCCGAGCTGGCCCAGGCCACCGTATGGAAAGGCGCGGCGAGCCAGGTCAAGGCCGGCCTGGCCGAAGACCTGACCATGACCATGCCCAAGGGCCAGCTGGAGAAGCTGCAGGCCAGCATGACGCTCAACCCGCAACTGGTTGCGCCGATCCAGCAGGGCGACGTGATCGGCAAGGTCGAGGTCAAGCTGGGTGACGAGGTGGTACGCAGCACCGACCTGGTGGCCCTGCAGTCGGTGGAAGAGGGCGGCCTGCTGCGTCGTCTGTGGGACAGCATCCGCCTGTTCTTCTTCGGCCTCTTCAATTGACAAGCCTGGCCGCTCCGACCCGGGGCGGCCCTCTTCTGGACGGGCTTAGAGCCCGCTGACGCCATGACCGATAACGACGTTCAACCGCCAAAAATCGAATTCCCCTGCGAGCGCTACCCGATCAAGGTCATCGGTACCGCCGGCGAGGGTTTCTCCGACCTGGTGATCGAAGTGATCCAGCGTCACGCTCCGGATCTGGATGCCTCGACGCTGGTGATGCGCGACAGCCGCAACGGCAACTTCCTCTCGGTGCAGGTGCTGATCACCGCCACCAGCGTCGAGCAGCTGCAGGCGATCCATGTCGACCTGCGCGCCACCGGCCGCGTGCACATGGTGCTGTGATCGCCATGCCCGAGCTCGTCGTCCGTCACCTGGGGCTGGTCGAGTATCAGCCCACGCTGGAAGCGATGCGTCAGTTGACGCGTGAGCGTGACGAGCAGACGCCGGACGAGATCTGGCTGCTGCAGCATCCCAGGGTGTTCACCCAGGGCCAGGCCGGCAAGGCCGAACACCTGCTGGCGCCGGGCGATATCCCGGTGGTGCAGGTCGAACGCGGCGGCCAGGTGACCTACCACGGCCCTGGCCAGCTGGTTGCCTACCTGATGCTCGATCTGCGTCGCCTCGATCTCGGCGTGCGCGAGCTGGTGACCGCCATGGAGCAGAGCCTGGTCGACCTGCTGGCCGGCTACGACATCGAGGCTGCGCCGAAGGCGGATGCGCCGGGTGTATATGTAGCAGGCGACAAGATTGCCTCGCTGGGCCTGCGGGTCAGCCGCGGCTGTTCCTTCCATGGCCTGGCGCTGAACGTCGACATGGACATGACGCCCTTCTCGCGCATCAATCCCTGCGGCTACGCGGGGCTGAAGATGGCGCAGATGCGCGATCTGCTCGCCACGCCGCCCTCGCTCGAGGAGGTGGCGCAGCGACTGGAACAGGCACTGCGCAATAGATTGGGATATTCCTAGGCGCCGAAAAATCTGGCTTGGAGCTCGTGGTGCGCACGGCGCACCCTACGACGGTGGCCCGGTCGAGGCATGCGTAGGGTGCGCTGTGCGCACCAATGAGGCCATTGAATTTCAGCGCCACGCATTGTTCTCAGCAACGAAAAAGGGACGCTTTGGCGTCCCTTTCGTTTGTCGTGAAGAGCGGGCTCAGTTGAGGTTCAGCGCCGGAATCAGGCTGGCATCGACTTCCTGGCCGGGCACCGGAACCGGGGCGGCCAGGCCCAGGTTGTTCTTCTCAAACACACGGTCGGCGCGGTAGCTGGAACGGACCAGCGGGCCGGCGGCGACTTCCATGAAGCCCTTCGCCAAGCCGATGTCACGCAGGCGGTTGAACTCCTCGGGGCTGACCCAGCGCTGCACCTTGAGATGGTTGCGCGTCGGCTGCAGGTACTGGCCGAGGGTGAGGATGTCCACGCCGATGGCGCGCAGGTCGTCCATGGTTTCGAGGATTTCCTCGTCGGTTTCGCCCAGGCCGAGCATCAGGCTGGTCTTGGTCAGCACGTCGGGGCGATGCTTCTTGGCGTGTTCGAGTACCTTGAGGGTCTTCTCGTAGCCGGCGCGCGGGTCGCGAACCACATGGGTCAGACGTTTGACCGTCTCGACGTTCTGCGCGAAGACTTCCAGACCGGAGTCGACGACGCGCTCGATGGCCTGGTGATCACCATCGAAATCCGGGGTCAGGGCCTCGACCACCACCTGCGGGGTGTTTTCCTTGATCGCGCGGACACAGGCGGCGTAATGAGCGGCGCCACCATCTTCCAGGTCGTCACGATCCACCGAGGTCAGCACGATATAACGCAGGGCCATCAGTTCCACCGACTTGGCAGTGTTCTGCGGCTCTTCCAGATCCAGCCAGCCATTCGGGTTGCCGGTATCCACGGCGCAGAAGCGGCAGGCGCGGGTGCATACGGAGCCCATCAGCATGATGGTGGCGGTGCCGTTGGACCAGCACTCGCCCATGTTCGGGCAATGCGATTCCTGGCACACGGTGCTCAGGCGGTGCTCGCCGACGTTGCGCTTGACCGCCTCGAAACGGCTGCCACCCGGGGCCTTGACCCGCAGCCATTTGGGCTTGGGCTCGAAGACCTGGGGCTCGGCCGAGGCGCGGCGCTTCTGACCATCCTTGATCGCGGTGATGCCTTGGGCAGTGCGGAATTTTTCGCCGCTGGCGACGGATTTGGGCGAGGGAGTGTCGGACATCGGAAATCTGGGCTCCGGTAGAGGCTCCGTGGGCAGGTGGCTTTTGGCCGCCCGCCAGTCTACCACAGAAGGTGTATGCAGACGCTGGGGCCGCCTGTCGACAACCCCATCGGCAAGGCGCCTCCCAGGCTCAGCGGGCGCGCAGCTGTTGCAGCAACTCGGTGTTGGGGTAGCCATCGGCCGGCCAGTTCAGCTGCAGCTGCAGGGCGCGGATGGCCTTGCGCGTATTGGCGCCGATGATGCCGTCGGCCGGGCCGGGGTCGAAGCCCGCCTGGGCCAGCCGCTCCTGCAGCTCGACGCGCTCGCTGCGGCCCAGTTGCCGCTCGCCTCGGGGCCACTGACCCTGGATTTCGCTGGGGCGCAGCAGGTTGTCGGCGAGCAGGCCGATGGCCAGCGCGTAGGAGGTGGAGTTGTTGTACTTGAGGATGCTGCGGAAGTTGTCCAGCAGCAGGAAGGCCGGGCCTTTGTGCCCGGCAGGCAGTTGCAGGCTGGCGCGGGCACTGGCGGCTGCTCCGGTGGGCGCCAGCGGGCGCACGCCGAGTTCGGCCCATTCGGCCAGCGTGCGGCGCTGGTCCGGGTCGGCCAGCGAATAATCGAAGCCGCTCGGCAGGCGCACTTCGAAGCCCCAGGGTTGGCCGCGCTGCCATCCCGATGCCTGCAGGTAGTGGGCGGCCGAAGCCAGTGCATCGGTCGAGGAGCCCCACAGGTCGCGCTTGCCGTCGCCGTCGAAGTCCACTGCATGCTGGTTGTAGGTAGTGGGCATGAACTGGGTCTGGCCCATGGCGCCGGCCCAGGAGCCGATCATGCGTTCGCTGGGCACATCGCCGTTCTGCAGGATCTGCAGCGCGGCCAGCAACTGCACGCGCCAGAAACCTTGGCGACGGCCGTCGTAGGCCAGGGTCGCAAGAGAGCGAATCACGCTATGACTGCCGATGTTGCTGCCGAAGTTGCTTTCCAGGCCCCAGATGGCCACCAGGATCGGAGCTTCCACGCCATATTGCCGTTCGATGCGCTGCAGCACGGCGTTATGCTGCGCCAGCAGTACCCGGCCACGGCCGATACGGCTGGAGGAGACGGCGCCGTCGAGATACTCCCACACCGGTCGGGTGAACTCGGGCTGGCTGCTGTCGGCCTTGAGCACTGCCGGGTCGGGGGTGACGCCGGCGAATACGCGATCGAACAGCGCGGCGTCGATGCCGGCGGCAATCGCCTCGCTGCGCAGTGCACGTCGCCAGTCGGCGAAACTGGCCAGCGGTTCTTCGGCTGGGGTCTGGGCGGTTGCCTGGGGGGCAACTGTGGGCAGGTTTTCCGCCGGGGCCTGGGCGCAGGCCGCCAGCAGCAGGACAGGAAGCAAAGCCAGGGCGCGACGGGGAAACTGGTGTGGCATGTCTATCTCAAGGCGTTTAAGCAGGCTGCTACCTTAGCATGCTCGCGCCGGATTCTGGGCTATCAGCGCAGCTAACCGGCCCATAAAGCAAGAAGCCTCCCAATTGTGGGAGGCTTCGCGGCGGTAGCTGCCTTTGCCTTTCTGCGGTCGTTCCTGGCGGGAGCGAAACAGGGGCTGGGCGATGATGGATTTGGCCTTGTTCGGCCGTTTGCCGGTTTTCTTGCTCATGGCGTTTCCTCATGCGAACTGGCCTGCGCCAATGCAGACGGCGCGGACTATGCGCCGCTGTTCAGAAAATGTCCAGACGGGGGCGTAGGGCGGGTGCAACCCGCCATCATCGGGTGGCGGGTTGCACCCGCCCTACGGAGAAAGACGCAGGCGCTGCCCGGCCAGTTGCAGGGTCAGCATGGCCAGTTCGCTCCAGGGATCGCCGGGTGCCTGGCCCTTTATCTGCGCGTCGATCAGTTGCGCCTGCTGCAGCAACTGGCCCCAGCGCTTGCTGCTGTGGCGCTGCAGGGCTTTGGAAACCAGCGGGCGGCGCTTGTCCCACACCGGCGGACGGGCGCTGGCGAAGGCCTTGTCCAGTGGCATGCCCTGGCTCTGCTGGTGGGCGATGCCGGCCAGCAGACGAATCTCGCGCGCCAGTGCCCAGAGGATCACCGGGGTTTCCACGCCTTCGCCGCGCAGCCCTTCGAGGACACGCAGGGCGTGCGCCGCGTCGCCGGCCAGGGCGCAGTCGATCAGGCCGAACACGTCGAAGCGGGCGCTGTCGGCCACGGCGGCCTGCACGGTTTCGGCATCCACCTGATTGCCTTCGGCGAGCAGCTTGAGCTTTTCCACTTCCTGGGCGGCGGCCAGCAGGTTGCCTTCGACGCGGGCAGCGATCATTTCCACCGCATCGGCGCTGGCGCTCAGGCCGGCCTGCGCCAGGCGCTGGCGAATCCATTGCGGCAGCTGGTTGGCGTCCACCGGCCAGATCTGGATGAACTGGCTCACCTGGCCGTCGATCAGCGCCTTGGCCCATTTGGATTTCTGCGTGCTGCCGTCGAGCTTGGGCAGGCTCAGCAGCAGCACGGTGTCCTCGGGCGGCCGAGACAGGTATTCGAGCAGCGCTGCGGTGCCCTTGTCGCCTGGCTTGCCGGAAGGCAGGCGCAGTTCCAGCAGACGCTTTTCGGCGAACAGCGAGAGGCTGGCGCCGGCCTGCAGCAGATTGCCCCAGTCGAAGTTGGCTTCGGCGTTGAACACCTGGCGTTCGCTGAAACCCTGCTGGCGGCAGGCGTTGCGGATGGCGTCAGCGGTTTCCTGACAGAGCAGCGGCTCGTCACCGCTGATCGCATAGACGGGTGCGAGCGCGCCTTGCAGGTGTTTGCCGAGTTGCGCGGGGGCGAGCTTCATCGAGGTGATGTCATGAGGCGAGTGGGCGAGGGCCGCAGAGGCGGCCCTGGTGCCTTACTGGATTGGCAGTTCGATCGGCGACTGCTGCGGCGCGACCTGGCTCTCGCGAGCACGACGAGCCGCTTCCAGTGCTTCGGCTTCTGCCCTGGCGCGGGCTTCGGCGGTCTGCTGCAACTGGTCGAGCTGGGCCGGGGTGATCTGCTGCAGGTTCTGCGTGAGCTGCTGGATCATCTCGCGGCGCAGTTCGCTGCGCAGCTGCGCGGCTTCCTGGTCGGAGCCGGCCAGGTTGTTGTCGTCCTGCTGGTAGTAGTTCTGCACTTCCACCTTGTTGCCGGTCAGCAGCAGGTTCTGCCCGCCACGGATTTCATAGTCCAGCGCCATGGTCAGCTCATACTCGGCGGTACGAGCGCCACTGCTGTAGCTGGCGCTGCGGCGGTTCTCGGTTTCGCGGGCGATCACCAGCTTGTAGGGCGCACCGGCGTAAACGCGCACGCCATTGTTCTCCAGCACTTCGCGCACCTGCTGCACGGTGTCGCCGTAGGCGTCGCGCGCGCTGACGTCCAGTTCCTTGAGGGCGAACTGCACGTCGCCGGTGCCGCGCAGCTGGAAGCCACAGGCGCTGAGCAGGCCGGCCAGGCCGATGACCAGCAGATTCCGTTTCATCATTCTCATATCCCCTTGGCGGATCACGGCGCCACGTATCGGTGGCGCCGAGCTTAATCAGTTGGCGACTATGTTGACCAGCTTGCCCGGCACCACGATGACCTTGCGGATGCTCAGGCCTTCGGTGAAGCGCAGCACGTTCTCGTTGGCGCGGGCGGCGGCCTCGACTTCTTCGCGGGAAGCGGAGGCCGGTACTTCGATCTGCCCGCGCAGCTTGCCGTTGACCTGCACCACCAGGGTCAGGCTGTCCTGCACCAGGGCCGATTCGTCGACCTGCGGCCATTGCGCGTCGATCACTGCATCGCTGTGACCCAGGCGCTGCCACAGCTCGTGGCTGATGTGCGGGGTGATCGGCGCCAGCAGCAGGGTGACGATCTCCAGGCCTTCGTGCACCAGCGCGCGGTCCTGTTCGGTTGCGGTGGCGGCCTTTTCCAGCACGTTCATCAGCGTCATCACCTGGGCGACGGCGGTGTTGAACTTGTGGTGCTGGCCGATATCGTTGCTGGCCTGCTTGATCGCCAGGTGAATGGCGCGGCGCACGGCCTTCTGCTCGTCGCTGAGGCTGGTGATATCCAGCTTGCCCGGCAGGCCGGCGCTGACGTGAGCGTGAGCCAGACGCCAGACGCGACGCAGGAAGCGATTGGCGCCCTCGACGCCGGCATCCGACCATTCGCAGCTCTGATCGGGCGGCGAGGCGAACATCATGAACAGGCGGCAGGTGTCGGCGCCGTACTGATCGATCATGTCCTGCGGGTCGACGCCGTTGTTCTTCGACTTGGACATCTTCTCGGTGCCGCCGATCTCCACCGGCAGACCGTCGCTCTTCAGCTTGGCGCCGATGACCTTGGCCTTGGCATCACGCTCGACCTCGACGTCGGCCGGGTTGAACCAGTCCTTGCCGCCGTTTTCCAGGGTGCGGTAGTAGGTCTCGGCAACCACCATGCCCTGGGTCAGCAGATTCTTGAACGGCTCATTCGATGACACCAAACCTTCGTCGCGCATCAGCTTGTGGAAGAAGCGCGCGTACAACAGGTGCAGGATGGCGTGCTCGATGCCGCCGATGTACTGATCCACCGGCAGCCAGTGGTTGGCCGCTTGCGGGTCGACCATGCCGCCCTCGTAGTTCGGGCTGGCGTAGCGGGCGAAGTACCAGGACGACTCCACGAAGGTGTCCATGGTGTCGGTTTCGCGCTTGGCCGGGGCGCCGCATTTCGGGCAGCTGCACTCGTAGAACTCGGGCATCTTCGCCAGCGGGCTGCCTGCGCCGTCCGGCACCACGTCTTCGGGCAGCACCACCGGCAGCTGGTCTTCCGGCACCGGTACGTCGCCGCAGCTTTCGCAGTGGATGATCGGGATCGGGCAGCCCCAGTAGCGCTGGCGGCTGATGCCCCAGTCGCGCAGGCGGAACTGGGTCTTGCGCGCGCCGTGCGCGCTGGCTTCCAGGTCGCCGACGATGGCGTCGAAGGCGGCGCTGAAATCCAGACCGTCGTACTTGCCGGAGTTGATGGTGGTCAGGCCGGCCTTGTCGCCGTACCAGTCCTGCCAGGTGCTGGTGTCGTAGTCCTTGCCTTCGCCGGTGTATACCTGCTTGATCGGCAGGTCGTACTTGCCCGCGAATTCGAAGTCACGCTCGTCATGCGCCGGCACGGCCATCACCGCGCCTTCGCCGTAGCCCCAGAGCACGTAGTTGGCGACAAAGACCGGCAGCTTGTCGCCGGTCAGCGGATGAATGACGAACTGGCCGGTGGCCAGGCCTTTCTTCTCCATGGTGGCCATGTCGGCCTCGGCCACGGAGCCGGCCTTGCACTCGGCGATAAAGGCAGCGATGGCCGGATTGGATTCGGCAGCGCGCTGGGCCAGCGGATGTTCGGCGGCCACGGCGACGTAGGTGGCACCCATCAGGGTGTCGGGGCGAGTGGAGTAGACCTTCAGCTGACCATCGATGCCGATGCTGGCGACGTCGTAGTCGAACACGATGTCGGCACCGAAACTCTTGCCGATCCAGTTGCGCTGCATGGTCTTGACCTGCTCGGGCCAGCCATCCAGCTCGTCCAGGCTGCTCAGCAGCTCATCGGCATAGGCGGTGATCTTGAAGTAGTACATCGGGATTTCGCGCTTCTCGATCAGCGCGCCCGAACGCCAGCCCCGGCCGTCGATGACCTGCTCGTTGGCCAGTACGGTCTGGTCCACCGGGTCCCAGTTGACGGTGCCGTTCTTGCGGTAGATCACGCCCTTCTCGAACAGGCGGGTGAACAGCCACTGTTCCCAGCGGTAGTAGTCCGGCTTGCAGGTGGTGACTTCGCGCGTCCAGTCGATGGCCAGGCCCAGCGATTTGAGCTGGGACTTCATGTAGGCGATGTTCTCGTAGGTCCACTTGGCCGGCGCCACCTGGTTCTTCATCGCGGCGTTTTCCGCCGGCATGCCGAAGGCGTCCCAGCCCATCGGCTGCAGCACGTTCTTGCCCTGCATGCGCTGGTAGCGGGCAATCACGTCACCGATGGTGTAGTTGCGCACGTGCCCCATGTGTAGCTTGCCGCTGGGGTAGGGGAACATCGACAGGCAGTAGAAGGTGTCCTTGCCGGGCTGTTCGCTGACGACGAAGGATTTCTGCGCGTCCCAGTGGGACTGCGCGGCGGCTTCTATTTCACGGGGCGAGTACTGTTCGTGCATGGCTCTGGCGCTGAAGGAATGGGGCTTTTCGGAAAACGTCGTAGCATACATGAGCGCCGTCTGCCGAGGGAAACCCAGATTGCGCCGCGTCCGCCGTTTGTCGCGGCGTCCGGCTGCTTGCAGGGCCTTCGCTAAGCTTTATGCAAGGGCCGCGAATCTCGGGCCTTGCGAGGTGTTGCATGGTGGATGCACGGCAGGCGGAACGAGGCGGTGGGCTGTACGAGCGGCTCTTGCAGCGGCTCGCCCTGGCGCTGGAGGAAGCCGACACGGCCAGCCGCCTGCATGCCGTGCCGCTGCGCGAGCTGGAGCTCGATGGTCTCAGCCCGGCCGAGCTGGAACTGATCCGCGCCTACCTCAATCGTGACCTTCACTGGCTGCGTGGCTGGCATGCAGCGGCCGAGGAGCTGGCGCTGATCCAGCGTCAGCCCATGCGCAGCGCCAAGGCCGCTGGCGGCAGACCAGCGAGCAAGTTCAAGCCGCTGATGAAACGGCGCCAGGCCCTGTGCTGCGCACTCTGCGGTACGCCGGTGAGCTGGCATCGGGGGCAGGATGCTCAGGCCTGCCAGGCCTGTGGCTCCAAGTTGTTTCGTAGCGGCAATCCTCGTTAGGCTTGGGCACCCTGGAGGTGCCCATGCCGATTCGCTTCACCCTCAAACAGCTGTTGATGCCGCCCGGCGTGCTCCTGCTGCTCATCCTGCTCGCCTGGTGGCTGCGCCGACGCTTTCCTCGTCTGGCGGCCGTTTGCTTCGTCGCTGGGGTGGGCGGCCTCTGGCTGATGAGCCTTCCGGCCGTGGTGGAGTGGAGCGCGCGGCAGCTGGAGAGCGAGCCGGCATTGGCTGAGGCGCAGTGGGCGGGCCTGGCTCAGCGCGCCGATGCCATCGTGATTCTGGGAGCAGGGCGCGAGCAGGGCGATCCGGGCTGGGGGCATGTCGATCAGCCTGGGTTGATGGCCCTTGAGCGCCTGCGTTATGCAGCGCGACTGGCACGCGCCTCCGGTCTGCCGCTGGCCGCCACTGGCGGCCTGCACTACGGCCAGCCGCCCAGCGAGGCGGCGCTGATGGCCGATGTCATGCAGCGCGACTACGGGCTCACAATCCGCTGGCTGGAGGAGCAGAGCCGCACCACCTGGGAGAATGCCCAGCTGAGCGCCGAGCTGCTGCAGGCGCAGGGTGTGCGGCGCGTGGTGCTGGTGACCCAGGCCTGGCATATGCCGCGGGCGCGCTGGTGTTTCGAGCAGGCCGGCTTCGAGGTGATCACGGCGCCCATGGGCTTTCTCAGCGCTGGCTACCAGCGCCCGCTGGGCGGCTGGCTACCGGAGTCCCGGGCCATCTGGCAGAACAGCCAGCTGCTCAACGAGGCGCTGGGCCTGTGGTTTTATCCTCTGGCCTATGGGCAGCGTTAAGCGATAAGCCAAAAGCTGCAAGAAGGAGCCGCGGCGATCCGTGCGGCAGGGAAGTAGGGTGCGCCGTGCGCACCAGCGCTCCAGGCCAATCCACGCCCTGAAACGGAAGTGCGCTCCTCCGGTGCGCAAGGTGCACCCTAGGAACTGCAGGCGGCGTAGCGGCTAAAGCGTCTTGGCCATACGACTGGCCAGCAGCGCCCAGCCCAGCAGCAGGGCGCAGAGAATCGCCAGCGGCCAGATGCGCCATTGCAGGTAGGGCGTCAGCCCCTGCATCGGCAGCACTTCGCCGTAGAGCACGCCTTGCTCGAACTGCGGCAGTGCCGTCTGGATCCTGCCCTGCGGGTCGATCACCACGGTCATGCCGTTGTTGGTGGCGCGGATCATCCAGCGCCCGGCCTCCAGCGCGCGCATCTGCGCCATCTGCAGGTGTTGCAGGGGGCCGATGGAGGTGCCGAACCAGGCGTCGTTGCTCACCGTCAGCAGGATGTCGCTGTCCGCCGCCAGCGCCGCGGCGAATTCCGGGTAGACCACCTCGTAGCAGATGAACGGCGCAATGCGATACCCCTTGGCCAGTAGCGGCGGCTGGTCGGCCGGGCCGCGGGCGAAGTCGGACATCGGCAGGTCGAAGAAGGCGATCAATCCGCGCAGCACTTCCTGCAGCGGCACGTACTCACCAAAGGGCACCAGTTTCTGCTTGAGATAGGTGCCCTGGCCTTCGCCGAAGCTGGTGATGGCGTTGTAGTAACGAATCTCGCCGCGCTCGTTGGACTGCCGCACCGGCACGCCGGTGATCAGTGCACTGTTGCGGTCACGGGCAAAGCGGTCCATCACGCCGATATAGCCCTGGGCCAGGTCCTTGAGCACCGGAATGGCGGTCTCCGGCCAGACCAGCAGGTCGACCTGCTTGGCGCTGAAGCTGAGGTCGCGATACAGCGCCAGTTGCGCGTTGAGCTGGGCCGGGTCCCATTTCAGGTTCTGTTCGACATTGCCCTGCACCAGGGCGACGCTCAGGCTGCCGCCTGCTGCGCGGGTCCATTCGTGGCCCTTCAGCGCCAGGCCTGCAAGCCAGGGGGCCAGCAGCAGGAGCAGGGCGCAGATGTAGCGCGGTTTGTGCGCACGCAGACGCTCCAGATTGATGATCAGCGCGGCCGACAGGGCGATGACGAAGGAGGCCAGCCAGACCCCGCCGACCGGCACCAGACCACTCAGCGGGCCTTCGAGCTGGCTGTAGCCGGCGTAGAGCCAGGGAAAACCGGTAAGGAACCAGCCGCGAAACACCTCCTGCACCACCCACAGCGCAGCGAACGCCAGGGCGTCGGCCAGCGGCGCTTCACTGCGGCGTATCCAACGCGCCCAGAGCGCGGCGGTCAGGGCGAAGAACAGGCCCAGTCCGGCGACGAAGCCCAGGGTGAGAATGCCTGCCAGCGCCGGCGAGGCGGCGCCATAGTCATGGATGCTGACATACACCCAGCTGGTGCCGGCGGCGAACAGGCCGAAGCCGTAGCTCCAGCCGCGCAGCGCCGCCTGGCCCGGACGCAGTTCGCGCAGGCCGAGATAGAACAGGGCAATGGACAGCACGGCCAGCGGCCACAGGTCGAAGGGGGCGAGCGCCAGGGTGGTCAGGGCGCCTGCGCCGCAGGCGAGCAGGTGGCCGGGCCAGCCCGGACGAGTGATCCATTGCAGCATGGGGTGATCCTTGGAAGCGGAGTGGCGCAAGGGTAGGGGCAGGCAGTGGCAGGCGGCAAGTGGTAGCCCGGATGCAATCCGGGGAGGCGCGCCAGCCATCCCCGGATACTCCGTCAGCGGTTGACCGGAGTCAGGCGCAGCAGGTGGATGCGGCGGCTGTCGGCGTTGAGCACGCGGAAGCGGAATTCGCCGATCTCGGTGACTTCGTTGCGCTTGGGCAGGTGGCCGAAGGCGTTCATCACCAGGCCGCCGACGGTGTCGTATTCGTCGTCGGAAAACTCGCTGTCGAAGGTCTCGTTGAAGCTGTCGATGGGCGTCAGCGCCTTGATCAGGTAGTCGCCGGAGGGCAGCGGCTTGATGTAGCCGTCTTCCTCGACATCGTGCTCGTCTTCGATGTCGCCGACGATCTGTTCCAGCACGTCCTCGATGGTCACCAGACCGGCGACGCCGCCGTATTCGTCGATCACCACGGCCATGTGGTTGTGGTTGGCGCGGAACTCGCGCAGCAGGACGTTGAGGCGCTTGGACTCGGGCACGAAGGTGGCCGGGCGCAGCAGGTCCTTGATGTTGAAGTTGGGCTGCTCGCCCTGCAGGATCAGCGGCAGCAGATCCTTGGCCAGGAGAATGCCGATGACGTCGTCGAGGCTCTCGCCGACTACCGGGTAGCGCGAGTGGGCGGCATCGATGATGGCGGGCAGGAATTCGCGCGGACTCTGGTTGGCCTTGATGCTGATCATCTGCGAGCGCGGCACCATGATGTCGCGTACCTGCAGGTCGGCGACCTGGATGGCGCCTTCGACGATGGCCAGCGCTTCGCTGTCGAGCAGCTTGTTCTGGTGGGCTTCGCGCAGGACTTCCAGCAGTTCCTGGCGGTTTCTCGGCTCATGAGCAAAAGCCTGGGTCAGCTTGTTGAACCAGGACTTCTGCTCGTTGCTCGATCGGTCTTCGCTCATGGCGTTTTACTCGGGGTCCTTTTCATTAGGAGGTTCGTCGCCGGCATAGGGGTCGGGGTGACCCAGCTCGGCGAGCAATTGTCGTTCCAGTTCTTCCATCTCGAGGGCTTCGTCTTCCTCGATATGGTCATAGCCCAGCAGGTGCAGGCAGCCGTGGATCACCAGATGCGCCCAGTGCGCTTCCAGCGTTTTGCCCTGCTCGGCCGCTTCGCGCTCGACCACCGGCCCGCAGATCACCAGGTCGCCCAGCAGCGGGATGTCGAGAATCCCTTCGGGAATCTCGGCGGGGAAGGACAGGACGTTGGTGGCGTAGTCCTTGTGCCGCCAGGTGTGGTTCAGCTCGCGGCCCTCGGCCTCGTCGACCAGCCGGATGGTCAGCTCCGAATCGGCCGTGCGCTGGCGCAGCGCCAGTTCGCACCAGCGGCGCAGTTGCGCCTCGTCCGGGTGCTGGCCGTCAGTGGCCAGTTGCAGGTCCAGTTCAAGCATCGTTGCCGTCGCCCTTGCCATTCAGGCGCGCGTCGTGGCGCTCGTAGGCTTCGACGATGCGCTGCACCAGCGGGTGGCGCACGACGTCCTTGGGCTTGAAGTGGGTGAAGCTGATGCCGGGCACATCGCGCAGTACTTCGATGACGTGCGCCAGGCCGCTCTTGGTGCCGCGTGGCAGGTCGACCTGGGTGATGTCGCCGGTGATCACGGCGGTGGAGCCGAAACCGATACGGGTGAGGAACATCTTCATCTGCTCGACGGTGGTGTTCTGACTCTCGTCGAGAATGATGAAGCTGTTGTTAAGCGTACGACCGCGCATGTAGGCCAGCGGCGCGATCTCGATCACCTGCTTCTCGATCAGCTTGGCCACGTGATCGAAGCCGAGCATTTCATAGAGTGCGTCATACAGCGGGCGCAGGTAAGGGTCGATCTTTTGCGCCAGGTCACCGGGCAGGAAGCCCAGCTTCTCGCCAGCTTCCACCGCCGGGCGCACCAGCAGGATGCGCCGCACCTGCTCGCGCTCCAGCGCATCGACGGCGCAGGCCACGGCCAGGTAGGTCTTGCCGGTGCCGGCCGGGCCGATGCCGAAGTTGATGTCGTTGTCGAGGATGGCCTTGACGTAACGCTGCTGGTTGGCGCCGCGCGGCTTGATCACGCCTTTGCGCGTGCGCAGGGTCACCTGCGGCACGTTGCTGGGGTTGACCAGCTCCTCGACGCCGGACTCCTGCAGGTACAGGTGCACCAGGTCAGGCGACAGCTCGGTGGCTTTGGTTTCGCGGTACAGCTTGCGCAGCAGGGTCTCGGCGGCCTGGGTCTTGTCGGCGCTGCCGAGCATCTCGAACTGGTTGCCGCGGTTGCGGATTTCCAGACCGAGGCGCTCTTCGATCAGGCGCAGGTGCTCGTCGAACTGGCCGCAGAGGTTGGCGAAACGGCGGGCCTCGAAAGGTTCGAGGGTGAAGCGATGAGGTTCTAGAGAGGCTTTCAAGGTGATGGTGTGATCGTCACTTGTCTGGGTAGTGAAAGGCAGCATAACGCCGGTCGCCCACAACGCAAAGTGTGGGCGACCAGTGCGTTAATGGAGGGTGTCGGCATCCAGCAGGGTGCCGCGCAGCGAATGGGGCAGGGCGTCGTCGATGTGCACATCGACGAACTGGCCGATCAGGCGCGGATTGTCGCAACGGAAATTGACGATGCGATTCTGCTCGGTGCGGCCCTGGAGCATGCCCGGGTCCTTCTTCGAGTAGTCGCTGACCAGGATGCGCTGCACCGTGCCGACCATGCGCCGGCTGTTCTCGAAACCGTTCTGGTTGATGCGGTGCTGCAGCAGGGCCAGACGCTGCTTCTTCACTTCTTCCGGGGTGTCGTCGACCAGATCGGCGGCCGGAGTACCGGGGCGCGAGCTGTAGATGAAGGAGAAGGAGAAGTCGAAACCGACATCCTCGATCAGCTTCATGGTCTGCTCGAAATCCTTCTCGGTCTCGCCGGGGAAGCCGACGATGAAGTCCGAGCTGATCAGAATGTCCGGCACGGCGGCGCGCAGCTTGCGGATGCGCGACTTGTATTCCAGGGCGGTGTGGTTGCGCTTCATCGCCGCGAGGATGCGATCCGAGCCGGACTGCACCGGCAGGTGCAGGTATTTCACCAGCTGCGGAATTTCGGCGTGAGCCTGGATGATGGCGTCGGAGAACTCCAGCGGGTGGCTGGTGGTGTAACGGATGCGCTCGATACCGTCGAGGGCAGCAACGGCATGCAGCAGCTCGGCGAAATCGGCGATATGGCCGTCCGGGGCTTGCCCGCGATAGCCGTTGACGTTCTGCCCGAGCAGGGTGACTTCCTTCACGCCCTTCTCGGTGAGGGAGGTGATTTCCATCAGTACGTCGACCAGCGGGCGGCTGACTTCCTCGCCGCGGGTGTAGGGCACTACGCAGAAGGTGCAGTACTTGCTGCAGCCTTCCATCACCGAGACGAAGGCGCTGGGACCATCGACGCGCGGCTCGGGCAGGCGGTCGAATTTCTCGATCTCGGGGAAGCTGATGTCCACCTGGGCGGTCTTGGTGGTGCGCGCGGCGTCGATCATTTCCGGCAGGCGGTGCAGGGTCTGCGGGCCGAACACCACGTCGACATAGGGCGCTCGGTCGCGAATCGCCGCGCCTTCCTGGCTGGCCACGCAGCCACCGACGCCGATCACCAGGTCCGGGTTGGCCTGCTTCAGCTCGCGCCAGCGGCCGAGCTGGGAGAACACCTTGTCCTGCGCCTTCTCGCGGATCGAGCAGGTATTGAGCAGGATCACGTCGGCTTCTTCGGGTTTTTCCGTAACCTCCAGAGCCTGATGCTCGCCCAGCAGGTCGACCATGCGCGAGCTGTCGTACTCGTTCATCTGGCAACCGTGGGTTTCGATATAGAGCTTCTTGGTCATGGCACTGTCTGAGGTGGTTAAAAAATGACCGCGCATTATAGGGGAGAGGTGGGCTACAGGCTACAGGCGGCAGGCCACAGGCAAGAGCGTCGGCGGGTAGCCCGGATGCAATCCGGGACTTGCGGCGTCCATCCCCGGATTGCATCCGGGCTACGCTTGCCTGCCGCCTGCCGCCTGCCGCCTGCCGCCTGCTGCCTGTGCCTTGTGCTATTCTGCGCGCCCCGTTTTTTCCTGCCTTCGAGTCTCCATGAGCAAGCGCGATCCCATCTACAAGGTGATTTTCCTCAACCAGGGCCAGGTGTACGAGATGTATGCCAAGCAGATCTACCAGAGCGATCTGTGGGGCTTTCTGGAGGTGGAGGAGTTCGTCTTCGGCGAACGCAGCCAACTGGTGGTCGACCCCAGCGAGGAGAAGCTCAAGGCGCAGTTCGAGGGTGTGGTACGCAGCTTCGTGCCGATGCACGCGATCATCCGCATCGATGAGGTGGAGCGCCTGGGCACGGCGAAGATCAGCGAGGCCAAGGGTGGCGGCAATGTCATGCCATTCCCCATGCCGATGCCGGACAAGTAAGCGGCGGCACGGGATAGGTAGGGTGGGCTTCAGCCCACCAGCTTTATTGCGATGCCACTTGGTGGGCTGAAGCCCACCCTACGACCTGAAGAACCCTACGGCGTCAAGGCCCTTCAGGGCAGCGGCGCGAAAGGCGAGCGACCTTCAGCTGTCTGCAGCTCCAGCAGGTAGCTGCGGAAGATCTGCCCCAGCACCTGGCTGGCGATTTCCAGTTCATCGCGACGCATCTGCGCCGAAACCAGGTCGGCGCTGTCCATGGCTTCGTCCGAGCCATTGACCGACGCCATCTTCAACACGATGTAGGCCTGCACATTGTTGGCCGGTACGCCTTCGCCGCGGAAGAACATGGTGCCCAGGCGCAGTTGCGCTTCGGCGTGGCCCTGCAGCGAGGCGCGCTCGAACCAGGTCAGCGCCTGCTTGAGGTCGCGCGGGGTGCGCTTGCCGTCGTAGTAATACTCGCCCAGCTCGAAGGCGGCCTGCATGTTGCCGGCGCGCGCCATTTCCTGGCAGCTGGCCAGGGCATCGGGCATTTCTTCGGGGGAGGCGTTCAGGGCGCAGCTGCCGCTGGCGGGGATCAGCAGAGAGTTGCCGCCTGCGAACGCAAACAGCGGGAGGAAAAGCAACAGGCAGCCCAGGGACAGGGTGCGGCCGGTGCGGTTCATCTGGATAACGGGACCTCGGCAGTTCAGGTCGGGTGACGTGCCCGGTCGGCGCAAAGCGTGCCGACCGTCGCATTATGGAATAAACCGCGTGCTCGTTACAAAGGCTTTACCCGGTCTGTCGTTTCGCACTTCCCGGCAGGCTCAGCAGCAGCCAGGCCAGCAGTGGGTAGGCCGGCGCCAGCAGCACGTGGAACAGGTCGATACGGCGCAGCGGTCCGATCACGCCGTCGGTGCCGACCGCCAGACCGGCCAGCAGGAACAGGCCCACCACCATGGCGGCGGCGATCACCGGCGCGCGCCGTGGCCACTGCACGGCACCGGCGTAGAGAATCAGCGCCAGGCTGGCCAGGTTCAGCGCCAGGCGGTAGTCCTCCAGATAGCCCAGTTGCCGAAACAGCTCGAAGAAGGCGCACAGGCCGAGGACGATGCGCCCCCAGTTCGGCCGACTCCAGGCCCAGCCGCGACCCAGCGCCAGTGCCGCGGCGCCGAGCAGCGGCAGGCCGAGAAAGCTGCTGGCCTGGGAGAGCCACAGGTGCGCGACCTGCCAGCTCGGGTCGAAGCCGTAACGAATCACGCCGACGCCGGCCGCCGCAGCCGGCAGCAGAAAACCGAGCAGGGCGCAGAACAGCGCCGGCTGATCGCCCTCGCCGTAGCGCCCGCGCGCCCGGCCGATCCATACGACGCAGACGGCGCAGGCCAGGGCCAGCAATGCATCGCTGAAGGCGGTGCTGTATTGCATCAGGCTTTTTTCAGCTCGGCGAAGGCGCGTTCGGCGGCGGCGAAGGTGATCTCCAGCTCCTTGTCGCCATGGGCGATGGAGGTGAAGCCCGCTTCGAAGGCGCTCGGCGCCAGGTACACGCCACCTTCCAGCATCAGGTGGAAGAAGCGGTTGAAGCGCGCGCTGTCGCTGGCCATCACGTCGGCGAAGGTGACGATGTCGTCGGCGCCGCTGAAATACAGGCCGAACATGGCGCCCGCCTGGGTGGTGACGAAGGGGATGCCGGCGGCATCGGCGCGCTGTTGCAGGCCATCGAGCATGCGTGTGGTGTAGTCGGTCAGCTCGGTGTGGAAGCCCGGACGGCTGATCAGCTTCAGCGTGGTCAGGCCGGCGGCCATGGCCAGCGGGTTACCCGACAGGGTGCCGGCCTGGTACACCGGGCCGAGCGGGGCGATGCACTCCATGATCGCGCGCTTGCCGCCGAAGCAGCCCACCGGCATGCCGCCGCCGATGATCTTGCCAAAGGTGGTCAGATCCGGAGTGACGCCGTAGTGCGCCTGGGCGCCGCCGAGGGCGACGCGGAAACCCGTCATCACCTCGTCGAAGATCAGCACCACGCCGTGCTTGTCGCACTGCTCGCGCAGGCCTTCGAGGAAGCCCGGCGCCGGCGGCACGCAGTTCATGTTGCCGGCTACCGGCTCGACGATGATGCAGGCGACTTCCTTACCCACCTGCGCCAGGCATTCGGCCACGGCGTCGATGTCGTTGAACGGCAGGGTCAGGGTGTGCTTGGCGAAGGCCGCCGGCACGCCCGCGGAGTTCGGCACGCCCTGGGTCAGGGCGCCGGAGCCGGCCTTGACCAGCAGGCTGTCGGAGTGACCGTGGTAGCAGCCCTCGAACTTGATGATGCTGTCGCGGCCGGTATAGCCACGGGCCAGACGGATGGCGCTCATGGTCGCCTCGGTGCCGGAGCTGACCATGCGCACCATCTCCATCGACGGCACCAGGCTGCATACCAATTCGGCCATCTCGGTTTCCAGCGCGGTCGGCGCGCCGTAGGACAAGCCGTGCTGCAGCTGGCGACGCACCGAGTCGAGCACGTCCGGGTGGCTGTGGCCGAGGATCATCGGGCCCCAGGAGCCGACGTAGTCGACGTAGCGCTTGTCGTCTTCATCCACCACGTAGGCGCCTTCGGCGTGCTTGAAGAACAGCGGCGTGCCGCCGACGCTGCGGAAGGCACGCACCGGCGAGTTGACGCCGCCGGGGATGTGCTTTTGGGCATTGGCGAAGAGGATTTCGGAGCGGGACATGGCAGGTTCTCTCTGAAAAGGGGTCAATCGAACAGCGCGGCGAAGGCGCGGGCGCGGTCTTGCACCTCGAGGGCGGAGTCCGCGGCAAACAGGGTGTGGATCACGGCCACCATGCTGGCGCCACGGGCGATCAGGCCTGGCGCGGTGCCTAAGGTCACGCCGCCGATGGCGACGATGGGCTGGGCAAAGCGCGCGCGCGCCTGATCCAGCAGCTCCACGGTGGCGGCCGGGGCGCCGGGCTTGGTGTTGGAGTTGAAGAAGCGGCCGAAGGCGATATAGCTGGCGCCTTCGGCGACGGCGCGCTCGGCCAGCTCCAGCTGGGCGTGGCAGGTACCGCCGATCACGACTTCTGCGCCGAGGCGAGCGCGAGCGGCGGCCAGCGAGCCGTCGGTCTGGCCCAGATGCAGGCCGACGCCCAGGCGTGCCGCCAGCTCCAGGTCATCGTTGATGATCAGCGTGGCGCCGTGGCGCTGGCACAGTTCGGCCAGGGCCTGGGCTTCATCGAAACGGCGCCCGGCATCGCCGGATTTATCGCGGTATTGCAGCAGACGCGCGCCACCGATCAGCGCCGCTTCGGCATAGGGCAGCAGCTTGCCACCGGCCAGCAGCGGGGTGTCGGTGATGGCGTAGAGGCCGCGAAGATTCATGCCCAGCTCTTCATTGTGAAAAATCCAAAGGCAGGCGGCGCGGCACGTATTGGCCATGGCCGGGCTCTTCGGCGTCGCGCAGGGTGCGCCAGGTGTAGTCCAGGGCACTTTTCACGGCGCTGACCAGTTCCTCGCCCAGGGCCAGGCGACCGGCCAGGGTGCTGGCCAGGGTGCAGCCGGAGCCGTGGTAACTGCCGGGCAGGCGCGCGCAGGTGAAGGTGTGGCGGCTGCCGTCACGGCAGTACAGGCGGTTGTGCACTTCGGCTTCGTCACCGTGGCCGCCGGTGATCAGCAGGTGTTCTATAAAAGGCAGCAGCTTCTCGGCGCACTCGTCGGCGCTGCCTTGCGGCAGTTCGGCGAGGATGCGCGCTTCCGGCAGGTTCGGCGTGGCGATGGTGGACACGGCGAACAGGCGCTCGCGCATGGCATAGCCGACGTCGTCCTTGCCCAGCGAGCCGCCGCCGCCGGCGCGCAGCACCGGGTCGCAGACCAGCGGTACGCCCGGCAGCTGGCTCATCACCTCGAGCACGGTCTCGACCATCTCCACCGAGCCGAGCATGCCCAGCTTGACGGCGGCCACCGGCATGTCGGCGATCACGGCGCGGGCCTGGGCCAGCACCCAGTCGCGGTCGAGCACGCGGAAGTCGGAGACGTTGACGGTGTCCTGCACGGTCAGCGCGGTTACCGTCGGGGCGGCGTGACAGCCCTGCGCCAGCAGAGCTTCGATATCGGCCTGCAGGCCGGCACCACCGCTGGGGTCGTGACCGGACATGCACAGCACTACGGGGCGGGAGTTTGGCGTTTTCATGGTGCGCGAGCTTATCACTAACCGCCGGTCGGTCGCTGCATGTCATGCCGGCTGTTAGCCGTTCTGATTCTCGTCCGTATTGGCATTGGCGGGTTCGTCGATGGCATCATGCGCGGCCCTGCCGCCTTGCCCGATTGCCTCCGATGACGCTGCGTACCTGCCTGATCATGATGACCGCCCTGGCGGTGATCACCGACAACCTGATCATTCCCTTCTATCCGCAGTACTTCGCCGAGCGCTTCGACAACCCGCCGGAGCAGCACGTCGGCCTGTATCTGGCGGTGGTCAGCTTCGTGGTGATGGCGGTGTTCCCGCTCTGGGCGCGTCTGGCCAGGCGCGTGCATCCGGTGCGCATCCTGATCAGCGCGCAGCTGATGGCCGGTAGCCTGACCGCTGCCTGCTACTTCATCGACTCGCTGCCGCTGTTCTGGGTGGTGTCGCTGCTGATGGTGGTGTTCAAGGGCAGCTACCTGCTGATGTACCCCTACGTGATGAGCCTGCAGCAGCAGGACAACCACACCCAGACCATCGGCACGCTGTCAGTGGTGGTGCACTTCGGCGCCATTCTCGGCGCTGCGCTGGGCGGGCTGATCCTGCAGGTGATGAACATTGGCGACGTGTTCCTGGTGATGGCCGCCGGCGACTTCATCCAGATGGCCATCTGCATGCATCTGGTGCGCGGCTACCTGCCGGCGCCGGGCGAGCAGCCGGCAAGCGACGAGGCGCCGGTGCAGAACCAGGCGCGCAGCCTGCCGGCCATCTACCGCCTGTGCCTGGTTATGCTGCTGTTCTACTTCGTCGGTTACGTCACCCGGCCGTTCTTTGCCGTCTATTGGCAGCAGGTGGCGCACTGGAACAGCGAGATGGCCGCCGGCTTCGTCTATGCGCTGCCCGGCGCGGTGGCCGTGGTGGCGCTGTGGTGGGGGCGCCGCGCGACCAAACAGGGCAACACCCGTGACGGCATTCTCGCCGGTCTGCTGCTGGGCGCGGCGGCCACCTTCATCCAGGGCTTTGGCGATCAGTGGCTGATCCTGCTCGGCCGCGTGTTGTTCGGCTGGGCGCTGTATCAGGTCACCGTGCGCCTCGACGCACTGCTGTTCGAGCTCAGCTCGCCTGAGCACTACGCGGTGGACTTCAGCAAGATCAACATCTTCCAGTGCCTGGGCAACATGGGCTCGGCCTACGGCGCGGGCCTGCTGGTCAGCCATTACGGCCAGGCCATGCCGTTCTGGGTCGGTACTGCCGGCCTGCTGGTGACCGCTGCACTGTTTCCGTTGCTGGTGCGCAAACCGCGCGCGACCTGAGTCTTGAGTGGCGAATGATAATTTGATGCAGATGGGTATCGATGTTTAAATTCGCCCTCCGCCATAGCCGCCGCCGTCCGGGTTCGCCGCGATGCAAGACCTCTTCAAGCCGCTCGATGTGATCTGCCGCCGTCTGTCCGGGGAGCTGACCCCGGCATGCTGACGCTGCGTGATATCGAAGTGCGTCGCGGCGAGCGGGTGACGCTGGCGCTGGACGAGCTGCACCTCGAAGGCGATCGCTTCACCGTGATCCTCGGCCACAACGGCTCGGGCAAGTCGACCCTGATGAACCTGCTGGCGCGACAGTTGCAGCCGACGCGCGGCACGCTGGCGCTGGACGAGCAGCCGCTGGCGCGCTTCTCCGCGCGTGACTTCGCCCGCCGCGTGGCCTTTCTGCCGCAGCATCTGCCGGATGTGGCCGGCCTGACCGTGCGTGAGCTGGTGCGTCTGGGGCGTTTTCCCTGGCGCGGGCTGCTCGGTCGCTGGCGTGCCGACGACCACGCCGCCGTCGATCAGGCGCTGGCGCAGACCGATGTCGTCCATTACGCCGAGCACCTGGCCGACAGCCTGTCCGGCGGCGAGCGCCAGCGCGCCTGGATCGCCATGCTGCTGGCGCAGCAGTCGCCGCTGCTTTTGCTCGACGAGCCGACCTCGGCGCTGGATCTGGCGCACCAGTACGAGCTGATGGGCCTGCTGCGCCAGCTCAACCGCGACAGCGGGCGCGGCATCGTTGCCATCCTCCACGACATCAACCTCACCGCGCGGCATGCCGACCGGGTGATCGCCCTCAAGCAGGGGCGCATCTTCTTCGATGGCAGCCCGGACGAGCTGCTCAGCGGGCCGCTGCTCAGCCAGCTTTACGACATCGACATCCAGCTGATCGAGCAGCCCGGCAGCGCGCGCAAGATCGCCGTGGTGGCCTGAGCATGGCGGCAGTTTCGGCGCCGTCACGCCATGTCCTGACGCTGCTGGCGTTGCTGCCCCTGGCGCTGCTGCACCTGTGGCTGGCAGCCGACCTCGACCCGTTCGAACTCTGGGCCATGCTCGGCGCTGCGGAGCAGAGCTTCGAGCGCCTGCAACTGCAATTGTCGGCGTTGCCGCGGTTGAGCATGGCCTTGCTGGTGGGCGCTGCGCTGGGCTTGTCCGGCAGCCTGTTGCAGCAGATCACGCAGAATCGCCTGGTTTCCCCCATGACCATTGGCGCCTCGTCCGGGGCCTGGCTCGGCCTGGTCCTGGCCACCCTGCTGGTGCCGGCCTTCGCCGCCAGCCACGGTCAGTGGGCGGCGCTCGGCGGAGCGCTGCTGGCGGTCGGCCTGGTGCTGCTGATCGCCGGGCGCAGCGGCATCGGCGGCCTGCCGCTGGTGCTCGGCGGCATGGCCATGAACCTGCTGCTCGGTGCGCTGGCTGCCGGGCTGGTGCTGATCAACAACCAGTACACCCAGGGCTTGTTCGTCTGGGGTGCGGGGGACCTGGCGCAGATCGACTGGCACTGGGTGCAGTGGCTGTGGCCCAAGCTGCTGCTGGCCGTGCCGCTGCTGATCCTCGCGCCGCGGCCGTTGAGCCTGCTGCAGCTGGGCGGCGACGCCGCTCAGGCCCGTGGCCTGGCGCTGTGGCCGGTGATGCTGGTGCTGTTTCTGGCGGCGCTGTGGCTGTGCGCGGTGTCGATAACCGCGGTTGGCCTGATCGGCTTCATCGGCCTGCTCACGCCCAATCTGGCGAAAATGCTGGGCGCCCGCACGGCACGCGACGAGCTGAGTTACAGCGTGCTGCTCGGCGCCTTGCTGCTGCTGGCCACCGATGCCCTGGCGCTGCTGGCCAACCAGCTCAGCGGCCAGCTGGTACCCAGCGGCGCGGCGGCTGCGCTGATCGGCGCACCGGTGCTGCTGTGGCTGGCGCGTCGGCATCTGGCGGCGGAAGACCCGCACGGCCTGCGCTTGCCGACCGGCGCCGAACGCTTCGGCTGGCGCGGCGCATTGTGGCTCGGGCTGCTGGCTGGGCTGGCACTTGTGCTCGCCCTGGGCCTGGCGCGCGGCGTCGAGGGCTGGCGTCTGCAATGGCCGTCGGCGCTGGTCTGGTCGCTGCGCTGGCCGCGCGTGCTGACCGCCGCCTCGGCGGGCGCCGGGTTGGCGATTGCCGGTCTGTTGCTGCAGCGCCTGCTGCGCAACCCCCTGGCCAGCCCGGATATCCTCGGCCTGTCGGCCGGCGCCACCCTGGCGGTGATGCTGGCGCTGACCTGGTTCGGCGGCGCCTTGCTCGGTGCCGTCGCGCCGCTGGCGGCCTTCGTCGGCTGCCTCGCCGTTCTGGCACTGCTGATGCTGCTGGGCCGCCGTCACCAGTATTCGCCGGCGCTGATGGCGCTACTGGGGATTTCCCTCGGCGCGCTGCTCAACGCCGCCTTGCAGTTCGTGCTGGCCAAGGGCAGCAGCGATTCGTTCGCGCTACTGGGCTGGCTGGCCGGCTCCACCTACCGCGCCACGCCGGCGCAGGCGCTGTGGCTGACGCTGGGCGTGCTGCTGTTTGGCGCGCTGGCGCTGCTGTTCCAGCGCGCGCTGACCTTGATCGGCATCGGCGATGGCGTGGCCGCCAGCCGCGGCCTCGACGTGCCGCGGCTGCGCCTGGCGCTGCTGGTGCTGGTGGCGCTGCTCTGTGCGCTGGTCACCAGCCTGCTCGGGCCTGTGGCGTTCCTGGGCCTGCTGGCGCCGCATATCGCGGTGATGCTCGGCGCGCGTCGGGTGGCGCCGCAGCTGTTTCTCGCCGCCGCCCTGGGCGCGCTGCTGATGCTGCTGGCCGACTGGGCCGGGCGCACGCTGATCTTTCCCCTGCAGATTCCGGTGGGCATCGTCGCCTCGGTGCTGTGCGGCGGTTACTTCGTTTTCCTGCTGATCCGCGGGAGGCTGGCATGAGGCAGTGGCTGCTGGGCGCGCTGCTGCTCTGGCTGGCGCCGGTATGGGCTGATACCGCGCCGCGGGTGGCAGCGCTGAGCTGGGAGGCCACCGAGCATTTGCTGATGCTCGAGGTGACGCCGCTGACCGTGGCCGATGCCGGCGACTACCGCACCTGGGTGGTACGGCCGACCTTGCCCGCTGGCGTGCCCTCGGCCGGCTCGCGCCTGGAGCCCAATCTCGAACTGCTGGCCGAGCTGCGGCCCGAGTTGATCGTCATACCTCCCTTGCTGGAGGACATCCGCCCGTTGCTCGAGCGGATCGCGCCGGTGCAGGTGTACCCGGGCTTCAGCCAGCAGCACGACAATCTGCAGGCGCAGCGCGACGCCTTTCTCGACCTGGCGCGTGCGCTAGGCCGCGTGGCCTTGGCCGAGCAGCGCCTGCAGGCGATGGAAGCCGAGCTGGCGCGCTGGCGTGAGCGGCTGCAAGCGCATTACGGCGGGCACTTGCCCGCGGTGACGGTGATCCGCCTGTCCTCGCCGACGGCAGCCTTCATCAACGGCCCCAACTCCATGCCGCAGCACGCGCTGGACTTGCTCGGTCTGCAGCCGGCCATGGAGTTGGCGCCCAGCCCCTGGGGCATCACCCAGGTGCCGATCACCGCCCTGGGGCGCATCGATCGCGGCGTGGTGCTGCACATCGAGCCCTTCGCCCAGGAGGCCCAGCTGTTCGCCTCGCCGTTGTGGCAGGCGATGCCCTTCGTGCGTGAGCAGCGGTTCGCCGGGATGCCTTCGACCTGGACCTATGGCGGGGTGTTTTCCCTGCAGTACCTGGCCGAGGCCATGGCTCAAGCGCTGCTGAAACTGCCTTCTGAATCTGGAAAAGCGCCACGCCAGCCCCTAGAGTAGTGCGATTCGAATATAAGTCTGCCATGCGTGACGACATCATCGAGGGGGTAATGGGGCCCCGATGTCGTCCGACAAGGCTCGTGGGGTTGTATGTACCGGCTGCTCCTGCTCGTTCTGAGCTTCGTTTTTTCCTCGCTCGTGGGCGCCGTTACCTTCGACGAACAGACGCGCATGCTCCCGCTGGGGCAGAGCATGTACGTGTTCGAGGACGTGCGCGGCGACGCCAGCATCGACGATGTCGCCTCGCCGGCGGTGCAGGGCAGTTTCCGCCTGCATGACAAGCCGGTGCTCAACGCCGGCTACTCGCGTTCGGTGTTCTGGTTGCGCCTGGACCTGGAATACCGCCCCGTGCAGGCCCAGGGCGACCGCAACTGGCTGCTCGAGCTGGCCTATCCGCCGCTCGACCATATCGAGCTGTATGTCCCGGATGAGCAGGGCAGCTTCGCCCTGGCGCAACGCACCGGCGATGCGCTGCCATTCGACACGCGGCAGATCCGCCAGAACAATTACCTGTTCGAACTGAACCTGGAGCCGGGGCAGAGCAAGCGCATCTACCTGCGCCTGGAAAGCCAGGGCTCGATCCAGGCGCCGCTGACCCTGTGGGCGCCCAACGCCTACCTGGAAGAGCAGCCCGGGCGCATCTACGTACTCGGCATCATCTACGGCGTGCTGCTGGTGATGCTGGTGTACAACCTGTTCATCTTCCTCAGCGTGCGCGACACCAGCTACCTCTACTACATCCTCTACATCGCCTCGTTCGGCCTGTATCAGGTCTCGGTCAACGGCGCCGGCATCGAGTATTTCTGGCCCGACAATCCCTGGTGGGCCAATGCCGCCACCCCCTTCCTGATCGGCTCGGCTGCCCTGTTCGGCTGCCAGTTCGCGCGCAGTTTCCTGCACACCGCCGAGCACAGCCGCTGGGTCGACCGCCTGTTGCTGCTGCTGATGGCCTGCGGCGCCGCGGTGATGATCCTGGCGCTGAGCGTCAGCTACGCCACCGCCCTGCGCCTGGCGACCTACCTGGCGCTGCTGTTCACCGTGGTGATCTTCGCCGCCGGTATCCTCGCCTGGCTGCGCGGCATGCGCGTGGCGCGCTATTTCATCTTCGCCTGGACCGCCTTTCTCGTCGGCGGCCTGGTCAACACGCTGATGGTGCTGGGTTACCTGCCCAACGTCTTCCTGACCATGTACGCCAGCCAGATCGGCTCGGCCCTGGAAGTCAGCCTGCTGTCGCTGGCACTGGCCGACCGCATCAACGCGATGAAGGAAGAGCGCACGCGCATCCTCCAGGAGGCCGGGCGCAAGCTCGAGGAGCTGAACCAGGAACTGGCCGACAGCAACCGCTTCAAGGACGAATTCCTCGCCACCGTGACCCATGAACTGCGCACGCCGATGAACGGCGTGATTGGCTCGCTGGAACTGATGCAGACGGTGAAGATGGACGTCGAACTGGAGCAGTACCAGAAGACCGCCGCCGCCTCGGCGCGCGACATGATGCGCATGGTCAACGACATCCTCGCCCTGACCGAACTGCAGGCCGGCAAGCTCTATCCGCGGCGTGAGGCGTTCAGCCTGCGCGGCCTGTTCGACGGGCTGCGCGCGCAGTACGCGCCGCGTGCCGAGGACAAGGGGCTGACCTTCGCCCTGGAGCTGGATGACAACCTGCCCGATATCCTCGAAGGCGACGCCGCCAAGCTGGCGCAGGCCCTGGGCTATCTGCTGGACAACGCCATCAAGTTCACCAGCGAGGGCGGCGTGACGCTGCAGGTCGGCCGCGCCGGCAGCCAGGGCAGCAACCTGCCGCTGAGCGTGGTGGTCAGCGATACCGGTATCGGCTTCGCGCATGGCGAGGGCGATCTGTATCAGCGCTTCCACCAGCTCGACGGCTCCATGACGCGCAAGTACGGCGGCCTGGGCATCGGCCTGGCGATCTGCCGGCAGCTGGTCGATCTGCTCGGCGGCAGCCTCGGCCACGAATCGCAGCCCGGTGTTGGCAGCCGCTTTCGTCTCAATGTGCCGCTGACGCTGCCGGAGCAGCAAGCGGTGCCCGTTGCCCGTCCGCAGCGCGTGCCGAGTGGCACGGCACTGCGCCAGGCGCAGCAGTGCACGGTGCTGATCGTCGAGGACAACGCGATCAACCAACTGGTGACGCGCGGCATGCTGCTCAAGTTGGGTTACCGCGTGCGTACCGCCGACAATGGCGCCGAAGCCCTGGACCTGCTGCGCGGTGAAGGGGTCGACGCCGTGCTGCTGGACTGCCAGATGCCGGTGATGGACGGCTTCGCCACCTGCCGTGCCATCCGCGCACTGCCGGGCTTTGCCGAGGTGCCGGTGCTGGCGATTACCGCGCACAGCCATAGCGGCGACCGCGAGCGCTGTCTGGCCGCGGGCATGAGCGACTACCTGGCCAAGCCGGTGAAGTTCGAGGAGTTGCGCGTGCTGCTGCACGACTGGGTGCTGTGCCGTCCGCCGCAGGTATCCGGCGGCGCTGCTCCGATCTGACGACCTGCACCGCTCCTTCCCGATTCGCCGGCAGATTTGGCCGTATCGTCCCTTTAGTCATGGTCTGAATCCTGATTCACTGCTGGATATGAATCAGGATTCAGACCATGGCCTACCGTATCACCGAAGCTCGAATCGACCGTGACCAGGCACAGCGTCAGCGCATTCTCGCCTGCGCGCTGGAGCGGGTCGTCGCGGGTGGTTTCGCGGCCCTGACCATGCAGGCGCTGGCCGACGATGTCGGCATCGCCACCGGCAGCCTGTACCGCCACTTTCGCAGCAAGGGCGAGTTGGCCGCCGAAGTCTTCGCCGCTGCCAGCCAGCGTGAGGTGGATGCCCTGGCCGCTGCCTTGCGTGGGCCGGGTAGCGCCAGCGAGCGCCTGCGCAGCGGCCTGCAACAGTTCGCCGCCCGTGCCTGGCACAGCCGGCGCCTGGCCTTCGCACTGATCGCCGAGCCGGTCGATCCGGAAGTCGACGAGCAGCGCCTGCTCTATCGCGAAGCCTATGCCGAACTGTTCGGCGACCTGCTCGACGAGGGTGTTCGTATCGGCGAGTTCCGGCTCGAGCAGATCGGCCTGGTCGCGGCCTGTCTGGTCGGCGCTATTGCCGAGGCCCTGGTCGGGCCGCTGTCACCACCTGCCCGCGCCGCTCGCGAAGCGGGTCGACCCAGTCCGTCGCTGGCGCAGGTCAGCGCCGGCCTCGTCACCTTCTGCCTGCGCGCCGTCGGCGCCGAGGAGTCCACGCGATGAAACCCAGCCTGCACGCCGAAACCCACGAGGTGTTCAACCAGGTGCCGAGCCTGGATGGCGCCAATCTCTATCGCCTCGATCTGCCGTTGCAGGAGTGGGTTCGCCGCTACGATGGCGGCTGGGCCGATGATCGTCTGAGCGCCTATGGCGCGCTGGCCGGCGGCGCCCTGATGCAGGCCGGCTTTCTCGCCAACGAGAACAAGCCGGTGTTCAAGAGCCACGACCGTTACGGCAACCGCATCGACCTGGTGGAGTTTCACCCGGCCTATCACGAGCTGATGCGCACGGCCATCGAACATGGCCTGCCATCGCTGCCCTGGACCGATCCGCGCGCCGGCGCCCATGTCGCTCGCGCCGGGCTTTCCTACCTGCACAGCCAGGCCGAGTCCGCCAGCGGCTGCCCGCTGACCATGACCTTCGCCGCGGTGCCGGCCATTCGCCTGCAGCCCAACGTGGCCGAGCAGTGGCTGCCGAAGATCCTTGCCACGCAGTACGACCCGCGCAACCTGCCGATGGAGCAGAAGGCCGGTGTCACCATCGGCATGGCCATGACCGAGAAACAGGGCGGCACCGACGTGCGCGCCAACACCACCCGCGCCTATCCCATCGGCCTAGGCGGGCCGGGGCAGGCGTACGAGCTGGTCGGCCACAAGTGGTTCTGCTCGGCGCCGATGTGCGATGCCTTCCTCACCCTGGCCTACACCGACAAGGGCTTGAGCTGCTTCCTGCTGCCGCGCCATCGCCCGGATGGCACGCGCAACCAGTTCTACATCCAGCGCCTGAAGAACAAGCTGGGCAACTGGGCCAACGCCTCCAGCGAAGTGGAATACCGCGGCGCCTTCGCCTGGATGCTCGGCGAGGAAGGGCGCGGCGTGCCCACCATCATCGAGATGGTGGCCATGACCCGCTTCGACTGCATGGTCGGGTCCAGCAGCCTGATGCGCCAGGCGCTGACCCAGGCCGCGCACCACTGCGCGCATCGCCAGGTGGGCGGCAAGCTGCTCGCCGACCAGCCGCTGATGCAGAACGTGCTGGCCGACCTGGCACTGGAGAGCGAGGCCGCCCTGGCGCTGTGCATGCGCATGGGCCGCGCGCTCGATCATCAGCATGACGAGCAGGAAGACAAGTTCGCCCGCCTGGTCACCGCCGTGGGCAAGTACTGGATCTGCAAGCGCGCACCGGAAATGATCTACGAGGCCAGCGAGTGCATGGGCGGCGCCGGCTACGTCGAGGAAACCATCATGCCGCGTCTGTATCGTGAGGCGCCGGTCAACTCTATCTGGGAAGGCTCGGGCAACGTGCAGTGCCTGGACGTGCTGCGTGCCCTGTCCAAGGAGCCCGGCGTGCTCGACGCGCTGTTCAACGAGCTGGGTGACGGCCATGGCGATGCCCGCCTGAAGGCGCACATCCAGCGCCTGAAAGCCGACTTCAGCGACACCGCCGACATCCAGTACCGCGCCCGCCAGCTGACCGAGGACATGGCCGTGGCGCTGCAGGCCAAGCTGTTGCTGGAGGCTGGCAACAGCGCGGTCAGCGACGCCTTCATCGCCAGTCGCCTGGAAGGCCGCGGCCGCGTCTACGGCACCCTGCCGCGCAGCGTCGACGTCGAGGCTCTGGTGGCGCGCAGCATGCCGCATCTGCTTTGATGCGAGGGCGATCTTTAACAAGGAAAAGTTGGTGGATTTTTAGCGACTGATTTTTCCCTTTGGGAACAGTTGGTTACGCTAAGTGTGTTCCCCGCGTGAGCGGGGATGAACCGTTCGCTACGGGATCACTGCCTTGAGTGGTGCGGTGTTCCCCGCGCCAGCGGGGGTGAACCGTAGCCGAGGTCAGGTGCGGTGATCAGCTCCTTGTGTTCCCCGCGCCAGCGGGGATGAACCGAACACAGGGAAAGCGCGATAAAGGTGTAATGCTGTTCACTTAAGGTTGTACACGCTTCGTTCCCCTCTCCCATTTATGGGAGAGGGGTTAGGGGAGAGGGCCGAAAACACCGCGGGACTGCCATTTTCCCCTCTCCCTAACCCTCTCCCCGGAGGGGCGAGGGGACTGATCGCGTTCCACCGTTTCTTGTGAACATCATTGCGATAAAGGCGGGATATGTGTTCCCCGCTCCAGCGGGGATGTCGAGTTGGTGTAACGATGCGCCGGCCATGCGGCCGGCGCATCGGGTTCAGTCGTCGCTTTCCAGCACTTGACGGTCGTGAAGCGCCTGGATCGGGCGTGCGTTCATGGCGTACAGGTGCTGGAACTGCAGCAGTTGTGCGTGGGATAGCTCGACGGGTTGCTTCAGTACACGCCATTGCACGTTCTCGCTGCACGGCGGCGTGGTCAGTGAGCCGGCGAAGGCGTAGTAGCCCTGCTGCTGTGGCAGCACGGCCTGCGGCGTGAAGCTGTCGGCCAGTTCGACTTTGTCGCCTGCCCTGGGTGGCATGGCGTCGAACACCTGAGCCAGGGCCTGGTTCTGCGCGCCTTCCTTGAACAGCACCGCGACCACCGCCAGGCGGCCGTCGGCGGCCTGGTGGACGAAGTGCGCCACCATCGGGAATGCCTTGCCGGCGATGTGTTCCTCACTGGGCGTATGGAAATGGAACTGCACCAGGCGATAGGGCTTGCCGTCGATCTCGATGCCGCCGGCATTGGCCAGGTTCACCTGGACGGTGTGGCCGTTGTTCACCACTTCGGCCGGGCTGGCCTGATAGTCGAAGGCGATGCGCGGCAGGGCGGCACGCGTGGCATTGCGGATGTCGATGGGCGATTGGGCGTGGCCGATCGCGCAGGTTTCGTAGCCTGGGTCCAGCTGGGCCCAGTGTTCGGGGCCTTCCTTGCCGTCGTAGGTCCAGTGAGGTTGCTGTTCGGCGGCCATGGCGCCGGTTGCGAACAGGGCGGTCAACGCAACGATCAGGGTCTTCTTCATATGCGCTCTCGTGACTGGATGATGGGCCTGCAGGCTCGCGTGGCCAGCGCCGACGCGAGTACGGAAATACTACGACGTCATTGTAATAAAAAGTTACGTTTATCCTTGGCCGTGTGACAGTTGGCGCATTTGCGGGCAGATCGGGCGCTTTCCGGACAGCCTGCGTTCAGCCAGCAGCGACACAGCGGGGATGCTTTCCGCTGCCGCACCTGGCATGCGCCACAAGGGGCACAGCGCCTGCTCCGGCTGCTGTCGAAGGCCTGAGCGCGCGGCGATCGAGCGCCAATGCTGTCTTTTGCTCTGGCGGCGGAGTAAGGTTGCCGCCGATGGTTCCGCCGCCTCTGGCGCGCGGATGAAAAGGGAACAGGGTGCGGCGCTGCGTCGCCAATGCCCTGGCTGCCCCCGCAACTGTAAGCGGCGAACGATGCCCTCGATGCCACTGACTTCGGTCGGGAAGGCGGGCGAAGTGCCAAGCCGTGAGCCAGGAGACCTGCCATCGAACCCATTGATCCTCAAACTCGTCGCGCGGTGGGCGCGACCAAGGAACTCGCATGCATATCGAACCCGGTGTCGTCGAAGGCGCCAAGATCTTCCTCAGCTATGCAACGGCCGTCGCGGCCCTGGGCCTGACCGCCAAACTGGCGCGCGATGCCATCCGCGACAACGGCGGGGTGCTCGCCCTGGCGCTGCGCAGCCTGCTGACCACTGCCCTGGTGTTCTGCTTCTTCGAGGTGTTGCCGCATCACCCGGTGGGGGTTTCCGAGGTGCACCTGATTCTCGGCTCGACCCTGCTGCTGCTGTTCGGCGCCGGTGCCACGGCCATCGGTCTGGCTGCCGGCCTGCTGCTGCAGGGGCTGCTGTTCGCCCAGTTCGACCTGCCGCAGTACGGCATGAACGTCACCACCCTGCTAGTGCCGCTGTGGGGTATCAGCCTGCTGGCCAAGCGCATCGTCGCGCCGGGCACGGCCTATGTGGACCTTTCCTACAAGCAGGCGCTGGCGCTGTCGACCGCCTATCAGGGCGGCATCGTCGCCTGGGTGGCGTTCTGGGCCTTCTACGGTCAGGGCTTGGCTGGCGAGAACCTGGCGGCAGTGGCCAGTTTCGGCCTGGCCTACATGAGCGTGATCCTGATCGAGCCGCTGGTCGACCTGGGCGTGCTGGCCACAGCCAAGGCCCTGTCGCGTTTCAGCCAGGGGCCGCTGTTCAACGTGCGCCTGCACCACAGCGCCAGCTGAGCTCGCGCCGCTAACGGCGGCGCTGCCAGATCATCTTGCCGGTATTGCTTTCGGTGATCAGGGCCTGGTCGCTGAAACGGTAGTAGGCAGCCGGCTGATAGTCGGCAGCGCCTGCCAGGCGCACCAGCAGCAAGCCGTCCTGGCTGCGCCAGTGGCCACTGTATTGCACCTCGCCGGGGCTGTCGTAGCTCCAGTCGCTGCCGCCGCCGACCGAACGGGTCCACTGCGTGGCACTGCCATCGGCGTTCAGTTGCAGGGTCAGCAGGGTCGTGAGCGAAGCGAAACTGGCGCCGCCGCTGTCGATGATCTTCTCGTGTACCCAGGTACCGACAAGTGCCGGGTCCTGCCTGCCTGGCGTGGCTACCGGCGGCGTTTGCGCCGCGGGGGCGGCGATGCGCTGGAACAGGGCCTGGCGCTCGAGCACCTGGCCGTTGCGCGGATCGCGTGCGGCGATGCTGGTGTTGAGCATGGCATTGGCGTAGGTGGCATTCATGTTGGCCAGCAACAGACCCGAGCGCGGATCGCTGATCTCGGCACGCAGCAGCTTGCCGTCGTAGCGGCCCTTGACGGTCAGGCGCAGGTGCTTGCTCTCCACGTACTCGCCTTCCACTGCGGCGCCGTGCTGGCGCAGGATCAGCTCGCTCGGCTGGCCGTCGAGCACCACGTGATAGTGGCCGTCGAGTTCGCCGGCTTGAGTGGCGAAGCCGATCAGGGCAAGCAGCAATGGCGCGGCGATGCGGAGCATGAGCTGACACTCTGGCTGGCTGATTGCCCTAAGCCTAGCGGCCGGCAGGGCGTCGCGCGCTATGTTTTCGTCACCGTATGCAGGCAAGATAGGCGCGAACGTTCAGTCAGGAAGATGCGCCGTGAAAGCCTGCTCAGATGATTTCATCATTGCCCACACTCCCGAAGAAGCGGTCGACCGCCTTGCCGCGTTGCACCAGGAAGCCACCGGTGCCCTGAGCCATGCGCTCAAACGCTACCTCAAGGAGCGCATCCGCCCGGATGCCAGCGAACACTGCCTGTTCCGCTACCCCGAACTGCGCCTGACCTACCTGTGCCAGGGCGAGGTGCCGACCACCGTGCGCGCCTACGCCAAGGTGCAGGTGCCCGGCACCTATGCGATCACCGTGACCCAGCCGGCGGCCTTCCGCAAATACCTGCTGGAGCAGCTGCGCCCGCTGATGAATGACTTCACCCTGCGTGTCGAGGTCGGCCGCAGCCAGCAGAACATTCCCTACCCCTACGTGGTCGACGGCGGCGACGAGCTGGCCGGCAGCGGCGTGACCGCTGCCGAGCTGGCGCGGGTGTTCCCCAGCACCGACCTGTCCGCCGCCACCGACGGCACTGCCGACGGCCTGTACGACTGGGAGAACATCGACCCGCTGCCGCTGGCACTGTTCGACGCGGCGCGTACCGACTTCTCGCTCAAGCGCATCCAGCACTACACCGGCAGCGACTGGCGCCATGTGCAGCCGTGGATTCTGCTGACCAACTATCACCGCTATGTCGATCAGTTCATTCGCCATGGTCTGGACATGCTGGTGGGGGACTCGCGCTTCACCCGCATGGTGCTGCCGGGCAATGTGGTGGTCGAGCGCGGCATGGCCGAAGGCGAGATGCAGGCAGTGATCGAGAACGTGGTCTGGCACCGCTATCAGATGCCGGCCTACCACCTGCAGGCCGCGGACGGTCACGGCATTACCCTGGTCAACATAGGGGTCGGCCCGTCCAACGCCAAGAACATCACCGACCACCTGGCCGTGCTGCGCCCGCATTGCTGGCTGATGATCGGCCACTGCGGCGGCCTGCGCCAATCGCAGACCATCGGCGACTACGTGCTGGCCCACGCCTATATGCGTCGCGACGGCATTCTCGATCGCGTGTTGCCGCCACATATCCCTTTGCCCGCGCTGGCCGAGGTGCAGCAGGCGCTGCAGGAAGCGGCCAAGCTGGTTACCGGTGAAGAGGGCGACGAGCTGAAGAAACGCCTGCGCACCGGCACCGTGCTCACCTACGACGATCGCAACTGGGAACTGCGCTGGGCACAGGAACGGCCGCTGATCAACCTGTCGCGCGCGGTGGCGGTGGACATGGAGAGCGGCACCATCGCCGCGCAGGGCTATCGCCTGCGGGTGCCCTACGGCACGCTGCTGTGCGTGTCGGACAAACCCCTGCATAGCGAGATCAAGCTGCCCGGCGCGGCCGGGGCCTTCTACGAGCGTGCGGTGACCCAGCATCTGCATATCGGCATCGCCGCGCTGGAACTGATGCGTAGCCAGCTCAACTCGCTGCATTCGCGCAAGCTGCGCAGCTTCGACGAGCCGCCGTTCCGCTAGCTCAGGCTGCGGCTGGCGCCTCGTCGCGCAGCAGCTCGGCCAGCGCCAGCCGGTCGATATTGGCGCCGCTGAGCACCACGGCCACGCGCTGGCCGGCGTTGCGCTCGCGCTCCTGCATCAGCGCGGCCAGTGCCGCGGCGCCGGCGCCTTCGGCGAGGTTGTGGGTGTCCTCGTGATAGGCGCGGATGGCGGCGCGGATCTCTTCATCAGTCACGCGCACGATGCGCGCGGCGCCGGCGCGGATCATCTCCAGCGCCAGTGGCTGCGGCTGACGACAGGCCATGCCGTCGGCCAGGGTGACGGCGCGTTCGGTCTGTACCAGGCAACCTTGTTCGAAACTCTGCGCGTAGGCATCGGCGCCGCTGGCGACCACGCCGACGATTTCGGTGTCGAGGCCGAGCAGGTCACGGGTGCGGATCATGCCGCAGATACCCGAGCCGAGGCCGATGGGCACGTACACCCGGCGCAGGTTCGGTACAGCCTCCAGCAATTCAAGGGCGTAGGTCGCCACGCCGCGCACCAGGTCCTCATGCAGTGACGGCACCCAGTGCAGTCCGTCGCGTTCGGCCAGGCGCGCGGCCTCTGCGCGCGCTTCGTCGAAGTCGCGGCCATGTTCGATCACCTCGGCGCCAAGGGCGCGCATCGCCGCATTCTTCTCGCGGGCGTTGCCGTGCGGCACCAGGATGCGGATCGCCAGGCCGGCCTGACGCGCGGCCAGGGCCAGGCTCTGGCCATGGTTGCCGCGGGTGGCGGTGACCAGCCCGCGCACCTGCGGCTCGCGGCGCAGCAGCGCGTCGATATAGACCAGCCCGCCGCGCACCTTGAAGGCGGCGGTGGGAGCGTGGTTCTCGTGCTTGACCCACAGCTCGCAGCCGGTGCGCTCGCACAGCAGCGGCCAGCTCAGCTGCGGCGTGGACGCCATATGGCGGTGAACCAGTTGGGCGCTCTGGCGCAGTTGGGCGAGGTCGAACATGACGGGCACTCCGGGTGGTGTTGACCCCGATGCTAGTGCGGCGCATTGTATGGGTAAATCTTTATATTGCATGGCAAACAATGTGGCTCCCTGACCTGACCGGCAGTTCCTTGCCCACCTACCTCGCCTTGGTGGAGGCCATTGCTGCCGCCATCGGCCGAGGTGAACTCAAGCCCGGCGAACGCCTGCCGCCGCAGCGGCGCCTGGCCTGGACGCTGGGTATCAACCCGAGCACGGTGATGCTCGCCTACCGCGAGGCGGCGCGTCGCCATCTGGTTTCCGGCGAGGTCGGCCGCGGCACTTATGTATTGGCCGGTAGCCGCGAGGCGAGCCTGTTCCGCCTCAAACAACCGGCCGCGCAGGGCGCGCTGATCGATCTGTCGACCAATGTGCCGGTGCACGACCCGGACAACCGCGACCTGTCCGTCAGCCTTGCTGCGCTGGCTGCACGCGGCGAGCTGGATGGGCTGCAGGCCTATCCTTCGGCGGCGCTGGTCGAGCGTGCGCACTTGGCCGGCGCCACCTGGCTGCGCCGCCGCGGCCTGGAACTGGCGCCGAACGGCCTGCTGCTCTGCGCCGGCGCCCAGCAGGGCGTCTCCGCAGCGCTGCTGGCGCTGTGCGAGGCCGGCGAGCCGATTCTGGTGGAGCGCTTCACCGCGCCGGGGATCAAGGCCGCCGCGCGCCAGTTGCGCCTGCCGCTGCATGGCGTGGCGATGGACGAGCGCGGCATCCTGCCCGATGACCTCGACCGCCAGGCACGTGCCACCGGTGCTCGCGTGGTGGTGCTTACGCCCTGCCTGCAGAACCCCACCGGCGCCAGCCTGGACGCCGAGCGGCGCGCCGCCATCGCCGAGGTGGCGCGCCGACGCGAGCTGTGGATCGTCGAGGATGACGTCTACGGCGTGCTCGGTAGCGCCGCGCCACTCGCGGTGCAGGTGCCCGAACGCTGCCTGCTGATCAGCAGTTTGTCCAAGAGCGTGGCCCCGGGCTTGCGCCTGGGCTTTATCGCCGGCGCACCCGAGCTGCTCGAGCGTATCGACCCCGAGGCTCAGGCTACCCGCTGGGCCGTGACGCCGCTGAGCCTGGCGCTGGCCTGCGAATGGGTCGAAAGCGGCATCGCCGAACGGCGCCTGGCCTGGCAGATCGAGGAATTGCAGCAGCGCTGGCGCCTGGCCGCGCGGGTGCTCGGGCCACGTATGCCGCAGGGCAGGGCGGTGGCGCCGCACCTGTGGCTCGATGGCGCGCCGCCGGCTGGTTTGGCCGAGGCCTGTCGGCAGCATGGCGTCGAGGTGGTGCCGGCCGAGGTGTTCGCGGTGGAGGCTAATCCGGGGCATGCGGTGCGCATCAGCCTCGCCGCGGCGGCCAGCCGGGTCGAGCTCAAGCGTGCACTGGAAGGGATAGCCGACGCCTGGCCTATGGGCTGAGCGCCATATGCAGAATCGGGAAGGGCCGCCCGCCGCCATCCAGGCGCGAGCGATCGGTCACCACGAAACCCAGGTGCTGGTAGAAACCGACGGCCTGGGGGTTCTGCTCGTTGACGTCGACCCGCGTGGCGCCCAGTTCGTCGATGGCATGAAGCATCAGCCGCTTGCCTACGCCCTGGCCGTGACAGGCCGGGTCGACGAAGAGCATTTCCACCATGCCCTCGGTCGTGCCGAGAAAACCCAGGATCCGCCCCGCATCATCGCGCGCGCAGGTCAGCTGCACGGCCGGGAAATAATGCTCGCGCAGCAGCGGTTTGATCACCTGCAGGTCGCTCTCCGGCAGGAAGTGGTGGGTGGCGCGCACGGCGGCCTCCCAGATTTCCACCAGGATGGGCAGTTCGGCAGGGCTGGGGGTATCGAGCGTCAGCGGCATGGCGGCGGGCAACTTGGATGAAGCGGGGCGCAGAGCATGCCAGCTCCGCGCCTGTGCTGTCATTTGCTCGCGTCGAGCACCACGCGGTAGCGCGCCTTGCCGCTGCGCAGGTGGTCGATGGCCGCGTTCACCTGGCTCATGGGGAATTGCTCGACCTGCGGCAGGATCTGGTGGCGGGCGCAGAACTCCAGCATCGTCGCCATGGTGCTCGGCGAGCCCACCGGCGAGCCGGACAGGCTCTTCTGCTGCGGGATCAGGTTGAACACGTGCACCGGTATGGCGCTGGGCACGATGCCGACGAAGTGCAGGCGACCCTTGCCGCGCAGGGTGGCGATCAGCGCCTGCCAGTCCAGATCGGCGCTGGCGGTGACCAGGAGGAAGTCCAGCGTGCCGGCAATCGCCTTCATCGCCGCGCTGTCGGTGGAGGCCACCACCTTGTGCGCGCCCAGGCGCCTGGCTTCGTCCTGCTTGTTCAGCGAGGAGGTGAAGGCGGTCACCTCGCAGCCCCAGGCGTTGAGAAAACGCAGCGCCAGGTGGCCGAGGCCGCCGATGCCGACCACGCCGACGCGGTCGGTGGGCTTGATGTCGAATTCCAGCAGCGGGCTGAACACCGTGGAGCCGGCGCAGAACAGCGGGCCGACCAGTGCCGGGTCGAGCCCGTCGGGCAGCGGCACGGCCCAGGCCCAGTGCGAGCGCAGGCGGTCGGCGAAACCGCCGTGGCTGCCGACGATGGTGGGTTTGACCGAACGACACAGCTGGTGCGAGCCCTCCATGCACGAGCCGCAATGCATGCAGCTGCCCTTGTACCAGCCGATGCCGACGCGCTGGCCCAGCTTGAGGCCGCGCGCCTGCTCGCCGAGGCGGACGATGGTGCCCACCACTTCATGGCCGGGGATGAAGGGGTAGCGCGCGTTGCCCCACTCGTTGTCGATCATCGACTGGTCGGAATGGCAGATGCCGCAGTATTCCACCGCGATCTCGACTTCCTCGGCCCCCAGCGGGCCGGGGTCATAGCTCAGGGGCTCCAATGGTGCCTTGGGCGCGGTGGCGGCCCAGCCGGTAAAGGTGGCGAGTTCGGCGTTGTTGCTCATGGTTGGCTCCCGATGGCAGGTTGAGTCAGCAGCTTAGCTGCCGCCGTGCCACTGTGAAGCACCATCAGTGCCGCTTATCGTGGGTTACACTGCGCAGCCCCGTTCCGCCGAAGCCCGTTGCATGCCACGTCCTCGTCCCCCTGCCTCTCGTCGCCCAGCCGCTCCCCGTCGCGTGGCCAAGGCGCCACCCGCCCAGCCGCGCCTGTTGTTGCTGAACAAGCCGTTCGACGTGCTGACCCAGTTCAACGACGAGCAGGGCCGCGCCACCCTCAGGGATTTCGTCGAGGTGCCCGGCGTCTATCCGGCCGGGCGCCTCGATCGCGACAGCGAAGGCCTGCTGCTGCTGACCAACGACGGCCGTCTGCAGGCGCGTATCGCCGACCCCAGGCACAAGCTGCCGAAGACCTACTGGGTGCAGGTCGAGGGCGAGCCGAGCGAGGCGCAGCTGCAGCAGCTCCGTGATGGCGTGACGCTCAATGACGGCCCGACCCTGCCGGCCGAGGCGCGTCTATTGGGCGAGCCGCAGTTGTGGGACAGAAATCCGCCGGTACGTTTTCGCAAGAGCGTGCCGACCAGCTGGCTGGAGCTGGTGATTCGCGAGGGGCGCAACCGCCAGGTACGGCGCATGACCGCCGCGGTGGGCCTGCCCACGCTGCGCCTGGTGCGTGTGGCCATCGGCCCTTGGACGTTGGATGGTCTGCAACCCGGCCAGTGGCGCGAGGTGCCGGCGTTATTGCCATAGGGGTGGCGTCATTTCCGGAAGTGGTGCGCACGGCGCACCCTACGCCGCCGTGTCCCTGTAGGGTGCGCCGCGCGCACCAGGGTTCCCGTGTCGCCGCTGGACGACGGGTGCAGGAGGAGAACGGCGACGGCCGCGGTGGTCACCGCGCAGCGGACGTTTTGTCGCAGAGGTCGACCCTGGCGGGATGACCTGAATCAATAACCGGATTTGATCACGGCGATACCTTTGTTCAGCACTTCACGCCAGGCCTGGCGTATGTCCGCGTCGCACTCCTTGTCGTGTTCGCTGATGGTCAGCAGCAGCGCGTCGAGCCACAGGTCGTAGAGTTCGGGGCGGATATCCAGGCGCTGGCGCGAGTGCGATTCGCCAAGGGCGCGCAGCTTGCTGTCCGGCATGCCGCGGGCATGCATCACCAGATTCATGATGCCCTGGCGCAGCAGCTGCTTCTGCGCGCTCATGTCGGTATCGACGAACTTCTCGCGAATCAGCGGCGAACTGGCGAGAAAGTGGCGGTAGAAATCGTCGAAGAAGGCGGGGCTGGCGCAGCAGCGTCCATAGCTCTGCATCACCAGATTGGCGGCGCTCATGTGAAACTCCTTGGGTTAACGGCTGGGCCGCCTTACCAAGGCGGCCCGGAAGCGGTCGGACGCGTGGCGGGCGCTGGGTGCTACCTCAGCCGTGGATGCCGCGCGCCGTCTCGATGATGTAGGTGATGATCGGCTTGGCCAGGAAGGCGAACAGGCACAGGCCCAGGCCGAGGAACAGGATGGCGGTGCCGAGACGGCCGGCCTTGGACTTCTTCGCCAGGTCCCAGATGATGAAGAACATGAACAGCATCAGCCCGCCCACCAGCACGTACATCATCAGGGCTTCGAATTGTTCGGTTTCCATGGGACCTCGGGATTCGGACGGGAAAAACAGGGCGGCGATTATACGCGCCCTGACTTGGACCGCGGCATGATCCGTTTCTCCCTGCGACTTTCAGTCGCGCAGGTGCTGCAGCGGCAACTGGGTGCTGGACAGGATCTGCTGCAGCACGAAGCTCGAGCGCACGCTGGATACGCCATCGATGCGAGTCAGGGTGCCCAGTAGCAGCTTCTGGTAATGATCCATGTCCGGCACCACCACCTTGAGCTGGTAGTCGGCGTCCATCCCGGTGACCAGGCAGCACTCCAGCACCTCGGGGCATTTGCGTATTTCGTCCTGGAAATGCTCGAAGCGTTCCGGCGTATGCCGGTCCATGCCGATCAGGACGTAGGCGGTCAGGCTCAGGCCGAGTTTCTTGCGGTCGAGCAGGGCGACCTGGCCGGTGATGTAGCCATCGTCTTCCAGTTGCTTGACCCGGCGTGAGCAGGGCGAGGGTGACAGGCCGATGCGTTCGGCCAGCTCCTGATTGGACAGGGCGGCATTGCGCTGCAATTCGGCAAGAATGTTCAGGTCGTAACGATCGAGTTTGTCCATTTTTTTTAACAGCTCGTTATTGCATTGCGGTAAATAGTGCTCCTTTAGCGATTAATTGCGCAATCGTTGGATTGAAAAGCAATCTTCGCAATCTTATTTCGGTGCGGCAGGCGTAAGCTTTCTCTCAGTTTCACGGCCCGGACGACAAGTCCTACCGGCCTCGCCCAACCAGGTGAGCCGGCGCCGACGGTCCTACCGGATCGCACCGGCACCCGGGTCCGCACTGCCCAACCAGGCGGGCGACGAAAGCGGCGACAACAACGCCAGCACCGGACAGATTTCCCGAAGGGGCCGCAAGGCCCCTTTTTTCATGGCTCTTCGCATTCTCGCGGGGAAGATACGCTTGACACCGGACTGGCAAGTTTGTGTGCGTATCGCTTGCGGACTTAGAACTATCCATTACCGCGTGTACTGAGCGTTTGGGTTGCGCCCCTTACGGGCGCCACACCTTTCTTGCTTGCCCAAGAAAGGTGTGCCAAAGAAGGGCACCCCGACATCCGGGTTTCGCTACGCGAAACTTCCCTCGCTCCGGTGCTGCTCCGGGGGCCGGCTTACATGGGCCATCCCTGGCCCATTAAGCCTTTCGCCGCATCCATGCGGCTCAT